>NZ_JBBMQQ010000001.1:0-1101329 GCF_038900095.1 Hoeflea sp. AS16 | reverse complement strand
CGACGCCGGCATTGAGTGCCAGCAGGTTGGTCTGGAAGGCGATGTCGTCGATCACCGAGATGATCTGGCTGATCTGCTTGGAGGATTCCTCGATCCGTTCCATGGCCGAGATGGCGTTCTTGACCACCGTGCCGGATTTTTCAGCACCCTCCTTGGCGGTGCCGACCATGGTGCTGGCTTCCTCGGCGCGCTGCGACGAACTCTTGACCGTCGAGGTGATCTCGTCGAGGGCGGCAGCCGTTTCCTCGAGCGAGGCAGCCTGCTGTTCGGTGCGCTTGGACAGATCGTCCGACGCCGAACCGATTTCCGACGAGGCGAGGCGGACTGCCTCGGTAGTAAGCGCGATATCTCCGAGCGTCGCATTCAATTGCTCGATCGAGGCGTTGAACTCGCTTCGCAGCTTCACATAGTCAGCAGCGAAAGGTTCGGTGATGCGGTAGGTCAGATTGCCGGACGAAAGGTTTTCCAGCCCCTTGGTCAAGGCATCGATGACACGGACACGTTCGGCATCTTCGGCCGCCTTGCGTTCGGCAATCTCTGCGTCCTGTTCCGCTTTTTCCCTGCGAGCCGTTTCGCTTTGCGCACGGGCATTGTCACGCTCCATGGCCGCGTCGCGGAAATAGGCAACGGATTTTGCCATCTCGCCGATTTCATCGGACCGCTCTGCATAAGGGACGTCACGTGCGAAGTCGCCGTCCGAAAGCACCTGCATATAGTCCTTCATAGCCGTCAGAGGCACGATGGCGCGCTGGCGAAAAACGAACAGGCCGGCGAGGAAAATGCCGATCGAGACGGTACTCGCAACAAGAGTGATGGTGGAGAAGAATGAATCCTCCGCCTCCGCGTCGGTACGAACCTGCTCATCGAAGCTGGAAACGTCGTTGACCAGGGCTTTGACTGCGGCGTCGCTGGAGGTGAACGCCGACCGCAGCTCTCCCAGTGCGATGGTAGCGGCAACGCTGTCGGCGGCGCGAATGGCAGGAAGGTACTTGTCATTCATGACCGTCCAGTATTTTTCGCCCGCGGCGAGAATGCCCGAACCGAGTTGCTCGACCAGCGGTTTCTCGTAGCTTGATTTGAGCCAGTATTGCTTGCGCGCATTGTATTCTGCCTCCAGCTCGGCAATCCGCGCAGCGTTGATCTCCGCGATTGTCGGGTGCACCACTGCCTCGTTGGCCAGCATGTAGGATTCCACCACGTAGAGCGGCGGCGGCAGGATGTCGGCGAGAAGATCTTTGCTGTCGACGATGACGGTGTAGGTCGGGCCCGTGACCTTTTGCTTCTCGTAGATGTATTTCTGTAGTCCGAATACGAAGACGAGGCCAAGAGTGACGGTAACGGCAAGTAATACCAAGCTACGCGAAATGCTGATGTTCATTGTATTCCCTCAGAAGTGGACGCAAGACAATAAGGAACGGCAAAATCACACGGATTTTGTTGCTCTGATCGGAGTTGGAACTGATTTGGTGGAAGGGCTTGGCTTCATGCCGACTGCTTGCGCATCACGTGCTGCGCTCATCTCTCGTACAATAAATAGAATTTGAAAGGTTAGAAGATTCTTAATTGCGCATAAAAAAATACATAGCTGTTAACCAAGCCCGTGTGGTCGGGGTGGTGCGGGAGCGTTTTTCTTGTTCCGGGCGATGCCTGTCAGACCCGGAAGTCACCGGGAGGCAGGCGGGACGCGTCCGGTCTTGCCCTGCAACTGGCTCAGGCATGAAAGGTAAAAAAACGCCGGACACGAGGTCCGGCGGTTTCGATTGAGGTCGAAGTCTGGATTTGGCTGGCGGCCTGGATCAGAACTCGCTCCAGCTCTCTTCCTTCTGGGCGGTTGCCGCACCGCCACGGCCGAAGGCAGAGGCGATCTTGGCGCCCAATGCCCGTGCCGGGGAGGGGGCTGGCTGGGACCTGGTGTTGGCAGCCACCGGTGCGGAATGGCTTGCGCCGCCGCCGGTGGTGAAACGACCGACCAGGCCTTCGAGCTTGACGGCTTCACCCGACAAGCCCTGCGTCGCCGCATTGGTTTCTTCCACCATCGCGGCATTCTGCTGGGTAACCTGATCCATCTGGTTGATCGCCGAGTTGATCTCGGCAAGGGCGGTCGACTGCTCACGCGCGCCGGTGACGATCGACTGGATCAGGTCATTGATCTTGCCGACCTGGCCTTCGATTTCGCCGAGCGCCGTGCCGGTCTGGTTGACCAGCGTCACGCCGGTGCCGACCTGGGTTGACGAGGTTTCGATCAGGGTCTTGATCTCCTTGGCGGCATTGGCCGACCGTCCGGCCAGTTCACGTACTTCCTGGGCGACGACCGCGAACCCCTTGCCGGCCTCGCCGGCACGAGCCGCTTCTACGCCGGCATTGAGCGCCAGCAGGTTGGTCTGGAAGGCGATGTCGTCGATCACCGAGATGATTTGGCTGATCTGCCTGGAGGATTCCTCGATCCGTTCCATGGCCGAGATGGCGTTCTTGACCACGGTGCCGGATTTCTCCGCGCCGGTTTTCGCGGTGCCGACCATGGTGCTGGCTTCCTCGGCGCGCTGCGACGAACTCTTGACCGTCGAGGTGATCTCGTCGAGGGCAGCAGCCGTTTCCTCGAGCGAGGCAGCCTGCTGTTCGGTGCGCTTTGACAGGTCGTCCGAAGCCGAGCCGATTTCCGACGAGGCGAGGCGGACGGCTTCGGTGGTTGTCGAGATCTCGGTCATGGTCTCGCTCAGGGAGCCGACCGCAGCGTTGAACTCCGTGCGCAGCTTTTCGTAGGCCGGTGCAAAGGTTGCGTTGATCCGGTAGCCGAGGTTGCCCGACGACAGGTTCTCGAGCCCGGTGGTCAACGCTTCGATGACCCGGACCCGCTCCGCGTCTTCTGCGGCCTGCCGCTCCGCGGCCTCCTGCTCGAGACGCTTGATCTCGGCCTGCTCGGCCGCGGACTTCGCGCGGGCATCCTTGCGGTCCATTTCGCCCTGGCGGAAATAGGCAACCGATTGCGCCATCTCGCCGATTTCATCGTCCCGCTGGGCGTAGGGAACATCGTTGGAGTAGTCGCCCGCGGCCAGCATGCCCATATAGTCTTTCATCGCGGTGAGCGGCACGACTGCCCTCTGGCGGAACACAAACAGCCCGCCGATAAACAGCACAATGGACAGGATGCTGGCGCCCAGCGAAATCTTCGAGAACAATGCGTCCTCTTCTGCGGCGAGTGTTTCCGCACCGTCCCGGTACTCAAGAGCCGAAACGGCAAGCTCGTGCACAGACACTTCCTTGTCGTGGAACGCCTTGTAGAGTTCCCCCAGCGCAATCTCGCCGGCGGTCGCATCCCCGGAGGTCACGGCAGGCAGAAACTGCTTGTCCATGATCGCCCAGAAAGCATCGCCCTTGACCAGCACATCCTGCTGAAGCTTGCTCAGCAGGGCCGGGGCGAGGTCGGACTTCTGCCAATGCGCCTTTCGCGCCTCGTATTCCTGATGCAGGGTTTCGATCTTGGCCTTGTTCTTGTCGACAATGGTGGGATAGACCACCATCTCGTTTGCCAGCATGTAAGGCTCAATTGCATAAAGGGCATTTGGCACAATGTCCGCCACCAGGTCCTTGCCCAGGGCGATGTCGTGGTAAACGATACCGTTTACCTTCAGCTCTTCAAAGATGTACTTCTTGAGGGCCATCGAGCCGATAAGCCCGAGTGAAACCACCACTCCGAAGATGACCAGGCTGCGTCCGATATTCAATTTCATGCAACTGCTCCGCTACATACCGTCTTAAGGGTGAGATCATGTTTCAAAACGGTTTTGCATCATGCAGAGAGCCGCTTGACGCGCGGCAACTTTCCGTTCGGTCGCCCCAACAGATAGCCAAAACGCATTACTTAAATGTAAATTAGGCGTTAACGAGAGTGGCGAGTTCTTGAATATGAAATTTGCAGTGGCGGGAAAAAATATTCCACGCAAATGGCGCGTTTCTCTGTGAATTATAAAATTCGTCTGCGCTTTGCGGAATGGAATGCCAAAAATCTTGGGCGCCATTTCCGGGGCAGGTTGCATTAGGTGTGGCTAAAAATTAACGCTGGCATTGAAAGTGGTTCGAAATTTGAAAACAATTTTTAGGGCTGCAGGTTTCTTTGGAATGCAGGTGCGGTTGGTTGGAGTGAAGGCGGTGGCAGCCCGTCCGGGCTGGCGGCGAGCCTGCGCGGGAATGCGGTCGTGCCGCACGTTTCCCTGGCTGTCCGGCGGCGCCGCAATTGATTTTTCGGCGCAGTGCGGTAAGACGGCGCAACGCCGCCCGGCGACATGCCAAACCTTAGCCCTACCTCAAGAAGGAACCAGACCATGACCGCCATTATAGATATTGTCGGACGGGAAGTCCTCGATAGCCGCGGAAACCCCACGGTGGAAGTCGACGTGCATCTCGAAGACGGGTCAATGGGGCGCGCGATGGTGCCGTCAGGCGCGTCAACCGGCGCGCATGAGGCTGTTGAATTGCGTGACGGCGGCAGCCGTTATCTGGGCAAGGGCGTTGAAAAGGCCGTGGCTGCGGTCAACGGCGCGCTCCGCGACAACATCTGCGGCATGGATGCCGAGGGACAGATTGCGCTCGACATGGCGATGATTTCGCTCGATGGCACCGCCAACAAGAGCAAGCTCGGCGCCAATGCCATTCTCGGCGTCTCGTTGGCCGCCGCCCGCGCCGCCGCGCAATCCAGTGGCCTGCCGCTCTACCGCTATGTCGGCGGCGCCAATGCGCGTCTGCTGCCGGTTCCGATGATGAACATCATCAATGGCGGCGCCCATGCCGACAATCCGATCGATTTCCAGGAATTCATGATCATGCCGGTCGGCGCCGAGACCCTCCGCGACGCCGTGCGCATGGGCTCGGAAGTCTTCCACACACTGAAGAAGGAACTCGCCAACGGCGGTCACAACACCAATGTCGGCGATGAAGGCGGTTTCGCGCCAAATCTCAAAAGTGCGCCCGCTGCACTCGACTTCATCATGCAGTCGATCGAAAAGGCCGGTTACCGTCCGGGAGAGGACATTCATCTGGCGCTCGACTGCGCCGCGACCGAATTCTTCAAGAACGGCAAGTACGAGCTCGAAGGCGAGGGCCGTGCGCTTGAGCCCGAAGCCATGGCCGATTATCTCGCCGAACTGCAGGCGAAGTATCCGATCATCTCGATCGAGGACGGCATGGGTGAGGATGACTGGGACGGCTGGAAGGCGCTGACCGACAAGATCGGCGACAAGTGCCAGCTGGTCGGCGACGATCTGTTCGTCACCAACTCGGCCCGGCTGCGCGACGGCATCAAGATGGGTGTCGCCAACTCGATCCTGGTCAAGGTCAACCAGATCGGCACCCTGTCGGAAACGCTCGACGCCGTCGAGACCGCGCACAAGGCGCGCTACACCGCGGTGATGAGCCACCGTTCCGGCGAGACCGAGGATTCGACCATCGCCGATCTGGCGGTTGCCACCAACTGCGGACAGATCAAGACCGGATCGCTGTCGCGTTCGGACCGGCTGGCCAAGTACAACCAGCTGATCCGTATCGAGGAAGAGCTCGGCGTGGAAGCGGCCTATGCCGGTGCTTCGGTGCTGCGCGGATAACAGAGCTGTCCATGCCCGCAGATGTTCACGGGCAATCTGAACAGGCAGGGGGCTCGCATGAAAATGCGGGCCCTTTGTTTTGCGATGCAGCAATTAGCGCAACCGGCTAACGCTATCTTAAGTATGACCTGCCATCCTTTGCCCCTCGCAGGGGTAAGGCGTTTTTCGAATGCGGACACAGTTTAAAAAGCAGCGTTTCTGGAGCCGTTGGGTTGTTCCGGTATTGTCGGCTGCCTGTTTCACCTATTTCGGGTTTCATTCATGGTCGGGAGCCTACGGTCTGGAATCGGCCGAGGCGCTCGAGGCGAGGCGTATTGAATTGTCGGAACGCCTTGCAACCCTGAGCGAACGCAGGCAACATCTTGAACGCAAGGTCATGCTGCTGAGCGATGGCGCGGTCGAGGCTGACATGCTGGATGAACGGGCGCGGGCTTTGCTGAACGTCGCCCGCGAGGATGAGGTTGTGTACTTCAACTGATTCGATGAATTAACCGGATTTCAGTTAATTCTAATTATATACAATAAAATCAGTCATGTAGATGGAATATCAGCTATGCGTTTATGCGCTTGCTGACAGGCTTCAATTTCCCTATGGTCAACCCACGAGACCATTGGGAGGACGAGATGGCTACACGTAAAAGCGCCACTGCCGCATCCCGCAAGAAGCCGGCTGAAAAGAGCGGGCTGAACGGCGGATTTACAGATTTCGACAAGGCAACCGAACTTGAAGCCTATCGCGAGATGCTTCTCATTCGCCGCTTTGAGGAAAAAGCCGGCCAGCTTTACGGCATGGGTTTCATCGGCGGCTTCTGTCACCTCTATATCGGTCAGGAAGCCGTTGTTGTCGGCATGCAGATGGCGCTCAAGGATGGTGACCAGGTCATCACCGGCTACCGCGATCACGGCCACATGCTGGCTTGTGGCATGGAAGCCCGCGGCGTCATGGCCGAGCTGACCGGCCGCAAGGACGGCTATTCGCATGGCAAGGGCGGCTCCATGCACATGTTCTCCAAGGAAAAGAATTTCTACGGCGGCCACGGCATCGTCGGTGCCCAGGTGTCGCTCGGCACCGGCCTTGCCTTTGCCAACAAGTACCGTGGCAACGACAATGTCTCGGTCGCCTATTTCGGCGATGGCGCTGCCAACCAGGGCCAGGTCTACGAGAGCTTCAACATGGCCGCGCTGTGGAAGCTGCCGATCATCTATATCGTCGAGAACAACCGCTACGCCATGGGCACCTCGACGGCGCGCTCCTCGGCACAGTCGAATTTCTCGCTCCGCGGCAATTCCTTCGGCATCCCCGGTCACCAGGTCGACGGCATGGATGTGCGTGCGGTGCATGCCGCAGCCGTCGAGGCTGTCGCCCATTGCCGCTCCGGCAAGGGTCCGATCATCCTCGAGATGCTGACCTACCGCTACCGCGGCCACTCGATGTCCGACCCGGCCAAGTACCGGTCCAAGGACGAGGTGCAGAAGATGCGCTCCGAGCACGACCCGATCGAACAGGTCAAGGCGCGCATGCTCGAGCTCAAGCATGCCACCGAGGACGATCTCAAGGCCATCGACAAGAAGGTGCGGGACATCGTGGCGGATTCGGCAGACTTCGCCCAGAACAACCCGGAGCCGGATCCGTCCGAGCTCTACACCGACATTCTGCTGTAAGGGGAGGGAACACCATGCCGATTGATATCCTGATGCCTGCGCTGTCCCCGACCATGGAAGAGGGCACGCTGTCGAAATGGCTCAAGAACGAAGGTGACTCTGTCGCCGCCGGCGATGTGATCGCCGAAATTGAAACCGACAAGGCGACGATGGAAGTCGAAGCCGTCGACGAGGGCAAGATCGGCAAGATCGTGGTCCCCGCCGGCACCGAGAACGTCAAGGTCAATGCGGTTATCGCCGTGCTGCTGGAGGAGGGCGAAAGCGCTTCCGACATCGATTCGGCGAAATCGGCCCCGGCACCCGCTGCCGAGGCGCCTGCCGCATCCGAACCTGCCAAGGCCGCACCTGTTCCTGCTGCCCCTGTCGCCAACACGGCTGTAGCCGATCCGGCAATCCCCGAGGGCACGGAAATGGTGCCGACCACGGTGCGCGAGGCGCTTCGCGACGCCATGGCCGAGGAAATGCGCGCCAATGAAGATGTCTTCCTCATGGGCGAGGAAGTGGCCGAGTACCAGGGCGCCTACAAGATCTCCCAGGGGCTGCTGCAGGAATTCGGCGCCAGGCGCGTGGTCGACACCCCGATCACCGAACACGGCTTCACCGGCATCGGTGTCGGCGCTTCGATGGCCGGCCTGAGGCCGATCGTCGAGTTCATGACCTTCAACTTCGCCATGCAGGCGATCGACCAGATCATCAACTCCGCCGCCAAGACGCTCTATATGTCCGGCGGCCAGATGGGCGCGCCGATTGTCTTCCGTGGCGCCAATGGTGCGGCTGCCCGTGTCGGTGCCCAGCACTCTCAGTGCTACGCCGCCTGGTACAGCCACATTCCCGGCCTCAAGGTGGTAATGCCTTATACGGCAGCCGACGCCAAGGGCCTGCTCAAGGCCGCGATCCGCGATCCGAACCCGGTGATCTTCCTCGAAAACGAGATCCTCTACGGTCACACCTTCGACGTGCCCAAGCTCGATGATTTCGTCCTGCCGATCGGCAAGGCCCGCATCCACAAGCGGGGCAAGGACGTCACCATCGTCTCTTTCGGCATCGGCATGAATTACGCGGTCAAGGCAGTCGAAGAGCTGTCCGGTCTCGGCATCGATGTCGAACTGATCGATCTGCGCACCATCCGTCCGATGGATCTTCCGACCGTGATCGAAAGTGTCAAGAAGACCGGCCGCCTGGTCACCGTCGAGGAAGGCTATCCGCAGTCCTCCGTCGGAACCGAGATCGCCACGCGCGTGCAGCAGCAGGCGTTTGACTATCTCGACGCGCCGATCATCACCATCGCGGGCAAGGATGTTCCCATGCCCTACGCAGCCAATCTCGAGAAACTCGCGCTGCCCAACGTCGCCGAGATTGTCGATGCGGTCAAAGCCGTCACCTACACGGCTTAAGGGGAGGACTGGAAGATGCCTATCAACATCACAATGCCTGCTCTTTCGCCAACCATGGAAGAGGGAAACCTCGCCAAGTGGCTGGTCAAGGAAGGCGACAAGGTCGGCCCCGGCGATGTGATCGCCGAGATCGAGACCGACAAGGCGACGATGGAAGTCGAAGCCGTCGATGAAGGCACGGTTGCCAAGATCGTTGTTCCGTCCGGCACCGAAGGCGTCAAGGTCAATGCGCTGATTGCCATTCTCGCCGCCGACGGCGAGAGTGTGGAAGAGGCAGCCAAGGGCGGCGGCGACGCTGCCCCTGCGCCGGCTCCTGCCGCAGCACCGGCTCAGGCCCCGAAAGCCGAAGCCGCTCCTGCGGCCGCTCCCGCGCCAGCAACGACGGCTGCACCTGCCGCGCCGGCAGCCTCCGGCGAACGCACATTCTCCTCGCCGCTGGCCCGTCGCATCGCCAGGGATGCCGGACTTGATATCTCGGCGATTTCGGGCTCCGGCCCGCATGGCCGCGTGGTCAAGAAGGATGTCGAATCCGCCATTGCCTCGGGCACCGGCAAGGCGCCTGCCGCCGCTGCGGCGTCCGCTGCACCGGCCGCCGCCGCCAAGGGCATGTCGGACGACGCCATACTCAAGAACTTCGCCGAAGGCTCCTATGAGCTGGTCAAGCACGACGGCATGCGCAAGACCATTGCGCGGCGCCTGCAGGAATCCAAGCAGACGATCCCGCATTTCTACGTCACCGTCGATTGCGAACTTGATGCGCTTCTGGCGCTCAGGGCGCAACTCAACAAGGCGGCCCCGCTCAAGGATGACAAGCCGGCCTACAAGCTCTCGGTCAACGACATGGTGATCAAGGCCTTGGCACTTGCACTGCGTGACGTGCCCGATGCCAATGTCTCCTGGACCGACGAGAACATGGTGATGCACAAGCATTCCGATGTCGGCGTCGCCGTCTCGATCCCCGGTGGCCTGATCACCCCGATCATCCGCTCGGCCGAACTCAAGAGCCTGTCTGCCATTTCCAACGAGATGAAGGATCTTGGCAAGCGCGCCAAGGACCGCAAGCTCAAGCCCGAGGAATATCAGGGTGGCACCACCTCGGTCTCCAACATGGGCATGATGGGCGTCAAGGATTTTGCCGCCGTCATCAACCCGCCGCATGCGACCATTCTGGCAGTCGGTGCCGGAGAGCAGCGTCCCGTGGTCAAGGATGGCGCCCTTGCAATCGCCACCGTGATGAGCGTGACACTGTCGACCGACCACCGCGCCGTCGATGGTGCGCTCGGCGCTGAACTGCTGGCGGCCTTCAAGGGCTACATCGAAAACCCGATGGGAATGCTGGTCTGAGACGCATGACAATCGACACTGAAGGGTGCGTGATATGGCTGACATTGATGTAAACGAGAGTTTCGGCAGGATCTGGAAATGGATGGCGGCGCTTGCCGTGCTCTGCATCGTCGGCGGGGTGCTGGCGCTGGCCAATCCGTTCGGTGCGACCATCTTCGCGGTCACGCTTGCCGGGTGGGTCTTCCTGATCCAGGGCGCAATTCAGGTGGTGTCTGCATTCCGCGACCGCGGCTGGTCCGGTTTCATCTGGTCGCTCGGGATCGGCGTGCTGACCCTGCTGGTTGGCGTCGTGCTCGTGGCAAACCCGCTGGCGGGCAGCATATCGCTGACCCTGCTGATTGCGATCCTGTTCCTTGTCACCGGCATTACCAAGGCCATGTTTGCCTTGTCCCTGCGCCCTCTCGGCGGTTGGGGCTGGGTGTTGGGCTCGGGGCTGGTCTCGGTGCTGCTGGGCGTTCTCATCCTCGCCGATTTCCCCCAGTCCTCGACCACGATTCTCGGGTTGCTGCTCGGTATCGAGCTGGTGTCCAATGGCATCCTGTTCCTTTTCGTGGCGCTTGGGCTTCGCAAGCTAGGCAGCTAGCACAAGTGCGGGGACGCCCGTCTCCCGTCGAGAGGTGGAATGATGAAAACCGTTCTGTGCTACGGCGACTCGCTTACCTGGGGCTATGATCCGGAAAATCGCGCCCGGCATGCGCTCGAGGATCGCTGGCCCACAGCGCTGGCGGCAGGCCTTGGCGAAGGCGTGCACATGGTGGCTGACGGGCTCAACGGCCGCACAACCGCGTTTGACGATTTCACCGGTGATTGCGACCGCAACGCCACGCGCACGATGCCGACCGCACTGCATGCCCATGCACCGCTTGATCTGGTGATCATCATGCTGGGATCCAACGACATGAAACCCGCTGTCGCCGGGACCGCTCATGCCGCGTCCAAGGGGCTGAGGCGCCTGCTGCAACTGGTCCGCCTGCACGCGTGGCCGGTCGAGCAGGACCCGCCGCAGACACTGGTGGTCGCACCGCCGCCATTGGTTGAAACCGCCGACCCGGATTTTGCCGCGATGTTCGAGGGCGGTGTCGAGCAGTCGGCAATGCTGGCCTCGTTCTACGCCGACCTGGCCGATGAAATGGGGGCAGGGTTCTTCGATGCGGGATCGGTGGCCCAGTGCTCCTCCGTCGACGGAGTGCATCTGGACGCCAAGAACACCCGCGCCATAGGGCGCGGACTGTCGCCGGTAGCACGGTTGCTGCTGGGGCACTGAATTTGGAGCAATTGACCAAGGTCAAGGAGAGCAATGGCTTAGGGCGGATACAGTGCAGACATCACCAAACCAACGAGGAGACGGCTGATGTCGAACACGCCCCACGAACTGGCAGAGGAATTTCCCGAGCACGTCGCGAAAATGCATGAGTTGAAACAGAGCGATGCCCATTTCGCCAAACTCTTTGATGCATATCACGAGGTCAACCGGGCCATTCACCGTGCCGAGACCGATGTCGAGCCGACGGATGACTTGCACATGGAAGAAATGCGCAAGGAGCGTCTGAAGCTCAAGGACGAAATCTACGGGATGCTGGCGGGCTGAAACGGCCTGACATAGCCCCGTAAAGATGGCAGGGCGGATGCTGATCCGTCCGCCCTGACTTAGAGGAGACGAGGCGTGTCAAACAATTACGACGTGATCATCATCGGTTCCGGCCCTGGCGGCTATATCGCGGCCATCCGCGCCGCCCAGCTCGGTCTGAAGACCGCCGTGGTCGAACGTGAGCATCTGGCCGGCATCTGCTCCAACTGGGGTTGCATCCCGACCAAGGCGCTGCTGCGCTCGGCGGAAGTGCTGCATCTTTCCGAACATGCCAAGAATTACGGCCTCAAGCTCGAAGGCACTGTGACGCCGGATATCGAGGCCATCGTCAAGCGCTCGCGCGGCATCGCCGAGCGGATGAACGGCGGCGTCGGCTTCCTGATGAAGAAGAACAAGGTCGATGTGATCTGGGGGGAAGCCAAGCTCACCAAGCCCGGTGAAATCATCGTCTCCAAGACCACCAAGAAGATTGTCGAGCCGCAGGGCCCTGTCCCCAAGAACACGCTTGGCGAGGGCACTTACACCGCCAAGCACATCATCATCGCCACCGGCGCACGGCCGCGCGCACTGCCGGGCATCGAGCCCGATGGCAAGCTGATCTGGACCTATTTCGAGGCGATGAAGCCCGAGAAGATGCCGAAGTCGCTGCTGGTCATGGGCTCCGGCGCCATCGGCATCGAGTTCGCCTCGTTCTATCGCACCATGGGTGTCGATGTGACAGTGGTCGAAGTCATGAAAACCGTGATGCCGGTCGAGGACGCCGAAATCTCGGCGTTTGCCAAGAAGCAGTTCGACAAGCAGGGCATGAAGATCCTGCTCGAAGCCAAGGTGACCAAGGTCGACAAGGGCGCCGACTCGATCACCGCCCATGTTGAACTCAAGGACGGCAAGGTCGAGAAGATCACTGCTGACCGGATGATTTCGGCTGTCGGCGTGCAGGGCAACATCGAGAACATCGGCCTTGAGGCACTTGGTGTGATGACCGATCGCGGCTGCATTGTCATCGATGGATACGGCAAGACCAATGTGCCCGGCCTCTATGCCATCGGCGATGTCGCCGGTCCGCCGATGCTGGCCCACAAGGCCGAGCACGAGGCCGTCATCTGCGTCGAGAAGATCGCCGGTCTGCCCAATGTCCACCCGATGGACAAGCTCAAGATCCCCGGCTGCACCTATTGCAACCCGCAGGTTGCTTCCGTTGGCCTGACCGAAGCCAAGGCGAAAGAGCTTGGCCGCGACATCCGCGTCGGCCGCTTCCCGTTTGTCGCCAATGGCAAGGCCATTGCGCTGGGCGAGGACCAGGGCATGGTCAAGACCATCTTCGACAAGAAAACCGGCGAATTACTCGGCGCCCATCTGGTCGGGGCGGAAGTCACCGAGTTGATCCAGGGCTTTGTCGTGGCGATGAACCTCGAGACCACCGAGGAAGACCTGATGCACACCATCTTCCCGCATCCGACGATCTCGGAAACGCTGAAGGAAAGCGTGCTTGACGCCTATGGGCGGGCGCTGAACGCGTGACCGGCATCCGCCGGCTTCCGCGCGCCGTGGTGCTGCCGGTCATCGGCGGCGCTGCTCTCGGCGCCCTGGCCGGTCTTGCCGCCATTCGCGGCCGCGGAGCGGTCGAGTTCGGATCGCTTCGGCTTGAGGGAATGGCGGGAATCGCGGCAGTTTCCGTCATCCTGGCATTGATGGGGCTGATGCTCGGTCTTACATTCTGGTTGATCATGCGGGCGCTTCACGCTGCGGCAAAGGGAGACAGACGATGATGATGGAATATCACATGGGCTTTCTGGCAATGCCGGGGCTCGGTTTCTTCGGTCTGCTGCTGGTCGGCCTGATCGCCGGTTATGTCGCCGAACGGGCCATGAATCGCGACCATGGCCTGTTGACCAACATCCTCGTCGGTATCGCCGGCTCGTTCGTCGGCAGCGCGCTCGCCGGTGTGCTCAACATCAACTATTACGGATTCGCCGGAAATCTGGTCGTCGCCATCATTGGTGCTGTCCTTATCCTCTGGATCTTCGGCCGCTCCAAGCGCAGCTGAACCATAACGCATGTAAAGGACCGCATCATGGTCACCATCCTCGATGTCACCACTCCCGTCGCCAAGCGCGTTCGGCACCCGGAAAAGCAGAACCGGCCCGACACCGAGGTCAAGCGCAAGCCGGAGTGGATCCGCGTCCGCGCGCCCACGTCCAAGGGTTACCAGGAAACCCGCTCGATCGTGAAGGAGAACAACCTCGTTACGGTCTGCGAAGAAGCCGGCTGCCCCAATATCGGCGAATGCTGGGACAAGAAGCACGCCACCTTCATGATCATGGGCGAAATCTGCACCCGCGCCTGTGCCTTCTGCAATGTCATCACCGGCAAACCCAACGCGCTCGATCCGAACGAGCCTGAAAACGTCGCCAAGGCGGTCAGGCAGATGGGGCTGATGCACGTCGTCATCACCTCGGTCGACCGGGACGATCTCGACGACGGCGGCGCCGAACATTTCGAAAAGGTGATCTGGGCCATCCGCGCAGCCTCGCCGGAAACCACGATTGAAATCCTCACGCCTGACTTCCTGCGCAAGCCCGGTGCGCTGGAGCGCGTGGTCGCGGCCAAGCCCGACGTGTTCAATCACAACCTTGAAACCGTGCCTGGCAACTATCTGACCGTGCGCCCCGGCGCGCGCTATTTCCACTCTCTCAGGCTGCTGCAGCGGGTCAAGGAACTCGACCCGACCATGTTCACCAAGTCGGGAATCATGGTGGGGCTGGGCGAAGAGCGCAACGAAGTGCTGCAGCTGATGGATGACCTGCGTTCGGCCGATGTCGATTTCATGACCATCGGCCAGTACCTGCAGCCGACCCGCAAGCACCACGAGGTGATGAGCTACGTCACGCCGGAAGAGTTCAAGAGCTACGAGAAGATCGCCTACACCAAGGGCTTCCTGATGGTCTCTTCGAGCCCGCTCACACGCTCATCGCACCATGCGGGGGATGATTTCGCCAGGCTGAAAGCCAATCGTGACGCCAAGCTTGCGGGCGAAATGGCTGCCAGCTGACACGATGCCAACCTACGAAACCAAGCGCCACGTTCCGCATTCGCCACGCCAGATGTTCGATCTGGTCGCCGATGTCGAACGCTATCCGGAGTTCCTGCCGTTGTGCGAGGCGCTGAGCGTCCGCTCGCGCAAGGAACGTGACGGCAAGGCTTTGCTGATTGCCGACATGACGGTTGGCTACAAGAAGATCCGGGAGACCTTTACCAGCCAGGTGCTGCTCAAGCCGGACGATCTGGCGATCGACGTCAAATATCTCGATGGCCCGTTCAAATATCTCGACAACAAGTGGAGCTTCGTGGAGAGCCCGTCCGGTGGCTGCGAAGTTGGCTTCTTCATCGACTATGAATTCAAGAGCATGATGCTCGGCGCACTGATGGGCGCGATGTTCGACCGCGCCTTCCGCATGTTTTCCGAGGCTTTCGAAAAGCGCGCCCGGGCGATTTACGGCGAAGCGGGGGTATCCTGAGACCCGGCCCCCAGCATTGTGCGGCCGATCAGTGCTTCAAGCGCTGCGCGCACCGTGGCCGCGCGGATCATGTCACGGCTCCAGTCTTCATCCCAGCGCAATTCAACTGCGCTGGTCAGATCGCCCGGGCCTGACAGCCCCATCCACACCAGCCCCACCGGTTTTTGCGGCGAGCCGCCGCCGGGTCCGGCAACGCCGGTCACCGACACGGCAAAATCTGCCCGCGACCGCTGGCGTGCACCAAGCACCATCTCTGTCGCCACCTGCGCCGAAACGGCGCCGAAGGCTTCAAGGGTTGTTTCGCGAACGCCCAGCATGTCCTGCTTGGCCTCGTTCGAGTAGGTCACGAACCCGCGGTCAAACACCGCAGACGATCCGGCAATGTCGGTGATCGCGCCAGCAATCAGACCGCCGGTGCACGATTCGGCGGTTGCGACCATTGCGCCCAAACCGGGGAACGTGTCGATGATCTGCTGTGCCAGGCGGCGGCAATCCGCGCGCATGCCGTCGAGAGTGGCAGCCTCGCTCATGCCGGTTCCCCCAACACCACGGTGGCCGTGGCAATCGCGGCGATGCCCTCTCGGCGGCCGATGAAGCCGATGGTCTCGTTGGTGGTGGCCTTGACCGAGCATCGGTCGACGGAGATGCCGAGAATGCGGGCAAGCGACTGGCGCATTTCAAGCCGGTGCGGCCCGATTTTCGGCTCTTCCGCAATCAGTGTGACATCGACATTCATGATGACGCCGCCCGCCTCGCGCACGATTGTGACTGCATGAGCGAGAAACATGTCGGACGCGGCCCCGCGCCACTGCGGATCCGACGGCGGGAAATGATCGCCGATATCGCCCGCCGCACAGGTTGCCAGCAGCGCGTCTGTCAGTGCATGCAGGCCCACATCGGCATCGGAATGCCCGTCGAGCCGCTGATCATGCGGTATTTCGACCCCGCACAGGGTGACGAAGTCGCCGGGAACAAGACGGTGCACATCATAGCCATTGCCGGTGCGGACATCGGGCAATCGATAGGGGGCTGGTGTTTCGTTGACCATGGCTGTCTCCTCCGGAGGCTGGGCTTGTGGTGGGCGTGTGCTCACGCCGTGTTTAGGGCGTGAGTTAACCGGAAAAAAGATCTTTTGCATTTTTCTCGACTGTAGAATGAATTCGCCTTGGCAATCCCCGCATATGTGTCTAAAAAAGCGGCAACAGAGAAAGCTGCACGAAACGCATGCAAAAAATCGACACGATACTCGACCAGCCGCTTCAGATCGGGCCGGTAACTGCACGGAACCGGGTGTTTCTGGCACCGCTGTCGGGCATTTCCGACCTGCCGTTCCGGCAATTGGCCTGGCGGCATGGGGCAGGGCTGGTGTTCACCGAGATGGTGGCAAGCCGCGAACTGGTCACCGATAACCGCGAATCGCTCGCTCGCCTGCGCGGTGACGGTATCGATCCGCATGTGGTCCAGCTTGCCGGCCGCGAGGCCCGCTGGATGGGCGAGGCGGCCCGCATTGCCGAGGATTCCGGCGCCGCGATGATTGACATCAACATGGGGTGTCCCGCCAAGAAGGTGACGGGCGGTTATTCCGGATCGGCGCTGATGCGCGATCCCGACCATGCGCTTGGGCTGATCGAGGCGACGGTCAACGCGGTCTCCGTACCGGTAACGCTCAAGATGCGGCTTGGTTGGGATCACGACACGCTCAATGCGCCGTTGATCGCGGCCCGGGCGGAGGCTGCCGGCGTCCGGATGATCACCATTCACGGCCGCACCCGCATGCAGTTCTACAAGGGCGTGGCCGACTGGGACGCCATCGCCCGCGTGCGCGAGGCTGTCACCGTGCCATTGATCGCCAATGGCGATGTCACTTCCCGCGCCGATATTGACGAGTGCCTGCTCCGGTCTGGCGCCGATGCGGTGATGATCGGGCGCGCCGCTCAGGGCCAGCCGTGGATTTGCGGTGCGCTGGCCGGGTCCAGCGACATTCCTGCTGGTCCGGCTGAACGAAATGCAGTCGCGCTTGAGCATTACCGGTTGATGATCGCCCATTACGGCGATGATGTCGGTGTTCGCCATGCCCGCAAGCATATCGGCTGGTATCTTGAAACACTGGCGCCCGACACACCTGCTGCCCACAAGGCCAGACTGATGACCTCCGGCAGCGCCGATGAAGTATTGGGCATATTCGCCGATGTGCTCGAAGCCGCCGCCGATTCGCCTTCAATGATGGAGAGTGCGGCGTGACCGACATATTTCCCGAAAAAATTGCCGCAGCCGATGCGGATACCGCCAGCATGGTGCTCAACGCCATTCAGCACCCGGTGATCATGGTCGATGGCGACAGTGTTGTCTGTTTTGCCAACTGGGAAGCCGAATCCTTCTTCGCCGCCAGCGCTGCCCATCTTGGCCGGCACAAGCTCGACGCCTTCATCCCGTTTGGAAGCCCGCTTCTTGAACTCATCGAACAGGTGCGGGAACGCCGCGCCGCGGTCAACGAATACCGGGTTGATCTGAGTTCCCCGAGACTGGGAAGCGACAAGCTGGTCGATCTCTACGTAGCGCCGGTGGCGGGATTGCCCGGCAATGTCGTGGTGGTCTTCCAGGAACGTTCGATGGCCGACAAGATCGACCGTCAGCTCACCCATCGTGCCGCGGCACGCTCGGTGACCGGGCTGGCGTCGATGCTGGCCCATGAAATCAAGAACCCGCTGTCGGGCATTCGCGGCGCAGCGCAGCTTCTGGAAATGTCTGTCGGTGACGAGGATCGCGCGCTCGCCCGGCTGATCCGCGACGAGACCGACCGCATCGTTTCTCTCGTCGACCGCATGGAGATCTTCTCCGACGAGCGCCCGGTCGACCGGGTTCCCGTCAACATCCATTCCGTTCTTGATCACGTCAAGGCGGTGGCCAAGGCTGGCTTTGCCCGCAAGATCAAGTTTGTCGAGCTCTACGATCCGTCGTTGCCATCGGTCTATGCCAATCGCGACCAGCTGGTTCAGGTCTTCCTCAACCTGGTCAAGAACGCCGCCGAAGCCATCGGTGACGATCCCGACGGTGAAATCGTCCTGACCACGGCTTATCGTCCCGGCATACGGCTTTCGGTTGCCGGGACCCGTGAGAAGGTCTCGCTGCCGCTCGAATTCTGCGTCCAGGACAACGGCCCCGGTGTTCCTGCCGATCTGGTCTCGCATCTGTTCGATCCGTTCGTCACCACCAAGACCAACGGATCCGGCCTCGGGCTTGCCCTGGTCGCTAAAATCGTCGGCGGCCATGGCGGCATCGTTGAATGCGACAGCCAGAGCCGCAAAACCACTTTCCGCATTCTGATGCCGGTTTCGCCCGACGGCCGGCCAATAAAGCCGCTGCCCTCATCCACGGGCTGGACGCCGGACCAAAAGGACTGAACCGATGGGCAAAGCCACCATTCTAGTTGCCGACGATGACGCGGCGATCCGTACCGTTCTCAACCAGGCGCTGACCCGGGCAGGGTACGATGTGCGCATAACGTCCAATGCTGCAACGCTGTGGCGCTGGGTTTCGGCCGGCGATGGCGACCTTGTCATCACCGACGTGATCATGCCGGACGAAAATGCCTTTGACATGCTGCCCCGGATCCGCCGGGCACGGCCGGATTTGCCGGTGCTGGTGATGAGCGCGCAAAACACCTTCATGACCGCGATCAAGGCGTCGGAAGGTGGCGCCTATGATTACCTGCCCAAGCCGTTTGACCTGACCGAGATGATCGGCACCATCGGCCGGGCGCTGGCGGAGCCGCGCAAACTCACCGCACAGCCCGAGGAAACCACCGAGGGCATGCCGCTGGTCGGGCGTTCTGCGGCCATGCAGGAGATCTATCGGGTTCTGGCCCGGCTGATGCAGACCGATCTGACCCTGATGATCACCGGCGAGTCCGGAACCGGCAAGGAACTGGTCGCCCGTGCGCTGCACGACTACGGCAAGCGCCGCAACGGTCCGTTTGTCGCCATCAACATGGCCGCCATCCCGCGCGACCTGATCGAGTCCGAACTGTTCGGCCACGAGAAGGGCGCCTTCACCGGCGCGCAGAACAAGTCGACCGGCCGCTTTGAGCAGGCCGAGGGCGGCACCCTGTTCCTCGACGAGATCGGCGACATGCCGATGGATGCCCAGACCCGGCTTCTGCGCGTGCTGCAGCAGGGCGAATACACCACGGTGGGTGGCCGCACACCGATCAAGACCGATGTGAGGATTGTCGCCGCCACCAACAAGGATCTCAAGATCCTGATCAATCAGGGCCTGTTCCGCGAAGACCTTTTCTACCGGCTCAACGTCGTGCCCCTGCGCCTGCCGGCGCTGAGGGACCGAGCCGAGGACGTGCCGGACCTGGTGCGCCATTTCGTGCGCGGAGCGGTCGGCGAGGGGCTTGATGCCAAGAGGTTCGACGGCGAGGCGCTGGAGCTGCTCAAGGCCTATCCCTGGCCGGGCAACGTGCGCGAGCTGGAAAACGTTGTCCGCCGCGTGATGGCGCTTTATCCGCAGGACGTCATCACCCGCGAGATCATCGACAACGAGCTCAGGATTGAGTCGCCCGAACCGCCATCGCCGCAGGGCTCGACCTCGATGGGACCTGCCACGATCGCCCAGTCGGTGGAAGAAAACATGCGCCGATACTTCGCCGGTTTCGGTGAGGATCTGCCGCCATCGGGCCTCTATCAGCGAGTGCTGGAGGAGGTGGAGTATCCGCTGATCCTGGCGGCGCTCACCGCCACCCGCGGCAATCAGATCAAGGCTGCCGATCTGCTCGGTCTCAACCGCAACACCCTGCGCAAGAAGATCCGTGAACTCGGAGTGACCGTCTATCGCTCGCCCCGTCCGGTCTGACTTGGCCGCCAGCCGGGAACCGCTTGACAGATCTTGCCTGAAAGTTGCATTTTCGCCACATTCTGTTGCTTGTTCGCAACGGTTAAGCCCGAGGGCAAATGGAGTGGCAGGCAATAGATGGCAATCGACACGGCGTCCGGACCGGCTCATGCCGGTTTGACAGAAACCAGCCGGATTTCCAGCGAACCGGGGCGCGATTCCATGGGGCCTGAAGCCATGGATATTCGCGGGGAAACCACCGGCCGCCGCCGCAATCTGTTCACGCTTCCCGGTATTGCGCTTGTTGTCTCGGCATTCCTGAGTGCACTGGTCTCGTTCGCGATCCTTTTGGGGCTGACCCCCATCGAACCGGTCGATCAGGTCGTGCTCGGGGCCGTGGTGATCAACCTGATCTTCGTCATCGGGCTGGTGACGCTGGTGTTTCTCGAAATCCGCTCGCTGCTCAAGGCGCGGAAGCGGGGCAAGGCCGCAGCCAAGCTGCACATCCGGGTTGTCGGTCTGTTTTCGATCGTGGCAATCCTGCCCGCGATCCTTGTCGCCATTGTTGCCTCGATCACGCTCGATGTCGGGCTCGACCGCTGGTTCTCGATTCGCACCAAGTCGATCGTCAACTCGTCATTGTCGGTTGCTCAAGCCTATGTTCTTGAAAATGCGCGATTTTTGCAAGGCCAAACGGTGTCCATGGCCAATGACCTGGACAATGCGCGCTCGCTCTATTCGCTCGACCGGGTCGGATTTTCCCAGTTCATGACACGCCAGGCCACCGGCCGCGGCCTGCTCGGCGCCTTTCTTGTCCGCGAGGACGGCAGCGTCATCATGCAGGCCGACATCGAGACCGAACGGCCGCTACCGGCCGTGCCTGAACAGGCGCTTCAGGATGCGGTCAAGGGACAGCCGACGCTGATCCCGCCCGGTGTCACCAATTTGGTTGGCGCGCTGATGCCGCTGCAGCAGATCAGCGGCGCGCTTCTGTACACGGTGCGTGTGGTCGATCCCGAAGTCATGCGGTCGATGCGGCAGATGGAAGAGGCGACGCAGGAATACCAGACGCTGGAGCAGGGGCGGACATCGCTGCAACTGGCCTTCGGCATTCTCTACCTGGGCTTTGCGCTGATCGTGCTGTTGTCGGCGATCTGGACCGCGATCGCTGTCGCTGACCGGCTTGTCCGCCCGATCCGGGTGCTGATCGGTGCATCCGACGATGTTGCCAGCGGCAATCTCGATGTGGTGGTGCCGGTGCACGCCTCGGACGGCGATGTCGGGTCACTGGCGCAGACATTCAACAACATGATCGTGCAGATCCGCACCCAGCGTGACGAGATCCTGTCGGCAAAAGACCAGATCGATGACCGGCGGCGGTTCACCGAAGCCGTGCTGTCCGGGGTCTCTGCCGGTGTCGTCGGCGTCGATCACAATGGCTCAGTCACAATCGCCAACCGCTCCGCCTGCGAAATTCTCGGCGGCGGCGAAGCCGAGGTCATCGGCCATCATTTCACGCAGCTGGCGCCGGAGTTCGAGACCGTCATGGCGGAAGCCTCGATGCGGCCGCGCACGGCTGCCATGGCACAGGTCACGCTGCACCGTGGCGGCAAGGAGCGCACGCTCAACGTCAAGGTCACCCGCGAGCAAAGCCACGACGGGCTTGAATCCTTCGTTGTCACGCTCGATGACATCACCGACCTCCTGATCGCCCAGCGCTCGACAGCCTGGGCTGATGTGGCCCGGCGCATCGCCCACGAGATCAAGAACCCGCTGACGCCGATACAGCTTTCCGCCGAACGCATCCGCCGCCGCTATGGCAAGCAGATCCCCGACGATGACCGTGCCGTTTTCGACCAGTGCACCAACACAATCGTCCGCCAGGTCGAGGATATCGGCCGAATGGTCGATGAGTTCTCGTCTTTTGCCCGCATGCCCAAGCCCTCCAAGGTGCACACCGATTTGCGCGATATCCTCAAGGATGCGGCATTCCTGCGCGAGGTCAGCCGGTCCGATATTGAATTCAAGAGCGAGTTTCCCGACTTTCCGCTTGAAGGCGAGTTCGACCCGCGGATGCTGGGACAGGCCTTCGGCAATCTCGTCAAGAACGCCACCGAGGCGATCGACGCTGTTCCCTCCGATCAGGAACGCACGGGCAAGGTCATTATCCTGCGCGCGCAACTCTCGCCTGACGAGCGGGAGTACATCGTCGACATCATCGACAATGGCCGCGGCCTGCCTGGTGAAAACCGGCACCGGCTGCTCGAACCCTACATGACGATGCGCGACAAAGGCACCGGCCTGGGCCTGGCCATCGTCAAGAAGATCATTGATGACCATGGCGGCACAATCCAGCTGCGGGATGCGCCGGCCGACGTCGACGACGGCAAGGGCGCAATGATCACCGTCCGCCTACCGGTGGATGCGCAGGCCAGCAAAGAACAAGAAGAAAACGAAAGGGAACCGGCAGATGGCGTCTGACATTCTGGTCGTTGATGACGAAGCCGATATACGCGAAATCGTATCCGGCATTCTGGATGACGAAGGGCATGAAACCCGAACCGCGGCAGACAGTGATTCCGCACTGGCTGCGATTTCGGACCGCGTCCCGCGTCTGATCTTTCTCGATATCTGGCTGCAGGGCAGCCGTCTCGATGGTCTGGCGCTGCTTGACGAGATCAAGGCGCGCTATCCCGATCTGCCGGTGGTGATGATATCCGGTCACGGCAACATCGAAACCGCGGTCTCGGCAATCCAGCGCGGAGCCTATGATTTCATCGAAAAGCCATTCAAGGCCGACCGCTTGCTGCTGGTCGCCGAAAGGGCGCTTGAAACATCCAATCTCAAGCGGGAAGTCACCGAACTCAAGAAACGCTCTGGCGATCCGGTCGAACTGATCGGCACTTCGGTCGCTGTCTCCCAGCTCAAGCAGTCGATCGACAAGATTGCGCCGACCAACAGCCGGGTGATGATCCTCGGGCCTTCCGGGTCCGGCAAGGAGCTGGTTGCCCGGCTCATTCACCGCAAGTCGACGCGGGCAGGGGGGCCGTTCGTGGTGCTCAATGCGGCGGCGATTACGCCCGAGCGCATGGAAGTGGCGCTGTTCGGTACCGAAAGTGCGGCCAGCCACGAGCGCAAGGTCGGCGCGCTGGAAGAAGCGCATGGCGGCATTCTCTACCTCGATGAAGTGGCCGACATGCCGCGCGGCACCCAGAGCAAGATCCTGCGGGTGCTGGTTGACCAGCAGTTCGAGCGCGTTGGCGGAACCAAGCGGGTCAAGGTGGATGTGCGCATATTGTCATCGACTGCGCGCAACCTTGAGGAGCTTATTGCCGCAGGCGAGTTCAGGGAAGACCTGTATCACCGCCTTGCGGTGGTGCCTGTCCGGGTGCCCTCGCTCAGTGAACGGCGCGAGGATATTCCCTTCCTGGTCGATACCTTCATGCGCCAGATCTCCGAACAGGCGGGCATCAGAAACCGGCGGATCGGCGACGATGCGCTGGCCGTGATCCAGGCCCATACCTGGCCGGGCAACATCCGGCAATTGCGCAACTATATGGAAAGGCTGATGATTTTGGCCCGTTCCGATGGTCCGGATACCGTCATCAGCGCCGATATGCTGCCCGATGACGTTTCTGATATGCTGCCCAAGACTTCGGCTGCGGGATCCAATCACATCATGACGCTTCCCTTGCGCGAGGCGCGCGAATTGTTCGAGCGTGATTATCTCATCGCCCAGATCAACCGGTTCGGCGGCAACATTTCCCGAACCGCCGAATTTGTGGGGATGGAACGGTCTGCTCTGCATCGCAAATTGAAATCGCTTGGCGTATAAGCGGCGCGAAGCGGTTTAAGCCGCATCATTTCAACGGCGCAACAGGGGTCGTCTATGAAGGTCATCATTTGCGGTGCGGGACGGGTCGGTTACGGTATCGCCGAACGGCTGGCGGCCGAGGACAACGATGTCTCGGTGATCGACACCTCGGCCACTCTGGTCCAGGCCATCCGTGACACGCTTGATGTCAGAAGCTATGTCGGTCACGGAGCGCATCCCGATGTGCTCGCCCAGGCGGGCGCCGATCAGGCCGACATGATCATCGCGGTCACGCTCTATGACGAGATCAACATGGTGGCCTGCCAGGTTGCGCACTCGTTGTTCAACGTGCCCACCAAGATTGCCCGTATCCGCGCCCAGTCCTATCTCAAGTCGCACTGGGCGGATCTGTTCTCCCGTGACCACATGCCCATCGACGTGATCATCTCGCCGGAAGTCGAGGTCGGCCAGATGGTGCTGCGCCGCATCGCGCTGCCGGGCGCGACCGACGCGGTCCGGTTTGCCGATGACAAGGTGGCGATGGTTGCCATCGAGTGTCTCGAGGATTGCCCGGTGGTCAACACGCCGCTGGTTCAGCTCAGCGAGCTGTTCCCCGATCTGCTGGCTACCGTGGTCGGCGTCTGGCGCAACGAGAAATTGTTCGTGCCGCATTCCTCCGACCAGCTTGAAACCGGCGATCTGGCCTATGTCGTGTGTGACAAGGATCACGTCCGCCGCACGCTTGGCCTGTTCGGTCATGAAGAGCAGGAAGCCGGGCGCATCGTCATCGCCGGCGGCGGCAATATCGGCTATTATGTTGCCGCGGCAATCGAGGAGCGTCAGCCCAAGACCAAGGTCAAGATCATCGAAGCCGACCGCACCCGCGCGGTCTCCATCGCCGATTCACTCTCCCGCACCGTCGTGCTCAACGGATCGTCGCTCGACCAGAACATCCTGGTCGAAGCCGATATCCAGAATGCCGACCTGATGGTGGCGCTGACCAACGACGACCAGGTCAATATCCTGTCCTCGGTGATGGCCAAGCGGCTTGGCTGCAAGGCCAATCTGGCGCTGATCAACAACCCGTCCTACCAGACCTTCACCAAGACGCTGGGCATTGACGCCCATATCAACCCGCGCGCCGTCACCATCTCCAAGATCCTGCAACATGTCCGCCGTGGCCGCATCCGCGCCGTCTATTCGGTTCAGAAGGGGGCTGCGGAAGTCATCGAGGCCGAAGCGCTCGAAACCTCTCCGCTTGTGGGCAAGCCGCTGCGCAGCCTGGATCTGCCCGACGGTGTGCGTATCGGCGCCATTTACCGTGACAAGCAGGTGCTGCGTCCCGATGGCTCGGTCAAGATCAAGGCGAAGGATCGGGTGGTGATGTTCGCGGCGCTCGAATCCGTCCGTCATGTCGAGCAGATGTTCCGCGTAAGCCTCGAGTTCTTCTGAGCAAATGCTTGGTGTCCTGCACGTCCTGGCAGTCGCGGTCGCGGGGCTTTTCGCGCTCATCGTGCCTGCGGTCCTGTTCGCCATAGCCGACGGCATGCGCGACCTGGCGCTGTCGATGCTGCTGGTCGGCGCGCTTGGGGTTTTTGCGGCACTGATGGTGTTGGGTTCTATTTCGGGCTTCAGGCGCCCGTTGGGCCGGGCCTGGGGGTATCTGGCGCTCGTCGCCATGTGGGTACTGGTGCCGGTAATCGCCGCGGTCTCTTTCAAGACACTCGCCGGGATGAGCTGGATCGATGCCTGGTTCGAGGCGGTCTCGGCGCTGACCACCTCCGGAGCAACGCTTCTGTCGCGCGAAACCGCGCCGCAGGCGATCCTGTTCTGGCGCGCCACGGTCGAGTGGTATGGCGGTTTCCTGACGCTGCTGTCGATCATCCACGTGCTGGCTCCTGGCGGATTTGGCGGGTTGCCCGCCGGCGACCGCAGGGTGATCACCGGCAATGCGGCAAACATGACGGTTGATCTTGGAGATTTCCGTGAAGTGTTCGGGCAGTACCTGCTCGTCACCATCATCATTTTCGTCGGCCTGATGCTGGCTGGTGTGAACGGTCCCAATTCGGCGATGTTGTCGATGATCGTGATTGCCACAGGCGGATTTCTTCCCTTCGAAGGGGCGCTCGAAAATCATGCCGGGCCGCTGGCGCAACTGGTGCTGGCGATCGGGTTGGTGGTGGGCACCATCAGTGTCTTCTGGCGCCGCCGGTTGCTGCGCGCGCCGAAGCAGTTTTTCACCGGCAATCCGGAAGTGGTGGTGATTGCCGCCGTTATTGTCGTGGTCGCGGTGCTCTACGCCGCCCGCCTGTCGTCGGTGTCCGGCGGCGCCCCCCTGGTGCCGATCTTCATAGAAGGCCTGCTTGCCTCGACCTCCCTTGTCGCCACCAGCGGCATCGAGAGCCGGCCCGGCGTAATCGCGCTCTGGCCTGATCTCGCCGTGCTGATGATCGTGCTTGTTGGCGGCGGCATCTACTCGACAACCGGCGGCTTCAAGATATACCGGATTGTTGCGATGGCGGTTCATTCGGCCCGAGAACTCAATCAGCTGATCTATCCCAGCAGTGTGACAAACCTGCATTTTGGCAAGGAAATCATAGACGAAACCAGCATGCGGGCGATCTGGACCTATTTTTCGCTGTCGCTGCTGATCATCGCCTTCACCGCCATGGCACTGACATTCGAGGCCACCGACTTCGAAGGCGGTATCACCATGGCAATCGCGTTTTTCTCCAATGCCGGCCCGGTTTATGAAGCGCTGATTCCGCCTTCCTATGTCACCGCGCCCGATAACCAGCTCTGGCCCCAGTTCCAGGCGATGCCTGTGTCCGCCAAGGTGACAGCGGTGGTGGCCATGACACTGGGACGGCTGGAAGTCATGATCGTGTTTGCCGTCCTGAATGTCCGCTATTGGATGAGCCGCTAGAATTCTTCCCGGGTCTCTGCACTTGCAGGAATTCGCGCTCCGTCCCGCAATCGGCGCATTTGCGGGAACTGCACAAAAAATCTGTAAGTGCGCCACGTGGAAAATGCTGCGGCGTACTGCACCCGCGAAATCAAGTGTTTACAAAACTCCGCAACAATGGTCTTCTGTGCGCTGTTCGGACAAGCGAATTTCTGTCAGCGGCAAGACGACCATATCTGTCTGTCAGAGGGAGTGGGAATGTTCGGGACTTGACGTAACGTAAGCCTTCGGGGCTTCGGTGCGGCTTTTTCATTCTAGGAAAAAGGCGTTTGTCAGCAAGGTTCGGACAAGTGCGGTAATGACCTGCGGTTAGCGGGCAAGAAAAAGACGGATGAAAAAGCGCAATGGCGGAGCGTTCACAAAACCTGCAGGATCTTTTTCTCAACACGGTTCGGAAGCAGAAAATTTCCCTGACGATCTTCTTGATCAACGGGGTGAAGCTGACCGGTGTGGTCACGTCTTTTGATAATTTCTGTGTCCTGTTGAGACGCGATGGTCACTCGCAGCTTGTCTACAAGCATGCGATTTCGACCATCATGCCAAGCCAGCCTGTGCAGATGTTTGAAAATGAGGACGCCGCAAACGGCGCCTGACAGGACAACCAACATAGAAACCGTAGATAGCTCTGGCAATTTCAACGACGCGGACAGCAAGTCCGGCGTCACCCGTGCAATTGTGCTCGTTCCGGCCTTGCGCACGCGCAATGCTGCGCCCGGCAGCGGCCCCGACGGCGGCAATGTGGCCAAGCGGCCCGACACGCATCGCCGCGAAGAGGCGATAGGCCTCGCCGGCGCCATCGACCTTGAGGTTGCCCAAGCGCTGATCGTCCCGATATCCGATCCGCGGCCCTCGACGCTGTTCGGCAAGGGCAAGATGCTCGAGATCAAGGCGTTGATCGACGAGACCGGATCGCAACTGGTCATCGTCGACCATCCGCTGACCCCGGTGCAGCAGCGCAACATGGAAACCGAGTGGAAGGTCAAGGTGATTGACCGCACCGGACTGATTCTCGAAATTTTCGGCCGCCGCGCTTCCACCAAGGAAGGTGTGCTGCAGGTCGAGCTTGCCCATCTCAACTACCAGAAGGGCCGTCTGGTTCGCAGCTGGACCCACCTTGAGCGGCAACGTGGCGGCGGCGGCTTCATGGGTGGTCCGGGCGAAACCCAGATCGAGGCCGACCGGCGCCTGCTGCAGGAGCGGATCATCAAGCTCGAGCGCGAACTCGACCAGGTTCGCCGCACCCGCCAATTGCACCGCGCCAAGCGCAAGAAGGTGCCGCACCCGATCGTGGCGCTTGTCGGCTACACCAACGCCGGAAAATCGACGCTGTTCAACCGGCTGACCGGCGCAGAAGTTCTGGCCGAGGACATGCTGTTTGCCACGCTCGATCCGACGCTCAGGCGCATGAAGCTGCCGCATGGCGCCATGGTGATCCTGTCCGACACCGTTGGTTTCATTTCCAATCTTCCTACCCATCTGGTCGCAGCCTTCCGCGCTACGCTGGAAGAGGTGGTCGAGGCCGACCTGATCCTGCATGTGCGCGACATGTCCGATCCGGACCGCAATTCCCAGGCCGATGACGTCGAATCGATCCTGAAAAGCCTCGGTGTCGGCGAGAGCGGACCCAAGCGTATGCTGGAAGTCTGGAACAAGGTTGACCTGCTCGAGCCCGAGGCCGCCGAGGGCCTGAGAGCGCGCGCCGCTTCGAGCGAAGCCATCGTGGTCTCGGCGCTGAAAGGTGACGGCGTCGATACGCTGCTGTCGGTCATCGAGGAACGGATTTCCGGAGAGCTGACCACGCGAACCGTGCGGCTGTCAGCCGGGCAACTGCCGGTCATGTCGTGGATCTACGAGCGCGGCCGGGTCAAGGACCGCGTCGACCACGAGGACGGCTCGGTCGAGATCACCGCCGAATTTACCCTCTCCGACAACAACGATCTCGACCGCCAGCTTGGCCTGGGGCCGAAGCCGGAAGACGATTTCTGAGAATGGTTTTTGTGACTGGCGACGGTGCCGGTCTCAGGTCGGGGACTTGGCCGCCTGCCAGAGCGCTTCCATCTCTTCCAGCGTAGCCTCATTTGGCGTCTTGCCCTGTTTTGCGAGGCCCGCCTCGACGTGGGCAAACCGTGTCCGGAACTTGGTGTTGGTTGATCGCAACGCGTCTTCCGGATCGGCCTTGAGATGCCGGGCCAGGTTGGCGACGGCGAAGATCACGTCGCCCAGTTCGCCTGCCGCCTTGTCGGTCTCACCGCTGGCAATCTCTGCACGCAATTCCGAAATTTCTTCTTCGATCTTGTCGAGCACCGGGCCTGCAGCCCCCCAGTCGAAGCCGACCTGGGATGCAGCCTGTTGCAGCTTCAGCGCTTCCATCAGTGCGGGCAGGGCGCGCGGCACCCCGGTGAGTTGCCCCGGTGTCTCTGTCTCCGGCAAGCCCCGCGCGGCGCGGCGCAATGCGCGCTCGCGTTTCTCTTCGGCCTTGATCTCGGCCCACTGCGCCTTGACCTTGTCCGGCGTGTCGGCGTCCGAGCGTTCGAACACGTGCGGATGCCGCCGGATCATTTTTCGCGTGATCGCCTCGACCACATCCTCGAACGAGAACAGCTCCTGTTCCTCGGCCATGCGGGCATGAAACACCACCTGCAGCAGAAGATCGCCGAGTTCGTCGCAGAGATCCTCGGGATCGTTGCGCTCGATTGCATCTGCAACCTCGTAGGCTTCCTCGATCGTGTAGGGCTTGATGGTGGAGAAATCCTGCTTGATGTCCCACGGGCACCCGGTTTCGGGATGCCTGAGCGCCGCCATGATCTCGATGAGGCCGGAAATGTCGCGTGAGGGTTTCATGTCAGCATGCCGCGTTCTGGAGGATTTGATGTGTTCACTGAGGACAGTGAGGCAGCGTTTGATTGCAGGCCATGTGCGCAGTTCTCGGTAAGCTTCGCACACTATGGCGTGCTCAGGCGAGACTAGCCGAGCCGCATCGCACCCGCGACCGTTCTGCCGCGGGCACCGGTGTTGTCCACAGATCAGTCACCGATCCAGGCACTGGAGTGTCCGTCAGCTGGCCTGCCAGGTTACTCTGCCGGCCTATTGCGACGCTCCGGGAAGCCCGGCCAAAGTCGGGATTTGTTCCAGTTGCCGGTCCCATTCCGCCCGGTCCGCACAGCAGATATGCGCATCGGGCCGGCGGCTGACAGGGCTGTCGAGGCAGCCGGCCGGGACCGTCACCAGTCCGCTGTCGGCGTCGATACTCGGAACTGCCGAACCACATGTGCTGCAAAAGCTCTTCTGGTGCCGCGTCCCCGGAAGCCGGAAGGTTCTGACCAGATCCTTGCCGGTTGTCCAGATGAGGGTGGCGTTGGCCGAAAACAGGTTGGCCGCATGGGCGGTTCCCGTGTCCTTTCGGCAGCGCCGGCAGTGACACAGAAAGAAACCGTCGATGCTGCCCGACATCTCGAAACTGACGGCACCGCACAGGCATTCACCCTGACATGTAGTGGTCATCTCGTATCCTGCATTCAGTTGAGCGGTATCGCGTTGTCGTCCTTGCTTGCCTGGTAGGCTTCCGACAGCGCCGCATAGCGGTCGCGAATGCGTTTGGCCTGGTCAAGCAGCGGCTGCGCCTGCGCATCGGGCAGGGCGGCCATGATCTCGAACAGGCCGCGGCTCTTCCAGAACGCATTGTCATGATTGTAGCCGCCCGGCTCCAGACCGAAGACTTCCTTCAGCATCTTCAGGTCATGCGGAATGGCAAAGCTGTCGCGTGAATCCTGATGGCTGAAAAAATAGAAGAAATTGTCAAACCCGGCCCAGGCAATCGCCGACATGCACATGGTGCAGGGCTCATGCGTCGACAGGAAAATCATGTCCTTGGTGGATTCACTCTTTGAGACAGGGCTCTCGTAAAAGCACTTGAGAAGATGCACTTCGCCGTGCCACAGCGGGTTCTCGGTCTCGTTGTTGGTCTGCGCCATAACCAGCGACAAATCCGACTTGCGCAACAATGCGCCGCCAAAAACCTTGTTGCCTTTTGCCACGCCGGTTTCGGTCAGCGGCAGGATGTCGTGTTCCATGACGTCGAGCAGCCTGCGCACCAGGTCTGCGTTTTCCTTGATCTCCATGTGAGGGTCCAGTTTGTTTCGTCCGACCGCATGAGCTTGAGGCATCGCGGTTACGCTTTCTCCATAACCGGAATTTAGAGGTAAAAGAATATCTGTTCGCCCCGAACGGCAAATGTTTGTTCCTTCATTTGTTTCGCCGATTTCCTGAAAATGGCTCCAAATCAGGAGTTTGATCGAAATGGCGACGCAATCGGCGCAACTGACCACATTTCCCGCCTTCATGCGGGTGGACGCGAAAAAGGTGGCGATCTTCGGCAATGGCGCCGAGGCAGCGGCCAAGGCGCGCCTCGTCGCCAACACGTCGGCCGAGATCTCGATCTATGCGGATGCACCTGAAACAGAACTCCTCGACAGTCTTGCTCGTTTGGGCCTTGCAGCCGTGCGCGAACCCTATGCCGCCCATCAGATGGATGGTTCGACACTGGTGTTTGCCGCAACAGGTGATGCCGCGCAGGACCGCGCCATCGTCGCTGCCGCAAGGGAACGGCGGATCCCGGCAAATGCTGTCGATCAGCCCGACTATTGCGATTTCCTGACCCCGGCGCTGGTCAACCGCGCGCCGGTGGCCATTGCCATTGGAACCGAGGGCGCAGGCCCGGTTCTGGCCCAGATGATCCGCGCCCGCATCGACCAGATGCTCTCGCCGTCGCTTGGAACACTCGCTCGCCTGGCCGCCGATTACCGTGTTGCCGTTGATCGCTTGCTGCCGCGCGGTGTGGCGCGACGCGTCTTCTGGCGCCGTTTCTTTGAAGCCGATGTCGCCACCCATGTCGACAATGGTGACGTGTCTCTGGCCCGCCGTGCCGCCACCCGCATGCTGCGCGGCCGCGAACCGGTACCGGGTCACATCTGGCTGGTCGGCGCCGGACCTGGTGCGGAGGATCTGCTGACGCTGCGCGCCCAGCGCGCCATGATGGAAGCAGACGCGATTGTCTATGACGCGCTGGTGCCTGAAGCGGTTGTCGCTCTTGGCCGTCGCGACGCCGAGCGCCTCTCCGTCGGAAAACGCAAGGGTTGCCATTCCAAAAGCCAGAACGAGATCAATGATTTGCTGGTCCGTCTCGGCCGTGAAGGCAAGCGCGTGGTCCGGCTCAAATCCGGTGACCCGCTGATTTTCGGCCGTGCCGGCGAGGAAATGGCAGCACTGCGGGATGCTGGCATCTCGTTCGAAATCGTGCCGGGTATCACGTCTGCATTCGCGGCTGCCGCCGATTTCGAACTGCCGCTGACGCTTCGCGGTGTTGCTTCGTCACTGGTGTTCACCACCGGCCATGATCTCACCGGTAAAGCATTGCCTGACTGGGCCCGCCTGGCCGTCTCCGGCGCCACGCTTTGCGTCTATATGGGCCGCACGGTTGCCGCCAGCGTCGCTTCAAGGCTGATCGATGCCGGACTGCCCGCTGACATGACTGTCGCCATCGTCGAGAGCGCATCGCGCGGCGACCGCCGCCTGTTTCACGGAACGCTTGCCGATCTGCCGGCACTTGAGCACCGCACCGAGCTTGCCGGGCCGGTCATGGTGGTGATCGGCGATGCCGTTGCCGGTGCGAATTTCGACCATTCGACATCCATCGCGGCCGGTCAGCAAAACACTGCGCCCGCCACCCGAACCCAAGCCGCCTGAGGAGGCCACGATGAAAACCACTCAGACCAAAACCAAGGTTCTCACCGCAAACCGCCTGACCGACGGTATCTCCGTATGGCTCGGCGCCAATGGCGAATGGACCACTTCGCTCAAGGATGCGTTCCTGGCACGCCATGAGGATGCCGTCGCGGCAATCACCGCAGCCGGTGACCAGGCATTGGCCGATAACCGCGTGGTCGATGTCAATGTCATCGAGATCGAGGAAACGTCGAGCGGACCGCGCCCGTTCCGCTTGCGCGAACGCATCCGCGCCGACGGACCAACAATCGATTATGCGCCGGCTTCCGCCGCGCAGGCCTTTCAAGCCGCATAAGGACCATACGATGTATCGTTATGATGAATTCGACCACGCCTTTGTGGCAGCGCGTGTCAGCCAGTTTCGCGACCAGGTCGAGCGCCGGCTTTCGGGCGAGATTTCCGAGGATGCGTTCAAGCCGCTCAGGCTGATGAACGGCGTCTATCTGCAGCTGCATGCCTATATGCTGCGCGTTGCAGTCCCCTATGGCACGCTCAACAGCCGCCAGATGCGCAAGCTCGCCCATATCGCCCGCACCTATGATCGCGGCTACGGCCATTTCACCACCCGGCAGAACATCCAGTACAACTGGCCCGCCCTGTCCGATGTCCCGGCAATTCTTGAGGAACTGGCCGAAGTCGAGATGCACTCCATCCAGACCTCGGGCAATTGCATCCGCAATGTCACCGCCGACCATTTTGCCGGTGCTGCCGCCGACGAGGTGGCCGATCCGCGGCCCTATGCCGAGATCCTGCGGCAGTGGTCGTCGGTGCATCCGGAATTCTCCTATCTGCCGCGCAAGTTCAAGATCGCGGTGATCGCGTCCGGGCACGACCGCGCCGCGATCCAGACCCATGACATCGGCCTGCAGCTCAAGCAGGACGATCAGGGCCGGTTCGGCTTTGCCGTCTGGATTGGTGGCGGGCAGGGGCGCACGCCGCTATTGGCCAAGAAGATCAAGGATTTCCTGCCCGAATCCGATCTGCTGTCCTATGTGACGGCGATCGTGCGGGTCTACAATCTGCATGGTCGCCGCGACAACAAGTACAAGGCGCGGATCAAGATCCTGGTGCATGAAACCGGCGTTGAAGAGCTGACCCGCGAGATTGATGCCGAATGGGCGCATATCAGGGATGGCGAGCTGAAACTGCCTGAGGCGGACATTGCCGCGATCAATGCCTATTTTACCCCGCCCGAGCTTGTTGACCGCGCCGAAGGCTGGGGCGAGTTGGCTGCATGGAAGAAATCCGACCCCGGATTTGCCGACTGGGTTGGCCGCAATGTCGCCCCGCACCGGCATCCCGACTACGCCATGGTGACAATCTCGCTCAAACCCATCGGCGGCATTCCTGGTGACGCCTCGGCCGACCAGATGGATGCTGTCGCGCGCCTCGCCGGGGAATACGGACATGACGAGATCCGCGTCACCCATGAGCAGAACCTGGTGCTGCCACACGTGGCGCTGGCCGATCTCGAACCCTTGTACCGTGCGCTGCTGGCTGATGGTCTGGCGACAGCCAATGCCGGCCTGATCACCGACATCATCGCCTGCCCGGGGCTGGATTATTGCGCGCTTGCCAATGCCCGCTCGATTCCGGTGGCGCAGGAAATATCCAACCGTTTCGGCGATCCGGCCCGGCAGGCCGAAATCGGCGATCTGAAGATCAAGATCTCGGGCTGCATCAACGCCTGCGGGCATCACCATGTCGGCCACATCGGAATCCTCGGCGTCGAGAAGAAGGGCACCGAACTCTACCAGATCTCGCTTGGCGGGTCGGGTGACGAGAATGCCTCGATTGGCCAGATCACCGGCCGCGGCTTTGGTCCCGACGAGATCACCGATGCCATCGAGACCGTTGTCGAAACCTATCTCGCCAGCCGCTCCAGCGCCGACGAGACCTTCATCGAGTGCTACCGCCGCATTGGTGCCGATCCATTCAAGGCGGCGCTCTACAGCAGCGAAGCCGAAGCCGCCTGAGACAGGGCCCGGAGAATAGTCATGACTGTCATTTGGACACAAAACGGGATTGTCGAAAACGATCCGTGGGTTTCGGGCGCGGCAGAAGATCCGCCAAAGCTGCTGGGATTGGCCGAAGCGCTCGAACATGCGCAGGACAATGCGGCTTTTGGCGTGGTGCTGCAGCCCGCCGATGATGTGCGCAAGCTGGAACCGATTCTCGACCGGGTCGCCATCGTCGCGCTGACCTTTCCGGTTTTCAGCGACGGTCGCGGTTTTTCACAGGCCATGCTGCTCAGGCAGCGGCTCGGCTATACCGGAGAGCTTCGCGCGGTCGGCACAGTGCTGCTTGACCAGGTTCCGCTGATGCTGCGCACCGGGTTTGACAGTTTCGAGGTCGAGCATGTCCCGACGATCGAACGGTTGAGCAAAAAACGGCTGCCCGGTATTGATCTGCACTACCAGCCTGCGGCAGACAAGGCCGCGGCAACGCCAGGCTACAGCTGGCGCCGCACCGCAATCCTGAACGGCTGATCCGGGGAGACATCAGCATGCAAATACACGTCACCGACCAGACCGGAACCCGTCATACGCTTGAAGCGCTTGAGGGTTTCCGGGTGATGGAGATCATTCGCGACTGGGGGCTCAACATCAAGGCCGAGTGCGGCGGAGCCTGCGCCTGCGCCACCTGTCACGTCCATGTCGCTCCGGAATGGACCGGTCAGCTGCACCCGATGGAGGCCGAGGAAGAGGACATGCTCGACCAGGCCTTTGACGTGCGCGACAATTCGCGATTGTCCTGCCAGCTCTTGATGAGCGAAGAACTTGACGGTCTTGAAGTGACGTTGGCCCCCGGCACCGAGGATGGAGACCGCGCAGCGGCCTGAGCCGCTCCGCGTCAACTTCTTTTGAGCCGGCGAACATGGTTCGCGATGGCCTTTGCTCCGAGTGGCCCGCCATGGCCGAGATGAAACCGCACTGCACCCGCCGACAACAACTCTTCGAGTGAACCGGCGACGATCCGTGGATCTTCCTCGAACGGTGGCCGTTCGGGCCGCCCCCGCAAGGCGATGCCTCCGAGCAGAATGCCGGAGGCGGCCAGATCGCCGGCCAGCACATCGCCCGACGGCAACATCAGCGAAACCGACCCGGTGGTGTGGCCCGGCGTATGCAGGACAGTTCCAGAGAGGCCGAGGGTCTCCAGATCAAATGTTTTGCCCTCCACCGCGATATCGGCTGTCACTGGCGGGAAGGGACGCTCGATCGCACCGGTCAGGCGAAACAGCCTGCCGAAGAGCCGTGTCGGGCGCAGGATAGGCTTTTTCCCCATGCAGTAGTCTGTTTCAGCGGCATGATAGAGCACCTGCGCGCCGCTTAACCTGCGGATATTTGCTGCCGATCCCGCGTGGTCAATATGGCCATGGGTCAGAATGATCAGCTTGATGTCCTGCCATCCCAGCCCTTCGGCTTGCAGGGCCCGGTCAATGGTACGTTCCGAACCTGGCAGTCCGGTGTCGACGAGAATGGTGCCGCCGGGTCCGGTGACAAGAAATGCATTGAGCATGCCCCAGGGCAGGATGGGAATGGTTCTGATCGAGAAATGCATGGCAAGACCTTTGGTGACTGGCGTGGATACTGTCCGGCCTTTCTCTCTGGCCTGCAGACGGATTACAATTAGGCACAATTTTGATACCGGTTGGCGCCTCGGGGCTGGGTTTCCGTGACATCGACAGCATGGAGGACGTGATCAGTGATTTTGATGGAAACGAAACCCTGGCGCGGCATTGGCGACGATGACTGTCCGCTGTCTGATACGCTCCGCCTGCTGGGTGGCAAGCACACGACGATGATCCTGCATTGTCTCGTTCATGGCGATTTGCACTTTCTCGAACTCGGCCGCGCCCTGCCGAATGTGAGCCGCAAGGTGCTGACGGCCGAACTCCGGTCGCTGATCGAAGCTGAGATCCTGGTCAGGACAGAGGAAGGCGATGCGCTCGGCCGCGTGCGCTATGGTCTGTCGCCGCGAGGCCGTGAACTTGCAGCCATTCTGGGTCGGCTCTACGACTGGGCCATTGATGGCGGCGGCTACGAGCAGTCAAAACGCTGGAGCAACGCCTGAGCCTCCCGGCCGGAACGAAGCAATCATACGCATCGCCTTGGGAAGTCCCGGGCGGCGCAATCCCGACAGCTTGGCGTCGTTTGCGCTTCTTGCGCCAGGCATGGTCGCCATGCGACTTTGTGCGCCATGATCGACAAGCTCGAGTTTTTCATAGTGCTGGCGCGGGAACGCCATTTTGGCCGTGCCGCGCAGGAGTGCGGCGTCACCCAGCCGACCCTGTCGGCTTCGCTCAAGCAGCTTGAAGAACAGTTGGGCGTAACCCTCGTCCTGCGCGGCTCCCGCTTTCAGGGGCTGACGCCGGAAGGTCAGCGCGTGCTGGAATGGGCCCGGCGGATTGTCGGCGACACCCGTACCATGCGCGAGGAAATGAAGGCCGCTCGCAAGGGCTTGTCCGGGCATGCCCGGATCGCCGTCATCCCCACGGCAACCTACATGGTCACCGACCTGACCATGGCCTTTACCGAAAAACACCCGGCTGTCACGTTGTCTGTGACCTCCTGCACCAGTTACCAGGTGCTCTCGCGGCTGGAAAACTTCGAGATCGATGTCGGAATAAGCTATCTCGAAAACGAGCCCACGGGGCGTGTCGCCACGGTGCCGCTCTATGCCGAGCGCTACCAGCTGATCACCTCCGAAGGCCAGGCGTTTGCCGACCGCGACAAGGTGACGTGGAAGGAAGTTGCAACATTGCCGCTGTGCCTTCTGACGCCGGACATGCAGAACCGCCGGATCATCAACCAGCATTTGACCGAGGCCGGCGCGACCGCCAAGCCGACGCTTGAATCCAACTCGATGATCGTGCTGTTTTCCCATATCCGCACCGGCAAATGGGCCTCGATCATGCCCGTCAACCTGGCCGATACGCTCGGCTTTGGCGACGACATCAAGTCAATTCCCATTGTCGAGCCGGATGCGCACCACGTGGTTGGAATGATCGCCGCACCGCGGGAGCCGCACACGCCGATCGTTTCGGCGCTGCTGCATGAGGCGAGGGTTTTCGCCCACACCCTGTTGCAACGATAGAAGTTTTCTATCGCACAACGAATATGCTGACTTGATTCAAGGGGTTGTTGGCAGCTTATTGCAAACTTTGTTACGCCGTCGGGAGGGGTTTGTAATGCATTCACGTATGCTGGACGCGGACATCGCTTCGCGAACCGAAGCCATCGTCGGACGGCTCAAGCCACTCGAAGGTCCGCTTCTGCCAATCCTCCATGAAGTTCAGACAGAATTTGGCTATGTTCCGCAGGCCGCACTCCCGGTGATTGCCAGCGGGCTCAACCTGTCACGCGCCGAGGTTCATGGTGTTGTCAGTTTCTACCATGATTACCGCGAGGCGCCTGCGGGCCGCCACGTGATCAAGCTGTGCCGGGCCGAGGCCTGCCAGTCGATGGGTGGCGATCAGCTGGCGGAGCGCCTGCTCTCGCTGCTCGGTCTCGACTGGCATGAAACCAGCGCCAACGGTTCCGTAACCGTTGAGCCCGTCTACTGTCTCGGGCTTTGCGCCTGTGCGCCGGCAGCGATGGTTGATGGCGACGTGATCGGCAGGCTCGATGACGAGATGGTCGGCGAGCTGGCAAAGGCGGTGCAGGCATGAGCGTGAAGATTTACATTCCAGGAGATTCCGGCGCAATCGCCGTCGGTGCCGACAAAGTCGCCGCGCGCATGGCCCAAACACTCAAGGCCCGCGGCCTCGACGCCCGGATCATTCGCAACGGCTCGCGTGGACTGTACTGGCTTGAGCCGATGGTCGAGGTCGAGACCGACAGGGGCAGGGTCGCCTATGGTCCGGTCAAGACATCGGATTTGGACGGCCTTCTCGATGCGGGTTTGCTTGAAGGCGGGAATCATCCGTTGAGCCTTGGTCTCACCGAAGAGATCCTCTATCTCAAGCGTCAGACACGGCTTACCTTTGCCCGCTGCGGCATCACCGATCCGCTTTCGCTTGAGGATTACCGTGAGCATGGCGGTTTGACCGGCTTGACCAACGCCATCGCCATGGCGCCGGAGGCCATTGTCGCGCAAGTCACCGAGTCAGGTCTGCGCGGACGCGGAGGCGCAGGATTTCCCACCGGCATCAAGTGGAAGACCGTGCTGGAAGCGCAAGGCGCGCAGAAATACATTATCTGCAACGCCGACGAAGGCGATTCAGGCACTTTTGCCGACCGCATGATCATGGAAGGCGATCCCTTCGTACTGATCGAGGGCATGGCTATTGCCGGCATCGCCACCGGCGCGACCAGGGGCTATATCTACCTTCGTTCCGAATACCCCCATGCGGTCGACATGATGAACCGGGCCGTGAAAGTGGCCAGGGAAAACAAGATCCTCGGCACCTCTGTTCTCGGTTCATCCCACGCCTTTGATATGGAAGTCCGCGTTGGTGCAGGCGCCTATGTCTGCGGCGAGGAAACGGCGCTGCTTGAAAGCCTTGAAGGCCGCCGCGGCGTTGTCCGCGCCAAGCCGCCACTGCCGGCCCACAAGGGCTTCCTTGGCCAGCCGACAGTGGTCAACAACATGGTGTCTCTCGCCTCGGTGCCGATCATCATGGAAAAGGGCGCCGAATATTATCGCGATTTCGGCATGGGCCGCTCGCGCGGAACGATCCCGATCCAGATCGCCGGGAACGTGAAGTATGGCGGGTTGTTCGAAGCAGCCTTCGGCATGACACTGGGTGAACTGGTTGAGGATATTGGCGGGGGAACCGCCACCGGCCGCCCGGTCAGGGCAGTACAGGTCGGCGGACCTCTGGGCGCCTATTTCCCGCGTGAGCTTTTCGACACGCCGTTTGACTATGAAGCATTCGCCGCAAAGGACGGGCTGATCGGCCATGCCGGCATCGTGGTGTTTGACGACAGCGTCGACATGCTCAAACAGGCCCGGTTTGCCTTTGAATTCTGCGCCATCGAGAGCTGTGGCAAGTGTACGCCCTGCCGCATCGGCTCGACCCGCGGAGTCGAGGTCGTCGACAGGATCCGCGATGGCATAGAGCCCGAAAGCCAGATCACGCTGATGACAGATTTGTGCAATACGATGAAATTCGGCTCGCTCTGCGCTTTGGGCGGCTTCACGCCGTATCCGGTGATGAGTGCGCTGACGCATTTCCCGGAGGATTTCCGTCCGGGGCCCCGGATGGCAAGTCCCATGAACCAGGCTGCGGAGTGAGTGAAATGGCACTGATCCAGGAAATTGACTACGGCACCCCGGCTTCCGAGGCTGAAAAGACCGTTCGCCTCGTCATCGACGGCAACACCATTGAAGTGCCCGAAGGCACCTCGGTGATGCGCGCCTCGATGGAAGCCGGCATCCAGGTGCCCAAGCTCTGCGCCACCGACATGGTCGACGCCTTTGGCTCCTGCCGCCTCTGCCTGGTCGAGATTGAAGGCCGCAACGGCACGCCGGCATCCTGCACCACGCCGGTGAGCGAAGGCATGGTGGTCCACACCCAGACCGGACGGCTCAAGGACATCCGCCGTGGCGTGATGGAACTCTATATCTCCGACCATCCGCTCGACTGCCTGACCTGTGCGGCCAATGGCGATTGCGAACTCCAGGACATGGCCGGCGCCGTTGGCCTGCGCGATGTGCGCTACGGCTATGAGGGCGAAAACCACGTCAAGGCGCGGCAGAACGGCGAGGCCAATCCGCGCTACATGCCAAAGGACGAAAGCAACCCGTATTTCACCTATGACCCTGCCAAGTGCATCGTCTGCTCGCGCTGCGTCCGGGCCTGCGAGGAAGTGCAGGGCACCTTCGCGCTGACCATCGAGGGCAGGGGCTTTGAAAGCCGCGTCTCGCCCGGCATGCACGAGAGCTTCATGAATTCCGAATGCGTCTCCTGCGGCGCCTGCGTACAGGCCTGCCCGACGGCGACATTGCAGGAAAAATCCGTCATCGAAATCGGCCAGCCGGAACATTCGGTGGTCACGACTTGCGCCTATTGCGGCGTCGGCTGCTCGTTCAAGGCCGAGATGCGCGGCGAGGAAGTTGTCCGCATGGTGCCGTGGAAAGACGGCAAGGCCAATCGCGGCCATTCCTGCGTCAAGGGCCGCTTCGCCTGGGGCTACACCACCCACCAGGACCGGATACTCAATCCGATGGTGCGCGAGAAAATCACCGATCCATGGCGCGAAGTCAGCTGGGAAGAAGCCTTCGCCCATGTCGCCAAGGAATTCCGCCGTCTGCAGTTCCAGCACGGCCGCGGTGCCATCGGCGGCATCACTTCGTCGCGTTGCACCAATGAGGAAACCTTCCTGGTGCAGAAGCTGGTCCGTGCCGGTTTTGGCAACAACAATGTCGACACCTGTGCCCGCGTCTGCCATTCGCCGACCGGCTACGGCCTCGGCAAGGCTTTCGGCACTTCCGCCGGCACCCAGGATTTCGATTCTGTCGAACACACCGACGTCGTCATCCTGATCGGCGCCAACCCGACCGATGGCCATCCGGTGTTCGCCTCAAGGCTCAAGAAGCGCCTCAGGGCCGGGGCAAAGTTGATCGTCATCGATCCGCGCCGCATCGACCTGGTGCGCTCGGCCCATGTCGAGGCCAGTCACCATCTGCCTTTGAAGCCCGGCACCAATGTCGCGGTGCTGACCGCACTCGCGCATGTAATCGTCACCGAGGGCCTGTTTGACGAGGCATTCATTCGCGAACGCTGCGACTGGTCTGAATTCGAGGACTGGGCAAGCTTCGTTGCCGAACCCGAAAATTCCCCCGAGGCCACCGAGGCCTACACCGGTGTGCCGGCGGAAGAACTGCGCGGCGCAGCCCGGCTCTATGCCCGCGGCGGCAATGGCGCGATCTATTACGGCCTTGGCGTTACCGAACACAGCCAGGGCTCGACAACGGTGATGGCGATTGCCAACCTTGCCATGGCCACCGGCAATATCGGCCGCCCCGGCGTTGGCGTGAACCCGCTCAGGGGCCAGAACAATGTCCAGGGCGCCTGTGACATGGGCTCGTTCCCGCATGAACTGCCCGGCTATCGGCATATCTCCGGCGATGAAGTCCGCGACGTCTTTGAAAAGCTCTGGGGTGTCGAGCTGGACCCCGAACCCGGTCTGAGGATCAACAACATGCTCGATGCCGCCGTTCACGGCACTTTCCGCGGCATCTACATCCAGGGCGAGGACATCCTGCAGTCCGATCCCGATACCAAGCATGTCAAGGCGGGTCTCGAGGCGATGGAGTGCGTTGTGGTCCACGACCTGTTCCTCAACGAGACCGCCAACTTTGCCCATGTCTTCCTTCCCGGCTCGACCTTTCTGGAAAAGGACGGCACCTTCACCAACGCCGAGCGCCGCATCAACCGCGTGCGCAAGGTGATGTCACCCAAGAACGGTCTGGCCGACTGGGAAGTCACGCTGAAGCTGGCGCAGGCAATGGGGCTTGACTGGGATTACAATCATCCGTCTGAAATCATGGATGAAATCGCCGCCACGACGCCGAGTTTCGCCAATGTGACCTATCAGCTTCTGGAAGAAAAAGGCTCGGTGCAGTGGCCCTGCAATGACGCCAATCCGGAAGGCACGCCGGTGATGCATCTGGATGGTTTTGTCCGCGGCAAGGGCAAGTTCATCCGAACCGAATATGTGGCAACAGACGAGCGCTCAGGCCCGCGCTTCCCGCTGCTGTTGACCACCGGCCGGATTCTCAGCCAGTACAATGTCGGCGCCCAGACCCGCCGCACGGAGAACGTCGCCTGGCATGCCGAAGACCGGCTCGAGATCCACCCGCATGACGCCGAACAGCGCGGTGTGCACCAGGATGACTGGGTCAAGCTGTCGAGCCGCTCGGGCGAGACGGCGCTGCGCGCCACGATCACCGAACGCGTCGCGCCCGGCGTGGTCTACACCACCTTCCACCATCCCGGCACCCAGGCCAACGTGATCACCACCGACTACACCGACTGGGCGACAAGCTGTCCGGAATACAAGGTGACGGCAGTTCAGGTGACGCCCTCTAACGGGCCGACCGACTGGCAGCAGGAATATGAGGCGCATGCCGAAAAATCGCGCCGGATCATCAGCGTCGATACGCTTGAGCCGGCCGAATAGGCGCTGACACCGGCTAAGGGGAGAAGAGCGGATATGGCGAAAGTCAATTCCAGCACGGCAATAGCCCCCCGTATCGCGGTCAGGGCAGGGGTGGTAACCCCGGGGTCCCGGGCGTTGCCCGAGGAAGTTCCGGTTGCGCTGTCCTTTGGCGGAACCACCCAGGCGGTGATGATGGCAACGCCCGCCGATCTGCATGATTTCGGCGTTGGCTTTGCCCTGTCCGAGGCCCTTGTCCGGACGCCTGACGATATTGTTTCGCTCGATATTGTCGAGGCGGATCAGGGGTTTGATGTGCAGATGCGGCTTGCCGACGGCCTCCAGGCAGCCCTGTCCGACCGCCGCCGCAAGATGGCCGGACCGGTCGGCTGTGGCCTGTGCGGCATTGAATCCATCGAAGAGGCACTCAGAACCTTGCCGGACCGCAAGGCGGTGGAGCTGGCGTTCAATGCCGAAGATGTCCGCGAAGCCGTCAGGTCTCTGTCGATCCACCAGAAGCTCAGGGCCGAAACCGGGGCGGTGCATGCGGCTGGATTTTTTCACCCGGACCGCGGCATGCTCTGCGTGCGCGAGGATGTCGGCCGCCACAACGCGCTCGACAAGCTGATCGGCGCCATCGCCCGCTCGGGGTCAACTGCCGCGGACGGTGCGATCGTGATCACCAGCCGCGTCTCGGTCGACATGGTGCAGAAGGCGGTGATCGCCGGCACCGGGCTGCTGATCGCGGTATCTGCGCCGACAGCGCTTGCGGTCAGAACCGCCGAGGCCTCCGGCCTGACGCTGGTCGGCGTCGCCCGCGGTGCGGATTTCGAAATTTTCACCCGGCCCGACAGGATCAAGACTGGCCGGATCAAACAAGGAGTTGAGAGCGATGTCGCCTGACAAACTGTGCTACCAGGCCAACCAGATTGCCACTTTCTTCGCCTCGCAGCCCGAGAGTGAGCAGATCGAGGGCGTTGCCGATCACATCAACAAGTTCTGGGATCCGCGCATGCGGGCGCAATTGTTCGAGATCACCGACGAAAGCACCGAAGGATTCAAACCGATGGTGGTGGCAGCGTTGGAAAAGATCCGGCGGCCGGAGATGGCTGCCCGGTGAGAAGGGCAGAGCGCCAGTCATCTGAATGCTGTGAAGCCTCGCTTCGCACCCCAAACGATCGAAGGGTCAACGCGGCTTGAGCAACCAGACGCTTTCGGTCGCTGCGATCCCCTTCATGCCGCCCGCCGCTTCCTGGTTTGCAAGCTCGGTTATCTCGTAGGCGGCGTCATAGTGCCGGTGAACCTCGTCCTTGGTAATCGAGAACGGCGGACCGCTGATCAGGCTCTGGTCATACGCGAAACAGACCAGAAGTTGCGGTGCGGTTCCTGTCAGCGAGATAAGATGTGCAGTATAGGCGCTGCGCATCTTCTCGGGCAGGGCAACCAGCGCCGCGCGGTCAAAGATCGCATCGACAGGTCCGAGCATTTGCGGGGTGAGCGCATGGATGTCACCGACGAAAATGTCTATGTCTGTCGCGCTGTAGCGTTTGAGCTTGCCCAGGTCCGAAATCTCCGGTTCAACGCCAAGTTCTTCAAACAATTGCTCAATTGCCATCTCGCTGAGTTCTGCGCCCGCCACTATGCAGCCGCGGGACAGGATCCAGCCGATGTCGAGTGTCTTGCCGCAAAGCGGAACGAAGACACGTGATCCCTCCGTCAGACACAGGGCAGGGAAATGGGTTGTCAGCAGCGGATTGGGCGCCTGCGCGTGAAAGCCGATCCTGCCGCTTTCCCAGCGGTCATGCCAAAAATTGTGTTCCATTCCAGTTTCCCTCAGAAGAACAGCCGCCACAGGATCGGCAGCAGAATGGCCGTGGCCAGTGCATTGAGCCCCATGGCAAGGCCGGAAAACGCGCCTGCCAGTTCGTTGACCTGCAGCGCGCGCGCCGTTCCGATGCCGTGACTGGCGGTGCCGAGCGCCAGTCCACGGGCGCGCCAGTCCTTGACGCCGATCAACGTGAGCAGCAGAGGGCCGAGCACGGCACCCAGGATTCCGGTGAGGATCACCAGTACGGCCGTCAGCGACGGCAATCCGCCCAATTGCTCGGTGATGCCCATGGCAACAGGCGCTGTGACAGATTTCGGCGCCAGCGACATCAGTGTCTCGCGGCTTGCGCCCAGAAGCCAGCCAAGGCCAACCGCCGTGCCCATCGCCGTCAGAGAGCCGCAGAGCACGCTGGTGATCAGCGCCAGCGCCGAACTGCGGACCCGGTCAAACTGCCGGTAGAGCGGGATCGCCAGCGCCACGGTGGCCGGACCCAGCAGGAAATGCACGAACTGCGCGCCTTCGAAATAGGTCTCGTAAGTCGTACCGCTCAAGGTCAGCAGGCCGACAACGAGGATCACGGCCGTCAGCACCGGATTGAGAAGCGGCTTGTGGCCGGAGCGATCATAGAGCCAGGTTCCGGCCTGGAAGGCTGCCAGTGTCAGGGTGAGGAACAATAGCGGGCTGGCGCTCAGATAGACCCAGACTTCGGAGATGTCAGCCATGGGGTGTTTCCCCGTCCGCAGACTTGCCGGCGCGCGCGAGCCTGCTCATCACCAGGGCCGTTACCGCGATTGTCGCCAGTGTCGAGCCGATCAGCGCCACCGAAATCGGCAGCCAGTCCTGACCGAGCAGGCCAAAATGCGCCATCACCCCGACACCGGCCGGCACGAACAGCAGCGCCAGGTTCTTGAGCAAGGTATCCGCAACCGTGCCGACATCCCTGGGCACGGAGCCATGAATGGCCAGCAGCGCAAACAATATCACCATGCCCGCCACCGGTCCGGGCACCGGCAGGCCGAAGAACCGGGTGAACAGCTCGCCGATCAACTGGCAGGTCAGGATAAGCGTGAGGGCTGATAACATGGGCGAAACCTGAAAGGTGAGGGCACTTGAAGCGGATACTGCCAGATTCCCCGCATCCGCCCCAACCGTTTTATGTGAACGCGCCAACCCCGGCGACCAGCACGGCATAGCGCCCTGTCTTGCCGATCGAGACCAGGATCAAAAACCGCCACAACGGTTCGCGCATGATGCCTGCCACAAGTGTTAGCGGGTCGCCGATGATCGGCACCCAGGCAAGAAGCAGCGACCAGTAGCCAAAACGCTGATAACGCAGCTGCGCCCGCGCGAGTTGGCTCTTGCTGGCCGGAAACCATTTCCGGTCTCGAAACCGTTCGACGCCGCGCCCGATCAGCCAGTTGAGCACCGAGCCCAGAATGTTGCCGAGGCTGGCAACCGCAACAAGGGCTGCGACCGGTTGCTCGCCGAGAACGACTAGGCCGCCCAGTACGCTTTCCGATTGCGCCGGGATCAGCGTCGCTGCCAGCAGGGCGGCGAGAAACAGGCTGCCATAGGCGGCTAGATCGGTCATGCGGCTGCGGGCCTTTGCCAAGCGGTTTCGGAGGTCATCAACCTGCCTACAGAACACAGGGCATCACGCCTAGCTTGTTATCTCGATCCGTTTTTGCCTCCGACCAGGGGGATTCCAAATTGCTCTGCGTTATCAGATTGTTGGGCGGGTAGGGTGCGTTTCATATCAATTTGTTAGCTTGCTATGCATTATTGAATAGCTAGCTATATTGCTGTAAGAGGACGCATGATGTTCGACAAAGACCGCTCTGCCGGCGCCCTGACCAGCGAAATCACCCGCCTTTACGCGGCTGCCTTGCAGCGCGGGCTTGCACCTTTGAAACTCTCGCCTGCGCAATTCCTCGCGCTCAATGAATTGTGGAGCGATGACGGATTGACCCAGCGTGATCTGGCCCGGCGTCTGGCGGTTGAGCAGGCAACCATGGCCAATACCCTTGCCCGCATGGAACGCGACCGGCTGGTGGAGCGGAGGCCGCATCCCGATGACAGGCGTTCGCAGCAGGTCTGGCTGACGCAGGCTGCACGCGGGCTGCAGGCGCCGGCCATTGACGCTGCGGACAAGGCCAACGACCTTGTCGCGGCAGGACTGCCCGCAGCCGAACGCGAACTGTTCCTGAGCATGTTGGGCCGCATCCTGTCGAACTTGCGCAACGCCAGGCCGGAGTGAGGCTTGGTGGCCGTATCTGTCGCGGGATGAGAAAGGGGTTTCGCGGCCAAACCAAACGGAGTAGGCAGGAAATCGGCCGCATCGTCCGGCCACCTCACACCAGCCCGACGGGGATCAGTTTTCATGGACAATATGCGCGGCATCATGCTGATGGTTCTCGGCATGGCGGGGTTTGCCGGTGAAGACATGTTCATCAAGCTGGCCGCTTCCGGATTGCCAGTCGGTGAAATCCTGCTGGTACTCGGCTTTGTCGGAGCCTTGATCTTCGCGATCTATGCCCGGCTCAGCGGCACCAGCGTGTTTTCACGCGGCTTCTTTCATCCCGCGGTGGTGCTGCGCAATCTTTCGGAAATGATCGGCGGGCTGTGCTTCGTCACCGCACTGAGCCTGATCCCGCTGGCAACAGCCACCACCATCCTGCAGGCGACGCCGCTGCTGGTGACCATGGGAGCCGCACTGGTGCTCGGCGAGGCGGTCGGCTGGCGCCGCTGGACCGCGATTCTGGTCGGATTTTGTGGTGTCCTGCTGGTCATTCGCCCAGGCCTGGAAGGCTTCGAGCCGGAAGTGCTTTGGGCAGTCGCCGGGGTGGTTGGCCTCGGGATCCGTGATCTGGCCAGCCGCAAAGTGCCCAAGACCACTTCCTCGCTGCAATTGTCGGCCTGGGGCTTCTTCGCGGTCGGCATATCCGGTGTCGCGCTGATGGCCATCACCGGCGAGGCGGTGATGCCGAATGTAACCGAGGCGATGTATCTGGCTGGTGCGTTGTCGGTGGGCGTGCTGGCCTACTGGGCGCTGACCGAAGCCACCCGGATCGGCGAGATCTCCGTGGTGACGCCGTTCCGCTATTCGCGGCTGGTGTTTTCCACCATCGTCGGCATCCTGGTGTTTTCCGAATTCCCGGATTTCTACACGCTGGCCGGCGCCTGCATCATCATCGCCACCGGGCTTTACACCATCATGCGCGAGCGCAAGCGCCGCCGCCAGGAAGCAGCACTTGCAAAGGCCGTACTTGCCGACCAGACAATCGGCTGAACGGGCGACAAGGGGCAAGGCAACAAAACCTTGCCTCCATCGTTTCACTGCCCGTAGCGGGCTTCCAGATGGGCGATGAAATAGGATGGGTTGAGGTCTTCGCCGGTGGCCTGGCGCAGGATCTCGGGCGTTGAAGCCGTCGATGCCTTTGACCAGATGTTGTCGCGCCGCCAGGCATTGACCTGGTCGAAATCGCCCGACGCGATCTGCTCGTTGACGCGTGGATTGATCTTGAGGATCGCAGCCCATTGCTGTGCCGCCATCAGTGCGCCCAGCGTGTAGGACGGGAAATAACCGAACGATCCCGATGACCAGTGCACATCCTGCATTGGTCCGTTCTTCGGATCATCAAGCGTGGAGATGCCGAGCGAAGCCTGCATTTTCGCGTCCCAGGCTTCCGGCAGGTCCTTGACCTCGAGCCGGCCAGAAAGCAGATCCTGTTCGAGCTCATAGCGCAGGATCACATGCAGCGGGTAGGTGACCTCGTCGGCATCGACCCGGATCTTGCCGCGCTTGATCAGGTGCACATGCGGCAGCAGGTCTTCCATGGTCCAGCTCTCGTGCAGATGCGCATCGACCAGCGGCAGGGCAAAGCGCCAGAAAGCCGGGTTGCGGCCGATCTGTTTTTCGACAAACAGGCTCTGGCTTTCATGGATCGACATGCCGCGGGCCTTGCCCGATGGCCAGTGCGCCCAGTCCTTGGGCAGGTTCTGCTCGTAAAGCCCGTGCCCGGTCTCGTGCAGGATACCCATCAGGGCCGGCAGGAATTCATCAGTCCGGTAGCGTGTCGTCATCCGCACATCGCTGGGAACGCCGCCGCAGAACGGGTGGTCCGAGACCGAGAGGCTGCCGTGGTTCATGTCGAACCCGACCGCCTTCATCATCTCGATGCCGAGCGCCTTCTGCCGCTCGACCGGATAATCGCCGGAGAGAGGCTTGAGTGGCCGTTTTGCCAGCCGCTCTTCCTGGGCCGCAAGCGCCGTGGGCAGGAAGTCGACAAGAAACGCCTTGAGTTCGGCGAAAACCGGTGTGATCTGCGCGGTGCGGTTGCCCGGATCGAACTGTTCCATCAGCGCATCGTAAGGCGCCAGCCCGAGCACCTCGGCCCGCATCGCGGCTTCCTCGCGTAGCATCGAGACGATGCCTTCCAGCGCCGGCTGAAACGCCTGCCAGTCGCCCTTGGGGCGTGCCAAACGCCACAATTGCTCCGAGCGCATGCCGGTGCGCATCTTGCGTTCGACGAAATCCGACGGCAGGCAGGTCATGTTGATGAAGCTGCGTTCCAGTTCGCCAAGTGCAATTTTCTGTTCCGGTTCAAGCGGTTCAGCCTTTGCTGCCTCGATCCAGTCGCGCACCTGGCTGTCGGTGGCCTGGCGGTGATACATGCCCGACAGTGTTGCCATTGCTTCGGCGCGGCTCTCGCCGCCGCCGGGCGCCATGTTGGTCGCTTCATCAGTGCCGAGAATGGAGAGCGCGTGCTCCAGCGCGCCCAGAGCGCGGCAATGGGCATCGAGCTTGGCGTAGGACATGAGATCACTCCGGTGATTGGGGAACGTGCATGGGATAGGCCAAGCCCCACAAACCCGCAAGAGCAAAGCGGATCTGGGTCCATCTGGCTTTCATCCCTGATCGCACGGGCCACGGCATCAGCTCAGACAGCGACGGCTTTGTCATCCAGGCGTTGAATACAAAATGTATAAATCAAATGAATCGACAGTTTCGAGCAAGGCTGCCCGGCGATTGTCAGAATTATTTATTGGGAGACAGGCATGAATATCGAAGGCGTTAGCCATTCGAATATTCGAACCGTTAGTCGCACGGGAACCGTCAAGGATTCCGTGCCGACCATCCATGCCTATGTTATTCAATCCTATCAGGATTTGGGACCGGTCAGCGGCGTGGAAGCCACCGGGACTTACGATCTGTTCGGCAACATTGCGCCGATCGCAGCCGTATTCAGCGTATCGGAGCCAAATGGCTACGAGATCTACATGCCTGTGCGCCCGGGCTATTCCTCCACCAATCTCTCAATTGCCGTTACCGATCCGTCCGCCGAGCCGTTCTCGTCGGGAAAGACCAAGTCCGAGGTGGTTGATGCGGCCCGCAAGGCCATTGACGCGAGAATCATCAGCATGGCCGAGAGCGGCAAGCCGTTCCGCACCAGGACCAATGAGGCTGTCGACTGGTACACCGCGTTCGGCGATCTTGACCGGCGTGCGCTGAGCGCGATCCGGACGGATGAATCCGGTTTCTTTTCCGGTGTCGAAAAGGAAATCGCCAAGTCGATCATGACCCAGCAGCAGTCGCTCGCCATGGGCATGTATCATGGCCCTAAGCGTCTGGCCGGAACCTATGCTGAAATCGGAGGCATCGATCCGTCAGACCACATGGCGGTGGGGAAGGCGGGTGCCCTCTGGCTTGACCGGGTCAGCCAGGAAGAAAAGACCACGCTGGCCGACTGGATGGAGCAGCGCGCCGCAGCTCAGTACCTTTACGAGAACGCCGCCCAGCAGTCCGGCATCGAGCCGGAAGACCTGTCTTCGGGATTCAAGTTCGTGGACATGCTGCTGCAAGCATACTTAGAACTCGAACAACTTGGCGATGATCACGAGCTGAACTATCTGCCGGCTTACCAGAAGGCGTGGCAGATGTTTGTCGACCAGGTGCCGGCCGAGCAGACCACGTCGAGAACGCTGTTTTTCTGACCTCTCATTTGCTGCATACAAAGATCGCATAACATGGATTATGGAACTGATGCGGGTGAGGCTACCGGTATGGCTGGGCTTGATTAGCAGTTGAAAATCAAGCAGATGCCGCCATTTCCTGCACTTCGCCCGAAGCTGTGAGCACCACATTTTTCGCTCATGGACATGTCTTGAAAGTGTACCCGCTAACAGAATCTGATCTAGTTGCTCTATGATGACGCCACAGCGGTTTGTGGCGCGCAGTGAGTGAGGATGGCATGCTTGAAGGTTTGCGGATCATTGAAATCGAAGGTCTCGGACCGGCGCCGTTTGCCTGCATGCTGCTGGCCGATCTCGGCGCCGATGTTATCGTCGTTCATCGCAAGAACGGCCGGCCGGCGCCTGGCATGCCTGAACGTTCACTGATCGATCGCGGCAAACGCTCGATCGAGCTCGATCTGAAATCCGCCGGTGACGTTGCTGTTCTCAAGAAACTTGTCAGCCGGTCCGAAGCTCTGGTCGAAGGTTTTCGGCCCGGCGTGATGGAACGGCTTGGGCTGGGCCCGGACGACCTCACGACGGTCAATCCGGACCTTGTCTATGGCCGCATGACCGGCTGGGGCCAGACCGGACCGCGCGCCCAGACCGCTGGCCACGATCTCAACTACGTCTCGCTCTCCGGTGCTGCCTGGTATGCCAGCAACCAGGGTGAACCGCCATTCACGCCACCAACGCTGGTTGGCGATATCGGCGGCGGCGCGCTCTATCTGGTGACCGGCATTCTGGCCGGCGTCATGGCGGCGCGTTCGGGCCGTGGCGGCACGGTTGTCGATGCCGCGATCGTCGACGGGTCGGCCCACATGATGAACCTTCTGATGGCGCTGGCCCAGACCGGCGGACTGTCGATGGCGCGTGGCCAGAGCCTGCTTGACGGCCCGCACTGGAGCCGCTGCTATGCCTGCGCGGATGGTGGCTACATGTCGGTTCAATGCCTCGAGCCCAAATTCTACGCCGAGTTTCTCGCGCGCCTTGGTTTGACTGAAGATGCTGATTTCGCTGCGCAATTCGATGCTTCCCGCTGGCCGCAGCAGACCGCGCTGCTGGCAGGCATCTTTGCCAGGCATCCAAGGTCGCATTGGGAAAGCGTGTTTGCGGGATCGGATGCTTGCGTGGCCCCTGCCCTTAACCCGCTGGAATCAAAAGCGGAACCGCATATGGCCGCGCGTGGCGTCTGGCAGGATATTGATGGCGTGCTGCAGGCCGCCGCCGCGCCGCGGTTTTCGACTCGGGCGCAACTCACCCCGCACGGCATTCCGGCGCGCGGCGAGCACACTGACGCTGTTCTCGAGTGGCTGAAAAGACAGTGATACCCAATTGCGCTCGCGGTAGCCGCAGCGCGGGTTGTCAGGCGTGGCGCTTGGCTTTGACGGCGTGGTCCGGCTTCTGCCCGCGTCTTAGCAGCAGGACTGTCATCTCATCCACAGGCAGTGCCTTCGAATAGAGATAGCCCTGCCCGAGGACACAGCCGCGCTCGACCAGAAGATCAGCTTGCGCCACGGTTTCAATGCCTTCCGCAATCACCCGGATGCCCATGTGATTGGCGATGTGGAGAATGCCTTCGACAATACCGGTGCCAACGTCTTCTGGCCCCAGCCTGTCAATAAAGGACTTGTCGATCTTGATGATGTCGACAGGAACGGTAATCAGATGGGTGAGAGAGGCGAATCCGGTGCCGAAATCGTCGAGCGCCACCTTGAACCCCGCATCACGAAGCGCGCTGACACTGGTCGAAACCCCCTGATCCTTTTCACCAAGATAGACTGACTCGGTGACTTCAAGGATCACATGTTGAAGCGGCACATTTTCCTTGGCAAACGCCGTTTCGATTATGCCCTGGAGCTCCGTCCCCCTGAAATCAGCCGCGGACAGGTTGATGCCGACATGCTGGAACGGGATGCCGACCTGCAGCCAGTTGCCGACATCCTTGCTGATGCACTTGATCATGTGCCGCGTCAGGTTTGCCGCCACCTGCGCATCCTTGGTGGCTTCGTGGAACTGCGCTGCCGCAACGATCGAGCCGTCATTCAGCCGCATGCGGGCCAGGGCTTCGACGCCCACGACCTCCCCCGTGTCGAGGCGCACGATGGGCTGATACCAGGCCTCGATCCGGTTTTCCTCCAGGGCCGCCGCAACAGCCTTGATGGCTTCCGAACGCTTCGAGATCGCGGACGCGATCGTCGCATCATAGAACGCGTAGCTGCCGCGTTTTCTCTCCTTGGCATGATAGAGCGCGACATCCGCATGATGGTGGATATCGGCGACAGTATTGCCGTCACCGGACCGGGCAATGCCGATGGTGGCCGTGGGAAGCACCGTGTGTCCCCCGCACACCGCAGGCTGGTTGGTGGTTGCAATGATCTGCCTGACAAGTTTGTCGATACGTGTGGCACAGGAGTGATCGAGAATGACTGCGAACTCGTCCCCGCCCAGACGATAGGCTGGCAACGGGGCAACCGCGTCGAGCAGGCGTGAGGCGACGGTTGTGATCAGATCGTCGCCGGTTGCATGTCCGAATGTATCGTTGACGGCCTTGAGATTGTCGACATCGACAAGCAGCAACGACCAGTCATCGTCAGGCTTGAGCTTCTTGACGTCCTCGCCAAATTTGCCGCGGTTTGGCAGGAGGGTCATGGCGTCGGTAAATGCCAGCCGACGATGCTCCTGCAAACGCTCGTGACACTCGAGCGCAATCATGCACAGGGGAAGACAGCCGACGACTATGTTCTTCTCCAGCTGGGTTGCTGCCCGCGGCTCGCGGAAATACAGCGCAAACGTGCCCAGCACCGTGCCCTTGCTGCCGAAGATCGGACTCGAGCAGCAGGCTTTCAGCCCGTGGGACAGTGCAAGATCCTTATAGGCGGTCCAGCGCGGATCATGCTCGATGTCGATGACATCGACGCTCTCCCGAAGGAAGGCCGCCGTTCCGCAGGAGCCGGCCATTGGTCCGATGGGTATATTGTCGAGCGCTTTCGAGTATTCATCCGCAAGACTTGGCGCCGCGCAGGGATGCAGCAGATTTGCGTCATCAAGGCTCAGGATCGAGGCATAGGTTCCCGGCAACAGCTGTTCGACCTCGCGGCAGAGCCGCGTCAACATCACGTCAAGATCGTCGCCTTGCGCGACCATTTTGAGTATGCTGTTTTGCAGTCCAGCCAGCATGGAAACCTCCTTGAGATAGAGGTGTTTTAGGGTATTCTAAGTTGAAATCTGCTTAAAACGCGTCTTCAAATGCCTTGAAACCCGTAAGAATGCCCGGAAAAATGACTGGTGACGATTGATTTCGGCATCTTTCCAGCCTCCCGGGCGCAGCAGGTTGACGGCCCGGGACAAACGGCGACTGGCGTCAGCGCTCAGCCTTCCAGCACGGTTTCAATGGTCAGTCCGTCATAGCCCGGTTCGACATGGTCCGGCGTTTCGGCAAGCACGGTCTCGTAGTCGAGCGGCACATGCATGTGGGTCAGGATGGCGCGCTTGGGGCCGAGTTTCTCGATCCACCATAACGCCTGGTCAATGGAAAGATGACTTGGGTGCGGCTTGTATTGCAGCGAGTCGATGATCAGAACATCAAGGCCCTGCAGCTTCTCGACGGTGGACCTGGGAAAATCGCTGACGTCGCAGCAATAGGCCAGATTGCCGATACGGTAGCCCAGCGACCGGATAGAGCCGTGCACCTGCTCAAGCGGTTGCACCTCGATTGTTCCGCCCTCGCCCGTGATCCGGATCGGCTCATCGAACGAGTTGATCAGGATCGGCGACGTGATCGGCGGGTAATCGCTTCCCGCCGGTGTCTCAAGGCAATATCCGAACCCGGCACGGATTCTCGCCATGGTTTCGGGATCGGCGTGAATCGGGATGCGTTTGCGCTGGGTGAGCGCGAAACCGCGCAGGTCGTCGATGCCGTGCACATGATCGGCATGCGAATGGGTGTAGAGCACCGCGTCGATGTGCCGGACCTTGTTGGCAATCATCTGCTCGCGGAAATCCGGACCGGTGTCGACCACGATCGTGGTTTCGCCGCCGTCGGCGCCAAATTGCCGGATCATGAAGGCGGCCCGGGATCGCCGGTTTTTCGGGTTCTCCGGATCACACGCACCCCAGTCGCCATTGACCCGCGGCACCCCGGGAGACGAGGCACAGCCCAGAATCGTGAACTGGCGACGAACCTGCCCCGTCACAGCTTCGGCATCTTCGAAAAGCAGCGGAATGCGTTCTCGGTCGTAATCCGGGCGATCTCTTCGTAGGAGACGCCTTTGACCTCGGCCAGGACTTCCGCCGTGTTGACAACGTAGGACGGCTCGTTGCGCTTGCCGCGCCAGCGTTTGGGCGCAAGATAGGGCGCATCGGTTTCCACCAGCAGCCGGTCCATCGGCACGGTCTTGGCGATGTCGCGCAACTCGGTCGATTTCGGGAATGTCAGAATGCCGGAGAATGACACGTAGCCGCCGAGTGCCACGCCGGTGTCGGCCAGTGCCTGGCCTGACGAGAAGCAATGCAGGATGAAGGGGAAGGCCCCCTTCCCTGTTTCCTCGGTCAGGATCGCCGCCATGTCCTCGTCAGCGCTGCGGCTGTGAATGACCAATGGCAGTTGTGTCCGCCGCGCTGCCTCGATGTGGCGGCGCAGGCCTGTCTTCTGGTCATCGGGCTTCTGCGTGTCGTAGAAATAGTCGAGCCCGGCTTCACCGATGGCCACCACCTTGGTGTTGGCTTCGGCGAGGCGAACCAGCTCGTCCGCCGTCACGTCGAGCTCTTCGTCGGCATTGTTGGGGTGGGTGCCGACGGAACAGAACACACTGGGGTAGCGCTCGGTCAGCGCCAGCAGCGTGTCGAGTTTCCTGACCCGGGTCGAGATCGTCACCATCTGCTTGATGCCGGCGGCGTGGGCGCGATCGACCAATTCATCGCGTTCGGCGTCGAAATCGGCAAAGTCCAGATGGCAATGGCTGTCGATCAGCATGCGTCTCACTCCTCCTCGGGCGCGACGTAGCGCGGGAAGATCGGCGCGGGCTTGTCAATCGGTGTGCCGGCCACCAGGCGTCCGGCTTCACCAAGGGCCTTGAAATCGCGCTTGTCTGCGGGAGCAGAGACCAGATCCAGCAACTTGCCTGCCGATTCCGGCATGAAAGGTTGCAACAGGATTGCAATCTGGCGCACGGTTTCCGCCGTGACATAGAGCACGGTTTCCATCCGCGCCGGATCGGTCTTTTTCAACGCCCAGGGTTCATGGCTGGCGAAATAACGGTCGCCATCGGCCACCACGTCGATGATCGAAGCCAGCGCCTTGTGGATCTGGAAATTGGCCATATCCGCACGCGCGCTTGCGATCACAGTGTCGATTGTGGCGAGAAGCGCCTTGTCGTCATCCGTCAGTTCGCCGCAAGCCGGCATTTTGCCATCGCAGTTCTTGTTGATCATCGACAAGGACCGGCTGGCGAGATTGCCGATGCCGTTGGCGAGGTCGGAATTGATCCGGGTGGCAATCGATTCAGGGCTGTAGCTGCCATCCTGGCCGAACGGCACTTCGCGCATGAAGAAATAGCGCACCTGGTCCAGCCCGTAAGCCTCGATCAGGGCGAAGGGATCGACCACGTTGCCGATCGACTTCGACATTTTCTCGCCCTTCACCAGCAGGAAGCCGTGCGCGAACACCTTGGCCGGAAGTTCCAGCCCGGCCGACATCAAAAAGGCTGGCCAGTAGACGGCGTGGAAACGCACAATATCCTTGCCGATCATGTGGATGGCCGGCCAGTAGTTCCATTTGTCTGACGTCACGTCGGGAAAGCCCGCGGCCGTGATGTAGTTGGTCAGGGCATCAACCCAGACATACATGACATGCTTGTCATTGCCCGGTACCGGCACCCCCCAGTCGAATGTCGTGCGCGAAATCGACAGGTCTCTCAGGCCGGATTTGACGAAGCTCGCCACTTCATTGCGCCGCTCGCTCGGAGCGACGAAATCGGGATTGCTCTCGTAAAGCTCCAGCAGCTTGTCTTCATAGGCCGACAGGCGGAAATAATAGCTTTCCTCCTCGACCCATTCGACCGGCGAACCAAGCGGTTCGCGGCGAACGCCGTCTTCGCCAACCGTGGTTTCGCTCTCGTCGAAATAGGCTTCCTGGCGGACCGAATACCAGCCGCCGTAATTGCCCAGATAGATGTCGCCATTGGCTTCCATCCGCTTCCACAATTCCTGCACGGATCGTTTGTGACGCTCCTCGGTGGTGCGGATGAAATCATCATTGGAACAGTTGAGCTGGGCCAGCATGTCGCGGAAGACGGCGGAGTTCTTGTCCGCGAGTTCAATCGGCTTGATGCCTTCCTTCTCTGCGGTCTGTTGCATCTTCTGGCCATGCTCGTCGGTGCCGGACAGGAAAAACACGTCCTTGCCATCAAGCCGCTGAAAACGCGCCAGCACATCGGTTGCGATCGCCGTATAGGCGTGGCCGATATGCGGCACCCCGTTGGGATAGAAGATCGGGGTGGTGATGTAGAAACGCTCGGTGCTCATGATTGCCTTCGAATTCCATATCCGGTGTCGGATCGTCGTCTGGGGTCTATACGCGCTGTCGTCTTAAGTGATCAAGCCGCAGGATGCCATGCCCGGTGCCAACCGAAACCCGCTAGCCGAAAAATATGGAAAATACATGCAGTACGGTCTGTTTGCGATCAAGGTTATAAGTTGCCGCAGTGGCGAAATGCTCGGCCAGCCTGGTCGACATCCGCGCCAGTCGGTCGGCTTCGGCCAGATCACCCGCAGCTCCTGCATCTCTGGCCATCTGCTGGACCCGGTCGACGGCAAAGCCGGTGAAGAAATCATAGGCCACGTCCCGGTCGCGTCCCGCAAGCGTTTCCGCGAGCTTGTAGATCGGTTCCCGGTCGTTGAGGCTGCCGCGTTCGAGGATGTCGACAAAGGCCTCGGCGATGTCGACGCCGCCATAGTTTCTCAGCAGCAGGGCCCGCGCGACACTGCCTTCGCTGAGCCGGATGATCGCATCGGTTTCGCCGGGCGAAGCACCCAGATGCGCCAGTGCCAGATCGAGGTCAGGCGGTGACAGCGGCTGCAGTTTCAGCGACAGGCAGCGCGAGCGGATCGTCGGCAACAACCGCCCCGGCGTGTGCGAGAGCACCAGAAACAGAGACCGTTTCGGCGGTTCCTCGAGGATCTTCAGAATGGCGTTGGCGGCATTGCGGTTGAGATCGTCCGCCGGATCGATGATAGCCACCCTCCAGTTGCCGGTGCCTGACGTCTGGCCGAAGAATTTTCCCGCCCGGCGGACCTCGTCAACGGTGATGACGGATTTCGCCTTGCCGGTCTTCTCGTCCACCGGACGCGCCAGATGCAGCACATTGTGCGAGGCGCCGCTGGAGATCTGGCGGCCCACCGGATCATCAAGGTCCGGATCGGCAATGCGCTCCGGAGCGCTCAGCGGATCGGGATGGCTGAGCACATGATGGGCAAAGCGGTAGGCCAGCGTGGCCTTGCCGATCCCCTCCGGCCCCTCGATCAGGATGGCATGATGCATCCGGCCGGACCTGTAGGCGTGGGCCAGAAACTCCTGTGCGGAATCATGCCCGTAGAGCACCGTGTTGCGCTCGGGCGGAATTGCACCCTCCAGCAAACCAGGTTGCTCTGCGCTCATGCCTTCCGGCCCTTGGCCGGTTCGCCGGCTTCAGCGTCGTGCAGGATCGGCTCGACCGCGGCAAGGATTGCCAGTGCCACCGCGTCTTCCGACTGGTTGGCGTCTATCAGCTTGCACCGGTTCGGTTCGGTTCGTGTCAGGTCGATGAAGGCCTCGCGGCGCTTTTCGTGCGTTGACACTTCTTCCTTCTCGAACCGGTCGGGCGTTACGTTCTTGCCCTCCCGCGCCTTGGCACGGCGAAGCCCTTCGGCTGCTGGCAGGTCCAGCACCAAGGTCAGGTCCGGAATCATGCCGTTGACGGCAATCCGTTCAAGGTTCTGGATGAATTGCGGTTCGAGATTGCCGGTAACACCCTGATAGACACGGCTTGAATCCATGAACCGGTCACACAGGATGATCGTGCCTTCGGCAACCGCCGGGCGGATCACTTCCTCGATATGGTCACTGCGTGCGGCGGCAAACAGCATGGCTTCCATGCGCACGCCGAATTCTTCCGCCGCGCCTGAGAGCAGCACATGCCGCACCGCTTCCGCACCCAGCGAGCCACCGGGTTCCCGCGTGACCAGCACATCATGGCCACGCCGCCTGAGCACATTGGCCAGACGGTGGATCTGGGTCGACTTGCCGACCCCCTCTCCGCCTTCGAATGTAATGAATCGCCCTGTGCTGTTCGTCACGTTTCATTTTCCCTGTCGCCGCAGGCACAGATTGCGCACGGAACATATTGATGAGGTCACCGGGAGTTTCCGGCTCATCATTGTCTAAAGCAATTCAAATCAGAAATGAACGCTTGGCAAAGGTGTTACAGCCAGAATTGCGCAAGTTCGATCAGCGCATCAAGCGCCTGGGTGTGCAATGGCCCCTTGTCCACCGCTTCCATGGCAAAAAGCGGCGTTTCCTGGGACAGCGTGTCGCCGATATACACCTTGAGGACGCCAACCTGGGCGCCGGCTTCGATTGGCGCGCGCAGCGGCCAGCGGTAAGTGATTCGCGCCGTCAGGCGATCCGGATTGGTGATCGGCAGCAAAATGTCGACCGCACCCTTTGCCTTGACGATGGCGCTGTCCGCACCGCCGTAGACGCTGACTTCGCCGATGGTTTCATCTTCAGCGAACAAGGTCTTGCGCTCGAAGGCCCGAATACCCCATTCGAGCATCTTGCGCGCTTCCTCTGCCCGTTCCTGCTCGCTCGCCATGCCGCTCATCGCCAGGAACAGCCGCCGCCCGTCACGGCTGATCGAGGAGACGATGCCGTAGCCGGATTCCTCGGTGAAACCGGTCTTCAGCCCGTCAACGCCGATATCCAGCCCCAGCAGCGGATTGCGGTTGCGTTGCCGGATGTTGTTCCAGGTGAATTCGGTTTGGGAATAGTACTTGTAAAATTCGGGATAGGTGGACTGGATGTGGCGGGCCAGTGTCACCAGATCCTTCATGGTGACCTTGGAATCGGGATGCGGCAGACCGTTCGAGTTGCCGAACACGGATTTGGTCAGTCCGATTTCGCGGGCGCGTTCGGTCATCAGCCGGGCAAAGTTTTCTTCCGAGCCGGCCATGCCTTCGGCAATGATGATGCAGCCGTCATTGGCCGATTGCACGATCACGCCCTGGATCAGGTCTTCAAGCCGGATGGAGGATTTGAGTTCGGCAAACATTGTCGACGTGCGGGAAATTGCGCCGCCTGTTCGCCAAGCGTTTTCGGAGACCTGAAACGTGTCGTCAAGCGTCAGCCGGCCGGTACGGATCGCGTTGAACACCACTTCCATGGTCATCAGCTTCGCCAGCGAGGCAGGCGGAACCAGCTCGTCTTCATTCTTGGCAAACAGCACCGTGCCGGTGTCTGCATCGATCAGGTAAGCCTGCTTGGCGCGGGTTTCGAAAAGCTGCGCCAGCGCAGACGAATTCATGCCGCAAAACAGCAGCGCCAGAACGAGGAACAGGCGGGCGAAGACCGTCCGGGTCATTGGAGCCATCCATTAACGGAGAAAACCGGAATTGCGCCAAACTTAGCAACCGAACCGTATCTAATCAATGCTTTGAGATGATTGAGCAATGCGCACGGGCCCGGCGCCTGTCCGACCGCGCGAAAACACCGGATGCTGTGGGGCGCGGCAAGCGGTGCTCACTGCACCCTGGGCGAAGTGCCGAGCACGGCTTGGAATGGATTCCGTTGCAATGTCACCCGGCCGCCCCAGAACGCCGTGCCGAGATTGCGCATGCCGGTTTCCGCATTGGCGGCAACGGGCCCCCCGAAAGACGGCCGCTCGGGAAGCACCGGGCCGATGTCGGGCAGCGCGAAACCGAACGGAATGTCAATCGGCGAGCCGGCAAAGGCGCTTGCCGTGCCTGGCTGGCTTGCCGTACTTGATTGAAGCGCGGCTGCGGAAGCTGCGCTCAACCCGGAGGGTGGCGCGACCGCTGCCGGGGCGGAATTGACGCCCGGAAGCGCTGCATCCACCGCATTCATGGCCAGCATGACGCCCGAGGCAATCACGCCTCCGGCCGGTGATTTCGAGCCGCCCGGCTGGTAGCTCGCCATCAGGTAACGGGTGTCGTCACCCTCGACGGGCGCGCGTCCGACATACTGCACGCGAACAGCGGCGACGCCATCATGTTTCATGTCCAGCAGTTCGGCAGCCTTGTTGGACAGGTCGATGATCCTGCCATGCGCAAACGGGCCGCGGTCATTCACCCTGACAATGACGGAATGGCCGTTCTTCTTGTTGGTGACCCTGGCATAGCTCGGCAGCGGGAATGTCGGATGTGCGGCGGACAGGTGAAACTGGTCGTAGATCTCGCCATTGGCGGTCAGCCGGCCATGAAAATTGGGGCCGTACCATGAGGCGAGGCCGGCCTTGTCGTAATCCGGGTCTTCCTTCGGCGTGTACCACTTGCCGCGAACGCGGTAGGGCTTGCCGACAATCGACCGCCCTCCCCCTTTTTTCGGGCGCTTGGCAGTGCTCATGCGCGGGCTTGCGGCGACACCGTATTCGGAAACCGAGAATTTTGATTTGGTGTTGATGTAGGATCCGGAAGACTTGCCCTTTGACGAGGACGTCGAGCTGCATCCGGCGAGCCCTAATGCAAGAACCGCCATCAACGTCAAACACGCAGCATGTTGCAGCCGAGTCCCGGTTCGATACATCAGTCTGTGTCCCACACCGCTACCCGATACTCTGGCGGTCGCCAATATGGCCTGGCAGTATGTCCCCTGCAAAGCCGTCCCCTTCGATCAATGCGTTTGATATGCTAATCGAAGGTTTAGATCGCCGGGCAAGATGGCGAAATTGCGATGGCCTGCCCGGTCGATGGCCTCAATGTGGCTGACGTGGTGAATATTCCGTAAATATCAGCCTTCGATCCGGGCCTTTCCCTTCCGGCCATCGTCGCGGACCCAGTTGAGTGACCGCTCGCCTGTCTTTCTGATCTGGAAGCAGGTTGCCTTTCCGTCATACCATGTCGGCCATTGCTGACACAGGTTTTCGCCCCGCACCCACCATTTGCCGCTTTCCTTGGGCGCGAGGAATTTACCCAGGCCGAGGGCCGACCCGTCGCCGGTGACGATGCCGGATTGCTTGTAATTGAGCGGAAACTCGCCGCCAAACGGCGTCGCAAGATAGACCCGCTTGCCGGAGACGAATTGCTTCAGATCGTTGCCGGCCAGTTGTTCCGCATTGGCCGCAACCGGCACAAGCGATAGTGCAAGCACCGAAAGGATGCCGAGAATCTTGGTCTCACCGCGCATTTTTGCTCTCCATGAGGTTGTCAGGTACCCGTGGTACGCTTCAAAATCGCGGCTGGTTTGGTTTGCCTGCAAAATTTCTTTTGCGGCGGGCGTCCGGACTTGCCGCGTCAACGTCTGTCAGGGTGGGATGAACCATTGCTCTTGACCCCTTAGACAGAGGCGATACCGGGGTGCGATTCCAGGGAATGAGCCAGCAGGAGACGAAAACCATGAAAACAACCCTTCTCCTTGTCTCGGGAGCCTTGATCTTCGGTGTGACGTTCGGGGCATGGTACTGGCTCAACGCCCTTGGCTGCGCAATGAACACGACCGGTTGCAAGGGGGTGACCCTGAACTGGCAAGACTGGGAGGCGCTGCAGTTGTTCGCGCCCACTTTCCTTCTTGGTATCGGTCTCACGATCGCCGGCGGATGGCGGATCCTGAAGCGTCGCCGCCCGGCCTGATTGTCGGTTTGCTCCTGTACCGCTTTCTCCTGACGGGCGCCTGCCCGCCCCTGCCGGACCTGGAGTGGCCGCCGGCCGATGGGCAGTCCGGGCCGTGACTGTGGCGTGATCCTGCGCCACCTGAATTGGAGAGGTTTGGCGATCCCTGATTGCGAAAGGGATTACCGTGGCTGCGCCACTCAATTGCCGTTGACTGCAGCGCGCTGAACGCTGTAGAAGCGCCCTCGAAAGATATTCGATAGCATACCGGCTGCAAGCGCTTCAGACCGCACGTTTGCCACAACCGGAATGCGATATCATATCAATATCTTGGAGGGGTGGCCGAGCGGTTTAAGGCACCGGTCTTGAAAACCGGCGTGCGGGAGACCGTACCGTGGGTTCGAATCCCACCCCCTCCGCCATACAAGCCTGTAATATATTGTAAAATATATGAATAATTTTGCTTTAGTGTATGGAGTGCACATATGTGTGCAATATGGGTGCGGTGCACAGCACTGACGGCCAGATTTTTGCCTGCATCACGGCGCGCACAAGCCTCAAACCAGACTAAGGCCTCGAGCAGCCCCATTATCCTCGACGAATTCGAGCTGGGCCTCGTAGAACGGCGCCTGCAGGTGGGGTCGCATTGCGAGACTACTGGGCACTGTATCAACTAGATTTTCTCATGCCATGCGCCGGACCGCCGCATGAATTGCGTGCTGGCATATTCAACGAACCAACCGCTTCAGATTGACGGCTGTTCTTGGGAAAAATAGAAAGCTCATTTTAACGGCAAGGATGGGGCCGCAAACAGACGGTCGGCTTCTGACAGATCAAAATGTTTTGCTTCCGTTTCAACGACCCATGCCGCCGAAACCGGTACGATCCACTGACCGGCCAGTTGGGGATGCTGCATGCACTAAGACCCGGCGTTATCTGCCATCAATTTCCGGTGTTGCCGGTGGGCCGCCATTCAAATCCGCGATCAGGGCTTCCATTTCGGCAATTTCCCGTTTCTGAGCCTCAATGATCTCGTCTGCGAGGTCGCGCACCCGCGGGTCGCTGATATCGGCGCGCGTGCTTGTCATGATCGCGATGGAATGATGCGGGATCATTGCCTTCATCCAGGCCACGTCGCCAACCGTATCCTGGCTCCGTACCAGGTAGAGGCCCGCGCCGAAGGCGATCACCGATCCGACTAGGATCGCAATGTTGGCTTTCCTGTTGGTGTACATTCCGAGCATGAAGGCCAGCATGACCAGGGCCATTGCAGCGCCCATATACAGCGCCATCCACATCCTGGTCTGGCTAAACCATACGTGGCTGATGTCCCAGGTGTTGAGATACATCAGGCCAAACATGATGATCGTGGATGTCGCAATCATCGCCAGAAATCGTGAATATGCCATTCCATTCTCCATATATCTTGATGTGGACTAAACGACCTTCCCGTGCTGGAGGGTTCCAACCGGAATCAGAAATAGTTGAAAAACATCGCTTGACCTTCCAGTGACTGGAAGAATTAGGGTCACCTGAAGTCAGCAAGGATCGGCATCATGGACCATCATCAACACTGCAATCACGCGCATCCGGAAGATCACGGCGAGGAGCCGAAAGTCGACACCGACGCGCTGTTCGAGGCGGCCACCGTACCGCGCGATGGCAAGGTCAAGGACCCCGTTTGCGGCATGGATGTCGCGCTCGACAAGGGCAAGCCAACGCTTGAGTACAAGGGCGACGCGTTTCATTTCTGCTCGACCGGTTGCCACGACAAGTTCGAGCGCGATCCCTGGTTCTATCTGTCGGGCAACAAGGCCAGAAAGAAGAAGACGGCTCCGAAAAACGCCATGTACACCTGCCCGATGGATCCGGAGATCGTGCAGGAAGGCCCGGGAACCTGCCCGATCTGCGGCATGGCCTTGGAGCCGATGGATGGCGTGGCCGACGGTCCCAACCATGAGCTGGTGGATTTCACCCGCAGGCTCTGGGTCAGCGCCGGCGCTGCCATCCCGCTGCTGATCTTGACAATGGCGCCGATGCTGGGACTTCCCGTCCGCCAGTGGCTTGGCGAAACGCTTGCCCTGTATCTGGAATTTGCATTGGCAACGCCCGTCGTCGTCTGGGCGGCGCGGCCGTTCTTTCACCGCGGCTGGACCTCGATCAAGACCTGGAACCTGAACATGTGGACGCTGATCATGATCGGCGTTGGTGCGGCCTATCTCTATTCCACCGTCGCGACCTTCCTTCCGCATCTGTTTCCAGCCGGGCTGCAGATGGCCGGCGGCCACATGCCGGTTTATTTCGAGGCGGCCGTGGTGATTATCGCGCTGGTGTTTGTCGGCCAGGTGCTTGAACTGAGAGCCCGCGAACGTACCGGTGACGCGATCCGCGCGCTGCTTGACCTGGCGCCCAAGACCGCCCGCCGCATCCTGCCGGATGGCGAGGAGTATGACGCGCCGCTGGAAAACATTGTTGGCGGAGACCGGCTGCGGGTTCGTCCCGGCGAAGCCATCCCGGTGGATGCAATCGTCGTTGAGGGCCACAGCTCCGTTGATGAAAGCATGCTCACCGGCGAGCCGCTTGCGGTGGAAAAGGCCGAAGGCGATCATGTCACCGGCGGCACCCTGAACAAGAACGGATCGCTGATCGTTGAGGCCGAGAAGGTTGGTGACGAGACCATGCTGGCGCGGATCGTTGCCATGGTGTCATCGGCGCAGAGATCCCGCGCCCCCATCCAGGGGCTCGCAGACCGTGTTGCCTCCTATTTCGTGCCGGCGGTGGTTATCGTTGCTGTCCTGGCGTTCGTGATCTGGCTGCTGATCGGTCCCGATCCGGCCTTTGTATTTGCCATTGTCTCGGCGGTTTCGGTTCTCATCATTGCCTGCCCCTGTGCGCTGGGATTGGCGACGCCCATGTCGATCATGACAGCCACCGGCCGTGGCGCGCAGGCAGGCGTTCTGATCAAAGACGCCGAGTCACTCGAACGGATGGCAAGGGTCGATGTTCTGGTCGTCGACAAGACCGGCACACTGACCGAAGGCAAGCCGACGCTGACCGATGTCGTGACCTTCGGGAAAATTGCTGAAACCGACATGCTGGCGCTTGTCCGGGGTCTTGAATCCGGATCGGAACACCCGCTGGCCGAAGCCATCGTCGGAGGGATTTCCGCACGCGGGATCGAGGCGAAACCGGTGTCGGACTTCGAGGCGGTCACCGGAAAAGGCGTGTCGGGACGGTCAGGGGACAGGAAGCTGGCGCTTGGAAATGCGGCCATGATGGAGTTTGCGGGTGTCGACTGCGCCGCTGCCGACGAGCAGGCCCATGCGCTTCGCTCGGATGGAAAGACCGCGATGTATGTCGCGATCGATGGCAGACTTGCGGGCCTCATCGCTGTGGCAGACCCGATCAAGGCGAGCACAAGTGACGCCATCCGGGCGCTGCATGAGGCCGGTCTCAAGATCATCATGGCGACAGGCGACAACGAGACCACGGCCCGCGCGGTGGCCGATCAGCTGGGCATCGATGAAGTCCGTGCCGGAGTCCTGCCAGAGGACAAGAAGGCACTGGTGGACGAGCTGCACAGGGCCGGTCACAAGGTTGCCATGGCCGGAGACGGCGTCAATGATGCGCCTGCGCTGGCAGCAGCCGAGGTAGGAATCGCCATGGGAACTGGGGCCGATGTCGCTGTTGAAAGTGCAGGCATCACCCTGCTCAAAGGCGACCTCGGCGGCATCCTCCGCGCCCGCAGATTGTCCGAGGCAACACTCAGCAACATCAAGCAGAACCTGTTCTTCGCCTTCGCTTACAACAGCGTCGGCGTACCAATTGCCGCAGGACTGCTCTATCCGATCACGGGAACCTTGCTGTCACCGATGATTGCGGCCGCGGCCATGAGCCTGTCTTCGGTGTCTGTCATCTCCAACGCGCTGCGTCTCCGGTCGGTCAAGCTTGACGCTTGACCTTCCAGCAGGTGGAAGTCTTATGAGTGGTTCAGATCGCAATGTAGCATCAAGTCAGGGAGGCAGACATGAACATCGGTGAAGCGGCTGACGCGACCAGCCTTCCGGCCAAGACAATCCGTTACTACGAGGATATCGGCCTCATCAAGCCGATTCGTGCAGCAAATGGCTATCGCGACTATGACGCCAACGATGTACACCGCCTGGCCTTCATTCAACGCTCCAGAAGCCTCGGCTTCACCATTGATGAATGCCGCTCACTTCTCTCGTTGTATGAAGACAAGGCGCGGGCCAGTTCCGATGTAAAGGCACTGGCACTGGAAAAGATCATTGAGATCGACCGCAAGCTCAAGGAGCTTAAATCCCTGCGCAGCACGCTCAAGACGCTGGCTGATCATTGCCACGGTGATGACCGGCCGGACTGCCCGATCATCGACGAGATTGCGGGGAGAAACCGATCATGAACACGCGCTCCATCGTAATTGCCGTTGCCGTTCTGGGTGCCGGGCTTCTGCTTTACCGCGTGCTCTCGCCGTCCGCTCCGATCGCGACCGGGGCCGCGCTGGCCCATGTTCAGGTTCCGGATCTGTCGCTAGGCGCCCAAGAGGGCGAAAGGCTGTTCACTCGATCGTGCGGTTCTTGTCACGGCACCAATGCGGCCGGGCAGGACGGAATTGCACCGCCATTGGTCCACAAGATCTACGAACCCAACCATCATGCGGACGCGTCATTCCACCTGGCAGCCAAGAATGGCGTGCGCGCGCATCACTGGCAATTCGGCAACATGCCGCCGGTTGAAGGCATTACCGATCCCGAACTCGACAGCATCGTTTTCTATATACGCGAGCTGCAACGCGCCAATGGGGTGTACTGAGTTGATGTCCGGACCGGCGCACCAATATCGGAAACATCCTCACCGGTTTGTGAAGGGACCAACGCTTGCCCTGCAAGGTCTGTTGGGGCAACACTGTTTACGATGAAGAAATCCAATCGCCATCTACCCGGTCGCGGGCATGTGTTTCTGGTGTTGATGCTCGTATTTTCGAGCATTGTGCCGGGTGCTGTGCATGCTGCTGCGATGGCTGGATCGGCAGCCGTCAGCGGCGGAGTGCATCACATCGGCAATGGCGCCTCCGTTGACCATTCGATGATGAACCATCATCAGGCTGAGGATACTCATTCTGGTGCCGTTCAGGATCCGATGCAGACAGATCACGCCAACATGCAAGACCAGTGCTGCCCGATATCCTGCTCCTCTGCCCTCTGCTCGGTCGCCCCGTTGAGGGAAGCTGTTTTCATTCCCGACAGTTTTAAGATCACACCTCTGCCAGGCTTTGTCGTTACCACCATGGCTTTGCCGGAACGTCCTCCCCGCGCCTGAAGTGCAACTGCGCCCGTCATCGGGCTCCGTGGCCGGTTTCAATCGGCCAACCGCACTTCTATCGCAGTAGGACAATCATGTTTCGTACTCTCTTTGCGGCTGGAATGCCGCTGGTGCTCGCCGCTTGCACGGCTGCGGGCAGGCCTGCCGATATCATGCCGGGCAGTTCTCCGGCGGATTCCGTCTCAGGTATCCGCAACACCCACCATCACACAGTTCTTGAGGGATACACCCATCGTGTGCCTGTGGGTCCCAAACCCTGGCGTCAGCAAAATGACAGCCAGGCTCCCGGCGCGGGAGAAAGCTCATGAGGATCTCGCGAACAACCAGATCCATAGTGATCACGTCGTCGGCAGCCTTGGTCCTTGCCGGGTGCGTCAGCGATCAGGAGCTTGCCGGATACTCGGCGAAAGAAGCCGGTTTTGGCGTCGTCGCAGCATCCGTCTCCATCAGCACCAAAGGCAAGGAAGCGGTCTGGCTTCAGAACAAGGATCAGGCAAAGGCGGTTTCCAAGCGCGTCCATGCCCTGGTGCACAAAAAAACCATCAATGCCGACACCGCTGTTCAGGTGGCGCTTCTCAACAACAAGGGCCTGCAGGCAGCCTATACCGACATAGGCATGAACGCAGCAGAAGCCTGGCAGCAAAGCCTGCCTGAAAACCCAACGGTTTCGATCGGCCTGCTCGGTATCGGCGCACCTGAACTTGGGGCCTATCGGGCCATCGAAGGAATGATCGCGGCCAACATCCTGTCGCTCGCAACGCGACGGGCACGCGTCGACATCGCCGATACACGCTTCCGGCAGGCTCAAATGCGGGCGGTCGATGCAACCCTCAAGGTCGCAAATGACACACGCCGGGCCTGGGTCAATACTGTTTCAGCGTTCGAAACTGTCGCTTATCTCAATCAGGCCAAGGTCGCAGCCGATGCAGCGTCCGAGCTTGCTCAGAAACTCGGCGAAAGCGGTGCGCTTCCAAAGGGAGGGCAGGCGAGAGAGCACGCCTTCTATGCCGAACTGACCGGACAGATGGCCGAAGCCCGGCTGGCGTCGCGGCTGGCCAAGGAAGAGCTCACACGGATCATGGGGCTTTGGGGAAGCGAGGTTGATTACTACGTCCCCGACAAACTACCGCAGCTGCCGCGCGGGGTTATCAGGAAAAACCGGATCGAGCAGGAGGCTCTTGAAAACCGCGTCGATCTTCGTGTCGCAAAACTGGAGCTGGAATCCGTTGCCAAGAGCTATGGTCTGACCGAAGCCACACGCTTTGTCACGGATCTTGAGATCATCTCGGGCTTTGAAGCCGAACGTGAGATCGAGACCGAATACGAAATTGTTGGCGGCAATCTTGAAGAGAGCAAGAGCCGGAAAACAGTGGTTACGCCGCAGCTCGAACTGGAGTTCGTGATTCCGATCTTCGACAGCGGCAAACCCCGATTGCGCAAGGCTGAACTTGCCTACATGCAGGCAGCCAACCAGCTCGCGGAAAAAGCAGTCAACATCCGCTCCGAGGCGCGGTCAGCGCATACAGCCTACAGTTCGACCCATGAGATCGCCCGGCATTATCTCAATGCCGTAGTGCCGTTGCGCACCACGATCGAGGCGGAGTCGCTGCTGACCTATAACGGCATGATCTCCAACACATTTGAACTCCTCGCCGATACCCGCGCCAAGATCGGAACCCTGATGTTGGCGATCAACGCCAAACGCGAGTTCTGGCTGGCCGATGTCAATCTGTCGGCGGCGATCTATGGCGGCGGAACCGGTGCAAGCAGCGCCGCTGGGGCACCAACCGTTGGCGATGCTGGCGGCGGCGGCCACTAACTTTCCGGAAAGGAAAAGACCATGATGAACAGACGTCAATTGCTAGGTGCCAGCGCTGCCGGAGCGGCCCTTGTCTCCTCGACCGCGTGGTCGAAAACAACCAACATGGGGCTGCCTGACGCGGCACTTATGGAAAGCCCGCTGACCCAGGCCCCGCTGATGCCTTCGACAGGGCCAGACTACAATCCGGTTGTGACGCTCAACGGCTGGACCTTGCCATTCCGGATGAACAACGGGGTCAAGGAATTCCACCTCGTGGCCGAACCGGTGGAGCGTGAGCTGGCAGACGGCATGACCGCCTATCTGTGGGGCTACAACGGCCAATCCACCGGCCCGACCATCGAAGCCGTGGAGGGCGACCGGGTTCGGATCTACGTCACCAACAAGTTGCCCGAGCATACCTCTGTGCATTGGCACGGGCTGATCCTGCCATCGGGAATGGACGGCGTGGGAGGGCTTTCCCATCCGGCGATCCCACCCGGCAAGACCTACATCTACGAGTTCGATCTCGTGAAGTCGGGGACCTTCATGTACCACCCGCACGCCGACGAGATGGTGCAGATGGCGATGGGGATGATGGGGTTCTTCATCATCCACCCGAAGGATCCGGCGTTCATGCCGGTTGATCGCGATTTCCTGATCATGCTCAACGCCTTCGACATCGACCCAGGCTCCTATGTGCCGAAGATCATGACCATGGCGGACTTCAACCTGTGGACATGGAACAGCCGCATCTTCCCCGACATCGATCCGCTTGTCGTGTCGAAGAACGACCGCGTCCGGGTGCGCGTCGGCAACCTGACCATGACCAACCACCCGATCCACATGCATGGCTATGATTTCGAGGTGACTTGCACCGATGGGGGCTGGGTGCGGCCCGAAGCCCGATGGCCGGAAGTGTCGATTGATATCCCGGTGGGGGCAATGCGCGCCTATGAATTTGACGCCGTGCACCTGGGCGACTGGGCCATCCACTGCCACAAATCCCACCACACGATGAATGCCATGGGCCATGACGTGCCAACCTTCATAGGTGTCGACAAGTCCAAGGTCACCAGGAAGATCCGGGTGGTGCAGCCCGAATACATGCCGATGGGCACAGCGGGCATGGCAGACATGGGCGAAATGTCGATGGAGCTGCCCGACAATACTGTGCCGATGATGGCCGGCTGGGGGCCCTACGGACCGCTTGAAATGGGCGGCATGTTCTCCGTCGTCAAGGTCCGTGAGGGCATCTCGGCCGGCGATTACAGCGATCCCGGCTGGTACGAAAACCCGCCCGGAACCCAGGCCTATGAATGGACCGGCGAGCTGCCGGAATTCGCCAAGGCAACAGACGCAACAACAACAATCACGCCAGCGCCGGTGAAATCCGGCAGCAATGGTTAACCTCTTCGACCCGAAATGTTCACGAAAGGAACAACACCCATGAAAACTCTCCTGATTGCATCCGCATCCTTCCTCGCGATGACAGCATTGGCTACTGCCGCTGGAACCCATTCCGGCGGGCATGACAGCATGATGGCCATCGGCAACCCCGGCAAGGCGTCCGAAGTCAGCCGCACAATTGAAGTGATCATGAAGGAAACCGACGACGGCGAAATGATCTTTGAGCCCAAGGAGATCAACGTCGAGAAAGGCGAGACCATTCGCTTCATGGTGATGAACAAGGGCGAACTCGAACATGAGTTCGTCCTTGATGATCATGACGGCGTGATGGAGCACAAGGAACTGATGGAACGCATGCCCGAAATGGAGCATGACGATCCCAATTCCGTGCGCCTTGATCCGGGCATGGATGGCGAAGTCATCTGGAGCTTTGCCAATGCCGGTCCATTCGAATTCGCCTGCCTGATCCCCGGCCATTACGATTCCGGCATGAAGGGCATGCTCACCGTCACCGGCCACTGATCAAACCGAGCGATTCTGACACAAACCGAGGTAAGACATATGCGAAAATTCACGACACTCATGTTCGTAGCCATGTTCGCTGTTGCCGGCAGTTCGGCAGCTTTTGCCACCGAGTATACAAAAGGCACAGTCAAGAAAGTCGACATGAAGGCCGGCAAAGTCACCATCATTCATGAGGAACTGGCCAATCTCGACATGCCGGCCATGACCATGGTGTTCCGCACCGCTGATCCGGCCATGCTGGAGAAGATGAAGGCTGGTGACGACATCGAATTCGTCGCCGACCGGGTGAAGGGCAAGCTGACCGTGACCGAGCTGAAGTAGCAACCGAGAAGCAAATGGCGGGAAATCAAGGCTTCCCGCCATTTGCACTTACTGATTATCGCCAAGACCGCTCCCGGATTGCCGGGCTGAAAGGCTCTGATGAAACTTTCCCGTCGCCGTTTGCTCGCCGGTTTCTCTTCTGGTCTCGTCGCCTCCCAGTTGCCGAGTCTGTCACTGGCAAAATCACAGGATGGGTTCCTTGACCTCATTGCCGCGCCTTCGAAACAGCGGCTTTACCTGCCCGATGCACCCACATCGGATCTTTGGACCTACAACGGATCTGCGCCCGGGCCCGAAATCAGGGTGAAAAAGGGTGAGCGTGTGCAGGTACGCTTCACCAACAAGCTGGACGAGCCGACGTCGGTTCACTGGCATGGAATTCGCATCGACAATGCGATGGACGGCGTTTCCGGGCTGACCCAGGAGCCGGTCGAGCCGGGCGGCACATTCGTCTATGACTTTTTCGCGCCTGATGCAGGCACCTTCTGGTACCACGCCCACAACAAGAGTTGGAACCAGGTTGCGCGAGGTCTTTATGGACCCCTCATTGTCGATGAGGTTGAACCTGCTTTCGAGCGCTCAAACGACATTACCCTTGTCCTTGATGACTGGCGGCTGGCTGGCGAAGGCGTGCTTGATGTAGCAAGCCTTGGATCGATGATGGAATGGGCCCACGGTGGACGGCTGGGCAACTGGTTGACGGTTAATGGTCAAAGCCGCCCGGTGACTGATCTTGACCGAGGCCAGATCTATCACCTCCGGCTCATCAATGCCGCCAATGCGCGTATCTTTGAAATAGATCCAAACCGTTTCGGCGCAACGCTCCTGGGCTTTGATGGCCAATCATTCACCGAGCCTGCCAGGCTGGACTATGCGCCGCTCTTGCTGGGGCCAGCCCAGCGCGTGGATTTGATGGTCGTGGCCGAAAGCGATTTCATTATTGAAGAAATCTCCGGGGACACGCCTTATCCTATGGCGGGATTCTCTGTCTTGGATGCTGAGGCCTCGCAACCGGCCAGACCCGCCATCAAGCTGCAGCCCAATGTTCTGCCCGCACCTGACCTTTCCAAGGCCCGGCGCATCCGCCTGGAAATGACGGGTGGTGCGATGGGGGGCATGACTGACATCACCTACAAGGGAAAGAAGCTCAAGGGGGATGATATCCGTACCACGAGACAGGCCTGGGCCTTCAACGGGGTGGCCAATCTCGCCGAGGAACCGTTTTTCGACGCCCGGCAGGGCGAAACCATTCTGCTTGAAACCGTAAACCGGACCGCCTGGGTTCATGCCATGCATGTCCATGGTCATCATTTCCAGATCCTCAACCGATCCGGATCTGTTGTTGATGAGGGAAAGCCATGGCGGGATACCTTTCTAATCGGACCGGATCAGACGACGGAAATAGCTTTTGTGGCCGACAATCCTGGGAAATGGTTGTTCCATTGCCACATGCTTGAACATGCGGCCGCCGGCATGAACACTTGGTTCGAGGTGGTCTGATGGGCAAGCGAACTGATGACCTTGGAACCAGACGAATTCTGCCGAAAGGAACATATCAATGATAAAGAGAAGAAACCTGCTCGCCGGTGGCGCGGCACTTGCAGCCAGCAGCGCCCTCTACGCTTGGGCAGATAGCCGCTTCATCTCACCCTCATCTGATGCTGCAGGTCGTCCAGTGTTGCAGTTTCCGCCGCTGATCGACACGGTCGATACCGGCAAGTTTCTGGTCACCGCCCAGTCAGGCACAACAACTTTCTTGCCGGGCCATCCAGCAAAAACGATTGGCTTTAATCAAGCCTATCTCGGACCCGTGGTTCGGATAAGGAACGGCGCGCTGCAGCCGAGCGTGGAAAACGAACTGTCATGGCCGGTCAGCGCGCACTGGCATGGCCTGGTGGTGCCAGGCAATCACGACGGAGGTCCACACCTTCCCGTCAAACCGGGAGAGGTATGGTCACCGGACATGGAAATTGGACAGCGACCCTGTACCGCTTTTTTTCATACCCACATCCATGGTCGAACCGCGCGCGATGTATACGCCGGTCTGGCTGGCGTACTGCACATTGCAGACGGGTTAGACCGCGAACGAGGCCTACCGGACACTTACGGTGCCGATGACCTGACGCTGCTGCTTCAGGATCGCCGGTTCTCCAGCGACGGCCAGCTTGTCTACGCCAACTCAATGATGGACATCATGCATGGCATGACCGGCGATACGATCGTGGTCAATGGTCAGGTAGGTTCAGTTGCCGCTGTACCGAAGGCAGTCGTGCGGCTGCGCTTGATCAACGGTTCGAATGCGCGGATCTATTCACTGTTTTCCAGCGACGATCGACCCATTCATTTGATCGCAACGGACGGTGGATATCTGCCAGCCCCGGTACAGCTTGAGACGCTCCGGCTCGGACCGGGAGAACGTGCAGAGATTCTGGTCGACTTCTCGGATGGTCATGGCATGTCGCTGATGAGTGAGGGTGACCCCAATGCGGGTATGGGCGGCATGATGGGAAGGGCCCGCGGCCTGCTCGATGATATAACCGGAGGCAGGCGGTTCGAAGTGCTTCCGTTCCTGGTCGACGAGCGGCTTCCCGCCAAAGTCACCCGCATCCCCGATGTGCTCGGTGGAGATCAACCTGACCTCACAGCCGCCAGGGTCTCAAAGCTGCGCAACTTCTCTCTCGATATGGGCATGGGAGGCGGAATGATGGGATCAGGCGGAATGGGTCGCGGCATGATGGGCGGCATGGCCATCAACGGGCAGCCATTCGACATGAGTACAATCAACGAACGCGTGCGCCTCGGCGCCACCGAGAAGTGGGTGATCAGCACCAGCATGCTCGCGCATCCATTTCATGTTCATGGTGTCTCCTTTCAGGTGGTCAGTGAGAACGGAAGAGAACCGCGGCCGGAGAGCCTGGGATGGAAGGACACGGTCGTTGTCGACAGCCAAACGGAGCTGCTTGTTCAGTTCACGCAGCCGGCATCCGAGGAAACCCCATTCATGTATCATTGCCATATTCTTGAGCATGAAGATGCCGGCATGATGGGGCAATTCACAGTGAGCTAACCACGCGGGGCGGCTTGATACAACGTAGAGTCTGGCAACTGCTTATAGCCCGCATCGTCCGGTATGATTTGCCGTCTATGGCTTGCCGCGGCCCGCAGGCTAATGGCAGAAGGGAATGGAAAATCTTGACCGCACGTCCGTCCTGTCAAGACATCGACGGAGCGGATTGCAACCTCACTTCATGAGGTATTTGGCCAGAGCGGCAATGGCCAGGATTACCAGAATGGCAATCAGCAGCATCCAGATACCGCCAAGCCCCATAAACCCACTTCCCATTGTGTCGTTCATCATTTTCCTGCCCCCGTAGCTTTGGCCCCTATGGTTTGCCGTTGTGTAAGCCAGACCACGCCAAGCGGGATGAAAATCCACTGCAGCAGCGGGCTCAGTCCTGTTCCGAACGGCGGCACCAGTGGCATGAGATCGGAGTAGGTCCAGCGCTCCGATATGTTGGTGTAGTAATATTCAAAACCAACTGTCAGAGCGATCCCGACCCCGATGAACAAGAGCGTTTGCCAGGCTTTGGGTGCTTCAAACCAAAAGCGGGATCGTGCGGCAGCACTGGTAATCCAGAATGCAGTCAAGGCGAATCCGACATCCCCGAATGTTGCCGAAGAACAGAGCTTGATGCCATCCCAATGGTTCATCTCGATCATGCCCGCATAGGTGGGTGCCTGCCAGAACTCCCAGACGAAGTGGAGCAGGAAGGAAAATACGATCACTGAAAATTCGGGCAGGCGTGTCATGTTGTCTGGTCTCGTTTCAAGAAGCGCAGAGTGTACGCCTCCACTCCTGACACCCTAATGGTTACTGCAGGGGGAAGGTCAAGCTACCTTCGTGATTTGCTCAAAGAGGACAGCGATCATGCACTGTGCTACCGGACAAGCATGATTATTGCCGAACAAAAAAGCTGATCCGATCCGCCTGATGCCTCCATACGCAGGAATCTGAAGTCTTTTGGCCGGTCCTTGATGACACGTAGAGGCTCGTTGCGAAAACAGATCGGTGACCGCATTGATGCCAACACGGACATGGTAGCGCAGAACGCAGAATGCCAAGCCTGCCTAGCTAGGCACTGGCTTGTCAGAACAGATTCAATGATCAGAAATGGTATGAGCTATCAGTAGCCAAGTCAGCTGTTCAGGTTATTAGTAATGTCGGCTTTCAAGAAGAGCTGCCGCGGCCCCCAATGGCCGAAACGAGGGCGCATTCCCGCCTGGCTCATCCGGAGGCGGGAGCCTTCTATCCGTCACAAGACCAAGTTCCATAGACGACATATATTCTCGTTGTGCTTGAAAAGCCTCCGTGTGGGTTGATGGACAATCAGTTGCGAACGCACGTCCAGCTCAGGGAACCTCTCGCCGCTTTGACATGGCAGCCGGGCCCAAAAAACATGTCCGCCGCCTGGCTGGTTGATTGATGAAAGATCAAAAGGGGATGCGCGTCCCAATCAGAGATGACTCCAAATTGGTGACGCCGTTGTGGGACTCGACTATTTTGCTCAGCGGATATACCGGAAAATGCGAAACCGTCTCGCGCGCCCGCGCGCGCGGGAGACGATTTGTCTACATTTGTCTACATTGTGGATTTTCATGGATCATAGCCGAAATGCAAAAGATCTTGTTTCTCCGGGTGGACCGGGGCGATTGACCTTCCGAAAACATGAGGAAATAAGTTTCTGAAATTCCTTTCTCAATTCAATTTGCAATCATTAGAACTGTTCAGAATTTCGCACCAATAATTGATTGCATTCTGCAATCAATACCCGGTTTTGCGCCAAACATGCGCACAATGGCATGATCGCCAAAGGGATGCTCTGCGGTGGCGGCCAGAAACCGAGATCAACGTTCACTGAAAGTCTCTGGATCGGGTCAAAAACGCCTCGGAAACAACCTACCCCGCAGCGCTCTCGTTCAACCCCTTGATGACACCGACGAGCTTCTTCGCGCGATCAATATCGAACACCTGCTCCGGACCGCTCGGGGCAATGTCGATAAAGGGGCTTTCGTAGAGCAGGCCAGGATCCATCACCCCCTTCTCGGTCAGGTGTTCGATGACCATGTCGACAAATTCGATCTGGTCGGCACTGGCAGCCTTGTCGGTGAGGAACTCGCTGAAGGCCTCAGAAACAGCGCCGCGGTCGAGACCGACGAGTGAGCGGATGAACGGGCCGAGACCGTGGGCGATTTCGGAAGCCTTTTCGATGTGCTCTGCATCGCCAATGCCGGCAGTAAGCAGCATCTGTTCCAACTCTGTGATATCGGTCGGCGTCAACGGCTTGCCGTGCTTGAGCTTGGCCAGAGCAATGTGGTCTTCGTGGTCGCGCAGGAAATGCCGAGCCTTGCGTTTGAAGCGTCCGAAGTCGACCTCGCCCACCTCCGGCAGGTCGATGTCAGCGCCGTCACCAAGCTGGTCCTCGAAATTGGTGTAGACGATCGCCTTCTTCTTCTTGTCGATGTGCTGCACCAGTCCGCGCAACCGAAGCCGGACAAGCTCAAGCAGCGGCACGGTGATGCCCTCCCACCAGGCATCGGAGAGAATGTCGAGGATCAGCGCATGCTGGGCGGCGATGATCGGGATCGTTACCTGCTCGTCCAGCGCCGAAGCGATCTCGACCAGCAGCTTCTTGAGCTTGTCGAACCGCTTGGAGCCCTTCAGCAGTGCGAGCTCCAGATTGAACATCAAAAGGTCAAAGCGCTTGGCCTCTTCGGGTTCATGGCTACGCTCGCTGGGCAGCGGCGCCACTTCATCAAGCAACTCAGTGCGGACGTCGTCGGTCAGCTCACTCCATGCTTGCGGTGATTGATACTTTTCGACCAGGCGGCGCTTGCCCCGGACGATGAAGTTGTCGAGATTCATCGCCGCGACCGTGTCCCTGAGCGTTGTCAGCGCACCTTCACGTATGGCCTTCTCATCAGGGGCGGCATCGCCGCCGGCATCATAGGGCGCGCCCTCCTCCGCAGCGCCCGGCGGCCGCTCCAGACGGTGCTTGTCGTCCAGCGCACGGACCAGGTCGAAGCGCGCCGCGAACAGCCGCTCGCCCAGGCTCTTGGCGTTGCGGCCCTCGTCGGGCTTGGGGTTCTGCTGGAAGAACTCGAGGTTCTGGCAATAGTCGAAGACGCGGAAGAACTCCTTGTCCTCACCGGGTCCGAACAGGTCCGGACACAGCCGCGTGCCGCGGCCGATGATCTGCCAGAATTTGGTCTTCGAGCGGATCAGTTTGAACAGAACGAGATTGACCACCTCCGGCACGTCGATGCCGGTGTCGAGCATGTCGACCGAGATTGCGATATGCGGATCGGACTCCTTCTTGGAGAAATCGTCGATCAGACTCTGGGCATATTCGGTCTTGAAGGTGATGATCCGGGCGAAGTGACCGGCCAGGTGCGGATAGGCAATGTTGAAGCGTTCTTCGATGAACTCCGCGTGGGCCTGGTTCTTGGCGAAGATGATGGTCTTGCCCAGACGGTCGCCGCCCGCCACCTTCAGCCCCTCGGTCATCACATGGGCCAGCACCTTGTCGACCGTGTCGGCATTGAACAGCCATTTGTTGATCGCTTCGGCGTTGACACTGTCGGGCGGATCGCCATCCTCCTCGTCCCATTCGAGCATGTCCCACTGCTCTTTTTCCGCTTCGCTCAGATCGTCATAGCGGATGCCCTCGCGCTGGAACTTGAGTGGCACCGAGACCGCCGCGGGCGGCACCAGATATTCGTCCTCCACGGCCTTGTCGAGTGAATAGGCATCGGTCGGCACGCCGTCTTCAAGTTCGAACAGCCCGTAGGTGTTGTGGTCAATCTCGTCCTTCGGCGTGGCGGTCAGTCCGACCAACAGGCTGTCGAAATAATCAAAGATCGCGCCATAGCGCTGATAGACCGAGCGATGCGCCTCGTCGATGATGACGAGATCGAAATGCCCAGGCCCAAAGCGAAGATGGCCTGCCTGGCGGTCGTCGATCAGGTTCATCATCGTCGGATAGGTGGAGAGAAACACCCGGCCTTCGCCGGACTTTTCCGTGACCAGATTGACCGGTGCTGCGTCCGGCAGATGCGCCTTGAAGGCCTTGACCGCCTGGTTGACCAGCGCCACCCGGTCAGCCAGGAACAGCACGCGCTTGACCCAGCCCGCCCGCATCATCAGATCGACCAGCGCGATCACCGTGCGGGTCTTGCCGCTGCCGGTGGCCATCACCAGGAGCGCCTTGCGCTGCCGGTCTGTCTCGAAGCTCGCCGCCACCTTGGCGATGGCGCGGGTCTGGTAGTAGCGCCCGGCGATCTTCGTGTTGACCGGCAGCCCGGCCACGGGCTTGCGGGTCGTGCGCCGCTGGACCAGCAGTTGAAGCTCGTCCTTCTTGTAGAAGCCGGAGACCTCGCGCGGCGGATAGGCGGCATCATCCCAGATCCAGTGGTCGTATCCATTGGTGTAGAAGATCACCGGCCGCTGCCCGAATTTTTGCTCCAGGCAATCGGCATAGAGTTTCGCTTGCTGCTGGCCGGCGCGCGGGTCGCGCTTTGTGCGCTTGGCTTCGATCAGCGCCAGCGGCTTGCCGTCGTCACCCCACAGCACATAATCGACAAAACCCCTGCCCTCATTGTTCGGCATGCCCTCGACCGGATATTCACGGTCGCGCACCTGATCGAGCGGCCAGCCAGCTTCCTTGAGCAGCAGGTCGATATAGAGATCGCGGGTCTCAGCTTCCGAATAGTCGTGGGTGTCGGGCCGGGCTTCGTTTTCGCGGCGGATCCGGTCGCGCTCGGCGCGGGCGGCCAACAACTCGGCGTCGAGATCGCCCTTGTCGCGCAGCAGTGCCGCAAAGGCCTTGTCCTTTTCTTCCGTCTCCGCTTTCAGCCGGGTCAGCTCGGCAAAAGCCTTTCGGACCAGATCATCCTTGCGGGTCAGCTGCGCCGGGTCGAAGACAAGCCCATCGGGCGGCGGTGCCTTGGCGTAGGTCCGCGCCAGCCAGAATGTGAAGTGAAACAGTTCACGCACGGCATCACCGGCGTCCCTGGCCGAGGTCTCCTTTGCCTCGTGCACCGCACGGTTGCCGATGCGGATGATCAGCTTGGCCTTGGTGAAGACCGCCTGGCCGGCGCGCTTGATGAAGCTCGGCTCATGGATCAGCGTCGAGATGCGATCATCATAGGGAAAGTGAATTCCGCTGTCGTTCTTGTAGGCCCATTGCACGGCCAGCTCCACCGTGCGCCTGGCATGAAACGCCGCCGTGCGCGGATCGCTCGCCGCATAGCCTTCCGCCCGCTTCGCACTGTCGGAGATTTCGGGAAATTCAGTGGAGAGGAAGGCAAAGTTGGACATGGACTAATCGGTATCCCCAGGATCATCGGTGACCTGCGGGTGCCATAGTTCCCACGTTTCCTTGAAGTTGCAAGACGCTTCGGCAAAATGCCTCGTTGCAGGGCACATGGCGCCGACCAACGTCTGGAGATCTGCATACAACTCTTGTAGCGGCAGACCATGGATCGGCTCATGGTGCGCAATACGGTTGCGTAATGTTAAAAGCCCATTACACTTTTCCCAAACTGCTTGACGGTCCAGTGCTTTATCGTGGGGAAAGACACGAGATAGATTGTGCCGCCAAACATATGGAATTTCATAGCGCTTTGAGAGCTGCGATACCCAAAAGCCAGCCGATAAATCAGCCACGATTGCAGGTGTAGAGGCAGGTTTTGATTTTCTATCCCGCTCCTGCCGTGCTTTCGTTTCGCTCAAACGTCTTTTGTCATCGGTCGTGAGGTTGCGAAAAAAGCGAGCATCATCATAAGGCCAGTTTTTGTTGTATTTCCAGCTCAGGAAGCCGTTGCACCGGTTGCGCAACGCTATTTCCCAACAGTGCAAATACACATAGAGGGATTGCCCAATGCGCATGTTCCAGCAATACAGGGCGACTGCTTTTGCTTCGTCTCCGTTGGTCGCCTGAAGGTAACGCGCGAACCGTTCGCGGCTGGCCAGCGCGATGAATTCGGAACGACCATCTGGATTATCTTTGAAAATATCTTGCATATTTGCGATTTTCGCATATTTTGAGTGATGTGAGCTTGAGGAAACGGTCACTGCGCATCGACGCACACCCCCTTGAGACGAGATAGATATGGGGCGGATCGCGCAAGCGGTCCGCCTTTCTCTTTTCTGCGCTTGACACTGTCGAAGACATCGGGAAATTCAGCGGCGAGCAAGGCGAAGTTGGACATGGTGCCTCAGAGCTGACCGGAGAAGGCGCGGTGTTGGAGGGAGGCGAACAAAAACTCCAAATTGTCCCTGTGATTTGTCGACATCGCCAAATTGGTCCTGAGCTTTCGCCAAGCTGCTGTGAAGTGCTGCTGGTTGACAAGTGGCGGAAGGGGTATCGCAGCTTTTTTTAATGATCCCACATTCAAATGTTGCTGTATTTGACCGCGTTGCTCGGAAAGCACTATTTGCTTTCCGACCGGCGAGTTGATGAAAGTGCTGAAGAATTGAGGATCAATTTTTGAAAAATCAGGAGTAACGATCAGAACATCAATTGCATTTGAACCGTCAAGTTGATGGTCTACAACCGCTGCTTTTCCTGGTTGGCCGGTTCTAACGATCACAACATCTCCCGCAAAAATGCGTGTCTTTGCAAGCGGACCCTCATTATCTTCCTTAGAGAAATAGACCACTTCTCGCAAGTTGAAACCTTCGACCTCAATGTTCTGCGATCTGATCGCGATAACACCTTGATCTTGGTAGTAAGAAGCCGGTTTGACCACAATGCCAACGGTAATCCGTTTACAGAGAGCGTCCAAATTTTCGACCGGCCACTTTCTTTCATTGATCCTCAGATCCCCGAACATCTCCAAAAAGATCGACTGGGTGAGGTTGTCGAGGAGCGCGATGGCCTGGCGGCGCTTCTGCCTGAGCAGATCGGCCTTATCCAGGATCGCCGCAATCCGCTTCTGCTCATCGAGCGGCGGGAGAGGAATTTCGAGACGTTTCAGCAGATCGGCGGGAACGCGTTTTTGGCCTGCACTGCCGGTCATGCCCTTTCCCGCAACTGCCCGGAATTTATCGTTCCACAGAAGATAAAAAACGTATTTGGCGTCTACTTCCCTAGATGGGCGAACAACATGAAACTCGGTTGAGCCGAACCCGAGTTGATTGGTGATTTTATCTGTCGGCGCAGCTTTTCCGTTTTCAAAACAGGGGGTGATTTTCGCGACAAGAACGTCACCACGCTCAAAATAGGTGTATCCTTTTTTGACGGTGCCAAATGTGCGGGTCTCCTCAGACGACACAAAGCCACCTTCAGAAACAGCACTCATAGGAAGGAACGATACGACTGTATCGTCCGAAATGCCCTTAGGAGTCCTCGGGTTCACTTCGCATACATCACCAAGGCGAGCTGCGCGAACACTCAAAGCATCGCCTCCAGCTCTTTCAAACCGGCAGTAATTTCGTCCTCCAGCGCCAGCAGCTCGGTAATGATCTCCTTCGGCGGTCGGTGGTCGGTAGCTTCGTGCACCACTTCCTTGTAGCGGTTGAGCGACAGGTCGTAGCCGGCTTCGGCGATCTCCTCGCGCGGCACGGTAAAGCTCTGACCGGTGCGCGGGTTGTCGCGCTCGGCGCCTGCACGCTCGGCCCAGCGGGCAACGACATCCGGCAGGTTGTTTTTGGCGTGCTCGTCTTCGCTCAAGCCCACCTTCGGCAACGGACCGAATTTGTCCTCCGCCACCAGCAGCTGCCGCTTGTCATCGAGGCTCATGCCGTCGGCCTGGACATCGTAGAACCAAACATGATCGGTGCCGCCGGAATTGGTCTTGGTGAAGAAGACGATGGCCGTCGACACCCCGGCATAGGGCTTGAACACGCCCGAGGGCAGCTTGACGATAGCGTCGAGCTTGTGATCGTCGACCAGCATCTTGCGGATCGCCTTGTGCGCCTTGGACGAGCCGAACAGCACGCCGTCGGGCACGATCACCGCCGCCCGTCCGCCGGGTTTGAGCAGCTTGATGAACAGCGCCATGAACAGCAGTTCAGTCTTCTTGGTCTTGACGATCGACAGCAGGTCGGCAGCCGTGGTCTCGTAATCCAGCGATCCGGCAAAGGGCGGATTGGCGAGGATCAGCGAATATTTGTCAGCGTCGTCGGCGTGGCCGGTGGCAAGCGAATCGCGGTAGCGAATATCGGCGCTCTCGACCCCGTGCAGCTGCATGTTCATCGAGCCGATGCGCAGCATGGTGCTGTCGAAGTCATAGCCGTGGAACATGCCTTCGTGGAAATGCTTGAGCAGCTCCTTGTCGCGGAACAGCGCCGGATGGTTGTCACGCAGATACTCGCCTGCGGCGACCAGGAAGCCGCAGGTGCCGCTGGCCGGATCGCAGATCGTGTCCTTCGGCGTCGGCGCCGTCATCTCGACCATCATCCGGATGATATGGCGCGGCGTGCGGAACTGGCCATTCTGCCCGGCCGACGCGATCTTGCCGAGCATGTATTCGTAGAGATCGCCCTTGGTGTCGCGGTCCTCGAGCGGGATCTCGGCCAGCATGTCGACCACCTTGGCGAGAAGCGCCGGCGTGGGGATGGTGAAGCGCGCGCCCTTCATGTGCTCGGCATGCGCCGTGCCCTTTTCGGCCATGTCGCGCAGGAACGGGAAAACACTCTCCGAGACGATGGCAAACATTCGGGCTGGGTCGTCATTCTTGAACCGTGACCAACGCAACGCCGAATAGGGGATTTCTTCCTTCACCTCACCCGTCTCTTCGTCGCGCACGGTGCGATAGACGCCTTCGGGAAAGATCACCCGCTCGATCGGCCGGCCAAGCGTGTTGGCCTTGTTCTCCTCGCGGGTCTGGATGTCATCAAGGCCGCGCATGAACAACAGGTAGGTAATCTGCTCGATCACCTCGAGCGGATTGGCGATCCCGCCCGCCCAGAAGGCATTCCAGACCTGGTCGACCTTGGAGCGGATTTCCCCGTTAAGCATGCGTCATTCCTTGCAAATCAATATGGGCGGACTTTACCCGGTGATCCCGAAACGGCAACTATGTGCGGCACCTCAATGTCGCAGATCCTTCATTTCCCAGCCGAAAGAGGTTTTCATGCTCACCATTCTTAACTGGAATCTAGAATGGAAGACGGCAAAAAGCCGCTCAGGACGCGAGATCGTGCGCATGATTGGGAATGCGAATCCCGACATTGCCTGCCTGACGGAAGCCTATGACCAAATTCTGGAGCCAACGTCCTGGCAAAGCATTTGCCCTGACGGCGACAGCGGCTACCCAACCAAGGAAGGCCGGCGGAAGGTCATGTTGGGCAGCAAGTCACCCTGGACCGAAACGGTGACAGATCTCGACACCGCACTAACAGGGAGATTTGTCAGCGGACTGACGGACAGTTCGATCGGGCCTGTCAGAGTGCATGGTGTCTGCGTGCCGTGGTCTCATGCTCATGTGTCCAGCGGACGAAGGGACAGGAAAGCATGGGAAGACCATATCACCTTCCTATCGGCGCTCATGGCCCATGACGGACTGGTCGATCCGGTGCATCCAACGATCCTCGTCGGAGATTTCAATCAGACCTTGCCACCGAAGCGTGCGCCGGAAGAAGCCCGAAACCTGCTGCTGGCCTTGCTGGATAGGTTTGATCTGGCCCCGCCTATGAACATCGAGAACCGGACGGTCTGCCACACGCTGGTCTCACGCGGGCTTCTGGTTACCCAGCGGTACGAACTGCCCGCCAGTGTCGACGGATTGCGCCTGAGCGATCATCAAGGGCATATTCATCAAATTGTGGGATAGATCCCGAGGGCATGCCCTTCACACTGCATTCCGTGCCACAGCCTCCTGCAAATCCTGACCGGAACGCAAAGTCTGTTTTCGATCGGTGAGAAGCATTCGGCGCAGTTCCAACTTCTTCAAATTCCATAAGAATTCTGGAATGCAATCAGCCCATTCACCTGCCATCTGAATTCAGCAAAAAATGGTGTTAGCCAAGATCTGCAACCGCAATCTCATCAAGGCCGTTGCAGAAGTTTTTGTATTGTTTTGGTATGGTCTGGGTTTTGTAGGGATAGGGTATCGATAGGGTATCGATACCCTATCAATGCTTCAGTGGCCGTTCGCAAAGCGAGAGCCAGATTTCAAGTAGGTCGTTTTCAGGAGGTATGAACTAGCTTTCGCAGCCTCTTCATGCTCCTTGGCATTTCTCAAGCTCTTGGCTTTTTCCTTTCGGCGCTCTTCTGCGGCTTCAGCATCACCACGAGCCATATTCACCAAATCACAAGAAGGGTGTCGATCCAATTCCTTCAGAATGCCTTTGTGGTGCTTTTCGTTTTGCGGGCCATTGGAACCGAACCACCCCATCGTATACACGAGATTATGAGTGGAGTTCACAGCTACCAGGCCTTTTTCCACGAGCTCATTGATAATCAGCTCGACTGCATCCTCGTCAAAGGAAAGGTCTGAAGCAATATAGCTGGCTGGAAGATATGCCAAACCGGAACTCATTTGATGTGGCCCGGAGAGAACATACAGATAGATCAGCTGTGCCTCCCGTTTCAACTTGCGGAACCGCGGGTCACGCCAGATCTCAGGCGGAAACTTGTGGAAGCTACGCATGACCTTCCTCCACAATTCCGGGGAAGACATCATCAATCTCGATGTATGGAATTTGCTCCACAATCGTGCTAGCAATTGAGTGAAGATATGCCCACATAGCTTTCTTCTTTCCAACGCCGGTCCCTGCTGTAACAGGGCCGGCGTTTTCATTATTTTTGTCAGGTGGTTTCCGGTCGATAGCGTCACGCGATTGGAAAGGCCGAATTGCCTCGATCGCTTTGAAATCGTCCATCACGTGCCCTCCCGGATCGAGGACAGGTAGTCCTCCAGATCTGCCTTGAGGATGAGAACCCGTTTGCCAGCCTTCAGGCGCTTCAGTCTTCCTCCGGTCATCTCCCTATACAAAAAAGTCCTCGAAAGTCCGGTACATTCGCATGCTTCGCGAATCGTAAGTGTTATTCTCGGCCCACCGGTAGCCACTTCATTCTCACTCGCTTGTATTCCTCTTGCCATCCGTCAGCTCCTTTGATTTCTGTTTCGGATAGCTGCCATGGGTACGCAGAAATACCGCGTTCACAAGTTACATTTAATGGCATATTATTTGTAGCAGATCGCTTCGGTCGTTTTTCACCGTCGCCAAATTCTTGTTGATGTCGCCTGTGATATCGACGAAGCTTCTGCTCTGTTGCGCGATACTCTTCGTCATCAATGAGAGGTGCGATCTGGCATTCTAGGCCACGACGGTTTGGATCGAGCTTGCGTGCAATGATTTCTTTTGCAAGCTGCCCATTGCTCACATTTTGCGTTCTTCGAATAATCTGTAAGAAGGCTCGGAGTTGATTGGCCAGAAGCAAGTATTCCTGAACCTCTCTTAACCCCTTGCCTTCTCGCAGGGACGGCTTTCCACGCGGACGTTTTTCTGCAAAAATTCGATCGTTGTCGACAGCAAGTGCAATAAGTAAATCCAAAAATGAATTGTCTTTTTCTAATTCAATTTCCAGGTCATATGCAATTTCTCTCAATCTAAAATCAAACATATTATCACATTTATAATCTAAATATTCTTTTTCATCTATGCATAAAATATCAATTCGATTTTTTATATGATTTCTAAACTCTTCAATAAGGATATAATCTGAACTAATTTCTTTTTGATTACTTATAGAGATTTCATTATCGTCAATAAGCCCGAGGAAATTATTAGGCAAATTATATTTCTTAGGATTGCGTGGTAAAAGATCGAGAAATCGTCTGTACAAGTACGCAATTACTATGATTTTGTCATTTGACATGACTCACGCCCTTGATACGTATCTTGTCCAATCCTCGAGCAGCAGGCGGCGTTTCGCCAGCGCATCGCTTCTTCGGTAGGCTCTTTCCGTGGCGTCACCCGAGACATGGGCCAGCGCGCCCTCGGCCACTTCCCTGGAATGGCTCGTTTCGTCTCCAGCCCAGTCTCTGAAGGAACTGCGAAAACCATGCACCGTGTAGTGGCCGAGCTTCATGCGGCGCATTAGCATCGCCATCGACATGATCGAAAGCGGGCGATCACTCTTGTTTCCAGGAAACACCAGATCGGAACGTCTCATCTCATGAAGTGGCCCTAGGATAGCGAGCGCTTCATCGGTGAGCGGTACACGATGCACGCGACCGGCCTTGGTCCGCTCGGCAGGCAGAGTCCAGACTTCATTGGCTAGATCAATCTCGCTCCACGTTGCACCAAACGCTTCTCCTGATCGGCAGGCGGTCAAGATAACCAATCGGAGGCAAAGCGCCGCCATTGCTTGCTTGGTACACAGCTGAACGTAGAAGGCGGGAACCATCTCGTAGGGCATCGCAGGATGATGGCCACGCTGCAGCTTCTGACGGGCCGGTAGTAGGCTTTTCAGGTGACCACGCCAGAGTGCCGGATTTTCCCCCTCCCGCCATCCCCTCGCCTTTGCATAATCGAGAACCCGCTCGATCCGACCTCGGAGCCTGGAGGCGGTTTCATTCTTCTCGTTCCAGATCGGATTGAGGATAGCGAGAAGGTCATCGGTCGAAATGCGATCGATGGGTTTCTGGAGGATCTGGCCGCAGTAGGCCTCGCCCAGCGTCGTACGCCACTGCGCCCTGTGCTTGTCATTCCTCCACTGGCGCTCCATCGAATCGAGAAACTGACGCGTGCATTCTTCGAAGGTGGGCCCCTTTTCCTGTCGCTTAGCCTCTTGGGGGTCGCCGCCTTCGGCAATCAACTGACGGAAGTTGGCCGCGCGCTGACGAGCAGCGGCGAGCTTCATCGCAGGATACGGGCCAATTCCAACCGCTTTCCGTTTCCCTTCACGATGAAACATGAAGAGCCAACTCTTTGTCCCTTCGGGCTTCACGTTGAGATAGAGCCCACCACCGTCGCTGTGCCGTCCGGGCTTCAAATCAGCCGCTTTGATACGGGCGTCTGTCAGCTTGTTTAGTGTTCGCGCCATTGCCAGTGTGCACATTTGGGTGCACTCCCGTTTGTGGATGATCACGAACAATGGAGAACAATTAGAGAACAGTCAATTCTGAAATAGCCGAAATTCATACTATTTCAGCGCTATCAGCAACAATCTGGCGCGATCTAACACAAGAGTATTTCGGACACCCCCTCCGCCATTGGCTTCGTTTACCACATTGAAAAAACGAGCATAATCCGAAAAGCAGAAGGCTGCGCTTGGTGGCGTGTCTGCTGGCCGGTATTTCGGCCACCATTTTTGGTGTGCCCACCTGAAATGAGACACACCCTGCATATACGGCGCGCTGATACCAGCCCGCCACTGCAATGGGAGGCGGGGAAAACTGGCATCCGGCGGTGCAGGATCTGGCGTCAGGGCAACCTTTTACAGGCGTGCGCCATCCGGTGTGAACAGGAAGCAATCGCCCGGGTCGATGGAAGCCGACACGGTGTCCCCCGCCCTGACGGGTGTCGCCCCGCGCAATTCCATGGTCACCGCATTGTCCCGGCCCGGGTCGGTATAGACATAGGAGACACCGCCAAGCCGCTCGATGATGCTGCACTTGAGCTCAACATTGTGCTCGCCCGGTCCGGCATGGAAATGCTCCGGGCGAATGCCCAGAATGAGGTCCTGAGGCACATCGGCGCCCGGACTGCGCGGCATCACCGCGAGCCCCGACAAACCCAGCTCCGGCACATCCAGGATGAGCGCCCCCTGTTCGCTTCTTCCGCTGACGCGGGCCGGCACGAGATTGATCTTCGGTGAGCCGATGAAGCCGGCGACGAACATGTTGTCGGGATCGGAGTAGAGCTCGTCGGGCGTGCCATATTGTTCGATACGGCCGTCGCGCAGCACCACGATGCGCGTTGCCAGCGTCATCGCCTCGACCTGGTCATGGGTGACGTAGATCATCGTCGCTCCCAGTTCGTTGTGCAGCTTGGCAATTTCAAGCCGCATCTGCACCCTGAGTTCGGCATCAAGATTGGACAGCGGTTCATCGAACAGGAAGATCTTGGGATCGCGCACAATTGCCCGGCCAATCGCCACACGCTGACGCTGACCACCCGAAAGCGCCTTGGGCTTGCGGTCGAGATAAGGCACCAGCTGAAGCGTTTCTGCAGCTTTTCGCACGGCTTCAAGGCGTTGCTGCTTTGGCATCCCGGCCATCTCCAGACCAAACGCCATATTCTCCTCCACGCTCATGTGTGGATAGAGCGCATAGGTTTGAAACACCATTGCGATGCCGCGCTTGCTCGGTTCTGCGCGGGTGACGTCGGCTCCGTCGATCGAGACCGTGCCGGCGGTCACGTTCTCCAGGCCCGCGATCATCCGCAACAAGGTTGACTTGCCGCATCCCGAGGGGCCGACAAAGACGATGAATTCGCCGCTCTTGATCTTCAGATCAATCGACCGGATGACTTCGACTGGCCCGAAGGTCTTCTGCAGGGCGGAAAGCTGGATGTCTGCCATGGGTGGCTCCGGACGCTTTACTTCACCGCGCCTTCAGTCAGGCCGGAGACGAACCAGCGGCCGATGAGCGCGAAAAGCAGGATAACAGGGAGGGTGGCGAGACTGGCGCCTGCCAGCAGCAAACCCCAGTCGATTTGGTATTGTCCGATGATTCCAGAAAAACCAACGGGAACGGTGCGCTTGGCGTCCGACAGGATCAGCACGGACGCAAACACATATTCAGTCCACGACATGATGAAGGCGAAGATGCCGACACTGGCGATGCCCGGCGCGATCAGCGGAATCATAACCCGTCTGAGGATCACCAGCGGCGGCGCGCCGTCCATCACCGCCGCCTCCTCGATCTCCATCGGCACCGAGCCGAAGAAGGAGCGCAGCATCCAGATTGCGAACGGCAACGCGAAGCTGACATTGATCACCACCAGCGCGGTGCGGGTGTCGACCAGCCCGAGCTTGGCGAACATTCCGAACAGCGGAATCAGCACGACGATGCTCGGAAACGCGTAGGCCAGCAGGATCATCCTGTAGAGCGCTTCCCTGCCGGGAAACCTCAAGCGAAAGAACGCGTAGGCGGCCGGTACGGACAGAGCCAGCGTGATCAGGGTGGAAACCGAGGCGACCACCAGGCTGTTGATCATGTAGGTCGGATAGTCGGAACTCGACAGCAGCTTGACGTAATGCAGCAGCGTGAAGGATTGCGGGATCATCGTCGGCACCCGCGCGATGATCTCCTGCGGGAGCTTGAACGAGCCCGACATCACCCACCAGAACGGCAGGGTAATGATCAGCACGAAAAACAGCACCACGCCGCCAAGCACGATGTTCCAGCCGACGCCGCGCCTCATCGCTCGTCTCCCTGCTTGGCCAGCGAACGCGTGGCGAAAAAGGCAAAGGCCATCAGCAGGACCGAAGCCAGAACCGCCACTGTGGCCGCCTCGCTGAGCCGGTAGCCCTTGAATGCCGTCTCGTAGATCAGAATCGGCAGCGTTCGGGTGCCGCCGGCCGGTCCGCCGCTTGTCAGCAACCAGATGATGTCAAAGACATTGAACGAAAGCAGCGTTCCCACGATCACCAGAACGCCAAGCGTCGGCGCCAGCAACGGCCAGGTGATGCGCGTGAAGCGCTTGATCGTGCCTGCGCCATCTATGCGCGCAGCTTCGTAGAGATCAGAGGGAATGCGGGTCAGCCCGGCAAGCATCATCAGCGCGATGAACGGAAACCAGCGCCAGGAATTGATGAACACCAGCGTCGCCATCGCCGACCATGTCGATGAGAAGAAGCCGATCGGCCGGTCGATGATGCCGATCTGGATCAGCAACGGGTTGATCATTCCGCCGGAGGTGGAAAACAGCCATCTCCAGATCATCACCACCACCACGGTCGGGACAATCCAGGTCAGAATGATCCAGGTCCGTGCGATACGCACGCCCGGAAACCGCTGGTTCAGCACAAGAGCGGCTGCAAGTGCCAGAACAGTCTGCACTGCCGCATTGGCAACTACCCATACAATGCTCAGCCAGGAGGCATTCCAGAAGGCCGTGTTGGAGAGAACCTTGCGATAGTTTGCCAATCCCACCCAGCTTCCTTCGGATCCGACAGAGCGGACATCCTGCAGGCTGAGCAGAACGGCAGAGAGCAGTGGCCATCCGAGGATGGCCACCAGCATCAGCAATGCCGGGGCAACAAAGACGAAGGCGTAAAATCGTGATTGTCGCATCCGGCTCGATCTTTCCCTTACTCGGAAACTTCGGTCATGCGCGCCTGGCCGTCAGACACTGCTTCTGCAGCCGTCTTTCCACCGACCACGATGGCCTGAAGTGTTTCCGCGAGGATGTTCTGTGCCGAGATCGCCGCAATCGCCGGGAACACGCGGCCACTGGTGAAGCCGAACAGCTTGCCGTTGCCGGAGTTTGCAATCACGGTTTCGATCTGGCTGCGATACTTCTGCACGGTTGCGTCATTCCAGAAGCTCTCGGCCTTGGCGCCATCCGCGGTGACCGGCATGAACAGGCCCGGCTCCATGTTCAGGAACCGGCCGTAGTTCTCGGGCTCCAGAAGGAAGCTGACGAACTTTTCCGATGCCTTGCGCTTGGCCTCGTCGGTGGACAGCATCATCACCGCATTGGGATATGCGATGGTGTTGTGCTGGCTTTCGCCTTCCGCATGCGGGATGGCTGCAACGCCGAGGTCGTTCGCATCGCCTTCCGCCTGGGTGTCGTAGGACGAAATTACCGAGAACTGCAAAATCATGCCGCAGCTTTTCGAGGCAAAGCAGGATTCCGCCTCACCCCAGGTCCACGAGGTGTTGTCGGGCGGCGACAGTTTCTGCAGGTCGGCGTAGAATTCGTAAGCTGCAACGGTTTGCGGGTTGTCGAACCGCAGCTTGCCGTTTTCGTCGTAAATTTCCGTTGCTCCGCCATTGGCCATGACCGAATAGACGGTCTGGTCCGTGTAGAGCTGCTTGTTGGCCGGCAAGCCGATGCCATAGGTTTGATCCGAAGACAGCTTTTCAGCCGCAGCCTTCCAGTCTGCCCAGGTGGTTGGCACCTCGAGGCCGGCTTCCGCGAAGACGCTTTTGCGGTACCACAGGTTCATCGACATGTTGTACAGCGGAACCGCCCAGACACCGCCGTCATAGGTGTAGGATTCAAGCGCACTGTCGAGGAAATCATGTTTCTTGTCGAGCTCGGTCACGAAGTCGGCAACCGAAGTCAGTGCGCCGATGTCCTTGAGGATCGGTGTGAAGTCGGGAATGGCAAAGAGCATGTCCGGGCCGGCGCCCGCGGACAGTGCGGCCGGTGCCTTGGCATAGATCTCGCCCCAGTTCTGCGGCTCCTGGCTCACCACGATGTCCGGATGGGCGGCGTTGAATTCATCCATCAGCTGCTGGATGCGCTCGACCCGGTGCGGCGGCTGTTCCATGTGCCACAGGGTGATTTCGACCGGTGCCGCCCACGCGGAAACCGGAAGCAGCAGGGCTGCGCTCGTAAGTAGTGTCGTCAGTGATCTTCTCATGTCGTCAAACTCCCGTTTGCGGGCAGAACTGCCCTGTTCCCTCATAGATGCGGGTTGCGTGGCCGAAACCGCTCGACCAGCTTCCGGTTGATCTCCTTGGCGCCCGGCATATTGGCGCTGAGGTAGATTGGCGCGTCGCCATCCGCCGCAAGCCGGGCTGCGACGTCGACAAAGATTGCGTTCAGGATTGTTGCCCCGATGGCCGTGGACATCGGCCCGGCCTTCAGCTCGGAGCCCGGCACCGACATCACCGCGTCTCCCGGAGGCGTGCCGTTGTCGAGCACGATATCGGACAGGTCAGCCAGGCGCTCGCGCCCGTTGGCGGTCGCGGTCGAATAGGCAACGGAGGTGATGCAGATCACGGTGCAGCCGCGTTCGCGGCCGATGCGGGCAGCTTCCAGCGGTGCGGCGTTGACGCCGGAATTGGAGATGACAAACAGCACATCTCCCGGCCGGATGTCGTAACGATCCATGATCGGCCCGACGATGCCTTCTGTCCGTTCGTAGACCGTTCCGGCAATCGCACCTTCGTGCAGCATGATCGGCGCCGCCAGGATCGGGACCGTGATGGCAAGCCCGCCTGCCCGGTAGTGCATTTCCTCGGCCATCACATGTGAATGGCCGGTCCCGAAGATATAGACCCGGTTGTCGGCCCTGGCGGCTGCGGCGACAGCTGCCGCTGCAGCCTCCATCTGCTCAGATATATCGCTTTTGAGCGCGGTCAGGCGCGCGATGAGATTGTCGAAATAGCCGTCGATCATGGAGGTCATTGGGTGGCCTCGGCTCCCAGGGTAAGGTTTGCTTTCATGACGAAGGAATCGCCGCGGTAAATGGAGCGCACATATTCGAACGGGTTTCCGTTCGAATCGCAGGTTCTGCGGGTCAGCTCGAGAACGGGCGCATGTTCGCCAAGCTGCAGCGTCCGGCTGACAGCGGGACTGGAAAGCGCCGCCTGCAGGGTCTGTTCGGCCGATGCCGGCAGAATGCGGTAATGCTTGCGCAGGATGTCGTAGAGCGAGGTCTGGGCGAAATCGGCCACATCAAACAGCCCCGGCGCCACATCTGCGCGAATTTCGGTCGTTTCCATCGCTACCGGTTCGCCGTCGACAAGACGGACGCGCACCAGACGGTGCACATCGCCACCCAATGGCAGGTTCAGCGCGGACGAACATTGCTCATCGGCCCTGTGCGCACCCGATTCCACCACCACACTCGATGCCCTGCGGCCCTGCTGCTCGATTTCTTCCGTGAAACCGGTCAGCGTCGACAGTTTCTGCTGGATCATCGGCCGGCCGACAAAAGTGCCATGCCCGGTTCGCGTCACCAGAATGCCGCGATCCGTGAGGTGCTTGAGCGCCTGGCGGGCGGTCATCCGGCTGATGCCCAGTTCTTCCGCCATGACCCGTTCGGAAGGAAGCTTGTCCCCCACGCTGAGCTTGCCGGACGCGATATCCGCTTCAAGCGCGGATGCGATCCGCCGGTAGACCGGGCCAGTCGGTTCACTCATGGGACCTCAGCAAGTGTGGGTTATGGTATAGTCCATGCCGATAATGGTATATACCAATTTCGGAATTGCAACTGATTTGTGACAGGTGCGGGAATTTTCGATTTAAAGGCCTGAAATCAGTGCGTTACGCCGTCTGGCGTAGACCTCGTAGGCCTTCCGGTAGGCCACGGCGTTCTCGCTCGAGGGCTGGTAATGCCGCCCCTCCGCGTTGACCGATATCGATGCCGCCCGGACCCCGGTGAAGTCGCCCAGGGCCGTCGCGGCGATCAGCGCGGCACCGCGTGCTCCGAATTCGGTTCCCGCCGGAACGATCACCTCCATTTGCAGCATGTCTGCGATCATCTGGCACCAGACAGGGCTCTGGCTGCCGCCGCCGGTCAACCTGATACGGCTGCCTTCAAAGCCGAGAGCCGACACCAGGTCATGCAATGCGAACGCCACGCCTTCATAAACGGCACGCAGCATATGGTCTCGCCCGTGGACGGGAGACAGGCCGGAGAATTGTGCCCGCGCCTCCGGCGCCACCACCGGCGCGATAATTCCGCTCTCGCTCAGATAGGGCAGGAAACTGACGCCCCCGGCGCCGATCTCCACACCATCTACCAAAGCGGTCACCTGGTCGTAGCAATCGGGTTTGCCCTGCAGATCCGGTGCAAGCACGCCGATCGCCCAATCCAGATTGAGCGTGCCGGCGACATTGACCATCGCGCGATACCAGAAATCTCCCGGCATCGAGAACAGCAAGCCCAGATCCCTGGGCTCAAACACCGGCTTGTCATGGCAGGTCCCGACCAGACAGGTGGTGCCCAGCACAGCCGTGGCGATATCGGTATCGAACCCGCCCGCCCCCACGACCGTAGACACCACATCCCCTGCCCCGATGGCGACCGGTGTCCCTTCCGGCAGGCCGGTCAGTGCCGCCGCGCGTGGCGAAAGCCCTCCGATGATCTCTTCGGAATCCCGAACCGGCGGCAGCAGATGGGCGCAATCGGCAAGATCAAAAAGCTCGATCATCTGGTCGCTGCGCGACCGGGACCTGGCATCGCCGGGAATCACCGAGGCTTCGCTGCGATCGGTCGCAATCAGCCCGGTCAGCCGGAAACGCAGAAAATCCTTGTAACTGACAACATGTGCTGCCCGCTTGATCAGGTCCGGCTCGTGGCGCTTCAGCCATGCAAGAACCGGCAGAGTACACCCCTGCTGCATGACCGAGCCGGAAGACTGGAATATCTGTGACATCACCGCAGGATCGCGTTGCTGCATCTCGTCGATAATCGGTTGGCTTCGGCTGTCTTCCCAGACGATGCCGTGCCGCAACGGCTCTCCGTTCGCATCGAGCACCCAGGCTCCAACCATCGCCGCAGACAGCCCGATGGCTCTGATCGAGGCGGGATCGATTGCCGCGTTTTCCAAAGCTTCTCCGATGACGGCAACCGCTGCGCTCCAGACTTCCTCCGGATCGAGTTCGCTCCAGCCCGGCTGCGGACGCAACAACGTCGTCGGCCTGGAAGCCGTTGCGATTTCACGCCCTTCCGCATCAAACACCGCAGCCTTGCAGCGTGACGATCCGGCGTCGATGCCAAGCAGGAAACCGGTTGTGCTCATGATGTTTGCCCCGAAGCAACGCCGCCCAGCCAGGTTTGCCGCACCTGCAGGTCTTCTCCAAGATGGACAAGATCGGCGCGCAAGCCCTGCAGCAAACGACCGCGATCATTCAGGCGCAGAAAATCCGCGGGATAGGCCGAGGCCATCCGCAAGGCCTCTCCGAGCGGCAGATCGAGATAACTGACCCCGAACCGAACCGCGGACGCCATGTCCAGGTCCGATCCGGCGAGCGTTCCGTCATCCAGCGCCAGCCGCGAGCAATAGCCGCCCTGCCTGCGCCAGATCGTTCGCCCGTTGAGGGTGAAGTGATCGCGCTCCTGACCGACAAGCGACATCGAATCGGTGACGAAGAACAGCCGTCCCGGACCGCGCTTGGCCCGCAACGCGACCCTGAGCGCCAGCGGATCGACATGATGGCCATCGGCGATGATGCCGCCCCAGACATCAGGGTGGTCAAGCGCCGCGCCAACCAGGCCCGGCTGGCGGTGGCCAAGCCCGCTCATGGCGTTGAAAAGATGCGTGACGCCGCGCGCGCCGGCATCGAAAAGCTGTTGGGCGCGCGCCGCGTCGGTGTCGGTATGGCCAAGGCAGACAATGACGCCAGCATTGGTGAGCTGGGTGACCTGGGCTGGCGTCACCTGCTCGCCAGCCAGCGTCACAACCAGCGTGCCGACCTTGAGGACGGCGGACGACAGAAGCTCTACATCCGCGGCTTCCAGCGGTCGCATGTATTTCGCCAGGTGCGTCCCCTTGCGCGACGGCGCAAGATGCGGCCCCTCCAGATGCAGGCCCGCGACCCCGCGGCCTGCCAAAACCGCCTCTGCCGCAGAACTTATGGCCTTTTCAACTGCGCCTTCGGCGTCGGTGATCAGGGTCGGCAACAGGCTGGTAGTTCCGAACGGACGGTGACCTTCGGCAATCATGTACATGGATTGGGGCGAAGGCTCATCATTGAGCATCCGTCCGCCGCCGCCGTTGACCTGGGCGTCGATGAACCCCGGCGCAAGAGTTCCACCGGCCAGATCGATTTGCTCGCAATCGCCGACTGTCTCGCCGGCGGGCACGATTGCCTCGATCTTCCCGTCAGCGATCAGGAGCGTACTTTGTTCATGAAACCGTGTGCCGTCGAAAATGCGGGCTCCGGTGAGTGCTTGTCTTGTCATCACAGGGTCTCTGTCACTTTGCGAAGATTGGCGGGTTGATCGGGATCAAGGCCCCGCTGCCGGGTCACGGCCTCTATCAGGCGATAGGCAGGCAGCAGCGCCACCAGCGGATCCAGCAAACCATGTCCGGTTGACGGGAGCAGTACCGAAGTGCCCGGTGTCTGTTCGCCCGGCATCTCTCTGGAGGAAAACGTGATGGTTCGGGCACCAAGCGCGGTTAGTTTCTGCATGGCGTTGCAGTTGGCGTCGAAGCTCATGTCGTCCTGGACGAATCCCAGCACCGGGAAGCCGCGTTCAACCAGCCGCAGCGGTCCATGCATGATTTCCGCGGTGGAAAACGCTTCCGCGTGCAGCCCGGAGGTTTCCTTGCATTTGAGTGCCGCTTCCATTGCGATACCCAAACCGGGGCCGCGCCCGCAGGTGAAAAGCGATCGGGCCGAGGCGAGGATTTCTTGCGGTCCCGACAGGTCTATCGTGCCTGTGCGCGACAAAGCCTCCGGCAAAGCCGCCAAGCCACGATCAAAACCCGCGTCACCCGCCGCGCAACTGACGATGGCCGCCAGCGCCGCAGCAGAGGTGATGAAGCTCTTGGTCGCAGCCACGCTTTTTTCGGGCCCGGCACCGAGTTGAATGGTCAGGTCGGCCTCTCTTGCCACCGGACTGTCGGGCACATTGACGATCGCCACTGTGCGCGCACCACCTGCTTTCGCCGCTGCCTGCAAGGCGACGATATCCGGGCTCGCCCCGGATTGCGAAACCGTGAAATGCACCGCGGACGGCAACCGAAGCCTTTGCTTGTAGAGCGACGCCACCGATGGCCCGATCGAGGCCACGGGAATCCCGCTAGTCACCTCCATGAGATACTTGAAGAAGGTCGCGGCGTGATCGGAAGATCCGCGGGCTGCCATCGTCACCAGCGCCGGCGGATTGTCACGCAACCAGGCACCGACCTCGGCGATCCCCCTGGCTTCGTCCCGCAACAGACGCTCGACCGCCGCCGGAGACTGGTTGGCCTCGCGCAACATCAGCGATGATTCGGACACATCTACTCTCCTGTGGTCAGTTCAGCGACGAAATCATAGATATCGCCGCGATAATGGGACCGTGTGTGCTCGACAACGCGATTGTCGGCGCTGCGCGAAACCCGCTCGATCAGCAGGCAGGCTGTCCCTGGCTGAACGCCAAGCAGCTCGGCCTCGATGGGTTCGAAAATCATGGCCGTGAGTTTCTGCACCGCCCGCACCGGCCGGTGCCCGTGGCGTGCCAAGGCGCTGTAAAGCGACCCCTCACCAATTTGCTCGCCACCGATCAGGCGGTGCGGGACCACGGCGCGCTCGACGGCCACCGGGATCCCGTCGGCCAGGCGCAACCGGTCAAGAGCCATCATCATGTCCTGGCGCGCCACACCGAACAGCAGGGCCTCTTCCGACGACGGCGGACGGGTATCGCAGCCAAGAACGGCCGCGCCCGGTTCCATGCCGCGCAGTTTCATGTCCTGGGAAAACGACGACAGATCCGACAGCGGCTGTTCGATGTGCACCGGCCGATTGGTGACAAAGGTACCGCTGCCCCGGCGAACCTCGAGGTCTCCCGATTCAAGGAGCAGCTTGTAGGCGTTGCGTACCGTAACCCGGGCCACCGAAAGACCTTCGGCCAGTTCGCGCTCGGGCGGCAAGGCCTGTCCAGGCGCCAGCCATTGCGTGGATATGAGTTTTTCGAGTGCCCGGGCAAGCTTGATGTAGAGCGGCCCGCCATCCCGGCTCTCACCCAGCGATACGCTTCGCAGCTGTTCGATCAATGTGGTCTCAATCATGGGACCTATCTAGAACCAAAGAGGGTCCAATTTCAATCCTTATCGCAAGAAAGCGCACACCGGGCGGATCGCGCGTCGATCATCCGGACACAGACCTGCAGAACAGGTTTGACTGTCAGCCAACCGCGCCTCATTTTCACAGAGCAATTTCGGTGACTTGGAGATCGTCTCGCCAAATCCTGGTTCAGCAACAAGACGTAACGAATAGAGGTGGATGATGATGCAAGCCGACGATGTAAGACGGTTTTTGGAAGGCCAGGAAATCTACGTCTTTGAGCCCGATACGCGTACCCTCGTGGCGGTCGTCAACTACGAGAAGGGTGGCCGTTGTGCCTTCCGGTTTTCAACAGGCGAGGCAGACGTCGGCGTTTATGGTTTCGACGGAGATGCCTATTGGACGCGCTACGAGAAGTTCCGGAACGGCGAAACCCATTCCTTCAACCTCAAAAGCCTCGGGCCAGGCATCGCCCAGGCCTATTTCGTTGATGGAACGAAGGCATTTCTTCAGGCCCAAACCACTGATCTTACGGGAATTGTCGACGTCTAGCCCATCTCCCGTCAAGGTCGGTCCGGACCCGCTCCCGAGGTGTTGGCTCGCGAAGCCTGGAGCGGGGCGGCAAGAAAACCTGCCGCCCCGTTTGTCCTATTCGATGGCAACGCCCAGTTTTTCGCCGATGGTTGCGTTCCATGCAGAAACGCAGTCTGCGCCGCAGCGTTCGGCAAATGCGGGCAGGATTGCCATCTTCACAGCTTCGGCGCGCAGGGCTTCGTCAGCTTCGGTAAACGGAACCAGCGTCATGCCGGCCGGCTCGCCCTCGGGGCACGGGCCCGAGGTGTTGCAGGCGAGACCTGTTTCGGTTTCGGTGGCCGCCAGTTCGAAGATCGACTTTTCGAGCCCGCGAAGTCCTGTTGTCAGGTAGTCCTGCACAGACGCATCGAGACCGTTCCACCAATCCAGGTTGGCAAGCTGTGCTGCAAGGCCAAAGTTGACCGGCATCGGCGAGATGAACTTGGCGCTCTCATGCCATTTGGCCTTGTAGCCTGACAGCGCACCGGTGATTGCGCAATCAACCACGCCGCTGGCCAGCGAAGGCTGCACTTCGGCGAAAGCGATGGACAAGGGCGAGCCACCCAGATGGCTGACGAAAGCCTGCTGCGAGGCACCGGATGCGCGCACCTTGCGGCCTGCCAGGTCGGCGAGCGAGGTGAATTCATCGCGGCAATAGATCACCTGGGCCTGATAGGTGCCAAAACCGAGAAGCTTGATGTTGTGTTCCTTTTCCAGGAACTCGGAATAGGACGGCCGCCATGCATCGGCCACTTCGGCCAGTTGCTCGACGCTGCTGAGCACGCCGACCAGGTCGGTGGCCTCGTTGCGTGGAACCTCACCCGAATTGTAGGCCAGCACGGTGGTTGCGAGCTGCAGAGTGCCGTTGCTGACCAGCCGGAAAATCTCGCCACCCTTGAAGCCGAGTTCGGTGAAGGGTTTGACATTGGCGGTGATCTTGCCGCCGGTTTCGGCAGGAACCTGTTCAGACCAGAACGGCAATTCCTTGTCGGTGTACATCGACAGGCTGCCGATGGAGCCAACCACGTTGAACTCGGTGGCAGGCATGTCCTGGGCCATGGCCGGCACGGCCACGAGCGCAGCGAGCGCTGTTGTCATAAGAAGTTTCATCATAGTCTCCCTTGGGTTGAAGCGGTTTTATCCGCCGGTTTTCGGATTGACGATTGTGGGCAGCCAGAGCGCCAGCTGCGGGAAGGCAATCAGCAGGCTGATCATGATCAGCATGGCTACGAGGAATGGTGCGGCCCCCTTGAAGAGGTCGGTAAACGCGCCGCCGCCCTTGCGCACCGCCTGCACCACGTAGAGGTTCATGCCGACCGGCGGAGTGATCAGTGCCGCCTCGATCAGGATCACGAAAACCACGCCCCACCAGACCGGGGAATAGCCCAGCCCGACAACCACCGGCACGATGATCGGAGTGGTGGCGATCATCATCGAGAGCGTCTCCATGAAGCAGCCCAGCAGCAGGTAGAACACCACGATGGCCAGCAGCATGCCCAATGGCGGCCAGCCGAGCGACAGCACCGCATCGGTGATCGCGCCGACCAGGCCAATCGAGACCATGACGAAGTTCAGGAAGAACGCCGCGATCACGATCAGCATGATCATGCAGGTGGTCCGCACGGTGCCTTCAAACGCGGTCAGCAACACCGGCAGGGTCAGCTTGCCGTTCAGCGCCACCAGGATCACGGTGGCGATCAGGCCCAGGGCCGCAGCTTCCGTCGGGGTGGCAAGACCGGCATAGATGCTGCCCACGACAATTGCGAAAAGGCCCAAGGGCGGCAGAAGGTGCGGCAGCCCCCTGAGTCGCTCGGGCCACAGCGAGCCCTCAAGCACCTTGGGCCCGCCCCAATGCGGCCGCCACAGCACCAGCGCCAGAACGATGCCGGAAAACAATGTGGCCAGCAGGAAGCCGGGAATAAATCCCGCGGCGTAGAGATCGGCAACCGAGGTGTCTGTCAGCACCGCGTAGATGATCATGTTGATCGAAGGCGGAATGAGAATGCCCAGGGTGCCGCCGGCGGCGATGGAGCCAAGAAACAGCGGCCGATTGTAGCCGCCCTTGTCCATGTTCGGAATGGCAACAGTGCCGATCGTGGCAGCTGTGGCGATGGAAGATCCTGAGGTCGCCGCAAAGACCGCGCTTGCTGCGATATTGGTGTGCATCAACCGGCCCGGAAGACGGGCAAACCACGGCGTCAGCGCGTTGAACAACCGCCCCGACACACCTGAGCGGTGCATCAGTTCGCCCATCATGATGAACATGGGGGCTGCGATCAGGATGAAATCCTCGGACGAGTTCCAGGCCAGTTCACCCGCTGCCCCCGTCATGGGGAAAAACGCGTAGTTTTCGGACAGGATGTAGCCGGTCAGGGCCAGAACCGCCGCAACAGGCAGGCTCAGAACCAGCATGCCCAGCAGCAGGAGGAAGGCGGCGGCGATCATCGCAGTTCCTCCACGGCATGCACGGCTTCATCAATCTCGGCATTCAGGTCGGCTGACCCGATCGCTGCCTCAAACCCGGCGCGATCGCCCTTGATCAAGCGGATCACGGCTTGAATGGGGGCCAAGACAGCCATGCAGGCAAACCAGAACAGCCCGATCCACCACAGGCCCTGAGGGATCACGATGGGTATTTGCAGCTGCGACATCGACCGTGCCCCCATTGCCCAGGACTGCGAAACCGTGCCCCATGCAAACCAGGCCAGCGCCGCCGCCACCACGGCCAGGGCACAGGCGGCCAGCAAATCACAGGCGGCGCGGACCGGAAACGGCATCTTGGCGACCACGAAATCGACCCGGATATGGGCCTTGGTGGTGACCGTGTATGCAAGGCCAAGGCCGATGCAGGCGGCAAGGCCGTATCCCGAAATCTCGAAACTCTCCACCAGACCGCGGTTGAGGAAATACCGCGCCAGAACATCGATGGTGATCGGCACCGCACAGCCAAACAAGATTACTGCCCCTGCCACCCATGCCAGCCAGCGCGACACACGTTGTGGCAGTGGTTCGGTCATTTCCTGTCTCCCAAGATGCAAAGCCGATCGCGCAAGTGCTGATCTTTCAAGACCTTCGCAGATGTTGCGCCGAATTTACAATCCCTGCGGCGACTTATCTCGCCGGGCGCGAATGTTTTGCTTGGGTAAAACAATGCTGCGCTGCCGCTGCGGTCTTCCAGGTCGCCGGGATCAGACATAGCCATCTGCCTGATCCTCGGCGATCGCCGCAGCATCCCGCAGCGCCGGATCGCCATGCCCGCCGCCGCCCGGGGTTTCCATCCGCACGATATCACCGGGGCGCAGGGCATGGCCGATGGTCTTGGCAGCCAAGGGGGTGGTCACGCCATCGCGTGTTACACTCAAGCTGCCGCCCCGTCCGGGCTCGCCCCCCTCCAAACCGTAAGGCAGCGACTGGAAGGCATCGAAGGCCGAGTTCAGCAATCCGCTCTCGGCCAGGAATTCCCACTCGCGCACGATGCCGAGGCCGCCGCGCATGCGGCCTGCGCCACCCGAGCCGGGCACAAGGCCGTAGCGGGTAAAGCGCAGTGGAAACAGCGCCTCGATCATTTCGACCGGCGTATTCTGACCATTGTGAAAACCGGCGGCGAGACCGTTTGGCCCGTCGCGTTCGGGGTGCGCGCCCCAGCCACCCAGTTCGGAATCGAAATAGACCTGGCGGCGGCCGTCGGCGTGACGGATGTTGACCGCATGATTGAACGTGGTGCCGTAATAGCTTGCCGGAATGCGCTCGGGAAGCACCTGGGCAAAGGCGCGCAGCACGGCGGTGGCGATCTTGTGCCCCGGCAGCATCCGCATCGACACCGGCGCCGGGAAACTGGCGTTGACCAGCGATCCCTCGGGCGCCGTTACGCTGATCGGCCGGTAACAGCCGGCGTTGACCGTTGCAGTCACACCGCAGGCCGCAATCACGGCGTAATAGACAGCCGAGGTTGTCGTCGCCATGGTCGCATTGATCGGGCCCTTGGCCTGGTCAGATGTGCCGCTGAAATCCAGCGCAATGTCGCTGCCCTTGATCGTGAGCGCCACCGATATGCGTTTGGCGCCGTCTTCGATCCCGTCGCCATCGACGAAATCCTCGGCGGTGTAGGTACCATCGGGCAAGGCTTCAAGCGCGTTGCGCATCTCGTGCTCGGCGTGGTCGAGAAGGGCCGCGCCGATCTCGTCGAGCGCCTCAACGCCATAGCGGTCAGCCAGCCGGAGCATGGCCCGCGCGCCGACGTCAAGTGCAGCGATCTGGCTCAGAAAATCGCCGCGGAATGTTTCCGGCTCGCGGACGTTTTGCAGGATGGTTGCGAACAGATCCTCCTGCATTTTGCCGTCCCGAACGATCCGCACCGGCGGCAGGCGCAAACCTTCCTGGAAAACCTCGACCGCCTTGGCGTTGTAGCCGCCCGCCGCCCCGCCACCGACATCGACGTGGTGAATGAGAACGCAGGTGATGGCAATGCGCTGACCGTCCTTGAACACCGGCTTGAAGGCGATGAAATCCGGCAGGTGCTGGCCACCGCAATAGGGATCGTTGGTCACGATCACTTCGCCGTCCCGCCATTCGTCCAGCGGAATATGGTCGGCGGCGATGTGATGAAGACACAGCTCCATCGAATTGAGGTGCACCGGCATTCGCGCGGCCTGGGCCACGTTGCGGCCCTGACCGTCGAACACGGCGGTGGAGTAATCCAGCAACTCGCGCACGGTCGTCGACCGCGACGTGCGCCAGACGGTCACCGACATTTCCTCGGCCACCGACACAAGCGCGGCGGAGACGATTTCCAGAAGGACGGGATCGGGGCGCATCATGGCTGTTTCCTTGCGGTCATGTCGCCGGTCGCGGTCATGGTCAGGGTCCAGCGGCCGGGGATCAGCAAAGTTGTGTATTCCTGTTCGATGATTGCCGGGCCGGTTACGCTGGCGCCGGGTGCAAGCGAAAGCTGGCGATGCACCGGTGTGTCGAACCAGGCGCCATCCACATGCACAGGCCGGTGCGTGACAGGTGCGGTTTCGCTCGGGGCATAGGGCACGGATGGCAGATCCGCATCGCGCAGCACGCCGATCGCGGTCAATCTCAGGGTGACAAGTTCGACCGCCTCCTTCGGGTCATCGAAGGAAAAACGCTGACGATGCTGATCCTCGAAACGGTCGCGCAAGATGGCAAGGGTGTCCACGTTCAAGGGACCGTCGGGTACGGCGGTCATCAACTCGAAGGCCTGACCCCGATAGCGCAGATCAGCGGTTAGGGTGAGGATGCGGTTGTCTTCAGCCATCCTGTCCTGGTCCAGCAGCGCACTGCCGCGCGTGCGCAGATCGTCGGCCATGGCGTTCAAGGCAGGCAGGCTGTCGGGAGCCAGCGGCAGGATTTCTGTGCGCGAAAGATCGTGCTGGATATCGGAAAACAGGATGCCATGCGCCGAAAAGGTCGAAGGATCGCGTGGAAAGATCACTTGGGTGATGCCGAGTTCTTCTGCCACCTCGATGGCGTGCAGGCCGCCTGCCCCGCCAAAGCTCATCAGCGCGAAATCACGCGGATCTAGCCCCTTGGCAAAGAGCGAGAACTTGATCGAGGCGGCGAGCTTGGCGTTGACCACGGCAAGGATGCCGGCGGCGGCATGATCAGGTGACAGCGAAAGCGGCTGCTCGATCCTGTCGCGCAATGCGGCCCGTGCGCCGTCCAGATCAAGCGCAAAGCGCCCACCCAGGAAGGTGGCCGGGTCAAGCCGCCCCAGGATCAGGTTTACATCAGTCACGGTCGGTTCTGTGCCGCCTCGGTTGTAGCAGACCGGCCCCGGCACGGCCCCCGCACTGCGCGGTCCCACCTGCAGGCGGCCCGAAGGATCGACAAAGGCGATCGAACCACCGCCCGCCCCGATAGTGTTCATTTCCACCATCGGCACACGGACCGGCAGACCGTCGATCTCGCCCTGGGTGACAACCGTGCGTTCACCTCCCGCCACAACCGCCACGTCATAGCTGGTGCCGCCCATGTCGACGCCGACGACATCAAGTGTGTTGAGGGCATTGGCCAGTTTCTGTGCGGCCAGAACGCCACCCGACGGGCCGGAGAGCAGCAGCTTGACCGGGGCTTGCACGGCGGCATCGAGGCTGATCGCGCCGCCGTTGGACTGGATCAGATAGACCGGTGCGGTGATCTCCGCCTCCGTCAGCCGCGCCCGCAGGGCGGTGACATAGCGGGCAATGACGGGAACCAGCAGAGCATTCAGCACGGTGGTTGCTGTCCGCTCGAACTCGCGGATTTCGGGCGACACTTCATGGCTGCAGGACACGGCCATGTCAGGACAGCGGGCCTGCAGGCGGTCGCGAATCTCGATTTCCTGGGTCGGGTTGGCGTAGGCATTGAGCAGACAGATCGCAGTGGCCTTGGCGCCGGAGGCGGCCACACGCTCAATCATGGCATCAAGTGCTGCGACGTCAATCTCGCGCACAACCTCGCCGGATGCACCGATGCGCCCTGGTGCACCGAACCGGTGACGCCGGGGGATCAGGATGCTGCGGTCGGGACCGCGCAAGGCGTAGATATCGCTCCGGGCATGACGCCCGATTTCAAGCACATCCTCGAACCCTTCGGTGGTGATGAGGGCGCCCGCGGGCAGATCGCGGGTCAGAACGGCGTTGGTCGCAATGGTCGTGCCATGCAGGATCAGCGCGATGTCGGCGGTGGTGAAGCCAAACCGTGTCCCTGCCAATGCGATGGCATCGGTCAACCCGCGCGCGGGGTTGTCCGGGGTCGTCGGCGATTTCAGGCTGTGGGCGGCACCTGTGCCGGAATCACGGAACTCCAGATCGGTGAACGTGCCACCGATGTCGACTGCAATTGTAATGCGGGGGCTTGGCATCAAGTTCTACATCTTCCGGCAAGGGACGTTATGACGGCAGCGTCGCAAGCATGCTCAATCAAATCAAATTGAAAATTCTTGGCAAAACTGATCAAATATTTTTATAGCCATGATCGCGTGCTGTGGCCAGTGCCAGCTGTCCCGCGATTTCCACGACATGGCTTTTCGGATCGCCAAGGTAGGATGCGGTAAACTGCAGCGGCGATGGCAACCAGCCGGGATCAAAGGTGCGCAGTGCACCACGCGCCACGAGTTCATGCCCCAGAATTCTGGGCAATGCCGCCACACCGAGCCCGGCCTCGACCAGTCTGAAACACGCCGACAGCGACGAGGATGAAAATATTTGCACCCGCGGCCCCACCCTTTCGAACAGGGCGCGTTTGAGCTCGCGGTAGGGACGGGTGTTGCGGGCGAACGTGATCACCGGGCGCGTGGCAATCAGCGCGCCATCGTCGTCGTCGGGGCTTCTCGTGTCCGCTGCCACGTACCAGGCCATGTCAAACCCGGGCAGGATGATGTTGCTGATCGTCGCCTCCGACACCGGACCTAGCAGGATGGCAAGGTCGATCTCCCGGTCGAGCAGCCGTTCGCGCAGATTGGTGGAGACATCGACATCAATCTCGATCTCGACCTTGGGGAACCTGTGGTGCAGCGCAGAGACAAAGTCCGGCAACCAGGATTGCGCCACGGTTTCGGCGACCCCAAGGCGAAGCTGCTGCTCTATCGCGTCGGGGGCAATGATGTTGGCGGTCACCTGTTCCGACAGATGCTCGAACTGTTCTGCATAGCGGATCAGCATTTCACCGCGCTTGGTCAGGCTCAGGCCGCCTGAGTTGCGGTAGAAAAGTTCAACCGCCAGCGAGTCCTCAAGTGACTTGATCCTTGCACTGACCGCGGGTTGGGTGATGCTCAGGCTTTGTGCCGCCTTGCGCACTCCGCCCAGGCGAACAACCTCGAGAAACGTGCGCAGCTGTTCGATATTGAGACGGGACATGAAAGGCAGCCTAGATTGCAAATTCGAAAAAAAACGTCATCGGGGACTGACGCGACGGTACGCGGCAGCGGCCGGATGTAAAAGCGCAATATCGCTTAAAAGTCGCGATTGACGTCCCCAGTGGCTGGCCACCAGCAGTCCCCCAAATCCAATTCATGGGGCATGTCTTCGTCCCTGGATCTGATCGGCTTCATCGCCCCCGGTGTCAGGAAAACAGTGTTGGCGGATCGCCTTCCTGCCATTGCGGGTATTTTTCCATGATATGGGCGAAGCGGTCGGAGACCAGGAACCGTTCGAGCCAGCCTTGCAGGCTGGGCCAGGGCTGGGTGTCAAACCAGTGCTTGTCGATGAAGGCAAACTGCCGGACGAAGGGCAGGATTGCGAAATCGGCAAGTGTTGGACGATCGAAGATCCACTCGTCAATTGCCGTATCGAGGTCGCCGAGGAACAGGGCGGCAATGTCGCGCTGCGCATCGCGGTCGACCCCGGGATAGCGGTTGGCATATTTGGTCCGGTCGAGTGCATCCTTGAAGGGACCGTCGGCGCGGGCAATCAAGTCGGCCCCCTCCTCCGGCATCTTCAACCAGCCCTCCGGATCCTTCTGACTGAGCGCCCAGATCATCACATCAAGGCTTTCGTCTATCACGCCGTCGCCGGTGACGAGACACGGCACGGTGCCGCTCGGGGATGCTGCAAGAAAGGCCGCAGGCTTGTCACGCAACAGGATCTCGCGCAACTCGACCTCGAGCCCGGCCGAGGCCACGGCCAGACGCGCACGCATGGCGTAGGGACACCGGCGGAAAGAATAGAGAACGGGCTTTTTCACGCTCCCGCTGTAGCAAACTCCGCCCGGATTTCAAATCCCGCGGCCAAGGCCTTGCGGCATAGACCGCAGGCGTGGGCCTCGTTCAGCCTATTTGCCCCATTTCAATGCCAACACATCGAGGTCTCCGGCAAGCTCCAGCAGGCGGGATCTGGTCCGTTCCGACATTGGCTTGAGCGGATGGCGGACATGATCGCTGCCAATTACGCCACCTTGCTTGAAAACCACCTTGGCCGCACGCAGTCCGCACTGCCGGTTTTCGTGGTTGATCAGCGGCAGGCATTTCTGCCATTGCGCCAGCGCCGCGCCCTTGTCGCCTGCCCTGTAGCTGGTAACGATCGGACGGATCAGTTCGGGAAACAGGGCCGATGTCATGGTCCCTGTGGCACCCGCATCAAGGTCGGCCAGCAGCGTCACCGCTTCCTCGCCGTCGAACGGTCCTTCGATATGCTCGCCGGCGGCCTCGATAAGCGCTGCCAGCTTGTCGGCGGCAAAGGGGCATTCGATCTTGAAATAGGAAACATTCTCCAGTTCCCTGGCCATGCGTGCCAGCAGATCCACCGGCATCGTCACCCCGGACAGCGGAGCGTCCTGTACCATCACCGGTATCGAGATGGCAGCATTGACCGCTTCGAAATGCTCGAAAATACCCTGCGGTGCAGGGAAAAGACCCGACCCGTGATAGGGCGGCATCATCATGATCATCGCCGCGCCCATCGCCTCGGCCGCCTTGGCGCGCTGAGTGGCGATCTCGGTCGAGAAATGGCTGGTGGTGACAATCACCGGCACCCGGCCATCCGCGTGCTCGAGGCTCAGGCGCATCAGCAGGGTGCGCTCCTCGTCCGACAGCAGGAATTGTTCGGAGTAATTGGCCAGGATGCAAATCGCATCGACGCCTTGGTCAATCATGCAGTCGATCACCCTGCGCATGCCCTCTTCATCCACCCTGCCATCGGAATGAAAGGGTGTCGGAGCCACGGGGAGAATATTGGCGAGCGGTTGCTTCATCGTTTCATCCTTTCGGGAAATGGTCTCACGGGTTTACAGCCGGGGGCGCAGGCCTGGTTGCCAAAGCTTTGGTCCCGGTTCAGCTCAATGGCTTGAACGTCTCACTCGACGAAAGGCTCGACGGTGATCCGCTTGCCCAGGAGAAATGCGTCGGCGACATGCGCCATGGGAGAAAGATCCATGTCGATGCCCCTCACCCGCACCAGCGATGCCATGTTGGCGTAGAGCCGCGGATATTCGCCGGCCAGTGCATTGTCCCCCCCGGTTGCACTTTGCGCCTCGCCATTGATCGAAAGGCTGGCGCCGCCTTCAGACAGGACCATGCTGCCCTGATCGGTTTCGATCGCAATATTCCAGAACTGGTCACCCTCCTTGCGAAAATCGAATTCGGCACCGATTTGCGCGCCCTGCGGATGGGTGAATGTCAGACTGGCGGCAATCGGGGTCTCGCAATTCTCCGGAATCAGCAATTCTGACGAAGAGATGTGGATCGGATCAGCCAGGATCTCGGTGACGATGGACAACGCGTTTATGCCCGGATCGAAAACGCCCAGGCCCCCGGCGTGCCAGATCCAGGTCTGGCCCGGATGCCATTTGCGCACGTCTTCCTTCCAGGTCACCACAAGGCTCTTGAGCGTCTTGCCGGCGAGCCAGGCCTTTGCGGGCGCGACCATTGCGGCTTCGCGCGAATGCCATGAAGCATATATCGAAACGCCGGCCGCACGCGCCAGCTCCTCGAGGGCATGGCACTCGGACAGTGTCGCGCCGGGTGGTTTTTCCAGCATCACATGCCGTCCGGCCGAAATGGCGGCCTTTGCATAGTCAAACCGCGGCACCGGTGGCATGCACAGCGAGACAACGGTGATGTCCGGTCGCGCTTTCAGCATCGCGTCAAAATCATCATACGCCTGAACACCATCGACGCTCCCGTGCCGCGACACGGTTGCGGCCAGTTCCCAGTCCGGCGACGCCATCAAGGCCGGAACATGCTGGTCGCGGGCAATCTTGCCTATGCCCGCCAGGGCGATCTTGACTGACATCAGTGCGAATCCTTTCCGACCGGAGAGCCGCGACACCCGATGAGGAAATCGAGATCCGCACCGGTGTCGGCGCCTTGCGTGTGGGTTTGGTGCAGCCAGGCATAGCCCGACGGCGCCTTTTCAATGTTCGGCTTCCAGTGCTTCAGCCGCGCTGCCAGATCTTCATCGGAAATGTCGATCCGGATGCTGCGCGCGCCGACGTCGAGTTCGATCATGTCGCCATTCTGGACAACGGCCAGAGGTCCGCCTTCTGCCGCTTCGGGCGAGGTGTGCAGGATCACCGTGCCATAGGCCGTCCCGGACATCCGCGCGTCTGAAATCCGCACCATGTCGCTGATCCCCTTTTTGAGAACCTTGGGCGGAAGCCCCATATTGCCGACCTCGGCCATGCCCGGATAACCCTTGGGGCCGCAATTTTTCAAAACCATCACGCACGTCTCGTCGATGTCGAGCGCGTCATCATTGATCTTGGCCTTGTAGTCGTCGATGTCCTCGAACACCACGGCACGGCCGCGATGCCTGAGCAGATGCGGTGACGCCGCCGATGGCTTGATCACTGCACCCCGGGGCGCGAGGTTTCCCTTCAGCACCGCAATTCCGCCCTGGGCGGTCAAGGCTTTTTCGACCGGCAGGATAACGTCTTCATTGTGGTTGACGGCAGTCTTGACCTCGTCCCACATCGATGTGCCGCTGACCGTCAGCGCATCCTTGTGCAGCAGCCCCGCCTCGCCAAGCCGCTTGAGCACCACAGGCAGGCCGCCGGCGTAGAAGAACTCTTCCATCAGGTATTCGCCCGAGGGCATCAGGTTGACGATCGTCGCCACGTCGCGCCCGCACCGGTCCCAGTCGTCGAGTGTCAGGTCGACACCAACCCGCCCGGCAATCGCCAACAGGTGAATGACGGCATTGGTCGAGCCACCAATGGCGCCATTGGTGCGGATGGCGTTCTCGAATGCCTGCTTGGTCATGACATCGGATGGCTTGAGGTCATCCTTGACCATGTCGACAATGCGCCGGCCCGACATCTGCGCCATCACCCGGCGGCGGCTGTCGACGGCAGGGATTGCGGCGTTGCCCGAAAGCGCCATGCCAAGCGCTTCCGCCATCGAGGCCATGGTTGAGGCCGTCCCCATCGTGTTGCACGATCCCGCCGAACGCGACATCGAGGCTTCTGCCTCCAGGAAATCCTCCTGTGTCATCTCGCCGGCCTTGACCGCTTCCGAGAACTTCCACAGATGCGTGCCCGACCCGACCCGCTCGCCGCGGAAATAGCCGTTGAGCATCGGACCGCCGGTCACCACGATCGACGGCAGGTCGGTTGACGCCGCGCCCATCAGCAGGCTCGGCGTGGTCTTGTCGCAACCCACCAGCAGCACCACGCCGTCCATCGGCTGGCCGCGGATGGTTTCCTCGACCGCAAGTGCCGCGAGATTGCGGAACATCATCGCTGTCGGCCGGAACGTGCTCTCGGACGCCGAAAACACCGGCACCTCGACCGGAAAACCGCCAGCCTCAAGCACACCGTTTTTCACCCGTTCCGCCAGGTCGCGCAAATGCGCGTTGCACGGGGTCAGTTCCGACCATGTGTTGAGAATGCCGATCACCGGCCGCCCGTCGAACATGTCGTGCGGGAAGCCCTGGTTCTTCATCCATCCCCGGTGATAGATCTGGTCACGCCCGGTTCCGCCGAACCATTCCTGGGACCTGAGTTTTCGCGGCCATGTAGCTGGTTTGAATGTCATTTTTGTTTCCGAAGCTGCTGCCGCCTGAACACGGCAGCAAGCAGCCTCTCCCTTCTGTATCAGCTCTGTTTGTTCTTGTTGTAGACATCGAAAATCACCGCAGCGAGCAGCACCAGGCCCTTGATCACCTGCTGGTAATCGATGCCGATACCCATGATCGACATGCCGTTGTTCATCACTCCCATGATGAAGGCGCCGACCACTGCGCCGACGATCTTGCCGACACCGCCGGACATCGACGCTCCGCCGATGAAAACTGCGGCGATCACATCAAGTTCGAACGACACACCTGCCTTCGGCGTCGCGGTGTTCAGCCTGGCCGCGAAGATCAGTCCGGCAAGCGCTGCCAGCATTCCCATGTTGACGAATGTCAGGAAGGTCAGCCGCTCGGTGCGGATGCCCGACAGCTTGGCAGCTTTTTCATTGCCGCCCAGCGCATAGATGCGCCGCCCCAGCACCGTCGATTCCGTGATGAAGGCGTAGATGATCGTCAGCACGCCCATGGTGATCAGCACATTGGGCAGGCCGCGGAAGGTGGCGAGCTTGTAGGACACGAAGACGATGGCGCCCGCCACCAGCAGGTTGCGCATGATGAAGAAGCTCATCGGTTCCGCACTCATGCCGTAGGCACGGTTGCGGTTGCGGGCGCGCAGCCCGAGCCAAACAATCAGCCCGGCGATCACAAGACCGGTCACGACCGCAAAACCGTTCATCCGCTCCACCCCGAGCATGGTTTTGACAAAGGGCAGCATGTCGGGGATGAACCCGGTCGACAGCGCCTGGAACTGGCGCGGGAAAGGCCCCACCGACTGCCCGGCAAGCAGCCACAGCGACGCACCGCGGAACACCAGCATGCCGGCAAGCGTGACGATGAAGGAGGGAATGCGCCAATAGGCGATCCAGTAGCCTTGCGCGGCCCCGATCAGGATACCCACCAGCAGGCAGCAGGGAATCGTAAGGTAGATCGACCAGTCCCAGTTCACCATCATCACCGCCGCCAGCGCACCGACGAACCCGACCACCGAACCGACCGAGAGATCGATATGCCCGGCGACGATCACCAGCAGCATGCCCAGCGCCATGATGATGATGTAGCTGTTTTGCAGGAACAGATTGGTGATGTTGACCGGCCTGAGCAGCGTCCCGTCGGTCATCACCTGGAAAAACGCCATGATGGCGATCAGTGCCAGCACCATGCCGTAGTCGCGCAAATGGCCGGCCAGATATTGTCCGGCAGACCGGCCTTGCTGTGCGACGGGTGTTTCAGCGGGTTCGCTCGCCATGGTCTTAACTCCTCACAATGAAGGACATGATGCGTTCCTGGCTCGCTTCCGCGGCGGTCAGCTCGCCCACGAGGGCGCCTTCATTCATCACGTAGATTCTGTCACACATGCCCAACAGTTCAGGCAGCTCCGATGAGATCATCAGCACGCCCTTGCCGTCGGCGACCAGCTTGTTGATGATTCCGTAGATTTCGTACTTGGCGCCAACGTCGATGCCCCGCGTCGGCTCGTCCAGGATCAGCACTTTCGGGTTGGCAAACAGCCACTTGGAAAGCACCACCTTCTGCTGGTTGCCGCCCGAGAGGTTGCCGACTTTCTGGAAGACACCGGGCGTGCGGATATTGATCGCCTTGCGGTACCCTTCGGCGACGTTGATTTCCTGTGCTTCGGAAATGACACCGAACGAGGCCACTTCCGGCAGGTTGGCCAGCGTGATGTTGCGCTGGATGGTTTCGTCGAGAACCAGGCCGAGATGCTTGCGGTCCTCGGTGACATAGGCAAGGCCTGCGGCAATCGAGCGGTCGACGGTGGAGACGTCCGCGGGCAATCCGTCAATCAGCACCTCCCCCGAGATCCGGCGGCCATAACTGCGCCCGAAAATGCTCATGGCCAGTTCGGTCCTGCCTGCGCCCATCAGTCCGGCAATGCCGACCACTTCGCCGGCGCGGACATTCAGGCTGGCATCGCGGATGACCTGCCGCTCGCTGTGTTCCGGGTGCCAGACATTCCAGTTGCGCACTTCCAGCAGCATGTCGCCGGGGTGGCTTTCGCGCTCGGGGAACCGTTGCGCCATGTCGCGGCCGACCATGTCGCGGATGATGCGGTCCTCGGTGATCTCGTCACTGCGGGCATCAAGCGTGGAGATGGTGGCGCCATCCCGGATCACGGTGACCCGGTCGGCGATGCTGCGCACCTCGTTGAGCTTGTGGCTGATGATGATCGAGGTGACGCCCTGCGCCTTGAGCTCGAGCAGCAGATCCAGCAGTGCCTGGCTGTCCTTTTCGGACAGGGCGGATGTCGGTTCGTCCAGGATAAGCAGTCGCACATCCTTGGACAGCGCCTTGGCGATTTCGACCAGTTGCTGCTTGCCTACGCCGATACGATCGACAAGTGTGCCCGGAGCTTCCGACAGCCCGACCTTCTTCAGCAGGGCTTCGGTCCGCTGGAATGTTTCATGCCAGTCAACCACCCCCCTGCTCGCGCGTTCATTGCCGATGAACAGGTTCTCGGCAATCGACAGCAGCGGCACCAGCGCCAGTTCCTGGTGAATGATGATGATGCCGACGGACTCGCTTTCGCGAATGCCCGAAAAGGCTGCAACCGAGCCGTCGTAGTGGATGTCTCCCTCGTAGGAACCTGACGGGTAAACCCCGGACAAGACCTTCATGAGGGTCGATTTGCCCGCTCCGTTTTCACCGACCAGGGCATGGATTTCGCCCTCCATGACAGTGAGGTTCACCGCATTGAGAGCCTTCACGCCCGGAAAGGTCTTGGTTATGGAGCGCATCTCCAGAAGCGGTTTCATTGCACAATCTCGGTATCGATGGAATTGGGATCAGTGTCCGGGCCATGCGGTCTTTACGCGTGGCCCGGACTGCATTCTGGCTGCTTGGGTCAGCCTACTTGATCTGATCCATCGTGTAGTAGCCCGAACCGAGAAGGATTTCCTCCCAGTTCGACTTGTCGACCGACACCGGCTCCAGCAGGTAGGATTCGACCACCTTGACGCCATTGTCGTAAGTGGTCGTGTCGTTGATTTCCGGTGTGCCGCCCTGCAGCAGCGCATCGACCATGCCGACGGTGACGCGGGCCAGTTCGCGGGTGTCCTTGAACACCGTCGAATACTGTTCGCCTGCAAGGATCGACTTGACCGACTGGACCTCGGCATCCTGCCCGGAAACGATTGGCATCTTCAGGTCGCCGGAGCCGTAACCGACGCCCTTGAGCGATGAAAGAATGCCGATCGAAAGGCCGTCATAGGGCGAAAGAACCCCGTGAACCGGCTTGTCGGTGTAGTAAGCCGACAGCAGGTTGTCCATGCGGGCCTGGGCCACGGCGCCGTCCCAGCGAAGCGTGCCAACCTTGTCCATGCCCATCTGGCCGGAGACGATCACCACCTCGCCGGAATCGATCAGCGGCTGCAGCACGCTCATCGCACCATTGTAGAAGAAGAAGGCATTGTTATCGTCGGGGGACCCGCCGAACAGTTCAACATTGTAGGGCCCGTCGCCGAAGCGCTCCTTCAGGCCCGCAACCAGCGAACTGGCCTGCTGCACGCCGACCTTGAAGTTGTCGAATGTCGCGTAGTAGTCGACATTGCCGCTCTCACGGATCAGCCGGTCATAGGCGATAACCTTGATGCCCGAAGCGGCCGCGTTTTCCAGTGCATTGGAAAGCGTCGTGCCGTCAATGGCGGCAATCACCAGAACATTGACGCCCTTGGTGATCATGTTCTCGATCTGCGCCAGCTGGTTTGGAATATCGTCCTCTGCATATTGCAGGTCGGTGGCGTAACCGGCCGCGGTGAACTGCTCGACCATCGAGTTGCCGTCAGAAATCCAGCGAGCCGATGACTTGGTCGGCATGGCAATGCCGACGGTGCCCTTGTCCTGCGCAATTGCGGGCGTCGAAATCAGACCGACGCCGAGCGCAACTGTCGCCAAAATTGATGTAAGCTTCTTCATAGAGTCCTCCCGAGACAGCGCCATGCAGCGGCTGACCTTTCCTCCGAGGTCAAGCCCTGCCAGCCATTAGGATTCATCTGAACCCGAAACCAACCTAGCGGGTCTGCAACATGCAGTTCAAATGAATAGATTGACAATCTGCATATCAAAATTGATAAGCAGAAAATGGCTTCGAAAACACGCAATCTGCAGCTGAAGGACTTCCTCCTGATCCAGGCGGTCCACGACACCGGCCAGTTGGGGCTGGCCGCAGAGCAACTGGCGCTGTCGCAGCCCGCCGCATCGCGCATGCTTGCAAATATCGAGCGGGCCGTCGGTGGTCCGGTTTTCCTGCGCCACCCCAAGGGCATGTCTCCCACACCGGTTGGCGACACCCTCATCCGCAACGGTCACAATCTGCTCAATGGTCTTGATCAGACACTCCGGGAGATCTCGTCAGTCAGCAAGGGGCTTGCCGGCACCGCGCGGGTGGGCTCGGTCACCGACGGGTCTGTCGCCTTTGTCGTGCCTGCCATCCAGGAATTGAAAAAGACAGCCATCGGCGCGGACATCCATGTCGATGTTGCGCCCAGCGATGTGCTCGTCGAGGGATTGTTTCGCGGGGAGCATGATTTCGTGCTCTCGCGGATTCCACCGGCATATGACAAGCGTCAGCTCGATGTTCGCCGTGGTCGGCACGAAGACATCTGTTTCATGATGCGGGCCGGGCATCCCTTGTCCCGCACCGCGACCGCATCCCTTCCGAGCCTTGCAGCATATGAATGGGTGATCCAGGCGCCGCACACCCCCTTGCGTCAGGCGGTGGAAGCCGTTTTCGTCTCATCCGGGACGGATCTGCCGCGCGACATCGTCAACACAACATCCATGCTGGTTATGGTCGCCTATCTTGCGTCATCGGACGCGCTTGCGCCGATCCCGCGACAGGTTGCCGATCTCTTTGTCTCCAACAACCCGGCTGCCGGACTGGCGACGGTCGAGCCGGAAGAGAAAATCCTGGTCAGCCCCTATTTCCTCATCTCGCGCAAGAACGTGATCATCAGCGCGGTGGCGGCCCGTTTGCGCGAACTTGTCTTTGCGGCAATGAACCAGCCGGCGGCCTGACGAAACCCGGGCTGATATCCCAAAACCTCGTCAATTGGCGTCAATGAAGACATTGACGCTCGCGGCCCTGCCTTCCGCGTCCATGACCGTCAGTGTCGAGGCGCCCGGACTGTCCGGCGTCCAGTTCAACACCCGTCGCCGCGTCGGTTTGGACAAGGCCCGTCCATTGGCTATCAGCCGGTAAGGCCCCGCGCCGCCCTGCAGCTTGATCACCAGCGGCATCAGCGGGCCGGAACCGCCTGAACCCAGCGCCACGCGCGCATTTTGCGGCGGATAGACGATCTGCGGCGGCAGCGAACCATCCGCCACAGTGCTGATTGCTGCATCCCGGCCCCGGTACCTTTTCAAGGCATGGGGCAAGCTGCGGCGCGATCGCACCACCAGCCCGGCAGGAGGCGCGGGAAAATCTACTCGCTCAAGCCCTGCGCGTACGAACGCCTCGAACAGCAAGGGCGCCGCAGTCTCGATTCCGGAAAGGCCGGGAACCGGCGCTGCGTCTGGCCGTCCCACCCAGACGCCCAGCACATACCGCCCGTCGAACCCGATAGCCCAGGCGTCGCGGTAGCCGTAGGATGTTCCGGTCTTGTAGGCGATGGCAACACGCGGCGCGCCCTGTGGTGCGCTCACGCCGGAGAGAATCTCGGCTACGCGCCAACTGGCGTCCGCTGCCAACACCGGCTGCTCCAGCTGCTTCGGAGCAACGGGGCCGGTGCCGTCGTTCAGCGATTGCGCCGTGCCGTTGTTGACGAAGGCGGTGTAGAGCTGCACCAGGTCGCGAAGGCTGATCCCGGCCCCGCCCAGACCGATTGCCAGCCCTGGCGCACCGCCGGGCGGCAGGTCCAGCCGGGTGCCGCCGCGCCGCAGCCGCGCCAGCAGCCGTTGTGGCCCGACCGCCTCGAGCAGGCGCACGGCCGGAACGTTCAGCGAAAACTGGAGCGCCTGGCGAATGCTGACCTCGCCCATGTAGCCGCGATCGAAATTCCGCGGCCGGTAGCCCGAGAAATCGGCAGGCGTATCGTCGATCAGCGTTTCCGGCACCACCAAAGCGTCCTCGAAGGCAAGACCATAGATGAAGGGCTTGAGCGTCGACCCGGGCGAGCGAACGGCATGGGTCATGTCGATGGCGCCTGCGCGGCCCGCATCGAGATGTCCGGTCGATCCGACACTGGCGAGAACCTCGCCGGTTCTGCCGTCGGCCAGCACCATGGCGAGCGATTGCCTGGTGCCCAGGCGCCCCGCTGTCTCCGTCGCCAGCGTTTCAAGCCGTTGCTGGATATCGGAGTCGAGGGTCAACGTGGTTGTTTGCTCATCTGATCGCTGCCGTATTGCCAGGTCAGCCGTGTGGGCCGCGAGATCGGGCATGGCGAGGCGGCGGCCCGGAACCTGTGCTGCGGAGGCACGGGCAATTTCGCTTTCGGGAATCAGCCCGGCATCCTTCATCCGGGCCAGCACCCGGTTTCGAGCCAACAGCGCTTGCGCACGCCGACGGTCAGGGCGTCTGGCCTCGGGAGATTGCGGCAAGGCCACCAGCAGTGCCGCCTGAGACAGGCTAAGCTTCCTCGGTTCCCGCCCGAACCAGGCAAGGCTCGCCGCCCGAATGCCCTCGAGGTTACCGCCATAGGGGGCCAGTGTCAGGTACAGCGATAGGATCTCGTCCTTGCCCAGCCGTCGCTCGATCTGCAGCGCGCGGGCCATTTGCCTCAGCTTGGCCGAAAGCGACCGTTCGGCCCTGGGCTCGATCAGCCGCGCCAGTTGCATGGTGATGGTCGAACCGCCCGAGACGATCCGTCCGCCATTGACAACGAATTGCACGGCGGCACGTACCAGCGCCACCGGGTCGACGCCCCAATGGGTTCTGAAACGCCGGTCCTCATAGGCAAGCAGCATGTTGATATAGTCGGGATCGACCGCATCGAGTGTAACCGGCAGCCGCCAGACGCCTTCAGGCGTGGTGTAGGCGCGCAACAGCTTCCCGTTGCGGTCCAGAACCTCGCGCGACACTTCGGCAGCCATATCCAAGGGGGGCGGATAGGCCCGGTCAGCCCGCTCCAGGCCAAACACAACCAGCCCGGCTATCAGGACGAAGCCACCCAGACCGCCGGCCGCCAGACGCCACAGCCGGGTGCGCCGCGACATCGTCATGGCGCGCCAAGCACCTCCATGAACCCGGACGCCGTGCGGGCCGCGAGTTCGGGGCGGTACATGTCCTCAACGACAGCGGCCGGATGGGTGTAGATTCCCGGCGTCACCGCACGCACCACATAGGCCGCGACAAAATCACGGTTGGACGTGGCCCCGCGGTCGAACGCAGCCATGAAGCGGTCACTGCGGAACTCGGCGTGACTGGCTGAAACCTCGCCAAGCCAGGGGAAGTTGGCGAGTTCGGCGCTGTCCACCAGCCGCGGATTGTCGATGACAAAACCGGCAGGCAGCAGGTCGGTGACAACCACCCGCGACGGCCATGCATTGGCTTCACGCATCTGCAACACCACCAGGTAACGCTCGTTCTGCCTGACCGAGGATATCGATGCGGGCTGACCGTCGAGCGTGTAGTAGCTGCGGCTGATCTGGAAGCCGGTGCCGCCGGCGCTCAAGGGTTGCGCCGGAGCCGCTATCGTCGTCACCACTGCGTCGACAGGTTCTTCGCCCTGGTTGACGATGGTCAGCGGATTGTCCCGGATCGCCTCGCCGCTCATCCGGGTCTCGTAGGCCCCGGCGAATGCCTGCCCGTTGACATTGACCGAGATCGACCGGTTGCCTGCGGAAATCGCCCGCGCGGCCAGCACCATCCAGGCATTTTCCTGAGTGCTGGTGGATTGCCGCGCGGTCTTGGCGTCAGCGACAAAGCGGATCAGTTCCGGCACGATGCCCGGTGTAGGCGTCGATTCCGCAGACAGCGCCAGCATTGCCGCCCCGTCCCGCAGCGCCGAGCCGTAGTCGTTGCGCGCGCCGATCAGGGTTGCGGTCGAGCGGGCATGTTCAAAGGCCGAGCGGAAACTTTCCGCCGCCCGTTGCGCGTCACCATAGAGCGAAAGTGCCGCCCCGATCTGCGCCCGCGCCAGCGGCTGGTCGAAGGCGTCGATCTGGCTGTCCGAATAATACCGCAGGTCGGTCGCCGCCGCCTTGCGATTGCGCGCAAGCACATACAGCGCATAGGCAATGGAGCTGCCGTCCGAGCGGACATCCGTGGTGTAGGCCAGCGTGTTCTGCAGGTTGTCGAGCGCCAGCCGGCTTGCCACAGGCGGAACCGAGAAGCCCTTCTCCATGGCCCGTGTGAGGAAATCGGTGACATAGGCATCAAGCCAGAGATCGCCCGATCCCGGCCCCCAAAGCCCGAAACTGCCCGACGCCGACTGGTAGGCGACAAGCCGCGTGATCGCGTCATTGATCCGCTTGGAGATTGTCTGCGCATCATCGCCGCCGGCCGGATCGCCAAGCTCGCTCAGATACAGAAGCGGCAACGCCCGGCTGGCGGTTTGTTCCGCGCAGCCATAGGGATAGCGGTCAAGCGCCATCAGCAACGACGCCACGTCGAACGCCGCATTTCGGGTCACGCCGACGGTCACGGACGCGCCGTCCAGCAGACTGTCGGCAAGCAATTCACCATCGATGCGCAGCGTGCCGCCACCACCCGAAAGGCTGACAACGCGTTTGGTGGTTACCGGCATGGCGCCGGGCCGCACGGTAATGGACTCCTCGCGCGCAAGCGACAGCCCGTCCGGTCCTGAAATCGCGATTGTCAGCGTGTCGGCACCGCTTGCAAGTCCCTCGAGCGGCATCACGAGGCTGCTGCGTGCCCCTGCGGGCAGGTTGAGCGTCTGGCGCAGGCCGTTGCCGCCCTGCACCCTGCCGGACGCGGTGAACAGCTCCACACCATACTCACCCGCCGGACCATCGGTGTTGGCCAGTTCGATGAGAACCTGAGAGCGGTCACCCGGTGCAAGGAATTGCGGCAGGCTCGCGGTGATGACAACCGGATCGCGCACGATCACGTCGCGTGTCGCGTGGCCCAGCGAGCTTGCGCTCCAGGCAACCGCATTGACCCGCACCGTCCCGTTGAACTGAGGCATGTCGAACGTCACGCTGGCCGTGCCGTCGGATGCGACCTGGACCGGGCCTTCGAAGAAAGCCACCAGCTTCTCGCGCGGCGGGCTGCCTTCGGACCGAATCATGGCGCCGTCGCCACCCGAGCGGATCCGTCCGGTCACGCCTGCCGAGCCGTCAATCAGGCGGCCATAGAGGTCGCGGATTTCAAGCCCCAGCGCACGTTGGCCGAAATACCAGGCCTCGGGATCGGCAACCTTGTGCCGGGTCAGGTTGAGAATGCCGACATCGACCGCGGATACTAAGACGAAAGCGTCCTCCCCCGGCGTCAGGCCGGCAATCTTGACCGGAACCGTAAACGCCCCGCGCGGTGTCGTCTGCTCAGGCAGATCGAGCGTAACCGGCAATTGCCGGCTGCCCGGATCCACCGTCAGCCATTTCACCCCGATGGCGCGTCTCGGCATGCGTGATTCTGCTTCGCCCGGACGGTAAAGTGTCGCGGTGACATAGGCGCCGGCACCCCATTCCTCGGTCACCGGTAGGTCGATGGTCGTGCCATCCGCACCCACCGAGGCGGTCACCGTTTCAATCAGCCGCTCCGAGCCGACCGTGATCAACGCCTCGCCTGCAAAGCGCGGCGATATCCGCAACTGTGCTGTTTCACCGACCTCGTACCGGTCCTTGTCCAGCGCGATTTCCAGACCGTCCGGGGTTTCGATCGATTTGGCCTCGACATACCAGCCGGCATCAAACAGCACGCTGGTTTCGATCCCGTCCGCTCCCGTCACGTCAAGGCGGTAGCGGCCCCAATCGACATTGGCAGAGATCGATGCCGGTGCATCGCTGGCGATATCGATTTCGCCATCTGCTATTTCTGTGGTGAAATCAACGACTTCATAGTTCCAGGAATTTCCCTGCCGGTACCATTGGTAATTCCGTTCAACCTTGACCAGCGACCATGAGGCACCGGGCATGGCGATGCGTGACCCGGCTGCATCCACTGCGATCAGCTGGAAACCGGCCTCGCTGTCTTCCGGAACCTGGTGATCTTCAAACAATGGCTTGATGCCGATACGCGGCCCCTCGGTAGCGACCTTGAGGTCGACCGAGCGTTCCACCGCACGGCCACCGCCTTCGGACGCACGGATCGTGACTTTCGCGGTCAGGAACTGGGTCGTGTCCGGCAACGCGCCAACGTCGATCTCAACCACGGCCTCGCCGGATTGGTCGAGCGGCGGCAAATTGTCGAGCAGGATCCGGGAGTTCTCGAATTCCTCGTCGGCCAGGCCGAATTCAAATCCCTTGTATCCGTCGAGGTTCCGGGTGCGGCTGAGCACGATTTCGCCCTCGGTGGCGAGCCCGCCGGCAGGCGCGCCATAGAGATAGCGGCCGGTTACCGCAATGTTGGCCGGTGCGGCCGGGCTCACCTCGGCATTTCCGGCATCGAGTTCGATCTCGATCCGGTCCGGCTGGAAGTCCTCGACCAGGAATGAAACCTCTGCCACCGCCGGACGCTTCGGATCGGTGTGCAGCGCCGCGCGCCAGCTGCCCTGCATGGCGTTCTCCGGCAACGCCAGCGCCAGTGCGTGGCCGCCAAGGGCAGCACCATCGGAGACCACGCGCCGGTCCTCGACGCCATCGGGGCGTTGCAGGATCAGTGTCAGCGGCAGACCGGTGAGCGCTTCTGCCTTGTCGTTTCTGGCCAGCGCTGAAAGGTGTACGGTCTCGCCAGCGCGGTAGATGCCGCGCTCGGTCCATGCCATGACATCGACACCGCCCGGCGACGAACGCCCGGCAACACCGCGATCGGACAGGTCAAAGCCGCCACGCGTCAGGTCGAGAAAGACAAAATCGCCACCCGGTCCCTTGGCAAGCAGGGCCGCCGGCGCAAGTCCCGCCTGTCCCCGAATAAGCCCCGGCTGGAACGTGGCCCGGCCATCGTCATCTGTGACGGCCTCGCCAAGGATCTCGTTGTTGCGGGCAAGCAGGGTCAGCGCAACCGAGCCAAGTGGTGTGGCCGTGTCGAGCGAGCGCAAGAACACCGACAACCCGTCTTCGCCCGCAAAGGTGCTCATCCCGATATCGGAGATCACGAACCATTGCGTGGCGCGCGAATCCCAGTTTTCGCTCTTGTCTCCGAACGGTGTGGCGGTCAGCACATATACGCCGGGCTGGCGTTCGGGCAGCAGCGTGTCGACCGGGATGCTGGTTGTCACGTCCCGGTTTGGCTCGCTGTCAATCTCGATTGAACCGTCCCAGATCGAGGCGCCGAGATCCTGCACGATCGAATCGATCGAATAGCTGTTGAGCTGCCTGAGAAAGTCCGACCGGGTTATGATTTGCGACAGTGCCCGGTCGCCGACGCGGAACAGTTTGAGATCCGCCGATGGCGCATTGATGGTAATCAGTGGAATGCCAAGCCGCGATTTTGCCGGAAGCACAAAATTCGAGCCCGTAAACCGGGCCGCCGGTGAGCGGTCGCGCACATAGACCGACAGCTCCACCGGAGCTTCCAGCACTTCACCCACGGATGAGGGCAGCCCCTGGCGCAACACCAGGCGGTAGCGTTGGCCGTGCTCCAGCCCGTTGACGCAAATCTGGCGGGTGTCTGTATCAATGGCAACGTCGTTCGCACCATCGATATTCACGAATCCGGAATAGTCCTGGCTTTTGACGAGATCTTCGGAAAACTGGACGCAAACCCGCGGCGTTTCGCTGTCCGCGTCAACCGTGTTGTCGACAACCCGGAAACCGTGTGTTGCCCGCAATTGTGTGTATGCTGCGCGGAGAGCCGGAACTTCGCGGAGATCAAGGCTTGCCCGGTAGGCAGACAGTGCCGGACGCCAGTTTTTGACGCCTGTGAATGCTTCGGCCAGGACCGCAAGCGAATCTGCACGTGCCGAAAGGCTCCGCGATGTCTGATAGGCGTTGATGGCAGAAGAAACGGAAACCGAGAGAAGGCTGCGCCGCAGATTGGCATCCTTGGGCGTATAGGCGAGTGCAGCGCGTGACAATTCCGCCCAGAGATCGCTGCGTTCGGGCGCCGTGGCCACCGCCATGGCGTAGTTGCGCACGGCGCTTTCCATGTCACCTGCCGCGATCGAGGCTTCGCCCTGCCGCATCAGGCTGGTTACGCCCGCACCGCTGCCGCTGTAGCGCGCAAGTGTCCGCTCGCGGTAGGCGCGTGCCTCGTCGAGCAACGATGCAGCGACAAAGTCGAGATCGGGGGCTGCACCGAGATCGGGTTCCCCGCCTGCCGCAACCACCCTGCCCGCAACCGCTCCGGCAAACGGGTTTATGGTGTTGTAGTCCGACTTGAGAAAGCACCAGCCGGCCTTGACGTTGTAGGTGAACGCCTTGCATTGCCGGTCACCAAGGCACTCGGCCTTGCATTCTTCCAGGCCGATATTCTGCACCGTTCGCAAATCGAAGCCGAAGTAATCTGCATTTTCAGTGGTTTCGATGCGCCGTGATCCGTCCTGCGCCATCGCTGTTGCTGGCAGGACCAGCATCAAAAGACAGACAAGCATGCGGTTGAGTGCAAACATGGAACCTCCCGCGCCCGAAGCAAAACGGGCAAATGTGAAATCTCCGGTCTCCGCTGCCGCCGGTCGCATTGATCGTGCAGATACGGCAGATTTTTCTTGTCAGAGTAGGACCGGAGCATGGCTCCGGGCAAGGATTTTCCATCCATGACAGCGGAATTGAAGCCCTGCCCGAAGCCAACGGGAGGAAATTGACCCTGATTGTTGCAATGCGTTGTGCAATTAAGCTAGGAAGAATATGCATCTTGGAAATTGCATTTGTCGCGCGAGGCCAACGTCCTGCTGGCAAGACACTCCGGCTACCTGCCAGCAACGCCCTTTTCCAGATGGCATATGCACTATATACTGTTCATCATCCATCGAGCTCGCATCACATGACATTGCCTCAGATCAAGACCAATATGAACCAGGAAGAAATGAACCTCCTGCTTGTTCAGGCGCGCAAGGCCAGCGACCTGCTGAAATCGCTCAGCCACGAGACCCGGCTGATGATTCTTTGCATCCTGTCTGAAGGCGAGAAGTCGGTTTCCGAGCTTGAGGAAATTCTCGCCATGCCACAGGCCGCGGTATCGCAGCAGCTGGCTCGGCTGCGTCTCGACGGCCTTGTCGACACCCGGCGCGAAGGCCGGATGATCTATTATTCGATCCTCAATCACGAGGTCTCGTCAGTCATCGGAACGCTGTATTCGCTGTTTTGCGCCCCTGTGCGGGACGAGGCCGACCAGACCGGCTGACCGACTTCCGGGATATCGCAATCCGGCGGACATATACCGGGTCATCGTTGCCAGATCGATTGTCACCAGGCCCGTCAATTACCTGCCATCGAAACGAAACGAACCTGATCAGCATCACTGACCAGGTTCGCAAAATGCATTCATTTCAAAAAGGCAGAATCCGGGTTCAAGGCTTCAGGCGGCGGTCAGCCTATGCGACCGCCCGCGCCAGAGCGCATTGCGACCACAGCTCGCTCAGCGCACCTGCAAGATGCTTGATGTCCGCATCGCTGTGCATCGGCGTCGGCGTGATCCGCAGACGCTCGGTCTTCACCGGCACCGTCGGGTAGTTGATCGGCTGCACGTAAATGCCGTGGTTATCCATCATCACGTCGGAAATCCATTTGCACTTCGACGCGTTGCCCACCATAACCGGCACGATATGGCTCGGGTTTTCCATGTGCGGAATGCCATGTGCGTCAAGCGCGCGTCGCACTTTGGCGACCGCATCCTGATGCCGCCGGCGTTCCAGCTGGCTTGCCTTGAGGTGGCGGATCGAGGCTGCGGCACCTGCGGCGAGCGCAGGCGGAAGCGCTGTGGTGAAGATGAAGCCGGATGCGAAGCTGCGCACGAAATCGCACAAGTGGCGCGATCCGGTAATGTAACCACCCATCACGCCAAAGGCCTTGCCGAGCGTGCCTTCGATCACGGTCAGGCGATCCATGATGCCTTCGCGCTCGGCGATGCCGCCGCCGCGCGGGCCGTACATCCCAACCGCATGAACTTCATCGAGATAGGTCATAGCGCCGAATTCGTCGGCCACATCGCACAGCGCCGCGATCGGGGCCACGTCGCCGTCCATCGAGTAGACGCTCTCGAATGCCACCATTTTCGGCGCAGCCGGATCGTCCAGGGCCATCAGCCGGCGCAGGTCTTCCGGGTCATTGTGCTTGAAGACCCGCTTCTCGCAACGCGAGTGGCGAATGCCCTCGATCATCGAGGCGTGGTTGAGCGCATCTGAATAGACGATCAGGCCGGGAATTTTCCCTGCCAGTGTCCCCAGCGCTGCCCAGTTGGAAACGTAGCCTGACGTGAAAATCAGGGCGTCTTCCTTGCCGTGCAGATCGGCCAGTTCGTTTTCCAGAAGCACATGGTAGTGATTCGTGCCGGAAATGTTGCGGGTCCCGCCAGCGCCTGCGCCACAGCGATCAATGGCTTCTTTCATCGCTTCGGTGACCAGTGGATTTTGACCCATGCCCAGATAATCGTTGGAACACCAGACAGTTACGTCCTGCGTAGAACCATCGGCGCGATAACGGGTTGCCCGCGGAAAACCGCCGGCCTTACGTTCGATATCGGCAAACACCCGGTAGTTGCCCGCCTTGTGCAGGCCACCAAGCTTGTCTTCGAAGAACGCTTCAAAATCCATTGTATTATTCCTATGTGTCACTTCCAAGATGCGAAACATCGCCGCCTTCGTCAACCCGAAAATCAAATAATCAAAGGCAGTCATATGGTCGCACGGGCTGAACCGGCGTTTCCTTGTCCTATGTCAAATCGTTGACCAATGTCGGCGAGGCAGCAAATTTTTCTTCAGACCGCGGGCAAACCCGCGATCAAAGGTAGGTCGATCTCTCCAGTGGCGTGATTTCATTGTCGAATGCCTTGAGTTCCTCACGCTTGATTTCGGCGAAGATCTTGCGCAGTTCCGGGCCGAACAGGCGGCGGATGAAATCCGACCTTTCGAAATCCTCGATCGCGTCATCCATGTCATCGGAGAGTTGCGGCAGCGGCACATTGTAGGCGTTGCCCTCCACCGGCGGCGGTGGCAGTTTCGCGTTCTCAAGTCCTTCCAGCATCCCGCCAAGAACACCGGCCAGAACGAAATACGGGTTGGCGTCGGCGCCCGACATGCGATGTTCCAGCCGCCGTGCCTTGTCGTCGGATGCGGGTACGCGCACCACCACGGAGCGGTTGTTGCGGCCCCATGCGATCCGGGTCGGCGCATATGATCCCGGCTGCAGCCGGCGATAGCCGTTGAACCCGGGAATATAGAGCAACAAGGTGTCTTTGAGGGTTTCCAGGAGACCTGCGGCGGCATGCTGAAGCCGCAAGTCACCGGCCTCGCCTGCAAAGATGTTGTTTCCGTCGGTGTCGAGAACGCTGGCATGGACATGCATGCCGTTGCCCGGCCATTCCAGGAACGGTTTGGCCATGAAAGTCGCGCGCAGTCCGTGCTTGTGCGCCGATTCCGTGATCAGCCGGCGCAGCAGCACCGTGTCGTCGGCAGCCGCCATCGCGTCGGCACGATGCTTGAGATTGACCTCGAACTGGCCCGGCGCGGCTTCCTTGATGATAGTGTCGATCGGCAGGCCCTGCGCAACCGCCGCTGCACGGATTTCGGCGAACAGGTCGCTTTGTCCGCGCAATTCGGACAGCGAATACATCTGCTGCTGATCGGGGCCAGGTCCAAGATCCTTGCTCATCCGGCCGGATCTCTGGAACACCGCCGGATCGACCAGGTAGAATTCGAGTTCGAATGCGGTGACCGGCTGAAGCCCCTTGGCCGTGTACCTGTCGACAATACGTTGCAGCACATTGCGTGGATCGTACTCGCAGGGCTCGCCCGCTTCGGTGTACATCGACATCAGCACCTGTGCCGATGGCCGCGGTGCCCAGGGCGCACGGTTGATCCGCCCCGGAATTGCCCGGCAGTAACCGTCAATATCGCCTGTTTCGATGTGGATGCCGGTCGACTCGACCTCCCTGCCCCAGATGTCGAGCCCGAAGATCGACAACGGCATGTTGATGCCCGGATACCCGGCCTTGGCCAGTGCCTCGGTGGGGCCCCACTTGCCGCGCATGATGCCGTTGATGTCGGGGATCAGGAAATCGACCGATTCAATATCGGGATTGTCGGCCAGGAACCGTTCGGCTTCATCATTCGTGGGAAGACTTGCGTCTTGCTTTCCAGTACCGGCGCCCTCGCGCATAATGTCACCATGCCCCTTCAGGACTTTCTGTTCCCGCGCAAAGCGGTTATCGCGGTGCTTGTCCGCACCCGAGTTTTGTGCACACACTCAAATAAAGGTCAAATCGATTTCGTCGCGACCACTCTGAAAAACAATCAGGAATAAAACAATGCGCGTCAATGTGTCTTCCCATGATCTCAAGGTTTCCGATCACAAGCACCACCTTCATCCCTTTACCGAACATGGCACCTTGGGCGTTGACGAGAGGCGGGTCATTTCCCGTGCGGATGGAGTCTGGCTCTGGGACACGGACGGCAACCGCATCATGGACGGCATGGCAGGCCTGTGGTGCGTCAATGTCGGTCATGGCCGCCAGGAAATCGTCGAGGCCGTGCGCGCGCAGATGAGCGAGCTGTCCTATTACAACACCTTCTTCAAGACCACGCATCCTCCGGTGATCGAACTGTCGCAAATGCTCGCCGATCTCGCGCCGGAACACATCAACATGGTGTTTTATGCCGGGTCCGGCTCCGAGGCCAACGACACGATACTGCGTCTCGTGCGGACCTACTGGGCGTTGAAGGACCAGCCAAACAAGAAAGTGGTGATCAGCCGCAAGAATGCCTATCACGGCTCGACCATGGCCGGTGCTTCGCTCGGCGGCATGGGCGCCATGCACAGCCAGGGCGGGTTGCCGATCCCCGACATCCACCACATCGACCAGCCTTACTGGTTTGGTGAAGGTATGAAGACCGGCATGAGCGAGGATGAGTTCGGCCTCTGGGCCGCACGTGAACTCGAACGCGCCATCGAGGAAATCGGCGAGGAAAACGTTGCCGCCTTCATCGCCGAGCCGATCCAGGGCGCCGGCGGTGTCATCGTTCCGCCCGCCACCTACTGGCCCGAGGTCAAGCGAATCCTCGAAAGCCGCGACATCCTGTTTGTCTCCGACGAGGTCATCTGCGGCTTCGGCCGCACCGGCGAATGGTTCGGCTCCGGCTATTACGACATGAAACCCGACCTGATGGCCATCGCCAAGGGCCTGACATCAGGTTACCTGCCGATGGGCGGCGTTCTGGTGTCCGACGAAATCGCCGAAGTCCTGCACCGCGAAAACGTCGAGTTTTTCCACGGCTACACCTATTCCGGTCACCCGGCCTGCTGTGCCGCCGCCATCGCCAATCTGAACATCATCAAGCGCGAAGGCCTGGTCGAGCGCGTCCGCGATCATATCGGCCCCTATTTCCAGAAGCGCTGGAAGGCGCTGGAAGAACATCCGCTCGTCGGCCAGGCCCGTATGGTCGGCATGTTCGGTGCGCTGGAACTAGTTCCCGACGAGAACGACCTGATGAAACGCTTCGACAATGAAGGCAAGGTCGGCACCATTGCGCGTGATCACTCCTTCGCCAACGGTCTGGTGATGCGTGCGGTGCGCGATTCGCTGATCATTTCGCCGCCCTTGAGCATCACCGAGGAAGAGGTCGATGTCCTGATTGCTTCGGCCAGGAAGACACTCGACGAAGCCTGGGATGATATCCGCAAGCAGGGCCTTGCCTGAACCGGGACGGGCCGGATTTAACCTTTACGCTTAAGCTTAACGCCGGGTTGTCGAACCCGGCGTTTTCAATTGCGCTATGATCCCCGCCTCAACAGGAGATCACAATGCGCGATCATCAAGCACCAGTCCGGCCAGTCGTAAGCACTGGCCAGCGGAACGGATTGCTGGATCTGCTGCGCTTTGCGGCAGCCCTGACCGTTGCCGTCTATCATTTCCTCTATCGTGGCGCCCAGGACGGCGGTTACCTCGACTTTGCATTCGGTGCGGCGGGAATAGCTGTTTCGCTCGGCTATCTCGGCGTCAATCTGTTCTTCATGATATCGGGCTTCGTCATCATCTGGTCGGCCACCGGGCGGGACTGGTATGGCTTCTCTGTCAGCCGGCTGGCGCGGCTCTATCCGGCACATCTCGTGGCCATGACCATCACTTTCCTGACAATCACGTGGTGGTCGCAGCCGCCCTACTCCACCGACATCTTCGAATGGTTGGCAAACCTGACCATGCTGGCACCGATGTTCGGTGCGGATTTCATGGATGGCGCCTACTGGTCCATTGTCATCGAGATCCTCTTTTATGGCTGGGTGGCCATAGGGCTGTTCTCCGGCGCGCTTCCCCGCCACACCGACGCTGCGGTGGCAATCTGGATGCTGCTTGTCATGGTCAACAACACCATGCTCGGCTCCCGCCCGGTCGAACTGCTGTTCCTGACCGAATATGGCAGCTATTTCGCACTCGGGGTAATGGTCTGGCGGATCAACTCGCAAGGCGGCAGCTTGCTGCGGCTGCTGATTGCCGGAATTGCCCTGGCCATGACCTTTCATGCCGCCGAAGTGCAACGGCTCGACGTCATTGCCCGTTTGGGTGAAGCCTCAAGCGCCCAGGTTGTCGCGCTGGCGAATGCCGGGATCATTGCGGCGTTTGTTCTCTGCGCCGTGTTCGGCCACCACATCAAGGCCGGCCCTTGGATTCTGGCGCTTGGCGGCATCAGCTACCCGTTCTACCTGATCCATCAGAACGCCGGTTACATCCTTATGAATGCGACCGAACCCATGTTCGGCAAATGGGGTGCTTTCGCGTTGGCTCTTGCGCTGTCGCTTGGTGTCAGCTGGTGGATCTTCGCCCGCATTGAACCAGCCGGGCGCGCCATCATCCGCGCGCTGTTCTCGCCCGTTGGCCGGTTCCTGCCACGCACCGCATCGAGATACCCTGCGCCAGCCGAATAATGGCTGATAAGACGCGGGGAATAACAAGAAGGGGCGGCCTATGAAGCCGCCCCCGCTTTTGCAAGGCATATGCCTGTCTCTTGGGTGAGCCCGCTTACTGCGGAAGCTGGTCGTCGACACCCTTGACGTAGAAGTTCAGGCCGGCGAGTTCGCCGTCCTCGGCAACCACACCGTCAGCCAGCCATTCAGTGCCGTCCTGCTTCATGATCGGGCCGGTGAACGGATGCAGTTCGCCGGACTTGATCTGTGCCTCGGTTGCTTCGGCCATGGCTTTCACGTCATCAGGCATGTTGGTGTATGGCGCCATCACGACGTGGCCATCGGCCATGCCGCCCCAGGTTGCCGACTGTTCCCAGGTTCCCTCGAGTACAGCGGAAATCCGCTCTTCGTAGTAGGGACCCCACTCGTCGACGATTGCGGTCAACTGGGTTTCCTTGCCGAAGTCATACATGTTGGATGCCTGACCGAAGGCGTAGGCGCCACGCTCGGCGGCAACCTGCATCGGTGCGGTCGAATCGGTGTGCTGGGTCAGAATGTCGGCACCCTGGTCGAGAAGTGCCTTGGCAGCATCGGCTTCCTTGCCCGGGTCGAACCAGGTGTTGGACCAGATGACCTTGAGCTTGAAGTCCGGGTCGACAGACTGCGCACCGAGCATGAACGAGTTGATGCCCTGGATCACTTCCGGGATCGGGAACGAGGCGATGTAGCCTGCAGTGCCGACCTTGGACATTTTCGCGGCGATCTGCCCGAGCACGTAGCGGCCCTCGTAGAACCGGGAATCATAGGTCGAAACATTCGGGTGTTCGCGCTTGTAGCCGGTGGCGTGCTCGAACTTCACATCCGGAAAGTCTTTGGCGACCTTGTTGGTCGCGTCCATGTAACCAAACGAGGTGGTGAAGATGATGTTGCAGCCCGAGCGTGCAAAACGCTCGATGGCTCGTTCGGCATCAGCACCTTCCGGAACGCTTTCAAGATAGGCGGTTTCCAGCTTGTCGCCGAGCTTTTCCTCGGCATACAGGCGGCCCTGATCGTGCTGGTACGACCAGCCGAAGTCGCCGACCGGTCCGACGTAGATAAAGCAGGCCTTGACCTTGTCCATGCCTGCAGCGCTTGCCGGAGCGCTGATGCCGGCAAGCATCGTGGCTGCGGCAAGGAGAAGAAGTGTTTTTTTCATTGGGTTCACCCTGTCTGGTTGGTTGTTGACATCATACCGGAGGTAAATTGCCTACCTTTCCGGCACAAAAGATTTGCCGAGCGAAGCCGGCGTGTTGATGAGCGTCATCCTACGATTCAGCGATATGATTACCAGTACCGCAATCGTGGCGAGGTAGGGAAGAGCTGACAGGAATTGCGACGGAATTCCAATGCCCAAAGCTTGCGCGTGCAGCTGTCCGATCGAGACCGCGCCGAACAGGTAGGCCCCTGCAAGAACCCGGGTCGGCCGCCATGAGGCAAACACCACCAGCGCCAGCGCGATCCAGCCGCGTCCGGCCGTCATGTTCTCCACCCATTGCGGAGTGTAGACGATGGAAAGATGTGCTCCGGCAAGACCGGCACAGGCGCCGCCGAACATCACCGCGAGATAGCGCGTCCGGACAACCTTCACCCCGAGCGCATGCGCTGATGTGTGACTGTCGCCAATCGCCCGCAACCTCAGCCCGGCGCGGCTTCTGAACAGGAACCAGTTCACGCCGACGACCGCGATGATCGAAGTGTAGAAGATCGGATCCTGGTCAAACAGCAACCGGCCGATGAACGGAATGTCAGACAGCAGCGGAATAGGAACAGAAGCGAGCTTCAGGCCGGGAAGCCCGATGAAGGATTCACCGATCATCCCGGACAAGCCAAGCCCGAGGATGGTCAGCGCCAGCCCCGTTGCCACCTGGTTGGCCACCAGTGTCAGCGTCAGGAACCCGAACAGCAGCGAAAACAGCATGCCGGCGATGAGGCCGGCGATGGCGCCGAGACCGGCAGAACCGGTCAGCTGGGCGATCGCAAAAGCCGAAACCGCGCCCATCACCATCATGCCCTCGACGCCGAGGTTGAGCACGCCGGAGCGCTCGACAACCAGCTCTCCGATGGCCGCCAGCAACAGCGGCGTCGCCGCTGTCATGATTGTCAGGATGATTGCCTGGGTCATGTCCATCAGGCAGCACTCCCTTTCTGTGCCGCTCCGAAGATCAGCCGGATTCGGTAATGGATCAGCGTGTCGCAGCCCAGCACGAAGAACAGCAGCAGCCCCTGGAACAGGCGCGTCACCTTGTCGGTGATGCCGATTGAAATCTGCGCGGCTTCGCCCCCCAGGTAGGTGAGCGCCAGAATGAGGCCCGCAGCGACAATCCCGAGCGGATTGAGCCGACCGAGGAACGCCACGATGATGGCGGTAAAGCCGTAACCGGGCGAAATCACCGGGCGCAACTGCCCGATGGCTCCGGATACTTCGGATATGCCGGCAAGCCCTGCCAGCGCGCCGGACAGGATAAAGGCGAAATAGACCATCTTCTTGTCGGAGAAGCCGGCGAACCGCCCTGCCCGCGCCGACTGGCCAAGCACGGTGATCTCGAACCCCTTGAGCGTGCGCCGCATGATGAACCAGAGCACGATGGCCGCAATCAGCGCGAAGCCGAAGCCCCAATGGGTCTTGCCGGTCTCGATGATCCGCGGCAGCACCGCATTATCGGCAAAATTGCGGGTTTCCGGGAAATTGAAACCTTCCGGATTGCGCCACGGGCCGCGCACGGTCCAGTCGAGGAACAGTTCCGCGACATAGACCAGCATCAGGCTGGTCAGGATCTCGTTCGTGTTGAGCCGCGCTTTCAGGAAAGCCGGTATCGCCGCATAGGCCCCGCCGCCGATCATGGCGCAGATCAGCATCAGCGGCAGCATCAGCGGCGATTCCCAGCCGTGGAAGACCACCGGCAGCACCGACCCTGCCATCGCGCCGATGATGAACTGGCCTTCTGCGCCGATGTTCCAGTTGTTGGAGCGGTAGCAGATCGACAGGCCCACCGCGATCAGGATCAGCGGAGCCGCTTTGATCGCCAGTTCGTGCAGCGACCAGACTTCCGTCAATGGCTCGATGAAGAAGCTGTAAAGAGCTGCTACCGGATCCTTGCCCAGCGAAATGAACAGAATGACCCCGGCGATCAGGGTCAGTCCCAACGCGATGAAGGGTGACAGCACCGAAAACAGCGACGACATGTTTTCGCGTTTTTTCAGCTCAATGCGCATGGAGGGCCTCCGCATGCGCATGGCCGGTTCCGTCGTGGAACCCGCCCATCAGCAACCCGATCCGTTCGCGCGTCATCAAGGACGCAGGCTCTGGCGCGGAAAGCCGTCCCTCGTTTATCACCGCAATGCGGCTTGCAATTTCAAACACTTCATCAAGATCCTGACTGATGACGACGACGGCGGAACCACTCTTGGCCAGATCGATCAGGGCCTGGCGAATGCGGCTGGCCGCGCCCGCATCAACTCCCCATGTCGGCTGGTTGACCACCAGCACCACGGGTTGCCGGTCGAGTTCGCGCCCGACGATGAACTTTTGCAGGTTGCCGCCCGATAGCGACCCCGCGGCCGGATCTTCGCCGGCCTTGCGCACATCCATCGCCTCGCAAATACGCCGGGAGGCTTTCGCCACCGCATCGGTGTTGATCAGGCCAAGGGGCCCGCCGGAAAGAAACGTCGAACGGTCAGAAGCATGACGGGAGAGCACGAGATTGGCCGTCAGCGGCATTTCGGTGACCGCCGCATGGCCGTGTCTTTCTTCGGGAACGAAACCGCAGCCCAGCAGTCTTCGCTGGGTTATCCCCATCTGGCCCGCCGACTTGCCGCGGATCCGGATCGCATCGGCATTGCTGACCCGCTCTTCTCCCGACAGCACGTCGAAGAGTTCGCTTTGGCCGTTGCCGGCCACGCCTGCGATCGCAACCACTTCCCCTGCCCGCACCGACAGGTCGATATCCTTGAGCGCCACGGCGAAGGGCGACCGCGACGGTGCACTGAGTTTGTTGACTTCAATCAGCAATTCACCCGGTTCGCCAAGACCGGTGCCGGAGATCTCGGCCACTTCGCCGCCAACCATCATCCGTGCCAGTGACGAAGGCGTTTCCTGACCAGGATCGCATGCTCCGGTGACCTTGCCGTGGCGCAGCACGGTGGCCCGGTCGCAGATGCGCTGAACCTCCTCGAGGCGATGGCTGATATAGAGAACCGAGCGCCCTTCGGCCTTCAGCTTGGCGAGCGTCTCAAACAACTTGTCGGCTTCCTGCGGTGTCAGCACCGAGGTCGGCTCGTCAAGGATGATCAATTCGGGGTTCTGCAGCAGCGATCGGACGATCTCGATGCGCTGGCGTTCGCCAACAGAAAGATCAGCGACATGGGCGGACGGATCGAGCGGCAAGCCATATTCGAGCGAGAGCCGCCGGGCTTCTTCCGAGATACGGTCGATCGCGACGTTGCCGTCGAGTGCAAGTGCGATGTTTTCGGCAACCGTCAGGGCTTCGAACAGCGAAAAATGCTGGAACACCATGCCCACGCCGGTGGCGCGGGCTTCCCCGGGGCTGCCGATCCTGACTGGTTTGCCTTTCCACAGGATCTCGCCGGCGCTCGGATCGAGCACGCCAAACAGCATCTTGACCAGTGTTGACTTGCCGGCGCCATTCTCACCGAGCAGTGCGTGAATTTCACCCGGAGCAATCGCGAGGTCGATCCCGTCGCATGCCCTCAGGCTGCCGAATATTTTTGTAAGCCCTTTTGTTTCCAAAAGCGGTGTTTCGGTTTGCTGATTGTTCACGTCACCCCCTGGATTCCGCGATTCCGGACTTGCCTTCTATCGAGGCATTTCTTCTGGAAGCACAAGAAACAAGCTTCATCATATGGCCACAAAATTCAAGAGGCCGAAATCCAACCGTGTCGTCGCATCCGATAGTCATCAGACGCAATTATTGTGCGTTGCACAAGGGGGCGAGGACTGAAAACGTCAAGCATTTTCAATGTTCCCCAATTTCCATCTTTCGAAAAACGCGTTTACCGGGGCGCGTTCTCAAGATTATCCTAACAGTGTTTCTGAACCGGAACGCTGATTTTCCTATGCGTCAGGGCAGCAGAACCGTCGTGCCTGTGGTCTTGCGCGCCTCAAGGTCCGAGTGCGCCCGCGCCGCCTCGGCCAGCGGGTAGCGTTGATTGATGTCGATCTTGACGATCCCGCGCGAGACGACGTCAAACAGTGCATTGGCCGACGCTTCAAGATCCGGGCGGCTGGCGATGTAGGTAAACAGCGTCGGGCGGGTGGCGAAGAGCGAGCCCTTCTGTGAAAGAATGCCGATATTGAACGATTCGATCGGGCCCGACGACTGGCCGAAGCTGGCCCACAATCCGCGTGGCTTCAGGCAGTCGAGCGAGCCTGGAAAGGTATCTTTACCGACCGAATCATAGACCACATCGGCGCCCTTGCCGCCGGTGATCTCGCGGACCCGTTCGACGAAGTCCTCGGTCCGGTAGTTGATGACATGATCGTAGCCATGGGCCGAGGCCAGCGCAGCCTTTTCTTTCGAGCCGACGGTCCCGATGATCGTCGCGCCAAGCGCCTTTGCCCATTGCCCGACAATCAGGCCGACGCCACCGGCAGCGGCATGAAACAGGATTGTATCGCCCGGTTTGACGTCATAGGTGCGCCTGAGCAGATACTCAGCGGTCATCCCCTTGAGCATCATGCTTGCCGCGACATCAAGCCCGATCCCGTCGGGAACCTTGACGATCTTCTCGGCTTCGATAACCCGTTCCTGCGCATAGGCGCCGATCGGTCCGGCGTAGGCAATCCTGTCGCCTTGCTTGAACCGCGTCACACCTTCGCCCACGGCTGTGACGACGCCCGCCCCCTCGTTGCCCGGAATCAGCGGGAAGCCATTGGGCGCGGGATACAGACCGGTCCGATAATAGACATCGATGAAATTCAGGCCGACGGCTTCCTGCCGGATCCGCACTTCACCCGGGCCGGGCTTGCCGACCTCGTGATCGCGCCACTCCAGCACTTCCGGTCCGCCATGTTGTGAAACAAGGATTGCCTTCATGTTGGTCTACTCCAATGCGATAAGGGCCCGAAGCCGTCCGGTGCGTTACGGGCGCTGCTGCCCAAGGCCGGGAAACATCTGCATGATCCCGCCGATGACAAACAGGTAGCTGCCGGTGAGCATGACCGCCCACATCAGCCAGTCCGGGCTCAGGAAATGCAGCAGCAGCGCATAGCCCGACAGAACCGACCAGATAGAAAACACCGTGAGGTTGACCGGCCTGAGCCGGCTGACGCGAACCGGATGCAGGAAATGGATCGGCAGGAATGTCATGATGACGGCAACCAGCACGATCACGAAAGCCACGATCTCGGACGGGTGCGTCACAAACAGCGTGAACACCAGCATGTTCCAGGCGACGGGAAAGCCCGAGAAGAAATTCTCGTCGGTCTTCATGCCCATGTCCGCGTAATAGATCGCGCTCGAAACCACGATCAGCCCGGCCGCGACAAACGACAGAGGCTGGCCGATCATCCCGCTTTGATAAAGCGCGAATGCGGGAATGAGCACGTAGGTGACGTAGTCGATGACATTGTCGAGCATGACGCCGGACCAGTTCGGCAGCACTTCCTTGACATTGAGCTTGCGCGCGATCGGGCCGTCGATGCCGTCGATCAGCATGGCGACGGCAAGCCACCACCACATGTCGACGAACCGATCTTCGGCTGCAGCCACCAGCGCCAGAAACGCCATGAAGGAACCGCTGGCGGTCAGGATATGAACCGAAAACGCCCTGATTTCCGCGTAGGGAACGCGGCGGTAGTTAAATGGAAGCTTCATGCCGCCTGCGCCTCCCAGCGCAATTTCAGTTCGGGCCGCTCCAGTCGAGGGCGCATATTTCCGCCGACCGGCCGGCGAAGTTCCAGTTGCGGCCAAAGGCACGCATTTTTGATCTCTCGGATTTCGCCACGATGATTTCCGGCGCGATCCAGTATTCCGAGTTGGAGATCACGGTGTCCTCGCCGTGGGTCTTGCCCGGAATCGGCGAGACAACGCCGTCGATGATCTTCGGGATCTTGACGATGCGCTTCTTGCCTTCGACCTCGTAGCTGATCGGCTCCTGCTGCACACCAAGAAAATTGCCCACCAGGATCGACAGCAGCGATGTGGTGCCGCCGGCCTTGCCGGTGAAAATCTTGGTGAAGGCCTTCGTGGCATAGATCGACGCGCGCTTGTCGACAAACAGACCGGCGGTCCAGTTGCCGCGGCTCATGTAGCCGGGAATTTCCATGATCAGGCCGAGGTTGAGGCCGGAAAGATCGGTGTCGCCGTAATAGCCGTTGTCGACCCTGAAACCGGCCCAGGTCTGGCAATAGCCTTCCGTGGGCGGATGCTGGCCGAGCGAAATCACGCATGGACAGAAAACGGTGCAATTGCACGAAAGCACCAGTTCACCTTTCAATGCCCACTCAACATCAGCCATTCAGCTCTTCTCCCTCAAGTCCCTATTGTCATACCAGGGCGCCCCAGATCAACGCCGCTCCCCAGACGCATACTATCGCGCCGCCAACTTTCGTTGTCACCTGTCCTGTCCCGGTTTTCTCCAGAAATGTAAACAGGGTCAGCGCCGCCATCCAGACCACATTCATGCTGCCCACTGCAAGCATGATCAGCATCAGTGCCCAGCAACAGCCCAGGCACCACAGGCCTTGTTCCATCCCGAGACGGAACACGCCACCCGTGCTTGTTTTCCACCGCGCGAACAACGTCGTGAACGGGTTGCGGCACTTGGTCAGGCACGCCGCCTTCAACGATGTAAACTGGTAAACCCCGGCGCACAGCAGGATCATGCCCGCGATCACGCCCTGAACCGGGCCGGTGGCAGAGGTTCCGGTGATCCGTGCTATCGCCAACTGGACCAGCATGAAACCGACCGCAGCCAGCGTCCAGACGAACAGGTAACCTGCCGTCAGGATGGCAGGATGGATCACCGCTTCACCGCGCGCTGCGGCGGTATCGGCGATCTCGGAATAAGTCCGGATCATCGGTGCGGCCGTCGGCAGCATCATCGCCGCGGACATGGCAAACCACATCACGAACAGCGCCAGTGCAACAGACAGAAAGGATCCGCTGGCCAGCACAATGCCCGTGTCTCCCGAAAGGCAAAGATCGGCAATGATTGCAGCAAAAGAGCCCGGCTCCACCGGGAGAAAACGCGAAATGACCGACATGCCCGGCCCGAGCGGACGCGGTGTTCCCTGCAGCGCGACGACCGAGCCGGCCATCGACATCAGGAACCACCAGGCCATTCCCGCGGTCAACGCAACCATTGCCAGCACAGGCCATACCGGCCGGCGCGCCATTCCGGCGATAGCGCGCCCCGACCGGTCGAGCTGGTCAAACCGGCCGTCGAGCGGATCTGTGTTTGCACGGGGCGTGAACATGCGCCAAATGATCCCATGGAGTTCGTTCGTCTGGCGATGTAAAGGAAGGAAGGGCTGCAAGGCAATCGGCAACGCATTGAACAGGTGAAGTTTTGGGCAAGGGTGGAGAATTGCGAAAGGGCGAGGAATTGCTTGAACACTATGACATCGCGGTCATCGGTGGTGGCCTTGCCGGGTCCGTTGCAGCACTTGCGGCAGCGGCGGAAGGATGGCGGGTCGCATTCATCGCGCCGCCACCCCCGCGTCAGGACGGACGGACCACTGCACTCCTGTCCGAATCAATCGATTTCCTGGCCCGTCTCGGCCTATGGGAAGATGTCAGACCCGTGTCGGCGCCATTGCGCACCATGCGCATTCTCGATGGAACCAAGCGGCTGTTCCGCGCCCCCCCGGTCTCCTTCCGCTCGAGCGAGATCGATCTCGATGCCTTCGGCTACAACATTCCCAACCAGCCGCTGTTTGATGTGCTGCAGGCCGCAACGCGTCAATCCGGACAGATCGACCGCTTTGAAAGCCCTATGGTCGAAGCCGACCAGTCTGATGAAAGCGTTACGCTCATCCTGGAGGATGGCACCAGGGTAACCGCACTTACCGCGCTGGCGGCTGACGGCCGTGGCTCGAAGTTGCGCGAGGCGGTCGGTATCAAGGTCAAGACCTGGTCGTATCCGCAGACAGCTCTTGTGATGAATTTTTCCCATCGTATCGGGCATGCTGATACTTCGACCGAGTTCCACACCGAGCGAGGTCCGTTCACGCAGGTACCGCTGCCCGGCAACCGCTCGAGCCTGGTCTGGGCCGTCAAGCCCGGCGAGGTCGACGCAATCCTCGCCCTGCCCCGCGATGCGCTCAACGCCGAGGTCGAAACCCGGATGCGCTCGATACTTGGCGCGGTCGAGGTCGAGGGCGCGGTACAGGCCTGGCCGCTGTCCAGCCTGATCGCCGAAAGCTTCGGCAAGGGGCGGACAATGCTGGTCGGTGAAACCGGACACGCCTTCCCCCCCATTGGCGCCCAGGGTCTCAATCTCGGGCTGCGCGACATCATGCAGGCCATCCAGTGCATCATCGATGCAGGCGGGCCGGAAAATGCGCCCGAGGCCGTTACCGCGTTCAACCGCAAGCGCCGTACCGATGTGACCAGCCGGACCGCCGGGGTCGATCTGCTCAACAGGGCGCTGCTGAGTTCGTTCCTGCCGGTTCAGGCCCTGCGCGCAGGTGGTCTTGCGGCCCTGTCGGCGATTCCCCCGCTCAGGCTTCTGGCGATGCGGGAAGGCATGACACCGGGCTGGCGCAAGAACGATGCCGCCAAGCCAGCCGCAACGCGCGTGTGACAACACATCAAGAGACTGCTGCAAGCCCTTGAATGCATATATTATATGTCACTAATTAAAGCTGCGCTGGCGCTTGGGCATGCTGGTCAGCCGGGAAACAGGTCCGGCGGCAGCGTTCCGCTGGTAATCAGCCAGAGCAGCGCCGACACGGTCAACACGCTGCTGACGGTGGTGACCAGCACCGTGGCCGAGGCCCGCTCGACCCAAGTCGAATATTGCTGCGCGATTACGAACACGTTGGTGGCCGTCGGCAGGGATGCCAGCAACACCGCGGTGTAAACCCACACCGGATCGAAATTGCCCATGGCGCTCAGGCCGACATACATCATCACCGGATGCGCGATCAGTTTCATCGGTACAATGTAGCCGAGCTCGACCGGCACCCGTTTGAGCGGCCTCAGCGCCAGCGTGACTCCCATGGCAAACAGCGCGCAGGGGGCTGCCGCCTGTGCAAGATAGTCGATCAGGCGTCCGACAGGCACCGGCGGCACGAATTCCAGCCAGGCCGCCGCCACACCCACAACGGTCGCAAGGATGAAGGGGTGAAAGGCGATCTTGCGCGTCACCCCGAGTGCCAGAGCCCGCGCGCTGCGGTGATCCCCGCCGGCAAGCGCCATCATCATCGGTGCGATGGTGAAATGCATGATGTTCTCGAAACAGAAGATCAGCGCCACCGGAACCGCTGCCGGTTCGCCGAATGCGAGAATGGCGATGCCCGGGCCCATGTAGCCGATATTGCCATAGGCGCCTGCAAGTCCCTGCACCGTGGCCTCGCCGATCGGGGCGCGGCGGATCAGGATGCTCGCGGCAAACACCAGCGCGAACACCGTATAGGTCACCACCATGCTGGTCACGATGTAGTCCCAGCGCGCCAGCTGTTCGATCGGCGTGCGTGCCAGGAGCTTGAAAAACAGGGCCGGAAGCGAAACATATATGATGAAGGTGTTGAGCCAGCCCATCGCCTCGTGCGGCTGTTTGGTGATCCGGGCCGTAATGTAACCGAGCAGGATCAGGCCGAAAAACGGCAGCACAAGACCAGTGATTTCAGCCATACTTGATACCTGCGAGAGCTGTTAATACAATGCTTCAGCCTTTGCAGGGGGTAGGTTCCCGACGCATCGTCGTCAAGGCCAAACAGTTGAACTCCTGGTCAAACTTCCCATGTAATTGACCAAAGGAAGAGAGACATGCAGGTCAAACAAGCCAAATTTCACATCGGTCAAATCGTCAAGCACCGGATTTTCCCGTTCCGCGGCGTTATATTCGATGTTGACCCGGTCTATGCCAATACCGAGGAATGGTGGAACGCCATTCCCGAGAACGTGCGACCGCGCAAGGACCAGCCGTTCTATCATCTGCTGGCCGAAAACAATGAGACTGAATATGTCGCCTACGTGTCGGAGCAGAACCTGCTGATCGATGACAGCGACCACCCGGTGCGTCATCCGCAGCTGGCCGAGTTCTTTGAGGCTCAGGTCGATGGCACCTACAAGCCCAAGGAGCGGGTCAGCCACTGATCCCCGAGGGGCGCTGACAGCGTCGGCATGTACGAAGTGAAAAGGCCCGGATGCGATGGACGCATCCGGGCCTTTTCAGTTGAATTCTGAGGCAATCAGTTCTTCTTGGCTGCGGCCTGTGCTTCTTCCAGCTTCTTGCGGGCTTCGTCGGCCTTCTTGGCCATTTCTTCCTGCAGCAGACGCTGGCGTTCCTGAAGCTCGGACTGGGCGATCGGGTCGCCGTCATAGGCCTGGGTGAAGCCTTCCAGCGTGATCTTCAGCGGGTTCGGCGTACGCTGGTAGTTGATCGAAGTCAGAACCAGTTCGCCACCCTTCTTGAAAGAAGCGACCATGGCGTCGGTCAGAGGCACTTCGGCAACGCAGGTTTCAGGCATGCAGATCGCATACTCCAGGCGCTGGGCCTGTCCGCCATCGACCTGCAGGTTGATGCCCGGCTGGATCATGCGGGCGGTCGGGACCGTTACCTGCATGATCATGCGGTTGACCTTGCCGGTCACCTTGATCAGGCCGACGGCTGTCAGCAGCTGACCTGTCGGGGCCGTGACAATGTTTTGCACGATGCAGACATCATTGTCTTCCTGTTTGGTGCAGGTCTTGTACCAGCCCTGGTTTGCACCCTGAGCGGAAGCAGTCGCCGGCATGAATGCGGCGGCGACGCCAACCGACATGAAAGATGCGAAAAGGGTCTTTGTGATGGCGTTCATTTGTTTCCATTACTCCTGAAATGCGGCCCCGGGGCAGCGAAGGGTTCGCGCGTACTCTGCGCCCTCATGTATATAGCGCGCCTTCTCGATTGAAAATGCGGCAACAGCAAGGCTTGTTTCGCGTTCCTGTTAACGCGTGGAGACGCCAATATCCAGCCCGGAGGGCGGCTTAGCTCAAAAAAATCGGCCCCTGCCCGGTCAATGGTGGTCTGTCTGGGCAGGCCCGTATATCCTCCGGACTTGGATTCGGCGGCATCGTCTCCCGCATCGTTGCCGCCTGTCAGACCTTGGAGAATGGACAATGAAACAATTGCTGGCGGCATTGACCGTGGTTGCAGGCGTTCTGACCGGCACGCTTGCAGGTGCGCGTGCCGAACCGGTCCATGCCATCGCCATGCACGGCGAACCTGCGCTCCCGGCCGACTTCACCCATCTGCCCTACGTCAATCCCGATGCGCCCAAGGGCGGCAAGGTAACCTATGGCGTCGTCGGCACATTCGACAGCGTCCGGCCCTTCATCGTCAGGAGCATGCGCACGACGGCCCGCGGACTTGCAGACCCTGTCTTCGGCAATCTCGTCTACGAAACCCTGATGCAACGCTCCCAGGACGAACCCTTCACCCTTTATGGATTGCTGGCCGAGACGGTTGAGTGGGACGAAGAGCGCAGCTTCATCCAGTACAACATCAATCCCGCCGCGCGCTGGTCTGACGGCGAACCGGTGACTGCCGATGACGTGATCTTCACCATGGAGTTGCTCAGGGACAAGGGGCGCCCACCCTACTCCACCCGTCTCAACCGGGTCGCCAGCATGGAAAAGGTCGGCCCCCTCTCCGTGCGTTTCACCTTCAATGACAGTTCCAACCGGGAGTTTCCGCTGATCCTGTCACTCTCGCCGGTGCTGCCGAAACATGCCACCGATGTCGAAACCTTCGACCAGTCGACGCTGACGCCGGGGATCGGTTCCGGTCCTTATCTGGTCAGCGAAGTCAAACCCGGCGAGCGCATCACCTACACGCGCCGCGATGATTACTGGGCCAAAGACCTGCCAATCAAGCGCGGCATCGACAATTACGATCAGATCGCCATCGAGTACTTCCTCTCCGAAACGGCCCAGTTCGAGGCGTTCAAGAAGGGTGTCTTCGACGTCTATCCCGACGGCAGCGCCACCAACTGGTCACGCGGCTATGATTTCCCCGCCGTCACCTCGGGCGAGATAGTCCGCAAGGAATATGAAAGCCAGACGCCATCGGGCATGTACGGTTTTGTCTTCAACACGCGCAGGGCGCTGTTCGAGGATGTCCGGGTCCGCCGCGCGCTGACGATGCTTTTCGATTTCGAATGGGCCAACCGCAGCCTCTATGACAACACCTACAAGCGCACCCATTCGTTCTGGGACGGCTCGGAGCTGTCAAGCTACGGCAAGCCCGCAGATGCGCGTGAACGCGAGATCCTGGCCCCCTTCCCGGACGCTGTGTCCAAAGACATTCTGGAGGGAACCTGGGAGCTTCCGGTCACCGACGGCTCGGGCCGCGACCGCAAGGTGCAGCGCGCGGCGCTGACGCTGCTGCAGGAGGCGGGTTACCGGATCAAGGACGGCAAGCTGATCGACGCGAACGGCAGGCATTTCGCCTTTGACCTGATGACCCAGAACGAGGGGCAGGAAAAATTGGCGATTGCCTTCCAGCGCTCGCTCGCAGCGCTCGGTATCGATATGTCGATCCGCACGGTCGACGACGCGCAGTACCAGCAGCGCTCGCAGACCTTCGACTACGACATGATCATGAAGGCGTTTTCATCGTCGCTGTCGCCCGGCGCGGAACAGCTCAACCGCTGGGGATCGGCATCCCGCGACATTCAGGGATCGTTCAATTTTGCCGGCGCCGCCAGCCCGGCGATTGATGCCGCAATCGATGCCATGCTGAACGCCCGCACCGCTGATGATTTCCGCTCGTCGGTGCGCGCCTATGACCGTGTTTTGCTGTCCGGCCACTACGTGATTCCCGCCTTCCATCTCGGCAAATCCTGGGTTGCGCACCGCAGCCGGATCGCCGAACCGGAGGGCGAACCGCCGCTGTACGGCTATTATTTGCCGGCCTGGTGGGATACGACCGCCGCACGCTAAGATACTGACCTTGTAAACACCCGAAAGGTGATGTCATGACTGCTCCCACATTGACCATCGATGTTGTCTCCGATGTGATGTGCCCCTGGTGCTACATCGGCAAGCGCAGGCTTGAAGCCGCACTTGACGACGTCCGCGACGAGATTGATGTCGAGGTGCGCTGGCGGCCCTATCAGCTCGACCCGACATTGCCCAAGGAAGGCAAGGACCGGCAGCAATATCTCGAGGACAAGTTCGGCGGTGCCGCCGGTGCGGAACAGGCCTATGCCGCGGTCCGCCAGGCCGGTGCGGATGAAGACATTCCCTTTGCCTTCGACAAGATAAAGGTCTCCGCCAACACCCATGATGCCCACAGGCTGATCCGCTGGGCCAGTGCGCTGGGTCTGCCGGCGCAGCACCAGATGGTCGACTTGCTGTTCAAGGCCTATTTCGAGGACGGCAAGAGCCTCGGCGACGACAGCGTGCTGATCGAGGCCGCCGAACAGGTTGGACTTGAAGCCCCCGTGGTCGAGCGGTTGCTCGCAGGCGACGCCGACCGCGATACCGTCAGCGCCGAAATCGACCAGGCGCGTCAGATGGGTGTCACCGGTGTGCCTTGCTTCATCATCGACACGCAGTATGCCGTTGTCGGCGCCCAGTCAGCCGAGGCGCTGGCTGATGCAATGCGCAAGATCGTTGCCAGCCGGGCCAACGAGGCGGAAGCTCCGGCCAAGGACTGAGCCGCGCCTGCGGCACACTCACTCAAACAACGAACCCTGTTCCGGACTCTGCTCGGGCAAGGTCCGGCAGATGGCGAGACCGCGCTTAACCCGCGGTCTCGTAACGTGCACGGCTGAGACTGATCACCGCCGATACGGCCGCGCACAGGCCAGCAAGCACCAGCGCGATTTTGGGCGCATGATCCAGAGGCACAAGCGCGAAGATGATCGACATCGAGATGGCACCCGTTGTCTGGCCCAGGAGCCGTGCGGTCCCCTGCATGGCACCCGCCGCACCGCTGCGGGCCTTCGGCGCCGACAGCAGCAATATGCGGTTGTTGGGCGTCTGGAAAAGACCGAAGCCGATACCGGCGAGCGTTGTGCCGATGAGGAAAGCAATGGCCTTTGCATCGGGCGGGCACAGGCCGGCAATCAGCAGTCCAGTCGCCAGCAGCGCGCCGCCCGATGCACACAGCCATGCCGTCTTGATGCGATCGGCCAGCCGACCGGAAATCGGAGCCGCGATGATCGTGGCGATGGGCCATGGCATCATGTAGAGCCCGGTCAGCGCCGGAGTCATTCCCATGGTGTGATGCAGGTAGAACGGAAGCGCGACATAGGCCAGCATCTGACCGGTAAAGCAGGCAACCGAGGCGATGACGGCGACGCGAAAGCCGGGCTCGGCCAAAAGATCGGTCGGCACGATCGGTGCCGTTGTGTTGCGTTCGAGCCGCAGCAGTACAAACAGGCACAGGATCGAACTTCCGATCAGCACGGCGCCGCTGATGGGCGCGCTGGCAATCTGTTCCGCTCCTGAAAAGAACAGGATGAACATCGCCGTGTTGACCAGCAATGCACCAACATTGAGCCGCCGCTTCACGCCGTCCATGTTCCCCAGGAAACCACCAAGCAGCAGGATGACGGCTCCCAGCGGGATGTTGACGGCAAACAGCCAGGGCCAGCTCGCTACCGAAAGGATGGCTCCCGCCACACCTGGTCCCGCAGCCGCCGAAATCGCGATGGTCATGGCGTTGAAACCGATGATGGTTCCGAGCATCCGCTGTGGAACCGCAAAACGCAGGTTCATTGCCGCCAATGCCATGATGGCGCCGCCGCCCAATCCCTGGGCAAATCGCGCGGCCACCAGCACTGGCAGGCTTCCAGCCAGCGCACAGGCCGCCGATGCCAGGGTGAACAGCGCCACCCCGAAGAGGAAGACGCGCCGCGGCCCGTAGATCTCACCCAGCGCGCCGCAGGGCAGAAGTGCGACAAGCACGGCGAGCTGATAACTTGAGACCACCCAGACCGTATCGCTGGGATGCGCGCCGAGTGAAGTGGCGATCGACGGCAATACGACATTGGCAATTGCGCCGTCAAGGACGACGAGAACGAGTGAAAGCAGCAGCACGGCAACAGCAAGCTGTCGCCGGGGCGCAGGCAGCCCGTCGTCGGTTGGTTCGAGAAGTGTTGGCTGAGGCATTTCGATCAATTCATCTTCTGGTCAATCCAGCGATACCCGCACCTCACCGATTCCGCCAGATCAGTGCTGGAGTTTTGTCGTGGTGCAGACACATGCGCCCCCTGCAGCTGCGCCAACACAGCGGCAGGCAGTCCGGAAAGAAACCCTTCAGGTCTTTTTCCGCAGGGTGATGCGCGTGAGCTCGGCCGGCCGTCCCAAGCGCAGGGCAAAGCCCGGCCAAAGCGCGGTGCCGTTGCTCACGTAAAGCTGCATCGAGCCGACCTGGTAAAGCCCGGAAACAAAACCGTTGTTGGCCCGCGCCAGCAGCCTGTCCATGCCGCGGATCATTCCGCCGTGGGTATGTCCGGACAGCTGCAGCGCCACCCCCGCTTCCGCGGCTTTTCTCGCCTGCATCGGCTGATGGTCGAGCAGGATCACCGGCGTCGCGTCAGGCGCACCGTCGAGCGCCGCGGCAAGATCCGGAGCAGCATAACCATTGTGTCCAGCCGACCGGTCAGGAACACCCGCAACCACCAGCCTGGCTGCACCGCGCTCGATGACGGCGTGGCTGTTGGCAAGCAACCGCATGTCCATGGCTTCGAAGTGTTCCATGAAGGCGCCGGCGTCGAAGAAATATTCATGGTTGCCTGAAATGGCGTAAATGCCGTCACGGGCGGAGAGTTCGCGCAACGGTTCGACGTCGGCACGCCGGTGTTCGAGACTTCCGTCGATGAAGTCACCGGTGATGACAACAAGATCGGCATCAAGAGCGTTTGTCTTTGCCACCATGGCTTCTGTCCAGGCAGCCGGAAACAACCGGCTGATGTGCAGATCCGTCAATTGCACGAGCTTGTATCCGTCAAACGCGGGGTCAAGCCCCGGAATGGCGATCTCGATATCCTTGAGCGGCGGAACCATAATGGCCCGGTTCACACCGAACGACGCCAGGGCAAGGGCTGCTAAACCTGCCGCATAGCGCAGCTCCGGTGCGACGGCAGGGAAATTGCCGGTGAAAACCATCACCACAAGCGAGCCTGCATCCAGCGCTAGCTGGAACACGGCCAGCAGGAAGATGGCGCCAAACAGCACGTTGAAAGCAATCACCAGAGGCCTGGGAAACTCGGGCGCAAACACCGAGCCTGACGAAAGCCGGCTGAAAAAGTGGTATTGCGAAGCAATCAGCAGAACCAGACCCAGCAGAACCTTCAGCGTCCAGGGCCAGGGCATCGGCAGGATGAAGCGGACAAGCACGATCAGCCACAACAGCCCGGTTACAACTTTGAACATCACATTCGCCTTTGCTGAAGCGAGAAAACCTGCGCCAGCGGACGCCGCGCATGACCGGGAAAGGAGCCCAGCGCCGCCCTCACCCGCTCTTGCCCGCCAGTTCCGCGAGATGGGTCATCACGACGGCAGCGCCGTTGAGCCGCTTCTCCGGTGTCGGCAGGTCGCGGATGAACACCACGCTCTGGTCGGGTCGGATCTTGGCGAGATTGCCCTGCTTGGAAATGTGCTGGACCAGGCCGGCAGGATTGGGGAATTCCTTGTTGCGGAACTGCACCACCACGCCCTTCGGCCCGGCATCGAGCTTCTCGACATTGGCCTTGCGGCAGAGCGCCTTGATGAAGACGATCTTGAGCAGGTGTTGCACCTCTGTCGGCAAGGGTCCGAAACGGTCGATCATCTCGGCTCCGAAACCGTCGATATCGGTGACATCGGTGATTTCGCCCAGCCTGCGGTAAAGCCCAAGCCGCAAATGCAGATCCGGAACATAGTCTTCCGGGATCATCACCGGCGTGCCGACCGTGATCTGCGGCGACCAGCCGGTGTCGACCAGTTCGTTCTCGCCACGCACCTCGGCAACCGCCTCCTCCAGCATGTGCTGGTAGAGCTCGAAACCGACTTCCTTGATGTGGCCCGATTGCTCCTCGCCCAGCAGGTTGCCGGCACCGCGGATATCGAGATCGTGGCTTGCAAGCTGGAAGCCGGCGCCGAGCGTATCGAGCGATTGCAGCACCTTGAGCCGCTTGTCGGCCGTTGCGGTCAGCAGCTTGTTGACCGGCAACGTGAACAGCGCAAACGCCCGTACCTTGGACCGGCCGACGCGGCCACGAAGCTGGTAGAGCTGGGCCAGACCGAACATGTCGGCACGATGCACGATCAGCGTGTTGGCGGTTGGCACATCAAGACCCGATTCAACGATCGTCGTCGACAACAGCACGTCATACTGGCCGTCATAGAACGCGTTCATGATGTCATCGAGTTCGCCTGCCCCCATCTGGCCGTGGGCGACAGCGAATTTCAGTTCCGGCACATCCGAGCGCAGGAAGGCCGCCACATCCTCGAGATCCGCGAGCCGCGGACAGACGTAGAAACTCTGCCCGCCGCGATAGTGTTCGCGCATCAGCGTCTCGCGCACGGTGACGGGATCGAACGGTGAGATGAAGGTTCGCACCGCCATCCGGTCGACCGGCGGCGTGGTGATCAGCGACAATTCCCGCACGCCGGTCATCGCCAGTTGAAGCGTGCGCGGGATCGGGGTTGCCGAAAGCGTCAGCACATGCACGTCGCTCTTCAGCTCCTTGAGCCGTTCCTTGTGCTTGACCCCGAAATGCTGCTCCTCGTCGATGATCAGCAGACCCAGGTTGGCAAACTGGATCGACGAGCCGAGCAGCGCATGGGTGCCGACCACGATATCGGTCTTGCCCGTTGCCAGTTCCGCCTTGGTCAACGCCAGTTCTTTGGCGCCGACCAGCCGCGAAGCCTGGGCGATCCGGACCGGATAACCGCGCAACCGCTCGGTGAAGGTCTTGAAATGCTGCCGCGCCAAGAGCGTCGTCGGAACCACCACCGCCACCTGAACCCCGTTCATCGCAGCGATGAAGGCCGCGCGCAGTGCAACCTCGGTCTTGCCGAAGCCGACATCGCCGCAGACCAGCCGGTCCATCGGCTGCCCGGCCGCCAGATCGTCACGCACCCGCTCAATCGCCGCCATCTGGTCTTCGGTCTCGTCATAGGGAAAACGGGCGGAAAATTCGTCGTAAAGCCCCTCTGGGGCAGCCAGCGCCGGCGCAGAGCGCATATGCCGCTCCGCCGCAATGCGGATCAGCCCTTCGGCCATGTCCAGAAGCCGCTTTTTCAGCTTGGCCTTGCGCGATTGCCAGGCAACGCCGCCGAGCCTGTCGAGCTGAACTTCGGCGCTGTCCGATCCATAGCGGGTCAGAAGCTCGATGTTCTCGACCGGCAGGAACAGCTTGGCATCGCCGGCATAATGCAATTCAAGGCAGGCATGCGGCGCCCCGGCAGCCTCGATCGTGCGCAGGCCGATGAACTGGCCGATGCCGTGTTCGGCGTGGACAACGTAATTGCCTTCGTCGAGTCCGGACACCTCGGAAATGTAGTCTGCACCGCGGCGCTTGCGCTTGGCGCGCCGCACCAGCCGGTCGCCGAGCACATCCTGCTCGCCGATGACGACGAGGTCATCGATTTCGTAGCCGCCCTCGATTGCGAGCACCGCGGCTGCGGCTTCACCGGGCTTGAGCTTGTCGAGTTCCGCGTGGCTGTTGACCCGGACCACGCGCTTGAGCCCATGCTCGTCGGTGACCTGCAACAACCGGTCGAGCGAGCCTTCGGTCCAGGCCGTGATCAGGACCTTGCGCCCTTCGGTGCGTTTCACCCCGACATGGGCGACCAGTTTTTCAAACAGGTTGGTCCGGCCACCCTCTTCCGTTTTGTCGGCCTCGGCATCTGCTGCCCAGCGCGGCCCTGTTCGGGTTGGAAGATCGATCACCCGGCGCGCCGAATTCTCAGGTTCGTGGAATGGCGTCAGCCGTATCGCATTCGATGCCTCGAGCATTGCCACGAGATCCGGCGCGTCGAGATACAGAAGATCCGGTTCAATTGCCTTGTACGGCGTGGCCTGGACACCGCGGCCTTTCTCGATGCTTTGTGCCGCCTGCCGTGCCTCGTAATGGTCAACGATTTGCGCCCGGCGTTCACTCGCGGCTTCGGCCAGCATGTGGTCGCTGGAAATCCGGAAACCGTCGAGATAGTCGAACACCGTCTGCATTTCGTCGTGAAACAGTGGCAGCCAGTGCTCCATGCCCGGGTAACGGCGACCTTCGCTGATGGCGACATAGAGCGCGTCATCGCGGGTTGCTGCCCCGAACATGGCGAGATAATTGGTGCGGAACCGGCTGATGGTTTCCGGCTCGAGCGTGACTTCGCTCATCGCGTTGAGTGCCAATTCCTTGGCCTGTCCGGTGGTGCGCTGCGACGCCGGATCGAAATACCTCACGCTTTCAAGCGTATCGCCAAAGAAATCGAGCCGCACCGGCTCTTCCGCGCCGGGAACGAAGACATCGAGAATACCGCCACGGACGGCGTATTCTCCGACTTCGCGCACGGTATCCACCCGTTCGAAACCATTCTTGATCAGGCTGCCTGAGAGGTCTTCCATCTTCAGCCGGTTGCCGGCGCGGGCCGTGAAGCCGAGCCCGGAAACCACCGATCGGGAGGGAACCCGCTGCAGCATGGCGTTGACGGTGACCAGCAGGATCGCCGGATGCGGATTTTCCGAGAAATGCGCCAGCGAAGACAGGGCAGCGAGCCTGCGGGCAGAAATGTCGGCGCCCGGCGACACCCGGTCATAGGGAAGGCAATCCCAGCCGGGCAAGGTCAGCACCGGGATGTCCGGCGCGAAAAACGCCAGGTTCTGCTCAAGATCGGCCATCCGCTGACCATCGGAAATGATGTGGGCCAGCGGACCCGCAGACCGCGCCATCTCCGCCAGCGCCAGGGCTTCCATGCCCTGCGGCACGCCCGACAGAGTGACCGGCGTTACCGCGCCGGAGATCTCGGCAACCGGAATAACGGGTTTCATGGTTTGCTCGCAGGCCCTTCCGGCCCCGTTTCCTGCGGATCGAAATCCGGAACATAGGCCCGCATCCGGTCAAACAGGTCGGTGCGGAAGCGCTCCGGCGTTTCGGCTTCGCCGGTGACCCAGCGGAAAATGTCGGCATCCTCCTCGGCCATCAGCAATTCGAGCTGATCGAGTTCCGCCTCGCTCAGGTCCCCGATTTCGGCATCGGCAAATCCGCCGATCACCAGATCCATTTCCCGGATGCCACGTCGCCAGGCCCGCACCAGAATGCGGCGGCGGCGCGGATCAAGGTCGGCGCTTGAACGTGTTGTACCGGTCATGATGAGCCTTTTTTGGTTGGACGGTTTCCTTATCCTGTCGACGCGCAAATGTCAGCCTTGCCTTTGGCTCAAAATTGCCGTTCATCTGGATTCATGCGACCACTTCAACTCGATCCCCTGTTCAAACCCGTTGATAGCCTGCCCGGGATCGGCCCCAAGCTGGCCGAGGCGCTGGCCCGGGTGACCGGCCGGGATGGTCCGGAAGACACCCGCGCCCTCGATCTGTTGTTGCTGCCGCCGCACGGATTGATCGATCGCACTTTGCGTTCGGGCATCACCGAAGCACCGGAAGGCACCATTGCCACACTCAAGGTCAGGGTGGACCGCCACCAGCCTTCGCCTCCGGGCCGCAGAAGCGCGCCCTATCGGGTGTTTGTCCATGATGACACCGGCGAACTGGCGCTGACCTTTTTCCATTCCAAGCAGCAATGGCTCGAGAAGATCCTGCCGGTGGGCGAAACCGTTCTGGTCAGCGGCAAGGTCGAATGGTTCAATGGCAGGCCGTCGATGGTCCATCCGGACCATATCGCGCTGGAATCCGATGCGGCTAACTTTCCGCTGATCGAGCCGGTCTATCCGCTGACCGCCGGCCTGTCGCCGAAAATACTGCGACGATCGATCGATTCGGCGCTTGAACTCCTGCCCGAACTGCCCGAATGGTCGGACCCGCATCTGGTCAGTAAGAACAGTTTCCCGTCTTTTGCCGATGCGGTCCGCGAACTGCACCATCCCGAAACAGCCCTTGATATAGAGCCGCAAACGCCCGCGCGGCGCAGGCTGGCCTATGACGAACTGCTGGCGGGCCAGCTATCCCTGGCGCTTGTGCGCCAGACATTGCGCAAGCTGCCCGGCCATCCGGTGGTGGCGGAAGGCCGGTTTCGCCAGGCGATTCTCGACGCCCTGCCCTTCTCCCTGACCGGCAGCCAGACGACGGCTGTCGAGGAAATCCTCGCCGACATGGCCGGCAAGGATCGCATGTTGCGCCTGCTGCAGGGCGATGTCGGCTCCGGCAAGACCGCGGTGGCGATGCTCGCCATGGCCGATGCGGTGGAAGCCGGCGGTCAGGCCGTGCTGATGGCGCCGACAGAAATTCTCGCCCGTCAGCATCACGCCACGATCAGGAAAATGGCCGAGGCCGCGGGCATCGAGGTCGCGGTCCTGACCGCACGTGCCAAGGGCCGCGAACGCACCGAACTGCTCGAACGCATCGCAAGTGGCGAGGCCCAGATCGTTATCGGCACGCATGCGCTGTTCCAGGAATCTGTGATCTACAAGAACCTGACGCTGGCTGTGGTCGATGAACAGCACCGCTTCGGCGTTCACCAGCGCCTCAGGCTGACGGCAAAGGGCACCGCACCGCACATGCTGGTGATGACCGCCACGCCGATTCCACGCACCCTTGTGCTTGCCGCATTCGGTGACATGGATGTCTCCAAACTCACCGAAAAACCTGCAGGACGGCAGCCCATAGCCACCGTGACCATTCCCGACGAGCGCCTTGGCGAGATCGTCGATCGGCTGAAAAAGGCGCTTGAGGAAGGCAAAAAAGCCTACTGGATCTGCCCGCTTGTCGAGGATTCCGATCAGAGCGAACTGATGTCGGTGGAAAGCCGTCATGCAAGCCTGGCAAAGGCTTTCGGCAAGGATCTGGCACCTCTTGTCTCGCTGGTTCACGGCCGCATGACGTCGGAGGAAAAAGACCAGGCGATGAGCGCCTTCAAGAACGGTCAGACCCGCTTGCTCGTCGCCACCACGGTGATCGAGGTCGGTGTTGACGTGCCGGACGCCACCATCATGGTGATCGAGCATGCCGAACGGTTTGGTCTGGCGCAATTGCACCAGTTGCGTGGCCGTGTCGGCCGCGGCGATGGCGCATCAAGCTGCATCCTGCTTTACCACGGCCCGCTGGGTGAAACCGCCGGTGCGCGGCTACAGGTTCTGCGCGAGACCGAAGACGGATTTCGCATCGCCGAGGAAGATCTCAAGCTGCGCGGGGAAGGCGAAGTGCTGGGCACGAGGCAATCGGGTATGCCCGGCTTCAGGCTCGCCAATCTCAGCGCCCACGCCGATCTGCTGGAAATTGCCCGCAGCGATGCCCGCAATGTGCTCGAATCCGACCCGGCCTTGGCCGGGCCGCGGGGCGAAGCGCTCAGGATGCTGCTCTATCTGATGCGGCGCGACGAGGCTATCAGGTTCCTGCGCGCCGGCTGAAACGATCAGTCAGCCGCGGTTTTCGGCTTCGACTTGACCGGAAGCGTCCTTGGATAGTCCGGTGACACAAGACCGGCGGAGATAACCATCTTCGCGGCTTCCTCCACGCTCATGTCCAGCACGATGACATCCTTGCGCGGCACGAACAGCAGGAAACCCGAAGTCGGATTGGGCGTCGTCGGCAGGAACACCGACATTGAATCATCCTCGGGCAGCCGCGCGTTGACCTCGCCCTTGGTGTCGGTGGCGATGAAGACGATCGACCACAAACCCCGGCGTGGATATTCGATCAGCGCCGCTTGCTTGAAAGAGCCGCTCTGCTCTGCCAGCACGGTCTGGAATATCTGCTTGAGGCCCTTGTAGAGGCTGCGCACCAGCGGCATCCGGTCCAGCAGCGATTCCCCAAAGGAAATCACGGACCGGCCAACCAGGTTGGCTGTCAGGAAGCCGATCATCGTGATCAGGAAAAGCGCTGTCACCAGGCCGAAGCCGGGAACAGCAAACGGCAGATAGTAGTCGGGGTTGTAGATCGCCGGAATATAAGGCTTCACCCAGCTGTCGACCCAACCGATGAAGGTCCATGTCAGGTAGGCGGTGATGGCGAGCGGCGCAACGATGATCAGGCCTGTGAGAAAATAGTTTCTCAGCCGCCGCCCCGCGCCTATCCGTTTTATCTTCTCGGTCATTCTTCACCCTGCCTCATGGCACGCAAGACACCTCGTCCTGCAGTCCCCACTATATAGGGAACGCACAAAGGCGAAGACAAGTTCAACAGTGATGCGCCGGTTATTCGACGGTCACCGACTTCGCAAGATTGCGCGGCTGGTCGACATCGGTGCCCATGAAGACCGCGGTATGGTAGGCGATCAGCTGAACCGGCAGCGCATAGAGGATCGGCGTCACGATCTCGTTGACCTCGGGCATCACGATGGTTGCCATGGTTTCAAGCGTGGTCGCCGCAGCCCCCCTTTCGTCGGTGATCAGGATGATCTGTCCGCCGCGCGCCGCCACTTCCTGCATGTTGGAGACGGTTTTCTCGAAGTGCCGGTCATGCGGTGCGATCACGATCACCGGCATGTTCTCGTCGATCAGCGCGATCGGACCGTGCTTGAGTTCGCCCGCGGCATAGCCTTCGGCATGGATATAGGAAATTTCCTTGAGCTTGAGGGCGCCTTCCAGCGCCAGCGGAAAGCTGGTTCCGCGGCCGAGATACAGCACATCCTTGAAGCGCGAGAGTTCGCGCGACAAGGTCTCGATCTGCGGCTGGATCGACTGCAGGACTTCGTTGAACAGCCGCGGCGCCCCGACCAGCGCCTGCACCATTGCGGTTTCTTCCTCGGCGGAAAGCGTGCCGCGCGCGCGCCCGGCGATCATCGCCAGCGCCGCCAGAACCGAGAGCTGGCAGGTGAATGCCTTGGTTGAGGCCACGCCGATTTCCGGACCGGCAAGGGTCGGAAACACATCGTCGGATTCACGTGCAATCGTCGATTCGCGCACATTGACCACCGCGCCGATGGTCAGCTTGTTGTCGCGGCAATAGCGCAGCGACGCCAGCGTGTCGGCGGTTTCCCCGGACTGCGAGATGAACAGCGCCGCCATCTTGCCGGTGAGCGGCATTTCCCGGTAGCGGAATTCCGAAGCGACATCGATTTCCACCGGCAGCCGCGCAAAACGTTCGAACCAGTATTTGCCGATCAGCCCGGCGTAATAGGCGGTGCCGCAGGCCGACATCGCCAATCGGTCGAGATTGGCGAAATCTATACTTGAACTGTCGAGCTTCACCCGTCCCTCGGCAAAGTCGATGTAGTGGCTGAGCGTATGCGAGACCACTTCCGGCTGCTCGTAGATTTCCTTTTCCATGAAATGCCGGTGATTGCCCTTGTCGACGACATAGGCGGCACCTTGCGATTTCTGTCTCTTGCGCTCGACAGCATTGCCGCTGTGATCGTAGATCTCGAGCGTGTCGCGGGTAATGACCACCCAGTCGCCATCATCGAGATAGGTGATCTCGTCGGTAAACGGTGCCAGTGCGATCGCGTCGGAACCCAGGAACATCTCGCCCTCGCCATGCCCGACCGCCAGTGGCGGCCCGGAACGGGCGCCAAGTATCATGTCGGGCTGGTCTTCAAACAGCACTGCAAGCGCATAGGCGCCTTCCAGCCGGCTCAGTGCCTTCTGCATCGCTTCGCGCGGTGCAAGGCCCTCCTGCCGGTAGGCCGAAAGCAACTGTGCAACCACTTCGGTGTCGGTCTGGCTGTAGAACGTGGCGCCCTTGGCGGTCAGTTCGGCACGAAGGGGCGCGAAATTCTCGATGATGCCGTTATGGACGACGGCCACGCCCTGGCAGAAATGCGGATGCGCATTGCTTTCCGTCGGCGCACCATGTGTGGCCCAGCGCGTGTGGCCGATGCCGATCTGTCCTGCCAGGGGCTCTTCGCCCAGACGGCGGTCGAGATTGGCCAACTTGCCTTCAGCCCTCCGGCGATCCAGGTGGCCGTCATGAACCGTGGCGACACCGGCGGAATCATATCCGCGGTATTCAAGCCGTTTGAGCGCGTCCACCAGCAGCGGAGCCACTTCGCGCTTACCAACTATCCCGACTATGCCGCACATGCGTCTCTCCTGGGTAACGTGTTGGCCAAGCTCTTACCCAGCAACGCCTGTTTAGACCAGTGCCCCAAAGTGTTGGGACCGCTCAATTTTCGTGACATCGCGTAACCGGACCTATGCATCCGGTCCGCTTTGCGCCTTTTTCTTCAGTGCCTTGATGGCCGCGATCTTCTCCCTGAGCCGATGCGCCCGGCCGGGTTTTGTCTCCTGCCTTGCCCTGGCAATGGCCAGCGCATCGGCGGGAACATCCATCGTCACGACGCTTCCCGAACCGACATAAGCACCGTCACCGATGCTGATCGGCGCGACAAGCGATGAATTCGAACCGATGAAGGCCCCGGCCCCGATTTCGGTCAAGTGCTTGTTCTGGCCGTCATAATTGCAGGTGATCGTGCCCGCTCCGATATTGGCCGCATCCCCGATGACGGCGTCGCCGATATAGCTGAGATGATTGACCTTGGCGCCGGCGCCGACCCTGGCCTTCTTGATCTCGCAGAAATTGCCGACCTTGACCTTTTCCCCCAGCTCGGTCCCGGGACGCAGCCGGGCAAAGGGGCCGATGGTGGCGTTTGCCCCGATATCCGCCCCTTCGAGATGGCTGAAAGCATGAATGACCGTACCGGGCCCCACCTTGACGCCGGGACCGAACCAGACATTGGGCTCGATGGTCACGTCGTTGCCCAACACCGTGTCATGCGACAGGAACACGCTGGAGGGATCGACCATGCTGACACCTGATAGCATCGCCGCATGCCGGGCGCGCCTCTGCCAGACCTGTTCGATCTCGGCAAGTTCCGCGCGGGTGTTACAGCCCATCATGTCCTCTTCGGGAGCCTCGATGGCGACGCATTTGAGGCCGCGCTGGCGGGCGATCTCGACAATATCGGTAAGGTAGTATTCGCCCTTGGCGTTGTCGTTGCCGATGGCTTCAAGCAGGCTGATGGCCTGGGCACCGGAAAAGGTGATGATGCCGCCATTGCAGAAATCAACCGCCAGTTCCTCGCTCGAGGCTTCCTTGTGCTCGCGGATCGCGACCAGTTCACCATCGCGGACCAGAAGCCGGCCGTAGCCGGTCGGGTCGGCGGCGCGGAATCCCAGAACAACCACGTCGGCGCCGCTTGTCCGCTCCGCAGTCGCCGCCGCAAGGCTATCCGGATTGATCAGCGGCGCATCGCCATAAAGCACGACAACGTCATCATATCCTTCGGCAATCACATCTCGCGCCATCAGCACGGCATGTCCGGTGCCCTTGCGCTCGGTCTGTTCGACAGAGGTGACCGGAACTTCCAGCCCGATCCGGGCCGCTTCGGAAACCCTGGCGGCATCCCGGCCCACCACCAGCGCAACCTTGTTGACGCCCGCAGCTGCCGCCGCGCGGGTCACATGCGCGATCAGCGGCAGGTTGCCAACGGTATGCAACACCTTGGATTTTGACGACTTCATGCGTGTCGCATCGCCAGCCGCAAGCACGACAGCCAGACAAGTTCGTGCCATTCGCTCACCTCATTATCGAATCGCTTGTTTACTCGTACCGGACGCTATAGCACCGGAACCTCGATCATTCTCCTTGAAGCAAACATTGTCCCGATATGGAAGCCCCCATGACTGCCGCCGCCTCACCTGCTGCGAAACCCACACTCGCGCGTTTCATTCCTCTGGTCGTTATGCTGCTGACACCATTGTTCTTTTCGTCGAACCTGATCTTTGGCCGGTCGACGATTCCCGAGGTGGCTCCCTTCACGCTGGCCTTCCTGCGCTGGACAGCCTCCGCGCTGGTGCTGTCGCCGTTCTTGTGGATGGCGCGGGATCGGGTCCGGACCTATGTAACCAACTATCCGGTTCACTGGCTGGTGCTTGGCTTCCTCGGTATGTGGATCTGCGGCGCGGGTGTCTACTATGCCCTGCAATTCACCACGGCCACCAATGGCACGCTGATTTACACCACGTCGCCGCTGATGATCATTATCCTTGAACGCCTGTTTTTCGGCCGGGCCACCAGCTGGCGCGAAGTCGCCGGCATTCTGGTCGGCTTCCTCGGCGTGGCAATCATCGTGCTGAAGGGGGATTTCACCAGTATCGCCGAATCGTCCTTCAACTGGGGTGACCTGATGTTCATCGCTGCGGCCCTGTCATGGGCCGGCTATTCGGTCCTGCTCAAGGGCAAGCGCACGGCCGGACTGCCGGTTTCCGCACTGTTTGCCGTTGTCACGCTTTCCGGATCGCTGTTGCTGGCGCCATTCGCGCTCTGGGAATTCCTCACCGGCGCCATGATGCCGCATACCTTGAGCGCCTGGGGCGGGATTGCCGGCATCGTCGTGTTCTCGTCACTGCTTGCATTTTCCGGCTACCAGTATGGCGTCGCCCGGCTTGGCGCATCGACGGCCAGCGTCTTCATGTATCTGTTGCCACCCTATGGCGTCGGCCTGGCTGTCCTGGTTCTGGGTGAACCGTTCGAGGCACACCATGCGCTCGGCATATGCACCGTGCTGACCGGGCTGGTGCTGGCAACGGCTCCAAAACGAAAGCGCTGATCCCGGTCTGCGTGCCCCGAAAGGCTGCCGGGTTCAGCCGATCATGCCCAGTGCCGGAAATGTCTCGAGCAGCCAGTAGGCCATGGTGGCCATGCCGCCGGTCAGAAACAGGATGCCGGTCAGCACCAGCAGCGCGCCGGTGACTTTCTCGATGGTGCCGAGATGCTTGCGGAATTTCTGCGAGAATCGCATGAAACGCTCTGAAAACAACGCCGCGATCCAGAACGGCACTGCCAGGCCGAGCGAATAGGCGGCGAGCAGGATCGCGCCGGCGCTCACCGTCTCCCGGCCTGCCGCAACCCCGAGCACGGCGCCAAGCACCGGTCCGATGCAGGGCGTCCAGCCAAAGGCAAATGCCAGCCCCATCAGATAGGCCCCGGACAGGGTGGCCGGCTTGCCGCCGCCGGCGAAGCGGGCTTCACGCGCTAGCAGTCCGATCCGGAACACGCCGAGAAAGTGCAGCCCCATCAGGATGATGACAATGCCGCCGAGCTTGGCCAGCAGGTCCATATGCTGCCGCAGGGCAGCGCCGATGCTTGAGGCCCCTGCCCCGAGCGCGACAAAGACGGTGGCAAAACCAAAGGTGAAAAACAGCGAGGCAACAAACACCGCACGCCGCGTGTCCCTTGCTCTCGTTTCAGCCCCGCTGCCGCGGAAATCCTCGACCGACACGCCCGCCATGTAACAAAGATAGGGCGGCACCAATGGCAGGACGCAGGGCGACAGGAACGACAATGCGCCCGCCAGGATAACAGTGAGGAGTGAAATATCGGCGATGATCACGAAATCAGGTTCCCCTTGCCGGGCCAAAGGTTGGACAGGAACCGGCCGGCCCGTCCGCAGGCCTCTATCTAACCGCCAGTCCCGGGCTTCGCCAGTCACGTTTTCGAGTGAAAGCCGTGATATTTTGACGCCCGGCGGCAGTCCGGGGCCGTCGCGAAGGACCAGCTCCGGTCCGCCTTGCCCGTAAGCCGAAGGCAGCCGTGAAAGCCCCCTGAAAAAACACTGTTGCGGCTTGGCATTTGCTGTTGACCATAGGCAGATGCGTCCCTATGTTCCGCGCCATTCGAGCCGGTTTCGCCAACGTGCGCAACGGGCTTTGGGAGAGCGTAGCTCAGTTGGTAGAGCAACTGACTTTTAATCAGTAGGTCCAGGGTTCGAACCCCTGCGCTCTCACCAAGAACGTCAATTTCCTTTATTGCATTGGCCGCATTCCGTCGATTGACTATTGCTATATCGTCGGGGTTACTCGGGGTTCTTGAAATGCACAAAGCAACTTTGGATAAGCGGAATCAGATGGCACGATTGCGAATAGCGCGCTACCAACTTGGAACGGCATTAAAGCTATTTATCGATGATGATGATCCAATATCGGTGCAAATTTTAACCAGTGCAGCCAGGGAAATCGCAGGTTACGCCGCTAGTTCCGCCGGAAAAATACCTTGGTCATACTACCAAAAAATAGCTAACCCCAATCTGGATGACCTCCAGATGAAGAAGTTGATGAATGAATTTGCAAATTCATTCAAACATCCGCTCGACTATAAAAAACAAGAAAGAAACTCGTGGGAGACATTTGTATCTTTCAATGATGATACAAATGCTCATCACCTATTCTTTGCATGGTTTGATTACCTTGTGGCCGCCGAAAGTGCACCTCCGGAGGCGCAGGTTTTCCAAATATGGTACCCATTGCGTATGGGAAACAAAAATCTGCTACCTAATCCATTCCAAGAGTTCGAGAATATAGACAAGCTTCCGCTGAGTGAAGCGAAGTGGATACTGCGTCGAGTATGCCAAAAAGCGCGACAAAACATCGAATTGATGAACGATCCGAAAACTGACAAAATTCCTCTGATAATGACCCGAAAGCATTTTGACGTAGAGACGTTTTCATTGTCCGGCAGTTGAATTAGATGTGAATTATGTTGTCGGTATTGCATCTCAACTCATGAGACGTTTTTACAATATCATCTATCGCTCATGCGTTTACCCGGGCACCCGCTGCAATCGTTGAAGGTGCCGCATTCAACGTATCCCGTGCAAACCCGGCAGCAGCCTTGTATTTTGCCATGAACTCGGCCCGTTCCGCCTGTGGGATGACCTCTTCGATGTCGTCGAACTCGCCGCCGCAGCGGTCATTGACCATGTTGAGCAGTCCGAACGGCCCTGCCCCGCGATTGCGCAGAATGAGTGCCGATACCGGTTCGCACAGTTCCGCATTGAAGGCGGCCAGCGCATCGGGGGCGACGCCATGCGCCAGGAATTTCGCGCCCAGAATGCGGGCATCGATGATCGCCTGGCTGGCCCCGTTCGACCCGGTCGGATACATCGCATGCGCAGCGTCGCCCATCAGCGCCACCGGCCCATCCACCCATGTCGGCACCGGGTCGCGGTCGATCATCGGGTTCTCGAAGGCGATGTCGGCGCCGCGGATCAGCGCCGGGACATCGAGCCAGTCATAGGTCCAGCTCTCGAAATGGTGGATGAAATCGTCGATTCCGACCGGCCGGAACCAGCCCATGGTCTCGTGCGCGGACGGATCGTCATAGGTCACTTCGGCAATCCAGTTGGTCAGCGCCAGCCCGGTTTCTGGGTCGGGCGCCGAAATCGGATAGATCACCATACGGTGCTTGTGCGTTCCCAGGCCGATGAAGGACGATCCGGTGCGCACCGGCTTGGCCAGCGACGTGCCGCGCCACATCACCGCGCCACCCCAGTGGATCGGCGGCTGGTTGGGGTGCATCTGCGCCCGGATCGCCGAATGAATTCCGTCAGCCCCGATCAGCAGCCTGCCGGTTTCACGGATCTCGCCGGATTGTGTTTCGAGCGTAACGGTGACGCCGCCGTCGGGGTTCACCGAATAGCCCGTCGCGCGGCAGCCAAGCCGAACGGCATCGAGCCCGGCACGGTCGACAAGGCGGCGGTACAGCGCCATGTGGAACTCGCCCCGGTGCACGGCATATTGCGGCCAGTCGTAACCCGCCTCAAGCCCGCGCGGCTCGGAATAGATGTCCTGCCCCCTCATCCCGACCAGCGCCCACTCCTTCACCGGCACTCCGAGCGCATTCAATTCATCGGCCGTGAAACCGAGATCAAACAGTTCGCGCACGGCGTTGGGCTGCAGGTTGATGCCAACGCCCAGCGGCTTGAGATCGTTGACGGCCTCGAACACCACGCAGTCCACGCCGATCTGGTGCAAGGTCAGCGCCAGCGCAAGACCGCCGATTCCGCCACCGGCGATGATTACCCTGTTGTCTGACATGGCTTGAAACTCCACCCGTTCTTTGTCCTGTTCGCGCGTGCGCCACCCAATACCATATCGGCCCGACCTGTCGACAGCAGGGATGCGGCCGCACCCGCGTTCTATGCCGCTGTCAGCTGGCAGGCTGGTAGAAGTCGGAGGTCTTCTGCCGGCCTGCGAGCCACCAGCCCGATTGCTGCGGCCAGGTTTCAAACAGCGTGTCGTGGCCGAGATCGCGCGCTGCATGCAACGCCCAGTTCGGGTCGACAAGCGCCTCGCGGCCAATGGCTATCAGGTCGGCGCGGCCTTGTGCCAGGATATCCTCGGCCTGTTGCGGGTGGGTAATCAGGCCCACGGCCATCGTTGTCATCCCGACATCCTTTCGCACCCGCTCGGCATAACCGACCTGGAAGCCTGGTTGCCGTTTCTGGTGACCGCTGGCCGTTGCAGCGCCGGCAATGCCGCTCGACGAGCAGTCCATCACGTCAACGCCAATGCGCTTGAGTTCGCCCGCCAGCACCACCGTGTCGTCGAGCGTCCAGCCCTCCGGCGCACCGTCAACGGCAGAGGTGCGGAAGAACAGCGGCAGTTCCTCTGGCCAAACGGCGCGCAGCCGTTCGGCAATCTCCAGCGCCAGCTTCATGCGTCCGGCGAGATTGCCGCCATAGGCGTCGGTGCGCTTGTTGGACAGCGGCGAGAGAAAACTGTGAACCAGATAACCATGCGCGCCGTGGATTTCGGCAATCTTGTAGCCTGCGGCAAGTGCGCGCCGCGCGGCTGCCTCGTAGTCGTCAATCAGCTCGCCGATTTCCGCTGCCGTCAGCGCATGCGGCACCGGCCAGCCCTCGGCCACCGGCAATTCGGACGGACCGACCGGAGTCCAGGGCATGTCGCCGCGTGCAAAATCCGCATCGTTCAGCGGGCCGTTGCCAAACCAGGGCCGCTGCATCCCGCCCTTGCGGCCGGCATGGCCGAGCTGGATGGCGGGGATTGCGCCGTTTCTGAGTGCAAACTGGGCGACGCGGGCATGACCGGGTATCTGGCTGTCCGTCCACAGGCCGGGGCATCCATGGGTGATCCGGCCGCGTTTCTGTACCGCGGTTGCTTCGGTAAAAACGATCCCGGCGCCACCGATGGCAAAACGGCCAAGATGGGTCAGGTGCCAGTCGTCCATGTGTCCGTCATGGGCCGAGTATTGGCACATGGGAGATATCACGACCCGGTTGCGGGTCGAAATTCCGCGCAAATTGAGCGGTTGAAACAGATGCGGTACAGCGGTCATCGTCGATCCTTGCATGATTTTCGCCGGACGCTATCGCTTGGTTCGGCAAGTGGCAATCGATTGTCGAGTAAAATCAACAGTGCAAAGCATCTGACGGAGTGAGCGAACGCCGCTGCCAGCATTTGAAATGATGCAGGCAGCCCGTACCGGGGCCACATGCATCTGGTCGACCCGATGCATGGGGGACATCGGGTCGTAACCGTGCGGTGGCAACGGTTGGCTGCGTTGATGACCGGTCGCTGATCAGCCCCGCTGTCCCGTCGAAATCAGGGGCAGCACGAAGAAGTCCATTCCTTCCGGCACGCTGCCAACCGCCATCGGACAGCCATAGACCGTTTCAAGGTTTGACGGCGTCAGAACCTCCTGCGGGGCACCGCTGGCATGCACCCTGCCCTGGTTCATCAACACCACATGATCGGCGAAATGCGCCGTCAGGTTGAGATCGTGCAGGATGGCGATGACGCCGCCACCGGCATTGGCATAGCGCAGCGCGATCTGCATGATCTGCAGCTGATGCTTGATGTCGAGACTGGATATCGGCTCATCGAGGAACAGGCATCGCGGCTTGCCGTCAAACACCGGTTCCCAGACCTGGGTGAGAACCCGCGCCAGTTGCACCCGCTGCTGCTCTCCGCCGGATAGTTCCTGGTAGAAACGGCCGCCGAACCCGTCCATATCGACCACAGCCAGTGCTTCCTCGACGCGGCCGCCGGCATCGACCATGGTCTGGATGCCCGTGGTCAGCCCCAGGCGCACAACCTCGTGCACGGTGAAGGGAAAGGAAAGACTGGCCGATTGCGGCAGTACCCCGCGCAGGCTGGCAAGGTCGAGCGGACGGGCGCTGGCAATGTCGATACCGTTGAGCCGCACCTCGCCTTCAAACCCGATCTCCCCGGTCAGGGCCCGCAACAGGGTGGTCTTTCCCGAACCGTTCGGGCCGATGATGACCGTGAACTGATCCTTGGCCGCCTGCATGTCGATGCCATGCAGGATCGGGGTCTTGCCCAGCCGGACATGAATGTTCTTTGCTTCCAGCATGTCAGATATCCATCAGCCCGCGCCTGCGCAGCAGGATCCAGAGAAAGAACGGCGCACCAATGGCCGCGGTCACGATGCCGATCGGCAGTTCGGCCGGCGCAACGATCTGCCGCGCGATGGCGTCGGCAAACAGCAGCATGACCGCCCCGAGCAGCGCGCAGGCCGGCAACAGGAACCTGTGGTCCGGCCCGATCAGCAACCGCAAAAGATGCGGCACGACGATGCCGACAAAACCAATGCCGCCTGACACCGCCACGCATGCCCCGGTCGCAGCGGCAACCATGACGATCGCCACGCGCTTGAACACCTGCACATTGATTCCGAGATGCTGCGCCGTCGCCTCGCCCAGCGTCATCGCGTTCAAGGCGCGCGCCATGAACGGTGAGAACACCAGGATGGGAATGATGATCGGGGCAACCGCGAAAACCTTGAGCCATGTTGCGCCCGCTATCGACCCCAGTCCCCAGAAGGTGAGATCCCGCAACTGTTCGTCATCGGCCCAGAAAACCAGCAGCCCGGTGAAAGCGCCTGCCATCGCCCCCAGGGCGATGCCGGCAAGCAGCATGGTCGCCACCGAGGTTCTGCCGTTCCGGGTCGAGATCCTGTAAAGCGCCATGGTAAAAACGAGACCGCCAACAAAGGCCGCGAACGGGACATGGTACATGCCCAGAAGGCTTGCGACAGGCGCCAGCGCCCCTGCCCCGAGCACGATAAAGGTCACCGCCCCGAGGCTGGCGCCGGCCGAGACACCGACGATCCCGGGATCGGCGAGCGGATTGCGGAACAGGCCCTGCATGGTCGCCCCCGAAACCGCCAGCGACGCGCCGATCAGCATGCCGAGCAAGGTCCGCGGCATGCGAATGTCGAGGATGACCACGCGTTCGACGGCGCTGATCAGATCATCCCGCCCCGTAATCAGCGCCCAGGCCACCGAAACCACCGACGTGTCGGTGGCCCCGGAGGCGATGCTGAACATCGCGGTCAGCGTCAGCACGATCACCAGCACCAGCAGCATCCTGCGGGCGAATATCGTCCGGTCGCCCGCCTGCATGCCGGGAGACCCGCTCATGTTGGCTTCAAGACTAATGCTCATGGCCGTAAAACGCTTCCGCCAGTTGGGTGATCGCTTCGCCCGTGCGCGGCCCGAAACCGAGCATCAGCAATCCGTCCATCCGGATGATCCTGCCGTTCTTCACCGCCGGCGTGGTGGATAGAGCCGGATGAGCCTCGATCAGCGCATTCATCGCCTCATGATCGGCGGAAACGCCGCGCCCGTTCATCATCAGGATGACATCGGGGGCGGCATTGATCACTGCTTCGTTGCTGATCTGCTTGTAGCCCTCGAACGCGGTGATGACGTTTTCGGCCCCTGCCAGCTCGATGATCTTGCTCGCCGCTGTATTGGTGCCCGAGGTGTTGATCTTGTCATCGTTCAGGGCCAGCACGAACATCACCCTGAGCTTGCCGTCCACACCTGCAAGATGCGCGCGGGCCTTTGCAATGTCGGCTGCTACCTTGCTCTTGAGGGCTTCGCCCTTGTCCTCAACGCCCAGTTCGCGGGCGATGATGGTGATGTTCTCGTCAATGCCTTCCAGCGTGAAATCATCGGGAATATCGACCCAGCGCACGCCGGTGCTCTTGAGAACCTCGACCGCTTCGCGCGGACCGTTGTTCTCGCGGGCAAGAATCAGATCCGGTTTGACCGAAAGCACGCCTTCAGGCGACAGCGCGCGGATATAGCCGACATCCGGCAATGCGGTGGCTTCAGGTGGATAGGTCGAGGTCGAATCCCGTCCCACCAGCCGGTCCTGTTCGCCCAGCGCGTAGATGATCTCGGTCACCGCGCCGCCGATCGCCAGAACCCGTTGCGCTTTACTCTCCTCAGCGAAAACGGTGCCGGATGTGAATGGCAAAGCCATCACCACGGCAGATGCCAAACCGGCAAGAATTGCGCTCCGGCGGCCAAGCCGCCTGCCCTGTCGGATCTGCAAGTCGCTCACTGCATCACCTCCGGGTGTTTTGAAGCCTGGGCGCGCGGAAGCGCGTGGATCACGTCATCCCAGCGCGACACGCTGTCTGAAACATCGCCGCCACGGCGGTCGCCATTGATCAGGAGAACCTGCTCATCACGCTCGTCGAAAATCTCGATCGAATAGATATCGCCGCTCTTGGTCGGCTTACGGACAACCCAGATCGCGGCGAATTTGTCCTTGCGCAGATGCAGGTGAAATCCGCTGTCGAGTACGTTCAGCCACGGCCCGACCTGCTTGATGTTGCGAACCGGTCCGGAGTGAATCTGCAGGATTCCGGGATTGCGGACAAATGCCATGATCGGCACCTCATCCTTTGAAAGCCGCTCGAACAGGATATCCGCGGAGTCCTCCGTCAGTCTTTCTGCATAATCCTCGCCGATCAGGCGAATGGCGTCGTGACGGGAGATCCCGGTCTTGCGCAGCATCGACTGAAACTGATGCGTGTCTTCCATGCCCGCCCATGTTTCCCGCAAACTGGAAATGGCCTCATGCGTCGGCGTTGTTGCAGGCTTTGCGGGTGGAGCCGCCCTGAAGGCGGGACCGGCGTCATCCTTGTACAGGTGCTCACGGATCAGGTTCCATTTCGCGATGTCTGTGGTTTCGCGGGCGAACACCTTGTGCACGGCATCGCCGCGCACATCGAAGAACTGGAAACTGCGCTGCACAGATCCGTCGTCCATCGGCTTGGCGACGTGATAGCCATGCCGCCAGTGTTTCGGAAAAATGCGCAGGTCGATGTCTTTTCCAAGCACCACGGATGCATGCTTGCCAGCGGAGAATTTCTCGTAAACCCCGGTTTTCTCGTGGACTGCGTTGATATTGCGCGACAGCGCCATGACTTCGCCGGCTGCATTGAGCATCGGGAAAAATACATCCAGATCAGGCTCGATCCGGTCGACATGTTCGCCAACGAAGGCGTCGAGGAACCGGGCTTCGGATATACCGAGCTGGGTAGCGAGATCGCGCTCGCGCATTTTCAGGTTGTTGCGTCGCGCCTCCCGGATGGCGGCGTTGTCGGGGTGTGGTGTCGTGTTCATTTGCCAGCTCACTTGTTGAGGATCAATTTGCCTTGCTTGGTGATTTTCAAGCGGTAGACGGCGCCATCGTGTTCGATGGCAATCTCCTTGCGCTCTCCGAACAGCGCCCGCGAATCGATGACCCGGTCGGTCCCGCGGTCGGCTTGCGAAAGCTGAAACCGGCGGTCTGGTGCGCTGTTTTCGGGGGTGTTTTTGTCCATGGTCAACATCCGTGTGTTGGCCTGGCTGGCTGCAAGCTGGCTTGGCGAAATTTGTTGCGTGTTTTTATCTTGACTAAAGCACTCCACTTTTAGTAATCGGTGTCTCGCATAAGCTGATCGGAATTGTCAAGTTTGATATTGATGTCAAATTGATCGAGCCGTCAGCAAGCGAGCGAGCGTACCGCCAGCCAGCTATTCAATCATTTGAATCAGGTAAGGGCGCTATGACTGCTATCAGAACAAACATAACTCGCACCGCGGTGACTTTGGCACTGTGCACCACCACCGCACTCACGGCAGTGCCGTTCGCCCATGCACAGGAGGAGGCCCCGCCGCAGAATGGCTTTACCCTGCTGCAACGGCTTGTCCTCGGTGCCGGTCGCGCCAAGGTCGCCACCGATACGCCGCAGGCGGTCACCGCTCTCGAGCAGACCGACATCGATGAAAAACAGGCCTCCACCGTCACCGATCTGCTCAAGGACATTCCCAACGTCAGCGTGATCGGCGGTTCCAATCGTGCCCTGGGCCAGTCCTTCAACATCCGCGGCATCGGCAAGGGCGAATCGGCTTCAGATGAAGGCCGTATCCTCGTCAATGTCGATGGTGTTCCCCAGTTCTTCGAACAGTACCGCATGGGCGGTTTCTTCAATGACCCGGAACTGTTCAAACGGGTTGAAGTGTTGCGCGGGCCTGCCTCGTCGACGCTTTATGGCTCGGGTGCGCTTGGCGGCGTCGTCAATTTCACCACCAAGGACGCGTCCGACTTTCTCGCCGAAGGCCAGACCGGCGCGCTCAAGCTCAAGGGTACCTATGATTCCAACCCGAACGGCTATCTCACCAGCGCCATTCTCGCGCTTCGCCTGAGCGATTACGCCGAAGTGCTGCTGACCGGCAATTACCGCAAGGCCGGCGCATTCAAGGACGGTGCGGGCGATTTGGTGGAAGGCTCCGAGTTCACCACGCCGAACGGACTTGCCAAGGGCACATTCTATCTGGATGAAGCAAAGGAGCGCAAAGTCCAGCTCAGCTACAGCCAGTTTACCAGTGATCAGGACAACCAGGCCTATTCACAGCTGCAGCCGACCGGCACGTTCGGAACGGTCGACCGTGTGGTCAACAACAGGCAGGCGCAGATTTCCTACGAGGATGCGGCGACCGACAATCCATGGCTCGATCTGAAGCTGACGCTATCCTACAACAACATCACCAACGAGCAGACAAATGCGTCGCTTGGTGGCAATTCCATCGGCCAGGATTCGACCTACGGCTACGAAAGCTACCAGTTCCTCGGACAGAACACCTTCGAGTGGACCGGTGACTCCTATGAGAACTATCTCACCGTCGGCGGCCAGGTCATCCGCCAGAACCGGACAACCGGCACGGCCACCCCACTCGGCCATCACCCCGAAGGCACAGATTTCCAGACCGGGATCTTCGTCCAGAACGAGTTTATCTGGAACGACAAGTTGACGCTGATACCCGGCGTCCGGTTCGATTATCAGCGGCTCAGTGGCAGCGATTCAGTTGGCACACTTGCGGGTGCCGCGGTTCCCGATGACAAGACCGATACGGCATTCTCTCCGAAAATCGCCGCTCTCTACAAGTTCACCGACAACTTCTCGGTCTTCGGCTCCTATGCCCACACCGAGCGGTTTCCCTCGATCGACGAGATCTATTCCAACGACTACGGCGCTGGCGTCACGCCCAATTACAGCCTCGACCTGAGGAAGGAAAAATCCAACAACTATGAAATCGGCTTTGTCGTTTCGACGTCCGACCTGATCCAGGCCGGCGACAATTTCGACTTCAAGACCACCGGTTTCTACAACAAGATCGACGATCTCATCGTCCGTCAGCGCAACATGTATCCGCAATACGTCAATATCGGCCGTGCGGAAATCTACGGCGTCGAATTTGAAGCAGGCTATGAGAGCAACAACTTCTTCGCCGACGCCGGTCTTGGCCTGACGGTCGGGACTGATCTCACCAACAAGACGGCGTTGACGGAGGTCGCACCGGCTGAGATCAACATCGGCGCCGGTTACCGCCTGCCCGATCGTGGGCTGAGCTTTGGCTGGGAAGGCCGCTTCGTGTTCGCCGAAACCCGCGTCCCCGTTCCCACCTCGGCAACAACGGACTTGGCGGCTGAGACGCTCAAACGCGCATCCTTCAACACCCATGATGTCTACATCAACTGGCGGCCGGACCAGGAAAGCCAGTTCAACGGATGGGAAGCATCGTTCCGGGTCGAGAACGTCTTCGACACCAAGTACCGGGATTTCCTCTCCAACGACAACGGCAAGGGCCGGACTTTCAAGGTCAGCCTCGCCAAGCAGTTCGGCTGGTAACAACCTGGGAGACTGAAAATGGCAATCGTAAGCCCTAAACTTGCAATTCTCTCGCTCGCTCTGGGGCTTGCGGTTGCTGCCACACCCGGGCGGGCCCAGGAGCAAGGCCGGATCGCGCAAGATCAGCCGGCGCTGTCGCTCGACCTCAACGCGCTGGAACAGGTCGGTCAGGCCTGCCGCCTTGTGTTCGTGGCGACCAACGCAACCGGTGCAGCAATCGACGAGATGTCGCTGGAAACCGTGTTGTTCAACACCGGCGGTACGGTCGATCGTTTTGCGCTGTTCGACTTCCAGTCCCTGCCCCGGGGCAAGACGCGGGTCCGCCAGTTTGACCTGCCCGATATCAGCTGCGCCGATATCGGCCGTGTTCTCGTCAACGGTGCTGCGTCCTGCAAAGGGCCGTCACTCAAGGGATCTGAATGCATGGATCTCCTTGGACTCAAGAGTTCCTCCAAGACGGAGATTGTCGGATGAGTTTTTTCGAAAACCCCCTCGCCCGGATTTATCAGCTCATCGAAATCGGCGGTCCGGTGGTGGTCCTGCTGCTCCTGCTGTCGGTAATTGCCGTTGCCATGACCTTGTTCAAGTTCTGGCAATTCGGATCGCTCAGGCTGGGCACAAGAAAGGGTGTCCACAGCATCGAGATGCTGGCGGTTCGCCTCAAGCGCCAGTCCGCCGAGCATAACCTTTCCCGTGCCGACATCGAGGATGTGGTGGCGGTCAACGCCAATGCGCAGATCAAGACGCTGCAGCGCGGGTTCAGGGTTCTCGACACCATCGCCCAGATCGCCCCGCTGATAGGCCTGTTCGGCACCGTGCTGGGAATGATCACCGCCTTCCAGGCACTGCAGCAATCCGGCAACAGCGTTGACCCATCGATTCTGGCCGGGGGAATCTGGGTGGCGCTTCTGACCACCGCCGTCGGACTGGCCGTCGCCATGCCGACCAGCATTGCGCTGACCTATTTCGAAAGCCGGGTCGAGCGCCATCAACTGGCCATCGAAATGGCCGTGACCCGCATCCTCAATCCGGTGGCGCATCAGTCTTTCGACGATCCGCGCGCGCCCGTTTCAATGGCAGGCAGTTGGCCTGTTCCCGCCGATGCGGCTTGAAGCTTCCGGATACAGAAGGCGGCAGATCTCGATGACGTCGCTCATCGACATCATCTTTTTGCTGTTGTTGTTCTTCATGCTCAGTTCAACCTTCTCCCGTTTTGCCGACGTCGAGCTCGGCGCTTCGGGCGGCGGCAACCCGGCACGCCAAGCAAGCGTACCGGCGTTCCTGAAACTGTCGGCAGACCGGTTGCTGCTCAACGGGTCGGAATTGACCAACCAGGCACTCCAGGCCGAAATCGAGCGGCTCAGGACCTCGGCCAATGTCAACGCAGTCATATTGTCTGTCGACGAGACCGCCAGCTCGCAGCAACTTGTCGATACCTTGCTGGTTCTCAGGCGCTCCACCGGCATCAGCTTGCAGATTGTGCGGTAGGATCACTGATGCGACTGGCACCAAGACCATCCGGGCGGGCAAAGCCCGAACCGACAATCGCCCTGATCAACATCGTCTTCCTGATGCTGATCTTTTTCATCGTGGCCGCCCAGATTGCCCCGCCGCTCGACGGCGATGTCAGGCTTGTCTCCACCGCGGAGCTCGAAAACCGGGAGCCGCCGGATGCACTGGTGATCATGCCGGACGGCTTGATGAAATACCGTGGCGCACTCGTCACCCCGGCCCACTATGTCACCATCAAGCAGGAATCCGCTCCGGATGATCTCAAGGCAATCAGGCTGGTTCCGGACCGCGAGCTACCCGCCGTCAAACTCATCGACATCGGCCGGCAATTGCGCAGCCTTGGTGCCGAGAAGATCATGCTCGTGACCGAACAGGGAGTGAGTCGTTGATCTCCCCGGCCTCCAGATTGCGCCTGACGGCTGTTGCGGCTTTGCTGGCTTCGTCCCTGCTGCACGTTGCCGCAATGGCAATCTCGCCCGAATTCGGCCAGGAGATACTGGTCGAGGGAGGAGACAACGAGCAGGAAGCGGTACTGGGCAGCGACTTTGCCGACCTGATCAAGGCCGGCGACAGGCTTGAGCCTGTGCAGACGCAAGAGACCGAGGCAACAACAACTCCAAAGCTCACCCGGCCGGTCGCAACGCCTGCGAAGGCGACGGCGCCCGTGATCTCTGCCCAAAGCGCGGTTTCTCCATCTTCTTTCAGGCTGGACCCCTCGCAGGACGAGAGCCTGATCTCTCCATCCGCCTCGGAGCGGGTGGAGAGTTCGACTCCTCAAGCACCCGCCAACCAGCAGGAACCGGAAACGCCGCGACCGATCAAGCCAACTTCGGTGGAAACCAGCACCGTCCCGGTCAAGCCAGCCGAAACCGTCGCGCCGGTGGAAAGGACCGAGCCTGTCGTGGCCAACGCTCCGGCAGATGTTCCCAAGCCCGTTGCAAAGCCGAAACGACAGAAAAAACCACGCCAGAAAGCCAGTGCCGGCAGCAAGACGTCCAGCTCGAAAGTCAACGCCAAGGCCGGGTCTCAGGACGGCAAGGCCAAGGCCAGGGCGTCGTCCAGCGGCAAGAGCAAGTCGAAACCGAGATCGGCCAATTCCGGCAATGCCGCGGCGGCCAATTATCCCGGCAAGGTATACGCCAAGATTGCCAGAACGAGACAGAGAAATGCCGGCGGCAGGGGCGTGACCCATGTCAGTTTCCACGTCACGGCCAGCGGCCAGGCCGTCCGTGTGGCCGTCTCCAAAAGTTCAGGCAGTACCCGCGTCGACAAGGCCGCACTCGCCCACATCAAAAGGGCAGCCCCCTTCCCCAAACCACCTGCGGGCGCCCGGACCCGTTTTGTCATACCAATCGAGTTTCGGAGGTAGTCGGATGCATCGTTTCCAGACCTTGTGCCGGTTGCAGCTGCACAAGCTCGTCAGCGAACAGCTGACCGGTGACCCGGCGCTCATCGAATGCCTCCACTTCGCGCATCTCGCTCGGGATGAGGACGGAGATAGCAACGCCGCCACCAGCAGCCCTTTCCCGGAAAGCGGCTTGTCACGACAAGCAAATTTCCCGGTTCGACAAATCACAAAGGAGAAGACAACATGTTTATCGCAATGAACCGTTTCATCATCAATGAAGGCCATGAGAAAGCTTTCGAGGATGTCTGGCGCAACCGGGATTCAAGCCTGAAAGAGGTACCCGGCTTCAAGACCTTTCACCTGCTCAAGGGCCCGAAGAACGAAGAGACCGGGCAAACCCTCTATGCCTCCCACACCGTCTGGCAGTCGCATGAAAGCTTCATCGACTGGACCCATTCAGAGAATTTCCGCAACGCCCACAAGAATGCCGGCAACAACAAGGGAATGTATGCCGGCCACCCGAATTTCGAGGGGTTCGAGGCCGTTCTCGACGCCTGATCCTGCAGAATCGGATTTGATATCCAGGACCGATGGCCGGGTGTGGTTCACGCCCGGCCATTCGGTTCAAGTGGAACAACCAGACCCGCTCGCGGCGGGGACGCTCTTCGCGTCCGTGCAGACTGTCGAAGCCCCGGAAAAGACCAGTCGGATGTAGCTTGCACGGCCACCGCAGATCATGCCCAGTTTATATCTGGCAACCCGTCAAAATGCGGACATTTCCCATGGTATTCGGGCGCAATCGTTAGATTACCCCTCACTATCAAGTAAACAAATAAACACTTAATTAGCTTCCGTTCGGCAAAACTCAGACTTAGCTAACTGCGGCTAAGTGAGGAATTGTCCATGAAGCCGAAAAATTACCTGATCACCCAATCCATTGGCGAGGCCAAGCCGGAACGGCGCGTTTATCCGCGGCGGGATGCGAACTGCCCGGTAATTGCCCGCATCCGTCAGCGCGGACGCGAGGACGAACTTTCAGTGCCGTGCTGGATGGTCAATCTGTGCGAGGACGGCTGTCTGCTGACCTCGGATTATTTCCCCCGCAAGGTCGAAGACGTCAGCCTGACCATTCCCGGCATCCCCACGAAAGTGCGCGGCAAGGCCAGGTCTCAGGGCAAATTCACCATCAACGTCAAGTTCTCGAAACTGCTCAAGGTCGAGGTCGTCGATATGGTCGGCCGCATCAAGACGATTCCCAAGAGCTGACATGGCCGGCAAGGCCGGTCAGACCAACCAATCATCAAGTTTGGCTGACCTGACATCCGACATCAGTTTGAGGAAGCCTTCGGCCTGGTGCCGGGCTGTCGCCTCGCCCTTTTGAGCTGTCGCGAGTGCTGCCTCGCCAACCGCACCCGAGGGGTTCACGTCGCTTGCAATCCAGGCGAACGCATGGGGTCCCGTATGCCGGAGCAGCTCGAACTCGTTTTCCGCACGCGTCACCGCCGAGACGAAATTTTCAGCCTTGTCGAAGGCTACGAGATCGGGACGGAAATGCAGCATCAGTGATGTTTCGACATCGCCGCCATGGATGCCGTAGGCGGTTTCCGTTTCGCTGTACATTGCTTCAGGCAAACCGAACCGCATCCAGGATGTCTTGACCGCCAACATCCTGGCCCGCACCCGCAACTCGCGTGCGACAATGCCCATCACCTCTTCATTGCCGCCATGGGAATTGACCAGAACCACCTTGCGGATCCCCGCGCGCGCGATCGAGTGTCCCAGTTCCACCCAGTGTTCGATCAGCGTGGTTGCAGGGATTGTCAGCGTGCCGGCCGCATGCTGGTGCTCGTTTGATTTGCCGATGCACTGGATCGGCAAAATCCTGATATCGAGGTCGTCCGGCGCCTGCCCGATCACTGTCTCGAGCATGCCCTGCATGATCGAGCTGTCGGTCGAAACCGGCAAATGCGGCCCGTGCTGCTCGACGGCCGCCACCGGCAGCACTGCAATCGTCGATTCCGGGTCAAGCCCTTCGAACTCGCGTGTCGTGAAATCGCCCCACCAGATTTTCCGCGTCATGATTTCTTCCTTCACTCTTCGTCAGGCGCAGCGGCAATGACTTCGATTTCCACCTTGAATTCCTCGCGGGCAAAGCCCGAAACGATCATCAGGGTCGAGGCCGGCGCCGGATCGCCAAACAAGCGGTCGCGCACTTTCATGTAGCCGGGCAAATGAGCCCGATCCGTGACGTAGGAATTGATCCGCACGATATCTGCCAGCGACATGTTCGCCGACTGCAGTATTGCGGCGACATTATTGAAGCACAGTTCGGTTTGCGCTTCTGCTGTTTCGGGAACGTGATCGTCAATATCTATCGACAATTGCCCCGAACAAAGCACCAGACGGTGTCCCGGCGGGACTTCCACACCATGGCTGTAACGGGCGAACGGCGCCCTTATGGACGATGGCGTATGGTGTTTCATGGCGGCTATCCCAGGCAGATCAGATCATCGCCTATTAAGCCCACAAAGTTTTCCCCGTCTATTCCAAACCGGGCGGGAATGGGTCACTCTGCGGAATGTCGGCATTTTCAGGCATGTTTTTGGGCAATCAGTTTACTCCGTAGGCAGTTTCCCAAGCAGTGTAATCAACGGGGGGCCGAAACCCGTGACAAGGCCGGTCTGGCCAGTGGTGGCATGACGCTTGCTTGGATCGATTGTCAGTAAAAATGCAGGGGTGATTCGACCCCCGGACCAAAACCAAGGGATGGTGTACATGACGCTTCTACTTCGTTCTTCAGCCGCACTGGCGGTTGTCCTGGCCATGGGTGCCCAGGCTTCAGCTGCAGAGAAGGTCACATTTGGCACGAACTGGCTGGCGCAGCCGGAACATGGCGGATTCTATCAATCAGTTGCCGATGGCACCTATGCCGCCTGCGGCCTTGACGTGACAATCGCCCAGGGCGGGCCCCAGGTGAACAACCGCGCATTGCTGCTGGCCGGCAAGATCGAGTTTCACATGGGCGGCAACATGCTCGAGGCTTTCTCTGCGGTCGAGCAGGAAATTCCGGTCAAGGTTGTCGCAGCCTCCTTCCAGAAGGAACCGCAGGTTATCATGACCCATCCCGGTCAGGGCCTCGATACCTGGGAAGAGCTCAAGAATGCCGAACAATTCATTTTGGGCGATGCCGGGTTCCAGAGCTATTTCCAATACATGATCACCGAATACGGTTTTGATGCCTCCAAGCGGGTCCCCTACACCTTCAACCCCGCACCTTTCATCGCCAACCCGAAATCGGCACAGCAGGGCTACATCACCTCCGAGCCGTTCGCAGTTGAACGTGAAGGCGGGTTCAAGCCGAACCTGTTCCTGGTTGCCGATTACGGTTTTGACACCTACTCGACCACCATCGAGACCATGCAGGCAACAATCGATGAAAAACCCGAAGTGGTAAAATGCTTCGTCGATGGCTCAATCAAGGGCTGGTACAACTACCTCTATGGCGACAATTCTGCCGCCAATGCCATGATCCAGGAAGACAATCCGGACATGACCGACGAGCAGATCGCCTTCTCGATCGACAAGCTCAAGGAATACGGCATCGTCGATTCCGGCGACACCGAGACCATGGGCATCGGCGCCATGACCGACGCGCGGATGGAGAGTTTCTACGCCAAGATGGTCAAGGCCGGCGTGGCCAAGGACGGCATCGACATCAAGGCCTCCTACACGCTCGACTACGTCAACAATGGCGTCGGGCTCGATCTGAAGAAGTAACACGACATCCCGCCCGGACGACAAGGCCCGGGCGGGTTTCTCATCCTTCAAGACGACCATCTGGGTACCCATGCCTGACCGGACACATCCCTTCCTGATCCTGCAATCCATTGGCAAGACCTTCGCATCCGGCGTCACGGCGCTCGACAAGGTCAACCTGACCGTCAACGATGGCGACTTCATGAGCCTTCTCGGCCCTTCCGGCTGCGGAAAGTCGACGGCCTTGCGGATCATTGCCGGACTGTCATCGCCCACTTCCGGCGTGGTCGACTGGCGCGGGGCGCCACTTGAGCAGAACGACATCGGATTTGTCTTCCAGGAACCGACGCTGATGCCCTGGGCCAGTGTCTACGACAATGTCTGGCTGCCGCTGCGGTTGCGTGGCGTCTCGCGCAAACAGGCCGAACCGCAGATCGCCGAAGTGCTCGAGCGGGTTCACCTGACAGGGTTTGAGAACGCCGTTCCCCGCGAATTGTCCGGCGGCATGAAGATGCGCGTATCCATTGCCCGGGGACTGGTGACCCGGCCGCGCATCCTGCTGATGGACGAGCCTTTCGCCGCACTCGACGAAATCACCCGGTTCAAGCTCAACAACGATTTGCTCGAACTCTGGCAGGAACGCCGTTTCACCGTGCTCTTCGTCACCCATTCGGTGTTCGAAAGCGTTTTCCTGTCAAACCGCATCACCGTCATGGCCGCCCATCCGGGCAGGGTGTTTGAGGAATTGACGATTGACGCCCCCTACCCGCGCGGCGCGGATTTCAGAACATCGGCGCATTATGCCGAGCTATGCCGCAATACCTCCGACACACTCTCACGCGCCATGGGCATGGAGGCTGCTGATGCCGTCCACTGAAAGACCTGCGCCCGTCGTGGTTGACGCTGAAGAAGCCCGCCGCGAGCGCAGCCGCAAGCTCGAACGCACCGGTCGCTGGCTGCTGCCGCTCCTGATCATGGCAGCGGCCATCATCCTGTGGGATCGCATCTGCGTCTGGAACGAAATCCCGAAATACATCCTGCCGCGCCCCGGCATGGTTCTCGACACCCTGATCGAAGACGCAGGCCTGCTGTTTTCTTCGCTGCTGGTCACCTTGCGGATCACCGTTCTGTCGCTGGCGCTGGCCGTTTTCGGCGGCGTCGGGCTATCGGTTTTGTTTACCCAGTCGCGCTGGGTCGAGATGAGCCTGTTTCCCTTCGCCATCGTGCTGCAGGTGACCCCGATCGTGGCGATCTTTCCGCTGATCAACATCTATGTCGATGACCAGACGACAAAGCTGCTGCTCTGTGCCTGGATCGTTGCCTTCTTCCCGATCCTGTCCAACACCACGCTCGGGCTCAATTCGGTCGACCGCAACCTGATCGACTATTTCAAGCTCAACGGTGCCACCCGGTGGCAAACCCTGTGGCACCTCCGCCTACCCGCAGCGATGCCCTATTTCCTCGGAGGGTTGAAGATCGCCGGCGGATTGGCATTGATCGGCGCCGTGGTGGCCGAATTCGTAGCCGGCACCGCAGGCCAGTCCTCCGGCCTCGCCTCGCGCATCATCGAGGCGGGATACCGGCTCAATGCGCCGCGGCTGTTCGCCGCCCTGATCCTGATCTCCCTGACCGGGATCGTCATATTTCTTGCCTTGTCCTGGATCTCCCACCTCGTGCTGCACCGCTGGCATGAGAGCGCGCTCAAACAGGAGCAGTGAGTGACACCGCATACCTTGATCCTGCCCGAAAATGGCACCTACACGCTGAGCAATCTCCGGCTGCACCGGTCCCACCTGGATAATATCGAAGGCTTTGACTTCGATACCGAAGGGTTCTCGATGGCAGCGATTGAAATCGCTGACGGTGCGATCAGGGCAATTCATGCAGCCGGTACGAAGCCCGTGGACACATTTGCGGTCGATTGCCGGGGCGGCATCGCCTATCCGGCCTTCGTCGATTGCCACACCCACATCGACAAGGGCCACATCTGGGCCCGCAAACCCAACCCAGACGGCTCCTTTCCGGGCGCGTTGAGCGCAGTTGGCGACGACCGCAAGGCCCGCTGGACAGCGGAAGATGTCGATCGGCGGATGGAGTTCTCCCTTGCCTGCGCCTATGCCCACGGCACCAGGGCGCTCCGCACCCACCTCGATTCCGTTCCGCCGCAGGAAGATATCTCCTGGCCTGTCTTCGACACCGTCAGGCAGCGTTGGCAAGGCAGGGTTGAGTTGCAGGCCGCCTGCCTCTTCGGCATCGATGAAGCGCGAAACGAGAGCTGGTTCAACCGGTTGGCGCAAACCGTTGCCCGCCACCGCGGCATTCTTGGAGCGGTCACCTACATGGTGCCCGATCTCGATACGCTGCTCGACCGCATGTTCGCCAAGGCCATCGAGCTCGGGCTCGACCTCGATTTCCATGCCGACGAGACCGATGACGTAAACGCCGTTTCGCTCGACCGTATTGCCGATGCCGCCTTGCGCCATGGTTTTGAGGGCAAGGTGCTTGTCGGCCATTGCTGTTCGCTCGCCCGGCAACCCGATGACATGGTCAAGGCGACGCTGGACAAGGTTGCCCGCGCAAACCTCTCCGTGGTCTCGCTGCCGATGTGCAACATGTATTTGCAGGACCGCCGCGCGGACGCAACGACACCGCGCTGGCGCGGAGTGACGCTGCTGCACGAAATGGCGGCCCGCGGCATCAATGTCTGCGTAGCCTCCGACAACACCCGCGACCCGTTCTACGCCTATGGCGACCTCGACGTGCTGGAAGTCTACCGCGAGGCCACCCGGATCCTGCATTTTGACCATCCGGTCGGCAACTGGCCCGCAACCGTGACCGCCAACCCGGCGCAGGCCATGCGGCTGGACGGGGCGGGCAGGCTGGCAATCGGCGCGAAGGCGGACCTGGTGCTGTTTCGCGGACGTAGCCTGACCGAACTTCTGTCGCGCCCGGAAAGCAACCGAACCGTGATCCGGGATGGCAAGGCAATCGAGAGCACCCTGCCCGACTATTCCGACCTTGATGATTTGATGGAGCCCTGAGCCATGGACATGACCGCACTGATCGCCGATCTGGACGGCATCCGCATCGAGCAGAACGACAAGATCATCCAGCAGAAGAGCCGGGATTTCTACTGGTACTCGCCGGTGCTCAAAAGCCAGCTCGATCATGTCACTGCAGACCTTGTCGCCTCGCCCCGGAGCGAAGAGGAACTGATCCGCATTCTCAAGGCCTGCTACCGCCACAATGTTCCCGTCACCCCGCGCGGCACCGGCACCGGCAATTACGGCCAGGCCATGCCGCTTTCCGGCGGCGTGGTGTTGAGCCTCGCAGACCTCAATGAGATCAAAGAGATATCCCTCGGTCGGGTGATTTGCGGACCCGGCGTCATCTGTTCCGACCTCGACAAGGCCGCCCGCGCCGCGTCGGGCCAGGAAATGCGCATGCATCCCTCCACCGCCCACACCGCGACCATCGGCGGTTTCATTGCAGGTGGCTCGGGCGGTGTCGGCTCGATTTCCTGGGGCGGATTGCGCGATTTCGGCAATGTCATCCGCCTGCGCGTGGTCACCATGGAGGAAGAACCGCAGGTCCTCGAACTCACCGGTGAAGACCTGCACAAGGTCACCCACGCCTACGGCACCAATGGCATCATCACCGAAATCGAAATGCCGCTGGCGCCTGCCTATGACTGGGTCGATGCCATTGTCGGCTTTGACAGCTTTGACGAAGCGACCATCTACGCCAACGCACTGGCGCGCCAGGATGGCATCCTGACCAAGCTGATCTCGGTGATCGCCGCCCCCTGTCCGTTTGACTATTTCAAGCGTCACCAGAAATTCGTCTCCGGAGGCCAGAGCGTGGTTCTGGTCATGGTGGCACCGCACAGCCACGACGCCTTCAAGGCGTTCACTGCGCGTAACGAGGGCGAGATCGTTTTTGACGCCACAACCGCGGGCGATCTGAAGGGCCTGCCGCCGGTGTTCGAGTTGGCCTGGAACCACACCACCCTGCGTGCGCTCAGGGTTGATCCGGCCTGGACCTATCTGCAGACGCTTTACCCGTTTCCCAACCAGCTTGAACTGACATCGAAGATGGACCGCATGTTCCCCGGCGAAATGATCTCGCATCTCGAATTCGTCCGGTTCGATGGTGACATCACCTGTTTCGGCCTGCCCCTGATCCGTTTCACCACCGAACAACGGCTCGACGAAATCATCGATCTGCACAATGCCAATGGCTGCCCTGTCTTCAATCCGCACCGCTACACACTGGAAGAAGGCGGCATGAAGCAAACCGACGAGATCCAGCTGGCCTTCAAGCGCCAGTCCGACCCCAAGGGCCTGCTCAATCCCGGCAAGATGATTGCATGGGATGACCCGGACTATGATTTCGATGCCGGCAAGGTCTGGTTGTTCAAGGGCCTGAAACAGGCAAGCTGAGGCACTTCAAATGCGCGTTCTCGTGGTCCATGCCCACCCTGTGGCATCGAGCTTCAATGCAAGCCTGTTTCGATTGACCGTCGAAAAGCTGAAGACCAACGGCCACGAGGTCGATGCCATCGATCTTTATCAGGATGGCTTCAACCCGGTCATGAGCGAGACCGAACGGCTCAACTACCATGATCCCGAAACCAACCGGCAGCCGGTAGAAACCTATGTCGAGCGACTGCTTGAGGCCGAAGCGTTGGTGCTGGTCTATCCGGTGTGGAACTACGGTTTCCCGGCCATTCTCAAGGGCTGGTTCGACCGGGTGTTCCTGCCCGGCGTTTCCTTTGGCCTGGTCAATGGCAAGGTCCGCCCGACACTGCACAACATCGGCAAAATCCTGGTCGTCACCTCCTATGGCGGATCCCGCTTTCGCTCCTGGCTGATGGGCGATCCACCGCGCAGGATTGCCAATCGCATGTTGCGTGCAACGGTCAAGCCCGGTGCGCCGGTGGGCTACCTCGCCCATTATGAAATGAACCTGTCCACCGACAAGACGCGGCATGCCTTCATGTCGAAGGTGGAACGTGCCCTGGACAAAATCTGATGCGTATTCTTCTCGTCTATTGCCACCCTGTGCCCGAAAGCTTTTGCGCCAGCGTCCGCGACACGGCCATGCAGGCCCTTGCAAAGGCCGGTCACGAGGTTGATCTTCTCGATCTTTATGCCGAGGGCTTCGAGCCGGTAATGCCGGCCGATGAGCGCCGCCATTACAACGAAATGAAACTGGCCGACCACCCGTTCCCCGGTCATGCCGAACGGTTGCAGGCGGCAGAGGGCTTGCTGTTCGTCTATCCAACCTGGTGGTACGGCCTGCCAGCCATGCTGAAGGGCTGGCTCGACCGGGTCTGGACGCCGGACCTGACATTCCGGATCCCCGATGGACCGGGGCCGATCGAGCCGCTGATGACCCACATCAATTTCCTGGGCGTGATCACCACCTGCGGTGCGCCGCGCTGGTGGTCCTATGTCGTGGCCCATCCCGGAAAGCGCACGATCCTGCGCGGCATGCGCGCACTATGCGGCAAACGCTGCCAGCGCCTGTTCATGGCGCACTATCTGATGGACAAATCAACGCCGGAAAGCCGCGCAAGATACCTTGCAGCCGTCGAGAAACGGCTAGCAAGGCTGTGATGGCAAGCCAGAACATCCCGATCACGGGCCCGATGCCCTAGAAGTTGTTCTTGTCCGGATGCGCGTTGGCAAAGCCTGGCAGCTGATCGCAGGTAGCCCGGATTGCCGTAATCCGTTTGAAACCCGAAAGATCAACGCCCCACCTGTCGGCATTGAAAAGCTGCGGGATCAGGCAGATATCGGCCAGCCCCGGCGTATCGCCATGGCAAAATACGCCGGTTGATGGATGATCGAGCATCTTTTCGAAAGCCGCCAGGCCCTGGCCGATGAATTTCTGCATCCAGGCCAGCCGCACCGCATCGCCGCCGCCGGTGAGTTCCATCACGTGTGCAACTACATTCAGATTGCAGACAGGATGGATATCCATGGCGATGGAGTGCGCCAGCGCCCGTACCCGCGCCCGGTCCGCCGCATCATCCGGCAGCAGCGAAACGCCGCGGGTTTCAACCAGATACTCGATGATGGCCAGCGACTGGGTCAGCATCAGCCCGTCGATTTCCAGCGCCGGCACCAACCCTTGCGGATTTCGTGCCAGATGGGCGTCCCCCCTGTGCTCCCCGTCAAGCAGGTTCACGACGACCGGCGTGTAGTCGATACCGGCAAGATTGAGTGCGATCCGAACCCGGTAGCTCGCCGTCGAGCGCCAGTAGTCGTAAAGAACGGGCGTGTCCATCAACTGGTCCTCATGCCTTTGACAATTCCCTGGCGTGCAGCCAATCGGCGTGCTTGGGCGCCCGCTTGGTCTTCGACCATTCCTCGAGCATGTCCCATTTGACCTCATCGAGCCGCTTGATCATCGCTTCTTCCTCGGGATCCGGGCAAGCCAGCTCAATCCGGTGGCCGTTCGGATCGAAGAAATAGATCGAATGGAAGATCGAGTGGTCGGTCACGCCCAGAACCTCGATGCCATTGGCCTCGAGTTTCTCCTTGAACGCCAGCAGCGTGTCGCGATCCTTCACCTTGAAGGCAATATGCTGAACCCAGACCGGGGTATTTTCGTCGCGCCCCATCTCCGGCTTGGTCGGCAGTTCGAAAAACGCCAGCACATTTCCGTTCCCGGCATCAAGGAACACGTGCATGTAGGGATCGGGCTCATGTGTCGAAGGAACCTCATCTTCGGCAATGGCGAGAACGAAATCCATGTTCAGATTGTCGACATACCAGTTGACGGTTTCCTTGGCGTCCTTGCAGCGATAGGCCACATGGTGGATCTGCTCGATTTTCATGGCGTTTCTCCTCCGTTCAATCTTTCAGGGCTGCCGCTTTCAGGGCTTCGGAAAGCACCTCTCGGTCGCCTATATGATTGGCGAGCAGCAAGATCAGCCGGGCGTTCAATGCGTCGCTTTGCTCTTTGCTCAGCCCTTCGTGGACCGAGAGCAGCTCGGCGTAAAATTCATCGGGCCCCTTGATGTTGGCCTCGGTTTTGAGCGCAGTCATCCCTTATCTCCCGATCGCTTTGAGAACCGCCGCCTTGACCGCCGTCTCGTCATAATGGTCCCAGCGCGCCGCCACGTGCTGATCCGGCCGGATCAGGTAGACCGCCTTCGGGGCATCGCCGAGATAACGCTGCCGGAGGTAACCATCGGCATCATCGGCGGTTGAAAGAGCAAGCGACGTAACCTTCACCCCATCGACCACGAGCGCATCAGGCACCGTCTCGCCGATTGACATCAGCTGAAAACCGAACCCGGTCTGATCAAGCAGCCATCCGGCCGGAACCGGTGCGTCGACCATTGGCGAACCCGGGCGGGTGCGCTCTGGCATTCCGGTGCAATCAGGGCCGTTGAGCGGAGAGCCGTCATAGGTGCAAGGAACCGACAAACGGCCCGAATTGACCATCGGCCGCGTCGCCTCGTAGCGTTCGGACAGATCCAAAACCGCATCGCGGAAGATCCGGCTGATTTCCGATTTCGGCGTGATGAAGTCGGTCGAGCGCGACGAATTGAGGATGTTTTCCTCTGCTCCGTGGATCCGCTCCGCGTCGTAACTGTCAAGTAACGTAATTGAAGACTTACCATCAAGGATAAGCTTCAGCTTCCAGGCGAGGTTGTCTGTGTCCTGCAGCCCGGAATTCGCACCGCGTGCGCCGAATGGCGAGACCTGGTGCGCGGCGTCACCGGCAAAGATCACCCGTCCTTCATGGAACCGGTCCATCCGGCGGCACTGGAAGGTGTAGATCGAACTCCATTCAAGCTCGTAGCTGATCTCCTCGCCGAGCATGGCCTTGAGACGCCGGTCGATGTTTTCGGGCTTCAGCTCTTCCTCGCGGTCGATGTCCCAGCCGAGCTGAAAATCGATGCGCCAGACATTGTCCGGCTGCTTGTGCAACAGCGCCGACTGGCCGCGGTTGAACGGCGGGTCGAACCAGAACCAGCGTTCGGTCGGGAATTTGGCTTCCATCACCACGTCGGCAATGAGGAAGTTGTCCTCGAACACCCGGCCGACGAAATCCAGCCCCATCAGGTTCCGGATCGGCGACGCCGCCCCGTCGCACGCGACTGCAAAGTCGGCACGCAGCCTGTATGGGCCGTCGGGCGTGCTGATTGTCAGCTCGGTGCTGTTCTCGTCCTGGGATACGTCGACAACCTTGTTGCCGCCGCGCAACTCGATCGGCTTGCCGGCTGCCTGCAGTTCGCGCACCCGTTCGACCAGATACTGCTCGAGATAATATTGCTGCAGATTGATGAAGGCCGGGCGTTTGTGTCCCTGCTCGGGCAGCAGGTTGAAACCGAACACCTGACGTTCGTCGAAATAGACCTTGCCGAGGTTCCAGACCACGCCCTTGTCGACCATCGGGTCACCACACCCCAGCCGGTCGAGGATCTCGAGCGGGCGCTTGGCAAAACAGATGGCCCGCGATCCCCAGCTGACCTTGTCGTTCTCGTCGATCACGACGACGGCCACATCCTGCATCGCAAGATCAATTGCCAGAGCCAGTCCTACCGGACCGGCGCCGACCACCACCACCGGATGGTGCACCGGCGTTGCGGCATCCTGATCGGCCGATCGTTGATAGGGATACAGCGGTACTTCAAATATTTTGCTCATGACACCTCCCGGACGGCAAGGGGCGGACCACGCCGCCCCCGAAAGTCCTCAGCCCTGCAACTTCGCCCACATCTCCGCATCGCGTTCCGCGGTCCAGATCCGTGGCGTGTCGATGCCGCGGGCCTCGTCATAGGCACGGGCGACATTGAACGGCAGGCAGTGTTCATAGATCGCGAAGTCCTTGAACTTCGGATCGCATTCGGCCCGCACCGCATCCCACGCTTCCTTCAGCGACCCGCCGCGCGCCACGACCTTGGCGACCGGACGATAGGTGGAATCGACAAAATCACGTGTGCTGTCGATGGCGGCATCCACCATCTCGCGGCCGACGAGTGCGTCGCCACGGCCCGGTCCGATCGCCTGAGGATCGAACGAGCGGATCATGTCCAGCGTATCGCCCCAGTCGTCGAAATGGCCATCGCCGCAATAGCAGGCGGAGTGATACTCGACGATGTCGCCGGTAAACATCACTTCTTCATCAGGCACCCAGGCAACGATGTCGCCAGCAGTGTGGGCACGTCCGAGATGCATCAGGTCAACCTTGCGCTTGCCCAGATACACGGTCATGCGTTCGGAAAATGTGGTGGTCGGATAGGTCAGGCCGGGAATGCTCTCATGGCCCTGAAACAGTCTCGGGAAACGCTGGAATTCACTGTCCCAGTCTTCCTGGCCGCGTTCCTCGACCATCGAACGGGCAACATCGCCCATGATCACCGTCGGCGCCTGGTAGGCGGACGCGCCGAGCACGCGCACGGCGTGATAGTGTGTCATCACCAGATGGCTGATCGGCTTGTCGGTGACCGAGCGGATCTTTTCGATCACCTTGCCTGCCAGCCGCGGGGTGGCCTGTGCCTCGATCACCATGACGCTGTCATCGCCGATGATCACTCCCGAATTGGGATCGCCCTCTGCGGTAAATGCCCAGATGTCGCGGCCGATCTCGGTAAAGGAGATGTTCTTTTCCGTCATGTCACCGGCGGATGCGAATTTCTTGCTCATTGATATATCCTAAGCTTTCTCAACTGTTTGCTCGATGGCGCCGAAAATGGAATTTCCATCGGCATCTTTCATCTCGATGCGCACCGTGTCGCCGAAGCGCATGAACGGTGTCACTGGTTTGCCCGACGCGATCGTCTCGATCATGCGGATCTCGGCAATGCACGAATAGCCCGCGCCGCCTTCGCTGACAGGCTTGCCCGGATCTCCCTCCGGTCCCTTGTTTGAAACCGTACCCGATCCGATGATCGTGCCGGCGCACAGTGCGCGGGTTTTCGCCGCATGCGCGATCAGCCGCGGAAAATCGAATGTCATGTCGACCCCGGCATTGGCGCGTCCGAAGGCTTCGCCGTTGAGATCAACCTCCAGCGGCAGGCTGAGTTTGCCGCCATCCCAGGCGTCGCCCAGCTCGTCAGGCGTGACTGTCACCGGCGAAAACGCCGAGGACGGTTTGGACTGGAAGAAACCGAAGCCCTTTGCCAGCTCTGCCGGGATCAGTCCACGCAGGCTGACATCGTTGACCAGCATCACCAGCTGGATTGCCTCGCGGCAGGTATCGATGTCGGCACCCATCGGCACGTCGCCGACGATCACCGCCACTTCGCCCTCGCAGTCGATCCCCCAGGCTTCGTCAGCCATCCGGATCGGTCCGCGCGGAGCCAGGAAGGCGTCCGAACCGCCCTGGTACATCAGCGGCTCTTCCCAGAAGCTGGCAGGCATCTCGGCGCCGCGTGCCTTGCGCACCAGTTCGACGTGATTGACGTAGGCCGAACCGTCGGCCCATTGATAGGCCCGCGGCAGCGGCGACAGCGCATCGCGCTCATGAAACCGCTCGGACGGTTCCCCACCGCTTTCCAGCATCTGTGCCACATCCTGAAGCCGGGGCGCCACATGCTTCCAGTCATCCAGCGCCGCCTGCAGCGTACGCGCGATGTGCGGAACCCCGGAGGCGCGCGTCAGGTCGCGCGAGACGACGACCAGACGTCCATCCCGGCTGCCGTCACGAAGAGTGGCTAGTTTCATGCGATGTTCCTTTGTGGTTCGGCAGATGCGACCGGCAGGTCCGGTCCATCACGCCCCATTGTCTTTTCCCGGGTCTCTTCCCGGAGCGGGATAAACCGGCCCCGGTCAACAGGAGCGCGGGCCAGTGTCAGCACGCCGGGAGTGCCGGCCCGCTTTCGCAGCCCGGTCAGACCCGGCGACGGTTCACTTGGCGCCCGACCAGCCGCCGGCTTCCGGCGTGCCGTCAAATTTGCGTTCGATCCCCTCCCAGCAATTCACATAGCCGGTCTGAAGCGTTTCAAGTTCCGCCGCATAACGGGTCACCATCTGCGGGAAACGGGTTTCGAACATGAACGCCATCGTATCCGACAGCTTGACCGGTTTGAGCTCAACCGTCGAGGCCTTTTCGAAGGCATCATGATCGGGGCCGTGCGGCATCATCATGTTGTGCAGGCTGACACCGCCGGGCACGAAGCCTTCTTCCTTGGCGTCGTACTGACCTTCGATCAAGCCCATGAATTCACTCATGATATTCCGATGATACCAAGGCGGACGGAAGGAATGCTCGGCCACCATCCAGCGCGGCGGGAAGATCACGAAATCGATATTGGCCGTCCCCGCCTCGCCCGAAGGCGCCGTCAGCACGGTGAAGATCGACGGATCAGGATGGTCAAAGCCGATCGCACCCACCGGCGAGAAGGTTCTCAGGTCATACTTGTAGGGCGCGTAATTACCGTGCCAAGCCACCACATCGAGCGGAGAATGGCCAATTGCAGTGACATGGAACACGCCGCACCACTTGATATGCACCAGGCATGTGGTTTCCTTGTCTTCATAAGCCGCTACCGGCGTCTTGAAGTCGCGCGGGTTTGCCAGGCAGTTGGCGCCGATCGGTCCGCGTTCGGGCAGAGAGAACTTGGCGCCGTAGTTTTCGCAGACATAACCACGTGCCCGCTCAACACCCTCGGCCCGCTTCACCTTGAACATCATGCCGCGCGGCAGCACCACGATCTCCAGCGGCGCAACCTCGATGATCCCCATCTCGGTGAAGATTGTCAGTGCGCCTTCCTGCGGAACGATCATCAACTCGCCATCGGCATCGAAGAAATAGTCATCCTCCATGTCCGCCGTCAGCGCATAGATATGGGTGGCCATCCCGGTCTGCCCGACCACATCGCCGGCAGTGGTGATGGTGCGCATCGAATCGAGAAAATTCACCGCACTATCCGGATAGGGCATCGGATCCCAGCGCCTCTGGCCCAGCGAGAGGATATCGGGCTCCTGTTTCGGCGCCGACAGCCAGTAAGGCCGGTCAATCACTCGGAAATCGGTGGTGTGGCGCACGCTGGGACGGATCCGGTACAGCCATGAGCGCTCGTTGGTTCCGCGCGGCGCGGTAAACGGCGAGCCGGAAAGCTGTTCGGCATACAGGCCGTAAGCACAGCGCTGCGGCGAATTCTGCCCCTGCGGCAGAGCGCCAGGCAGGCTTTCGGTTTCAAAGTCGTTTCCAAAACCCGGCATATAGGCAAGCGACATTGGAGCACTCCGATAACTGTTCAAATCAGTGGCTATAAAATCAGTTGTAAATGTAACTATCAAGGCTTGAAAGTTTGAACGGCGGCTACAAACCTGCATTTGTCGCGTGGAATTTGGTCTGAGGCGGCGTGCGCTCTTGTCCGGCACAGGGCGGCAGGTTTTGCCGTTCCGGCGCCGGACCCGTTTTGGGCCCTCTCAGGAAGCCAGTTCCCTTGATGAATCTTCGCAATTTGCGTTGCTGAGATCATAATTAAAACGATAACTTCCAATAGGATAGCCGTTGCACTTCTAAATTTCGAAGGGGCCGATTCATTTTTCGGAAACGATAAAACAATATCGGAAAATTCGAGGCTAAACAAAGGTGCGAGATGTAGTCGCCACCGGGCCTGCAATAACCATGATGGATCCTCTCACAATTTGTTCGGTCTGCATTTCGCTACCCGCGAATGCGCAATTTGAGGACAAGTCGCATGCTCGGCTTTACCAACAGATCTCTCTCGACAAAACTCATTGCAGTTGCCGGCGCTACCGTCGCATCTGTCCTTCTCATCTCGAACTACGTCCTGATCTCCAGCACGGAACAACACGTTGAAGCACTCGTGTTTGATCAGGCCCAGGTCGAAGCAAAAGCCATTGCGGCCAACATTGCCGGCGAAATCGGTGGTCTTGCAACTGCCGCAGCCACCATGGCAGCGATCACCGGAAATGGTCATGCCGAAAGTGACCTCGACAGGACCGGGATCATCAATTTGGCCAAAGCCACCATGCAGACGCATGACATGGCCTTTGGCGCCTGGTTTGCGGAAGCCGAAAACCAGTTTGACGGCCACCAGGCCGACTTTATCGACAACAAGGAAATGGGCGGCAATTCGAAAGGAGCCTTCAGCCCGTACTGGACCAAGACCAGCAGCGGTGAAATCCACTTCTCGACTTTCGACATCGATCCTGCCGCCGCATGGTACGCAATGTCGGCAACCAGCGGCAAAGGCGCCATCACACCGCCATACCTGGCTCAGGGCGCATCTGTTCCGACCACGTTGAGTTCGATCACTTTCCCGGTCAAATCCGGCGGCAAACTGATCGGCGTGTCGGGCATCGACGTTTCGCTCGCCTCGCTTTCGGACAAGCTGTCGAAAATGCGCCCGTTCGAATCCGGCCGCGTCATGCTGGTCTCACAGGACAGCAAATGGCTTGTCGGTCCGACACAGGACGCCATGATGACCGATTTCGACGCCGAGGGTCAAGCAGAGGTCAAGGCCGCCCTCGATCGCGGCGTATCAGCCACGCTCCGTGACCTTGCAGGTCAAGGCGGCGCCACCATCCACCGTCTTGTGTATCCGTTCGAACTTCCCGGCGTGAATGCAAGCTGGGTTGTTCTCGTCGATATCCCGGATGCTGCAATTGCAGGTCCGGTCATGCAGCAGACCTACATGATGATCATTGGCGGCCTGATCGTTCTCGGTGCTGTGCTGCTGGGCATCTTCGCTTCGGTAAACCGGCTCGTCAAACGTCCGCTCGATCAGCTCGTCGCCGATGTGAAGATCCTCAGCAACGGCGACTACGAAAAGCCGATCAACGGTCAATCGAGTTCGGATGAAACCGGAGCCGTCGCCCGCGCGCTGGAAGGGTTCCGCCATCGTCTCGCTGAATCAGACCAGCTTGAATCCCAGGCTGCACGAGACCGTGAGAGTGCGGAGCGCGCCCGTGAAACCACGGAAACCGAGCGCGCCAGTTCGGCAGCCCTGCAGAAGCGGATTGTTACCCGTCTGGGCACCGGTCTTTCCCGGCTTTCGGCTGGTGACATGACCCATCGGATTCACGATGAATTCCCCGGCGAGTACGCCCAGTTGCGCGAGGATTTCAACTCCGCCATGGAAAGCCTCGAGCAGACCCTCAAGACGGTCAACACTTCGGTGGCCAACATCACGTCGGGCACCGGAGAAATGAGCACGGCGGCCAACGACCTGTCGATGCGCACGGAGAAACAGGCTGCAAGCCTCGAAGAAACCGCCGCCGCCCTGGACCAGCTGACATCGCAGGTCAATGCCAGCGCCGAAAACGCCAGAACGGCGGCACAAACGGTCCAACACACCAACGAAAGCACCAACCAGTCAGGCGCCGTCGTTGAAAAGGCCGTTCACGCCATGACCGCCATCGAGCAATCCTCCCAGGAGGTTAGCCGGATTATCGGCGTGATCGACGAAATCGCGTTCCAGACCAACCTGCTGGCCCTCAACGCCGGTGTCGAGGCGGCTCGTGCGGGCGAAGCCGGCCGCGGTTTCGCGGTTGTCGCACAGGAAGTGCGCGAACTGGCCCAGCGATCAGCTTCGGCCGCGAAGGAAATCGCCACCCTGATCAAGACGTCGGCCAGTGAGGTTGAACAGGGCGTCGAATTTGTCGGCCAGACCGGTGAAGCGCTCCGTGACATCTCAGCCCAGGTGGTCAAGATCAACAGCCTGATCCAGGAGATTTCCCAGTCGGCATCCGAGCAGGCCGTCGGTATCCAGGAAATCAACCAGGCCATCAACCAGATGGACCAGGTGACCCAGCAGAACGCCGCCATGGTGGAGGAAACAAACGCTGCCAGCCTCGCGCTCAACAATGAAGCCCGGGGACTTGGTGAACTTGTCTCCAACTTCCAGCTCTCCGGGACACCCTCATCCTCGGATCTGGCTGCCATGGCCACGAAAATGCGCGAACCGGGCGCACATCCCGTGACGTCGAAGGCACCGGCACGGACAAGTTCCGGTGGCAAAGCTGTGGTCGGCGCTGATTGGAGCGAATTCTGAGAGGAAAGCTTCCAGCGTAACGAACCACGACAAAAAAAAGGGGCCGGATGGCCCCTTTTTTTACGTGTCAATATTACTTCAGCTTCTCGATCATTGCAGAGAAATCGCGCCCCTTGCCGTCACCGGCGACAAACGCGTCATAAAGTTCCGTGGCCCGGGCCCCCATCGGCGTCTGCGCCGAAACGCTCGAAGCTGCCTGTTGCGACAACTTCAGATCCTTGAGCATCAGTTCTGCCGCGAAGCCCGGCTTGTAGCCATTGTCAGCCGGACTTTGAGGACCGACACCGGGCACAGGGCAATAGGTATTGACCGACCAGCAGGAACCCGACGAGGTCGAGACCACATCGAACAGGCTTTGTGCCGAAAGCCCCAGTTTTTCGGCCAGCGCAAAGGCTTCGCAGGTGCCGATCATCGAAATGCCGAGCAACATGTTGTTGCAGATCTTGGCCGATTGTCCTGCACCCGCCGCGCCGCAATGCACGGCTTTCTGGCCCATGATGTCAAACAGCGGCGCAGCACGGCCAAAGGCTTCGTCGCTGCCGCCGGCCATGAATGTCAGGGTCCCACCGGCCGCCCCGCCGACGCCGCCCGAAACCGGCGCGTCGACCGAAAGCAACCCTGCAGATTTCGCCATCTCGTGCGCCGCCTTTGCGCTGTCGACATCGACGGTCGAGCAATCGATGAAGACCGCGCCCTTTGCGCCGGCCGGAACGATCTCGGCATAGACGGACCGCAGGATGTCGCCGTTGGGAAGCATGGTGATCACCGCATCCTGTCCGGTGGCTGCTTCCGCCGCCGATCCGGCGCTCGCAGCGCCTTCAACGCTCACACCCGCGACATCGAAGCCGGTCAGATGGTGGCCGGCCTTGATCAGATTGGCCGCCATCGGTGCGCCCATATTTCCAAGTCCGATGAATCCGATTTTCATGACGTCCTCCCTGCCAATTGTTCCGGTATTTGACGGCAACAGCCGCGCTAGAAACTGATATCGCCGCCAGCTGGTGCAGACAGCATTGCCGCCACGGTCTCGGCCGGCACGTCCTCGACGCTCGCGTGACGCCAGCGCGGGTTTCTGTCTTTGTCGATGATCGCGGCGCGAATGCCCTCGACGAAATCACCCTCGGACGCACTGCGCGAGGTAAAGCGGTATTCGTGGCAAAGGGCTGAACCGATATCGTTGCTTTCACGCGCCCGTCGCACGAGCTCAATGGTGCAGTTTGTCGACAGCGGCGAGCCGGCGCGTATGGCCTTGGCGGTTGCCGCACCCCACTCGTCTCCAGGCAGCGAGGCCAGTATCTGCGCAAGCGTGTCCTTGCCGAAATGCGCATCCACCTGCGCACGCAACCCCATCAGCGGACCGTCTTCCGGATCGCGCGCCAACGACGTCACCGCCGACCAATCGCCGGTTTCGATCAGCGTTTCGGTCAATCCGGGCCATTCGGCCTCGGGGATGAAATAGTCTGCAAAACCGGCAAGGATCGCGTCAGATGCGTTCATCCGGTAACCGGTCACGCCAAGATATTCGCCCAGCCGCCCCGGCGCCCGCGCCAGAAGCAGCGTCCCGCCGACATCGGGCACAAGCCCGACCGCGCATTCGGGCATCGCAATCTTCGAGCTTTCACCCACGACCCTGTGCGAGCCGTGCAGCGACACCCCGACACCGCCACCCATGGTGAACCCCTGGCACAGCGCGATATAGGGTTTGGGATAGGCCGCGATCTTGGCATTGAGCCGGTATTCGTCACGCCAGAAGGTCCGGCCCGCATCGAAGTCGCCCTTGGAGGCGGTGTCATACATGAACTGAAGATCGCCGCCGGCGGAGAACGCCTTGTGTCCTTCCGCGTCGATCAGAACGCAGACGACATCATCGTCATCGCGCCAGCCATCAAGTGCGGCTTCAATCGCCAGCACCATGTCGTAGGTCACGGCATTGAGCGCCTCGGGCCGCTGCAACGTGATCTGACCGATGCGCCCGATCTTGCGGATGCGGATGCTCATGCAGCGCGCTCCGCCAGCAACGCCCGCGAAACGATCAGCCGCATGATCTCGTTGGTGCCTTCCAGAATCTGGTGCACGCGAAGATCGCGAACGATCTTTTCAACGCCGTAGTCCGCCAGGTAGCCGTAGCCGCCGTGCAGCTGCAGCGCGTCATTGGCAACATTGAACGCCGTATCGGTGACAAACCGCTTGGCCATGGCGCAGAACTTGGTCGCGTCCGGGGCCTTGCGGTCGAGCTTGCTGGCTGCCTGGCGCAGGAAAATCCGTGCCGCCTGCATCTCGGTTTCCATGTCGGCAAGCCGGAACTGCAGTGCCTGGAACTGATCGATGGTTTTCCCGAAGGCTTCGCGTTCGCCCATATAGGCCAGCGTCTTGTCGAGCGCCGATTGCGCACCGCCAAGGGCTGATGCCGCTATGTTGAGCCGGCCGCCGTCAAGCCCGCTCATCGCGTAGCGGAAACCTGCCCCCTCTTCGCCCAGCAGATTGTCGGCCGGGATCACACAATCATCGAACTGCACCTGCGAGGTCGGCTGCGACCGCCAGCCCATCTTGTTCTCCGGCGCACCGAAGGAAAGACCCGGCGTGCCGTCCTCGACAACGACAGCGGAGATGCCCTTGGGGCCATCCGCACCGGTCCGTGTCATCACCAGGTAGAGATCGGAAAAGCCGCCGCCGGAGATGAAGGCCTTGGTTCCATTGAGCTTGTAGCCCTCATTGGTCCGCTCTGCCCGTGTCCGCAGCGCCGAGGCATCAGACCCGGAGCCCGGTTCGGTCAGGCAGTAGGAGGCAATCTTGGTCATCGAGACGAGATCGGGCAGCAACCGCGCCTTCATCTCGTCCGAACCGTAGGACGACACCATCCAGGTGCACATGTTGTGAATCGACAGGAACGAGGCGACCGACGGACAGGCCATCGACAGCGCCTCGAACACCAGCGTTGCATCCAGCCGGGTCAGCCCCGAGCCGCCGTCTTTCTCCGGCACATAGATAGCGGCAAGCCCGAGGGCTGCGGCCTCTTCGAGCACCGAGCGCGGAATCGCCTCTTCCTTTTCCCACTGTGCCGCGAAAGGGGCGATTTTCTCGGCGCCGAAATCCCGCGCCATATCGAAGATCGCCTGTTGTTCCTCGTTCAGTTCAAAGTCCATGGCAATTCTGCCTCCCGGTCGCTCGCTCTATGCTTGGTTTCCTCACCCCATCGTCGGGATGTTGAAGTCGGCACCATCCTTGATACCCGAAGGCCAACGCGCGGTCACTGTCTTGGTGCGCGTGTAGAACCGGAAAGAATCCGGGCCATGCTGGTTGAGGTCACCGAAGCCGGACTTCTTCCAGCCGCCAAAGGTGTGGTAGGCCAGCGGTACCGGGATCGGCACATTGATGCCGACCATGCCGATATTGATGCGGCTGGCAAAATCACGTGCCGCATCGCCATCGCGGGTATAGATCGCCGTGCCGTTGCCATATTCATGTTCCATCGGGTAGCGCAGCGCTTCCTCGTAGTTCGGCGCACGTACCACCGACAGCACAGGCCCAAAGATTTCCTGCTGGTAGATATCCATGTCACGGGTGACGTTGTCGAACAGGCAGCCGCCCATGAAGTTGCCGTTCTCGTAGCCCTGCAGCTTGAAGTCACGGCCATCCACCACCAGCTTGGCACCCTGCTCCACACCGGAATTGACCAGTCCGAGAACCCGGTCGCGGGCTTCGCGGGTCACCAGTGGACCAAAATCGACATCATTGCCGGCAGTGTAAGGCCCGATTTTCAGGGACTCGACGCGCGGTGTCAGCTTTTCGATCAGCCGGTTTGCGGTCTCTTCTCCGACCGGCACAGCGACCGAAATTGCCATGCAACGTTCGCCGGCAGCACCGTAGCCCGCGCCGATCAGGGCGTCCACTGCCTGGTCCATATCGGCATCCGGCATGATGATCATGTGGTTCTTGGCCCCGCCAAAGCACTGAACGCGCTTGCCGTTGGCGCAACCACGGGCATAGATATATTGCGCGATCGGCGTCGAGCCGACAAAGCCGATAGCCATGATTTCCGGATGATCCAGAATCGCATCGACCGCTTCCTTGTCGCCGTTGACGACGTTGAGGATGCCGTCCGGAGCGCCGGCTTCGCTCATCAGTTCGGCCAGCATGATCGGCACGGACGGATCACGCTCGGATGGCTTGAGGATGAAGGCGTTGCCTGCAGCGATCGCCGGGCAGAATTTCCACATCGGGATCATCGCCGGGAAGTTGAACGGCGTGATGCCGGCGACCACGCCAAGCGGCTGGCGGATCGAGTACATGTCGATGCCGGGACCGGCGCCCTCGGTGAACTCGCCCTTGAGCAGATGCGGCGCACCAAAGGAGAACTCGGCCACTTCAAGGCCACGCATCACGTCGCCCTTGGCGTCGGGAATTGTCTTGCCATGTTCGCGCGACAGCGCTTCGGCGAGCTTGTCCATGTCGCGATGCAAAAGCTCAACAAACTTCATCATCACCCGGGCGCGTTTTTGCGGGTTGGTCGCAGCCCAGCCCACTTGCGCCTTGGCAGCAACTGCAACCGCTTCAGCAAGTTCCTCGTTCGAGGCCAGCGGAACCTTCGCCTGCACTTCGCCCGTTGCCGGGTTCATCACATCGGCAAAACGGCCCGACTTGCCTTTGACATGCTGGCCGCCGATAAAATGGGTGAGTTCTTGCATGGTCCTGCCTCCGCTATGATTACGTTGAAGGCATCTTGCGCTCACTGATCTTGATGTTCAATCAGCCAGATTGCTCAACCGATGTGCAAAAATTAAAGCGCGGTCAGGCTGCAGACAATCCACCGTCTACCTGCAATGTCTGGCCGGTGACGAAACTTGATGCAGGATCAGCAAGATAGATGAGACCGGCAATGACCTCGTCGACTTCCGCCAGCCGCCGCATGGGAATTGCCTGGACCATCGCCGCTTCCGCTGCGTCACGATCCTTGCCGGCCTTGTCGAGAAAATCGGTGGCCATCGGGGTTCGTGCAAATGAAGGGCACAAGGCGTTGACCCGCACGCCGCGGCGCGCATATTCGATTGCGGCCGACTTGGTCAGTCCGACAACACCGTGTTTCGCCGCCGAATAAACGGCGAGCATCGGCGCCGCCACCACCCCGGCGACGGATGCAACATTGACGATCGCCCCGGTTTCCCCGCTCTCGCGGAATCGTTTTTCCAGCGCCGGCAGTTGCGCCCGCATGGCATAGAACACGCCCATCAGGTCGACATCGATGATTTTCCGCGCCTCGTCGACCGGCGTTCTGGGAAGCGGCATCATGTCATGCACGATGCCGGCATTGTTGATGGCAATGTCGAGCCGGCCAAACTCCGACAATGCCTTTTCGACCAGCTGCTCGGACAACTCCGGATCGGAAATGTCGCCGCTCACCGCGACGGTCTGGTCCCCCAGCTCTTTCGCCAGGGCGTCAAGCCGCGCCGAAGCCAGATCGCTGATCACCAGCCTGGCCCCGGCCTTGGCGAAATACCGCGCCGCGGCCTGGCCGAAACCGCCGGTCGCACCGGTCAGTATGACAACCCGTCCTGCAAAATCCGCCATGTTTTATGCCTTTCCGGACATGATATCGTTGGCCATCGATGCCAGCTGCGGCACCGCCGCGCCGATTTCGCGGGCGCGTTCGGGGTTGGATGCATTGCCATCAAGCGCGCGCTTGTAGACGCCTTGCAGGATCGCCGCCAACCGGAAGAACGAGAACGACAGGCAGAAGGTCCAGTTGTCGACCGCAATGCCGCTGCGCTCGGAGTAAAGCGCCACGTACTCGGCTTCGCTGGGAATTCCGAGTTCATTGCGGTCAAGTCCGCCCAGCCCGCGGAAGCCGCTCTTGTGTGGCAGCCGCCACTGCATGCACTGGTAAGACAGGTCCGCCAGCGGATGCCCCAGCGTTGACAGTTCCCAGTCGATCAACGCCAGCACTTCCCCGCCATGGGCGGAAAAGATCATGTTGTCGAGCCGGTAATCGCCATGCACCACCGAGACAATCCCGTCATCGTCGGGCAGGTTGTCCCAGAGCCACTCCATCAGCCGGTCCATCTCCGGAAGTTCCTCGGTCTTGCTGGCAATGTATTGTTCGCTCCAGCGCCGGATCTGCCGCGCGAAATAATTGCCCGGACGGCCGTAGTCGGCCAATCCGGCGGCCTCGACATCAACCTTGTGAAGCCGCGCCAGAACATCATTCATTCCGTCATAGATCGCCGCCCGTTCCTGCCTGCCGACTTCCGGCAGCGCCGGGTCCCAGAAGATCCGGCCTTCGACCAGTTCCATGACGAAATACATCCGTCCGATGGCGCTGTCCTCGCCTGACAGGCCATAGACCTTCGGCACCGGCACGTTGTTTTCGGCCAGCGCCTTCATCACCCGGTACTCGCGGTCAACCTGGTGGGCCGATTTCAAAAGGGTCCCGGGCGGCTTGGCGCGCAGCACATAGGAGCCGCTGTCGGCTTCCACCCGGTAGGTCGGATTGGACTGGCCGGTGTTGAATTTCTCGATCGCATGCAAGCCGGAGAATCCGGGCACGAGCTCGTGCAACTCGTCGGCAAGCGCTTCCATGTCAAACGGTTGCTCTTCCATTTCATGCATCCTTGAAAAGACGTATGTCGTGTTGCACCGAAAGGCCGCCATCGATCGGCAGGATCGCCCCGGTAATGTAGGCCCCTGCCCGGCTGCAAAGATAGATCGTGGCGCCGGCGACGTCATCGGGTCCGCCGATGCGGCCAAGCGGAACGCCCGCACCAACCCGTTCCACCTGCTCTTCCTTCGCGGTGGCAAACGCGGTCATGCGGCTTTGAAACGGCCCCGGCGCGAAGGCATTGACGGTAATGCGCTGGCCAGCGAGTTCCTCGGCCAGGATTTTGGTCAGGTGATGCACCGCGGCTTTCGATGCCGAGTAGGAATAGGCGCCGTCGGCTGCGGGCTGCGTGCCCATCACCGAACCAAGATTGATCACCCGCGCCGGATCAGCATCACTTGCGCTGGCATGCAGCAGCGGCGTCAGGTCACGGGTAAGCGTGAACAGGCCTGCAACATTGACCGACATCACCTTGGCCCAGGCGGCATGGGGAAATTCCGCATACGGCGCACCCCAGGAGACACCGGCATTGTTGACCAAGATGTTGAGACGGTCAGTCCGCGCCTGAACCGCATCGACCAGTGCCGCCACACCCTCTGCAGTCCCCACGTCACCGGTAAACCCCTCGGCTGAACCCTCCGCTCCCATGGCATTGATTTCGTCGGCGACATGGATGCAGTCCAGTCCCTTGCGAGAAGCAATCATCACACGCGCACCGGCCTGCACCAGCCCCGTCGCGATCATCCGGCCGATGCCGGTCGCGCCACCGGTGACCAGAGCCGTTTTGCCCTTCACCCCGAAAAGACTGCCCAGATAGCTGTCGCTCGCTTCACTCATTGTATTTCCCTCCCCCCGCGATTGACGGCATTTCCGCCTGTTCATCGCTCAATAACAATAGCGTTGTCTCGTCGATTGACAACATACTCGATAGTATGTTCAAGTCCTTGGCGACTGCAAGACGCTTTGAAAATATTCTTCGCATCAACCGGCGCGAATGCCGTGAAACAGGACAGAGGCAGGCCAAACAATGGCGACCGCGGCGCGATCGACCAAATACCGTCGTCAGAGCGACACCGACCTTTCCCGCATGGAGATCATGGAAGGCGCGGCCCTGTGCTTCGAGGCGCGCGGATATTCCGCCACCAGCCTGGATGAAGTCGCCGCCCGGATCTCGTCGACCAAGGGCCGCATCTACCACCACTACGCCTCCAAGGCCGAGCTGTTCCTGGATGTCTACCGCACCGGAATGATGATGAATTTCGAGGCCGTGGAGCCGATCCTTGAGCTCGACATGCCGGCCATCGACAGGTTGAAGGCCGTCCTCAAGGCGCATGTTCTGTGCGTCATCCGAACCAAGGCTTTCCAGAACGTCGTCGGCCAGGGCGTCGACATGCTCAGGCATGGTACCATGCCCGCCAACGAACACGCGGAACTCCGCCAGCTGGCCGGCTTGCGCGACGCCTATTCCGAGCACTTCAGAAAGGTGCTCGAGGACGCCATGGCCGATGGCGAGATCGAATACAACAACATCAAGATCGCGCTCAACTCGGTCTTCATGTGCATCAACGGGCCCATCGTCTGGTTCACGCCGCGAAAGGGTCAGGACGAAAAAGAGATTGAAGCCATTGCGGACGAGTGCGTTCTCTACGCGATCCGGCTTCTGGGCTACACGGGCAAGATGCCCTGAACGAACATCTGGAGGAGGATATCCATGACCGAAGCAAAGCCGATGGATCTTGGCGTTACCAAGCATCTGCAACCCATTCTCGAGGCGGTGCGTGACATGGTCCGCAACGAGATAATGCCGCTGGACGAGGAATTCCTCGCTGAAGTCGGTTCCAAGGGAGACCGTTGGAGCTACACGCCCCGCCAGACCGAAATCCTTGAAAGTCTCAAGGCCAAGGCCAAGCAGCGCGGCCTCTGGAACCTCTGGCGCACCCAGTCCGACCGCGGACTGACGACCGTCGAATACGCCTATCTCGCCGAGGAAATGGGCAAGGCGCATCTCGGTGCAGAAACCTTCAACTGCTCGGCGCCCGACACCGGAAACATGGAAGTGTTCGACCGCTATTCCACGCCCGAGCACAAGAAGCAGTGGCTCGAACCGCTGCTCAACGGCGAAATCCGCTCCGCCTACCTGATGACCGAACCGAATGTGGCGTCGTCCGACGCCACCAACGTGTCGATGTCCTGCGTCCGTGATGGCGATGAATATGTGCTCAATGGCGAGAAATGGTGGGCTTCTGGCGTCGGCGATCCGCGCTGCAAGATCTACATCGTCATGGTCCGCACCGGTGACGAAGACACGCCGAAGCATGCCCGCCACTCGATGATCCTGGTCCCTGCCGGCACGGCCGGAATCGAAAAGCTGCGGCCGATGCAGGTCTACGGCCAGGACGACGCGCCGCATGGCCATTTCCATCTCAGGTTCACCGACGTCCGGGTCCCTGCAAGCAACCTGCTGGTTGGCGAGGGCAAGGGCTTCGAGATCGCGCAAGGCCGGCTCGGACCGGGCCGCATTCACCACTGCATGCGCGCCATCGGCCAGGCTGAAATGGCGCTTGAGCTGATGTGCAAGCGCTCGCTCGAACGCGAGGCATTTGGCAAGAAGCTCGCCCAGCTCGGCGCCAATTACGACATCATCGCCGAATGCCGCATGGAAATCGAACAGGCGCGGCTGCTGTGCCTCAAGGCCGCGTGGATGATGGATCAGGGCAACGCCGTTGCCGCCGCACCGTGGATCAGCCAGATCAAGGTGGTCGCACCCCGGGTGGCGCTCAAGGTCACCGACGAAGCGGTCCAGATGTTTGGCGCTCAGGGCATCTCCCAGGACACGCCGCTGGCCCGCAGCTGGACGCATCTGCGCACCCTCCGGCTCGCCGATGGTCCCGATGCCGTGCATCGCCGCCAGGTCGCACGCACCGAGCTCAAGCGCTACACGCAGGAAAAGGTGTGATCGGTCATGAAGGCGATTGTCTGTCCCGAATATGGCCCGATCTCCAACCTCGAGTTTCGCGACCTGCCGGATCCGGTCCCCGGCGCCGATGAGATTGTGCTTCGCTCCGAAGCCATTGGCCTGAATTACCCCGACGGCTTGCTGGTCCAGGGGCTTTACCAGATGAAGCCCGAGACACCGTTTGTGCCGGGCATGGAGGCCGGCGGCATTGTCGAGGCGGTTGGCGCAAACGTCAGCCACCTCAAGCCCGGCGACCGCGCTGTGGTCATGCTGACCAATGGCGGCTATGCCGAAAAGGTGCTGGCGCCTTCCAACCGGGCGTTCCCGATCCCCGACAGCATGGATTTTGCCGGTGCCTGCGCGCTGATGTGTGCCTGGGGCACTTCTCATCACGCGCTCAAGCAACGCGCTGCACTGCAGCCGGGCGAGACCCTGCTGGTGCTGGGTGCTGCCGGCTCCACCGGGCTTGCCGCCATATCGATCGGCAAGGCCATGGGCGCGCGCGTCATCGCGGTGGCATCCAGCGAGGAAAAGCAGCAGGCCTGCCTTGAGGCCGGTGCGGATATCGCCCTGCCCTATGACGGCTTGCGCGAAGCGCTGAAGCAGCATGCGCCGGGCGGCGTCGATGTCGCCTTTGATCCGGTCGGCGGCGCGGCCTTTGATGTCGCTGCCCGCGCCATGGCCCGCAACGGGCGTTTGCTGGTCATCGGCTTTGCCTCCGGTGAAATCCCCAAGCTGCCGGTCAACCTGGTGCTGTTGAAGGAGTATTCGCTGGTAGGCGTGTTCTGGGGCGCATTCGTCGCCAAGGAACCGGAAGTCTATGCCGCCAACAATCGAGAATTGTTCGCCTGGCATTCAGAAGGCCGCATCAAGACACGGATCGATGAACAACGCCCGCTGGCCGATGCGGCAATCGCCTTGCAGCGCATTCTCGACCGAGGCGCCATCGGCAAGACCATCCTCACCCCGTAAGGACATGAAATGACTTTGCCATCGAGCATGAACGCCCTGATCCTCAAGGGAGACGGATTCGGCAACACCCGCACCGGGGCCGCAATCGAGACGCTTGAGCCCTATCTCGAATATGGCTCCCTGCCGGTCCCGAAACCCGGACCAGGCCAGGTGCTGATCAAGGTGCGCATGGCCTCGGTCAACCCGTCCGATCTCTATTTCATCAAGGGTGAATACGGCCAGCCGCGTATCAAGGGTGCAGCCGCCGGCTTCGAGGGCGTTGGTGACGTGGTCGAAGGCAAGGGTTTTTATGCAAGCTACCTCAAGGGCAAGCGCGTGGCTTTCGTCGGCGGCGTCAACGGGTCGGGCGCCTGGGCCGACTACATAGTAGTCGAAGCCGCCATGTGCGTGGTGGTCAAACCGGCAATGCGCGACGAGGATGCGGCGGGCCATGTGGTCAACCCGGTCACGGCCTGGACCATGTTCGACATCGTCAAGGCATCCGGCTCGAAGAGCTTCGTCTTTACCGCCGCCTTCTCGCAACTCGGCAAACTGATAGCCGGTCTGGCGCGTGACAACGGCTATGCGATGATCGCCGTCATCCGCAAGGAAAGCCAGGCAGCCCATCTGCGGGAACTCGGCGCCAAACACGTGCTGGTCCAGTCCGACCCGGAGTTCACCTCGAGGCTCGCTGCGCTGCTGAAATCGGAGAAGCCGCGCGTGCTGCTTGATGCGGTGGCCAACCAGCTGTCTGCCGACATCTTCACCGCCATGCCAGCGCGCGCCCGCTGGGTCGTCTACGGCAAGCTTGACACCGAAGCGCCGGCTCTCAAGGAACCCGGCCAGCTGATTTTCATGAACAAGAAGATCGAGGGCTACTGGCTGATGAACTGGTTCCGCAAGGCCTCGATTATCGAGAAACTGAAAACCCTGCGTGCCGTCCAGAACCGTTTCATCTCCGGTGCCTGGAGCACCGAAGTGGTGGCAACGGTCAAGCTGTCCGAAGCGATGCGGGAGTTGCCAGAGGCGCTGAAAATCGGTGACGGCAAGATCATGATTGTCCCTTAGGACAGATATCAATCTTGCGACGCAACATTAGCTTACACCGCTATGCTAATGCAATGATTGCATATTGTTGCTTCACTTAACGTGCTGGATGAACTTGCGCATCAACGCCGGCCCGTCGCGACTTTCCATTTGCCTGTACCGCCCTATCTAGAGGCGGACGGAGGCTCGCCATGACAAATCCCAACCGCCTGAATGCATTGTTGGCAACGACACTCGGGGCCCTGTTGCTGGCGTTGACGCCGGCGCACGCCGATGAGGCGGCAGACGCCCGCTCTGTCATCGAAAGCCAGATCAACGCGTTTCTCGCCGATGACATGACGGCAGCCTATTCCTTTGCCTCGCCCTCGATCCGGAAAATCTATCCGGATGAAAGCCGCTTTTTCGACATGGTCAAACGTGGCTACCAGCCGGTTTACCGCCCCGGCAATTTCGCGTTCGGACGCTCCAGTACGGCAGCCGGTGGCGCAGGTATCGTTCAGGAAGTTCTGATTGCCGGACCGGACGGTCAGGACTGGACGGCGCTCTATTCGCTTGAACGCCAGCCCGACGGCAGCCTCAAGATCAATGGCGTCCAGATGATCAAGGCTGCGCCACCCCAGACCTGACCTCCGGGTCATCTACCTGTGAATGACAGATCAGGTGATCTCTGATCTCCTGCGTTTTCGACAGCTGGAACAAGGCCGTCACGAGCGCGTTGAACGATCACGGGACGGGCATTGCCTGCCTGCGCCGATTCAACTTATGCTCGATCTTTCCCGCCTGTCAGGCATTCGCCATGTGCGCAGGGAACAGCCGAATGGAGACTTGCAGTGAGCGTTGCCTTCACCAAGGAAGAGAGTTCCGAAACCGCAGCCGAAACCCTGCTGCCGGACCGGCCGATTTCGCAAAACCCCAATCTGGTGACACTGACCGGACTGAAGCAGTTGCAGGCGCAACTCGACGCCGCGCGCGCTGCCTATGAGGCAGCAAACACCATCGAGGACGTCAATGAAAAGCGCCGCCAGCAGGCCACCCCCTTGCGCGATGCCCGCTATTTCGCCGAGCGGGTTCGCACCGCGCAAGTGATGCCGGACCCGACTTCACATGAAGTCGTCGCCTTCGGTTCCACCGTCACCTATAGCCGCGACGAGCGACCACCGCAGACCTATCGCATCGTCGGTGAGGACGAGGCCGATCCCAGGACCGGCACCATCTCGTTTGCCTCCCCGGTGGCCCGCGCACTGATGGGCAAGGCGGTGGGCGATGTGGTTGAAGTTGGCGAGCAGGAAATCGAGATTATCTCGATCTCGTAGGGCGATATTGCAAGGCAAGCGCGGAACACATGGCCGCGCCTGCGCCTACCGGCTTGCGAAATAGTAGACAATCCCGGCAATCAACAGCAGGACGAACGAGGCAATGCCCGTCACAAACGGGATGATCCCTGCCATCTCATCGAAATGACGCCGTCCGGAGACGGTCTCGACACCCCACCAGCCGAAGATCATCCCCGCGAGGCTCACAAGCACGAGCAAGATCGCAAACAGTTTCATGACGGTCCCGTCTCCAACCTTACCGCCGACGCCCGATACCTGGGGCTTCAGCCTATCTCAGCCAATGGCACCGTGTGGTGTAAACCCGGCCTCTGGAATTGCGGTACTGGCACCGGCCATCCGCGGTTTCGATCAGAAACGTACCAAAGCCGCCGATCAAGGCACCTGCAACGGCACCGCCGACGCTGTTTGATGCAATCGCACCCACTGCCGCGCCGATCCCTGCGCCACTGGCCGTTTTCTCGGTTGTCGTGCAGGCAGCCAGTGTTCCTGCCGCGACGATGACGATTGCCAATTTCAGAATTTTCATCGACCAACCCTCACTCCATTGATGTCAGGGATCCCTGTGCGTAATCCCTTGCGTGATGGTGCATCCGATAGCAACGCCGGTCAAGCACAAGCCGGCGGCCGCCAGAAACGCCTCTCCGTTCGATCCTCCCGGACAAACGATTTTCCCTCCGCGCGAAATCCGCTATGACGGATGACAGCGGCTGTTGCCGCCAACCATCAAAGGATGTCCAAGGAAATGTCGACCATGAAATTCCGGCTTGCAATCCTAGCGGTTTCCGCCGCTGCCCTCACTGCCTGCACCACCGCATCGGTCCCGTCCAACCCGCTGCAGAAGCGCTGGAACGGCAAGTCGGCAGGCGCGTTCTTCGCGGCCTATGGACCTCCGATATCCGACACCGTGGGTATGGGCGGCACCACGCAGTACCGCTGGCGCGGCGGCTATGCCCGGGGCAAGCGCTGCCTGGTCGAGCTGACGGTCAGCAAGGACTACACCATCAAGACCATCAACGCCGTCTCCGATCACATTGATCCGAAGGGCGGGCCGTCGCATTGCGAAAAAACGCTCGACGCCGTTTGAGGTTGGTGTGCAGCGCCGGGCGTCAGTTGAGAAGCCGGCCCCTGCCTACAAATTGAATGACAGGATTATGCCGCCGCCGTGCCCCAGGACCTGAGCCTGGGTGATGGCGGCGGCATTCACGAGGACATGCACAGGGGAAAAACTCCCCTCACCCCAGCGGCGGAATATCGCCCCTGGCCCAGGCCTCTTGCGTTTCGGTGGAAAAGGCCTCGAACCTTTGCGCCTCGATTGAAGCGCGGATCCCGGCCATCAGGTCCTGATAGTAGGACAAATTGTTCCAGGTGATCAGCATCATGCCCAATATCTCGTTGGAGCGGACCAGATGATGCAGATAGGCGCGCGAATAATCACGCGCCGCCGGGCATGAGCTTTCCTCATCCAGCGGACGGTGGTCCTCGGCGTGGCGCGCGTTCTTGATGTTGATCTTGCCGTGGCGGGTAAAGGCCAGGCCGTGGCGGCCAGCACGGGTCGGCATCACGCAATCGAACATGTCGATGCCGCGGCCGACCGATTTGAGCATGTCGTCGGGTGTGCCCACACCCATCAGGTAGCGCGGCTTTTCCGCCGGCAGTAGCGGACAGGTAACATCGAGCATGTCGAGCATCACCTCTTGCGGCTCCCCTACAGCCAGACCGCCAACGGCATAGCCCTTGAGATCGAGGCCCGACAGCCCCTTGGCCGAGCGCTCGCGCAATTTCGGGATATCGCCGCCCTGGACAATGCCGAACATCGCCTTGCCGGGCTGGTCGCCGAACGCAACCTTGCAGCGCTCTGCCCAGCGCAGCGACATTTCCATGGCGCGCTCGATGTCCGTCTCGCTGGCCGGCAACCGGACGCATTCATCGAGCTGCATCTGGATGTCGGAATCGAGCAGGCCCTGGATTTCGATCGAGCGTTCCGGGCTCATCTCGTGGCGCGAGCCGTCGATATGCGACTGGAAGGTCACGCCCTGCTCGTTGATCTTGCGCAGGGCCGACAGCGACATCACCTGAAACCCGCCTGAATCGGTCAGGATCGGCTTTGGCCAGCGGGCGAATTCGTGCAAGCCGCCAAGTTTCGCAACCCGCTCGGCACCGGGACGCAGCATCAGATGATAGGTATTGCCCAGGATGATGTCGGCGCCCAGGTCACTGACCTGGTCCATATACATCGCCTTGACCGTGCCGCCGGTGCCGACCGGCATGAAGGCCGGCGTGCGGATGGCGCCACGCGGCATGGTGATTTCGCCGCGCCGCGCCTTGCCGTCGGTGGCAAGCAATTTGAACTGGAAATGATCGGTGGTCACGGTTCGCTCCGGAACAACAGGCTGGCATCGCCATAGGAATAGAAACGGTAGTTGTCATCGATGGCATGCTGATAGGCGGCGCGCATGGTGTCGAGGCCTGAGAATGCCGAAACCAGCATGAAAAGCGTCGAGCGCGGCAGATGGAAATTGGTCATCAGCACATCGACGGCACGAAACCTGTAACCCGGCGTGATGAAGATGTCGGTCGGGCCGGACCATGCCTTGATGGTTCCGGCTTCGTCCGTGGCACTTTCCAGCAGCCGCAACGAGGTGGTGCCGACCGAAACAACCCGGCCGCCCCGCGCATGCACTTCATTGAGCGCTGCAGCGGTCTCGGCACTGACATAGCCGATTTCGGAATGCATCAGATGTTCGGTCGTGTCGTCGACCTTGACCGGCAGAAAGGTGCCTGCACCGACATGAAGCGTGACGAAATGCCGGGAGATGCCGCGGGCATCAAGCTGAGCGAACAGGTCGGGCGTGAAATGCAGCCCTGCGGTCGGCGCGGCAACGGCGCCATCCTCGCGGGCGTAAATTGTCTGGTAGTCCTTGCGGTCCTGATCGTCCTCGCCGCGTTTGGAGGCAATATAGGGCGGCAGCGGGATATGACCGGTGGCCATGATCGCCAAATCCAGCGCCGGGCCGCTCAGATCGAAGACCAGTTCAAGTTCACCGCCCTCGCCGCGCTCACCCGCCGTGGCATCGAGCACGCCTGAAAGGCAGGTTGCGCCATCACCGCCGAACGACAGCCGGTCGCCCTGCTTGATACGTTTTCCCGGGCGGACAAAGGCCTTCCAGCGGTCCGAACCGGAACGCATATGCAATGTGGCCGAGATGCGTTGCCGGTTTTCACCACGGATGCGAAAGCCTTCGAGCTGAGCCGGGATAACTTTTGTATCGTTGAACACCAGCGCATCGCCGGGCTCAAGCAGGCCGGCCAGATCGCCAACCTTCAGATCGGCAAGCGTGCCATCGGCCCCGACATGCAGCAACCGGGCACTGTCGCGCGGGTTTGCCGGCCGGAGCGCGATCCGCTCGTCGGGAAGGTCAAAATCGAAAAGGTCTACCCGCACCTGCGTACCCCAAAAACAAACGCGCGGAATTCAGATGGCCTGAAGCCAGCGAATTCCGCGCGTAAAAAGGATTAAGCCTTGGCGTCAGCCGCGACCTTCATCGAAACGATCTTGTCCGGATCGACCACGGGCTCGCCGCGCTTGATCTTGTCGACATTGTCCATACCCGATGTCACCTGGCCCCAGACCGTGTACTGGCGGTTGAGGAAGCCGGCGTCGTCAAAGCAGATGAAGAACTGCGAGTTGGCCGAGTTCGGATCCTGCGCACGCGCCATCGAGCAGGTGCCGCGCGCATGGTTCATGTTGGAGAATTCCGCCTTCAGGTCGGGCTTTTCCGAGCCGCCCATACCGGCACGGCCCGGGTTGAAATCCTTGCCGCCGGACTTGCCGAACTTGACGTCTCCGGTCTGCGCCATGAAGCCTTCGATCACGCGGTGAAACACCACGCCGTCATAGGCGCCTTCGCGCGTCAGTTCCTTGATCCGCGCAACATGGCCGGGGGCCAGATCCGGAAGCAGTTCAATGATCACCTCACCTTGCGTGGTTTCCATGATGAGTGTGTTTTCGGGATCCTTGATCTCCGCCATGGGGTCTCTCCTGTGTTGATTGAGTATCGTGTCTCGTCAGCCGCCGGAGCGAACCTTGATCATCCGATCCGGATCGCTGACCGAACCATTGTTGCTGGCACTGCCGCGCTTGATCTGGTCGACAAGTTCCATGCCCTTGATCACCTTGCCTACCACCGTGTACTGGCCATTCAGATGCGGCGCCGGTGCGAACATGATGAAAAATTGCGAGTTCGCCGAATTCGGATTCTGCGAACGGGCCATCCCGACCGTGCCGCGTTCGAACGGCCTGTCGGAGAATTCTGCCTTCAGGTCTGGCTGCGAAGACCCGCCGGTTCCGGCGCGCTGCGGTACGAAGCCGTCTTCCATGTCGCCGAACTCGACGTCGCCGGTCTGGGCCATGAAGCCTTCGATCACGCGGTGAAAGGCGACATTGTCGTATTCACCGGCATCGGCCAGCGCCTTCAGGCGCGCGGCATGTTGTGGCGCCACGTCGTCGGCGAGTTCGATGACCACATCGCCGGTTTTCAGCGTGATGGTCAGCATTTCGGCAGCGGCGGCAAAGGATGTCGAGACCAGGCCAAGGGCCAGGGTCGCGGCGATGAACAGACGTGAAGGACGCATGATGGCTCCAATAAATGCGGCAGCCAGGCGGCTCAACGGCCCGGCGGCAATCGTTTGACACACCGCCGCTGGCTTGGCAACGCCACGGCGAAGCGGGTTAGGCTTCCGACAACCGCGCTTTCAGTGCATTTTGCACGACAACCGGAACAAACGGCGTGGTATCGCCGCCCATCTTGGCGATTTGCCGCACAAGCGTGGCGGTGATGTGGCGGGATTCCGGATAGGCTGGTGCAAACACGGTGGTGATCCCCGGCGCCATCGCCCGGTTCATGCCCGCCATCTGCATCTCGTAATCAAGATCGGTCCCGTCACGCAGGCCCCGCACCAGCACGCTGGCACCTGCCTCCTGTGCGGCCTCGACCACCAGGTTCTTGAAGGAGACAACGCTAACGTCGCCTGAGCGCTGTGGAAATTTGCTTTTGACCACATCCGCGATCATGCTTGCCCGCTCATCGAACGAGAACATCGGCGTTTTGCCCGGATGCACCCCGATGCCGACAACCAGCTGGTCGCACAGCGCCAGCGACTGCTCGAGCACATCGATATGGCCATTGGTCATGGGATCAAATGATCCGGGATAAAATGCAATCCGCATGGCAACCCCCTCTTTGGGTCGCCTTTTGTCATGACAGACAGGGCGCATCAAGCAATGATTGGCCCGATCCATCCCTGTCAGGCCAGAAATACGCCATCCGTGGACGCAAAATCAAACCGGCAAACGGCAATGCGGCAATGTCAGAAGTCGTCGTAGGACAGCCGGACCATCGAGTTGCGCTTTTTCTGATAGGCCCGCACGGCAACCGCCTCGATTTTCGAACGGAAACGATCGAACGCATCGAGATAGGCCGTTTCCGGTGTACGGGTCAGTCCGGCGAGCCGTTCGAGGGCAGGTGCTTCCAGAACAAAGCGGACTTCCATCACGCCGTCATAGCCGGAAAACCGTATGATACCCGCATCCTCGTCGAAACTGCGGCTCTGATTGGGAAAGTTGATCATCGCCACGTACGCAGTTCGTCAATCCGTCCCGCGCTCACTTCTTGGCTTTTTTCTGGAACGGGTTTGTTTCCAGTTGCTTGACCGCGGAACCGAGAGGCGCTGCAGTCTTGGCTGCGGCCTTGTCCTTCTTCGGTTTGCGAATTTCCTTACTTGATCTCATTTGGCCCTTGGCCATGGTGTTTCCTGTTCGGGCGTTTCATCCGGTTGGCCGGGATTGGCCGCATCCGGAATGTGAACGCGAATGATGGATTTATGGCGCGGCCCGCATGATGCTGGCGGCCTGAAATTCCTGCTACGCGCTGGTAACCGACGCGACGAGTTCCAGGTTGCTGCCCTGTTCGACACGTTCATGCCCCTGCTCGTCATTGCGGATCCGGTACTGGGCCTTGCCCTGGTTGTCAGGCAACCGCATCAATACGGTGAACTCCATCGGAGTCCGGGGTGACAGTCCGACACGTGACTGAAGCGAGACATGCTGTCCCTTGGTGAATACATTCTTGGTCATTGGTACTATCCGATACTGTCTGCGCCCGGCGCAGCACTGCTGCCCACCGAACGGCGATTTTCAATTCAAATACGAGATGCAAGCGAAGTGGCGCTGAGCCCGCGTTGAACGTTCCTGCGCAACGCTTGAATTATTACGCCTTATCCATACGCCCCTATTGCGGTTTATCAAAGGCGAAACTGCATCCACGCTCATGGCCTGGCCGCGACCAGGCGGACCATTGTGCGTTTGCGAAAAAGGACAAAGCCAATTGCCGCCAGCCGTGCCATACTGTCTTGGGCCCATTTCGGGGCCGCGCCGCTGGCCAGATAGTCTGGCCCGGCATTGGAACAAGGTCACGCGCCAGGCGTTACCGGGGTTCATCACATAAGGTACCGGCATGCTGATCAGGTTTGGTTTTGAGATAATGGTTGACTGCCCGGCACCGGTTCCGATGCTGCTGGCACTGTCAACGCACACGGAATTCAACGGCCGGCTGATTGGCGCTGACTATGTCAGGTCAACCAGCATGACACCCATATCCGTCTATGTGGACCGCTACGGCAACCGGATTTCCCGCGCCGTCGCCGACCAGGGCCGAACCACCTTCTGGAGCGATTGCGCCACCGAAGTCTCCGGTGTCCCGGACATCTGGCCGACATTCGCCATCCAGCACCGGATCGAGGATCTGCCCAGCGACACACTCGATTTCCTCGGCGCGAGCCGATATTGCGATTCCGACAGTCTGGGCAATTTCGCCTGGGCCAATTTCGGCAACACCCAGGAAGGCTGGCCGCGGGTACAGGCGATCTGTGACTTCGTCCATAACCACGTTACCTTCGGCTACAAGTTCGGCCGCCCCGACAAGACAGCCCGCGATGTGCTGGAGGAAAAATCCGGTGTCTGCCGCGATTTTGCCCATCTGGGCGTCAGTCTTTGCCGGGCGATGAACATTCCGGCGCGCTATGCCAGCGGCTATCTCGGCGATATTGGCGTGCCCGACTCCGGCTTTGACGATTTCTGCGCCTGGTTCGAGGTTTTCCTTGGCGGCAGCTGGCACACGGTCGATGCGCGCTACAACGTTCCCCGCATCGGCCGCATCCTGATGGTGCGCGGCTCGGATGCATCGGATGTGGCGATGATCACCTCGTTTGGCTCCTATCAGCTGTCGTCGTTCAGGGTCTGGACCACCCTGATTGAGGACGGAACCAGTGATCAGGACATCCACGCGATGCTGCAAACCCTGCCGCCGCCACGCCCGGGCGGTCCGGATTTCGGCCTCGCTGTTCCCGGCGCGGTCCACCTGTTCTAAGGCACAATTGCCGCACGGCGTCTCACCATTTGTTAGCCATGAATCCATTCAGCTTGGGTTCATTCAGAATTTGTCATGGTGTCTGCATCAAGGTTTGATGTGACGAAAGGACAACCGTGATGACAATAGCTCTCGCCCTGCTTGCCCTGTTGATCGTTGCACTCTTCAGCGGCCTGATACTTGGCGCCCTGCGCCAGGAAATACCCGGCAAGACCACGGACCCGGTCTGGCCCCGCAATCGCTAGAAGACCGGGAACCGCATCCTCCCGCTCAATTCACGCCCGGCCCGCGGCACGATCCGCTGGCCGGGCTTTGCTTTTGACTCCGGAACCGCTTGTCAGGCTCTGGCGTTTGCAACCACACGGATCCGGTGGCCATCGGGATCAGCGGCCACGAAAGTATGTCCAAACGGCATTTCAACCAGGTCGACGAGGATCGGCATCCCCTTTTCCATGCAGTCCGAATGGCATTTTTCCAGCGCCGGCACATCGGCGACATTGAATGAAATCTCGCTTGCACCCGGTTTTCCCGGTGCTCCCGGCGCAACTTCGTCAGCCAGCCAAAGCCCGAGCATGACCTGTTCGCTGAGCGGCAGCATGGCAAATCCGGGGTTGGATTCGACAACCGGCTTGCCAAGCAATCCGGAATAAAACCCGGCACTCGCCAGCGGGTCGGCGACATGCAACAGCACGAAATCGAAATTCAGCATCTTCTCTCTCCGTCATTTGGTTGAAACCTGACCCTCAGGTCATGTACGGAGATTACGATTTCATACTGCCAATATATGTCAGCATCAACAGAGCATTCAATCGGAACGCGACCTGAGATGGATGCCTTCCTTCGCCTGCCACTGCTTCATCAACACGGCACGACGTTGCGGATATCCCTTGGCATCCACAGTCAGACTTATGATCCGGTCGGCGCGAAAATGCCTGAAATCATTGCGCAATTCACACCAGGCGACAATCACTCTCGCACGATCGAAAAATGCCAGAGCAATTGGCCAGATCACGCGCTCGCTGCAGGCGCCATTGACATCGGCATAGGAAATCTCAAGCTTGCGCTGCCGCCGGATGGCGTCACGAATAGCCGGAAGTTCGCTCTCGCCCGCGGCCAGCGGCGCACCGCGCCCCACCAGCAATGTGCTGTCATCGAGGCCCGCCCTGAGATCGGCCGGCAGCACCGCGGCAATCTTGGTGAGAGCGTTGCGCGCCGCCTGCCCCAGCGGTTGATCGGTGCGTTCCGCGACCCAGCGCGACCCAAGCACAAGCGCCTCGATCTCGTCTTCGGAAAACATCAGCGGCGGCAGCATGAACCCGGGTTTGAGCACGAAGCCAACCCCTGCCTCACCGTCAATCGCCGCCCCTTGCGCCTTCAAGGTCTCGATGTCGCGGTAGATGGTCCTGAGCGACACACCCAGCTCTTCCGCCAGCACCGCACCACTGACCGGCCGCTTGTAACGCCGGAAGACTTGCAAAAGATCGAGAAGACGTACGGCGCGGGACAAATCTGGCTCCGGAGGTGGGACGATGACGGCGGAGTGTAGCAGATCATGCTGACAGATTGTGGCAGCATGATCCAGGTCGCAAGCGATTGATCTAACTGTTGACGTTTACGATGCAAATTCAGCATCTTGGCTGCGCGATCACCATGCCCGGCATGCGAACAATGCGCTGCCGCCGCCAAGGCTACCCGTCGCGTCCTGGTTCATTCGGATCGCTGGAAAACAGTGCAATCTTGTTGCCTTGAGGGTCGCGAAGGTAGCCGACATAGAATTGAGGCCCATACGAGTCACGGAAGCCGGGCCGGCCCTCGTCAAAGCCACCTGCCGCCAGTGCGGCGGAGTGAAGCTCGCGAACCTGCCTTTGACTGCGGGCCTCAAAGGCGGTCATGGTGCCGTTCCCGGCCGAGGCAGGCTGTCCATCGAAGGGTGGCTTGACGTAAAAATCGGGCAGAACGGGAGACTGGCCAGGTTTTACGGGCAGCGCATAGCTCAGGCCCTCGGGCCCTTCTTTCAGCCCATAACCAAGCGCCGGCAGGAACGCAGAGTAAAACCGTTTGGCGAGAACCATGTCATCAGCGCCGACGGTGACGTAGGCAATCATGCTGCGTAATCCTCTCCCGACGTTTAGCAATGGCACGGGGTTTTCTGCATTTTGGTAGACCAGCACACAATTGCGCACAATAGCAGCTACACGAAATCGCAGATGGTCAACCGTTGTTGACCGCAGCACCTGGGCCGGCATTTGGTACAACCGCGGCACAATTTCGCTTTGTCCACATTCCGCAGCCATCCAGTTTTTGGCGCATGGCAGCGAACATCGTTCCTGACCAAGTCCGCATCAGGCTATTCCGGGCCGCCAACAAAAAAGCCGGGGATTTCTCCCCGGCTTCTCTCAAGTCTCTAGTGACAGGTCAGGCCTGCGGTTCTTCTCCGATGTCGGTGTCTGGCCCATCGGAACCCGTCGCCGGGTCATCACTGGCGGCCCCGGATGCTGCATCGACCACACCTTCCGCGGTCTCGCCCTCGACGCCCTCTTCCAGCTCTTCGTCATCATGTTCCGGTTCGCTGATCCGGTCGACAGAGACCACACGCTCATCCTTGGCGGTCGAGAAGATGGTGACGCCCTTGGTGGCGCGGCCGGCCATGCGGATGCCGCCGACCGGAACCCGGATCACCTGGCCGCCATCGGAAACCATCATGATCTGGTCGCCCTGCTCGACCGGGAAGGCCGCAATCAAAGGTCCGATCTCGCCGGTCTTCGAGGTGTCGGTGGCGCGGATGCCCTTGCCGCCCCGGCCCGAAATCCGGAACTCGTAGCTCGACGAGCGCTTGCCGTAACCTTTTTCCGAAACGGTGAGGATGAACTGCTCGCGGGCTTTGAGCTCCTCGTAGCGGTCGTTGGACAGTTCGCCGATCTCTTCGGTCTCCTCGCCCACCAGACCGACATCATCGGCCTCTTCACCGGTGGCTGCCCGGCGCTCGGCCATGGCGCGTTTCAGGTAGGCCGCGCGTTCGGCGGCATCCGCATCGACATGATGCACGATGGTCATCGAGATCAGGTGATCGCCTTCGGCCAGGTTCATGCCGCGAACGCCAATCGAGTTGCGTCCGGCGAAGACGCGCACATCATCCACCCGGAAGCGGATGCACTGACCCAGTGCCGTGGTCAGCAGCACGTCGTCGAACTCATTGCAGGTCTCGACATTGAGGATGGCGTCACCCTCGTCATCGAGCTTCATGGCGATCTTGCCGTTGCGGTTGACCTGGACGAAATCACTGAGCTTGTTGCGCCGCACGGTGCCGCGCGTGGTGGCGAACATCACGTCGAGATTGGCCCAGCTGTCCTCGTCCTCCGGCAACGGCATGATCGAGGTGATCCGCTCGCCCTTTTCCAGCGGCAGCATGTTGATCAGCGCCTTGCCCTTCGAGGTCGGCGTGCCGATCGGCAGGCGCCAGACCTTCTCCTTGTAGACGATGCCGCGCGAGGAGAAGAACAGCACCGGCGTATGCGTGTTGGCGACGAACAGCCGCGTGACGAAATCCTCGTCCCGCGTCGACATGCCCGAGCGGCCCTTGCCGCCGCGGCGCTGCGCCCGGTAGGTGGCGAGCGGAACCCGCTTGATGTAGCCCGCGTGGCTCACGGTCACCACCATGTCCTCGCGCGCGATCAGGTCCTCGTCGTCCATGTCCGCGCCACCCTCGATGATCTGGGTGCGGCGCGGCACGCCGAATTCGTCACGCACGGCAATCAGCTCGTCCTTGACGATCTGCTGGACCCGCAGGCGCGAGCCGAGGATTTCGAGGAAGTCCTTGATTTCTTCGCCGATCTTGCCGAGTTCGTCACCGATTTCATCACGGCCAAGAGCGGTCAGGCGGGCCAGGCGCAGTTCGAGAATGGCGCGCGCCTGCTCTTCGGAAAGATTGTAGGTTCCGTCTTCCTCGTTGATGCGGTGGCGCGGATCGTCGATCAGAAGGATCAGCGGCTCCACGTCACGGGCCGGCCAGCGCCGGGTCATCAACTGCTCGCGCGCGGTCGCAGGATCCGGCGCGCTGCGGATCAGGGCAATCACTTCGTCGATATTGGCAACGGCAATTGCCAGGCCAACCAACACGTGAGCCCGTTCGCGCGCCTTGCGCAGCAGGTATTTGGTCCGCCGCGTGATCACGTCCTCGCGGAAGGCCACGAAGGCCTTGAGCATGTCGATCAGCGTCATCAGCTCCGGCTTGCCGCCGTTGAGCGCCACCATGTTGACCCCGAACGAGGTCTGCAGCGGCGTGTATCGGTAAAGCTGGTTGATGATCACGTCCGCAACCGCATCGCGCTTGAGCTCGATCACCACCCGGTAGCCCTGGCGGTCGGATTCGTCGCGCAGGTCGGAAATGCCCTCGATGCGCTTGTCGCGCACCAGTTCGGCCATCTTCTCGATCATCGTCGCCTTGTTCACCTGGTAGGGAACTTCGGTGATGATGATGGCTTCGCGGTCATTGCGCATCGGCTCGACATGAACCTTGCCGCGCATCATCACCGAGCCGCGGCCGGTCTCGAAGGCCTGCCGGATACCCGCCTGCCCCAGGATGATGCCCGAGGTCGGGAAATCCGGGCCCGGAATGATGTTCATCAGCTCAAGCAGGTCGATCGCCGGATTGTCCATGATGGCGATGCAGCCATTGACCACTTCCACCAGGTTGTGCGGCGGAATGTTGGTGGCCATGCCCACCGCGATGCCGCCGGCGCCGTTGACCAGCAGGTTGGGAAACCGTGCCGGCACGACCTTCGGCTCGGAGCCGGATGAATCGTAGGTTTCCTGGAAGTCGACGGTATCCTTGTCGATGTCTTCCAGCATTTCATGCGAGAGCTTGGCCAGGCGCGATTCCGTATAACGCATCGCAGCCGGGGGATCGCCGTCGATCGAGCCGAAGTTGCCCTGCCCGTCAACCAGCATCGCGCCCATCGACCAGTGCTGCGCCATGCGCACCATGGCGTCATAAATCGACTGGTCGCCATGCGGGTGATATTTACCCATCACGTCACCGACGATGCGGGACGATTTCACATATTTGCGGTTCCAGTGGTAGCCGCCCTCATGCATTGCATAGAGAATACGGCGATGCACGGGCTTGAGCCCGTCGCGCACATCGGGAAGCGCCCGGCTGACAATCACGCTCATGGCGTAATCGAGATAGGAGCGCTGCATTTCCTCGATAATCGAAACCGGTTGAATGCCTGGCGTCAGAGGTCCGGCGGGTGTGTTCTGGTCTGTCAAAGCGGTCCACGATAATTAAATGGAATCATTATCTGCGTTATAGCCGAAAGCCGTAGTTGTCGCCAATTTTCACGCCCTGAATCAGCCGTTCAGGCCACTTTCTCCACCGTTGCGGCCAAAGACAGGGGTTTCGAACCGGCCCGGGGTGTCGTAAGTCCTTGTAAAAGGCTTTTTCACCGGGCTGGCGGGGGACGCTTCATGAACATTGAACTCATTGTAAATGCCTTTGTCACGATCATCGTGATGTTCGACCCGCCCGGCCTGGCGGCAATTTTTCTCGGCCTCACCACCGGCATGACCCGCAGCCAGCGGCTCCAGGTGGCGCTGCGCGGCACGGTGACCGCTGCCGGTATCCTCGCCGTCTTTGCCATAGCCGGCGCCAGCCTTCTCAACCTGCTCGGGATTTCGCTCGGCGCTTTCCGCATTGCCGGTGGCGTGCTGCTGTTCTGGATCGCTTTCGAGATGATTTTCGAAAAGCGCCACGAACGGCAGGAAAAAAGCGCCGAACGGGCAATCACCAAGGATCACATCTCCAATGTCGCCGTGTTCCCGTTGGCGATCCCGCTGATCGCTGGCCCCGGAGCAATTTCCGCGGTCATCCTGCTCGCAGGCTCCTTTTATGCGCCTGTCGAACGCGCCGGGCTGATCGGCGTGATCATCGCCGCTTCGGTGCTGCTGTTTGCCTTTCTGGTGATTGCCGAGCGCATTGACCAGTTTCTGGGCGACACCGGCCGAACCATCCTGACCAGGTTGCTCGGCGTCATTCTGGCAGCCCTTTCGGTGCAGTTCGTTGTCGACGGGATCAAGCAGGCATTCATGACCGCCTGAACGATGCCTCCCGAACAGCACTATCAATTCGACGCCGAGCTCTGGCTTTACGCCGCAGCCAGGGCTCCTTGGCATTTCATCACCATTCCTGCCGATGTCGCCAGCCAGATCCGGTTCATGGCGGGCAAGACGCGGGGCTTCGGCTTCATCCGGGTCCGCGCCCGCATCGGTGAAACCAGCTGGGCGACGTCGCTGTTTCCGGACAAGGCCACGGGATCGTATTTTCTGCCGGTAAAGGCCGACGTGCGCCGTCGCGCCGCCATTGCCGCGGGCGACCGTGTCAGCGTTGAACTGTTGATCGGCTGATTTCGGCGAGAGCCGCCCGCCGGACGCCCTGGATCTATTCGTCGAGCACGATGGTCAGTTCTGCCCCGCCCCAGCCATGCTGCTTGTCATGGGCGCGGAGAATGACGCTTTTCACACCGGCGGGAATGGCTATGCCCGACTGGCTGCGCGTGAACGGCTGCTCGTTGACATGCGGATGCAGCAACACCCGTTCGCCATAGACCGTGCCGTCCGGCCCGGTCACCTGCCACTTGTCGGCATAATGCTCCCAGCCTTCGTCGGCATGGCGCACGCTCACATCGAACCGGTAGGTCCCGTCGGCGGCCTTGGTGTACTTCGCGGCAACAACGTCCGCTTCTCCGGCATGGACGGGCAGACAGGAAAGAATACCGGCCATCAGCGCGATGGGCAGTGACCGGGTGCGTATCTTCAGGAATTTGATCATCATCGCCAATTTTTGCCCGGATCCAGATCCCGGCGCCAATCACGATTCCGTGCAATCCGCCCTGTGGACCCTCGCACGAGTCGACAACTCCAAATGTCAGTTCGCGGCCGGGTGCCCCTCGGCCAGTTGCAGCAGGTCCCACAGATTGCCGTAGATATCGCGGAACACCGCCACCGTGCCATAGTCTTCGGTCTTGGGCTCACGGATGAATTCGACACCTTGTGCGATCAGGCGATTGTAGTCGCGCCAGAAATCATCGGTATTGAGGAACATGAACACCCGGCCGCCGGTCTGGTTGCCGATGAACGGCTCCTGTTCCGGTTTCGAAGCACGCGCCAGAACGATCGACGTCCCCTGGCTGCCCTTGGGCCGGACAACCACCCAGCGCTTGTCCTGCTCGGCCTGATAGCTGTCTTCCAGAAGATCGAATCCGAGCACACCGCAATAAAAGCCGATGGCCTCGTCATAATCGCGGACCACAAGTGCGACGTGGGTGATGGATTGGCGCAATACAGCCTCCCGTGCCCGACAGCAGGGCCTTTATCCTGATTTTACACCCATGACAACCAAATGTCTCAGGCCGGTGGTGAACCCACATGGCCCTGCGGATTGTCCGCAAACCATTTCACGATGCCGGGCATCGCCTGCTCGAAGCCTCCGGGCATGAATACGTTCAAAAGCCCGACCTGTGCATCGGTGCGGTTCTCGAAATCATGTGTAACGCCGGCCGGAATTCTTAGAAAACTGCCCTTCTCCAGGACGCGCCATGCATCGCCCACCAGGAACGAGGCTGTACCTTCGAGCACATAGAAGATCTCTTCATTGGCATCGTGCGAATGAGCACCCACCCCGCTGCAGTGCGGCTCAAGCCACCATTCCGAGATCGAGTAGCGGTCACCACTCTCGCCGTGATCAGCCTTGAATACCGCCTGCATCCGGCCAAGAGCGTATTGCCGCCCTTGCCCGGGACCGAGTTCCAGTACGTCGTTCTTCGTTGTCACGATACACCACTCCAATTGCTCGCAAGCAGAACTGACCAACGGAGACGAAACACGCTCAGATCAGAACGGAATGTCGTCGTCGAGATCGCGGGATGAACCGCCACCACCACCGCCGCCACCGAATCCGCCGCCGCCGCCGCCGCCGGAACCGCCACGATCACCGCCGGACGATCCGCCACCGAAGTCGCCGCCGCCGCCGTAATCGCCGCCGCGGCCACCACCGCCGCCACCGCCGCCTTCGTTACGGCCATCGAGCATGGTCAGATTGCCGTTGAAGCCCTGCAGCACCACCTCGGTGGAGTACTTGTCCTGGCCCGACTGGTCGGTCCATTTGCGGGTCTGCAACTGGCCTTCGAGATAGACCTTCGAGCCCTTCTTGAGATAGTTCTCGGCGATCTTGCACAGGCCTTCATTGAAGATCACGACCCGGTGCCATTCGGTCTTTTCGCGCCGCTCGCCGGAGTTCTTGTCACGCCAGCTTTCCGATGTTGCCACCGACAGGTTGGCGATCGGACGACCGTCCTGGGTGCGCCGGATTTCCGGGTCCGCGCCCAGATTGCCGACGAGAATGACCTTGTTGACGCTACCCGCCATGATGTTTCACCTTCCAACACTTCAGGCGGCCTTGCGCCGCCCCGTCCAAATCGATTTGCACCTTACAGGATCAGCCATCCGCCAGTCACGCGGGCATGGACAATCCACAGGCCTTTTTTTGTTCTTTATATGTTCTATTTATTGTGTCAGTTTCTGTCAAGAGATTCGGCTTTCCCAACACCATCATCCCATGCGGTGTCTCGACATTGCCGGTGAGGTGCTTATGTATGGATCTGATCTGCCCTGGAACCATAACTGACGTCCGGTGTTCCTCAAGGACAGCATAGTGTGCGGGATGCGATCAGATACCTCGAAGGTGAAATCGAACCTGCGGGGCTTACAGGTAACTGAGCTGTCCATGCGTGCGAACAGAGCGCACGGGACACTGCACTCCAAATCGGCGGCATCATGACTGAACTGAAATCGATCACCATTCGCGGAGCCCGCGAGCACAATCTCAAGAACGTCGATATCGACCTGCCGCGCAACAGCCTGATCGTGATGACCGGACTGTCCGGTTCGGGCAAATCCTCGCTGGCATTCGACACCATCTATGCCGAGGGCCAGCGCCGCTATGTTGAAAGCCTGTCGGCTTACGCGCGCCAGTTTCTCGAAATGATGCAGAAGCCCGACGTCGACCAGATCGACGGCTTGTCGCCGGCCATCTCCATCGAGCAGAAGACCACCAGCCGCAACCCGCGCTCCACCGTCGGCACGGTCACCGAGATCTATGACTACATGCGGCTGCTGTTCGCCCGCGTCGGCGTGCCCTATTCGCCGGCCACCGGCCTGCCGATCGAAAGCCAGACCATCAGCCAGATGGTCGACCGTGTTTTGGAGATGGAAGAAGGCACACGGCTCTATATCCTTGCGCCGGTGGTCCGCGGCCGCAAGGGTGAGTACCGCAAGGAACTCGCCGAGTTCATGAAAAAGGGCTTCCAGCGGGTCAAGGTCGACGGCCAGTATTACGAGATCGCCGACGTGCCGCCGCTCGACAAGAAGTACAAGCACGACATCGACATTGTCGTCGACCGTATCGTGGTGCGCCCCGATATCTCGGCGCGGCTGGCCGACAGCCTGGAAACCTGCCTGCGGCTGGCCGACGGACTGGCCATCGCCGAATTCGCCGACAAGCCTCTGCCCGATGCCGAAACATCAGCAGGCGGTTCGGCCAACAAATCACTCAACGAGACCCATGAACGCATGCTGTTCTCGGAGAAATTTGCCTGCCCGGTATCCGGCTTCACCATCTCCGAAATCGAGCCGCGGCTGTTTTCGTTCAACAATCCGCATGGCGCCTGTCCGACCTGCGACGGGCTTGGCACCCAGAAGACCATTGACGAGGCGCTGATCATTCCCGAGCCGAACCTGACCTTGCGCGGCGGCGCGGTGGCGCCCTGGGCCAAGTCGAGCTCTCCCTACTACACCCAGACGCTTGAAGCGCTGGGCAAGCATTTCGGTTTCAAGCTCGGCGACCGCTGGGACGAACTGCCGGCCAAGGGCCAGGCCGCCATTCTGCGTGGCACCGAGGAGAAGATAGCCTTCAAGTATGACGACGGGCTGCGCTCCTACACCACGTCGAAGACCTTCGAGGGCATCATCCCCAATCTCGAACGGCGCTGGAAGGAAACCGACAGCGCCTGGGCGCGCGAGGAAATCGAGCGCTACATGTCGAACGCGCCCTGCCCGGCCTGCGGCGGCTACCGGCTCAAGCCGGAGGCGCGCGCTGTCAAGATCGGCGGCCGCCACATCGGCGAGGTCACGGAGCTTTCGATCCGCGTCGCCGGCGACTGGTTCGAAGCGCTTCCCGCTCAGCTCAACGACCAGCAGAACCAGATTGCGGTCCGCATCCTCAAGGAAATCCGCGACCGGCTGAAATTCCTGAACGACGTCGGCCTCGATTACCTGACGCTGTCGCGCAATTCCGGCTCGCTGTCGGGCGGCGAGAGCCAGCGCATCCGGCTGGCCTCGCAGATTGGTTCCGGCCTCACCGGCGTGCTCTATGTGCTCGACGAACCGTCGATCGGCCTGCACCAGCGCGACAACGCCCGGCTTCTGGACACGCTCAAGCACCTGCGCGACATCGGCAACACGGTGATCGTGGTCGAGCACGACGAGGACGCCATCCTGACAGCCGATTACGTGGTCGACATCGGCCCGCATGCCGGCATCCATGGCGGCGAGATCATCGCCCAGGGGACGCCCGCCGACATCATGGCCAATCCGCGCTCGATCACCGGAAAATATCTTTCCGGCGAGCTCGCGGTTGAGGTGCCGTCCGAGCGCCGCAAGCCGAAAAAGAAGAAGGAACTCAGGGTCGTCGGCGCCCGCGGCAACAACCTCAAGAACGTCTCCGCCTCGATCCCGCTCGGCCTGTTCACCGCGGTCACCGGCGTGTCGGGCGGCGGCAAGTCGACCTTCCTGATCGAGACGCTCTACAAGGCCGCCGCGCGGCGGGTAATGGGCGCGCGCGAAAACCCTGCGGATCATGACCGGATCGATGGCTTCGAGCACATCGACAAGGTCATCGACATCGACCAGTCACCGATTGGCCGCACACCGCGCTCCAACCCGGCCACCTATACCGGTGCCTTCACACCGATCCGCGACTGGTTTGCCAATCTGCCCGAAGCCAAGGCGCGCGGCTATCAGCCGGGCCGCTTCTCGTTCAACGTCAAGGGCGGCCGCTGCGAGGCCTGCCAGGGCGATGGCGTCATCAAGATCGAAATGCACTTCCTGCCCGATGTCTACGTCACCTGCGACGTCTGCCACGGCAAGCGCTACAACCGCGAGACTCTCGACGTCACCTTCAAGGGCAAGTCGATCGCCGACGTGCTCGACATGACGGTCGAGGAGGGCGTCGAGTTCTTCGCTGCCGTCCCGGCAGTCCGCGACAAGCTGCAGGCTCTCGAGGGCGTCGGGCTGGGCTACATCAAGGTTGGCCAGCAGGCGACCACGCTGTCGGGCGGCGAGGCGCAGCGCGTCAAGCTGGCCAAGGAGTTGTCAAAACGCTCCACCGGCCGCACGCTCTACATTCTCGACGAGCCGACCACGGGGCTGCATTTCCACGATGTGGCCAAGCTGCTGGAAGTGCTGCACGAACTGGTCGACCAGGGCAATTCTGTCGCCGTCATCGAGCACAATCTCGAAGTCATCAAGACTGCCGACTGGGTCATCGACCTTGGCCCCGAGGGCGGCGATGGCGGCGGCGAGATCGTTGCCGAAGGCACCCCCGAGGACATCGTCAAGGTCGACCGCAGCTACACCGGCCATTTCCTCAAGGAACTGCTTGAGCGGCGCCCGGGAAGACGGGTCGAGACTGCGGAGTAGCACCAGCATCACCTCACCGGGTTTGTGCGGCTAAAGCCACGCATCACGACCCGGTGATTTTTGTTGGGTCGTGGTTTTCGCATTTTGATTTTGGTCAATTTCCGGCGCCGCGTTGCTGGCATAATTCCCTCGTTCCCAAGACAACCGGGATAGTAAGGAGAATATTATGGCAGACACGAAGCAACACCTCCCCGCGACACGGTCATCCAACGTATTCGATGACTTCCGCGAGGAAATGGACAAGATGATGGAGCGCTTTTTCGGCAACGTCGAAACTGCGGCAACCAGGACAGGCTTTCCCTCGTTGATGACGGCTGGTGCAGTGCGCCCGGCCATCGACATCACCGAAAACGACAAGGCGATCACCCTGACCGCTGAACTTCCCGGAATGTCGGAAGACGAAGTCGATCTGACCGTTGCCGACGGCATGCTGACGCTGAAGGGCGAGAAAACCGTCTCGCATGAATCGAAAAATGACGACAGCATTGTCGTCGAGCGCAATTACGGCTCGTTCTACCGCTCGTTCCCTGTCCCCGACCGGGTCGACCAGGACGCGATCGATGCGAAATTCGAAAAAGGCGTCCTCAAGGTCGTCATGCCCAAGAAACCCGGCCAAGACACCAAGGGTCGCAAGATCAAGATCGACGCCTAATCAGGTTTACCGCGACTAGCGGTAACAGCCGGTCGGATCCGCCCCCGCCTCCCTCTTGGTCCGACCGGTCTTTTGCATGTCCGGCAAGCAGCGCGCAGAATTCTACCACGGAAAACGGGTGGCAGCGCTCAGCCGGATATGGATGATTGGCTCTGTCTCTGCCATTATGAATCACCGCGGCGGCAGAGCCGTTTCAGCAAGCCAGGGAGGCATTCTTGACCACACACGGAACAATCCGCACCGGCATCGGTGGCTGGGTCTTTGATGCCTGGAACGAAAGCTTCTATCCGCCAAAACTGCCCAAGACCAAACACTTGCAGTATGCCGGGTCCCAGCTGCGCACCATCGAGGTCAACGGCACCTACTACGGCAGCCAGAAACCGGCGACATTCGCCAAATGGGCGGCCGACGTGCCGGATGGTTTCGTCTTCTCGCTGAAAGCCAGCCGTTACTGCACCAACCGCAAGATATTGGCTGAAAGTGAACCGTCGATCACCAAGTTCCTGACCCAGGGCATCACTGAGCTGGGCGACCGGCTGGGGCCAATCCTGTGGCAGTTCATGCCGACGAAAAAATTCGAACCTGATGATTTCGCAGCCTTTCTCGCGCTGCTGCCTAAAGAGCAGGACGGCATCGCGCTGCGTCATGTCGTCGAAGCCCGTCACGAGAGTTTTTGCACACCGGAATTCATCTCGCTCTTGGCAAAGCACAATGTGGCGGCGGTCTGCGCCGACCATGAGACCTATCCGATGGTCGCCGATGTGACGTCCGACTTTGTCTATGCCCGGCTGCAGCGTGGTTCGGATGAGGTGCCAACCTGCTATCCGCCTGAAGACATAGATCTTTGGGCCAGGCGGCTGAAGACCTATGCCGAAGGCTCTGTTCCGTCAGAACTGCCCTTGATTGCGGCTGAGCGCACGGTTGAAAAACGGCCGCGCGATGTCTTTGCCTTCTTCATCACCGGCGGCAAGGTCAATGCCCCCGCGGGCGCCATGGCGCTTCAAGGCAAGGTCTGACCCGGCAGCCGTTTCAGGTTTCGCTAACTGTCTTGACCGGCATCAAGGCGACTTCGCACTCTTGCGTGTACCATTCCGCTTAACGCAACCACGCAGGAGGAATGGAAATGGCAGCTTTTTCTGGAAAGACAGTCCTTGTCACCGGTTCCGGCGCCGGCATCGGTCGTGCCACGGCGCTGAAATTCGCCGCAGAAGGCGCCAATGTGGTGGTATCCGATATCCACGCACCGGGGGGCGAGGAAACCGTGGCGATGATTCATGCCGCCGGCGGAACCGCCATGTTCCAGCATGCCGATGTCTCCAATCCCGCCGACGTCGCGGCACTGGTGGCCGGTGCGGTGGACCAGTACGGGCGGCTTGACTGCGCCGTCAACAATGCCGGCATCGAGGGCACTATTGCGCCTTTTGCCGATCAGGCCGAATCCAATTACGACGCCATCATGCGCGTCAATGCCAAGGGCACGTTCCTGTGCCTGCAGGCTGAAATCCGGCACATGCTGGAAGCCGGTGGCGGCACAATTGTCAATCTGGCTTCGATCGCAGGCCTGATCGGGTTCCCGGGTCTGTCACCTTACGTGGCTTCCAAGCATGCGGTGATCGGCATGACCAAGAATGTCGCGCTCGAATACGGCAAGGCCGGAATCCGGGTCAATGCGGTCTGCCCCGGCGGCATCGACACACGAATGCTGGACTCGCTTGCCGATCAGGCCTCAGCCGGCGCGCAGAACAGCAACCAGATGATGGACCCGCTGCACCCGCTCGGCCGCATCGGCACACCACAGGAAGTGGCAAACCTGATCGTCTGGCTGTCTTCTCCAGAGGCCTCGTTCATGCTCGGCGCAATTGTCCCGGTCGATGGCGGCTACGTCGCCCAGTAAAAAGCATGGTATTCTGGAGCCACCTCACAAAGCGCTGTGGCTCCAGATCACGCCCGGTGCGGAACGCCAGGTTTCAGGTCAATGCTCTGGCAGCGCGTGGCGTCGCCAACTGCGCCGCAGCTTCGACACGGGCGAAATCATGCGGGTTGGCCATCGCATGTTTCGAGCGCTCCAGTGCCCGGCAGGATTGTACCCGCAACGCATCCGTCCATGCTGCGGGCAGACACGGCGCGATCGCCGACATTGCTTTCTGAAGATGCACCGCAACCTCGACAAACCCGGCTCCATCCCGCGCGATCTGTTCGAAAGCCGCAGTCAGGATCACATCCGGTTCAACAATCGGAACCAGTACGCGTGCATGCTGCAATGATGTGCCGGCTTGCTCAATCGAGGCCGAAGCCTCCGCAAACACCTCGACCAGGGAATCCAGAATATCGTTTGCGGTGCCGGGATCATTGATACCGGGCGACAAGGCGCGATCGGCAATTTCCGACAGGGTCTGCAGGGCGAGCACCGGGTCTTCACCGCGATTGCGGCTCTGTCCGATGCGGATCGCGCTGCGGATCTGCTTCACCGCCTCCTGATCGATCGCATCCGGCGTCGCCTCGAAAATCCAGGCAACCACCTTGTCGCGACCGATGAGGTCACCAAGCCGCACCGCCACCTGTATCTTCATGCCCGCCGCTTCAACCACATTCGATAATGCGGCTACATCAATAAACTGAACCGTCCCGGTGAAACCCGATATCACCGGCACTGCACCTTCGACCGGCAGCATGTTGATGTAAATCGGCGTCCCGCCGTGGCCGGGGTGAAGCAGATGCTGGGTGAGCCTGCCCTTGGCACGGTCGGAAACCTTGGAAATGGTAGACGATACCGTGCTGATCCGGGCGACGTGATCAATCCAGTAAATCAGCGTGCCCACCACCCAGACAAACACCCACAGCGTGGTGAAAAACAGCACGATCCGGCCGCTGGATTGAAACACCCCGACATTCAGGCCGATCAGACCGACCACGGAATAAGTGAAGGCGCCGATGAAGGTGGAGATTGCCTGCTTGGAGGTGGAATCCGTCACCACAACGGAAAAAGCCCGCGGCGTACTCGATGAAATCGCCGCCACATAGGCCGACAGCATGACCGAAACCGAAAATGTCGCGACCGTCAGCATCGCCGATGCCATGATCGTCAACAGGCCACGGATCGTCTGTTCCCGGATGCTGAAATCAAAAGGCAGCTTGATCCATTGATCGACCCCGAAGGCAAGCACAACCGCGAACACCGCCACGATGCCGAAAATGGCTGGTCTCAGCCACAACCGCTCGGCGAGATAGACCTTCAGGGACTTGTAAAGAAACTTCACTGCACGGCTCCGTTCGGATTGGCGGCATCACCAAACGGATGTTGTAAGCTGGTTTCCCTGTGATGGCGACACGCGCAGCGCGCAGCGGCCGCCATTTGTCGCCCGGGGCACGGCCCCTAGGATGCAGCTGTCCTCTTCGGCAAAAAGATCGTCAACAATCCAAGGAACGGCAGGAACGCGCAGATCTGGTAGACATAGACAATGCCTTTTGCGTCGGCCACCTGCCCCAGCACTGCGGCCGCAATCCCGCCCATGCCGAAGGCAAAACCAAAGAACACGCCCGCAATCAGCCCGACCCGGCCTGGCACCAGCTCCTGCGCGAACACGATGATCGCCGGGAAAGCAGACGCCAGCACCACACCGATGATCACGGTCAGGATCGCAGTCCAGAACAGATCCGCATATGGCAGCATCAGCGTGAACGGCAATATGCCCAGGATCGATACCCAGATGACCGCCTTGGCCCCGATCCGGTCGCCAATCGGCCCGCCGATCAGTGTACCCGCAGCCATTGCGCCCAGGAAGACGAACAACATCAGCTGCGAATCCTGCACGCTCACACCAAAGCGCTCGATCACATAGAAGGTGTAAAAGCTGGTGAAGCTGGCGACATAGATGTTCTTTGTAAAGACCAGCAAGGCCAGGACCACCAGAGCAATCATGACCCGGCGCCTGCTGTGAAGCAGCGCCGTATCGGGTGCCGGACGTCCGGCCGAAGCGCGCCGGAAGGCAGCGTACCAGCGGCTGACCCAGGTCAGGATCACCATGCCGCAGAGGGCGGCAAGGCCGAACCAGCCAACCGAGGACTGGCCATTGGGCACGATGATGAACGCGGCCAGCAACGGACCGGCGGCTGTGCCGACATTGCCGCCAACCTGAAACACCGATTGCGCCGTGCCGTGCCTTCCGCCGGATGCAAGCCGTGCGATCCGCGAGGATTCCGGATGGAACACGGCGGACCCGAACCCGACCAGCGCAGCCGCAAGCAGTAACAACAAATAGTACCCCGCTGAAGCCAACAGCAGAAGACCGACCAGGGTGAAACCCATGCCAACCGGCAGCGCATAGCCGATTGGCCGCTTGTCGGTGTATGCACCAATGGCAGGCTGCAGCAGCGAAGCGGTGAACTGGAAGGCAAATGTCAAAAAGCCGATCTGGGTGAAGCTCAAATCATAATTGACCTTCAGGATCGGATAGATCGCCGCCAGCACGGACTGCATCGTGTCATTGAGAAAATGGCAGATGCTGAGCGCCACCACCACCGAAAACGCTGCAGGAGCTGCAGCCTTGGTCACGGCCCCGGAGCCGGTATTCTCGGGGATCACACGCATGGCGGTTCCTTCAGGTCTCAGCAAGATGCGGTCTCAACACGTGGGGAGCGATGTGCCCGCAGAGCATCTCGAAATTCAAAAGCTTCAAATTGCAATTTGCCAGCTTGTCCAAAAGCCCGTCATCCGGGGACTTCGCACAGACTGCCAGCAGCATGCCTTATGCGATTGGTACACGCCTTGTTTGAAGCCCGCTTTCGTGGTTTGGTCGATTTCTTTCGCATTTGGGCCAAATCATGTTTCATAACTCCATCGCTCCGCCGGTCCAGCAATCGCAGAAAACACCAGTCGGTTCGCAGCAAAGCCGGATTGTGGTGGAAACCGCGATGACCCCCGCGGTCGCATTCGCCCATAGCTACGACACGGATGAATATGTCCCGGAGCACGAACACAGCAGGTCACAGCTTCTCCATCCCATAACCGGCGTGGTTATCGTCACCACACGGATCGGTCGATGGATGGTTCCGCCGGATCATGCCTTGTGGATACCCGCCGGGATCCGGCATGCGGTGGACATCATCGGCCAGGTCGAGATGCACTCGGCCTACGTCAAGCCGGATGCAATTGTAGGCCTGCCCACCCATTTGCATGTCACGGGAATGACACGCTTGATGCGCAGCTTGTTGGCCGAAACCATCAGTATCGGACCTGACGCAATGGATGCCAGGGCGCAGCTGATCCAGGCCGCCCTGCTGCACGAGATCGCCTTGCTGCCCGAACGCCCGCTCGGCCTGCCGCTTCCGCAACACCCCCGGATCGCACAATTGTGCCGCGGTTTTGTCGCCTCACCATCAGCCCGCCTCGAAATCGATGACTGGGCCGGAATGGTCGGCATGAGCCGCCGCACATTTACCCGGATCTTTCGTCAGCAAACCGGCCTCAGCCTCTCCGCCTGGCGCCAGCAGGCTTGCGTGATGGCCGCACTTCCCAGGCTCAGCAACGGCGACCCGGTCACCATCGTGGCGATGGATCTGGGCTACGACAGCATGCCGGCCTTCACCACCATGTTTTCACGCGTCATGGGCTCCCCCCCCAGAACCTACCTGCGCAACCAGAAGGCTCATTAAGCTTCCGGCTGATCGGGTTGTCCGGGCTGGACATTGCCCAAAGGGGCAGCTTCCGGGGTTATATCTGTCGGCCTCGTAGCCATGCCGGCACAAATTGTGACATTTGTGAAAATGCGATAATCTGATTCGCATTCCCGTCAGACCCGGCGATTGTGAATATTGTGCTTCTCAAGGCACACCATTCCGACGCGCCAGGGGACTGCCATTTCTCTGCAGGTTTCAGGTGTTTCATGTCCGGAATGGTCGTCTTTATCAATCTTGCCGGAGCGGTCGCGCTATTGCTTTGGGCCACGCGCATGGTCCGTACCGGCATTGAACGGGCCTACGGCAATGTGCTGCGCGAAAAGCTGCGGCGGGCGATCGGCAACCGTGTCACCGCCGCAATCGCCGGATTTTTCTTCGCCATCGCCCTGCAGAGCGCCACCGCGGTCGCGTTGATTGTCGCCGGTTTTGTCGCCAGCGGCTATGTCTCGACGGCAATCGGCATCGCCACATTGCTTGGCGCCGATCTGGGCTCTGCCCTGGTCGTGCGCATCCTGCGCCAGGATCTCTCCCTGCTCATCCCGGTGCTGCTTCTTGCCGGCACCATTGCCTTCAGGGCCAGCGAACAACGCAACTGGCGGCAGATCGGCCGCATCCTGTTCGGGCTTGGGCTGCTGCTGCTCTCGCTGCGGCTGATCGGAGAGGCATCCATCCCGCTCAAGACCAGCGAGATCCTGCCGGTCATCATCAATTACCTGTCCCGCGACTGGATCACCGCATTCGTTCTTGCGGGCTTGCTCGCCTGGGCATTTCACTCCAGTGTCGCGGCAGTGCTGCTGCTCGCCTCGCTGGCCGACCGGGCATTGATTCCGCCGGTCCTGATCATTCCGCTGGTGCTTGGCATCAACTTCGGCGCTGCAATTATCGGTGCGGTTCTGACCCGTGGCGAGCGTGTCGATGCGCGGATCGTGCCGCTTGGCAACGTCGCCATTCGCGGCCTCGGCACTTTGATCGCGCTTGCCGCACAATTGACCTTCGAGCTTGAGAGCAGCGTTTTCTCAGCCCACCCCGGCGATGCTGTGGTTATTGCCCATCTCGTCATCAATCTCGCCGTCGTCATATTCGGCTTGCCGTTCTGCGGTCTCGTCGGACGTCTGCTGCAGAACTGGCTGAGACCGGCGGAGTTGGCCGATGAACCCATTGCCGAAAAGCGCATGTCCGCGCTCAAGCCGGAACATCTGTCCAACCCTCAGCAAGCGATTGCCGATGCCACCCGTGAAGTCCTGACCGTCTGCGAACGGATAGAACTGATGCTGACCTGGATTTTCGATGTGCTCGACAAGCCGGACAAGCAGAAAATCGCGCGGATCGAGGAACTCGACGACGAGATCGATCAGACCCATCGGGAGATCAAGTTCTATCTGGCCAAAATCTCCCAGACCGACCTCGATGACAAATCAGCCGCCATGCTGCAGGATCTTTTGGGCGCAACCATCAAGCTCGAGCAAGCCGCAGACATCATCGCCCAGAACATGGTGACACGGGTCCGCAAGAAGCATGCACGCAAGATCGAGTTTTCCGAGGAGGGTTGGCACGAGCTCAAGGATCTGCACAAGGAAGTCATGCGAAATGCCCGGCTGGCCTTCAACCTGTTCGTCAATCGCGATGTCGAACTGGCACGGCAGCTGGTGGCTCAGAAAGAGCTGGTCCGCACCATGGTTCGCAACAGCGAGGAGCAGCACATGCAGCGGCTTCGCGACGGCAACGACAACAGCTACGACAGCAGTTCCATCCACATCGATACCATGCGTGATCTCAAGGAGATCAATTCGCTGTTCGCGTCGATTGCCTATCCGGTTCTGGCCAACGCCGGCATGCTTCGCAAGAGCCGCCTTCTGTAGTGTTCGGGCAAGACGCTCTACGACAGGGTGATATGGCCCGGCAGGTCTTCCGCAGTCATTCCCCTGCCCGCGCGGTTTGCGGCGTCGCCATGCAGCGCCACTCCGGCACATGCAGCTTCGAACCCGGGCATGCCCTGGGCCAGCAATCCGCCAATGATACCCGAGAGCACGTCGCCTGAACCGGCCGTGGCAAGCCAGGCCGGCGCATCCGCATTGACCGCCGCCCGGCCATCCGGTGCGGCAATCACCGTGTCCGCACCCTTGTAGACCACCACTGCATTGCACATCCGTGACGCCGCCCGCGCGCGGTCGATCTTGGACAGCGCCGCATCGGCGGCAAGATCGGCAAACAGCCTGCGGAATTCACCCTCATGCGGTGTCATGACCAGACGCGCGTCACCGGCAAACATGTCGCCCAGCCGGCCGGCATCCTTCGCAAATGCCGTCAGCCCATCCGCATCGAGCACCAGCGGCCGGCCGGTTTGCGCCAGCTTTTCCGTGAAGCTGCGGGCCTTGTCGAGATCCCCGAACCCCGGTCCGACGACAAAGGCCGACAGCCGTGTGTCCGTGAGCCAGTCCGCCAGATCGGTTTCATCCCGGATGGTGCGCTGCATGATCGCGGTCAGATGCGCGGCCTGAACCATCACCGCACTGGGCGCGCTCGCCATCGTCACCAGCCCTGCGCGACTTCTCAACCCGGCCATAGCCGACAGACGGGCAGCCCCGGTGGCAATCAGCGGGCCAGAAAACACGACGAGATGACCCCGGCCATATTTGTGGCTAGAAGGATCGTCGGTTGGCAGTTGTGCCTGGTAAAGACCGGGATGATTTCTCCAGACGCCCTCGTCGCAGGCAATCAGCCGGGACGGAATTCCGATGTCGCACAGGTGCATATCACCGCACAGCACCCTGCCCGGCATCAGCAGATGCCCCGGCTTTAGCGCGGCGAATGTCACAGTGTGTTCGGCAGAAAAACACGCCCCTGTCGGAACACCCGTTCGACCCGACAGCCCCGACGGCAGATCGACGGCAATCACCGGTGTCTTCGCTTCCCGCGCGCGCTCGATTACGCCCGCAACATCCGCATCAACCGGCCGGTCGAGACCGGCGCCAAACAATGCGTCGACAATCACGTCGCCATTTTCGGGGTTCCAGTGATCAAGCGGCTGCAGCGAACCTGAATAGCCAGCACGGGCTTTCGCCGCATCACCGCCGGGTTTCGGTTCCATGCCGAAGCGGACAACGTCAACGCCGCTTTGCGCCAGCAACCGTGCCGCCACGTGACCGTCGCCGCCATTGTTGCCAGGCCCGCACAGAACCACGGCACGCCGGGCGGAGGGAAAATGCGCAAGAAAAACCGCCGCCACATGGGCGCCGGCTGCCTGCATCAGGCCAAAGCTGTCGATGCCGCTGTCAGCCGCAGCCCTGTCGATCTTGCCCATGGCAGCGGGGGATACCAGCAGTGTAGGGTTTGTCGCCATAAGCGTTCGTCGCATGCGCCCCGCGCTGCGGTCAAGATGGCAAAACGTGCGCAAAATTGATCTCAGCATAAGGCGAACATCTGCACAATAATTGCGCATGCCGGATGTTTTCTAGGCAGATGGTGGCGCTTAAAAATTCATCACCTTGTAAAAGCCATTTTGCAAATCAGTGGCATTTCGGGAGAAAATCGCCACTGCACAGCCAAGTTAGGGCATTCCGGGCCATGTTTTCCAACGAAATCGGACGGGAGCCCGAATATTTCGCGGCAATCCGGTAATTTTCCCACAAAGTGGCACGGTGTGTGCTTTGATATACGCGAGTGGGTATTTGGCGTCAGCCGAGCTGCCCGCTTTCACAGGACAGAGCGGAGAATTGGTTCTCATGAAAAAGATCGAAGCGATCATCAAGCCGTTCAAGCTGGATGAAGTGAAGGAAGCCCTTCAGGAAGTCGGCCTGCAGGGTATCACTGTGACCGAAGCCAAGGGTTTCGGTCGCCAGAAGGGCCACACCGAACTCTATCGCGGTGCAGAATATGTCGTGGACTTTCTGCCCAAGGTGAAAGTCGAAATCGTCCTTGCGGACGAGACGGCGGAAGCAGCGATAGATGCAATTCGCAACGCAGCCCAGACGGGCCGCATCGGTGATGGCAAGATCTTCGTGTCAAACGTTGAGGAAGTCATCCGTATCCGTACCGGTGAAACCGGCAACGACGCCATCTGACCACTGTGTGCGGCGGGTTGCCGTGCACTCATCGTCATTTACTTACAGGGAATATCGAACATGACGACAGCCACTGAAATTCTCAAGCAAATCAAGGACAACGACGTAAAGTTCGTTGATCTGCGCTTCACCGACCCGAAGGGCAAGATGCAGCACGTGACCATGGACGTCTCATGCGTCGATGAAGACCTGTTCGCCGATGGCGTCATGTTCGACGGCTCCTCGATTCAGGGCTGGAAGGCCATCAATGAATCCGACATGGTTCTGATGCCCGACACGGCAACCGCCCACATGGACCCGTTCTTCGCGCAGTCCACCATGGTCATCTTCTGCGACATTCTCGATCCGATCACCGGCGAAGCCTATAACCGCGACCCGCGCACCACCGCCAAGAAGGCTGAAGCCTATCTGCAGGCCTCCGGTCTCGGCGACACGGTCTACATCGGTCCCGAACCCGAATTCTTCATCTTCGATGACGTCAAGTACAAGGCCGATCCGTACAACACCGGCTTCAAGCTCGACTCCTCCGAACTCCCGTCCAACGACGACACCGACTACGAGGTCGGCAACATGGGCCACCGTCCGCGCGTCAAGGGCGGCTATTTCCCGGTTCCGCCAGTCGACAGCTGCCAGGACATGCGTTCGGAAATGCTCACCGTCCTCGCCGAAATGGGCCTGGTCGTTGAAAAGCATCACCACGAAGTGGCCTCGGCCCAGCACGAACTGTGCATGGTGTTCGATACCCTGACCCGCATGGCCGACAAGACCCAGATCTACAAGTATGGCGTCCACCAGGTTGCCCATGCCTACGGCAAGACAGCAACCTTCATGCCGAAGCCGGTGTTCGGCGACAACGGCTCGGGCATGCACGTCCACCAGTCGATCTGGAAGGGCGGCAAGCCGACCTTCGCCGGTGACGAATATGCTGGTCTGTCTGAAAACTGCCTGTTCTACATCGGCGGCATCATCAAGCACGCCAAGGCCATCAACGCGTTTTCCAACCCGTCGACCAACTCCTACAAGCGTCTGGTCCCGGGTTATGAAGCACCGGTTCTGCTGGCCTACTCGGCACGCAACCGTTCGGCCTCCTGCCGTATCCCGTTCGGGTCGTCGCCGAAGTCCAAGCGCGTCGAAGTCCGCTTCGGCGATCCGACCGCGAACCCTTACCTGTGCTTCGCAGCCATGCTGATGGCCGGCATCGACGGCATCAAGAACAAGATCCATCCCGGCAAGGCCATGGACAAGGACCTCTATGACCTTCCTGCCAAGGAACTCAAGAAGATCCCGACCGTGTCAGGTTCGCTGCGTGAAGCGCTCGAGTGCCTCGACAAGGATCGCAAGTTCCTGACCGCTGGCGGCGTGTTCGACGATGACCAGATCGACAGCTTCATCGAACTGAAGATGGCGGAAGTCATGCGTTTCGAAATGACCCCGCACCCTGTCGAATTCGACATGTACTACTCGGTCTGATTGACCAAACCGGGCTGCTCAGGCGGCCCGGCACAAAAACGCCGGCGGAACCATCTTGGTTTCGCCGGCTTTTTGTTGGCAAGGCCTGATGCTTGGATTCAGTTCTTCAATCGCTGCTTGAGCAAGTTGAGGTATTCCTCGTTGCTGTCGGCAGGCGCCACGTCCGCAGCCTTGGTGCATGTCGGCGCATAGTCGAGCGCCATGCCGGCCTTGACGCAGGAACCGACCTGCCAGCCCGGCGGCACCGCGGCCAGGTCGACCGATTTCCATTTCGGATGTCCGGTCTCGCGCAACTCGTCCATGCCATTGAGCACCAGGCTGGAAAAATCCGAGACCGCCGTGCAGCTTTCGCGGTGATAGGCATTTTTCTTCGGGTCGTAATCATAGGTCATCAACACCGCCTTGACCGCAACGAGATCGACGGGGTCGGACTGAAAGCCATAGGTCCCGGCAGGAATGCTTGTCCTGGTATAGGTCGCCAGCAAGGGCGCTTCGGTAATCGGCAGCAGATGGAATTTTTCCGGATCGATATCGGCCTTGGCAAACAGGGACGCCGGAGCCCCGGCGACATAGAAGAAGGCGTCGATTTCACCCGCCTGAAGTTTCGGCAGCGCCTCGTCCGGATTGAGCGGCAACCGCTCCGCGCCCTTGACCTGCAGGATGTCGAGGATCAGCGAAGCGGTCAGAAACGTACCGCTGTCCTTTACACCGACAGCGACCTTCTTTCCCTCGAGATCCTTGATCCCTTCAACCCCGGCGCGCGCCAGAACATGCACTTCCTCGTTATAGAGCGGGAACATGATCCGCACGCCGCGCACCGCATCCTGAATTTCGGCGTCGTTGGCCTCAAACGTCTTGAGATATTCCAGAACGTCACTCTGGACGATGCCGAACTGGGTGTTGCGGCGCTTGCGCACCCCGACGAAATTTTCCAGCGAACCGGCGCTCTCCACCACGTTGAGCATCAATCCGCATTCGGCGCCCAGCGCGGCCATGTCCTGGCCAATGCGGATATAGGTACCGGTCGGCCCACCGGTCATGATGTTGCGTTCAAATTCGGCCGACTGGCCCGGACCTGCGGCCAGCAGCGACACGCCAGCCGCCACAAGCAGGCCTCGAAGGGTGATGACAACGGGTTTCAAGGGCGTTCTCCTTTGGTCAGCAGTCGCTGTTCAGATCGCGGATCAGGTCGCGCAAGGTCAGGATCGGCACGCGCTCGAAAACGGATTCAAGCGCGCTCGTCACGCATTCACCCTCGACCAGTCTGCCGGACAGTGTTTGCCTCTCCACATCCGACAAGGCTTCAAGCCCCGGCGCCGAACGCAAGGCTGCCGCGACGGCATCACGATCACGCGGAGATGTCGCCGGTCTGCCCTGTTGTTCGGGCACTGTCGCCGGGACAGCGCTCTCGGATGACTTGGCATTCATATCTTCCGCGGCCTCTTGCGAAATTTTCAGGCTGCGTTCCGCGTCGGCAAGCCCTTTTTGAAGGCTGTCTATCACGTCTGCATCCGCAGCCTTTGCATCCGATGCCTGCTTGATCCTTTCCCTGAGGGTGGCCTGATCTGTCAGCATCATGGTGATTTTCTGCTGCAAACGATCCCGTTCAGCTTCGAGCGCCGCAAGGTTCGATTTCAACGTCTGATTTTCCGCGGCCAGCAAGTCACGTTCATCGTTGATGGCCTCAATCGCAGCATTCCCATCCGCAGCCGTCTCAACCGGTCCGCTGTTGGCAGCCAGTTTCTCCGCCATCGTATCAAGGTCAGCAGCCATCCGGGAGATATCGGCCTTCAGCTCTTCCACCTCAGCCGAACTTGATGCCCCGCGGGCACGGGCGGCTTTCAATTCCTCACGCGCTGCACGCAGGGCCTCGTCCAGTTCTGCTGATTGCGCGCTTGCTGTATCTGCTGCAGCACTACTGTCGGCTTGACTGAAATGTGAGGCAGCGTATCCGCCCGCAGCACCAACAGCGAGCGCGACGACAATTCCTATGACACTGAGCACACCGCTGCCGCGCTTCCTGCCGGATTGCAACCCGCTGTCCCTGCCCCATTGATTGGCCAATTTGTCGCCTCTCCTGTCCGGGCTTGCTGCCGGTTACCAACGCAAGCGGTGGCCAACCGTGATCTGCTGACCGCGGATCCCCCGCGCCCGGTCATTGCTGCCAAAGGGGTACCGGCAATCGGGCCAGCACGCAAGCAAACCGGCCAGTCACCTTCAACGCGGAAGCCCTGTCAGGTTCTATCTGGTTAGTCCGTCATGATGACGCAAGTCCGCAAGGCACAATGGTCGTGCGGAAGATGCAAGAACCGGAGCATGGTGTCACCACGCCCCGGTTCCCTGCTGAATTCACCGTCTTGAGGACGAGTGTTTACTTCTTCGCCTGGCTGCCGATGAAGTCGCGTACGATACGCACGATACCCCGCCCGAGCACCGCATCGAGCGCGGTGATGAACTCGTCGACATGCTCGCGGCCGCAGATCAGCGGCGGTTCAAGCCGGATGACATTGCGGTTGTACTCGGTAAACGCCACCAGCACATTGTGATCGCGCAGCAATTCGGCCCCGACAAAGCCCGACAGCGAGCCCTTGAGCTTGTCGTCGAGCAACGCCACCATCGGCCTGAGCAGTGCCGGCAGGGTCTGGCTGAAATCCTGGAACTCGAGCCCGACCATGAAGCCGCTGCCGCGCACATCCTTGATGATCTGCGGATACTTGTCCTTCAGGCCATTGAGGCGCTCGATCAGGTAGGAGCCGACCCGTTCGGCATTGCCGATCAGGTCCTCGTCATACATGACGTTGAGACCTTCGATCGCCGTGACACAGGCCTCGCCGATGCCGCCGAAGGTCGCCTGTGCATGGATCATCGCGGTCTTGGGCGTGCCATAGGCCTTCATGTAGACATCGCGAGAGGCAATCATCGCAGCCATGGCGCATTTACCGGCGCCGAGCGACTTGGCCAGCGCCGTCACGTCAGGCACGACGCCTGCCTTTTCAAACGCGAAGAAGTGACCCGAACGGCCCATGCCGCATTGCACTTCATCGGCAATCCACAAGACACCATGCTTGTCGCACAATGCGCGCAATTCCCGCCAGAACTCGACCGGCGCCTCGACGATACCGCCGCCGCCCTGGATGGTTTCGAGCACGATGACACCGATTTCCGGATCCGCTTCGAAAGCGTTGCGGATTGCATCGATGTCGGCAAACGGCACCTTGACGGTGTTGCCGGTCAGCTGGAATTCGCCGCGATACAGCTCGGAATCGGTCAGCGACAGCACGCCCTTGGTCTTTCCGTGGAACGAATTCTCGGCATAGACGATCTTCGGACGTTTCGGTCCGACGGCACGTTCCGCCACCTTGATCGCAGCCTCCATGGCTTCCGACCCGGACGAGCCGAGGAACACCATGTCGAGATCACCCGGAGCGATCGCCGCAAGGTTCTTGGCCAGCGCCGAAGCATACTGGCTCATGAACGCGATGGCGATTTCGTGCCGGTCCTCATCCTGGAACTGCTTGCGCGCCTCGATGATCCGCGGATGGTTGTGGCCGAGCGCCAGCGATCCGAAGCCACCAAAGAAATCCAGGATCTTCCGGCCGTTCTGATCGGTGTAATACATGCCCGAAGCGGTTTCGATCTTGATCTTGTGGAAGCCCAGAAGCTTCATGAAATGCAGCTGGCCGGGATTGATGTGATCCTTGAACAGCTCGGTCATTTCAGCGACCGACATCGCCTTGGCATCCGAGACCGTCAACAGGTCCGGGCGCCGAAAGCTGCCGCTCGCAGCCGGCGAAGCAGGCGTGGTATCGGACAACGGCGGAGCGTCGACGGCGACGCGGGTAGGTGTATCAAGCATTGATTGGGCTCCCTCGGAACGATTCATTCGGCCGGTGCGACCTGGGCAGAGGCGGATGAACCGCTGCGTGCCTTGGTTGCGCGATATTCGTCATAGGCGGCGACCAGCATGTCTTCATCGCGGTACTGCGGCACCCAGCCGAGCTGGCGCTCGCCCTTGGAGACATCGAGAACGCAGTTCTCGTCCGCGATAAGGTACTGTTCCGGATCCATGATCGGCATGTTGATGAGATCGAACAGATCCAGCGTGCGCTTGACCGCCCAGCCTGGTGTCGGGATCAGGAACGATTTCGAACCTGCATGCCTGACCAGGTTGCCCAGAAGCTTGCGCACCGGTGGCGGATTGATCGAGCCCAGATTGTAGGCCTCGTTCGGTACACCTGCCTTCCAGGCCAGGCGCGCAGCCTCGGCGCAATCGAAGACCGAGATGAACTGATACGGGTTCTTGCCCGATCCGATCATTGGCACCGGCAGGTTGGCGTCGACCAGCTTGAACAGCTTTTCAAGGATGCCGAGACGGCCCGGGCCAATGATCAGCCGCGGCCGGAACAGCGAGATCGACATGCCGCGCTTGCGCCATTCGGCTGCCAGAACCTCGGTGTCGAGTTTGGACTGGCCGTACTCGCCGAGCGGCGCGACAGGATGTTCCTCGGTCATCGGAAACGTCAGCGTGTGACCATAGATCATGTCGGTGGTGAAATGCACCAGCTGGTTGGCGCCTGCCTTGTCCATCGCCTCCATGATGTTCTTCGTACCGTCGTAATTGACCGGGTAGAAGAAATCATGACGCTTGGAGCGGATCTGCAACGGCGACAGCATCTTGGCCGACAGGTTGTAGACCATGTCCCCGGCAGCGATCGGCACGCCGGCAACCATGTCAGGCCTGGTCACATCGCACTTGACGATGGTCGCATCCCGGTAAAACGCCTTGTTGTCGTTGACGATGTCCGCGACGACAACCTCTTCGCCGTCGGCAAGAAGTTTCTGTGCAAGATGGCGGCCGACAAAGCCGTCGCCTCCGAAAAGAATGTGTTTCATCGCGAAATCTCGTTTGCTGCTACGTTGATTTTGGAAAGTTGAGCTGTTTCCTGCGTTCCGGTTGCCTTCCCGTCACGGCCCGACTGGGCGATCAGGACGGTTCCGACGCAAATGAAGGCGATGCCGGCAATTCGCCAGCTGTTGAGGTCTTCCTTGAACAGGACATAGGCAAAGACCGCCACGGCCACGTAAGCCAGGCTCAGGAAGGGATAGGCGAACGACAGTTCAACCTTCGACAGCACATACAGATGCGACGCCATCGAGATGACAAAGGTTGCCAGCCCGGCAAAAACCCAGGGGTTGAACAGAATCTGGAAAATGCGCGTGATCATCGTGTCGGCAGTAAATGACACCGGCCCCAGCGATATCATGCCCTGCTTCAGCATCAGCTGCGCCGCGGCATTGGTCAGCACCGTGAAAAGAATAAAGGCTATATATTTCATGTCCCGCTCCGAATTAGGATGGGATCGTTACTAGTCTTATTTCCCCAACATCCGGTTGACCGGTGCGGTCAATTTTTCCTTAAATTGTATCTATTCCCGAAATGAAGCGTTTTGCAGATCAAATTCGGCGCCGTTGCTACCGGCTCAGGACAAATTCAAGCGTCTGTTTCCAGTCGGTCATGCGCATGGGTGTGCCGTGCGAGCCGGTATCGAACAGGATGAATTGCGCCGGATAGGGATTGCCTGCACGCCGGACCGCATCGAACACGGACTTCTGATCCTGCCAGTCATAAACCGTGTCATAGCTGCCGTGGGTAAAGACAAAAGGAACCCTTGATCGCACAGCCAGGCTCTTGGCAATTCCCATGTCGGGCGCCCCGCCGAGAAGAACCATGCCGCCGAGACGGGGCACCACCGCCGGGTCATTGGCAAGTTTCGAGCAGATGATTGCGCCCATCGAGGCGCAGGCCAGCACCACCGGTGCCTTCCCGGCCAGGACCAGTTCCCTGATGTCGCCCGCGCCGGCCTCGTCAAAGCTCTTCACTGTCGGCGACAGGTAGGCGCCGCCATTGAGCAGCATCAGGTTCTTAAGCCGGTTGAAATTGCCGCCGAACGTGTAGTCGTTCATGCCGAGCCGCTGATCCCCGCCCCGGCCATGCACGAAAATCACCGCCAGCCGCGCCCGCGAATAATCGCCCGTGACACCGGTTTCGATCGACCGTCCGTTTGCTTCATGCAACGCCAACCGGCTCTTCTTCTTCACCCCGAGCGAGATGTAGTTCGAGCGCACCCGCCGCTCGGGCTCCACGTCACGGCGGTGAATGTCACGCATCTTGTCGTACTCGACGACCATGAACGCGCCGCCTTCCGAAGCCGACAGGATACCCGGGTAGGCGAAAAGCCGGTCCTTGTGGCCCCTGAGTTCAAGTGCATGAGCGGGCACAAACGAGGTGACGAGTGTCGTCAGGACAAGGGATAACGCTCCCCGCGAGGCAAGAACGCCGCGCAAAGCCGCAAACCAAATGCTACACAGTCGATTGAAGGAATGGATTCTGGCACACTCCGGCTGATTCGTTTCCCCAATCTACATCAGGCATTACGGCGATATGGACGATTCCAACGATCTTTTTTCCACAACTGGCACATCAACGGCAACACCCGAGCCAAAACCGGAAAGCACCGCGGCACAAAAACCTGCTGCGGCAGCACCGAAGCCGGCCCGCCCGGCTGCTTCCAAGGCGGGTGCGCCGGCCAGTGGTGACGATTATGACGCCTCGACCATCGAGGTCCTGGAAGGCCTCGAACCGGTTCGCCGCCGTCCGGGCATGTATATCGGCGGCACCGACGAGCGGGCGCTGCATCACCTGTTTGCCGAAGTCATCGACAACTCGATGGACGAAGCCGTTGCCGGACATGCCAATTTCATCGAAGTCGAGCTCGACGAAGAGGGCTATCTCTCCGTCACCGACAACGGCCGCGGCATCCCGGTCGAGAACCACCCGAAATTTCCCGGCAAATCCACCCTCGAGGTGATCATGACCGTGCTGCATGCCGGCGGCAAGTTCGACAGCAAGGTCTATGAAACCTCGGGCGGTCTGCACGGCGTCGGTGTTTCGGTGGTCAACGCATTGTCCGACGATCTCGTGGTCGAGATTGCACGCAACAAGAAGCTCTACCGGCAGACGTTTTCCCGCGGCATCCCCCAGGGCGGCCTGGAAGACTTGGGCGACATACACAACCGTCGCGGCACCAAGGTCCGTTTTCATCCCGATCCCGATATCTTCGGTGCCGGCGCCCGATTTGACCCGGGCCGGCTCTACCGCATGGCGCGCTCCAAGGCCTATCTGTTTGGCGGTGTCGAAATCCGCTGGGTCTGCGCCGCGTCCCTGGTCGAAGGCACCGACACGCCGGAAAAGGCCGTGTTTCACTTCCCCGGCGGCCTCAAGGACTATCTTGAGGCGTCGCTCGACAAGGAACACCGCGTCACCCGCGATATCTTCGCCGGCAAGACCGAACGGCCCGGCGGCCATGGCTCGCTCGAATGGGCAATCACCTGGTATGGCGGGGATTCGTCGATCAGTTCCTACTGCAACACCATCCCGACACCTGACGGCGGCACCCATGAAGCAGGCTTGCGGATTGCGCTGACCAAGGGCCTGAAAGCCTATGCCGAGCTCACCGGCAACAAGCGCGCAGCCGCCATCACCACCGACGACGTGATGATTTCGTCGATCGGCATGCTGTCGGTGTTTATCCGTGAACCGGAATTTGTCGGCCAGACCAAGGACAAGCTGGCAACCGTCGAGGCCCAGAGGATAGTCGAGAACGCGATCCGCGATCCGTTCGACCATTTCCTCGCGGATTCGCCGGGCGAAGCCGACAAGCTGCTTGAATGGGTGATCGACCGCGCCGATGAACGGGTCCGGCGGCGCAAGGAAAAGGAAGTCAACCGCAAGACCGCGGTGCGAAAACTGCGGCTTCCTGGAAAACTCTCCGATTGCAGCCAGACGACCGCTGCGGGAGCAGAACTGTTCATCGTCGAGGGTGATTCCGCTGGCGGCTCGGCCAAACAGGCCCGCAACCGCTCCAATCAGGCGATCCTGCCGTTGCGCGGCAAGATCCTCAACGTCGCCAGTGCCGGACGCGAGAAGCTCGGCGCCAACCAGCAGATCGCCGATCTGATACAGGCACTGGGATGCGGCACCCGGTCGAAATACCGTGAAGAAGAACTGCGCTATGAGCGCATCATCATCATGACCGATGCCGACGTCGATGGCGCCCACATCGCCTCGCTGCTGATCACCTTTTTCTATCAGGAGATGCCCGAACTGATCCGTCAGGGGCATCTCTATCTCGCCGTTCCGCCGCTCTACAAGCTGACCCAGGGCGCCAAATCGCTTTATGCCCGTGACGACGCGCACAGGGTGGAATTGCTCGAAACCGAATTCACCGGCCGCGGCAAGGTCGAGATCAACCGGTTCAAGGGGCTTGGCGAAATGATGGCCTCGCAGCTCAAGGAGACCACCATGGACCCGGCCAAACGAACCCTGCTGAAGGTTGCGGTCGATGTCAGCGATCCCGAATCAACCAGGGAAACGGTCGACAACCTGATGGGAACCAAGGCAGACGCCCGCTTCCGCTTTATTCAGGAACACGCGGCTTTCGCCGAAAATCTCGACATCTGACAAGCGCTAAGGTCAGGCAGCCTGCGCCGCAAGGCTGTGGGCATAATCGCGTGAGGCGTGCCGGTGCCAGCTCATGTGCATGGCTTCGACCAGCCTGAGCAATTCGGCAACAGACGGCTGACGCGCGGCATCTTCGGCGTGACGGCGCAGGAGTTCCGTGGTCACCCGCCCGGTATCGACGCTGGCATTCAGCCGCGATGCCGCACGCCAGATCTGAGTCGCGGTGACGAAAACCGGTGCCAGATCACTGCCCAATCCGATTGACCGGTAAAGCGCCCGCATCGCGGTTTCGCGCCCGTCGATCAGTATGCCCCGGACACGCGAATCGCTCATGCCCGACAGCGATACCACCGCTCCGGCGAAGAAATCGACATTGCCGGCGCACAGGGCATGGATCAGAAATGCCGGGGTCAGGCGCCCGGAAATCCGCAGATGTTCGACAAGTGCGGGAATTTCGTCCTGGACCACGGTCTCGGCCATCCTGAGCGTAGCGTTCATGCAGGCTTCTTCCGTGATCTTGCGGCCGCGGCTGCCGCCAATCGCAGAGCGGACGAAATCCGACCCGGCCAGCGCAGCACCCAGCCGCTCGACCAGCGCCTGACGCACATCGCAGGGCAGGTCCCCGCGTTCAAACAGGCGGGCACGGATTTCCGCGTCGTCACCAAACCGCTCGGCAATCCGCCGGAGCGAAATCCGCGCGATGGAAACGTGGGGATTATCCAGCATGTCGGCAACAGCATCCGCCTCCCCGACCTCGGCCAGTGCCGCCGCGACACACACCGAAACCGGGCACCGGAATGCAACAAACCGTTGCAGCGCCGAACGTCCACCGGCAACGATCTCGATCAGGTCATTGTCGGCCAGCGCCGGCGACAGCGCGATGATCCTGCCCGCAACCTCGATCTGGTCGCCCGCCAGCCCCAGCAAGATGCTGCGCGGCGCGTGTTCCACCAGGGCCAGGCCCTCTGCAAGCGCCAGGCGGACTTTCGGAGAAGGGTCTTCGAGCAGCAGCGCCAGCGCCGCTTCGGCTTCCTGCCGTTCCGACTGGTCCATCCGGCCTTCTGCGTAGGCCTGGGTCAAGGCCCTGGTTGCAAGGCAGCGGTCTCCGACCTTGGCGGTTTCAGACCACTTCAAAAAGGAACTTACGATCATGAATATGCGACCCCACTCGGTACCAGTGCCCCGACACTAGAGCCAAATGGTTTACGATCGGTTCACCATACTTGTTAACGCATCAGCCGCGCTGAAAAGGCCATTCCCGCGCCCTGCCCTGCAACTTGCATCAACAGCGGGCCGATGTGAACCAGTGGAAATTCCCGCAATCTTTCAATGGCTCAAACCCGTATCACGGCCTGACGCCACATTGACAAAGGTTGATTAACCACGACTTCGCGCCAAAACCTCTGCACTGCCCTATTCCTCAAGATCTCGAACTTGCACATCCGTTTGGAACGCGGCATCAATACGCGTGCAATTGTATGGGGGGTAAAACATGCGCGGTATGTATCTTGAGGAATTCGAACCGGGCGCTGTGATATCCCACACCCTGCGGCGGACTGTCACCGAAATGGACAACATGTTGTTTTCCAACATGACGCTCAATCCGCAGCCGCTGCACATCGACTACGAGTTCTGCAAATCCACCGAATTCGGCCAGCCCCTGGTCAACTCCCTCTTTACCCTCGGACTGATGATCGGGATCTCGGTCAACGACACCACGATAGGCACCACCATCGCCAATCTGGGAATGAGCGAAGTCACCTTCCCCAACCCGCTGTTTCATGGCGACACCGTCCGGGTGGAAACCAGAATACTGACGGTGCGCGAATCGAAATCCAAGGATGATCGCGGCATCGTCGAGATGGAACACCAGGCGTTCAATCAACATGACAAGCTGGTCGCACGCTGCGTCCGTCAGGCGATGATGCGCAAGAGGCCGGCACAATGATGCGGTCCTTGCTGTTTGTTCCAGGCGATTCGGAACGCAAGATGCTCAAGGCCACGAGCTCCGGCGCAGATGCGCTGATCCTGGACCTCGAGGATTCGGTTGCGAAGGGACGCAAGTCCGAAGCCCGCAAAACCGTCGCGGCGTTTCTCAGGGACGCAAAAAGAGGCGCGGGCGCACAATGGCTGATCGTGCGCGTCAACGCGCTCGACACCGGCATGAGCGATGAAGATCTCGCGGCGGTGATTGCTGCCTCTCCCGATGCCATCCTGTTGCCCAAAGCTGGTTCAGGCGCAGAGGTTCAGGATCTGAGCGCCCGGATCGGCGTGCACGAAGCCGAAGCCGGACTGGAAGTCGGCAAGATCATGATCCATGCGCTGATGACAGAGACAGCCGCGGGCATGCTTTCCGCCGGCACATTCGCTTGCAAGTCGGAACGGCTCGCTGCCCTCGCCTGGGGGGCTGAAGATCTCGCAGCCGATATCGGCGCCTCGTCCAACAAGAACGAGACCGGTGCCTATACCGATGTGTTTCGCCTGGCCCGGACCCTGACAATCCTTGCAGCCGCCCATTCCCGTGTTGATGCGATCGACACCGTGTTCACCGACTTTCGCGACATGGAAGGGCTCGACGCGCAATGCCGCGCTGCCGTCCGCGATGGCTTTACCGGCAAGATGGCCATTCACCCCGACCAGGTGGCTGTCATCAACAAGGCCTTCACCCCTCCGCCCGAAGACGTGGAACGCGCAGTCAGGATTTTGGCATTGTTCGCAGCCGCCGGACCGGATGCCGGCGTTCTCTCGCTCGATGGGAAGATGATCGACCGGCCGCATCTGCGCCAGGCCGAACGCGTGGCGCGCCGCGCGGGCCTCGAACCCGACGCCGTGCCGGAGATCAAGTAGACCCCTCTATTTGTCGAGCGGCCAGGCCGGGCGCCGCAACTCGAAGGTCTGGGCCGCATCGGCGTAATCCATGTAGCCCAGACGCGCCAGCGGCGCCACAATCGCCATGTCGAAGCGGCCATTGACCAGTGCCGCCTCGTCAATGTGGATTCCGACCACCTGGCCGATAACCACGAAGGAACCGCTCGGTTCTCCCTCCAGGCTCTTTGCCTCGAAGATTTCGGTTACCTTGCATTCAAGCGCCGCGTGCGCCTCGGCCACGAACGGTGCGTTGATCAGCTGAGCTTCCGCCATGGTCAGGCCGGAGAAATCAAACTCGCTCTCTCCGTAAGGCGCATTGGCCGATGAGATGTTCATCTTCTCGGTCAGCGCACGGCCAACCATGCTTGTGGTGAAGACCCGGGTTTCCTCGACATTGCGCAGCGTATCCTTGCGTCCGGACGACGAAAACATCACTATTTTCGGATGATCGGATATCGCATTGAAAAACGAGTATGGCGCAAGATTGACCGAGCCATCCTTGCCCCTGGTGCCGATCCAGCCGATTGGACGCGGCGAGACGATGGCCTTGAACGGATCATGCGGCAGGCCGTGGGCATTTTCCTGTGTATCGTAAAACAAGCCGCTTACTCCCCTGCAAAGGTAACGATGTCGGCAAGCTCCGGCCTTGGCCGCTCGCCCGGATGCATTTTCGGGGTTCCGATGTGGATGAACCCGGCAACCTTTTCATCACCCGAGATCCCGAGAACCCGGTGCGCCTTTTCATCAAACGCGAACCATTCGGTCAGCCAGTTGGAGGCATAGCCGAGCGCATTTGCCGCCATCACCAGATTGAGACACACCGCGCCGGCACTCAAGACCTGTTCCCATTCGGGTATTTTGACATGGGGGGCTGCGCAGGAGACAACCGCAATCACCACCGGCGCCCGGGTCAGACGGTTTTTCTCAACCGCTATCATGTCGTCCGCCATTTCCGGGTTCCTGGCCATGGCGATATCAGCGAGTTCGAGCGACATCCGTTCGCGCACCGCGCCCGAATAGACAATGAACCGCCATGGCGCCAGCTTGCCGTGGTCGGGCACCCGGCTGGCAAGCCTCAGCATTTCCTCTATTTCCGTCCGCGATGGCCCCGGTTCGCACATCTGGAACGCGGGGATGGAACGGCGGGTTTCAAGATAGGTTTTCAGGGCAGCATTGACCGGCATGTCTTCCTCGTGCATTCAGGTTTGACCGAAAACGGTCATGAATTTGCCATGGCTTTGAGGTCCAAGTGACCTTTCAAAATTCAGAAGTCAACTGGACCGCGCCGTATGAACAGACTGTCTATTGCTCTTCTCTCCGCGCTGACGTTACTGGCGCTGCCGATAGCTGCCAACGCCCAGGATGCCTTCAGCAACGACGCAGAACCGAAAATCGCGCTTCCCGGGCTGACGGAATATGCACCGGCCCAATCCGACAGCGCCAGCGCGGCGATCCGGCGAACCGTACACATGGAAGCAGCACTCACCGAAACCGGTGAACCGCTCAGACACGGATTGACCTGGCGCATATTTCACCCGACCCCGGGTCCTGATGGCAAGTTGCCTCTGCTTGCCAGCTCCGAAGGCGGGTCGGCGGAATTCGAATTCGAACCCGGCGACTATTTCCTGCACGTGGCCTTCGGACGCGCCGGCGTCACCAAGAAGCTCACCGTGCCCCGCGACGGCCCGATCGAAAAGCAGCATATTGTCATGGAAGCCGGCGGGTTGATCCTCAACGCCGTGTCAGGGGTCGACGCGCGTATCCCGTCGAGCCAGTTGCGTTTCAACATCTACAAGGCCGAAGAAGGCATCGACGGTGAACAGCAACTCGTGGTCGAGGACGTCAAGCCGAACACCATCGTCAGGCTCAATGCCGGCACCTATCACATCGTTTCCGAATATGGCTCCGTCAACGCCGTCATCCGTTCCGACATTCGCGTCGAGGCCGGCAAGCTGACCGAAGCCGTCATTCAGCACCGCGCGGCGCAGCTGACCCTCAAGCTGGTGGCCGAACCCGGTGGAGAGGCCATCGCCGACACGGCCTGGTCGATCCTGACTTCGGGTGGAGACGTGGTGTCCGAAAGCGTTGGCGCCTTCCCGACAATCGTTCTTGCTGAAGGCGACTACACCGCCATCGCACGCAACAAGGCCAACGTTCACCAGCGTGAATTCACCGTTGTCGCCGGCCGCAATGCGGATGTCGAAGTCCTGTTGAACTAAAAGGCCTTGAGATGTTTCTCAGGCTATCCCTGCAGCTCTGAGGGATCAGACACCGCGCTGTGATGCGGGGCCAGAAAGCTGTCTCCGGTCAGTGCCACCGGCCAAATATCTGCCTTGCGCACCCTGCCCGCATGAACGGCCTTGGCCGCGTCCCATGCCGAACCAATGTGAAACCGGTGTGAAACCGGTGTGAAAACCGGCGCGGCATGACAAGGTCCGCCGCGCCGGAAATGTTCAGGCTGCCCGCGCCGCCTTCTCCGCGTTCTTGCGCAACACGTCGGGCGGAGTTGCTTCCTCGACCAGCTTCGCAACCGCCTCATCAAGCGTCATCGACACCTGATCGCGGCTGCCGAGCCGTCGGACATTGACCGCTCGCTCTTCTGCTTCGCGCATGCCGCAAACCAGGATCACCGGAACCTTGGCCAGCGAATGCTCGCGGACCTTGTAGTTGATCTTCTCGTTGCGGAAATCGGTTTCCACCTGAAGACCGGCATCACGCAGCTTCTGGGCGACCGATGCACCATACTCATCCGCCTCCGAGGTAATCGTCGCAACGACAACCTGCAGCGGCGCGAACCACAGCGGCATGTGCCCGGCATGGCTTTCGATCAGAATGCCGAGGAACCGTTCGAGAGATCCGCAGATCGCCCGGTGTACCATGACCGGTTGCTTCTTCTCCGAATCCGATCCGATGTAGAAGGCGCCGAACCGTTCGGGCAGATTGAAATCGACCTGCGTCGTGCCGCACTGCCATTCCCGGCCGATGGCATCGCGCAAGGTATATTCGAACTTGGGACCGTAGAACGTCCCCTCGCCCTCGTTGATACCGGTCTTGATGCGGTTGTCCTCGCGCGCCATGCGTTCAAGCGCACTCTTGAGAATGTCCTCGGCGTGATCCCACATCTCGTCGGTGCCAACCCGCTTTTCCGGGCGGGTGGCAAGCTTGACGACGACTTCCTCGAAACCGAAGTCGCGATACACCGACATCATCAGGTCGTTGATCTTGAGGATCTCGGCTTCGAGTTGTTCCTCGGTGCAGAACACATGCGCATCATCCTGCGTGAAAGCGCGCACCCGCATCAGCCCGTGCAACGCGCCCGAAGGCTCGTAACGGTGCACATTGCCGAATTCGGCCAGACGCACCGGCAGGTCGCGGTAGGATTTCAGCCCGTGCTTGAAGATCTGCACGTGGCCGGGACAGTTCATCGGCTTGAGCGCGAAGATGCGGTTGTCGGCTTCCTCGTCATCGGGATGGGTAAAGGCATGGGCGGATTTCACCGCGAACATGTTCTCCTGGTACCAGCCCCAGTGACCGGACGTTTCCCACAGGCTCTTGTCGAGAATCTGCGGCGCATTGACCTCTTCATAGTCGTTCTCGAGCCGCCGCCGCATATAGGCGACAAGGTTCTGGAACATGCGCCAGCCCTTGGAATGCCAGAAGACGACGCCCGGCCCCTCTTCCTGGAAATGAAACAGGTCCATTTCCCGTCCGAGCCGGCGGTGGTCGCGTTTCTCGGCTTCCTCGAGCATGTGCAGATAGGCGTCAAGCTCGGCCTGGTCAGCCCAGGCCGTGCCGTAAATCCGGGTCAGCATGGTGTTGTCGGAATCGCCACGCCAATAGGCACCGGCAACCTTCATCAACTTGAAAGCCGTGCCAATCTGTCCGGTCGATGCCATGTGCGGGCCGCGGCAGAGGTCGAACCAGTCACCCTGCTTGTAGATCTTGAGATCCTGGTCGGCCGGAATTGCGTCGATCAGCTCGACTTTGTAGGCCTCGCCCTTCTCCTCGAACACCCGCTTGGCTTCATCGCGCGACCAGACCTCCTTGGTAAAGGGCTTGTTGCGGGCGATGATCTCTTTCATCTTTTTCTCGATCACCGGCAGGTCTTCCGGCGTGAACGGCTCGTTCCTGGCGAAATCGTAGTAGAAGCCGTTCTCGATCACCGGACCGATGGTCACTTGCGTGCCGGGAAACAGCTCCTGCACGGCTTCCGCCATCACGTGGGCGGTATCATGCCGGATCAGTTCCAGCGCCCGCGGATCGGTGCGGGTGACAATTTCCAGCGCGCCATCGCGGACCGGGTCACTCAGATCGGTGAGTTCGCCATCAAGCGCGATCGCTACAGCCTTCTTGGCAAGCGACTTGGAAATAGATTCAGCAACTTCGCGACCGGTCGTCCCGGCCGGGTACTCGCGCTTGGAACCATCGGGAAATGTGAGGGATACGGCAGATGCCATGGCAGTCTCTCCTTGATCCAGTCCCGCCAACGAACGCGGGTGGTTGAGGTTATTGTGTGCAGGGCGGCGTTTACGCGATTTGCCGCAGTGCATCAAGTATCGCCAGTTTGCCGGGTCCAACTCCTGCCGGCAAAGCGTGTGGCTGACACATAGATATGCCTATTTTCCGGATCCACAACGCTTTCCTGCCGAGGCAAACCGCCACGGCGCCCACCAGACCAGCCGCGCATCAAGCATTTCAGGCACATTGTCGATGCCGTGGGTTCCCCCCGGCCCGCAGCGCCCGACCCGGAACAGGGCCAGCCAGCCGCCCTTCCACAAACCGTGACGGGCAACTGCCTCATAGCCATATTCGGAACAGGTCGGCAGATGCCGGCAGGAATTGCCGATGAAGCCTGACAATGTCAGTTGGTAAAGCCGGATCAGGCCCGTGCCCATAAGCCGGCCCGGGGTTTTCGGCCAGGGACCGCCCCAGTTCCGGCCGGTTGACGCACCGCTCATCAGGCGGCGTCTTCCTTGGCCTTGCGCGCGTCGATCTGGTCGAGACAGTCACAGACCGCATCGAAGGTCAGCAGCGTCGAGGCATGCCGCGCCCGGTAGTCGCGGACCGGTTCGAGAAACTTGAGATCGGCAAACCGGCCTTCCGGCACCGGGCCGTTTTCCTTGAGCATCTTGCGCATGGTCTCGCGCACCTCGCGCAATTCGCTCGCGCTGGCACCGATGATGTTGCTCGCCATGATCGACGAGGACGCCTGGCCGAGCGCACAGGCCTTGACGTCATGGGCGAAGTCGGCAACCCGATCACCGTCCATCTTCAGCCAGACCTTGACCTTCGAGCCACACAGCTTGGAGTGCGCCGAGGCTTCCGCATCCGCATCTTCCAGGCTGCCAATGCGCGGAATATTACCGGCAAAATCCAGAATCCGGGCATTGTAAACATCATCGATCATCGGTTCGGACCTTTCCCAGCTTCGGGTATTGGCATTCGGCCTGCGGCAAGACGTGACGGTATCGCATCTCGACGCGCACGACAGGATGACTATATAGTACCTGTCAGGCGTTCGGCAAAACCTGTTTGCTGCGTGCCGAGGGAAACCGTGCCGGAGGGCTTGCGCCCGAAAGCCCCGGAACCCGCCGGACAAGAAAAGCGGCGCTGTCCGCCTGATTGACCGAGTGCGTGGTCCGATTGAATGCGAACGACGTAAAGGGGTGAAATTCCCTTTGGAGACCACGACCATGGATGCCATCGTCAACGATCTGAACGACAAGGACAACCGCCCGACCGAGGCCGAGGCCGAAGAGGCCGTGCGCACGCTCTTGCGCTGGGTCGGAGACGACATCAACCGCGAAGGCCTGCGCGACACGCCCAAGCGCGTCGTCAAAGCCTACAGGGAACTGTTTTCCGGCTACGATCAGGACGTCGAGGAAGAACTCGGCCGCACCTTCGAGGAGGTCGCGGGCTATGATGACATCGTGCTGGTCAAGGACATCCCGTTCTTTTCCCATTGCGAACATCACATGGTTCCCATCATCGGCAAGGCGCATGTCGCCTACCTGCCCGATGGCAAGGTTCTGGGCCTGTCAAAGATTGCCCGCGTGATCGAGATTTTCGGACGCCGGCTGCAGATCCAGGAAACCATGACTGCACAGATCGCCCATTCCATTGATGATGCCCTGCATCCGCGCGGTGTCGCGGTGATGATCGAGGCCGAGCACATGTGCATGGCCATGCGCGGCATCAAGAAGCAAGGCTCGACAACCATCACCACGACCTTTACAGGCGCATTCAAGTCGGATCCGCACGAGCAGGTCCGCTTCATGACATTGATCCGGGGTTGAGAGAGAACCCTGATTTGAGGGGTTACTCATGACGGCTTCATTCAAACCCGCACCCGCTGACAAATCCGCGCTTGAAGAAGGCACGGAGCTTACACCTCGCTTTGACGCCAATGGCCTGATCACGGCCGTGGTCACCGACAGCCGTGACAACGCGGTGCTGATGCTCGCGCACATGAATGACGAAGCCCTGCGGCTGACCATCGATACAGGCGTAGCGCACTACTGGAGCCGCTCGCGCAAGGCGCTGTGGAAAAAGGGCGAGACCTCGGGAAATCTTCAGATGGTCGACGAAATCCGCATCGATTGCGATCAGGACGCCATCCTGCTCAAGGTCCGTGTCAGCGGTGCGGATGCGACCTGCCACACCGGAAGACGCTCATGCTTTTTCCGCAAGGTGACCGTCAAGGATGGCGATATCCGGCTTGAAATCGACTCCGAGCCGCTGTTCGACCCTGCCAAGGTGTATACCGGTCATTAGGCAAGCTGCGCCATTTTGAACCAGATTTTGGCCTCCTTCACCAATTCGCAACCCATCTCTGGTCTGATTGACTGGAACGCGGGGGAGTGTTCGGCGGAGAAGGATGAAAACAATGCTGAACTGGAACATGGGCCGCACCACAGAGCCGGTTACTGCCGCTGATACAGGCGACGTTATGGCCATGACACCGGTGGGTGGGATGCAACACAAGCCAACAGAAAAACCCAAGATCGCACTGGCGCTGGGCGGCGGCGCCGCACGCGGATGGGCCCATATCGGCGTCCTTCGCGCGCTGGACGAAGCCGGCGTCGAGGTTTCGATGATTGCAGGAACCTCCATCGGTGCGCTTGTTGGAGGCTGCTACCTTGCAGGACGGCTCGACGAACTCGAAAATTTCGCCCGCAGCCTGACCATGCGCCGGATCGCCGGACTTCTCGACTTCGCCATCGGCGGCGGCGGCCTGTTTGGCGGCATGCGGCTCAACGACCGCATGCAGGAACACCTGGTCGGCGTCAACATCGAGGATCTCGACCGCACATTCGTCGCCGTGGCCGCGGAACTCAACACCGGTCACGAAGTCTGGATTTCATCCGGCTCGCTGATCACCGGCATCCGCGCATCCTATGCGCTGCCCGGAATTTTCGAACCCGTCCGCTGCAACAACCGCACGCTTCTCGACGGTGCGCTGGTCAACCCGGTTCCGGTTTCGGTCTGCCGCGCCCATGAGCAGCCGCTGGTGGTGGCAGTCAATCTTCATTACGACATCTATGGCCGCTCGGCTGTGATCAAGCACACCGCCAGCGAGCCCGCGCCAGCCTATGATGGCCCCGAGCGCCGCAAGCACAAGCGCGAGAGCCGTATCGGCATGACCTCGGTAATGGTTCAGGCTTTCAACATCATTCAGGACCGGATTTCACGTGCGCGCCTTGCCGGAGACCCGCCCGATCTTTCGCTGCATCCGAGACTGTCAGACATCGGCCTGTCGGAATTCCATCGCGCCAGCGAAGCGATCGATCGCGGCTATCAGGAAGCCTCAGCGAAACTCGGCGAGATCATGCGGATGCAGTCCATTCTGGCGCCAGCCTGAGTTCAGGCTCAAATTCCAGCTTGAACCACGGCTCAGCGGTGACGCCACCATTTCTGGTCCGGGCCGACATCGCCCCGGACACACACTTCCAATCACGTTGAAGCACTCGGGCTCAGGTGATCAGCCCGCGATATAGGCCTTGATTTCCTCGGCCTCGCGCTCGACATCCTCGATACGCCGGCGGACCACGTCGCCAATCGAGATAATGCCGATCAGGGTGCCGTCCCGTTCGACCGGCAAGTGCCGGAACCGGCCATTGGTCATCAGCTCCATCACCTGGTTGACGGTATGATCCTCACCGCAGGTGGTCACTTTTGACGTCATGATCGCTGAAATCGGCGCGGTCAGCGCGCCTGCACCCTTCGATGCCACTGCACGCACGATATCGCGTTCGGAAAGAATGCCCGCAATCTTGCCCCCGTCACCGGTCACGACCACCGCGCCGATCTTGTTCTGGGAGAGAAAACGCACGGCTTCCTCGGTGCCCATAGAGGGATTAACGGTGACGACGTTGCGCCCCTTCTGGTCGAGTATCTGTTTTACAGTCATTCAATCCTCCTTCCGCCATATGCCTTGGTGTCCAGGACGCTCCCCAACGCCCCGAATATAAGCATATGGTGCGCTCGAACCCGGGCGTTTGCAACCCTGTGAAACCCCCTGCACAGAGTGGCCGCAGACTGCTCGCCTATGTGTCGCAAAACGGGTCAAACACCCTTGAAATGCTCTGGTATCAAGGGTTCGCATGCCCTCAACACCGTCCCGATCGGCAGCGTTCGCCGGCAGGATCACGAGCACAATGCGACATCAGGCGGAGATCGATCAGTGCTGATCGAGTGGATCAAACAGGGAAAACGCCAGGAAACCGAACAGGAAACCGCCAACATGGGCCTCCCAGGCAATCGCCGAATCGGCAATGCCGAATGAAAAGCCGATGGCAGCCGCCAAGTTGATCGCGAACCAGACCAGCAAGAAAAAGAAGACCGTGCGGTTGCTCAGCGATTGCTTGACGCTCAGTCTCCGGTTCAAATGCGCGTGATCCCGACGGAAACCGCCGGAATCGCCAAAGGCAAACCGTGCAGCCGCGCCCATCAAAGCAGAAACAACCCCGGAGGCTCCGACCATGACGGTCTGGTCGCCCCAATGGAAGACGAGGAAGAGCATCGCCGACGCCAGCGCGCTCGCCATCCAGAAGATTAGGAACCGGATCCAGCCGATGCGGCGGGCAACCACCGCTCCAAAGGCTGCAAGCCAGAACGAATTGAGCGCCAGATGCCCGTAACCACCATGAAGCAGTGAATAGGTGAAGGGCGACCAGAAATAGGGACCGGCCTGCCCCGCAATACCCAGTGCATATCGCTGCGGGATGAACGCGGTCTGCAGATAGATCTCGAGCACTGCGGCCCGCGGCAGCAGCGAGTCGAGAGCCACCTGTATCGCAACCATCAACAGCAACATCGCCAGCACGACATTCGGCAGATTGAAAACCGGTTCATTCGGCGGCGACTGAGGTCCGGGAAATGGTGGTTCGTGCTCGTGGCTCATCCGCAACCGTCTCTTCTGTGCTGATTTCAATGTGACGAGCAGTAGAACCCGCGCAGCACACTGGCAACCGCAGGTCAAAAAAAAGCCGCTCGCAAGCTGCGAACGGCTGGTCGAGTCCCCTCGTCCAAAATTGTGCTGAAGGAAGTCCCTTCAAGAACTGATGACCCAAGATGGCACGCCGCAAACGCCCCGGCAATTGGAACCGATCATTAACCTTAACGCCGCCGCCGTGGCATGGTTTTCGCATTGTTAACACCATGACCGGCTGTCGAGTACCGATTGCGCCAAAACGGCACACAATCCTGGCACAGACAGCCTCCGCAAATGTGGTGGCTACAAGATGAAACACAAAAACAGCTTTGAACTCTTCGATTACTGGACCGAAAAGCGCGGTCAGCGCGCCGCACCCAGCCGAACCGATATAGAACCCGCCGACATCCGCACCCTGCTGCCGAATGTCTTCATCTGCGATCTCGCCGATGACAACCAGTTGAATTTCCGGCTCGCCGGCACTGCCCTGTGCGCTCTTCACGGACGGGAGCTCAAAGGAACGGCCTTCTCGTCGCTCTGGCTCGCCGACGGAATCCGCAACGCAGGCCGCACCGGCGCTTCTGTCGCAACCGGCGCAATCCCGGCGATCATGTCGCTGGACTGCCTGAGCCAGGGCGGCCGGGTGGCTCAAGCCGAGATGCTGCTGCTTCCGATCACCGGCCCCAGCGGTCTCAACGACAGGCTGATCGGGCTGCTGTCGGTCTTTGACCCGCCCTACTGGATTGGGCACGAACCGGTTGTCGGTTTTTCAACGACCGGCATCCGCTTCATCGACCAGACGCGCAAACCGGTGTTTCTGGCCAACCGTCCCGAGGTCAGGTTGCCGGCATCAACCCCGATTTTTGCCAACGGCTTCGCGGCCAACCGCAAGAAGGTCGGCCATCTGGTTGTACTTGATGGAGGCCGTCGCGATTAACGGGTGTAATCGGGCTTCGCTTACCCATTGTTAACATTGCCTGGATTAACATGAGGCTTCAATTGCCAGGGAATCGACAAGGCTCTCATGTTGACCGCAACTTCCGCATCGCACCCGACCGACACAACTGATCATGGGGAACAGAAGTTCCACCGTGTGACTATCTCGGTGCAGGGCCGGTTCATGCGTTCGGATCACTCCGAACATGACTGCATCGTCGACGCGATGTCGCCCTTCGACGCGGTGATCAACGCCGGTTCCCGGCCGGAAAAGGGTGAGCGCATCGTCGCTTACGTCGATTACATCGGCCGCATCGAGGGCAAGGTGACGGAGACGGGTCTGCGCTCCTTCACCATTTCCCTCAACGCCACCGACCGCAAACGCGACAAGCTCTCCGCGCAGTTGACCTGGCTTGCCAACAAGCATGAACTCGGGCTGCCCGAAGACAGGCGCCACGAGCGCGTCTCGCCGAGCAACCCGGTTTCCGAAATCCGCCTTGACGATGGCCGTCGCTATCCGTGCCGTATCATCGACCTGTCGGTTTCAGGCGCAGCGGTCGAAATCGACGTCCGGCCGGCCTTCGGCACCATGGTGCTGCTCGGCAATATGCGTGGACGCGTGGTTCGCCATTTCCAGGAAGGCATCGCCATGGAATTCATGACACTTCAGCCGGAAGACGCGATCAACCAGCTGTCATGAGCTAGGGACAACAATACCCCCCCATTGCATCAACCGGCCCTTCGTGGCCGGTTTTGTTTTGCCTGAAACATCCCACATGCTTCGCCTGCCTTGCGGTCCCCTTGGCTCAACCAACAGACTTCACCATCAGTCTGGGATGGCCTCTGGCTATGCGGAACCTGGACCTGCGGCCATTTTCATACCAAACGGCAAGCCCAGATCAGCTTCAGAAGCCGCGGCAGGCTCGGCAAGGTGTTGAACGCATAATAGGTCTGGCGTTCTTCTCCACCAAAACTCGCCTTGTGCTTGGCCAGGTTCTGCCAGGGGTAGAAGAAACGGTTGCTGAGGTAATTGGTGTACAGGAACCGAAACCCGCGCCGCGCCAGCCAGTTCTTCTCGAAATCCTTGTCCTCGATCCGGTGAAACGGAGAAAGGCCAAGGTGAAAACTGGACACGCCTTCGGCCTGGAATGTCTCGACCGCCGTGCGCACGATGAAATAGGCGGCAAGCGGATCCGATCCCGGTAGCCACCGCCGGGTGGCGGAAAGATAGCCGGTCGCCCGCCCGTTTTCATAAACCGGATCGAAAACAGCGAAACCCTCCGGAGAACCATCGCTGTTGAGCAGGAAGAACTTGCGGACCCCCGGCTCATCGGCAAGCGCCACCGGACGGGCCAGGAAACGTAAATCCCTGTTCTTGGTGACCTTCGTGCTCTTCCACCCCTCTGAAACTGCCTTCAGGTCCGCCGGACTGAATTCCCCCGCCGACATTTCGCGGACCTGGTAGCCCCGGGAGATCATCCGGTTGGACGCCGTGCGATAGCTGCGCCGTTGCGGTCCGGCAAAGGAAAATGTTTCAAGATCAACTATGGTTTCGCATCCGAACTCGTTGACGAAGAACGAGCGGCTGGAAAGGATCTCGGCTGTATTGCGCGAAGCCTGGCAGAAGACGACATCGCCATGCTCGGCGACAAAGGCGTCGATGAGGCTCTCGTGGCGGCTCCGGTCTGCAATCGGATCGGCCAGCACAAACGCGGTTCTTCCAACCTTCTTGTAGGCCAGAAAGCCTTGCTCATCTCCGAAATAGCGGAGTCCCGGCTGGAACGCAGTCGAATAAGCGATCGGAAAATTGCCATACTGCCTGAGCAGCTTGAGGCGAATTTCGTCTGAAATACTTTCCATACTGGCCTGAACAAAGGGTTGGAGAAAAATTGGACCGCTGGCCTTGGTGGTTTTCAAGCGACAGCAGCAACAGGAACGACCAACCCATTCTTCGGGCGGGCGCAATCCATCCCGGTTAAATAGTTCAATCACCGACCGCAACCAAAATAGCCGGTCGAAACGACATTATCAATTCTCGGCCCCACCGGTTCGCTACACACAGTCAGCCCAGATATGACTATTTAGCGGACATGGACCGGCCTTCATCAAGGTCCGACGCTACTGCGTCAGGCCATCTTCGATACATCCGTTGCGCTGACAGGAGTGCGGCTGCAATGGTTGCCAAACGCTGAATGCCATTGCGTATATTTTAGTCGCGTTTTACGCCAATTTTACTTCAGTTTTATACTTGTTTGAATTGCATTAGTTTCAATTAAGTACTTAATTATACTGCTGTTTTTTGCGCAACCTCAAAGTCTGAATGGCATTGTTGTCCCATAACGGGGAAACAAGACAATGCACAAACACATTCAAGCAATGGGGAAAATTGCTGCGGCGTTCGGCCTGGCAATCACTGTCAATACTGCTGCCGTGGCAGCTCCCACGAACCTTGTGGCGACCGGCAACACCAATCCGCCGATCGGCCATTTCGAGTTTTGCAAGACCTATCCGAATGAATGCACATCGCTCGGCCGGGACCGCGGTCCCATGGCGCTGACGCGAAAACACTGGGCGACGATGCTTGAGGTCAACTCGCGCGTCAACCAGAGCATCCGGCCCGACACGGATCTCAACATCTATGGCGTCGAGGAACTCTGGTCCTATCCGCGTGCCGTCGGCGATTGCGAAGACTACGTGCTTCTCAAGCGGCACATGCTGATGGAGAAGGGGTTTTCTCCCAATGACCTGCTGATCACCGTGGTTCTGCAGCCCAATGGCGAAGGCCATGCCGTGCTGACAGTCCGGACGGATTACGGCGACTACATTCTCGACAACATGCGCGGCGATGTCCGCCTCTGGTCGGAAACCGGTTACACCTTCGTCAAGCGGCAATCATCCGAGCACGCTGCACGCTGGACCAAGCTTGGACCGGGATCCGCCACCAACGTCGGCACAATCAGCAACTGATCTGTTACGTCCCGGACCAAAGGCCGCGGGGGCCATCCGGAACGTCCGTCACAAGAACCGTTCGCAGCCATTGCGCGTGGTTCAGGGTTAGGCTCTGGTCGAGTCCCCATGCTTCCCCGCAACGGCCAGGCCTTGAGCCGATCCCAATGTCCCCTGGGGTCGGCTCCTTCATTTGCAGCTACAGGCAGCGGGATCCCGCATCAGCCGATGCGCGTCAGCCCCTTGGCAAAACGCTTCGCGTTTTCGACATAATGGCTGGCTGACAGCTTCAGCATCGCTTCCGTCTCGGCGCCGAGGCTCCGGACCACCTTGGCCGGCGAACCGACCACCAGCGAATTGTCGGGAATGACCTTGCCTTCGGTTACCAGCGCCCCTGCCCCGATCAGGCAATTCTCGCCGATCTTCGCACCATTGAGCACCGTCGCGCCCATGCCGACCAGACTGTTGTTGCCTATGGTACAGCCGTGCAGGATGGCCGAATGACCAATGGTGCAGCCATTGCCGACGACCAGTGGAAAGCCCATATCCGTGTGCAGCACGCAGTTTTCCTGGATGTTGGAGCCTTCGCCGATGGTGATCGGTTCATTGTCGCCGCGAAGAACCGCACCGAACCAGATACCGGCCCCCTCCTCCAGAATGACATTGCCAATCACCTGGGCGCTTTCCGCCACGAAATAGAAATCCTCAGGCAGCTTCGGTTGCGTCCCGTCCAGGCTGTAAATCGCCATTCAAATCTTCCTCTCTCTGCGTCACTGTCTTCAACCACGGTCCCAGAGACTGATTAAAGCGTTTGGCCGCCCAATGGTATGATTCTGTTTCCCGACGGCCGTCTCGCAGACCTTCAACGACGGTTATTGAAGCGAAACAGACTGATTGAACCAGTCCAGTAATAGCCCCTAGGCCAGAAAATAGCCGCTGGCGAAAGCCATTTGAAGCACGATGACGCCTGAGCACATCGACCAGCCGGCAGCAACCAGCGCCAGCACCACGTAAAGCGGCAGCGAAACCTGGCCGGCGCGCCAGTTCCTGAAGCCGTTGATCAGCAAGAGCCGCGGTCCCACCAGCGCGGCCAGAACAAGTTCAGCCCCGATCCGCAACGGGCGCGCCGGTACTCCGGCAGCCTCAGGTTCGCGCCACCCGCCAAGCCGGACAATCTCCAGCCCGACCCAGGCGGCTGCAAATCCGGTGGCCATTGCAAAAATCGCGGCGAGGAAATCGACAGAATAAATCATTGGTTAACCATGCCCGGTCCAGAGTTGATGCTCGACAATCATCTAGCAAGTGCCATGCCGCGGCTGGATGCTCCATTTTGGCACAGATCGAAACAACCGGCACCCATGTCCGACACATCATCCACAATCGAACATGCTCCGCTGCTGTCGCCACGCTTCGTGTGGAAACTGACGGCAGTCATCACGGCCATGTGCCTTGTCACCCTGGCGATTGCGGTCACCGGACGAATGATCGGGAAAAGCATTTCCTATGCCGGCAATACCGCAGACCGGACATTGCATGAAATCATCATCGGCCATGACGTCATCAGCCTGCCATCAAACGTGATCCGCTTTGAAAGCCAGCGTGTCTCGGGCGTCCAGAACGCGGTCGATACCTACTTTTCATGGCCGGGAATGAACGGGTACAGCGAAGCCCGCCGCGATATTTTCAACCAGATCCGTTCAGCCAACGGGCTTGTCTTTGCCAGGATCGCGCAGGCCACCATGTCCCGCGACATGTCAGGCAGATTCACGCCAATCTACAAGAGACTGACCGACGGCCCGCCGCTCGCCGGACCAAGCGGCCTTGATTCCTTCAGGCTGCGTCCGGGTGCAGGATATGCAAATGAATTGATGTATGTGGAACGCGCCGGAGGCGAACGGCCCTATGCCGTCCGCTGCCTGGTGGAAGAACCGGCCGGATCGGACAGCAGCTTCACCACCCGGACCGGTTGCCAGCGTGACATCTTCATCGGCAAGGACCTGTCAGTCACCTACCGCTTTTCGATCGACCTTCTGCCGCATTGGCAGGAAATCGAGCACGATGTCCGCAAGCGCCTCGAAAAGGCGTTGATCAGGTAAGGTCGACGTCCAGGATGGCCATCGAGAAATTGTAGGACAGGTCGCCGTCTTCATCGTCACGGAAGACGATGCCGAGGAATTCGTCGCCCAGATAGACTTCCGCCGAATCATCCTTCCGCGGCCGGGCCTTGATCACCATCTTGTCATTGAAAATGCGCTTGAAATAAGCGTTCAGCTTGATGATTTCGTCCGGTTTCACAGTGCTCTCCTGGGCAATTGGGTTCGCCGGGCTTTTGGCACGGACGGCGGGCTAAATCAAACCCGCGTTCTGGTTTTCAAGCTAATAACGCTGTGCAACACCAACGCCACCCGGTCTCAGGTGGCGTTGTTGAGCATCTGGTTCATTGCCCGGGATGGTTCTTCGCAACCCGCAGTGCCGACGACGCGCGCGGGCACACCTGCCACGGTCGAGTTCGGCGGAACCGGCTTGAGCACGACCGATCCTGCAGCCACCCGGCTGCAATGGCCGATCTCGATATTGCCAAGCACTTTGGCGCCGGCACCGACAAGCACGCCATCCCCGATCTTGGGGTGGCGGTCACCGGTTTCCTTGCCCGTCCCGCCAAGCGTAACCCCTTGAAGGATAGACACATTATCGCCAATCGTGGCGGTCATACCAACGACGAGGCCAGTCGCATGATCGAGGAACAGCCCCTTGCCGACCTTTGCCGCAGGATGAATGTCCGTCTGGAAAATTTCCGATGAACGGCTCTGCAGGTAGAGCGCCAGATCGATCCGTCCCTTGCCCCACAGCCAGTGCGCGAGACGGTGAGTCTGGATGGCATGGAACCCCTTGAAATAGAGCACCGGCTGGATGAACCGTGTGCAGGCCGGGTCGCGGTCGTACACGGCCTGGATATCGACGCGCAGCACCGATCCCCATTCCCGCCAGTCATTGACCATTTCCAGAAATGTCTGCCGCAGGATATTGGCCTGAAGGTCCTGGTGATCGAGTCGCTCGCACACGCGGTGGATAACCGCTTCCTCAAGCGAGGGCTGGTTGAGAACGGTCGAATACAGGAAGGCCGCCAGCAGCGGATCCTGTGCAATCGACCGTTCGGCCTCCATGCGAATCGTATCCCAGATGGGATCGATGGCCTTGACGGATTTGCCCGCCTGTACGCCTGAATTCGCTGCCATTGCCGCCTCCGGGCTTTGTTGCATCTTCAATCCCGCGAGTTTTTTCCAAACCCACCGGGTACGCTGAAGCGTCTTGATAAGGTCTCCATGACCGATGATCAAATGAAGACATTTGAACGCAGCCATCAATTAAAGATAAGACACAACGCTGAAAAAACAAATGGGCGGATGAAATGGACGTAAACATATCCTTTGCAGACGGCGGCATTGACGCCGCTGTCACCGACAACCGCATCGGCCGGCTGACCATAAACCGACCCGACAAACGCAACGCCCTGACCGATGCTATGTGGCGCGCGGTTCCAGACGCGATCGACTGGCTGGTCAGCAAACAGCATGTCCGCGTCATTATCCTGTCCGGCGCCGGCGGCCGCGATTTCTCCGCGGGCGCCGATATTGGCGAATTCGCAACCTTGCGAAAGGACGCCACCACGGCACGTGCCTACGAGGCGGGAAACTCGGCAGCTTTCGCAGCAGTGCGCAATTGTCCCGTCCCGGTTGTGGCAGCGGTGCGCGGTATCTGTTTTGGCGGCGGCTTCGGCCTTGCCGCTGCGGTCGACATCAGGCTCGCCGATGCGACCGCCCGCTTTGCCATTCCGGCTGCCCGGCTAGGCCTCGCCTACCCGCTTGACGCGGTTCAGGATCTTGTCCGCGCGCTGGGCGATCAGCAGGCGCGCCATGCCCTGTTTTCCACCCGGGAACTGTCTGCCGAACAGGCCCTGGCCTGCGGATGCCTGATGGCGCTGTGCGGACCCGGTGAGCTTGATACGGAGGCGCTTGCCCTCGCGGCCTCGATCGCGGCTGCAGCCCCATTGTCGGTTCGCGCCTCGAAGGCCGCAATTTCGGCCGTGCAAAGCGGTTCCCGGGAAGATCATGACCAGGCAGCACTCCTGGCAGCCTCAACCTTTGACAGCACCGACTACGCCGAGGGCCGCCGGGCCTTCATGGAAAAGCGTAAACCCGCCTTCAAGGGCGTCTGAAACGTCAGCCGCGCCCCTCGAGCTTGTCGAGAAACCCGGAAATCGCGTCATTGAAGGCGTCATTGCGGTCACCAACCACCATGTGCCCTGCCCCGGACACATCGACGAAATCGGCATGCGGCACCATTTCGCGGAAAGCCTTTACCGCTTCCTCTGTGACCAGTTCGGATTGCTGTCCCCGCACCAGGAGGACCGGGATGGTCAGGCCGCGGGCAGCTTCGATGAGCCGTTGCTGGCCGGTTTCCCAGCCGTGATTGATGTTGCGCGGCCCATCGATGAAGGCCGGATCCCAATGCCAACGATAGCGGCCATCATCGCCCTGGCGCAGGTTCTTCGCCAATCCGTCGAGTGAACGCCGCGGCGCCCGGTGCGGCAGATAGGCGGCAATCGCAGCCGCGGCCTCCTCAAGAGTTGCAAAACCTTCGCGCATCCGCTCGGCCATGAAGCCCTGGATACGGCTGACCCCGTCGGCATCCATGTGCGGCGTGATATCGACCAGCACCAGGCCTGCAAGCAGGTTCGGACCGCCAAGGTGTTCGGCCATCAGACCGGAAATACCGCCGAGCGAGGCACCGACCAGAACCACCTTCTTGCCGGTGAGTTCAGCGATCTCGCGGCTCAGTGCAACGGCGTCAGCGGCATAATCGTCAAACGCATAGCTCTTGTCCTCGACCCATGCGCTGTCGCCATGACCGCGCTGATCGAGCGTGAACGCCATGTGCCCGGCATCGGCGATGCGGCGCGCGGCACCACCCCACGCATGCCGCGTCTGCCCGCCGCCATGCAGCAGCAGCACCGGATTTCCGTGCGCCGCACCGCGAGGTTCATGCACATCGGCAACCAGCCGGTTGCCGGAGACGCCGGTGAAATCCATCTGCCTTTTCATGTCTTTCATCAAATAGAACCCGCTTCAACGTCATTAAAAAACTCAAGTGCCGCAGCCTTGAAGACCTTGTCGCCTACCGCCAGCATGTGATCGCGATTGGGAATGTCCACGGCACGGGCGCGCAGCATCAGTTGCGCCAGCTCCTCGGCCGAGCCGGCAATGTCGTCGCGTGTGCCGACACCGATCAGGGCCGGCATGGTCAGGCGCGCCAGATCGTCCTGGCGCACCAGTGTTCGCGATGTGCTGATGCAGGCAGCAAGCGCCATACGGTCGCTCTTGGTCTGCTCGGCGAAGGCGCGGAACATGCGGCCGCGTTCGTCACTGACATCATCGAGCGAATCAGCCAGCAGGGCCGCTGCGATCGGATCCCAGTCCCCCACGCCCTCGATCATGCCGAGCCCCAGGCCGCCAAACACCACAGAGCGAACCAGGTCCGGCCGCGCAATCGCAAGAAACGCCGAAATACGCGCGCCCATCGAATAACCCATGACATGGGCGGAACCGATATCGAGCGAATCGAGCAGCGCGGCAGCGTCAGCCGCCATCATTTCAGGATGGTAGGCTTCGGGATCATGCGGCTTGTCGGACTGGCCATGTCCGCGATTGTCGAGCGCAATCACCCGGAAACCCGCCTCATCCAGCGTCTTGAACCAGCCGGGAAACACCCAGTTCACATGTGCGGTGGAGGCAAACCCGTGGATCAGCAGTATCGGAAACCCGTCCGGATTTCCCGCCTCGTACCAGGCAATCTCGACATCCCCGGACGTGAAACGCCCGGCCTGCAACCGATCCAGATTCATGTGAAACCCCTTTCACTCCTTACCTAGCCCAATCCTGCCGCCATGCAAATGTCGTTGCCCACCGTTTTTGCCGCCATGACTTGCAAGTATCGGCTTGGTGTTGAATTACCGGCTACACTTTTGCGAGGTCAGCGTATAAGGTCCGCTCCAAATCGAGTTCGCCACGACGGAGAGATGCATGGCTGACCACAAAATCCCGCATTTTCAGAACGATGCAGGGCACGCCGCAATCGAAATCGGTGCCAAGGAATTCATGTGCGTGGGCGCCAATCCGCCCTTCGACCATCCGCATGAGTTTCTCGACATGGGTGCAGACAATGAAAAGGTCTGCCCCTACTGCTCGACGCTCTACAAGTACAATCCGGCATTGCACGGCGATGAAACAATCCCGGCCGGATGTTCATGGGTTTACCAGGCAGCCTGAGGGCAATTTCTGCTGCAGCTCCGGGAGGGCGCAGTGACAGCCCGTAACATTGTGATCATCGGCGCCGGAATAGGCGGCCTGACGACAGCACTCGCCTTTGCCCGCAACGGCGATGGCGTGGATATTGTCGAGCAGGCGCCAAACCTCAGCGAGGTCGGCGCCGGCCTGCAGGTTTCACCGAATGCCAGCCGTATCCTGATTGCGCTTGGCCTTGGCGATGCATTGCGCGAGGCCATGATCAGACCGCACGAGATCGTCCTGGCGTCAGGCAGGTCACTTCGCAAAATCACCCACGTGCCCTGCGGCGAGTTTGCGGCAGACAGATGGGGCGCACCCTATGGCGTCATGCATCGCGCCGATCTCCAGTCGATGCTGCTTGAAGCCGTCATCGCGCATCCGCATTGCCGCCTGCATCTCGATCAGCACATCACCTCGTCCGATATCACGGAGTTGCCGGACCGGTTGGGATTGCCCGGTGCCGGCCTTTTTGTCGGCGCCGATGGCGTCTGGTCACAGGCGCGGCGGCTGGTTCCGGGCGCGCCCAAACCGCGATTCTCCGGTCAGATCGCCTGGCGCTTCAAGGTGGCGGCGGAAACCACCCGTTCGGTTCTCAACCCGACCAACGTCACCGCATTCCTGGGATCAAGAACCCACCTGGTTGCCTATCCGCTCGAACACGGAAAAACCATCAACATGGTGGCGATCACGCAAGGATCCGATCCCGGCGAAACATGGGCTGAACGTGAAAACCCGAATGGGCGCATGGAACTGCTCAACGCATTTGCCGACTGGCACCCGGATCTGCGCACCATCCTTCGCCAGGCACCTGAAATGACCTGGTGGCCTCTGTTCGAGGTGCCAGACGGCCGCTGGCACGAAACCGGCAGCCCGGTCCTGATCGGTGATGCCGCCCATGCCATGACACCGTTTGCCGCCCAGGGTGCGGCCATGGCGATCGAGGACGGATATGAGCTGGCCCAGGCCTGCACCGGCATAAGCGGGGATCTCGCGGCAACTCTCAACACTTACGAGACCAGCCGCCGTGCCCGGATTGGCCGCGCACGATCCCGTGGCGCCTTCAACCAGTTTGCCTATCATGCCCGCGGCCCGATCCGCCTTGGCCGGGATCTGGTTCTTGCCCTCAAGCAGCCCGAAAGCCTCGCTGCCGAACTCGACTGGCTCTACGGCTACCGCGCAACAGGGCTTTAACAGGTCAACCGACAGCCGACCGATTGCAGCAACGCAAACACCGGCGCGCACTTTCCAACCAGATCCGATGATCAAAAAAAATCCCCGGAAACCAGGTTCCGGGGCTCTATAGAAATGTAGCTGCCTTGGCCTGCACATGAGGCCAACCTGCAAACCCTAGTGAAGGATCTGGCTCAGGAACAGCTTGGTCCGCTCATGTTGCGGATTGTCGAAGAACTCGTCGGGCGCATTCTGCTCGACGATCTGGCCCTGGTCCATGAAGATCACCCGGTTGGCGACCTGGCGCGCAAACCCCATTTCATGGGTCACGCACAGCATCGTCATGCCTTCTTCTGCCAGGCCAACCATGGTGTCGAGCACTTCCTTGATCATTTCCGGATCGAGCGCCGATGTCGGCTCGTCAAACAGCATGATACGCGGGTTCATGCACAGTGAGCGCGCAATTGCCACGCGCTGCTGCTGTCCACCCGACAACTGCCCTGGATACTTGTTTGCCTGTTCGGGGATCTTCACCCGTTCCAGGTAGTGCATGGCGATTTCCTCGGCCTTCTTCTTCGGCATCTTGCGCACCCAGATCGGCGCCAGGGTGCAGTTCTCCAGGATGGTAAGATGCGGGAACAGGTTGAAGTGCTGGAACACCATTCCGACTTCGCGGCGGACCTCATCGATCTTTTTCAGATCGTTGGTCAGTTCGATGCCGTCGACGATGATCTTGCCCTTCTGGTGTTCTTCCAGCCGGTTGATGCAACGGATCATGGTGGATTTGCCGGACCCGGACGGTCCCGCGATCACGATCCGCTCGCCGCGCATGACCTTCAGGTTGATGTCACGGAGAACATGGAACTCGCCATACCACTTGTTCATGCCGATGAGCTCGATCGCCACATCGGTTTCCGAAACCGTCATTTTCGAAGGACCGGCGCCTTCTTTTGCTGCTGCGTTACTGTCAGCCATGGTTGAGTTCCCTTTTATCGTTTGTGGCCAGTGTCGAGACGCCGTTCCATATAGGCGGAATAGCGCGACATGCTGAAGCAGAAGATGAAGAAGACGAACGCGGCGAAGACGAAGCCGGTCGCCGGTGTTGCAGGTGAAATCCAGTTCTGGTCATTCATGTTCTGCTGAACAATGCCCAGCAGATCGAACAAGCCGATGATCAGCACCAGGCTGGTGTCCTTGAACAGGCCGATGAAGGTGTTGACGATGCCTGGAATGACCAGCTTGAGCGCCTGCGGCATAATCACCAGCCGCGTGCCCTGCCAAAACGTCAGGGCCATGGCATTGGCCGCCTCATACTGGCCTTTCGGAATCGCCTGAAGACCGCCACGGATCACCTCAGCCATGTAGGCCGACGAGAACAGCGCTACACCGATCAGCGCCCGGAGAAGCTTGTCGAAGGACACGCCGTCTGGAAGAAACAGCGGCAACATCACCGAGGACATGAACAGCACCGTAATCAACGGCACACCACGCCAGAACTCGATGAAGATGACACTGAACATCTTGACGATCGGCATTTCCGACCGCCGACCCAGCGCCAGCAATATGCCGAGCGGGAACGACACCACGATACCGACAATGGCAACAACCAGCGTCACCAGAAGGCCGCCCCAAAGCGGAGTCTCGACCGGTTCGAGCCCGAATTGTCCCGTCAGGAGAATGAACGCCAGCACCGGAAAGACCACCAGCAGGTAAAGCGCGTTCTCGCGCTTGTAAGGCACCGAGGGAATCGCAATCGGCACCAGGCCCGCGATCAGAAGCAACCCGGACAGGTTGACCCGCCAGCGTTCTTCGATCGGGTAGCGCCCGTAGATGAACTGGCCGAACTTGGCCTCGACGAAGGCCCAGCAGGCGCCGGTCCCCGGCGCGATGCAGGCTTCGCGGTTTTCACCGGTCCAGACAGCACTGATAAAGGCCCAGTTGATGATCGGCGGAACGATCCAGAGCAGAAACAGGAATGTCAGGATGGTCAGGATGGTGTCACGCGGCGTGGCAAACAGGTTGACCTTGAGCCAGCCAAGAACTCCCCCGGTCGAGACCGGTGGCGCCATCGTCGGGCTTTCCTGGGTGCGCACATATGCGATTGATTTTGCATTGTTATTCATGGCTCAGCGCTCCACCAGTGCGACACTGGAGTTAAACCAGTTCATGAATGCCGACGTTAGCAGCGACAAGGTGAGATAGACCAGCATGGTGATCGAGATCACCTCAACCGCCTGCCCGGTCTGGTTGAGCACCGTACCGCCAAAGATCGAGACCAGGTCCGGATAGCCGATGGCCACCGCCAGAGACGAGTTCTTGGTCAGGTTGAGGTACTGGCTGGTCAGCGGCGGAATGATGACCCGCATGGCCTGCGGCACCACCACCAGACGGCTGGTCAGGTTCGGTCTCAGTCCCAAGGCGAACGCCGCTTCGGACTGTCCGTGCGAAACTGCCAGGATACCGGCGCGGACAATCTCGGCGATGAACGAGGCTGTGTAAAGCGACAGACCGAGAAGCAAGGCCATGAATTCCGGCTGAACCACCCAGCCGCCGGTCATGTTGAAACCCTGCAGGCTTGCATATTCAAGCGACAGCGGCCGTCCCGAAACAAGGAAGGTAATCAGCGGCAGGACGATGAGCAGGCCCAGCCCGGTCAGGAACACCGGAAACTGCTGGCCGGTGGCCATCTGCCGCTTCTTCGCCCACCGCCCGATCAGAATCCAGGCGATCACGGCGACAACAATTGCGTAAAAGACCAGCTGGGCTCCGCTTTCCGGCACGATGCGCGGCATGTAGAGGCCGCGGTTGTTCAAGCTGAAGATAACCTCTGTGCCTGGCTCCAGGCCAACCTGCCTGGGAGATGGCAGGATCGAAAGAACCGCCTTGTACCAGAACAGCAGCTGCAGCAGCAGCGGGATGTTCCGCAGGGTTTCGACGTAGACCGTCGCGAATTTCTGCACCAGGTAGTTCTTCGACAACCTCGCCAGCCCGACGACAAAACCGATCGCGGTGGCAAAGAAGATGCCGATAAACGCCACCACCATCGTGTTCAGCAGGCCGACGAAAAACGCCCGCAAATAGGTGCTGTCATTGGTGTAGGGAATGAAGGACTGGCCGATATCAAAACCGGCGCGTTCACTGAAGAAGCCAAGACCGGAAGCAATCCCTGCCCGCGCCAGGTTGTCGATGGCGTTCGTGACGCCGGAATAAACCAAAAAGATGACGGCGATAATCAGCAATGCCTGGAATAAGAGGCCGCGCGCCTTCGGGTCATTCATCAACGATACGCGTCCGGAATCGTCAGCGTCGGCCGAGACGCCTGTCTGATGAGCCATATCTGTCCCCAACTCTGTTGCCCGGACCTTCTGGCCGGATCATTAGATAACCTGTCGTCGTTGCGTCAGGCCTTTTCCGTGCGCCTCAAGCGACCGGAAAAAGCGGGCCCCTGTATGGAGCCCGCTTCATCAGTTCAAGCGCTTAGCGAAGCGGCGGTGCGTACTGCAGGCCACCCTTCGACCACAGTGCGTTCACGCCGCGGTCGATAGCGAGCGGGGTCGATGCGCCGACGTTGCGTTCAAACACTTCGCCGTAGTTGCCGACCTGCTTGATCACATTGTAGGCCCAGTCATTGCTCACGCCGATGGCTTCGCCAAAGGTGCCTTCCTTGCCAAGAAGACGCATGACGTTCGGGTCAGTCGAGCCGAGCATTTCATCAACATTGGCCGAGGTGACGCCCATTTCTTCAGCGTTGAGCATTGCGAAGTGAACCCACTTGACGATGTTGAACCACTGGTCATCGCCCTGACGAACCACAGGACCAAGCGGTTCCTTGGAGATCACTTCAGGCAGAACCATGTGCTCGTCCGGAGCCGACAGGCCAAGACGGATCGAATACAGGCCCGACTGGTCGGTGGTGTAAACGTCGCAACGGTTGGCGTCGTAGGCTGCGTTGACTTCCTCGAGCTTTTCAAACACGACCGGGTTGTAGGTCATGCCGTTGGCCTTGAAGTAGTCGGTGAGGTTCAGCTCGGTGGTGGTGCCGGTCTGCACGCAGACCGAAGCGCCCGACAGCTGCAGCGCGGAATTCACGCCGAGCGACTTGCGCACCATGAAGCCCTGGCCGTCGTAGTAGTTGACGCCGGCAAAGTTGAGACCCAGCTGGGTGTCACGGCTCATGGTCCAGGTGGTGTTGCGCGAAAGCACATCAATTTCACCGGACTGAAGCGCGGTGAAACGCTCCTTGGCCGAAAGCGGGCTGAACTTCACAGCCGTCGCATCGCCAAATACGGCCGCGGCTACGCCACGGCAAAGGTCCACGTCGAGACCTGACCAGTCACCCGCGTCGTTCGGGGCGGAAAAGCCGGCGAGGCCCGTGGACACGCCGCACTGGACGAATCCCTTTGCCTTGACATCATCCAGTGTTGCGGCGGAAGCTGCAGAGGCTCCCAAGCCTGCAACGGTCGCGATACCAACGACAGCCGACAAAATCTTATTGTTCATTTGATACAACCTTTTTTTCTGTTGCCCTGTTTTGGGTGCTGCAAAAGCGACAGGAGCCATTTTTTGCCCTCTGCCCGTATCTCCTTGCACCCCTTTATACCATGCCGAAATCAGTCATGGGTCAAGTCTCACTTTGCCTAAAATTGGCAAATCAACCGTTTTGCATCCTCGAACCAGGTTGAGCCTACTAACTGAATTCAGCGGCGAAGCACTCTTCGAGCATAAATCCAATCTCTTTTTGCACCTGCCCCATGCACCTCCGCCGGTGCTTGTGGTCACACCCAACTCGCGTTAGATCTTCGACCCGGTCGGCGACGCCATAATGCAAATCCAGAAAACGGGTCAAGTATGAGCAACACATCCAACACATCGAAGGCAGGCATCAACACGCGGCTGGCGCATTCGGGCCATGATCCGCGGAGTTTCCATGGCTTCGTCAATCCACCTGTTGTGCACGCATCGACCGTATTGTTTCCCGATTCGGCCACCATGGTCTCGCGCAATCAGAAATACACCTATGGCACCTACGGCACCCCGACCACCGATGCCCTGAATGCGGCCATGAATGAACTGGAAGGCTCGGAAGGGACGATTGCGGTTCCCTCGGGCCTTGCAGCCATTACCGTGCCATTCCTCGGCGTGCTGAGCGCTGGCGATCACGTGCTCGTGGTTGATTCTGTTTACGGGCCAACGCGGAACTTCTGTACCGGCATGCTGGCGGGTTTCGGCATCGAAACCACCTATTATGACCCGTCCATCGGCGCCGGCATCGAAAGCCTGATGCGTCCCAACACCAAGCTTGTCCACACCGAAGCCCCGGGCTCCAACACGTTCGAGATGCAGGATATCCCGGCCATAGCCGAAGTGGCCCATGCCCACGGCGCGCTGGTCTCGATGGACAACACCTGGGCGACACCGCTGTATTTCAAGCCACTGGATCATGGGGTCGACATTTCCATTCATGCTGCCACCAAATACCCCGCCGGCCATTCAGACATCCTGATCGGCACGGTATCGGCCAACAAGCAGGCCTGGCCCGCCGTCTGGAAAGCCTTCACCATGCTCGGTGTCTGCGCCAGTCCGGACGACAGCTACATGACCCTGCGCGGATTGCGCACCATGGGGGTAAGGCTGGCACGGCATCAGGAAAGCGCACTGGCAATCGCCCGGGCACTCGAAGACATGCAGGGCGTGGCAAGGGTCCTGCATCCCGCGCTTGAAAGCTTTCCCGGGCATGATTTGTGGAAGCGCGATTTCTGTGGCTCCTCGGGCATTTTCTCGATCGTGCTCGATGTGGCCGATGCCAGCCGCCATGAAGCCAAGGCGCATGCATTCCTCGATGCCTTGGAGATTTTTGGCCTGGGCTATTCCTGGGGCGGCTATGAAAGCCTCGCCGTCCACGCCAATCTCTCCGACAGAACGGTAGCACTTCCGCCAAGGGAAGGCCCGGTCATCCGGCTTCAGATCGGACTGGAAGATGTGGAAGACCTGATGCCCGACATCGAACGCGGGCTCGCCGCCGCCAAATCGGCCTAACCGCCCTCAAACCGCCGGACAGAAATTTCTGACCTTTTATGCCGGGAGCGTGACGATGAATCGCGTGCCTCTCTCGCAGGACGTATCGAGCACGATGCGTCCGTCGTGGCTCTCGGCAATCCGGCGGCACAGGGCCAGGCCTATGCCTGTTCCCGAATAGAGTTTTTCATCCATATGCAGCCGCTGAAACACACCGAAAATCCGCTCTGACTGTGCCGGGTCGACGCCGATGCCATTGTCCTCGACAACGATTGTCACCCCATCCTCATCGGCACGTCCGGTCACACGGATCACGGCAGGCTCTCCCTGCTGGCGGTACTTGATCGAATTCGCAAACAGGTTCTGAAACAGCTGCGTCAGCAGATGCAGATCGGCCTGCACCGCGATGTCCGCGTCGAAAATCAGTTCGGCCCCGGCCTCCAGCGCATTGACCGCAAGGTTTTCCCAAGCGGCACTCACCGCGTCCGACAGCCGGATGGTTTCCGGATTGATCCGCTGATAGGCCAATTGGGAATAGGCGAGCAGGCTGTTGATCATCCGGTCCATCGAGTCACTGCGCTCGGAGATATAGCCAGAGAACATGGTCAGGTCTTCAGTCTTGCCGGCACCCACATCCTCGGCGATCATGTCGGCAAACAGCCGTATCTGCCGAAGCGGCGCCTTGAGGTCGTGCGATACGATACCGCTGAACTGTTCGAGCGCGTCGTTGCGCAATTCAAGCGCACGGGACTGACTTGCGATCCTCGTCTGGGCGTCGCGGATCTCGGATATGTCGCGGCCGACCGAAACCAGCTCCACCGGCTCGCCGTTATCGAACACCATCAGGTTTGACCACTGGTACCAGATTTCCTCGCCGGCGGGATTCACCAGTGCCTGTTCGCTCGTCTTCAAAGGCTTGCCCGGGGAAAGGCTGGACAGGTGAACCCTCAATTCCTGCCTGTGGCTTTCGGGCACGAAGTCGAGAAACTTCCGCCCGATCATCTCATCGACCGAGAGACCGACAAAACGGGCGTAGTTCTCATTGACATATGTCAGGGTGGTATCCGGCTTCGCCCGCGTGATGAAATCGGGAAGGTTTTGCACCAGTGTGGTGAACTCGTGCTCTTTCCGCTCCAGTGCGCGCTCGATCTCCACCCGCTCGGTAATGTCTTCGACAAAGGCCAGGGCAACCGGCTCCGCTGCGTCAGCCAGCCGCTCCAGGCGAACCCTGCACATGTAGGTGCTGCCATCCTTGCGCCGGTGGTGAGTGTCAAAGACATGGACCTTGCTATCACCTGACAGGATCGGGGCTATGACTTCGTTGATTTCATCTTCAGTCAAGCCGACGTTGAATTCACGCGGCGAAAGCCCGCGCAATTCGTCCATGCTGTATTGCAGGTTGTCGCGGGCGGCTCTGTTGGCACTGATGATTTTTCCGTCTGTCAGGCTGGCCAGATAGACTTCCTGCTCCACCCCTTCGATGATCAGGCCGAGCTGTTCGGCCTCGGACTTTATCTTGCTCAGCGCGGTGACGTCTGTCCGGACACCGACCCGAAAATTCTCGTTGGTGACGCGCTCTTCAACCAGCATCGTTCTGTCCGGACTGATATGCTGGACGAAAGGTTCGCCCGGCCGGTCATGCTGCTCGATCCTCTTGCGAAGCCAGTCCTCCTGTGCTTCGGGCGTGTCACCGGCATCCGGATACTGCCCATGCTCCAGGCCGTAGCGGATAACCGATTCAAAGGTGTTCCCGACCTTGATCGCCGGAGCGGACAGCGAGTAAATCTCCCGATAGGCATCATTGCACAACATCAGGCGGTCCTGGTCGTCGTAGACGGCAAAACCTTCAGAGATCGTATCAAGCGCTGTGTTGAGAATCGTTTCGGCACGCAACCGCTCTTCCTGCGCCCTATAGATCTCGCTGAGATCACGAACCAGCGCGACCGACGCAAAGGCTTCGCCTTCCGCAGTTTCAATCCTGCTGACGGTCAGTTCACTTGGAAAAACACTGCCATCCTTGCGCCGGAGCTCGAGACGCCGGTGGATCGGCTTGGCTTCCCGGCTCAACGGATAAAGAACATTGCCGACGTCCTCGGCATCCTTGCTGGAGGCATAAAGGCCCGCAGCATTCATCCCGACAAACTCCTCACGGCTATAGCCAAACTTCTCTATTGCAGCGGGATTGACCGTCAAGACACGCCGTCTGGCATCAACGACCAGCACCGGATCCGGCAGCGTGTCGTACAACGCCTTGAGCATGTTTTCAGGCGACAGCTGCATCAGGCTAGCAATCCATGTGCAGCCGGCAAGACAGGCTCACAGGTAATCTTCGGAACAGGTATCCGACAGTTGGTCGCGGGTATATTCCGCCACGATGAAGCTGATTACCGTAGCGTCGATCTCGTCCTTGCCGATCTTGAAATCGACACCGTAATCCCGGAACTCCTCAAAATACTTGCCGCTGATATCCGATGAAATGATCCCGATCGGCCCGATAAAGCCCGCCTCGCGCAATTGCGGCGCGGTTTCACGAAAATCATTGTTGGGCACAAGCCGGTTGTCCAGAAACACCATGTCCACCCCGCCTGCCTTGACGATATCGACGGCTCCGCCGATATCGCCGACGTAATCAAGCTCGATGGATGTTTCGCTGGCCTTCTTCAGCTTTCGCTGCAGCAGGATGTGTTCGGCCGGATCATCGTCAATCAGCAAAACCCTCAAATGCTTGCGGTCCTGTGTTGTGCTCATGGAAGGCCTCCCGACCAATTATGCTATCAGGCCGCTGCGGATGGCGGACGCCACCATCTGCGCCCGGTTGACCACGTGCAGCTTGCGCAAAACGGCCGCAATATACGAATTGACGGTGTGCTCGGACAAACCAAGAATAATGGCAATTTCGGCTGATGTCTTTCCCTCGGACGTCCAGCGGACAATCTGGATTTCCCGGTCACTGAGGCCGCTGATGGAATCCAGCGACAGGATCACTTCAAAATAGCGCTGGAAGATCAGGGCGGCATCAAGTGCGATCAGCGCCAGCGCCCGGTGATCCTCACTGGCGTCGCCACCGACCATGATCAGACCATAGCGTTTGCCCGTTGCCGCATGCAGCGGCACAATGACAGCCGAATCGGCACCGCTCGACAACAACACGTCAGATGACGCCTGCCGGATGTCCATCAGGTGCGGTGCGGATGCCTTCTGCAGGTATTGCGCGACCGGATCGGCACTGCCGATCACCTGTTCCTTCGGGTCTGCGAACCAAGCCACGGGAAAATTATGCAGCGCATGAACATGCTGAAAATTCAGTCCATGCTCTTCTCCGCCAATTTCGGTTATGCCGAAATATGAAAAGCCGTTGCTTCCGGCCAGGGATTTGAACAAACGGAAAAAGTCCATCCGGTTGACGGCGCGCTCAAGTTCAGAGCCCAGATGTAAAGCGGTTTCCGTTACCAGCATTTTGTCACTTTCGAATCGGATTGTTCTCTAATTTACTAATCGCTGCCTACGCACCGTATCATACAAGGACACTTATGGGGCATTTGCGAAAAGCATAAAATTCAACAGGAGCCCAGGCAATATTTGTGGCTGCCGAAAGCGGCGATCCTGTCGAAGGAAAAAACACCGGATATTTGATTGGCGACCCCTGCAGGATTCGAACCTGCGACCGTCGGCTTAGAAGGCCGGTGCTCTATCCAGCTGAGCTAAGGGGCCGGCAGCGCTTTGCCTTGATGGTGCGGGCAAACCACGGAAATTTTAGTGGGTCCAAGGCTGACGGCGATCGAAACGGAAATTGTCGGAGTAAGCCACCCGGCGGCGCTTGCTTTCCTTGGGTTCGTAAACCCGGAAGGCAACTCCGTTGCGCGTGGCATAGGCAATCGCCGCTTCGCGCGTTTCAAATGTCATGCGGATCTGGCTCTTCATGTCGGCCGAAGATGTGTAGCCCATCATGGGGTCAATGCTGCGAGGCTTTTCCTGCTCGAATTCCAGAACCCAGTCGTGGCTCTTGGCCTTGCCGGATTGCATGGCAGTCTTTGCGGGACGATAGATTTTCGCAGTCATGTCCCAATCCCTCTTCATGGCGGCTTCCGCCCGAAAGGCGGATTGCGGCGCCCTGCTGCTTAACGCCCGAAGCCGGACGCTGAAAAAGTGGTCGGAGCGGAGAGATTCGAACTCCCGACCCTCTGGTCCCAAACCAGATGCGCTACCAGGCTGCGCTACGCTCCGATGCCTAAGGCGTGATCCGGATACACCGGAACGCCATGGCCCGCAACTCCAAATCGTGACTTATTCTGTCTTGCGGGCAATTCATTTGCCAATCACCCGGTGGCGCACTTTATTGCCCACCGAAATACCCCGCTTCGTCGCCGTTCCGCCATTCAATTCCAGCACATAGCGAACCGGCGCGACGGACGGGATGATTGTTTCGGAAAAAGGTGTCGTATCCTTGGCAATCCTTGCGATCGTTCCATCCGAATCGATGAAGATCATATCAAGCGGCAGTGGCGTGTTCTTCATCCACATCAGAACCTGACGGGCCTGTTCGAATTTGAACAGCATTCCATGGTCTTCAGGCATGTCCTGACGGTTCATCAACCCGCTGGCCCGGTCCTCCGGCGTCAGCGCCAGTTCCACGCTGAAAGAAACCGGTCCATCCTCTGTCTCGATGACAAGACGCTCGGAATCAGTCGGCAATTGCGCCGCCATGGCCAGCGCCGGAATGGCAACAATCAGCGCAACAATGGCAAAGAAAGCGGATCGCTTGAAGATGCGCATCGCCCGGTCAGTGGGAATTGGGGATCGGCGAATCGATATCCGGATGGATTTCGGCAGCCATCAGGCCCTTGTCGCCATCGCCGAAGCGCACCAGGACCACCTGCCCCGGCCGCAGTTCAGCCAGGCCGTACCGCCTGAGCGTCTCCATATGGATGAAGATGTCTTCGGTTCCCTCGCCACGCGTCAGGAAGCCAAAGCCCTTGGTGCGGTTGAACCACTTGACGATCGCCCGCTCAAGTCCGCTCGAAGGCTTGACCTGTACATGCGTGCGCACCGGCGGCAATTGCGACGGGTGAACGGCGGTTGAGGTATCCATCGAGAGGATCCGGAAGGTCTGGTATCCGCGCTCTTTCTTCTGGATCTCGCAAACCACGCGGGTGCCTTCCAGAACGGTCTGGTAACCGTCACGCCGCAGGCATGTCACATGCAGCAGCACATCTTCCATTCCATTGTCTGGAATGATGAAACCAAACCCCTTGGCGACGTCGAACCACTTTATAACCCCTGTGATCTCCATGAGATCAACGGCGTCTCCAAGTGCTTCCGCATCAACCTGGTTCTTTTCTGAGGACCTTTCCCCCATCCGGATGCCTCTCCAATACGCGCCACAAGCAAATGAAGTGATTCTTGATCAAAACATTAACATTGTATTGCGAGGCCAGTGCAAGCCCTGCCGGAAAACTTGTTGATTCATCCCCTTCTATCGCGCTGCCATTGCCTCGCAGACGTTTCCGCCTATCGTTAAGTCCATCAAGAATCATGAGGTAAAGCCAATGCGTTATCTGCACACGATGGTCCGCGTCACCGACGTCGATGCATCGCTCGACTTCTACTGCAACAAATTGGGACTTGTGGAAATCCGTCGCCACGAGAGCGAGGCAGGCCGGTTCACGCTGATCTTTCTCGCTGCCCCGGAAGACAAGGAACGGGCATTGGCCGATCAGGCACCATTGCTCGAACTGACCTACAACTGGGACCCGCAGGAGTATGACAGCGGCCGGAATTTCGGCCACCTGGCTTACGTTGTCGACAACATACACGAGCTGTGCCAGTCGCTGCTCGACAATGGCGTCATCATCAACCGCCCTCCCCGCGACGGCCACATGGCATTTGTCCGCTCTCCCGACGGGATCTCAATCGAGCTTCTGCAGAAAGGCGATCCCCTCGAGCCGGTCGAGCCCTGGCTGTCGATGAAAAACACCGGCACCTGGTAGGCACTGCGCGACGGGCCCGGACATTTCTTGACCGGGCCATCGCAGCGCAAGGCTCACACAACGGAAGCCGCCTAACCTACGGATAGGGCCATGCTTTTGCCTTATTTACCAAGCATCGCATGGATTTTGACCAGTATGCCGATTTGCGTACTCAGGACGGCGGCTTTGTTCGTTTACAAAAACGCCGCAAATGAGTAGGCATCCTTTCAGGACCTTCGGGTCTGCCGTTGCAAGATACCGGGGGCTCCAGAGTTTGCAGATTGGCGGAAACAAAGCAGGCAATGGACGCAATACAACGCGGGCTTTGCTGTTGACCGGTGCGGCAGCATTCCTCAGCGGGTGCGTGTCAGTCGCCGATCCCTCGATCTTTGAAAGCCAGGGATTCGCTCCGGGCACTCCCGGAATCACCGACGACAGCGCCTATGTTGACCCGTCATCGGAGATGGCGATGGGCGAGGAAAGTACGGCGGAAACCGCGTCCGGCGTTCCGCTGCCGGTACCATCCCCGAATGCAGCCGATGCATCCACGCGAATGCCCGCGGTGGCGCAGAACGAATTCGCCTCTGGCCAGCCTGTCGTGATGGCCGAGACCGCTGTCGACGCCCTCAACCGCGGCATTACCCAGAGCCAGCCTGCCCAGCCGATTGCCAATCTGTATGGCACGCCGGCGGCTGCAGCCACTGTTACGGTCCAGCCGGACACACCGTCTCAAACCGGGACGACGCCTCAACCGGCCACTGAGGAACTGACATCGATCAGCCCGGATTCGGGTCTGAGCGAAGTCCATCCACAGGTTCAGGAACTGGCCGTGGTCGCGCCACCGAAGAAGAAGTCGATTTTCGCGCGCATGTTCGCACCGCAAAAGACCTCTGCACGGAATGCGCCCAGCGGGACCACAAAACGCGTGGCAAAACCAAAGACCGCTCCGGTCACCGTAGCCTCTGCCGGCGGCAATGCCCTGCCCGGCGTCAAGGTGGCCTCTATGTTCGGCGGCGATTCGGACAACAGTTCCGCAAATTCCGATTCGGGTCAGATTCAACTGGCCTCCGCTGCCGGTCTGGCGCGTCTCGCGCCCAACGGATTGCATCTTCAGACAGACAAGGTCGAAGTCAACTGTTTCAAGCCCCAGCTGGTACGCACGCTCAAGGCCATCGAGCGCCATTATGGACGCCCACTGGTGGTAACCTCGGGATATCGCAGTCCGAAGCACAACCGGCGAGTCGGCGGTGCATCCGGATCACGTCACACCTCCTGTGAAGCCGCCGATATCCAGATCGAGGGTGTATCGAAATGGCAACTGGCGAAATATCTCCGCTCCATGCCTGGCCGTGGCGGTGTCGGCACTTATTGTCATACGGAATCGGTCCACATCGACATCGGCAACACCCGTGACTGGAACTGGCGCTGCCGCCGCCGCAAGTAATCTGGCAACGGTCACAGCCGTGTCTGGCGCTGTTTGACAGGCGCGTTTCCGTGGCAACAAAAAAATCTTCACCGGGACGTCATTTTTTTGTCTGCAACACCAATTATCCGCTTGCGGTCCTAAAATCGTCTGACTATAAGACGCCCACAGTGTTACGCGCCCTTCGTCTATCGGTTAGGACGCCAGATTTTCATTCTGGAAAGAGGGGTTCGACTCCCCTAGGGCGTACCACTGTTATCAAGCACTTCGCTTGATTTTCTCATTTGAAATTCAAGGTTTGGACAAGCGCAACGCTTCGGTGTTTGAGCGCGATTTCAAATGATGCCGCGCATGGCTGACGGTGCTCGCACCGCTTCACCGCACGCTCCTTGCCGGGTTGCCAAATCCCTACGATCCGACGATCTCATTTCAAGAGGACCGGCTCTGAAGCCTGCCCGCAATGGCGATGGCATTGAGGTATTCGGAGCCATGCCCGCGCTGACTGGAAGAGCGGTTGCCTAACGCGCCACGGCCGCGTCGATGACACGGATCTGAACCCGCCGGACGCCCTGCCAGTAATCCGCAGACAGCGACCCGGCGATGTGAAACGCCTGGCCGCGTCCACCAAGCAGCGCGGCGCCCATTTCTGTATCGGCGGCGCGGAATGCAATTCCGTTGAGCCTGCCGCCATCAGGTCCGGCAAATGACAGCTTGATGTGATTCTGGCCGACAACACGCGCATCCTTGAGCGTGTGCGCAGGCACGGCAAAAACCGGCTGCGGATGTCCCGCGCCATAGGGACCGGCGCGCTCGATCATGTCGACCATGTCGAGCGTCGCGCCCGAGGCCGAGATCGCACCGTCAATCTTCAGCCGGTGCGCCAGCGTCAAACCGGCCACAGCTTCCGCCGCATTGTCTTCAAAAAAGGCGCGCAGCTCGCCGAGCCGGTTTTGCTCGACCGTCAATCCCGCCGCCATTGCATGCCCGCCCCCCTTGACCAGAAGCCCCGCATCGACAGCCTTGCGCACCAGCCGGCCGATATCGACGCCTGGCACCGACCGGCCCGATCCGGTCCCCTTGCCATTGCCGTCAAAGGCAATCGCAAAGGCCGGCCGCCGGTAGCGTTCCTTCAGCCTGGAGGCCAGCAGGCCAACGACGCCCGGATGCCAGCCCTGCCGCTCTGTCACGATGACTGCAGGCCCGTCGCCGCTGGCCATTTCGACCGCGGCTTCAGCATCGGCTTCCTCCAGCATGGCGGCTTCAATGGCCTGGCGTTCGCGGTTCAGCTCCTCTAGCCGCTCGGCAATCGCTGCAGCTTCGTCCCGGTCTTCGAGCGTCAGCAGGCGGCTGCCGAGCGCCGCATCACCGATGCGGCCTCCGGCATTGATCCGTGGACCGATCAGGAAGCCCAGATGATAGGGCGTAATCGGCCCGTTGACGCCGGCGCGCTGGGCAAGGGCCGCCAGCCCGACATTGCCCATGCTCCGCGCCGCCAGAAGGCCCTTGACCACGAAGGCACGGTTGAGCCCCTTGAGCGGCACCACGTCACAGACCGTTGCCAGGGCAACAAGATCCAGGCAACTCAGAAGATCGAAACCGGCGGCCCGGGCGTCGCCCTTGCCGCGCAGCAGCCGCAATGTCCCGGCCAGCACCATGAACACCACGCCACAGGCACACAGATGCCCCAGGCCCGACAGATCGTCCTCGCGGTTGGGATTGACCAGAGCCTTGGCGACAGGCAATTCGCTGGACACCTGGTGGTGGTCGATCACCACCACGTCGATTCCGCGACGGGCGGCCTCTTCGAGAGATTCATGACTCGTCGATCCGCAATCGACCGTGATGATCAGCTTTGCGCCACGATCGATCAGCTCGCCGATGGCCGTGGGATTGGGGCCGTAGCCCTCGAAGATCCGGTCGGGAATGTAAATCTCGCTGACGACGCCGAAATGGCTGAGAAACCGCTGCATCAGTGCCGAGGATGCGGCACCGTCGACATCATAGTCCCCGAAAATCGCCACCCTCTCGCCGCGCGAGATCGCCAGTACAATCCGCTCCGCGGCCTTGTCGCAATCGGTCAGCCGCGATGGGTCGGGCATCAGCGACTTGATCGTCGGGTCGAGAAAGGCCTTGGCATCCCCCATGGCCACGTCACGGCCCGCCAGCACGCGGGCAATGACATCCGGCAGTCCTGTCATCTGCGCGATCGAGATCGCCTTGTTCTCGCCAGCCATGTCCAGCCGTGACACCCATTTCTGGCCGGACAGGGACTCTTCTACCCCGAGAAACGCCCGGTCTGATGCGCCGTTGCCTGTCATTCACTCACCAACCTGTTGCAGGCGCACCGCCCTGACGGTGCTTTCAGAGACTGCTCATAGCGCAAACCGAACGATGCGGCAAAGCACACGCGCGATTGTCGGGGACAGTTCCTGCCAAAACAAATTCGCCCCGGCTTCCGGGGAAAACGGGGCGAAGTCGAATTCACGATCTGGCGGCGGGCAGAAAACCGCCGTCTAGTCGAATTTGGCGAGATCCTGGTGGCGCGCCTTGATTTCGCGCACGGTGCGCGAGGACGACCGCATCACGATGGTATGGGTGACGATGGCATCGCGGGTAAACCGAACGCCCTGCAGCAGGTTGCCGTCGGTCACGCCGGTGGCCGCAAACAACACATCGCCCCGGGCCATTTCTTCCATCGTGTAGATCTTGTTGGGATCGGAGATCCCCATCTTGGCGGCGCGGGCCACCTTTTCATCGGTGTTGAGCTGGAGCCGGCCCTGCATCTGGCCGCCAATGCACCGCAGTGCTGCAGCTGCCAGCACACCTTCCGGCGCTCCGCCAATGCCCATATAAATGTCGATGCCGGTTTCCTCCGGATCCGTCGTATGGATGACACCGGCAACGTCGCCATCGCCAATCAGCCGGATGGCAGCGCCCGTGGCCCGGACTTCCTCGATCATGCGGGCATGCCGCGGGCGATCGAGAATGCAGGCGGTTATCTGACCCACAGCCACACCCTTGGCACGGGCCATGGCGTGAATGTTCTCGGTCGGCGTCGCGTCGAGCGCCACGGTGTTGGCCGGGTATCCCGGGCCAATGGCGATCTTTTCCATGTAGACGTCGGGCGCGTAAAGCAGGCTGCCTTTTTCCGCGAATGCAATCACAGCCAGCGAGTTCGGCAGGTTCTTGGCGCAGATCGTGGTGCCTTCGAGCGGGTCAAGTGCAATGTCGACCTTGGCGCCGTCGCGGGTGCCCACTTCCTCGCCGATATAGAGCATCGGGGCTTCGTCGCGTTCGCCTTCGCCGATCACGACAGTGCCATCGATCGGCAGCCGGTTGAGTTCCTGCCGCATGGCGTCAACTGCAACCTGGTCTGCCGCCATCTCGTCGCCCCGACCGCGAAGCCGGGCTGCGGCCACTGCCGCACGCTCGGTGACCCGCGCAATTTCCAGCGTGAGTATCCGGTCCAGACCACTTGCTTCTGTTGGTGTGCCTGTCATGGCCTAATATCCCCCAGGGTATGTCGTTTGGCCGCTCATACAGCCTTCAAAGCATGCAACGCAATGTGAAAACAGCAACAAAAGCCGTAGTTTATTCAGGAATTTGGCCTGAACCCAAACTAAATCGATTAGGCGTTGCGCGATCTCCCGCCCGGTCCGGACCGGCAGGGTCCGAAAACCGGATTTGCCTGGTGATCAATTGTCGCGTGTCCGTTCAATCCGGATCACCTGCGGCTCACCCGAGAGGTAGCCCTCGCTCTTGATGGCGTCAACGGCGGCGCGCACCCGCGACTCCGTGGTCGCGTGCGTTACCAGAATGACCGTCTGCGGTCCGGCTTCGGTTCCCGATGGCCGCGCACGCTGGACAATCGATTCCAGCGAAATGTCGTTCTTCGCCATCGACAGGGCAATCGAGGCAAACACGCCAGCCCGGTCGTCGACCTTCAACGAGATGAAATAGCCACCTTCATGGCTCTGGATCTGGGCCCGCGTATAAGGCTCGAGCTTGTCGGCAGGCCGCCCGAGCGCCGGTGCGTGCTGGTGTCCGGGCCGGCTCTTGGCAATATCGGCGATATCGCCCAGCACGGCCGATGCCGTGGCGTCGCCACCCGCGCCTGGGCCTGAAAGCATCAGTTCGCCGAGAATATCGGCTTCGATGGTCACCGCGTTGGTCACACCTTCGACCTGCGCGATCATCGAGCCTTTCGGCACCATGGTCGGATGCACCCGCTGCTCGATACCGGTCGCTGTACGCTGTGACACGCCAAGCAGCTTGATCCGGTAACCGAGCTCGTCGGCGGCGTGGATATCATCGATGGAGATGTTGGTGATGCCCTCGATATAGACTTCATCCGACGCGATCTGGGTGCCGAACGCAAGGCTGGTAAGGATCGACAGCTTGTGCGCGGTGTCGTTGCCCTCGATATCGAACGCCGGATCGGCCTCGGCATATCCAAGCCGCTGTGCTTCAGTGAGACACTCGGCAAAGCCCATATTGTCGCGCTGCATCCGTGTCAGGATGTAATTGCAGGTGCCGTTGAGAATACCGTAGATCCGCGTCACCGAATTGCCGGTCAGCGATTCCCGCATCGCCTTGATCACCGGAATGCCACCGGCTACCGCCGCTTCGAAGTTCAAGAGCACCCCGTTGGCCTCAGCAAGCCGCGCCAGTTCGACGCCATGCCTGGCCAGCATCGCCTTGTTGGCGGTGACGACATGGCGTCCCGCGGTCAACGCGGCCGTTACCGCAGCAAGTGCCGGATCGCCCTCGCCGCCAATCAGTTCCACCAGAACGTCGATATCTGCATCACGCGCCATGGCCACCGGATCATCGAACCAGGCAACGCCATCGAGATCCAATCCACGATCGCGGTTACGGTCACGCGCGCAGACCGCGGTGATCGTGATTTCCCGTCCGCAGATTTCGCTCAGCATATTGTGCCGGCTCGTGACAATTCGAAACAATGCCGCACCGACAGTGCCAAGTCCTGCAATGCCGATTTTGAGGGCATCAGTCATGTCAAAATTCCACCTGTATGGGATCGCCCGCAACGAAAGTGCGGAGCTTTGAAACTCTGGGCGGGTTTACCGGCGAGGGACCGGGCGGTCAACGCCGGGCGGTCAATGAAACCACATTGTCGCCGCCGCCATTGCCGGCAGTTGCGAAGAAACGCTTGATATTGCGGGCCGCCTGACGGATGCGATGTTCGTTCTCAACCAGCGCAATCCGGACATGTTCGTCGCCATGTTCGCCAAACCCGATACCGGGCGCGACCGCCACATCGGCCTTTTCCACCAGCAGCTTTGAGAATTCCAGTGACCCCAGCTGCTTGAACTGTTCGGGGATCGGCGCCCAGGCAAACATCGTCGCCGGAGGTGGCGGCACATCCCAGCCCGCCTTGCCGAAACTTTCAACCAGAACATCGCGGCGGCGCTTGTAGATCGAACGCACCTCGGCAATATCGGCGCCATCACCGTTCAGCGCGGCGGTAGCCGCCACCTGGATCGGTGTGAATGCACCATAGTCGAGATAGGACTTGACCCGTGTGAGCGCGGAAATCAGCCGTTCATTGCCCACCGCGAATCCCATGCGCCAGCCCGGCATCGAAAAGGTTTTCGACATCGACGTGAACTCGACGCAAATGTCGATCGCACCGGGAACCTCGAGAACCGAAGGCGGTGGCGTCTCGTCGAAATAGATTTCGGCATAGGCCAGGTCGGACAGGATGATGATGTCGTGTTTTTTGGCGAAAGCCACGACGTCCTTGTAGAAATCGAGCGTCGCCACCAGGCTTGTCGGGTTCGACGGATAATTCAGGATCAGCGCCAGCGGTTTTGGAATCGAATGCCGCACCGAGCGCTCGAGCGCCGCAAAGAAGCTCTCATCGGGCACGACATCGAGCGAGCGGATGACGCCACCCGACATGATGAAGCCGAAAGCATGGATCGGATAGGTCGGATTGGGGCACAGGATCACGTCGCCCGGCGCGGTGATCGCCTGCGCCATGTTGGCAAACCCTTCCTTGGAGCCCAGTGTCGCCACGACCTGGGTTTCCGGATCGAGTTTGACGCCAAATCGCCTCTGGTAATAATTCGCCTGCGCCCTCCGCAGCCCCGGAATGCCCCGCGACGTCGAATAGCGGTGGGTGCGCGGATCCCTGACAGCTTCACACAACTTGTCGACAATGGCCGTTGGAGTCGGCAGGTCCGGGTTGCCCATCCCGAGATCGATAATGTCGGCGCCCCCGGCCCGCGCCGACGCCTTCAGCCGGTTGACCTGCTCGAACACATAAGGCGGAAGTCGGCGGACCTTGTGAAACTCTTCCATGGAATTCCCCGGAATTGTGGGCTGAATGATGGCGTTTGATGCCACGGATTTGCGTCCAAACCAAGTTAAACGCAAGTTCTAATTCTCGATTTCCTGCTGCATGTCATCGCCATGACTGGCCGCCAGCGCGCGCAATCGCCTCAGCCGCGCCTCGTATTGCGCCCGCGCATCCGGCGTCGATGCCCGGTTGCGCAACAGCTCGGTGATTTCCGCTTCCGCCGCCAGTTTGTCCGCATCGGAGAACTGCGTGTTGGCCGCCCGCGGCTGCGTCCCGAATGACGGATATTGCCCTGTTCTGCTGGCGCCCGTGGCAACGAACTCCCTGGTCGCTACCGGCGCGCTCTGCTCGATGGGAACCAGCGACGGAATTCCGGGATTGCTGCGAACCTCGGTCAATGCCGGCGCGTTGCCGGAAGAGGTTTCAGCGGAACCAGCCACGCTCCCGTCCACAAGGCCATCGGCAGCAATCGTGCCATCAGCGGCACGAGCGACTGGAACGGTACGCGGCGCCGCATCCTCCAGCGAGGCTGTTTGGCATCCTGCCGCCAGCACAGAGAACAAGGCAACAAACGCCGGGCGGACAATAGGTATCATGATCACGAATATTCCGGTCTCCACCAAATGGCGGTCATGACATGGACAAAAAAAGCCCGTATCAAGGAAAGATAAATGCCAGTAACGGCATCCAAGCAAAGCAAGTAAGCCGATTTAAGGCAGAAGACGGCCCGGAGGCAAGCTCGGGAACAAATGAGGAGGCGCCACCATGGTGGACAAGGGCAAGACGACGGCCGAAAACAAGGAGGCAGATACCGGCACAACATCTGCCGAGGCCTATGTTGTCAAGAATCCCGAAGCATTTGCCCGAAATGTCGCCCGCATGCTCGAAGAGCTGGGCAAGGCCGCGTCTGCCTGGATTGAGCCCCGTGAAAAGGGCGAAGTCTCTGACACCGTCTCCGAACCGATGGCCGACATGGTCAAGACCTTCTCCAAGGTCGGCGAATACTGGCTATCAGACCCCAAGCGCGCCATCGAGGCCCAAACATCACTTCTGACAAGCTATTTCGGCATGTGGAATGAATCCGTCAAACGCATGTCGGGCGAAGACGAAAGTCCGAAGCCAAAAACCAACGACAAACGGTTTTCCGATCCCGACTGGGAAAACAATCCGTTCTTCGAATTCCTGAAGAACGCCTATTTCATCACCTCCGACTGGGCAAACAAGCTCGTTGACGAGAGTGAGGGGCTTGATGAGCATACCCGCCACAAGGCGGCGTTTTATGTTCGCCAGATCACCAGCGCGCTGTCGCCGGCCAATTTCCTCGCAACCAATCCCGAACTCTACAAGGAAATGGTTGCCTCGAACGGTGAAAACCTGGTCAAGGGCATGCACATGCTGGCCGAGGACATCGCTGCAGGCAAGGGCGAGCTGCGGCTTCGCCAATCCGATGCGTCCAAGTTCAAGGTCGGGGAAAACGTCGCCGTCTCGCCCGGCAAGGTCATTGCCCAGGACGACATCTGCCAGATCATTCAATATGAGCCTTCGACCGAAACCGTGCTGAAGCGGCCTCTGCTGATCGTTCCGCCGTGGATCAACAAGTTCTACATTCTCGATCTCAATCCGAAGAAATCCTTCATAAAGTGGGCCGTCGACCAGGGCCACACGGTGTTTGTGATTTCCTGGGTCAATCCCGACCAGCGCCATGCCAGGAAGGACTGGGAAGCCTACTCCCGCGAAGGCATTTCCTTTGCCCTCGACACCATCGAGAAGGCCACCGGCGAGCGCGAGGTCAATGCGATCGGCTATTGCGTCGGCGGCACGCTGCTGGCCGCAACCCTGGCACTCCATGCCCAGGAAAAAGACACGCGCATTGCCACCGCCACCTTCTTCACCACGCAGACCGACTTCACCTATGCGGGTGATCTCAAGGTCTTCGTCGACGAGGCACAGATTGCCTCCATCGAACAGGCGATGGAGAAGAACGGCTATCTCGATGGTTCGAAGATGGCCACGGCCTTCAACATGCTGCGTGCTTCCGACCTGATCTGGCCCTATGTCGTCAACAATTACCTCAAGGGCAAGGATCCGATGCCCTTCGACCTGCTCTACTGGAATTCGGACGCGACCCGGATGCCTGCGGCCAACCACTCCTATTATCTGCGCAACTGCTACCTTGAAAACAGGTTGTCGCAGGGCACCATGGAACTGGCCGGCAAGACCCTGAAGCTCGGTGACATCAAGATCCCGATCTACAATCTTGCGGCCAAGGAAGATCACATCGCCCCTGCTCGCTCCGCCTATATCGGCGGCAAGCTGTTTGGCGGCGACGTCACCTATGTCATGGCCGGATCCGGCCACATCGCAGGCGTCGTCAATCCGCCGGCAGCGGGCAAGTACCAATTCTGGTCTGACGGCCCGCAAAATGCAGAGTTCGACGACTGGGTGGCCGGCGCAAAGGAAACCCCGGGCTCCTGGTGGCCGCACTGGCACGAATGGATCCGGTCCGGCTCCAGTGAAGAGGTGCCGGCACGCAAGCCCGGCGGCAAGAAGCTAAAGCCGATCGAGGATGCCCCCGGATCCTACGTTCGCGTCCGCGTCTGAGCAGTCAGGCATGATCCGGCACTGATCCGCAGTTCGCCAGTTGGCGGACCGGCGTTTCCATGCCGGTCTGCCTTGTGCTAGTGCGCAGCCATGAAATTCGATCCGCCTCTGGTCCCTGCGACCCTGATCCGCCGCTACAAGCGGTTCCTCTTCGATGCCGAGCTCGATACCGGTGATCTGATCACCGGCTCCTGCCCGAACACCGGTTCGATGCGCGGCCTGACCACGCCCGGATCAAGATGTTTTCTCACCCGCCATTCCGGCGGTACCCGCAAGTATCCCCATGCACTCGAACTGGTTGAGGCCGATGGCACGCTGGTGGGAATCAACACGGGCCGCCCCAACCGGCTGGTGGAAGAGGCAATCGACGAAGGCCTGATCCGATCGCTCAACGGCTACGCCGAGCGCAAGGCCGAGCAGAAATACGGCATAAACTCCCGCATCGACATTCTCTTGAGAGACCCCGACAGGGGCCTGGCCTATGTCGAAGTCAAGAATGTCCATTTTCGCCGCAACGGCCGTCTGGCGGAATTTCCCGACAGCGTCACCACCCGTGGCGCCAAGCACCTTGAAGAACTCGGCGACATGGTTGAGGCTGGACACCGCGCGATAATGGTCTATCTCATCCAGCGCGGCGATGTGGACAGCCTCAGCCTGTGCCGCGATCTCGACCCCGCCTACGCCGCGGCCTTTGACCGCGCCATGAAGCGCGGGGTTGAAGCTTGCGCCATACGATGCAAGATCACATCTGAGCAAATACGCGCTGAAATGATGGTTCCCGTTGAGGAATCCGGTCTAAACAGCGTATCATGAAGCTGGGCCGGTCAGACCGGCCATGACAAGACAAAGCGAGCCAGCCATGGTTACCTATATCGATGCCACCTCGGCCCCGATGAAAAACACAGGCCAGATCCGGCTATACGGCCCGGAAGGCTTTGAAGGCATGCGCAAGGCAAGCCAGATCACCGCCCGGTGCCTCGATGAACTGGTCAGCCGCGTGGCCCCCGGCGTGACCACCAACGAGATCGACCGCTTCGTCTACGAATTCGGCATGGACCACGGTGCCCTGCCCGCAACGCTGAATTACCGCGGTTACACGAAATCCTGCTGCACATCCATCAATCACGTGGTCTGTCACGGCATCCCCAATGACAAGCCGCTGCGCGAAGGTGAAATCGTCAATATCGACGTGACCTACGTGCTTGATGGCTGGCATGGCGATTCGAGCCGGATGTACCCGGTTGGCGAGATAAAGCGGGCCGCCGAGCGGCTGCTTGAAATCACCCACAAGACCCTGATGCTTGGCATTGAAGCCGTCAAACCCGGTGCGCGGACCGGCGCCATTGGCGAAGCGATCCAGAAATACGCCGAAGCCGAACGGTGCTCGGTGGTGCGCGATTTCTGCGGCCACGGTGTCGGCAAGCTGTTTCACGATGCGCCCAACATCCTGCATTACGGTCGCGCAGAAGAAGGGCCGGAAATGCGTCCCGGCATGATCTTCACCATCGAGCCGATGATCAACTTGGGCCGCCCGCATGTCAAAGTGCTCTCCGATGGCTGGACCGCCGTGACGCGGGACCGCTCGCTGACAGCGCAGTACGAACACACCATTGGCGTCACGGAAACCGGCTGCGAGATCTTTACCCTCTCGCCAGCCGGACTGGACCGGCCCGGTCTGCCCGCATGACATCACGCCGTCGCCCGGATCTGAATGAAAAAGGTCTGGATGAGCAAGGCCTGAACGATGAGGGCCAGGACGGCGAGAACCAGAACCAAAAGCCCGAGGACGAACGCACCTATTTTGCCGAAAGCCGCCAGGGCAAGACCCGCGGGCGGCCGCTGGATACAGGCCCGGCCACGCCACCGGCCGCTGCCGATGAACACTTTCACGGCCATCGTGACCGGCTGCGCCAGCGCTTCCGCGAGGGCGGCGACCGGGCGCTGGCTGATTATGAATTGCTCGAACTGCTGCTGTTCCGGCTGATACCCCGCAGGGACACCAAACCGATCGCCAAGGCTCTGCTGGCGCGGTTTGGCTCATTGCCGGAAGTGCTCGGCGCACCGACCCATTTGCTCACCGAAGTCAAAGGCGTCGGCGACAGCGTCGCCACAGACCTCAAGCTCGTCGCCTCCATTGCTCACCGCATGCTCAAGGGGGAACTCAAGGGCCGCCAGGTCCTCGCCTCATGGACATCCGTGATCGAATACTGCCGTGCGGCAATGGCATTCGAGGCACGCGAACAGTTCCGCGTGCTGTTTCTCGACAAGAAGAACGCCCTGATCGCCGATGAGGTGCAGCAGACCGGTACGGTTGACCACACGCCTGTCTATCCGCGCGAAGTCGTCAAGCGTGCGCTCGAACTCTCCGCCACCGCCCTCATCCTGGTCCACAACCATCCCTCCGGCGACCCGACACCCTCGCGCGCCGACATCGAGATGACCAAACTGATTATCGACACCGCCCGCCCGCTGGGAATCACCGTCCATGACCACATCATCATCGGCAAGGACGGCCATGCCAGCCTCAAGGGCCTGAAGCTGATCTAGCCGGGCCCGCCTGTTCCATGTAACGCCGACGGGGCCTGATATCTCAGGCAACAAGCTCCAATCAAACCATCCCCGACGCAAAAACGCCGGAGCAATGCCCCGGCGTTTTCAAACATCGGAATGTGACAGGGCTTACTCGGAAGCCGCCTCATCCTTCTTGGCTGCCTTCTTCTTCGGCGCAGCCTTTTTCTTTGCTGCCGGCTTTTCCGAAGCTTCCGCTTCGTCTTCTGCCATCAGCTCATCCTTGGTCACCTTCTTGTCCGTCACGTCGATGATGGTCATCAGGTGGTCAATGGTCTTTTCTTCAAAGATCGGAGCGCGCAGCGAAGCGACGGCACCGGGAGTCTTCTGGAAATATTCGTAGATTTCCTGTTCCTGGCCCGGGAACTTGCGAACCTGCTCGAACAGCGAGCGCTGCAGTTCGTCGTCGCTGACCTCGACACCGGCTTCTTCACCGATTTTCGACAGCACCAGACCGAGACGGACGCGGCGTTCAGCCAGCGCACGGTACTCTTCGCGAGCGGCTTCTTCGGTGGTGTCCTCATCAGCAAAGGTCTTGCCGTTGTCCGACAGTTCCTGGTTGATCTGGCGCCAGATGCTCTCGAACTCGGCATCGACCAGCTTGGACGGCGTATCGAACTTGTGCGCTTCATCAAGCTGATCGAGAATCTGACGCTTCAGCTTCTGGCGCGTCACCTGACCATACTGGTCTTCGATCTGCGACCGGATGATTTCACGCAGCTTGTCAGCCGAATCAAGACCCAGCGTCTTGGCCAGTTCGTCGTTGATTTCCAGCTCGCCCGGTGCGGCAATTGCCTTGACCTTGATGTCGAAGGTGGCTTCCTTGCCGGCAAGGTGCGCGGCCTGGTATTCGGCCGGGAACGTGACCTTGATCACCTTCTCGTCGCCTTCCTTGAGGCCGATCAGCTGCTCTTCAAAACCCGGGATAAACCGGTTCGAACCGATAACCAGCTCGGCATCCTGATCCGCTCCGCCTTCGAAAGGCTCGCCGTCAACCTTGCCAAGGTAATCGATGGTCACCTTGTCGCCATCGACAGCCTTGCCCGTCTTGGGCTCGAACGTGCGGCTGTTTTCGGCAACCCGAAGCACCTGCTCCTCGACTTCCTCTGCAGGAACATCGACGACTTCGCGAACAACCTTGACCTTGGACATGTCAGCCAGATCGAAAGCCGGAATGACTTCATACGCCATGGTGAATTCGAAATCGGCATCACCGTTAAGGATAGCATCGGCTTCCTTTTCGTCCTCGGTCATCTTGATCTCGGGCTGGGTGGCGGATCGTTCGCCACGCTCGGCAAGGATCGAAGCCGGCTTTTCCTGGATCATTTCATTGACCAGCTGCGCCATGATCGACTTGCCGTAAACCTTCTTCAGGTGCGAAATCGGCACCTTGCCAGGCCGGAAACCCTTGATCTGCATCTTGCCCTTGGCTTCGGCAAGCTTCTCGTTCATCTGCGATGTCATGTCCGCAGCGGGAACGACAATCTTCAATTCGCGCTTCAGCCCTTCGGCAAGCGTTTCGGTAACCTGCATGTTCAAACCTTCATTTCCTCGCGACTGCGACCGTTCGGGTTGGCCCCGCGACTGGGCCGGTTTTCCGGCGTCGCTTGTGGCTTTCTTCATTGTAAGCCCCAGACCGGATGAACCGGCTGAACGCCCTTCGTGCTCGCCCTGCCATCCAATGCCATGCGGCGGTCGGACCGGACTGTAATCTGGTGCGGGTAGAGAGACTTGAACTCCCACGCCTTACGGCACCAGAACCTAAATCTGGCGTGTCTACCAATTTCACCATACCCGCTCTTAGGGCCGCAAAACCACGCTCGCGCGAGGCGACCCTGAACGCGGTCGCTCTATATCACCCGAATGCCGGTGATCAAAGGAAAAATAACCCCGGGCATCACCGATTTTGGGGCCCGCCCCCTGACCGGGCCGATTTCAAGCCTGCTTTTCAGTAAAGCGGCTCCTCATAAAGTGTTTGCCCGTCGATCATCAGGCGGGCAATTTGCGGCTCTCCGTCCCTGGATACACGGATCGCCACGGTCGTCCGTCCGGCATTTCGGGCTTTCTCGATTTCCAGCCCCTCACCTTCAGGCACGTAATAGCGTTCGATGCCAAATTTCAGCCGAAGAGGCACCTGCCCTGTCCGCGGATGATCTTCACCGTAAAGCATGACCGGCTTGCTTTTGAGATATACCGCGTCCGGATTGCCCCCATCGGGCTTCTCAAGGCTGACGGCCTTGACCCTGGCCGTCCCGTCATCTCCGGGCACGAGTGTCAGCCACAGCGGTACAAGGATGTCCTCTTTCGGCCAACTGCCCGCAAGCAGCGCACCGTCTACCGAGGAAATATCTCCATAACGCAGCCTCACATAGTCGCCCCGCATCAGATCTCGCGGATCGACCGGGGCTGTCCTGAGGATGATCTCGGAACCATCCCGCAGGATTGCCGCCCGGCTGTGGATCATGAAGCCAAGTGTGCCGACGAGAACCACGCCGCAGACGATGGCTGCAAGCACCGGGCTGAAACCGCGGCGCAGAAATTGACCAAACCCGCTCATGACACAGTCCTTCCGGCCTTGAAGCGTCTTTCAAGTTTCATCACCACAAAGGCGATGACCGCCAGCACCACTCCGCCCAAAAACAGGAAGCCCGAACTGCCCAGCAGCGACCCGAGGGTTTCACCAACCACGTAGATGGTTTCGCAAGCGAAGGCGAAATAGGCAAAACTTCGAATCAACCGGTTCTCGCCGCCGGCAATCGCCAGGACGGCAACACTCGCCAAAAGGATGATACCGGCCAGAACCATTTCCCCGGCAAGGCCCGCATCGCTGATCTCCAGCTGGATCATTCCAAGCCCGGACAGGAGCAGGATCGCACCATAGGCCGACACCACGCCGTGCTGCGACATCAGCCCGCGCAACCCCGAAGGAACAATGGACCCTGCAGCGAAGGCCGCGGCGCCAAATGCCGCGAGTGCATAGCCCGGGTTTTGCTCGGTGGTCTCGACCACGAGCCAGATGAACCATCCGACAATCAGCAACGCGCAAAGATGCCCGGCCATGGCCGAGCGGGAGCGCCAGGCCGAAACGCCAATGACTATGGCCACCGCCATCACCGAGACATACCCCGAAACATTGATCACATCTGACGATCCGGAGGCAAAGACCGCCGATTCGGCCACCATATAGCCAAGTCCCAGCACCCCGGCGCTGACCGCTGCCATCGCCGAGGAAAACCCGATCGCCACCACCAGGGCGCCCATCGTCCATGCCAGCATGAAGCCAGCCTCATCGCCGCTGAGATGATACATCTGTCCAACCAGGGCGATACCGGCCCCGTAACAAAGCAATGTGAAGACAAGCGCCGCCTCCGTGACCCAGTAGGCATTGCGGCGGGCAGCGTAGGCTGCAGCAGTCAGGCCGCCTATTATAAAGACAAAGATCATCAACACCCGCATCGGCCGGGCAATGGCTTCCCAATTGGCGGCAACCAGTGCAACCACGGCCCCGCCAAACAGGATCGCCGCCAAAACAGCCAGCACGCTGGAGAGGTTGAAACCTGTATGGCGGCTGTCGTGGTCCTTGAGCAGCGCTTCGCCCTGCCCCGGCTGCAACAGCCCGTTCTGCGTCCACACGTTGATCTCACGGGACAAATATCTGCGGAACATGTCGCGATTCTTTCCTTGAAGGTGCCGAATTCGAGATTACATCATGCGGGCAAACGGACAACGGCTGGAATGAAGGCAGTCTGCCTCCATTTATGCTTGGATTGCACAGCTTTGAGGCAAAAATCGGGGTTTCGAGCTTCAGCCATGCAATTTGGGAATAGCTTCCATGATAATATTGCACTGCACAAATCGATTGAATGCCCCTATATTCAAATCATCGGAACGCCACAGTGGTGAACCGGACAACAGCGGGACAGAGGAAGGTCACCAATGAAACTGATCAAATCCTACGCCAGCTGGCGGAAGTATCGCGAAACCTGCGTAGAGCTTAACCGGCTTTCGGAACGCGAGTTGAGCGACATCGGCATGACGCGCAACGATATCCCATTCGCTGCACGGCGCGCGACATAAGATTCAAGAATTCGGAGCGGCCTCCTCCTCCTCCCAAAATGCCGCTTCGATGTGACTGGTGTTCATCCTCCTCCCGAGCATCAGTCTCCCAAAATGACGCCCACCGGATCCTCCTCCCCCGGTGGGCGTTATTTTTTTGTCAGAACGCCCCCTCCCAAAACCTCAACGACCAGCGCCACCATACCGCCTGGCGAGATGCCACTGGTGCGCCCGCAGGATGCGGGTTAGCCGCCTGCGTGAGGATCATGCGGACTACGGACCCATGCAAATTAACGACCATTAACAAGAGTTTATTAAGGCGCCTTGCAGAAATCGCATGGCTCCTTTGCAATCTTTTGCACTGCACAATGAGATCACCTGCACCTATATCAGGATCAACCAAACACGGCGGCCAATCTTCGGAGCGGCGCCACTCAGAAAGGAAAACACCATGAACTTCCGTAAGGCTTACAAAGACTGGCGCGACTACCGCAACACCGTCAACGAACTGTCCCGCATGTCGCAGCGCGAACTCAACGACCTCGGCATTTCCCGCGGCGATATTCCGTTCGTTGCACGCCGTCCCGGCAAGTAACAACGCTACGTTCTGCCCGGCCGACGGCCGGACATCAAAACGGCGCCCTGGCAACAGGGCGCTGTTTCTGTTTGAGCGGCAAGCTTCACCGACAACGCCCACTGGCCTGCCGAGCCATCAGATGTTTCCCGGCAAACCCGAAACGTTGACAAAGCGATAATCCAGCCATTCGGCGCGCGCATATCAGACTTGCGATTATTGCGCTGCACAAATGGGCGGCAAACGCCTATATGGCAGGCATCAGATTGCATAAATCGTCATCACGGCCCGCACCGGCCAACCCGAGGAGACTGCCATGAAATTTCTCAGCAGAGCCCGCAGCTGGATGAAGACCCGCCAGACTGCACAGGAACTTGCAAACCTTTCCAACGAAACCCTGGCTGACATCGGCCTGACCCGTTTCGATATCGACAATGTGGCTCGCGGCCTTCGTCACCGCTAATAGCCGCAGCACTGACTGTTCGTTACGGCGTCCCCTGGGGCGCCGTTTTCGTATCCGGATCCTGCACAAACACCTTTGAGACGGGATCACGCCCGTGGTAAACGGACGTCATGACCAAGACCAATTCTTCCCACTCCCCCATCCATGTCATCGGCGGCGGCCTCGCCGGTTCTGAAGCTGCCTGGCAGATCGCCCGGCGCGGACTGCCGGTGATCCTGCACGAGATGCGCCCGGTGCGCGGCACCGAAGCCCACAAGACCGACAGCCTGGGCGAACTGGTCTGCTCCAATTCATTCCGCTCAGACGATGCGGAAAACAATGCGGTCGGCGTCATTCATGCCGAGATGCGCATGGCGGGCTCACTGATCATGTCATGCGCCGACGCCAACCAGGTTCCCGCCGGCGGCGCGCTTGCTGTCGACCGCGAAGGGTTCGCCCAGGCCGTTACCGACGCGATTGCGGCCGAGCCGCTGATCACCGTTGCCCGCGAGGAGATCACCGGGCTGCCGCCCGCGGACTGGGACCAGACCATCATCGCCACCGGCCCATTGACGGCACCCGGCCTTGCCGAAGCCATCAGCGCCGAGACCGGTCAGGATGCCTTGGCCTTTTTCGATGCCATTGCGCCAATCATTCACACCGATTCCATCGACATGTCTGTCTGCTGGTTCCAGTCGCGCTACGACAAGGTCGGTCCCGGCGGCACCGGCCGCGACTACATCAACTGCCCGATGGACAAGGACCAGTATGACGCGTTCATCGATGCCCTGATCGCCGGCGACACCACCGGCTTCAAGGAATGGGAAGGCACTCCCTATTTCGACGGCTGTCTGCCGATCGAGATCATGGCCGAGCGCGGGCGCGAGACCTTGCGCCACGGACCGATGAAGCCGATGGGTCTGACCAATGCCCACAAGCCCGACATCAAGGCCTATGCCGTCGTCCAGCTGCGCCAGGACAATGCGCTTGGCACGCTCTACAACATGGTCGGTTTCCAGACAAAACTGAAATACGGAGCCCAGGCCGACATTTTCCGGATGATCCCGGGCCTCGAGAATGCCGAATTCGCACGCCTCGGTGGCCTGCATCGCAACACCTACCTGAATTCGCCGCTGCTTCTTGATGGCACATTGCAGCTCAAAAGCCGCCCGGGCTTGCGCTTTGCCGGCCAGATCACCGGTTGCGAGGGCTATGTCGAGAGTGCCGCCATCGGCCTTCTCGCCGGACGTTTTGCCGCCGCAGAGCGGCTGCACGAGGAATTGGCCCCGCCGCCATTGACCTCGGCCTTCGGCGCCCTTCTCAACCACATCACCGGCGGCCATATCGTCAGCGACGACGAACCGGGAAAGCGCTCGTTCCAGCCGATGAATGTGAATTTCGGCCTGTTTCCACCGCTCGATCCGGGCGCCATTGTCCGCCCTGAAGGCGGCGGCCGTTTCCGCGGCAAGGACAAGGCCAAGGCCAAGAAACAGGCCATGGCGCGGCGGGCACTCACCGACTTTGCTTCATGGCTCGGTGGCGGTGTTCAGCAGGCAGCTGAATAGGTCAAGCCGCGGGCAGTCTTGTCTGTCCGCTCTCAGCGTTTTCCTTGCGGCGGCTGCTATTTTAAGGGCACGGCCCGATGACCGCCTTCGGCCAATCCGCTGCCGGGCAATCCGGGCGTACCTGCCGCATCGGGATGCCGCGTCACATAGTCGGCCTTCAGCGCCTCCGACCCCATTCGCGATCCGTCATGGCTCCAGCCCGGCTGCGCGAACAGATAGGCCAGCCGCTGCCTGACACTCAGTCCTGGCCGGAATGCATCCTTGAACATGTCGATCCATTCGTGAAACGCCACCCGCACCGGATTGAATGTACCGATGTTTTTGACAATGCCGTAACGCGGCATGTCCTCGTCGAGCTCAGGTACGAAAGTGCCGAACAGGCGGTCCCAGACGATCAGCGTGCCGGCATAGTTCGAATCGAGATAGCGCGGATTGGTGGCGTGATGCACCCGGTGATGTGACGGTGTGTTGAAGATCCACTCGACCGGCTTCCACATCCTGCCGATTGTCTCTGTATGGATCCAGAACTGGTAGACCAGATTGAGACCGCCGACGAACAACAGCAGCACCGGGTGAAACCCGATCAGCGCCAGCGGAATTCTCAGGATGAACATGCCGGTAAACGTACCGGTCCAGCTCTGCCGCAGCGCCGTTGACAGATTGTAATGCTGCGAGGAGTGGTGAATCACATGCTCGGCCCAGACCCAGCGGCAGCGGTGCGCAATGCGATGATACCAGTAGTAACGCAGGTCATCGAGAATGAAGCACAACGCGATAACCGGCCAGGATGTGCCAAGATCGACGATCCTGTATTGCCAGGCCCACATCAGCACACCAAAAGCGACGAACCCAAGCAGCAGGCCGGAAACCACGTTGCCGACACCCATCAGCAGTGACGTCGTCGTGTCACGGGTCTCATAGTCGCCGCGCCCCTTGAAACAGCGAATGACGAACAGCTCGATCAGGATGGCAACAACGAAAAACGGAATCGCCAATTGGGTTACATCGGGAAAATCCTTGAGGTCAGGCATTCCCGTCCGCCTCGGGGGTCTCCATATCCGGGTTGGCGAGGGCAAAGCTGCCGCACAGCCACAAAGAGACTTCCGCCGCGTCTTCCGCCGAATCAAACACGTAATCTCCGCCCTTGAGCGCAGATTCGTGAAACTCTATCCGCAGGCCCGGCCGGTCATCGATCGGTTGAACGCTTACATCGCCCGGCAGAATGAGCCGCGCCACATTGTAACGCCCCATGCTTTGCAGAAAGCCGGTCTTGCCGTCTGCCAGCCGCAAGAAGCTGGCGTTGCCGTCTTTGGTGATCGTCACGGAACGGATCGCTTCGCCCGGATAGGCACGGGCAAATTCCAGAATCACCTCACCATGATCACGGCCACTGTTCTTGCCGCGGGACCCGCCGGTATAGTGTACGGCGCCGATCACCAGTGTGACCGCAAAGGCGACGACAACAATCAAGGCTCCGAGACTCATGCTTTCCTCCGACTGACGTAGCTCCCGACCGCGTCAACGCTTCGTGACTATGCCGTGCAAGCCATAGAGGTGCAAGCCATCACAGAATCCTTGTGCGAAGCGGTTTTGCCGGTCCCCGGAACCGTTATCGGCGAAAAAAGTCAGATTTTTCCACGGCGTGCAGCCCGCCAGAGCTGGACTTGCCGGCGCCATTGCGGCATCCGCACCGAGCGGACGAGACAGTCCGCTCCCTTGCTCTCCGCCCGGCTGAACACTGCGCTGGCGAGTGCTGCCGGCAGAAAGGCGGGCATCACCGAATCGGGAATATCACGCAGCGCAGTTCTCGCCTTGTTGAGATGCTCCCGCCCGAACCCGGCAAAGGCGCGGACCGCGTTTGCCGCCCGTTCCGGGGTGTTGCCCGAAAGGAAACTGTCCCGGTCAAGCCCGGTCGCAGACAGCAGGTCCCCGGGAATGAAGACCTGCCCTCGGGCCTGCGAGATCGGCAACAGCATCAAATGCCCCGCCACGGCCTGGGCAATGCCAGCATGGCCGCTGGCTGTCGACGTCTCCGCGGAAGCAGCCGGATCCATCACCAAGGCGGACATCTGCAGAAGCGATGATGCTGTTTCGCCGGCATAGCCCTCGTAACTCGTCCGGTCAGGCATCGGGTCGTCGTAAAGATCGAAAATCCGCGCGTCGCACATGGCAATCAGCGGAGCAACCGGCATGGCGCGGCGGTCGATCAGCTCCCGCAACAGAGAAGCAACGGGATGCGCCCTCGCCTCACCGTCCCTCTCACCGGACAGCACATCCCGCCACCACTGAAGCCGCACTTCGCCGGGCAGCGGCTCACGCACCCTGTCACGAATGGCTGCAATTTCGGCATTGAACAGGAACAGCGCGAGCAAATCGTCCCGCACGTCCTCGGGCATCAGCAACAGTGCCAGATAGCGGTCAATATCAGCCTCGCGCAGAGCACCAAGCAATTGTGAGCGGGAGTCCGCGCTCAGGGCTGACACCGCTGTCATGATCAAACAGCGATCAGGGCGGCGGCCACCGCCCGGGATTCGGCCAGCATCACATTGTAGGTCCGCACAGCCGCACCGGTGCTCATCGGATCCGAGGAGACATTGGCTGCCCGCAGCGCCGTTTTCAGCTCCGCCGGCAAGGGCCGGATCGACAATCCGGTGCCGACCAGCAAAAACTCGATGTCCCTGGTCTCTGCCAGAACCTGCTTGAACAGGTCCATCGTCAGCTGCTGCCCTTCAATCACATCCCAGCCATGAACGCCGGATGGCAGGCAGAAAATCGAACCGCGATGCGACATGTCCGCGAACCGGAAGCCGCCATTGCCATACGCATCTATCGGCGGCCTGCCGGGAAAATGCGCAGCACGGATCTCTATACCCGAGGACATTCCTCAGGCCCTGCTCTGGCCCGGGACTTCCGGCGGAGTTTCCTTTTCACCTTCCTCGTCCAGTCCAACGCGGAAGGTTTCCGCCCTGAGCTTGAACAGGACCAGAACCGGAGCCGCGATGAAGATCGACGAATAGGTTCCGACCACCACGCCGAAGATCATGGCGAATGTGAAGGAGCGGATGACTTCGCCACCGAAGATGAACAGCGCGAGCAGCGCCAGAAGCGTGGTCAACGAAGTCAGGATGGTGCGCGGCAACATCTGGTTGATCGACAGATCAAGCAGGCTGGTCAGCGGCATCTTCTTGTATCGCCTCAGGTTTTCGCGAACACGGTCATAAACCACAACCGTGTCGTTGAGCGAGTAGCCGACAATGGTCAGCACCGCCGCGATACTCGACAGGTTGAACTCGATTCCCGACACCACGAAAATGCCGATGGTAAGCACCACGTCGTGCACCGTTGCGATGATCGCACCAAGTGCGAACTGCCATTCGAAGCGGAACCAGATATAGACCAGAATGGCCAGCAGCGACGCGATGACCGCAATGGTACCGGCCTGCGCCAGTTCGCCCGAGACGGTCGGTCCGACAACCTCGACACGGCGAATATCGTAATCGCCTTCCAGTTCGCCACGGACCAGCGTGATCACCGACTGTTCGGCGTTCTCGCCGCCACCCTGTGCCTGCACCCGGATCAGCACTTCACGCGGTGATCCGAATTCCTGGGCCTGGATATCGCCAAGATTGAGCTCCGACAACCGCGCACGGATATCGCCGACATCGGCATTTCCGTCCTTGGCCTGAACCTCGATCATCGATCCACCCTTGAAATCGATGCCGTAATTCATGTTGATCGTCGCAAACAGCGCCATCGAAGCCAGCGACAGCACCGCCGAGGCCACGAATGTGAAGCGGCGGATTTTCATGAAGCGGAAATTGAAGTCACGGATGATCGCGTCGAGCGCACCCCGCGGCATGTTCTTCGGGCGGCTGCGACGCACCCATTCCGCAACCATCCAGCGCGTGAAGGTAAACGCGGTGAACACTGTCGTGGCAATACCCACGGCAAGCGTGACGGCAAAACCGCGCACCGGACCGGTGCCGAGATAGAACAGGATAACCGCAGCGATAAGCGTGGTCACGTTGGCATCAAGAATGGTGGCGAAGGCCTTGCTGAAGCCCGCATCAATCGCCTGGATCAGCGAGCGTCCCGATCGGTGTTCCTCGCGAATCCGCTCGTAAATCAGCACGTTGGAGTCCACCGCCATCCCGACGGTGAGAACGATACCGGCAATACCCGGCAGCGTCAGCGTCGCACCAAGCAGCGTCAGCACCGCGATGATCATGGTCACGTTGGCAATCAGCGCCAGGTTGGCAATGAAGCCGAGCATGCCGTAGGCGACGAACATGAAGGCCAGCACCAGAAGCGCACCGATGATGCCGGCGATTTCACCCGCCGCAACCGAATCCGCGCCAAGGCCGGGGCCAACGGTGCGTTCTTCAATCACAGTCAGCGTTGCAGGCAGTGCGCCCGCGCGCAGCAGGATCGCCAGATCGTTGGCGCTCTCGACATCGAAATTGCCGGAAATCTGTCCGGTACCACCGAGAATGGGTTCGCGGATCACCGGAGCAGAGACAACCTGATCATCCAGCACGATGGCAAACGGCAATCCGACATTCTGCGTGGTTGCCTGGCCGAAACGCTGTCCGCCCTTGGAATCAAACCGGAAGCTGACAATCGGCTCGTTGGTGCGCTGGTCGTAACCTGCCTGCGCATCGACAAGGTTTTCGCCCGACACCAGAACCGAGCGCTGGACCAGATATGGAATAGGCGGGTCATCGGTTGTGTAGAGAATTTCAGAATTGGCCGGCGGACGCCCCTGAATGGCTTCCTGCACCGGCATGGAGGTATCCACCATCCGGAAGGCCAGCTTGGCTGTCTGGTTGAGCAGGCTCTTCAGCCGTTCGGGATCGTCAAGACCTGGAACCTGCACCAGGATGCGATCATCGCCCTGCCGCTGGATTACCGGTTCCGTGGTTCCCAACTCGTCAATACGCTTGCGGACCACTTCGATCGATTGCGCGACTGCCGATGAAACCCGGTAGCTGATGCCTTCATCGGTCAGAAGAATGCGCAACTGTCCCGGCTGGGTTTCCTCGATTGTCGCTTCCGCCACGGTGCCGCCACCAAACAGTCCCGAATTCACCGGCTGTGAAAGCTCGGCAAGGATGGTCTTGGCTTCCTCGACTTTCGCGTCGTCGCGAATCCGGACCTGGACCATCTGGCCCGTACCGGACAATCCCGTGTAGCCGATCCCCGCTTCGCGCAGGAGCCGCCGTACATCGTCAACCGTTGTGGTCAAGCGGTCCTTGATGATGTCCTGACGTTCCACCTGCAAAAGCATGTAGGAACCGCCCTGCAGATCGAGACCCAGAGTGAGTTTCTTCGATGGCGCCCAGTCCGGCAGGCTGTCTGCCTGCTGTTGGCTCAGAAGGTTCGGGAACGCGAACACCACGCTGGCGAGAACGGCAAGCCAGATGAGAGTTGTTTTCCAACGGGAGAAATAAAGCATGGGGCTCTCGGTTCATCCTCGGGGACGAAATGGGGTGAGACTGTAGGAAACGCGGTTTGCGGACAGGACCAGCGCCCTGCCCGCATATTACGGCTATTCCTTGGCCGGCTCGCCCTTGACGCGGACATCCGCGATCAGGCTGCGGACCAGGCGGACCTTCACGCCGTCGGCAATCTCGACTTCGAGTTCCGTATCATCGACCACCTTTGTGACCTTGCCGATCACGCCGCCGCCGGTAATCACCTGGTCGCCGCGCCGCACGTTCTTGAGCATTTCCTCGCGCTTCTTCATCTGGGTCCGCTGCGGGCGGATGATGAGGAAATACATGATCACGAAGATCAGCAGGAACGGCAGGATCGACATCAGGATCTCGCCGCCGCCGCCGCCGAGTGCGGACTGGGCATAGGCCGGGGTAACAAACATGAAAAACTCCTTGAAGATAAGGCATGGAGCCCTTCAAGAGGCCTCCAGCGGTCGAGCGGAATATAGTGGCAAGATGGGCGATTGCAACGCAAACATGGTGCCTTCCCACCTGAATTCCCGCTCAAAACCGCTTTTCGGCTTTACCACGCTGTGCTACCCGCACCTGAACATCTCCCGCCCGGAGCTTTTTCGCCGGACCGGAGACGAATGCAATCCTGCGCGGTGCCGCGCGGAGGCCCGCAATTTTGTCGGTCTCAGCACAGCACCACACGCCCCGACGGACCATCATCCAGATTACGGACACTGACATGCAAGACCAGACCGCCCAGCAAATCCTCGCAGAACTCGCCCGGCTTTCCCGCGCCGTGGAATCGCTGGCCCCGGCGCCGCGCATGGAAAACGATTTCGATGCAGCCGACTGCTTTGTCTGGAACGCCGACGCGCACCATCTTGCACCTGTCGCCAAGCCAAACCGGATCGAGATAGGCCTGATCAAGGGCGTCGATCATGTCCGCGACATCCTGGTCGACAACACCAGACGTTTCGCCCGCGGCCTGCCTGCCAACAACGTTTTGTTGTGGGGCGCGCGCGGCATGGGCAAATCGTCGCTGGTCAAATCCGCCCACGCCGAACTCGCAGCCGAAAGCGAAACGATCGCGCCTTTGAAACTGATCGAAATCCACCGCGAAGACATAAATTCCCTGCCCGAACTGATGGCAATCCTGCGGCCCGCGCGCCAGCGTTTCATCCTGTTCTGCGATGACTTGTCGTTCGATCATGATGATACCGCCTACAAGTCGCTCAAGGCCGCACTCGACGGCGGTATCGAAGGCCGCCCGGAAAACGTCGTGCTCTACGCCACGTCCAACCGGCGCCACCTGCTGCCGCGCGACATGATCGAGAACGAACGCTCCACCGCGATCAATCCGAGCGAAAGCGTGGAGGAAAAAGTCTCGCTTTCCGACCGTTTCGGACTGTGGCTCGGCTTCCACAAATGTTCACAGGACGACTATCTCGAGATGGTCCGCGGCTATGCGAAACATTTTGACCTGAAGATCACGCCCGAGGAATTGCAGGCGGAGGCACTCGAATGGTCCACCACCCGCGGCGCACGCTCAGGCCGCGTCGCCTGGCAGTTCATCCAGGATCTGGCCGGACGCAGCGGGCAGAAGCTGTAAAAGACAAGATCCGCCGATCGAACAAAAAAGCCCGACACTGCAAGGTGCCGGGCTTTTCCACTTTCGCCTGGAGGGGCGTCTATTCGAGATATTTCGTCGGATCGACCGGCGATGCATTCTTGCGCACTTCGAAGTGCAGCCGCGGGGTCTTGGCAACGCCGGACATGCCCGAACTTGCAATCACCTGGCCGCGAGCCACCTTGTCGCCGCGGTTGACCTTGAGCTCATCCGCATGGGCATAAACCGTGACCAAACCGTCATCGTGCCGGATCAGAACCGTCTTTCCGTATTCCTTCAGGCCATCGCCCGAGTAGATCACGACACCGTTTTCAGCTGCCTTGACCGGCGTGCCCTTCGGCATCGAAATATCGATACCGTCATTGCGCTTGCCGTTTTCGCTCTTGGCAAAACCGGTGATGACCTGACCGCGTGCCGGCCAGCGGAACTTGCCGATACCGGTCGCAGCCGGGGCCACGGAAGCGGTATCGCCCTTGGTCTTGGCTGCAACGCTGTCCTCAGCCGCACTCACCGGCGGCGTATAGGCCTTGGGTGCCGGCGTCTTGCTGACCGAAGCCGTTGCCGACGGATTGAGCGTCGATCCGGAAGCGCCCGGAATGGACAGGGTCTGGCCGATGCGGATATTGCTGCCGGAAATATTATTGGCAGATTTCAGAGCATCAACGCTCACGCCGTGACCACGCGCGATCTTGCTGAGCGTATCTCCGCCCTTGACGACATAGACGCCGCTGCCCGCTTCGCTGGAGTTTGATGCAGTTCCCGAAACAGCCTGTTTTGTATCCGTCTGATTGCCCGGATTGCGCAGCGAAGGCGCCGAAGGCAGAACCGCCACATCGCGAACCGGAGAAGGTGCCGGCACGGGAAGCCTGTCATGCTTGACCTCGCCAACCAGGCCGGAGCTTGATTGCGAAGCGCGCGTCTTCGGATTGTTGTCCGGTGCCGAAACCGGCGCCTTGCGCGAATAGACATAGATCGGGATCAGCAATTGCCGCCCGCTTTCGACCCGCGACGCATCGGTAATGCCGTTGGCCTTCATGATTTCGCTGGCCGGAACACCATAGCGCTTGGACAGATTGTAGATCGTTTCGCCCTGGCCCAGTGTGATTCGCGTTGCACCCGTCGTGGTCCAGCCTGCACTTTGCGGCGCGGAACCGGTCACGATCGGATCAGGCGCAAGCACCGGAGCGGCATCCTGGTAACGCGGGTTCACCGGCACCGAAGAGGTCAACTGCTGTGGCCGTTCTGGAAACGCCTGGGCTTGCGGCGCAGCCGTTGCAGGCCGTGTCATCGGTTCGAGCACCGGCGAAGCTGCGGCCGCGGCTTGCTGCTGAACCGGCTGCCTCGAGGGCAACACACTGCGGGCAACAGAAGACACCCGCTGCACGCCGCTGGTAATCAGGTTCGACGAGGAAGACGCAACACGTGCGGAGGAACCGGGAATGGAGCCGGTCGATGCAGGATCATAGCCCGCTTGCGCCGATGAGCGATAATCACCGGGAAACGCCTGCGACACCGATGACGGAGCCTGCGGATAGGCAGCAGCCTGTGGATATGCCTGGGCTTGCGGATAACCCTGCGGCGCAACACCGCCTCCGACAGCCGCCATGGGCGCAAGCCTGTCGGCCGAAGGCTGCGGCACAGAGGCCGTCAGCAGCTGGTCAGTGTTTCGATAAGCAAAGCGGCTCGCGTCCGAACTGCATGCGGCGGCGGAGCCCGCCAAAAGCGCAACACCGAGCAAACGAGTTACCGATGTGCCGGAAACGACAGTCTGTCTGAGACGCATAACACTACCCAATCAACGCAAAACCAATTGCGATGATTAAAGCGCGTTAGTGTTACTCATCGGTTAAGGTGGGGCAATTGAATGTCTTTTGTGCCAGTCCGGGACCTAAAGCGCAGCCGCCAGGCCAGGGATGAAAGCCTTGTAAGGCACCTCGAAAAGATCCTCGCGCTCGAACCGGCTGCCGATCTTTGTCAGCCGCACCATCTGCGCCCGTCCGCTCTCCTGAAGGATCGGCGCCAGCATCACGCCTCCCGACGCCAGATGATCGACAAACTGCCGCGGCATTCCGTCAAAGGCGCAGGTCGCAACGATCCGGTCGAAATTGCCCTCTCCATTCACGCCCTTGAGGCCATCCGCCTGACGCGAGACGATATTGCCGAGCCCGAGATGGGCAAAGCGTTGCTGTGCAAGCTGGACCAGCGTCTTGTAGCGGTCGATGGTCATCACCCGCTCGGCCAACCGGGCCGCAACCGCCGCCAGAAAACCGCTGCCGGTGCCCAGATCAAGAACCCGGTGGCCCGGCTCGATCATCAGTGCGGTTATCAGGCGTGCGACGAGATCGGCGCTTTCGGCAAAGCCGCCACAGTCTATCGGAACCAGGCGGTCCTGGTAGGCGGCATCGGCATAGGCAGCTGACAGGAAAACCGTCCGCGGCGTTTGCTCAAGCGCCGTCAGCAGCGCCTTGTCGGCCAGCCCTTCTGCCCTCAGGCGCAGAAAAAGCGACGCGAAGCCCTCCTTCTCTGCCAAGCGCACATTCATCGATCAGTCTTCCAGTGCAGCAGCGATCTGCTCCTGAACCGCGTGATTGGTCAGATCCATCTTCAACGGCGTGACCGAAATATATCCGTTCGAAATTGCCTTGATGTCGCTGTTGGTTTCCTGGGAAAAATCCCGGCGGCCGAATTTCAGCCAGAAGTACGGGAATCCGCGGCCGTCGTGACGTTCCTCGATCGACAACGCATGGGTCATTTCTCCCTGGTCGGTCACGACCACGCCCTTGACCTCATCAGCCGCGCAATTGGGGAAGTTGACATTGAGCAAGGTGCCTGCCGGCAGGTCGATCTTGACGAGTTTCTTCAGAAGATCCGGCGCCAGTGTTTCAACCACGTCCCACGGCACGATACGGCCATTGACGAAATTGTAGGCCTGGCTGATGGCAATCGACCGCACGCCAAGCAGCGTGCCTTCCATGGCGCCTGCCACCGTGCCCGAATAGGTCACGTCGTCGGCAACGTTCTGGCCCGAATTCACGCCCGAAAGCACCAGGTCCGGCGCTTCGTCCATCAGGCTCCTGATTGCCATGATGACGCAATCGGTCGGCGTGCCGCGCAGCGCGTAGGTCTTGTCGCGAACCTTGCGCAGCCGCAACGGTTCCGACAGGGTCAGTGAATGCGCAAGACCGCTCTGGTCTGTCTCAGGCGCAACGATCCAGACATCATCCGTGAGTGTCCGTGCGATGCGCTCCAGCACCTCCAGTCCCTCGGCATGAATGCCATCGTCATTGGTGATGAGTATGCGCATTGCCAGCTCTCCTGAAATGAATAGGTTATGCCGCCTTCTCGATTTTCGTGATGCCGCCCATATATGGCCGCAGCACGTCGGGCACGGTAATCGATCCGTCGGCGTTCTGATAATTTTCAATGACCGCAATCAGGGCGCGGCCGACGGCCACACCGGATCCGTTCAGCGTATGGACAAAGCGCGTTGCCTTGTCTCCCGTCTTGCGGCAGCGCGCGTTCATCCGCCGCGCCTGGAAGTCGCCGCACACTGAACAGGAGGAAATCTCGCGATAGGCCTTCTGCCCCGGCAGCCACACCTCGATGTCATAGGTCTTGCGCGCGCCGAAGCCCATATCGCCGGTGCACAGCACGATGGTACGGAAGTGCAGACCCAGCCCCTTGAGCACGGCTTCCGCGCTCGCGGTCATGCGCTCATGTTCCTCGAGCGAGGTTTCCGGCGTGGTCACGGAGACCAGTTCGACCTTGGTGAACTGGTGCTGGCGCAGCATGCCGCGCGTGTCGCGGCCCGCCGAACCGGCCTCGGAGCGGAAACAGGCCGTCTGCGCAACATAGCGCTTTGGCAATTCTTCCTCGGCAAGGATTTCACCGGCAGCCATGTAGGTCAGCGGCACTTCCGCAGTCGGAATCAGCCAGCGGCCGTCGGTGGTGCGGAACAGGTCGTCGCCGAATTTGGGAAGCTTGTCGGTGCCGTAGGCCGCCGCATCATTGACCATCAGCGGCGGATTGACCTCTGTGTAGCCATGCCCGCCGGTATGAAGATCAAGCATGTACTGGCCGAGCGCACGCTCGAGCCGTGCCAGACCACCCGACAGGATGGTGAACCGCGATCCGGACATCTTCGCCGCGCGCTCGAAATCCATCATGCCCAGCGCTTCGCCAAGCTCGAAATGTTCTTTTGTCTCAAAACCAAACTCAGGCTTGGAGCCCGAGACACGAATTTCGACGTTGTCGCTCTCGTCCTTGCCCACCGGCACATCGTCAAGCGGGATATTGGGCAGCACCGACAGGGCATGCTTGAGCGCCTCGTCGAGTTCGCGCTCCTTCGCCTCGCCGGCCTGCAATTCATCCTTCAGCTTGGCGACCTCAGTCTTCAGGCTGTCCGCTGCGGCCTGGTCCTTGGCCGCCATCGCCTTTCCGATTTCCTTGGAAGCCGCATTGCGCCGCTCCTGAAGCGCCTGCAGCGCACCGACATGGCTCCGGCGCGCTTCATCCAGCGCAATCAGCTGTTCCGATTGCGGCTCGGCGCCACGCTTGGCAAGCGCCGCGTCAAGGGCTTCAGGGTTTTCACGTATCCATTTGATGTCAAGCATGGCAGGTTCCGGTACTCGAATGGCAGCGCCAAACCCGCAACCGTGCCGTCAGACGGCACGGCGCAAACATCAATCCGGAGCTCAGGCGTCCCCTTCGGGATCAGAGGCTGCCGCCGATTGCTTGTCTTCGGCTTCCGCCAAGGCCGCATTCGCGGCGCGCTGGCGCTCCACGAGTCGGGCGCAATAGATGGCAATCTCGTAAAGAAGGATGGTTGGCAGCGCAAGTCCGATCTGGGAGACCGGATCCGGCGGCGTCAGAATGGCAGCCGCGATAAAGGCCGCGACGATGGCGTATTTGCGCTTTTCCGCGAGCCCCTTGCTGGACACCAGCCCGACGCGGGCGAGAAGCGTGGTCACCACCGGAAGCTGGAACACCAGGCCGAAGGCGAAGATCAGCGTCATGATCAGCCCGAGATATTCCGACACCTTGGGAAGCAGCATGATCGACGCTTCGCCGGTGCCACCCACCTGCTCCATCGACAGGAAGAACCACATCACCATTGGCGTAAAGAAGAAATAGACCAGTGCCGCGCCCAGCAGGAACAGCAGCGGCGAGGCGATCAGGAACGGCAAGAACGCACCGCGTTCGTTCTTGTAAAGCCCAGGCGCCACGAATTTGTAGACCTGCGCGGCAATCACCGGAAACGCCAGCACCAGACCGCCGAACATGCCGATCTTGATCTGTGTGAAGAAGAACTCCTGCGGCGCGGTGTAGATCAGCTCGATCTTGCGGTCCGTCATCCCGGCCCAGTCGACAGCCCAGGTAAACGGCTGAACCAGCATGTTGAACAGCGGTTTCGCAAAGGAGAAACACAACAGGAATGCAATGAAGAACGCGCCAATTGCCCACATCAGGCGATTGCGCAACTCCAACAGGTGCGTCAGCAACGGCTGCGGCTTGTCGTCAATGTCGTCGGTCACGCCTGGCCCTCGCCTTTAGGTTTCTTGGCGCGAGGCGCACTTTCGGCCGCAACCGGCTTTGCAGGCGCTTTGGCCCGGGATGCGGGCGTCGCAGCCTTCGCAGCAGATTTCGGAGCGGGAGATTTGCTGGCGGCCGCTTTGGTGGAGGCCGCAGCCTTGGTGGTCTTGGCGGCAGCAGGCTTTGCTTTTGCCGATGCCGTAGCCTTGGCTGCTTTGGCCGTGGCAGGCTTTGCAGCAGGCGTCATTTTCGCCGCAGTTGATTTTGGATCGGGTTTTGCCGCTGCTTCGGCAGGCTTGGTAGCTGGCCAGCCTGCCGTGAATTCCGGTGGACCGTCAGAAAGCTTCATCGACGGCTCTGGAGCAGCCATCTTCGGCGGCTCTTCCGCCGAAGATGGGGTCTTTACCGCTTTTTCCAGGTCAGCCTTGATATCCTTTGCCGTATCCTTGAGCGGATTTACGGCATCCCGAATGCTCTGCATTGGATTGAGCTTGCGGGCATCGTCAAACGTCTTCTTGACGTCATCAAGCTCCGCTTCCCGCAACGCGTCATCGAACTGCCCGCGAAACTCCGAGGCCATGGCCCGGAGTTTCTTGGTAGTCCGCCCGAAGGCACGCAGCATAGGCGGCAGGTCCTTCGGACCAACCACGACGATCAGCACAATGGCAACGACCAGAAGCTCTGGCCAACCGATGTCGAACATTCAGGCGTCTCCTCACCCGTCAGGGCAACGGGATTGGGATATCAGCCGCGATCCTTGGCTTCTTCAGCCTTGCTTTCGACTGTCTTCGTCTCGGCAGGAGCGGCTTCATCCTCGCCCATGCCTTTCTTGAAGCTCTTGATACCCTTGGCAACGTCGCCCATCAGTTCCGGAATCTTGCCGCGACCGAAAAGAAGCAGAACGACGACCAGAACGATTAGCCAATGCCAAATGCTGAATGAACCCATGATACTCTCCTGTATGCATCCTACCCTGATTTAGGGTGTTTATCCGTTTCTTTCAAACACCAAAATGTCACGCGCGTTGACAGTGACCGAAACGTCGCGGATGCCGCCCCTCAATTGACCAGCGCGAATGCGCGCGTCAATCGGGTTTTCTCCTCCCGCAACCACCACCGTCACCAGCTCCTCGACTCCGAGGAACCGCCGCGCCACAATCCGTGCCGAAACACCGCAAGGCGTTTCCGTAACTTCAACGCCCGGAAGCCTTATGGCAATCGAGACGTTAGCACCATCTCTAAAACCCTTTGCCGCAACCGGACCCAGGGGAGTTTGTGCAAATTCGCCCTTGACCGTGCTGTCAAAGACATTGATTTCGGAAAAGAACCCGGCGGCAAACAGGTTGGCCGGGCGATGGTAGAGATCCTCCGCCGTACCGACCTGCTCCAGCGCGCCATCCTTCAGAAGCGCGATCCTGTCGCCCATCCGCATGGCTTCTTCCGCATCATGCGTCACCACGATCGCCGTGGCCCGCGCTTCGCGCAAAATCGCCAGCGTTTCCGCCCGGACACTGTCCTTGAGCCGCGAATCAAGACCGGAAAAGGGCTCGTCCATCAGCAGCACTGCCGGCCGCGGCGCCAGCGCCCGGGCCAGCGCCACGCGCTGCTGTTCACCGCCTGAAAGCGCGTGCGGATAATTGTCGGCGTAATGCACCATGCCGACACGGTCCAGTGCCGCAAGCGCCTCCCGCTTGGCATCCACCGACGACAAGGCCGTCAATCCGAACTTCACATTGTCCAGGATGGTCAGGTGCGGAAACAGCGCAAAGTCCTGGAACATCAGGCCAATGCCCCGGCGTTCGGGCGGCAGGTTGATCTGCGGCCCGGCAATTTCGCGGTCATTGAGCAGCAGCCGACCGCGGCGCAACGGTTCAATTCCCGCGGCAAGTCTCAAAAGCGTGGTTTTCCCCGAACCCGATGGGCCGAGCAGGCACAACACCTCGCCCGGCTCAGCCGCCAGGCTAACCCCGCGCAGCGTCGGCAATTCACCATAGGAATGATGAACATCCTCAAACGCCAGGCGCGCGGCGAATGTGACACCGGCCGTTCTGCGCGCGATCGCCGCTCTTGTCTGCTGTGTAACGATGGTCGGAACCCTTGCAATCAGCATCAACTGCCCCGGCACACTCCGGGACCGGACGTTTAGTCCTCCGCTTCACCCATCGGAGTCAAGAGACCAAGTTCTTCAAGGTCCATTTGGGTGATCGGATCTTCGTCCTCGGTGAGCTCGTCACCCGATGGCAGAAGTGGTGGCTGGAAATTCGAGGGAACCTTGCCGGAAAGCAGGCCTGCGCCCTTCAGCTCGTCCATTCCCGGCAGGTCGCGCAGGTCTTCAAGCCCGAAATGATCGAGAAACGCCATCGTCGTTCCATAGGTCACCGGCCGTCCCGGCGACCGCCGCCGGCCGCGCATGCGCACCCAGCCAGTCTCCAGAAGCACATCAAGCGTTCCCTTGGAGGTTGCGACCCCGCGAACATCCTCGATCTCGGCACGCGTGACCGGCTGGTGATAGGCAATGGTTGCCAGCACTTCCAGGCCCGCGCGCGACAGTTTCTTGATCTCTGTTTCATCCTGCCGGATCAGGAAACCCAGGTCAGCCGCAGTCCGGAAAGCCCAGGCATCGCCGATACGCACCAGATTGATGCCGCGCGAGGCATAGCTTTCGGCCAGCCGCGTCATCACGTCACGCACTGACGTGCCTTCGGGAAGTTTGCTCCCGATCAGTTTTTCCGCAACCGGCTCGCTGGAGGCAAACACCAGCGCTTCGGCGATGCGTTCCGCCTCGTGCACGGCGCGCTGCTTGAGCGCATCCAGGGCGTCCGATCCCATCTCGTTGTCCTCTGCGTCTTCCGCATCCGCCCCGAAGGCGAAAGCGGCGCCGTGGCCCGGGTCCATTGTCATGCTTTGCTCCCTGCGCTGACGGCGGCTTGTTGCGGCCGTCGCATGAAGATTGGCTGAAACGCGCCATCCTGGCGAATTTCCAGCCGCCCTTCCCGCACCATCTCGAGACTGGCGGCAAAGGAACTGGCAATCGCCGTTGTCCGTTCTTCCGGATCGGACAGATAGCGCAACAGATACTGGTCCAGCGCCGTCCAGTCCTTGAGTTCGCCGATCAGCCTGAACAGGATCACGCGGGCATCGCTCAGCGACCAGACACGGCGGCGCGAAATTGTCACCTGGGTGACCGTCTGGCGCTGTTTCTGTGCTGCGTAGGCTGTCAGCAGATCGTATAGAGTTGCATCGAAGCTCGAAGTCTTGTCGATCACCATCCGCTCGGGCGCACCGCGGGCAAACACGTCGCGGCCCAGGCGGTTGCGGTTGACCAGCCGGGTTGCCGCTTCCCGCATCGCTTCCAGCCGCTTGAGCCGGAAGGCCAGCTGTGCCGCCATCTCCTCGCCACTTGGCTCGTCGCCCTTGGGCACCTGCGGGATCAGCAGCTTTGATTTCAGATAGGCGAGCCAAGCCGCCATCACCAGGTAGTCGGCCGCAAGTTCGAGCCTGAGCGCGCGGGCCTTTTCGACGAATTGCAGATATTGTTCGGCCAGCGCCAGCACGGAAATCCGCGCCAGATCCACGCGCTGGGTCCGCGCCAGGTGCAGCAGCAGATCGAGAGGACCTTCGAAACCGGCGACATCGATCACCAGCGCCGGGTCCCCGGTTGCCCGGTCAGCCGCATTGGCAGTATCCCACATCACGTCCATGGGCGTCCTGCCCTGGGCCGTCTTGCCGGAATTGCCAGCGCCTTGCCGGTTGCCGTTGTTCACTCCTGCCGCCTTTCAGATCCCTGGTTAGGAGGCTGCCATCAACCCCTCGAATTCTTCGCGCAATGCTGCCTCGTCACTGTCATCGGGGCTACGGAAGGCCGCCATGGCCTCGTCGGCCCGCCGCAAGCTATCGCCCGTAAGAACCGGCGTGACCGAAGCCACCGCCTCCATTTCCGCCCGATTACCATTGCAGTGCAATGTGACATCGCATCCTGCGGCGAAAATTGCACGGGCCCTTGTGGCGAAATCCCCAGAAAGCGCGTTCATCGACACGTCATCGGACATCAGCAGACCATCAAATCCGATTTCGGAGCGGATGACCTCCTCGATCACACGGCGCGACGTCGTGGCCGGATTGTCCGGATCAAGCTCGGTGAACACCACATGCGCCGACATCGCCATCGCCTCACCGGCAAGCGCCTTGAACGGAATGAAGTCATGTGCGGAAAGTTCCGCGTGCGATGCATCGACATGCGGCAGTTCATGGTGCGTATCAGCACCGGCGCGGCCATGTCCGGGGATATGCTTGATCACCGGCAGCATTCCGCCTGCCTTCAGCCCTTCCGACGCCGCCGCTCCCAGCACCGAAACAACATCCGGCGTGATCCCGTAGGCGCGGCTGCCAATGACCTCGTGCCCGCCAGGCGACGGCACATCCAGCACCGGCAGGCAGTCAACGGTGATCCCAAGCCGGTAAAGATCGAAGGCATGCAGCCGCGACATGATCCAGGTCGCCCGAAGGCCGGCTTTCGGGTTCGCCTGATAAAGTGCTCCGAGATCGGCTCCGGAAGGATATTGCGGCACCAGTGGCGGCTTGAACCGTTGCACCCGCCCACCTTCCTGGTCGATCAATATCGGTGCATCCGGCCGGCCGACGCTTTCGCGCAGGCTCGCAGTCAGCTCACCAACCTGGGCCAGACTGACGATGTTCCGGCCGAAAAGGATAAAACCCCATGGCCTGGTGTCGGCAAAAAATGATGCTTCCTCGGAACTCAACTCCGGTCCCGCGCATCCGAAAATGACTGCTTGTGATTCGCTCATTGCGCAATGGTAGTCGAACCCCGGCCATTTGACAGTCAGCGATCACCGGATCCTGAAACGTGAAAAAGGCCACGCTGGCATGCGTGGCCCTTTTGTCAGATCTTGTGTCGGGTCAGACAATCAGCGCGAGACGAAGCAACTGCCTCCTGCAGCCTTGTAGCGGCTGCAAAGCGCGTTGGCCTGGTCTCTTGTGCCCGCAGGCACCCTGACCCTGTGAAACACGCCCTTGCCCGGAATGTCCGCGCGCTGGATGTCCACACTGAGCCCGCCCAATACCGAACTGTAGCGATTGGACAATGTGCGCCAGGACGCCTGCGCGCCTTCCGCGGTTGGCTGCGACGCGATCTGCACGTAATAGCCACCCGGATTGGCGGCGGGTGCAGCAGCCGCCGGAGCCGATGCGACCTCAACCGGCTGAGACGTTGCAGATGCAGCAGACGCGGCGGGTGCAGCGGGCGCAGCACCAACCCGGCCATCCTGGCCGACCGTACCGACCACATTAACCGGCTGATCGGCGGGACGGCCTTGCGGCACCGGGGCATTTGCCACCGGCCGGATTGGCTGGGTCTTGACGATACGCACGGGGGCCACGGTGCCTTCGGTTGCCGGATTTTCGGCACTTTCAGGCTGATCCTGAACCGGATTTGCCGTTTCAACCGACCGCCGGACAAACGGCTCGGGCGCCTGTGCCGGCTGAGTGGTGGTGGAAGCCTCTGGTGACGCTGCCGCCAGGGTCTGCGGCGTTTCAGCCGAAACCGGCACTTCAGGCGTCGCGGCCTCTCTGGCCACGATGGAGCCATCCGGCTTGACGATCATGGTGCGCACCTTGCGCGGCGACACCACAGGCGCAGCCGTCCCGCCAGGAGCGGTGTCATCCGAAGTTCCGTTTGCGGACAGCCGTTCTTCCGATTTTCCGGCAAAGTCCGAACGCCCTTCAAGCGGCAGGATTTCCGGATCGAGTGTCCGCTGGACGACATCCACCGGCTCTTCCGCGGAATTCACCAGCGCCGGCTGCCCCGTGGACGCACCGGTTCCACCAGCGACACGGTCGTATACCGCCTTGTCCTGGTTGGGGACTGTCACGCCGCCGGGATTTTCAGGAAGAACCTTTACCGGATCCTTGTCAGCCCGGATGATCCGCGGCCCACCGTCAGCGGTCGTTTCGTCACCCGACAACATACTCCAGCCGAATGCGGCGACACCGGCAAGCAAGGCCAGTCCCAGCACCGATACGGCCAGAACCGGACCGCGAGAGCCGTTGTCTGCGCGCTCGTGCGCAGCATTCAACTCTCCTGGGAAGTCATCGGTGTTTTCCATGCCATCCACGACATAACCCGCAGGTGTTGCAGTGGCAAAACCGGGGTCATCGAACCCGGCATCGAGTTCACGTTCAAGCGCGATGTAATCATCCGAAACTTCATGGCCACGCGATGCTGTCGCGTCACGGCTCCAGCCTTCCGCCGGACCGAAGGTGGCGCTGACGCCATCAGTTGGTCTTTCGTCCAGGCCAGGCTCGCTGCGATCGATAATGTCTGCGAATTCGCGTTCGATTTCGGTATCGTAATCCGGTGCAAACGCCTGAGGCTCTTCAACCGGCAGTTCAGGAACATCGATATCGGAGACGACTTCGACCGTTTCGTCGGAATCTGCAATCAGGTCCGCATCGAAATAGTAGTCAGACGACGTAGCCTGGGATGCCCCCGGCTCCACGATGTGTTCGGCGGTTTCAAAACCATCGAGCCAGTCACCCTGCTCCGGCTCGGCTGAACGCTGCACCGCAGCCGGGCCCTTGCCCACGTTTCCGGCGACAGGCTCCGCGTGGGAAACCTGATCCAAGCCTTCAGGCGCGAACCCGAGAAATGCGTCAGTCAACTCGTCCCGCTCGACCGGCTGATCAATTGCCGGGGCACTCGACAGCCAGTCGTCAGCCTCGGCTACCTGCTCCCCGCGGGGACCTGCTTCAACCTCAACCGGCTCGGCCCAGTCATCACCGGAACCATCGAAACTGTCGGCCAGCACCTGCTCCAGATCGAGTTCGAAATCGTCCGATGCATCCGCCTTGACGGCGACGGGATCCACGGCACGTTCGGGCAAACCGAACATATCGCCAAGTTCATCATCAAGCTCGTCGGCCGCATTTTCCTCAATGCTGTCAAGTGACCACTCGCCAGCCTCTTGAACCGGCTCTTCCAGCGCTGGCTCTGCATCGCCGCTGAATTCGACATCGCCATTTATGGCGGCCAGCAACTCTTCGGCAGCATCGTCAAAAACCGCGACCTCATCATCGAGCGTGGCGTCATTCAGCGCGTCCAGAGCCGTTTCGACATCGAATTCGCCATCATCATCGCGCACCGGAGCCTGCGCAGCCTCATGGGCTTCATCGGGATTGCCGCCGATTTCGACTTCATGCTTGAAGACATCGAGCTCGGTGGACAGGTATTCCTCGAAATCCAGCGTGGCCTCATCGCCCGCAACCTCTGGCTGGGGCTCGTCCGCCAGCCTTGGCGCATCACTGTGGTCCGGGGCTTCAGCTGATTCCGGACCCAGATCGAAGCGAACCATATCGGCAAGAACGTCATCACCGATATCATCGGCGACCTGCGTGGCTGCGGGACCGGCAACGACCGCTTGCCCGAAGACACCCGACGCCGCGGCAAAATCCTGCGGCGCATCCGCATCCTCGGGTTCGGGTTGAGCAGAATCGGCTTGTTCGAGTTCTGTACTCAATGCCCACTCATCATCGGCAACCAACTCCTGCGAACCCGGATCCACATCCAGGTCGACAGGAAACTCGCCTTCTATGGCCCTGAGCAGATCGTCAGACGACCGCCCTTCGACCGACAGGAAGTCGGCGCTGTCAAATTCGGGGACATCGTCGACGGGTGCTTCAGCCTGGTAATCGTGGCCGGAATCCAGTTCCGCCTCAGCAACCTGCGGCTCAGGCTCAGGCTCCGGATCGAAAACGTTATCGGACAGCATGACATCCAGGGCTTCGTCCGCCTCGATCCGGTCAAGCTCGTCAATGGAAGGAGCCTGCGGCACATCGAGCTCGCGCATCAATTCCGCCTCGAGATCGAACTCGCTCGGCTCAGGGGCATCGTCGGTCTTCGCCACATCCTCGGATGGCCGCTCATAGCCGATGATCCTGGCAAGCTCTGCCAAAGGATCATCGATTTCGGCATCCGGATGCGGGGACCGGGCGTTGTTATCGAATTGATCAGCCATGCATCACTCACATACTCTCGCGTACTCTACTGCCAGAGCAATGTGGGGAAAAGGTGACGTCTAGCGCATTTCTTCCGGTGCATCAGTTCCCGTAATCGTGAGACCTGACTTCAACACCGACGCTACTGCGTACACCAGACCCAACCTGGCAATTGTTGATTGTCTGTTTTTATCATTAACAAACCGCAAACCCGGTTCATCACGGCCTTTGTTCCAGTGCGCATGCAGCAGACTGGCGAGCTCATAGAGGTAGAACGCCACCCTGTGCGGCTCCTGTCCGGATGCCGCAGCCTCGATCATCCGCGGATATTCGCTGAGCTTTGCAATCAGTGCCAGTTCGCTCTCATGGGTCAGGTCCGACAGATCGGCCGAAGCCAGCGTCGCAGGCGACAGATCGAGATCGGGGAACGTCTCCAGCGCCTGGCGCATCACCGACGCGCAGCGCGCATGGGCATACTGGACATAAAAGACCGGATTGTCCTTGGAGTGCTCGGTTACCTTGGCGAAATCGAAATCCAGCGTTTCAGAACTCTTGCGGTAGAGCATCATGAAACGCACGGAATCGACGCCGACCTCGTCCACCACGTCGCGAAGCGTGACGAAATCGCCGGACCGCTTGGACATGCGCACGGGCTCGCCGTCGCGGTAGATCTTGACCAGCTGGCACAACAGCACCGTCAGCTTTGCTTCGCCGCCGGAGACAGCCTTCGCTACCGCCTCAAGCCGCTTGATATAGCCACCGTGGTCTGCCCCAAGGACATAGATCATCTCCTTGAAGCCGCGCTCGAACTTGTCGCGGAAATAGGCAACGTCGGCGGCAAAATAGGTGTAGCTGCCGTCGGACTTGATCAGCGGCCTGTCAATGTCATCGCCAACCTCGGTCGACCGGAATAGGGTCTGCTCGCGGTCTTCCCAATCCTCGGGCGCCTGCCCCTTCGGCGGAGGCAGCTTGCCCTTGTAGACATGCCCCTTGAACGTCAGATCGTTGATCGCGTGGCGAATGGCCCGCTCACCGTCCGCATGCAGGCTGCGTTCGGAGAAGAACACGTCATGCTCGACGTTCAGCGCCTTCAAATCGGCCCTGATCATGTCCATCATCGCGTCGATGGTGCGGTCCTTGATCAACGCCATCCGCTCGGCTTCCGGCATTGTTCTAAGCGAGGTGCCGAATTCATCGGCAAGCTTTTTGCCGACCGGTACCAGGTAGTCGCCGGGATATAGCCCCGCCGGAATCTCGCCGATATCCTCGCCAAGCGCTTCGCGGTATCTCAGGTAGACCGACTTCGCCAGCACATCGATCTGCGATCCTGCGTCATTGATGTAGTATTCCTTGGTCACCTGGTAGCCGGCAAACCCCATCAGGTTGGCCAGCGCATCCCCCACCACCGCGCCGCGGCAATGGCCGACATGCATCGGCCCGGTCGGGTTTGCCGAGACATACTCGACATTGACCTTGCGGTTCTCACCCAGGGTGGACCGGCCGAATTCCGTCCCTGCGGTGATGATGGTCGAGGCCAGACGTTGCCAGAACGTGGCCGTCAGCCGGAAATTGAGAAAGCCGGGGCCGGCAACCGTTGTTTCCGACACATCGGCATCATCGGCAAACTGCGCCGCGATCATCTCCGCCAGCGCCCGCGGGTTCATGCCCAGCGGCTTGGCCAGCACCATCGCCGCATTGGTCGAGATATCGCCATGCGCAGGATCGCGCGGCGGCTCGACGGTCAATCGTTCGAAGCTGACGCCGCCATCCTTGTCCTTGACCACATCAAGAGCCTGCACGGCCTGCTTGATTCTGCTTTCGAAGTCCTTGAACACATTCATGGCTAAAGTCCGGATATGACGGGAAAACGGGGGCGAAACGGCTGCTCGCCCAAGGTGAGCGCTGCCTATCGCAATTCCGGCGTATCGTCAAACAACCGGCGGTGCGCCGAAATGGCGTAAGTATCGGTCATTCCGGCCAGATAATCCCGGACCTTGCGCGCGCGCAGCTCCACGGCAAGATCCTCGATGCCGGCATATTCGTGTTTTTCACCCATCGTCGAGGGGTCTGCCATGAAGGCATTGAACAGGTCGCGTACGATCCGGGTCGCCGACGCCCTCACCCGCATCACGTCGGGATGGCGGTAGAGATGCCGGTACAGGAACGCCTTGATGTGCCGGTCCGCCTCGACGAATTCCTGCGAAAAATGCGCCATCGTCCGGCCCGCATGACGCACATCATCGGCCGATTGCGGCTTGATCGTCTGGAGATGCGCCTGGGCGACACCGATCACGTCCTCGACCATCCGGGTAATCTGGCGCCGCATCACCTCGTTGATCAGGCGCGGCTCCTCAAGGCCGGGATAGCGATCCCGGACCTCGGCCAGCAACTGCGAAATCAATGGCAGTTCTTCCAGCATTTCCAGCGTGATCAGACCTGAACGCAGTCCGTCGTCGATATCATGGGTGTTGTAGGCGATATCGTCGGCAATCGCCGCAACCTGGGATTCCAGGCTCGAATGGGTGGAGAGCCACAGGTCGTGGCCGGCGTTGTACTGCGCGATAGGTTCCGGAACCGGCTTGCCGCCCTCGGTGATCAGCGGACCATTGTGCTTGACCAGCCCCTCGAGCGTTTCCCAGGTCAGATTAAGCCCGTCAAAATCGGCATAGCGTTGCTCAAGCTTGGTGACGATGCGCAGCGATTGGGCATTGTGGTCGAATCCGCCTGCACCGGCCATCAGCTCGTCCAGCGCCTCTTCGCCGGTGTGGCCAAACGGCGTGTGGCCGAAATCGTGCACCAGCGCCACGCCCTCGGCCAGGTCCTCGTCCAGCTTGAGCGCACGAGCCAGCGCCCGGGCGATCTGCGCCACCTCGATGGTGTGGGTCAGCCGGGTCCGGTAATGATCGCCTTCATGGGCGACAAACACTTGCGTCTTGTGCTTGAGCCGCCGGAACGCGGTGGTGTGGATGATCCGGTCGCGGTCGCGCTGAAATTCCGAACGGGTCGGGCTGACAGGTTCGGCAACCAGCCGGCCGCGGCTGGACCACGGGTCAACCGCCCAGGGCGCACGTGCCGCGGTTCCAAATCCAAGTTGTTTTACATCAATTTCCATGCCTATCCCGTCAACAGGCGCCAAACAGATCCCGACTCACTCCGTCCAAGCATTGACGCCGGGCCAGCGCCTTCATACCTATAGAGCAACTGATTTGAAACATGTCTCTTCCGGACCTTGACCCCGGCAAGGAGGTACAATGACTGAAACCGCTACTGTAACGCTCTCGGATTCCGCCGCTCGCAGAATCAAGGAAATCGTCTCCGCCGAATCCGGCAAGTCGGCCCTTCGTGTTTCCGTCGAAGGCGGTGGCTGTTCGGGTTTTTCCTACAAGTTCGACCTCGCCGATCAGCCGGCAGAGGATGACATTGTGCTTGAGAAGGACGATGCCAAGGTTCTCATCGACCAGGTGTCGCTTGTCTACATGGCCGGATCGGAGATCGATTTCGTCGACAACCTGATGGGCCAGGCCTTCCAGATCAGGAACCCGAACGCGGTCGCCTCCTGCGGCTGCGGCACCAGCTTTTCAATTTGACCCGGCCAATTGATCCGCGTTTGCGCGGATCGCCTGCAAGAGGATGCCTGCCTTGAAAATCGCCACCTGGAACATCAATGGCGTCAAGGCGCGGATCGAAAACCTGCAAGCCTGGCTGAAGGAAAGCAACCCCGACATCGCCTGCCTGCAGGAGATCAAGTCGGTCGACGAAGGATTCCCGCGGCTGGAAATCGAGGCGCTCGGCTATCACGTCGAAACCCACGGTCAGAAGGGCTTCAACGGGGTGGCGATCCTGTCGAAGCAAAGCCCCGATGAAGTCAATCGCGGCCTGCCGGGCGACGACACCGACGAGCAGGCCCGCTTTATCGAAGCAGTCTTCTCCGTCGATGGCGGCGTGTTGCGGGTGGTCTCGCTCTACCTGCCCAACGGCAATCCGGTCGACACCCCGAAGTTCCCCTACAAGCTCGCCTGGATGGACCGGCTGCACGCCTTTGCCCAGGACCGGCTTGCGCTGGAAGAGCCGCTTGTGCTGGCGGGTGACTACAATGTCATTCCCGAACCCGTGGATTGCCATGATCCCAAGGCCTGGGAGGGCGACGCGCTGTTTCGCCCCGAATCCCGCAACGCCTTTAGAAAGCTCGAAAATCTCGGTTTTACCGATGCACTGCGCGCAGTCAACGACGCGCCGGAAACCTACACATTCTGGGACTACCAGGCCGGCGCCTGGCCAAAGAACAATGGCATCCGCATCGATCACCTGATGCTGTCTCCGGAAGCTGCCAACATGCTGCAGTCGGCGACGGTCGAAAAGCATGTCCGTGGCTGGGAAAAGCCGTCTGACCATGTACCGGTGGCGATTTCGCTCGCCATCTGAGCCATGACAGCTAACGCTAACTTGCCCGTCGACTGCGCGAATCTTGCCAAAAACCGCCAAAGGGCGCATCATCGGCGGATGAAACACGCTCTCTTCCGGCAATTTGCTTTGGGCATCGGTTTTCTGGCCGTGGCGTTGTTTTGTGTGCCACCGGCATCCGCCGGGCAGGATTGCGAATGTTTGGGCAATGGCAAACGGATCAAGCAGGGCGGCGTGATCTGCCTGCAGATCGGTTCATCCCAACGCTATCTGGCGCGCTGTGAACGCAATCTCAACAACACAAGCTGGAAAAAGATTTCAGACGGATGTCCGGTGTCTCAAATGTCGCCCTGGACTTCAAAATCCGCAGCCCGGATTCAGGGCTGATCATCCCCGTTGCAGCGCGCGCAAGCGCGTAAACCACCGGCTTCACAGTCAAAAACCGGAAAATTGTCAGTTCAGGCCCTTGGCCAGCATATCCTGCGCCAGCGCGATGGCAGTGCGCCGGTCGGCTTCGCCTGCCAGCGAGAATGCACGTTCCTGCATCGCCTGGATCCAGGCCTTGTCGGAAGCCGGTGAGCGTTCAAGTGCCGTGGTCATGAAGGCAAGTCCGCGCACGGTCTGGCCTTCCTCGAACACCACATTGCCAAGAACAGCGGCCGCAGCCGGATGGCCGCTGACGCGGGCCCGGTTGAGCCATTTCTTCGCCTGCTGGATATCGTTCGCACCGCCCTGCCCCTCGAGGATCATGCGGCCAAGGCGGTATTGTGCTTCCGGCACTCCGAAGGCGGAAGCAGCCTGGAAATACAGCTGCCGGGCCGCTCCGAGATTGGCCTTGATCGGGCTGCCGGGAATGCCCTTCTGATAATAGGTCGCCAGCGACAGCAGCGCATTGACGAAGTAGCCGGTGTCCTGCGAACCAGGCTCCACACCCTGACGGGCGATATCATCGTAGATCTTGAAGGCTTCGTAGTCGTTTTCAACCACGCCGTCGCCATAGGCATACATGTTGGCAAGCGCCCAGCGGGCACCGGGATGGCCCTTTTCGGCGGCATATTTGTAGGCTTCCACAGCTTCGTCCTTGCGGCCCTTCTTGTAGGCGGAAAAGCCAAACCTGAAGAGATCGAAAGGACCGGATTCGCGGGTGACGCCGGCATTGGGATCCAACGCCAAGGCCTGCCCGCCACAACCAATGGCCATGGCAAGCACTACACCAAAAAGACCCGTCCGGGTGCGGCTAGATGTCTGCATAGCAGTGTTTTTCTTTCGCTCCGCCCGGATGGGTTACCGCACCATAACGCGCAGCCCCCACCGTCTGGGCGTATTTCCACAGCGCACCCGATGCATAATCGGTCTCCCGCGCTGTCCATTTTTCCCTGCGTGCAGCCAGTTCCTCATCGGACAACTGCACATTCAATGTACCGGCAACCGCATCGATCTCGATGATGTCGCCATCCTTGAGCAGGCCGATCGGCCCGCCTTCTGCGGCTTCCGGCCCGACATGGCCGATACAGAAGCCGCGTGTTGCGCCGGAGAACCGGCCGTCGGTGATCAGCGCGACCTTGTCGCCCATGCCCTGCCCATAAAGGGCCGCGGTGGTCGACAGCATCTCGCGCATGCCAGGACCACCCTTGGGGCCCTCGTAGCGGATCACCAGAACCTCGCCTTCCTTGTAATTGCGATTTGTGACAGCATTGAAGCAATCCTCTTCGGAATCGAAACAACGCGCCGGGCCGCTGAATCTCAGCTTCGACATGCCGGCCACCTTCACGATGGCGCCGTCCTCGGCCAGATTGCCTTTCAGGCCAACGACACCGCCGGTGACGGTGATCGGCTTGTTGGCAGGATGGACCACGTCCTGCTGGTCGTTCCAGCGGACATGTTCCATGTTTTCGGCCAGGGTCCGGCCGGTCACGGTCATGCAGTCGCCGTGCAGAAAACCATGCTCGAGCATGGTTTTCATCAGCACCGGAATGCCGCCGGCTTCGAACATGTCCTTGGCAACATATTTGCCGCCCGGCTTCAAATTGGCGATGTACGGGGTGCGCTCGAAAATCTTGGCCACATCGAAGAGGTCGAATTCGATGCCGCATTCATGCGCAAGTGCCGGCAGATGCAGTGCCGCATTGGTCGATCCGCCGGTTGCGGAAACCACGGCAGCCGCGTTTTCGAGCGACTTGCGGGTAACGATGTCGCGTGGGCGGATCTGCTTGGCGATCAGTTCCATCACCTTCTCGCCTGCCGCGTAGCAGAACTTGTCGCGCATGTCGTAGGCAGCCGGAGCACCACAGGAATAAGGCAGCGCCAGTCCGATCGCCTCGGCCACGGTGGCCATGGTGTTGGCGGTAAATTGCGCACCACACGACCCCGCCGACGGACAGGCCGCCTGTTCGATCTCGAGCAGATCCTCGTCCGACATGTCACCGACCGAATGCTGGCCGACGGCCTCGAACACATCCTGGATGGTAATCTGGCGGCCGCGGAAGTTCCCGGGAAGAATCGAACCGCCGTAGATGAAAATCGACGGGACATTGAGCCGGACCATCGACATCATCATGCCCGGCAGCGACTTGTCGCAACCAGCCAGCCCGACAATCGCGTCATAGCAATGGCCGCGCATCGTCAGCTCGACCGAATCGGCAATCAGGTCACGGCTGGCAAGCGACGCCTTCATGCCCTGGTGCCCCATGGCGATGCCGTCGGTTACGGTGATGGTGCAGAATTCGCGCGGTGTGCCCTTGGCCGAAGCCACGCCCTTCTTGACGATCTGCGCCTGCCGCATCAGCGAAATATTGCAAGGTGCAGCTTCATTCCAGCACGACGCGACGCCGACCAGCGGTTGGGCGATCTCCTCACTCGACAGTCCCATGGCGTAGAGAAATGACCGGTGCGGTGCGCGCTCCGGCCCAACCGTTGTATAGCGGCTTGGAAGTTTGGACTTGTCGACTGGTGTAGCGCTCATGAAATCCTCAGACGCGTTTGGCCTCATCGACCGAACCGCGGGGCTGAACTGTTGACCTGCCCTGCGCCTCGTTTGTGGCGGGAAATGGGCACAATAAGCCCGTGGAATTTCATAGCAGATGCTTTGAAAAAATGTGTTGCGAATTCGTCACATTCCGTGATCTCCAGCACTATCACACGCAAAACATGTCGATTTATCAAGGACAACCGGCCCGCGTGGGGCGTTGCGCAGGCACGGCAACAAACACCTGCCAGCCAATCGACCCTATGCCGTGACCGCGATTCTGTTTGGGCGCGCGGCGTGAGCGATGTGCCCCCGGCAACCGGAACTTGCGCCATCGGTCCGTCACCAACCTCGACGTGGCAGTGCCGGGTTAAAAAACGGCCGGAGCAGTTCAAACGCCAGCGCCCCGGTCCGACAACAAAAAGGGCGGCCCGTTCTCCGGACCGCCCTCTTGCTGTATTTTCGTTGTCTTGGTCTCAACCAGCCTGGGAAAGCCGCTCGATCGCCTCGCCCAGCTTGTCCTTCTGCCCCAGCAGTTCGACCAGCTTTTCACGCTCCGCCGCAACCACCTCCGGCTTGGCGTTGGCAACGAATTTCTCGTTGGCCAATTTGCGCTCGATCTTGTCGACATCGGCGGCAACCTTCGAGCGTGCCTTCTCGAGCCGCGCCTTCTCGGCTTCCAGATCGATCAGATCACCCAGCGGCAGGCAGGCCGTGGCCTCCCCGACAACGATCTGGGCTGATCCCGAGGGCACTTCGCTTTCAAGCACAATGTCCGTCACCCGGGCCATCTGCTTGATGGCCGGCTGGTGACGAAGCAACCGTTCCTTGGTCACCTCGGCCGCGCCAACCATGACCAGCGCAGCTTTCGCCGATGGCGGAACATTCATTTCCGCGCGGACCGACCTGAGGCCAGAGACCAGATCGATCAGCCAGTTGATTTCGGAAGCAGCATCCTCGTCCGCAAACACCGGCGTTGGCCATGCGGCATGACAGGCCAGCCCGGCGCCCGTCCCGGCCAGATGCTCCCAGAGTTCTTCGGTCATGAACGGCATGAACGGATGCAAAAGCTTCACGGCTTCCGCCAGAACATGCGCGGCACAGGCGCGGGCTTCAACCTTGGCTGCCTCGTCTTCCCCGTTGAACACCGGCTTGAGCAATTCCAGGTACCAGTCGCAAAGCTGGTTCCAGACAAACCGGTAGAGAGCGCTGGAAGCCTCATTGAACTTGTAGGCTTCGATTGCGGTTTTCACCTCGTTCGCCGTGCGGGTCAGTTCGGTGAGAATCCAGCGGTTGATCGTCAGCTTTGCCGCCGACGGGTCAAAGGCCGGGTCCAGAACCGCACCGTTCATGTCGGCAAACCGTGCCGCATTCCAAAGCTTGGTGCCGAAATTGCGGTAACCGGCGATCCGCGCCGGATCGAGTTTCACATCGCGGCCCTGCGCCGCCATGATCGCCAGTGTGAACCGCAGCGCATCGGCGCCGTATTCATCGATCAGCTCCAGCGGGTCAATGACATTGCCCTTGGATTTCGACATCTTGGCGCCGTCCTTGTCGCGCACCAGAGCATGGACATAGACCGTGTGAAACGGTTCTTCATCCATGAAATGCAGCCCCATCATCATCATCCGGGCAACCCAGAAGAAAATAATGTCAAAGCCGGTCACCAGCACATCGGTCTGGTAGTAGCGCGCCAACTCCGGCGTCTTGTCTGGCCAGCCCAGCGTTGAAAACGGCCACAGCGCCGACGAGAACCAGGTGTCGAGCACATCTTCGTCGCGGGTCAGGATCTCGCCCGGCTTGAAATTCTCGAGCTTCTCCTCGACCCAGGCCTTCCAGGGGCCTTCATGTGCAATGTAGTGCTGGATTGCAGCCTCGAGCGCAGCTTCCTCGTCCTTCTCGACGAAAACCTGCCCGTCAGGTCCGTACCATGCCGGGATCTGGTGTCCCCACCACAATTGCCGGGAAATGCACCAGGGCTGGATGTTTTCCATCCACTCGAAGTAGGTCTTTTCCCAGTTCTTGGGCACGAAATTGGTCCGGCCCTCGCGCACGCTTTCAATCGCCGGCTTGGCCATTTCAGCTGCATTGACGTACCACTGATCGGTCAGAAACGGCTCGATCGGAACCCCGCCACGGTCGCCATGCGGCACCATGTGGATGTGCGCCTCGATATGATCGAGGCAGCCGATTTCCTCCATCTTGGCAACGACTTCCTTGCGCGCGGCAAAGCGGTCCATGCCATCAAGCTCTTCGATTACCTCGATCAGCTTGCCCTCGACCTTGAGACCTTCGAGAAAGTCCTCGTTGTCCTTGAGCGCCATGCGCGCGTCGGTGGTCAGGATGTTGATGGCCTTGAGATGGTGACGCTTGCCGACTTCGAAGTCGTTGAAATCATGCGCCGGCGTGATCTTCACCGCACCCGAACCCGCCGTTTCGTCGGCATAGTCGTCGCCGACGATCGGGATTCGCCGTCCGACCAGCGGCAGAACAACGTCCTTGCCGATCAGATCCTTGTAGCGCGCATCCTCGGGATTGACCGCAACGGCGGTGTCGCCCAGCATCGTTTCCGGCCGGGTGGTGGCGACGATGATGTAGTCACGGGTTTCATAGCTGTGCGTGTCGGTTTCCTCGTCATAGGACACCGGATGTTCATAGGTGACACCATCAGCCAGCGGATAGCGGAAATGCCAAAGGCTTCCCTGCATCTCGACCTGCTCGACCTCGAGGTCTGAAATCGCCGTCAGCAGCTTCGGATCCCAGTTGACCAGCCGCTTGTCCTTGTAGATCAGCCCCTCCTTGTAGAGGGTGACAAAGACTTCGAGAACGGCGCGCGAAAGCCCCTCGTCCATGGTGAAGCGTTCGCGTGACCAGTCACACGAGGCGCCAAGCCGCTTGAGCTGGTTGAAGATCGTTCCACCGGACTTCTCTTTCCATTCCCAGATCTTTTCGACGAATGCTTCGCGTCCGATCTCGCGGCGATCGATATTCTGCTCGGCCAGTTGCCGCTCGACGACCATCTGCGTGGCAATGCCTGCATGGTCCATGCCCGGCTGCCACAGCACGTTTTCGCCCAGCATGCGATGATAACGCACCAGGATATCCTGCAGCGTGTTGTTGAGCGCGTGCCCCATGTGCAGCGAGCCGGTCACGTTCGGCGGCGGGATCACGATGCAAAACGAATCCCGCTCGGGCTGTGCGCCGGCACCAGCGGCGAATGCATTCGCCTCTGCCCAGCGTGTCGCAATTTTAGGCTCTACGGCCGCGGCGTCATAGGTTTTTTCAAGCATTATCGGGTAACCGTTTGCATCTGAAGGGACAGGATTGGCATAAACCGGAACGAAATGGTGGAGTCAACACGACCCGCACCGGGCACCAGATATCGCCCGGCAACGGCGCACAAGCCCGGATCAGGCCGCGCGTCCTTTCCACACCGCAATGTAGACCGGCTCCCAACCATATCATTGTTCTGGATCAATACCGTCGCCAAATCGGCACGAGTTCCACGCCGGCACCAAAACTGCACTCGGCCGTTCTCACATCCACGACCGCAAGAAGCACGGCGGCAGCCGGTCAAATAAACAAACGGTAGGCAGCAGACGACCAGCCTGCTGCGGCAACAAGTACCTGTTCGGAAAAAATGGTGTCTAGCGGCGGTTGCCGCGCGATACCCGCTCGATTTCTTCCCGCACCAGCCGCTCGACCAGCGTCGGCAGGTTGTCATCAAGCCATTGGGTCAGCATCGGCCGCAGCATCTCTTCGGCAATCTCGTCAAACGAGCGCCGCTGGCCTGCCGCGACTGCCGCGTCAAGCTCACCGAAGGCTGCAGCGACTTTCTCGACGGTTTGCAGCGAAACCAGCTGGCCGCCGCTTGCCTCTTCAGCCGGGGGTTCCCGGTCATCGGCAGGAGTATCGGATTTGACGGGTTCGGGCTGCTGCGCAACGGGTTCAGGCTTCTGGGCAACCGGTTCAGGTTGCTGCTCAACCGGTTCGGCCTCCACCGGCTTGACCGCGGCGGCCGCAGCCGGGGCTATCGCCTCGACCGGCTCATCGGAAGTCAGTGCTTCGCGGAGTTCCTCGGCAGCCGCATCCATCACTTCGGATGCGTTGTCGGATGTTTCGAAGCCATTGACTTCTCCGCCGCCAAACGCGCGGACAGCAACCTTGTCGCCGGCGTCAGCATGAGCGTTGAATGTATCGGCTGAATGGGTATCAGGAACCGCCCGTGCCCGCGCCGCTACATCGGCAAGCGAAACAGGCTGAGCCACAGGGGCATCATTGGCAGCGGTCCGCTGGCTTTCGGCTTCCTGCAGCGCAGGTTCCGCATCATAGCTGCTGTCATCGGCATCGAACTGCTTGAATGCCGCACCGGCATCAACCGGATTGCCGTCCGCTCCAGGCTCGTTGTTTTCAATGATCCTGCGGATGGAAGCCAGAATTTCTTCCATCGACGGTTCGCGCTGTGCGCCGGCCTGTCCCATGATTACGCTCCGTTACTATCGTCGCCAGGCTCATGCCAACCGGCGAATCACCTTGTCAGCTTATGGCATCGACCACGATTTGAGAATCGCAGCTGACGAAGGTTCGGCGTTCATGCACAGGAATTCACGTCAATAGCGCGAAATACAGTTTGTTCGCGCGATTGCTTGCTTCGCTCTTGGTTCAGCGGCCGTCGACGGTGCGCAGACCGAACCAGCGGTCCTTGGTCGCTTCGTAATGAACTTCCGGCTTGTAGTTGGCCACCTGCAAACCAAGCCGGTCGATGGTCAGCTTGCCGGTTGAGGCAAGCACGGAGAAACTTGCGACGATGGCGTTGCGCTCCGACTGTGAAATCGCTTCCTTGGCGTTGAGCACCGTCTGCTGCGCATTGAGCACATCAAGCGTGGTGCGCTGCCCGACGCGGCGCTCCTCGACAACACCGTTCAGGGCGAGATTGGCCGCGGCCAGCTGGGCGCGGTTGGCCTGAATGGTGGCGATTGCGGCTTCCATCTGCGTCCAGGAGGAGACCACCGACTGCTCGATCGAACGGCGAGCCGAATCAACCAGAATACGCTGCTGGCCGAGTTTTTCCTTGGCCTGGCGAACCGATGCTGCAGCCGCACCACCCTGATAAAGCGGTATGGTCACCTTGGCCTGAACTGCGCCTGTGGTAACGCCGCCATCGGCTTCGGAAACCGAACCAACAACCTTGACGCCGGGAAGGAATGTCCCCTCTTCTGCCTTGACGCTGAAATCGGCTGCATCGACGCCATAAAGAGCCGCCAACACCGCCGGATGCTCCTTGGTGCCCTGGGCCACTGCCATTTCCAGTGAAGCGGGAAGCAGCTTGCGCGGCAACGGCACCGGCTTGAGGTTCTTCGGCACCGAACCGACGATCTGTGCATAAACCGCGGCACTGGACTTGGCCTGGGCAACCGCTGCCGTCAGGCTGGCCTTCGCCCCCGCAAGCTCGGCTTCCGCCAGGCTCACGTCGGTCCGTGTGCTCTCGCCCACGTCAAACCGTGCCCGCGCGGCCGAGAACTGTTCCTGCAGAAAGGCAATGTTCTGCTTGCGGTAGGCAACGATCTGGTTGTCGCGGTTGACATTGGCATAGGCCTGAACCGTGGCCAGCAGGATATCGATCTCGGTGCCACGCAGGTTCTCGCGGCCGGCAAACACCGCGGCTTCAGCCGCACGCACATTGTTGCGGGTCTGAAATCCATCAAAAAGCGTCTGGGTGATTGAAACGCCGATGCTCGCAGAATTGGTCACCACACCCTCGGTGTTTGACGACGTGGTAACGGCCTCAGCACCGATGATCGGGCGATATCCCGATTTCGCCAGTGCCACACCTTCGTCCGTCGCTCGCAAACCGGCACGCGCGGCATTGAGATCTGGGTTGTTCTCATAGGCCTTGGCCATCGCCTGGTAGATCGTCTCGGCGAAAACCGGCTGTGGCGCCAGCACCATCATCGAAACGACGGCAACGCAGGCGAGTGAATTCTTGACAAATGACACGAGTGGGTACTCCAGCATGCGCGAAAACGGTGGCCCCGATCTAGCACAGGACACTATCATGGTGTTGCATCAACATATGATGGCTAGAGCCGTCTGACGCAATCACACACCGCACGGAATAGAGCACTAATCCCCATCAAGTTGCCATCGCGCAACAGCGCGACAATTGGCAGCACAGCTGGCTCGCGCACCCCGGGGTGGCTAGAAAACGAATTCTTCGGTCTTGCGGAAGCCCGGCAGCGGCTTGACAGAAATGTTGAATGCCGGCCTGCCCGACACCACGCCACCGTCCTTGACGAACAAATAGGCCTGCGCGGAAAGCCCCAAACCGACGGCAGCAACCAGCCGCCCGCCTTCGCGCAACTGATCGAACAATGCCGGCGGCACCATTTCAACCGCACCGTTGATGAAAATCAGGTCATAGGGGCCTTCGGCAGCATAGCCTTTTTCAAGATCGCCCGTGACGACGGCCACATTGTCATAGCCTCCGTCACTCAATCTTTCACTTGCCGCATCGGCCAGATCCGAATCACTTTCGACCGCGACCACCGAACCGGCAAGCAACGACAGCAGCGCGGCGCAATAGCCGGATGCGCAGCCAATTTCGAGCACCACATGATCACGGGTGATCTGGGCCAGTTGCAGCATCTTGGCCAGCGGCGATGGCTCCATCACATAGCGCGCGACCCCATCGGCGCCACCGGCCGAAATCTGGATATCGCTATCGATATAGGCCAATGGCTTGAGCGGTGTGGGAACGAAATCCTCACGCGCAACCGTCAGGAAGGCTTTCAGCACCGAATGTGATGTCACATCCGTGGTGCGGATCTGGTTGTCCACCATTTTCTGGCGCGCGTCTTGATAGTCGGTGCCCATCCGGTCTCTCCGATGCATCTTGTCTCGCGCTTCATTAAAGCGCCGCACCGCGAGATTCAAGCTGATCCGCAGGCAAGCCGGTCGAATTAGAGGTTTTCAACCGAACAAGTCATCGAGAAAGCAACCCTGACAACCAACAAGCCCCTTGCGCAGCTGCGATTCTCCGTCTATTTGCCAGCCGTCCGGTCAAAAACCGGCATGAGGCCTCGTGGCGGAGTGGTTACGCAGAGGACTGCAAATCCTTGCACCCCGGTTCGATTCCGGGCGAGGCCTCCACTTCCACCTGCCATTCCCAGATTGCTCTATTCAGCCGTATCCGCGGGCGCGCTGTTGCGCTTGGGTCTTTTGCCGTTGCGCCGTTCCATCTTGACGACGAATGACCGGCGCCAGCGGCGCACCAGGGGCAAATCCTGCGACAGCACCAGCAGGCCGAGCGGAATCATCCAGAATCCCAAGACCGGCAGAAATCCCAGGCTGCCGCCGACCAGCAGGCCTGCCCCGAGCCCGATTCTCACCGGGGCGCGCTCGGGCAGGCGAAAAAGCCTCGATCCGATATGAACCTCGCCACGTCCGGCATGGAAATTGAAAAAACGCTTCGGCAACATGGGCGAGGATCTGCCTCTGGTGGTTTCGTGGTCCATTGATAGACGCTTGAATTGAGCCCAAAACATGGGCTTTGACGGTGGCCAGAGCAAGATCGACACATTTTCTTCAAAAACAGCTTGGCAAATCAGAGAGGCATTTGTTATAGGCCCCACACGCTGCTTAACGCGGTGATCCCCGGTAGCTCAGTGGTAGAGCAATCGACTGTTAATCGATCGGTCGCTGGTTCGAATCCGGCCCGGGGAGCCAGATTTCAAAAAGGCCGCATCCTTTTGAGGATTGCGGCCTTTTTTATTTCAGGCCACGTCCCTCAACTCAGTCGATGATCCGCATTTTTTCGCGAAACTTTTGATCCGTCTTTTGCGTAGCTCCGTAAGAGACATTCAAAAGCCCCGGCGATTTTCGCCCAAACGGAAAAAATGCATCTGATGGACCGCACCACCCCCATTTTACAAGACACGGCGATTGTCTGGTTCCGCAATGATCTGCGGATCGGGGACAATGCGGCGCTCGTTGCCGCCAGTCAGCACGCTTCGCTTGTTCCGGTCTACATTCGCGAAACCGGCACCCATGCCCGGCCGCTGGGTGCTGCCCGTGCCTGGTGGTTGCACCACTCATTATCCGCGCTGTCCGCGACGCTCGACAAGCTTGGTGCGCCGCTCGTTTTGCGCAACGGCGATCCCGCAGATCTCATAGAGCAACTTGTAAATTCCATCGGTGCCACGGCGGTGTACTGGAATCGCCGCTACGACCCTGCCTTTCTCGGAGCTGATTCGGCCCTCAAGGCGCGACTTCAGGCCAGGGCCATCGTTGCCGAGAGTTTTGCCGGCCAGTTGCTGCACGAGCCGACACGCCTGCGCACCGGCTCCGGCAAATACTACAAGGTCTACAGCCCTTTCTGGCGCGCACTCGAACCGCACGTCGAAAACCGTCCGCCACTTGATGCACCGGCGAGCCTCGAAGCTTTTCCGGGAATTTCCGGGGTGGAAACCGAATCTCTCGACAGCTGGGATCTGCTCCCCAGCAAACCCGACTGGTCGGGTGGCATGGTGCGATCATGGACACCGGGCGAAGCCGGCGCTCATGCACAGCTCGCCGATTTCCTTGAAGACCGTATGCAGGGATACTCCGATCGCCGCGACATTCCCGGTGTCGACGCCACGTCCGGCCTGTCTCCGCACCTTGCCAGCGGCGAAATCACCCCGGCACAGATCTTCGAAGCGCTGAAAACCACCGACAGCGATGCAGCCCCAGATGACAGGAACAAGTTTCGCAAGGAAATCGGCTGGCGCGAATTCTCCTGGCACCTGCTCGCCAATGAGCCTGCGCTGCCCGAGAAGAATCACAACCCCAAATTCGACAGCTTTCCCTGGCTGGACAATGCCGCTGCCCTCACCTCGTGGCAGAAGGGCCTGACCGGCTACCCGATCATTGATGCCGGCATGCGCCAGCTCTGGCAGACCGGGTGGATGCACAACCGCGTGCGCATGGTCGTCGCCTCCTTCCTCACCAAGCATCTGCTGATCGACTGGCGCAAGGGCGAAGACTGGTTCTGGGATACGCTGGTCGATGCAGACCCGGCTTCCAATGCCGCGAGCTGGCAATGGGTCGCAGGCTCGGGAGCCGACGCCTCCCCCTATTTCAGGATTTTCAATCCGGTGTTGCAGGGCGAAAAATTCGACCCTGACGGCAAATATGTCCGCCGCTTTGTCCCCGAACTCTCAGAGATGCCCAACAAATTCATCCACAAGCCGTGGGCCGCACCGGATCAGGTTCTAAACACCGCCGGCGTCCACCTCGGCGACACCTACCCCCACCCAATTGTCGACCATCAGCTGGCCCGCAACCGCGCACTGGCCGCCTATCAGCAGATCAAGGATGCCGCATGAACGTTCATTTGAAGCCTTTTCCAGTCGCCACCGGCCCGCAGCGTTTGAAAGTGGCCGTCGTCGGCTCCGGCATTTCCGGCTCGTCGGCTGCCTGGGCATTGCGCGAGTTGCACGATGTCACACTCTATGAAACCGAAAAACGCCCCGGCGGACACACCGCCACGGTGGACATCGACTATGACGGCGAAGCCCTGTCGGTCGACACCGGCTTTATCGTCTACAACGAACTCAACTATCCCAACCTCACCGCGTTGTTTGATCACCTCGGAGTCAGGACCCATGACAGCGACATGAGCTTTGCCCTGTCGCTCGATCACGGCAAGATGGAATGGGGTGGCGACACCCTGTCGACCCTGTTTGCGCAGAAACGCAATCTGCTGCGCCCCTCCTTCCTGTTGATGCTGCGCGAAATCCTCCGCTTCAACAAGATCTGCCTGCAGGACCGTGCCGAAGGCCACCTCGCAGCACGCTCGATCGGCGATTATCTCAACTGGCGCGGCTTTTCACCGGGCTTCATGAACAATTATCTGGTGCCGATGGCAGCCGCGATCTGGTCGACCCCGGCCAAGCGGATGATGGAATTCCCGGCGACCTATTTCGTCAATTTCTTCGAAAACCACCGTCTGATTTATCAGGAGCGGCCAACCTGGCGCACCGTCACCGGCGGAAGCCGCAATTATCTCACCGAATTGCTGGCGCCGCTGGGAGACCGGGTTCGCCTCGATGCAGGCGTCGTCTCGGTGCGCAGAACCGCCGACGGCGTCGATATCCTCGACACCACCGGAACCACGACATCCTACGACAAGGTGATTCTCGCCTGCCATACCGATCAGGCGCTGCGCCTTCTCGACCGGCCGACGGAACAGGAACGATCGATCCTGGGCGCCATTCCCTATAGCCCCAACCGTGTGATCCTGCACCGTGACGACAGGCTGATGCCAACCCGCAAGAAGGTCTGGGCCTCGTGGAACTACCTGCGCTCGTCCGATCAGCGCAGCGATGCAAATGTCGCGGTCTCCTACTGGATGAACCGGCTGCAGGGCATTGATCCCTCCAAGCCCCTGTTCGTCACCCTCAATCCCGACCGTGAACCGCGTCCGGAACTGGTTTTCGGCGAATACAGCTACGATCATCCGCAATTCGGGACCGATGCGATGGAAGTCCAGGCTCGTCTCGGCCAGATCCAGGGCGACAACAACACCTATTTTGCCGGCGCCTGGACCGGTTACGGTTTTCACGAGGACGGCCTGACCTCCGGCATACGGGCCGCAGAAGCCCTCGGCGCCACCCTGCCCTGGCAGACCGGCGCCGCCCAAACCGTGGACATCGCCGCATGAGCATGACACCAGCCCAGCAAACCGCCCCGGCGGAAGCGAACACGACAAGAGCACCGGCGTGCCTTTATGCCGGCGACGTCATGCACCAGCGCATGAAACCCGTCGGTCACCGGTTCCGCTACAAGGTCTATTCGATACTCGTCGATCTCGATCGTCTCGATGAAGCCGATCGCCTGTCGCCACTGTTCTCGGTCAACGGCTCCAACGTGATGTCCTTTCACGAGGCCGATCACTTGCGCGGCGCCGAGCAGCCAACATTGCGCACCCATATCGACGCCCTGCTTGCAGATGCCGGCCTCGACCAGCCCGCCGCGCGGATCGAGCTTGCCTGCTATCCACGCATTTTCGGCCAGGTCTTCAATCCGCTGTCGGTCTACTATGCTTACGACAACGACGGTCAGCCCCTCGCGCTGGTCTACGAAGTGCGCAACACCTTCGGCGAAAACCACACCTATGTCTGCAGGATCGAGGCCGGAGACCTGACAGCGGCCGGCATTCGCCAGAGCCGTTCCAAGCTGTTTTACGTCTCGCCATTCGTCGAAATGGATGCGCGTTACGATTTCCGGATGAACCTTCCGGGCAAGCAATTGAAGTGGCGGATCATGGAAACCGACCAGTCCGGTCCGCTGCTCGCCGCCACCTACAATGGCGCCCGGCGCGCCATGTCGAGCGAATCAATTTTGGCTTGCCTCTTGCAGATTCCGCTTTTGACGTGGAAAATCGTCGGCGGCATCCATTATGAGGCACTCAAATTGTGGCTCAAGGGGATGCGTTACGTGCCGCGCCCGGCGCCGCCTCCCAGTGCGAGCTTTCGCGAACAGGGAAAGTTCGAACGTCAGGTGGCCAAGCCGTGACGGATGAACCAATGCGAGACGGCGGAGGCTGCGCTCATGAAGACTGAAGCCACCTGGAACGAACATCAAACTGCTGAAAAGCTGTCGACGGAAAATGTGTCGGCCTATTTGCGCGGGCTGCCGGCCAAGGCCAAGATGGCCTTGCGCGGGCTCCTGCACATGGGGCACGGACGATTGTCGATCCGCATGCCGGACGGCCGTACCGTGCTGATTGAAGGCCGCGCGGAAGGTCCCGAAGCGACGCTGATCCTGCACAACTGGAACCTTGCCCACCGGGCCCTGACCGGCGGCACCATCGGCGTGGCCGAATCCTACATCGACGGCGATTGGGAAAGCCCCGACGTGACGGCGTTTCTCGAGCTGTTTCTGGTCAATGTCGAAGTCGGAGACACCCTGGCCGGCGGCGCACGCGGCATCGCCCGCGTTGTCGAACTGATCCGCCATTGGCTGAGGTCAAACTCGCGCTCCCAGGCCAAGAAGAACATTTCCGCCCATTACGACCTCGGCAACGCCTTCTATTCCAAGTGGCTGGATCAAACGATGACCTATTCATCGGCGCTCTACGCCGATGGCGCAAATGATCTGGCCAGCGCGCAGACCGCCAAGTACCGGGCGCTGGCGCAGGCAGCAGGCCTGAAAGCCGGAGACCGTGTTCTTGAAATTGGCTGCGGCTGGGGCGGCTTCGCAGAATACGCCGCCAGCGAGATCGGCTGCCACGTCACCGGGCTCACCATTTCCCGCGAGCAACTGGCCTTTGCGCGTGAGCGCATCGAGAAGGCCGGCCTGTCCGACAAGGTCGATCTCCGTTTCCAGGATTATCGCGACGAAACCGGCAAGTATGATGGCGTCGTCTCGATCGAGATGTTCGAGGCTGTCGGCGAGAAATACTGGCCGACCTATTTCTCCAAGGTGCGGCAATGCCTCAAACCCGGCGGCCGTGCCGGGCTGCAGATCATCACCATCAAGCCCGAGGCCTACAAATCCTACCGCGCCAACCCGGATTTCATCCAGCGCTATGTTTTCCCCGGCGGCATGCTGCCGACCGAGAACCATCTCGAAACGCTGGGGGAAGCAGCAGGACTTGAAATGGTCGGGCACCGCGCATTCGGTCCCGACTACGGCCGGACACTGGCCGAATGGCGCCAGCGTTTCTGGAACGCCTGGGAGGAAATCGAACCCATGGGTTTCGACAACCGCTTCAAGCGCCTGTGGGAATTCTACATGTACTACTGCGAAGCCGGCTTCCGCTCCGGCCACATCAACGTCCGTCAGGTCGTTTACAGCTGATCCGGTCAGTATTTTTGAAATCCACCCCGTCGAAGCATCGCCTCGGCGGGGTGAACCATTTCAGGGTCTGGGACGTATTCAACACAATGATCGAAGGTCTCAAGGTCCTGACCGCAAGGGTTCGGCCAAACGCGTGGATGGAACATTGGCCGCAAATCCCGACATCGCCTCCCATCTCCAGCTGGCGACACCAGCTCCCTTGGCCCTTGCCCGCATCATCGCCTATGCGCTGCCGGCCATTCCGCTCGCGGCCCTCACCCTGCCGCTCTACGTGCTGGTTCCGACTTTCTACACCGAGACACTCGGGCTTTCCCTGGCCTCTGTCGGATTCGCACTGCTCATCGTGAGGGTTTTCGATGCGGTCAATGACCCGCTGATCGGCTGGGCCGCAGACCGGTTCCGCCCGGGCTTTGGCCGTCGCCGCACATTGTTCGCCATCAGCCTGCCACTGACCGCGCTTTCCGCCTTCATGCTGTTCTGGCCACCCGTTGACGCAAGCGTGCTCTGGCTGGCCGCATGGGGCCTGCTGCTGTCACTGGGCTACACCGCAGCCCTGATCCCGTTTTCGGCCTGGGGCGCGGAACTGGCGACGGATTACCATGGCCGCTCACGGATCACTGCCTGGCGCGAAGGCCTCACCCTTGTCGGAACCCTCATCGCCATCGCCCTGCCATTCTCGATCGGGTTTGACCAGGCCGGTGGAGTGCATGGACTGGCCTCGCTTGGCCTCGCCATTCTGGTCGGCCTGCCGCTTTTCGGCGCCGTGGCCGTGGCGCTGACGCCCGAGCCCGTCGAGCATTCACGTGTCCGGGTCGATCTCAAGGCAGGGCTGTCGCATCTCGTCCGCAACCGGCCCTTCGTCCGGCTGATCCTGGCGTTTTTCCTCAACGGGCTCGCCAACGGTATTCCGGCGACCCTGTTTCTGTATTTCGTCTCGGCCCGCCTCGGGCTTCCCGACGCCCGCGGCCCCTTGCTGTTTTTCTATTTTCTCTGCGCCATTGCAGGCGTTCCGCTTGCCGCCTGGGTTGCCCGCCGGGTCGGCAAGCATCGGGCCTGGTGCTACGGCATGCTGGCAGCCTGCACGGCCTTCGCACCCGCGCCATTGTTGCCCGAAGGCAGCCTGATCGCCTTCGCATCGATTTGCGCCGTGACCGGCCTGCTGCTTGGTTTTGACCTCAGTTTGCCGCCGGCCATCCAGGCCGATGTCATTGATGTCGACACCGCAGCTTCGGGCGAGCAGCGCTCTGGCACCTATTTCGCAGCCTGGAGTCTCGCCACTAAACTCTCGCTTGCCGGCGGTGTCGGTATCGTGTTTCCGGTTCTTGCGGCTTTCGGCTTCGACCCGGCGTCAAGTGCGAGTACCGGAGACGGGCTGATGGCACTGGCTGTCGCCTATGCCTGGGTCCCGATTGCGGCCAAACTCGCCAGCATTGCCATCATGTGGAATTTTCCGCTCGACGAGACGGCGCAGAAAGAGCTGCGCAAACGCATCGAAACGGCCTGAACTTCTTGCTCACCCGGTTTCGAGCGGCCGCTTTTTCCAACCGGTCGCGGCATTCATCAACCAGAAATAGGCGGGATAGGGCAGAAGTTGCAACGCCTTGAGAACATAGGTGAAGCGGCGCGGAAAGGTGATCTCGAAAGCCCCCGACTTGAGCCCTTGCGCAATCCGTTTGGCCGCCTGCCCGGGCGTGATCAGCGCCGGCATTTCAAACGCATTGTCCGCCGTGGCCGGTGTGTCGACGAAACCCGGATTGATCACCTGGATGCGCACCCCGAACTTGTCGAGATCGAACTTCAGGCTTTCAGCCATGTTGATCAGCGCCGCCTTGGTCGCACCATAGGCCGCACTTGTCGGCATGCCGCCATAGCCGGTGACGGAAGACACAATGGCAATCTGTCCACGCCCGCGGGCCTTCATCCGTTCGATGGCGGGAACAAGCCCCTTGACCACTCCCGACAGGTTGACCGCGAAGGTTTTCTCGAAGTCATCGACCTTGAGCGTCTCGCCATGCACCGGCAGGTAGACCCCGGCATTGAAGACAGCCAGCGCCAGCCCGTTGCCTTCGCTTGCGATGCGCCCCGTGATCTCCGCCATCGCCTTTGCGTTGGTGACATCACCCGGTGTCGCGATTATTCGACCCTTCAGCTTGTCCGACAACGCCGCAAGCTCGGCCAGCGCCTCTTCGCTGCGCGCGGTCGCATAGACCGTGAACCCCTCACCTGCCAGATCCAGCGCCAGCGCCTTTCCGATACCGCTGGAGGCGCCGGTGACCCAGGCGGATCCGTCTGCGGGGGTGGCGGTGAAAGTGGTCATGCGTGTCTCCAATCAAAAAGGCCGTCTGGAACCTGTTACGTTCCAGACGGCCTTTTGGTTCAATTTGTCGGCGGTTAAACCAGCGTCAGCCGATAATGTCGCCGATCAGCTGCCGGAACGAACCGGTCAGCTTCAAGGGTGCATCCATGACCGCGAAACCGATGCACGGCCGGCCCATGTCGGCATGCGGGCGGTGATCGACGCTATCGTCGGCAACCGAGATGTCGCCGCGGCCGTAATGCCCGCGCGCATCGCTGAACGCCCCGTCAAGCACCAGCGACAATTCGCTGCCTTCATGCGTGTGCGCAGGTACAGTCCGGCCCGGCTTGATCCAGAACAGGTTGACGTGACACCCCTCGATGTCGCCGAGATCATATTCCTTGAAGCCGGGCATGCGCGTCCGCCAGGGCACTTCATCTGCGTCAAAGCCGACGAAATCATGCAGCGCCTTGGGAAAGACCCGCGTTTCAGCCCCGGGTGTCGCAGCCGCGGCTTCCGGCGCTGCCGATCCGAGCACGGCAGCCAGCATTGCATCGCGGTCATCGAGCGCAACCGGATCGATTGCCATCAGTTCGAGCCCGGCCATGGCCTCAAGATTGGCAACCTTGATCCTGCTTTTCGGTTTCAGTTCCAGATGGGCTTCGACAAGCACTCGCGCCGGGGTCGGAAGAGTCCCGGCGACATACCGGGCAAGCAGCGAGTCGATCGTATCGATATGTTCACGCACCATGCGTATCAAGCTTTCTTCTTTTTCAACGGCCCCTGCACGCTGCAGAAGTCGAAGGCCGTTCCCGGCCAATCCAATTTTCACTGTCTACGCCCACGGGCACAATACGGATCACCGGAACATGCCATTTCTCATTTTTGCCGTTTGAAGGCAAATTTTCCCTTATACTCCAACCTCAGGAGAGCAGGTTTCTTGCAACATGCCCCTTGAGAAGCCAGAACTGGCTGCATAGTTTCGGGCAGTCTGTGCGCTCACAGCCAATAACAGGAAAAACCATGCCAGCCATCAACTCTGTTCTCGACGCCATCGGCAACACACCTCTCATCCGCCTCAAAGCCGCGTCGGAGGCCACTGGCTGCACTATCCTTGGCAAGGCCGAGTTTCTCAATCCGGGTCAGTCGGTCAAGGACCGGGCAGCGCTTGAGATCATTCGCGATGCAGAGGCAAAGGGCCTGCTGCGCCCCGGCGGCACGATCGTCGAGGGGACGGCCGGCAACACCGGCATCGGGCTGGCGCTGGTGGCCTGCGCTCTTGGCTACAAGACCGTGATCGTTATCCCGGAGACGCAAAGCCAGGAGAAAAAGGACGCGCTTCGCCTGCTCGGCGCCGAACTGGTCGAGGTCCCGGCGGCGCCTTATCGCAATCCCAACAATTACGTCCGCCTGTCTGGCCGTCTGGCCGAGCAGATCGCCAAGTCAGATCCCAACGGTGCGATCTGGGCCAACCAGTTCGACAACGTCGCCAACCGCCGCGCCCACGTGAAGACCACAGCACCGGAAATCTGGCGCGACACCGACGGCAAGGTCGACGGCTTCATCTGCGCCGTCGGCTCCGGCGGCACGCTTGCCGGTGTGGCCGAAGGGCTTCGCAGCCAGAGCAAGTCCGTCAAGATCGGCCTTGCCGATCCCGATGGCGCTGCTCTCCACAGTTTTTACACCACCGGCGAGATGAAATCCTCCGGCGGCTCCATCACCGAAGGCATCGGCCAGGGGCGAATCACCGCCAACCTGGAGGGGTTCACCCCCGACATGAGCTTCAACATCCCCGATTCGGAAGCGATCCCGCTGGTGTTTGATCTCCTGCAGCACGAAGGTCTCTGCCTTGGCGGCTCGTCGGGTATCAATGTTGCCGGCGCAATTCGCATGGCCCGCGAGATGGGACCAGGCCACACCATCGTCACCATCCTTTGCGATTACGGCAACCGCTACCAGTCGAAACTGTTCAACCCCGAATTCCTGGCGTCCAAGGATCTGCCGGTGCCCGAATGGCTGACCCGCAAGAGCGATCTGTCCATCCCCTATGTGAGCGAATAATCCCGATGACCGCACTGTTTCTCGAAGATGCCTATCTCTCAACCGTCGAAGCGCTGGTCGCCGGCGTTCGCGAAGATGGCGGCATCCTGCTCGATCAGACCTGCTTTTACGCAACCTCTGGCGGACAGCCCGGCGACACCGGGTTTCTCGAGCGCGAGAACGGCGACAAGATCGAGATCGCGGGAACGGTTACCGGCGACACCAAGGCCGAGATCATCCTGATCCCGGCGCCCGGCCAGGCAGCGCCCGCCATCGGTGAAAAACTGGTCCAGCACATCGACTGGGACCGGCGTTACCGGCTGATGCGCATGCACACCGCCTGCCATCTATTGTCGGTGGTCTGTCCCTATCCGATCACCGGCGCGGCGGTCAGCGAAACCGACAGCCGGATCGATTTCGACATGACCGACACCATCGACAAGGCCGAGGTCACCGCAAAGCTGATGGAACTGGTCAACGCCAATCATCCGGTCTTCCATCAGTGGATTTCGGAACAGGAGCTGGAAGCCAATCCGGATCTCGTCAAATCCAAGAACGTGCGCCCTCCACGTGGCCAGGGACGCATTCGCCTGGTCTGCATCGGTGAAGGGTCATCCGTCGACAGCCAGCCTTGCGGCGGCACCCATGTCGGCGAAACCGCTGAAGTCGGTGAAATCCACATCGGCAAGATCGAGAAAAAGGGTAAGGAAAACCGCCGATTCCGCATCCGCTTCGGCCCGCTTCCCGCCTGACCACCCTGCTTGAGACAGCGAACGGAAACCGCGTGTCGTTTCAAAAGGCTACGGGACCACTATTTTGCAGGTCCGGACAACCTTACATGTCCATTTAACAAGTCATTAAGGCGGCCGGCGTAACTGTTGATTTACGCCACCAGGAGCCTTCGTGCCTGGCGGCAGACAGTTTAACGCCGTGATCGAGGCCTGTCCGGCTTCGCGCCGAACCTAGCAAAGCAACCCGATGCCTTCCATTCAAGCAAGAACCTACCCGGTCTCCGCAATGGTACCGAGCACGGTGCCTTCACCGGCTGCCCCCAACAACACCAAGACATCTGTCCAGAAGACAGATTCCGTCGCCCCATCGGACGCGGCGCGTACGGTGTCGGATCGTGTGACAGCATTTTTGTCCAGCGATACGGCGACTGAGAAAACCACCCAGCGCCCCAATCGCCCGCCGCCGCCTCCGGGTGGCGCAGGCGGTTCGCAGGGAGTTCGCCAAGGCGAAGCCACCAGCGAAAGCGAAACCGCCCTGCTGCTGCTGGAAGAAACCGAAGCGGAAGAAGACGCCGAAGTTGACGAAGACACGGAGACGCCGACCACAGCGATCCTGTTTGACGAAGCCAAAAACTACTATCCGACCTCAATCTACTAGATTGATCAATGATGGATTGAAACGGGCCGGTCATCGGCCCGTTTTTGTTTGTAAAACCGGTGCTTCTCATTGCCGCAAGCCAAGCCTATCGCATATCATGCCGGCCAGGCAGCAGGTTCACAGCCTTGACGCCCGCCCCAGCATTTGAGGACCACTGCATGAACACGCCACCCGATCAAAGCCCGTTCGTTGTTTCGTTTGACTGGCTGAAAAGCCGCATAGGTGAAACATGCCTCAAGATCGTCGACGCCTCCTGGTATCTGCCGGCCCAGAAACGCGATGGCGCAACTGAATTTGCAGCCTCACGCATTCCCGGCGCCGTGTTTTTCAATCAGGATAAGATCGTCGCGCCCGACTCGGATCTGCCGCACACGATTGCAGCCGAAGCCGATTTTGCCCGCGCCGCCGGTGAACTCGGACTGTCTGAAACCGACACGATCGTGGTCTATGATGGCCCGGGCATGTTCACCGCGCCCCGCGTCTGGTGGCTGCTGCGCACTTTCGGTGCCGGCAATACCTACGTTCTGGATGGCGGCTTCGATGCCTGGAAGGCACAAGGGCTGCCGGTCGAAACCGGAACACCTGCAACGCCATCCCCCGCCCGCTTCAACGCCACGCTCAATCGCCAGGCGATCACCGGCTTCAACCAGATGGTGTCGATTGTCGAAAGCCGTTCGTCGCAGATTGCCGACGCGCGCGGACCGGGCCGTTTCACCGGGGTCGAACCCGAGCCGCGCGAAGGCATGCGCTCCGGCCATATGCCCGGCGCCCGAAATGTGCCCTTCTCCGTCCTCTCCGAGGCAGGCAAACTCAAGCCGCTCAAGGATCTGCGCCTGACGCTCGAGGCCGCCGGGCTTGATCTCGACAAACCGGTGGTGACCACGTGCGGTTCCGGCGTGACAGCAGCGGTGATCACCCTTGCGCTGCACTCGGTCGGGCACCGCGACAACACGCTCTACGATGGATCATGGTCCGAATGGGGTGGTCGTGATGACACCCCGGTTGTCACCGGAGAGGCATGAAATGGCCAAAGCGGCAAAAACGAAATCGCTCAAGGCAACCGTCACGCATCTTGAAATGAAGCGCAGACCGCGGGCTATCACGCCTCTGCCCGTCAACCTGCATGCGACGCTGATGAAGGCAACGGACATTCCGTTGCATTTCTACCGCTATCTACAGTGGCAGGTCGGACGTGAATGGCATTGGGTCGCCCGCCTGCGCATGACCGATGACCATCTTTCCAAGATCGTTCACGCCAAGACCACCAGCATTTTCGTGCTCAGCGTCGACGGAGCGCCCGCCGGTTTCTTCGAACTGGCCGATCTAGAGGATTCCACGGTTGAATTGTCCTATTTCGGCCTGATGGAGCATGTGCGCAGACGCGGGCTTGGCGAATGGATGCTGGGCCAGGCCCTGACAACCGCGTGGGCAACCACGCCCGCACGCGTCATCGTCTCGACCAACACGCTCGATCACCCTGCCGCCCTGCCGCTTTACCAGAAGATGGGATTCGAACCTGTGAGCCAGAACCAGGCCATCGTACGGCCGCTGTCCGATGATGAAATCCTGAGCCTGATGAAAGCCGGAAACCAAACCGCTGGCTGAAATCGGGTGGCATGCGACCTGAACGCACGACAAAACTCGCATGATGGTCGACCCGACATGCGAGGAAACAATGGCTTTCACTTTCGAACCAATGGACGAAACAACCGCCGCCCATCTCCGCTCGGGCGGCGGCGATTCCTATGGCAATTCACCTGAACGAAAACTATCCGATGGAACCGGCGTGCCCTGCCGGCGCTGCATGCGGATGGTAGGCCGGGACGAGCCCTACCTGATCGCCGCCTGGCGCCCGTTTTCCACTACCCACGCCTATGCCGAGACCGGGCCTGTGTTCCTTCATGCCGAACCCTGTACAGCCGAGCCACTGGGTCGGGCTGAACTCCCGGCCTTCCTGACGAGTCCCGATTACATCCTGCGCGGTTACGATGCCGATGAGCGCATCGTTTATGGGACCGGTGGCGTCATCAAGCTCGAAGCCATTCCGAACCGCATCGAGAAGCTGTTGGGCGAGCCTATGGTGAAGGCAGTCCACATCCGTTCATCACGCAACAATTGCTACCATTGCAAGGCGGTGCTTGCCACGCAGCCAGACCTCTGGTCGCGGACAGGCTGACAACAAAAAGGCCCGCCCGCATGTCTCGATGCGGACGGGCCACTCTTCTCTTGTAGACAGCCACGAAGCCGGGTGCGCGGAAACGCGTCAGGCGACCTTGAGCACCTGATCGAGATCAGCCAGTTCGTAGCCCAGGGCATCGGCGACCGGACGGCTGGTGATGCGGCCCTTGTGCACATTCAGCCCGGCGCGCAGATGCCGGTCCTCGGCAATTGCCTTCAGGCCCTTGTCGGCCAGCAGCAGACCATATTGCAGCGTTGCATTGTTGAGTGCATGGGCGGAGGTGATCGGCACCGCACCGGGCATGTTGGCCACGCAATAATGGATCACGCCATCAACCACATAGGTTGGGTCGGCATGGGTGGTGGCGTGTGACGTCTCGAAGCAGCCCCCCTGGTCGATGGCCACATCGACGATCACCGAACCGTTCTTCATGCCCGACAGCATTTCGCGGGTAACGAGCTTGGGAGCGGCTGCCCCCGGGATCAGCACCGCGCCGATCACCACGTCTGCAGAGAAGACTTCTTCTTCCAAAGCCTCGATGGTCGAGTAACGGGTGTGAACCCGGCCGCCAAAAACATCGTCGAGCTGGCGCAGGCGCGGCAGCGAACGGTCGAGAATGGTCACGTCCGCACCAAGGCCGACGGCCATCTTGGCCGAATTCAGACCAACCACGCCACCGCCGATGATGGTGATCTTGGCAGGAAGCACGCCGGGAACACCGCCCAGAAGAATCCCGCGTCCGCCATTGGCTTTCTGCAGCGACGTCGCACCGGCCTGGATGGCCAGGCGTCCGGCCACTTCCGACATCGGCGCCAGCAGCGGCAGGCCACCGCGGTCATCGGTGACGGTCTCGTAGGCCACGGCCGTGCAGCCCGATGCCAGCAGACCCTTTGTCTGTTCGGGATCCGGCGCCAGATGCAGATAGGTATAAAGGAGCTGGCCATCGCGTAGCTGCGCCCATTCCGAAGGCTGCGGCTCCTTGACCTTGACCACCATGTCCGAGCGTTCGAAGATTTCCCTGGCGCTGCCCACGATCTGTGCGCCTGCGGCCTGGTAGGCTGCGTCGTCGGCGTCGATCCCCATGCCCGCCTTGGTCTCGACAATCACATCGTGACCATGCGCCACATATTCGCGAACCGCGCCAGGCGTCAGGCCGACACGGTATTCATGGTTCTTGATTTCCTTGGGGCAACCTACACGCATTGATGTCTCCTCCGGGAGAATGGCCGGCTATTTGGCTGCCGGTTGAAGTTTCAATGCACCCAATTCAATCACTGGACCGGTGAGATGTCCTTGCAAACTACCCTTGATCAGATCACGCCTGTCGAATATTCTTGCGCATAATTTCAAATATACTGGATTTTCTGCGAATGAGTGACCTTGATACCATCGATATCGCCATTTTGAAGACGCTTCAAACACAGGGTCGCATCTCCAACGCAGCGCTTGCCGAGCGCGTCGGGCTGTCAGCATCCGCCTGCTCCCGGCGGCTCGACATCCTGGAAAAATCCGGTGTCATCAAGGGCTATCATGCCCGGATCTCGCACAAGGCGCTCGATTACCGGATGATCGCCATCGTCCATATTTCGCTCTCCGGCCAGTTCGCCAAGACACTGGCCGAATTCGAAGCCGCGGTGAAACGCTGCCCCAATGTCCTGGTCTGCTACCTGATGAGCGGTGAATATGACTACGTGCTTCGCATCGCAGCCCGTGATCTGGAAGATTACGAGCGCATCCACCGGGACTGGCTGTCTGCCCTGCCCCATGTGGTCAAGATCAACTCCAGCTTCGCGCTCCGCGAAATCACCGATCGTCCGAATGTCGGGTTGAATTAAATGTGATAATTTTTGTCATGTTTATTTGCGAGGTGATCTGTTAGGTACGCTCCCAACTTTGAAAGATCAGGAGCAAGATCATGGCACGCCCGGAACCCCGCGAACTTGACGTCATCGGCAAGGCACAGGTAACACCCAACATGTTGCGGATTACCCTTGGCGGCCCCGGCCTTGCAGGCTTCCCGGCCGATCAGACCAGCGCCTACATCAAGCTGCGGCTGCCCGATTCCGAAACCGGCCGCGACGTCGTTCGCACCTATACGGTCCGCACCCATCGCCAGTCGGAAATCGACGTGGATTTCGCCCTGCATGAAGATTGCGGCCCGGCAACGCTGTGGGCACTGAACACCAGGATCGGCGACCGCATCACCATTGGCGGCCCCGGCCCGCGCAAACTGGTCCACGCGGATGCGGATTGGTATCTGCTGGTGGGCGACATGACGGCGCTTCCGGCGATTTCCGGCAATCTCGAAATGCTCCCCGGCACCGCCAAGGGCACGGCGGTAATCGAGGTCATGGACGAAGCCGATATCCAGGATCTGAAAAAGCCGAAGCTGCTCGACATCGAATGGGTGGTCAATCCGCATCCCTGCAAAGACAGCCATCTCCTGGTCGACCGGGTGAAAAGCGTGACCTGGGCTGCGGGAAATCCATCCGTCTGGGCGGCATGCGAATTCTCCGCCATGCGCCAGCTGCGCGACTATTTTCGCAGCGAGCGCGGTCTGGACAGCAGCAACCTCTATATCTCCAGCTACTGGAAATCAGGGATCAACGAGGACTCCCACAAGATCGCCAAGCGCGAGGACGCAAACGCGCTGAGCGCCTGAAACAAACGGGCGGCTCCACTTGTGAACCGTCTGGACAAACGCCCGGTGCACAGCAATCGCGTTACCGGCCGGAAAACAGGGCATCACCCTGCTCGTCGATGATCTGTCGCGCCTTGCGAAACGCCGCGGCTTCAACGTCGTCACGGTTCGAGAAGATATCAGCACGGATGAACTTGTGCTCCTTGGCCGCCTCGCCGTCACCCTTGACGATGCGCCCGGCCAGCCGCCACTGGCCACCTTCGGCCATCGGCTCGGAGTAGATCAGGCAATCCTTGTAGGTATCGGGCTCGTTGGCGGCTTGCGGCGGGCTGGACGCGGATTTGCCGCCGAACAGATTGCGGATGCTGTCCATAATGCCTGCCATGTGAAGCTCCTCACTCTCGTAATCATCTTGTTGCCGGCCCTGCCGGCCTTTCCGGGCCCGCCGAGCAAATCAGTTGCACAAGTGTCATGTCAGGATCACACTTGGCATATACGGCTTGCCGCCAGACGTGACGGGAGGCCGGAACGCGGATGTATGCAGCATGTATCCGCAAGGCACCCTTTTTAGGTCAACTGCAGGGAGAAAGTCCATGAAAGACCAACGTGTTCTCGACATGATGCATCCAATCTCGCGCCGTTCCTTGCTTGGCGGACTTGCCGCCACCAGCGCACTGGTCATGGTGCATCCGTTCACCGCCCGCGCCGCGGCCAACCAGGCCCACCTGCGCATCATGGAAACCACCGACCTGCATGTGCATGTCTTCGCCTACGACTATTACGGCGACAAGCCCAACGACACCATGGGCCTCGCCCGCACAGCATCAATCATCGACCAGATCCGCTCCGAGGCGCAGAATTCGATTCTCGTCGACAATGGCGACTTTCTCCAGGGCAATCCGATGGGCGATTACATCGCCTATGAGCGCGGCATGAAGGAGGGTGACATGCACCCCATCATCGCCGCCATGAACGTGCTTGGCTATGACGGAGGAACGCTCGGCAATCACGAATTCAACTACGGCCTCGACTTCATGTTCAAGGTCATTTCCGGTGCCAATTTCCCGCTTGTGTGCGCCAACCTGACCAAGGGAACGCTCGCTGCCAATCCACGCGACGACGACCTGTTCCTCAAGCCCTACATGATCCTCGATCGCACCATCAAGGATGGCGCCGGCACCGAGCACAAGATCAAGATCGGCCTGATCGGTTTTGTCCCGCCGCAGATCATGACCTGGGATTCGCGGCACCTGACCGGCAATGCCGCCACCCGCGACATCGTCAAGGCAGCCGAAGCCTGGGTGCCGCAGATGCGCGAGGAAGGCGCCGATGTCGTCATCGCCCTGTCGCACTCCGGCATCGGCCAGCAGGACTGGGCCGAAAACCTCGAAAACGCCTCCGTGCCGCTGGCCGCTGTTTCCGGAATCGACGCCATCGTCACCGGCCACAGCCATCTCGATTTCCCCGGCCCGAAGTTCGAAGGCATGGCCGGCGTCGACAACGCCAAGGGAACAATTTCGGGCAAGCCCGGCGTCATGGGCGGTTTCTGGGGCTCCCATCTCGGTCTCATCGACCTGATGCTCGAGCGCGATGGCAATTCATGGAAGATCGTCAGCCACACTTCGGAAGCCAGACCGATCTATGAGCGCGTCGACCGCAAGGTTGTCGCCCTGGTGGCCGACAAGCCCGAAGTGATGGCCGCGGCAAAGGCCGATCACGAGGCAACCCTTGCCTATGTCCGCACCGCCGTCGGCAAGACATCCGCGCCTCTGCATTCCTATTTTGCCCTTGTCGCAGACGACCCTTCCGTCCAGATCGTCAGCAAGGCACAGACCTGGTACATCACCGACATGCTCAAGGACACCGTGTGGAAGGACCTTCCGGTGCTCTCCGCCGCAGCGCCCTTCAAGGCCGGTGGCCGCGGCGGTGCGAATTACTACACCGATGTGCCTGCCGGTGACATCGCCATCAAGAATGTGGCCGATCTCTATCTTTATCCCAACACGGTGCAGGCCGTGGTGATCACCGGCGCGCAAGTCAAGGAATGGCTGGAAATGTCGGCCGGCATCTTCAACCAGATTGCGCCGGGTGCGAAAGACGCGGAACTGATCAATGGCGACTTCCCGTCCTACAATTTCGACGTCATCGACGGCGTGACCTACCAGGTCGATCTCACACAGCCCGCCAAATACACATCGAAGGGTGAGATCCAGAACCCTGATGCCAGCCGGATTCAGAACCTCAGCTTCAACGGCCAACCTGTTGATCCGGAGCAGAAATTCGTTGTTGCCACAAATAATTACCGCGGCGGCGGTGGCGGCAATTTCCCCGAAATTGGCCCCGACAAGGTGGTCTTCCAGGCCCCCGACACCAACCGCGATGTCATTGTCCGCTACATCGTCGAGCAAGGCACGATCAATCCATCCGCCGACGCCAACTGGAGTTTCGCTCCGGTCGAAGGTGCAACCGTGCTGTTCTCGAGCGGCCCGAAAGCCCGGGACTTCGTGTCCAGCGTCAAGGGCGTTTCGATCGAGCCCGCCGGTGATGGCGCCGACGGCTTTGCCCTGTTTCGCATCACGCTCTAGGGCAACCAACTTCTCCCGGCGCATCCGTTGCGCCGGGAGACACTGAACTGTCCGGCTTCCGACCCGCCGATTTCCTCACCGCACTTTACAATTTGATTACCCCGAAATGCGAGACTTCCCAGTCAGTCAGCAGAGGGGACGTTTCGACATGACAGGAATGACGGGCCGCGCCATCAAGCGGGACAAGACCAGAGTGAAGGCAAGGATCGACTGCATGGGGCAGAAGACCGGCGGTGCAGTGATTGATCTCTCTCCGCAGGGCATTTGCCTGCAGCTTGACGCGCATATCCCCACGGCGCGCGGCGACAAGATCAACGTCGAAACCGAGGAGATGGGCCTGCTGATCGGCACCATCCGCTGGATCAGGGGATCGCGCATCGGTGCGGCACTGGTGCTGACCTCGAACAACCGGGCCAAGGTCGAAAGCTACTACAAGATGTTCCTGCACAACCGTCAGCCGGCATAAACCCGGCACGAGTCCTCACGCACAACAACTTCGATACCGCCTGCGGAACCGCACGCAGTCATGCGTTTCAATGGCTCATGACACCCCGTCCACCTGCACAAAAGCACGGGACAGGCATTAAGTCTTTGCACACGCACAGATGACACTCTCGCCTTCAACAAAAACAAAGGGCGAATGGTCATGAAGAATTTTGTCGGCCGCGCACAGCCAAGGGACAAAACCCGGATGCACGCCCATATTGATTGCAAGGGAAATGAAACCCGCGGATCGGTTCTGGATCTTTCCAAGCTTGGCGCCGGTCTTTACCTCTCCCAGGACATCCCTGTCGCTTTTGGCGACGAGATCCACTTCAAGACCGAAGAAATGGGCCACCTGACAGGCACCGTGCGCTGGAGTCGCAGCCCACGGGTTGGCGTTGCCCTGCTGGAATCATCCAACACCGAAGCCAAGGTCGAAAGCTATTACAAGCGGTTGCGCGAAGCCAAATAGCCCAACTGACGATCAAGCATTGCGGCAGCCGCTCCACGCCAGACAGGCCCACGCCTCAATCTCCCCGGTCATGCACCACGCCAACGCTTGCACCAATTGCCGGCGACAGCCTTGCTGACGCGAAGACCTGCCGGCCACCGCGCGCCCTCACCCGTCGGCACAATTTCAAGCTGCGCCCGGTTCGATAACCGCAGACAATCCCCGTCCTAACATGCCGGAAATCTCGCCCGATTCACCGGGACGCGCAGCCAGCCCGCGCACCCGAATCAACGATCCGGACATCTTTCGCGAAGAAGTTAAGATTTCATTCACGCGCAATAGCTAGATTTATGAGTATTAAGACTGCAAAGGCTATTGATCATGAGTGGAACCTCACGACGTGTAGACCCGCGCGACCCGACTGAATTGCGGGCTAATATTACTCACATGGGTCGAACAACCATAGCAACCATTATTGATATTTCTCAAAGCGGCATGTGCATTTACCTCAACTCACACATTCCCATTTTACCAGGAGAAGAGATCATCATCAAAACGGCGGAAATGGGTTTTCTTACCGGAACGGTCCGCTGGTTCAGGCGGCCGCGTCTTGGTGCTCAACTTCACATGTCATCCAACACAGCCGCCAAGGTGGAAAGCTACTACAAGCTGCACATCAGGCGCCTGAAGACGGCATGAGGGCCGGACAGCAAAAACGACGTCCCTGATGCGGCAGCCCGGCAGGCTGGACGCCAACCAGGAAGCATTGCGTGATATGTCGTGCCAGGACAGGGTTGCATAAACTCGGGTATTGGCCAGCTTTGGCTGAATGGCAAAGACAGCATCAGGAACGCGCATGGCGCTGTATCTCATGGCAATTGCAATTGTCGCGGTTCTTGCGGCTTACGCCCTCGGGCCGCGACCGGTTGCTGATACGGCCGTCGCGTTTGACGAAAGCACCCTGCCCGGAAATCTCGATGTCTATCTTGCGGCGTCCGAAGCACGTTTTGTCGATCTGCGCCCCGGAAACCAACGGCAGATCGTCTGGGCCAACCCGGCATCGCGGGCCCGAACCCCGATTGCCATCGTCTACATTCACGGTTTTTCCGCCAGCCCGGGCGAATTGCGCCCGTTGCCCGATCTCGTCGCAGATCGCCTTGGCGCCAATCTTTATTACGCCCGGCTCAGGGGTCACGGCCGCAGTGGCGACGCCATGCTTGAGGGATCGGTGCACGGCTGGATCAATGATTTTGCCGAAGCCGTCGCCATCGGCCGCAGGCTGGGCGAACGCGTGGTCGTCATGGCAACGTCGACCGGAGCATCGCTTGCCACCTGGGCCGCAGCCCGACCGGAGTTGATGCGCGACGTTGCCGGCCTGGTGCAGTTTTCGCCCAATTATGGCGTTCAGGCAGCCGGCTCGAAGTTGCTGACCATGCCCTGGGCCGCGCAGATACTGCGGATGAGCGTCGGCGAACGCCGTTCGTTCAAGACCAGAAACGAACTTCACGCCAAGTTCTGGACATCGGAGTACCCAAGCGCCGCCTTGCTGCCTATGGCGGCACTGGTCAAGCTGGCCAACTCCGTTGATCCACGCAGCATCGCGATTCCGTCGCTGTTTGTCTTTTCGCCGCGCGATCAGGTCATTCGGCCTGACCTCGTTGAGGCCACGGCGGGCAATTGGGGCGGCCCGGCCAGGATCATCGAAGTCGTCGATGATGACGATCCGAGCCATCACGTCATCGCCGGCGACGCACTTTCGCCGTCCACCACCGAAAGACTGGCAGCCGAGACGATCGAATGGATCGAGAGCCTGCCGATCAGATGATCAGATTGGCGATGATCTCGTTGTCGGTAATATCCTGATAGCTCAGACCGGCCTGATCGAATGCCGCGATCAACCGCGAGAAGTTCTCAGGCGCGCTGGTCTCGATCCCGATCAGGATAGAGCCGAAATTCCTAGCCGATTTCTTCAGGTACTCGAACCGGGCAATGTCATCTTCAGGACCCAGCAAGGACAGCAGGTCCCTCAAGGCCCCCGGACGCTGCGGCAAACGCAGGATAAAGTACTTCTTGGTGCCCGCGTAGCGCATGGCCCGTTCCTTGACGTCGGGCAGCCGCTCGAAATCGAAATTTCCGCCCGACACCACCGCCACCACAGTCTTCCCGGCCAGCTGTTCAGGCTCCATCGCCTCCAGCGCCGTGATGGAGAGCGCGCCGGCCGGTTCAAGCACGATTCCCTCGGTATTGAGGATCCTCGTCATGGTCAGGCAGATGGCGTTCTCGGACACTGTCATCACCTGGTCGGCCCTGAAACGGCGCAGGATCTCGAAGTTGCGCTCGCCGATTTCGGCCACTGCGGCGCCATCGACAAAATTGTCGATCTTGCCAAGCTTGACCCTGTGGCCTGCGACAAGGCTCTCCTTCAGGCTCGGCGCACCGGCAGGCTCGACCAGGACGAACCGGTCGGTATCGACCTGATCTTCAAAATAGCGCGCCGTCCCGGCGGAAAGTCCTCCGCCTCCGACCGGAAGCAAAATCAGGTCAGGCGTTTCGCCCTCGGGCAACTGCGCTGCAATTTCCGCTCCGACGCTCGCCTGCCCCTCGATGATGTCGTCATGATCGAACGGCGGCGTCATCAATGCGCCCTCGGTAACGGCGAATTCACGCGCCGCATCGTAGCAGGCGTCGAAAAAGTCGCCGGTCAGACGTATCTCGATAAACTCGCCGCCAAAAATCCGCGTCTTGTCGATCTTCTGCTGCGGCGTCGTCACCGGCATGAACACAACGCCCTTGCGCCCGAAATGCCGGCAGACATAGGCAAATCCCTGCGCATGGTTTCCCGCCGACGCACAGACGAACAGGTTCTGTTGCGGATTTTCCTTTAGCGCCTTGCGGATGAAATTGAACGCGCCGCGGATCTTGTAGGAGCGGACCGGCGACAAATCTTCGCGTTTGAGCCAGATCCGCGCGCCAAACCGCGCGGACAGGTGGTCATTGAGCTGCAGCGGCGTTTCCGCGAACAGCTCCCGCATCTCGGCAAGGGCCTTGTCGACGCAGTGGCGGAAAGCATCGGGAGATTGTTTTTCGGTCATGACGGGTCTATGCCATGGGAACGTGCCGGTTGCCAACCAGATCCGGCGGTCTCCGGCTTTTGTGAGGGCAAGGGGTGCACGGCAACACTTTCCGATCCGCGGTGTTCATCGCGTCCATGGCAGGGCTGTACCTGTCGGTCGCCATGCTGGCGCCGGCGGCGGTGGATTTCTATTTCGGCAATCCCGACTGGCAGGTCTTTGCCGTCTCGTCTTTCTCAGTTGGTGCGATCTGCCTTGCGTCTGCGGCGGCCAACCGCGGCGTCAACGCCCCCTTCTCCCGACGCCTCGGGTTCCTTGTCGTCAACCTGCTGTGGATCACGCTGTCGGTAACGGGCGCCATCCCGTTCTATCTTGCCTCGCTCGGGCTCGACATGGCTGACGCGCTGTTTGAATCGGTCTCCGCCGTCACCACCACCGGCGCCACCGTCATCTCCGGACTCGACTCGGCACCTCCCGGGCTCCTGCTGTGGCGCTCGCTGCTGCAATGGATCGGCGGCATTGGCATCGTCGCCCTGGGGCTTCTGGTGCTGCCCTACCTCAAGGTCGGCGGCTTCACCGTATTCAAGATGGAATCTTCTGACACATCGGAAAAGCCGTTCGCCCGGTTTGCGGTGTTTGTCCGCGCCTTCTTCGCCATCTATATCGGCCTGACGGTAACCTGCGCCATTCTCTACAGGTTTTTGGGCATGAGCGATTTTGACGCTCTCAACCATGCCATGACAACGCTGGCGACCGGCGGGTTCTCCACCCATGACGCATCCTTCGGGGCCTTCACCTCGCCTGCCCTTGTCTGGACCGGGACCGTGTTCATGGCGATTGCCGGCCTGCCCTTTTCCGTCCTTATCCTGTTTGCCGTCCGCGGCCGCCTTGATGCATTGCGCGATCCGCAGATCCTCGCCTATGCCGGCATCCTGGTTGTGCTCACCCTCACCATCGCGCTCAGCCTTCGCCTGTCCCTTGGCGAGAGTTTCGGAATGGCCCTCACCCATGCGGCCTTCAATGTCGTCTCTGTTGTCACCACAACGGGCTTTGCCAGCACCGACTACACCTTGTGGGGACCGCTGAGCGTTGCAATCCTGCTGATGGCGACCTTTCTGGGTGGATGCTCTGGATCGACCTCGGGCGGCATCAAGGCCTACCGGCTGGTCATCATTGCAAGCTCAATCCGCTCGGGCCTGATGCGGCTGCTCTACCCCAACAGCGTGCGTCCGGTGCGGTATGGATCCGTCGCCGTCGAACCGGACATGCAGCGCACCGTGTTTCTTTTCGTGTGTGCCTATATCGGAATCTGGGCGCTCGGCTCGATCGCGCTGGCAGCCACCGGCCTCGACATCGAAACAGCAGTTTCAGGCTCGATTACTGCACTGGCCAACGTAGGACCGGGCATAGGCCCGGTCATCGGCCCAGCAGGCAACTTCGGCTCACTCGGCGACCCGGCCAAAATTATCCTGGTTTTCTTGATGTTGCTTGGACGACTGGAAATATTGGTGGTGCTAGTGCTTTTGCTGCCCGCTTTCTGGCGCGAATAGTCCACCCCATAGTCTGCCGCGCCCTGCATATTATCCAACGATTAACCAAAATCTGCTTACCTTCCATCCAAGATGGAGGATAAATTCGAATGCACGCATTGCAGGTTTCCCTTGCCGATGAGACGGACACGCAACCGGCTGCCGGACCAGAAGATATGCAGGCATTGACACCGCCCGCGGAAGATCAGGCCAGGCTGGAGCGGGCCATGAACGTGATCGGATCGCAGATCGGCGAATTGTCCGTCAACATCGCCGACACCAGCGGCATGGTCGGCGACGTCTCCGCTTCGATGTCGCGCCAGGCCGAGGAATTCCATTCCCTTACCCAGGACATTTCGATGATTGCCCGGTCGAACCAGACCGTGGCCGAAGCCTCGCGTGGCGCAATCGAAGCTGCCAAGACGACACAGGCCGGACTCGACACCACGACGAAGAGCGTCAACGGCATACTCGTCAACGCCGTATCCGACATCAAATCCATGGCGACCAACGCCACCGAGATCACCGGGGTTCTCAATTCCGTCTCCGGGCAGATCCGGGAAGTCCATTCCTTCTCCGAATCGATCCAGGGGATTGCGACCCAGACCCAGCTTCTGGCCGTCAATGCGGGCATCATGGCAGCCCATGCCGGCGAAGCAGGACGCGGGTTTGCCGTGGTCGCGGACGCGGTCAAGCAATTGGCCGACAAGACCGGCACGGTATCACGTGACATTGTCTCCCGGCTCGAAGCGCTGCGCGCGATTGTCGACAAGCTGCAGAAACAGAACGCCGAAAACGAACAGGTGGCGACAGCGGCGCACCAGCGTTCAACCGAAATTGACAGCGAACTGCAGAAATTCACCGGCTTCAGCCAGACGGTGGCCGGAATGATCAGTGAAATCGAACGGATAAGCGACCCGGTCGAAGAGACCACGCGGGCCTGCTCGACGGTGCTTGCCAAGGTATCCGATCTCGACAAGCAGGTTCACCTGAGCGCCGACATGTTGACCACCGCCAGCGCCAAGATCGACCGCCTGGTGTCCTTCTCCGAAGATGTTATCGGTGAGGTTGCCGAGAGCGGAATTGAAACCGAAGACACGCCGCTCATCCGCCACTGCATTGCCAGGGCCAACGAAGTCTCGTCAATTTTCGAACAGGCCATCGGTTCGGGCGTCATGTCGCTTGATGACCTGTTTGACGAGAAATACACCCCCATCCCCGGCACCGACCCGCTGCAGCACATGGCGCGGTTCACCAGGCATACCGACCGTCTGCTGCCGCCCGTTCAGGAGGCAGTGCTGGAGTTTGATCCGCGGGTTACCTTCTGCGCGGCGATCGACCGCAACGGCTACCTGCCCACCCACAACCATATCTACTCGCAACCCCAGAGCGCCGATCCGGTCTGGAATGCCGGCAACTGCCGCAACCGACGCATCTTCAATGATCGCACCGGCCTGGCGGCCGGCCGCAACAAGAAGCCGTTCCTGCTGCAAACCTACCGCCGCGACATGGGCGGCGGCAATTTCAGCCTGATGAAGGATCTCTCGGCGCCGATCATCGTCAACGGACGCCACTGGGGCGGCCTGCGCATCGGCTTCAAGATCACGACTTGACCGGATGCTCCCGGCTCCTCAGAGCCTGGAATGCAAACCGAATGGCACATCGTCATGGAGCGATGCAGGACCGGCAGACGATAGTGGTGCGGACGACGGGAATCGAACCCGTACAGCCTTGCGGCCGAGGGATTTTAAGTCCCTTGCGTCTACCAGTTTCGCCACGTCCGCACGTCAGCTAGTCGGTAGCCGACGATCATCATGCAGGCAAGGGTTCTGGCGCTGTTTGCGCAAAAAACCAGAACGCCCCGATGTCATGGACACCGGGGCGCAGGCTACGCAGCCATGAATGAACGCGGCTGCAGTCATATGCTTCAGGCGATGATCTTGGCCGCGATTTCCGCAACCCGCTTGCCCTGGAATTCAGCGCCTTCGAGTTCCTGTTCCGACGGCATCCGCGATCCGTCGCCATCGCTGGTGGTGGTCATGCCGTAGGGAGATCCGCCGCGCACCACGTCATTGCCCATCTGGTCCTGATAGGCGTAGGACAGCGGCACGATGATCATGCCGTGGTGCTGCAAGGCAGCCTGCGTGCTGATGATGGCCAGTTCCGCGCCACCATGCTGCGTCGCAGTCGACACCATCACCGACCCCACCTTGTTGATCAGCTTGCCTTCCGCCCACAGTGGGCCGGTCTGGTCGAGGAAATTCTTCAGCTGCGAGGCCATCATGCCGTAGCGGGTCGACACACCGAAGATGATCGCGTCGTAGTCGGCCAGTTCGAGCGGATCGGCAATCGCGGCATCCTGGTCGAGCTTGTAATGCGCGGCCTTGGCAACAGCCTCCGGCACCAGCTCCGGCACCCGCTTGATCGTCACGTCCGCGCCTGCGGCAGCCGCACCCTTCGCAGCAGCCTTCGCCATGGCCTCCATGTGGCCCCAGCTCGAATAGTAAAGCACCAGTACTTTTGTCATGATCGCATCCTTGTTCACAATCCCCGCGTTCGGCGGTCGATGGACAAGAGATAAGCGTTTTGCTGTTCACCGAAAGCCAACAATCAAAGCACGGATTGTTCACAATCTGACGCAATTTGAGCGCCGGTATTCCCTTGCGCAAATCGGGAAATCGGGTCTATTCAGGGCGTTTTCGCCAAGGAGTATGATCATGAGCGACGCCCGACCTGTAACCGCTGCAGCGCTCGCCATTGGCGACGAATTGCTCTCCGGCCGCACCAAGGACAAGAACATCGGCCATCTGGCCGAACTGCTGACCGCCGCCGGCATTGATCTCGAGGAAGTCCGCATCGTGCCGGACGAGCAGGACCGCATCGTCGAAGCACTCAATGCGCTCAGGACCCGCTACGATTACGTCTTCACATCCGGCGGCATCGGCCCCACGCATGACGACATCACCGCCGATGCGGTCGCCGCCGCCTTTGGCGTCGCCTGCACCCACGACGCCGACGCTCTTGCCCTGCTTGGCGCGCATTATGCGGAACGCGGCATGGAATTCACCGATGCGCGCAAGCGCATGGCCCGCATGCCAGTGGGCAGCCGCCACATCGACAATCCGGTCAGCCGTGCACCCGGCTTCGTCATCGGCAATGTTCATGTCATGGCCGGCGTTCCCTCCGTATTCCAGGCCATGCTCGACAATGTCCTGCCGACATTGCGCACAGGCGTGAAAATCCTCTCGGACAAGGTCAGCTGCCCCTATGGGGAAGGCGACATCGGCGATCCGCTGAGCGCCATCGCCAAGGCCCATCCCGAGGTCAATATCGGCTCCTATCCACGCTTCTCCGGCGACAGCTTCTCCACCGAGATCGTCATTCGCGGCCGCGAGAAAAGCGCAATCGAGGCCGCCCGGCGCGATGTCGAGGCGATGCTGGAAAGCGTGGGTTCCAGGCTCGGCGCAAAGGCAGTTTGATAAGGATCAATGCGCCCGCACGAGCGGCAAAGCATGATGTCACCATAGACGCATTTTTCGCGCCGCTTAAAGGAGACTTCATTATGGCCTACCATACGATCCTCGCCGTCTACGCAACACAAGCTGACGTGGCGCCGGTGACTTCGGCCATTGCCAATTTCACAGCCGGTACTGATGTCCATCTGATCGGCTGCCACGGGGAACCGTCCCAGTTCGTCGTGCTTTCCGCCCCGATCGACGTGCCCGACGCGGCCACCATCGCCGCCCTGTACGAACAGGCCGACGTCCGCATGCGCGAAGTCGGCGATGCGTTCGACAAGGCGTGTGAAAAGCAAGGCCTGTCACACGAATGGCGTCCGGTCCGCTCCCCCGGCGGAGACAGTGCCGTCTCGGCGCTTGTCAGCGCCCGCTCGGCTGATCTGGTGGTTGTGCGCCAACCCGACCGGGAGGCCAACGAGGACATGGCCACCAATGTCGAAGCGCTGTTGTTTGAAGGCGGTCGCCCGGTGCTGTTCCTGCCTTCCAGCGGCAAGCTCGCATCGCCGATCAAGCGCATTCTCGTCGCCTGGGACGGATCCCGCGAGGCCGCCCGCGCCACCCATGACGCATTGCCGCTGCTCAAGACAGCCGAAGCCGTGGAAATCGTCATTGTCGATGCCGACAAGCTGCCGGACATCGATGCACCGCTTGCCGGCACCGACATCGCGAGCTGCCTGTCGCGGCACGGCATCCACGCCAATGTCACGACCGTGTCCAGGGGCTCTGGCTCCACTGCTGAGGCCATTTCGGCCCAGGTCTCCGCCAGCAACGCCGACCTGGTGGTTATGGGCGCTTACACACACCAGCGGCTCAGGGAATGGTTGTTCGGCGGCGTCACACGCGCATTCATGGAGCGCTCGTCTGTTCCGGTGCTGATGTCACGCTGATCCTCAAGACCGGGCGCGCAGCCGGTCACGGTTGTGCGCCCGGCTGCAGGTGGTTCCGCCACCACCCGTTTCACGCCACGGGACAATCAGAATGCTGGCAGCGTGAGACTTGCGTTCCGTACCGGATTCCGGCTATTTGCCGCCCTTGATCATTCAGCAAAGCAGCCATCGGGGTTGTTGCACACGCAAGGAAGCAAACCATGTCCCTTCCAGACAAAGCCTTTCCAGTCTCATGGGATCAGTTTCACCGCGACGCACGCGCGCTTGCGTGGCGGTTGAGCGGCAGCGGACAGGTCTGGACTTCGATCGTCTGCATCACCCGTGGCGGGCTGGTTCCCGCCGCCATCATTTCCCGTGAACTCGATATCCGCCGCATCGATACGGTCTCGGTGGCCTCCTACCATGACTATGTCAATCAGGGCGAAATGCAGGTTCTCAAGGAAATCAATTCCGACATCCTCGAGACCGAGGGCGAAGCAGTTCTGATCATCGACGACCTGACCGATACCGGCAAAACCGCGGCCATCGTCAGGGCCATGCTGCCCAAGGCCCATTTCGCCACCGTTTACGCCAAGCCGAAGGGCCGCCCGCTGGTCGACACCTTCGTCACCGAAGTCAGCCAGGATACCTGGATCTACTTCCCCTGGGACATGGGTTTTGCCTATGTCGAGCCGATCGCCAAGGATTCGCGCGGCTGACACCGCTCCGTCCGAAGGATCATCGCATCCCGCACCGGCCGGTTGGCCACTGTCGTAGGTGAACATGCAAATCGCGCCCGGGTGATTTCACCCCGGCGCCAAGTTCTCCGCATCCAGTCCGGGTGCGGCGGCAGCCACTGGCGCAGGACAGGTGCGACGCACCGTTGGAACCCACCGCGCATCCCTGCCCTGCGACACGCGCCCACACCATTTTCGTTCATTTCGCTGTGGTTGTTGCTGCCGTTTCGCAGAAGCGCGCCCGATGCCGTGTCAGTCCGGCTTGAGCCTGCAACAGCCCCGCAACCCATGAGAGAAAATTAACCGTCTCTATATACATCTGTGACAATATGGGACGATCAATTACTACCCACGCTGGCATGATATCAGCTTGTCAAAGCCTCTTGAGAGGCATGCATCGCAGCCTATTGGCAAATCATTCATATTCATGCAGCGACCAACACCACCATCCGAAAACCTTTTCAGGCAATGCCGCATCATCGGCATCAACCTTGCCGTGATCGTTGCCGTGCTGTCAGCGGCGGCCATCGTTCCGCGCAATGGCAAGGCACTGGTGATTGTTTCACCGTGGAGTGAGCCGGGACGGGTCATCGATGTCATCGCCGATGCCGGTGGATCGATCATGAACGGAACCGGGTCACCCTACGCGGCAATTGCGTATTCGGACGAACCCGGTTTCGCCTTCCGCCTGTTTTCATCCGGCGCAATGCTGGTTCTTGATGGCAGTCTCGCTTTATTTTGCAGGAGTACATCTTCGCTATGAACCATATGACTTCTCTCCGTACCCGTGCAGCCATCATCATCGTCTCGCTGCTGTGGATCAACCTGGGCATGATGGCGCTCCGCTACTGGTGGGGCATGGAGGCCGATCCGGTTATCGTCCTGGGTGGCGGCGCGGCCATCGCCGGTGTCGCGACCCTGACCTGGTGGCGCGACCGCACCGGCACGGCAACGCAGATTTCGACCGCGCTGGCCCATGCGGCGAGCGTCGCGCTTCTGGTCTATGCGTTCTCCGGATCTCCGCTCCAGATCGACATGCACATGTATTTCTTCGCCAGCCTTGCGATCTGCGCATCCTGGGTAAACTGGCAGCCAATTGTCGCTTTCGCCGGCCTCACCGCGGTTCACCATCTCGCGCTGTTCTTCCTGATCCCGGCAGCGGTCTTTCCCGGCGAGACCGATTTTGGCCGGGTGGTGCTGCATGCCGTCATCCTGATCCTCGAAGCCGGCGCCCTGGTGGTTCTGGGACATTCCCTGGCCCGTGCCTTTGCGCAGAACGAAGAAGCAATGCGCGAAACCGAGGTCGCCAACAAGCAGGCTGGCGAAATGTCCCGCAAGGCCGAGGAAGCCCAGCTCAAGAACCTCGAGGACGCCAAGAGCCGTGAAGCTGAACGCGCCGCCGACACCGAACGCCTGCAGTTCGCCATGGAAGCGCTCGGCCGCGGCCTTCGCCAGCTGGCCGGGGGCGACCTTCGCTTCCGCCTGACCGACAGCTTCGACGGCACGCTTGAAAACCTCAGGGGGGACTTCAACTCCTCGATGGAAACCCTCGAACAGCTGGTTGCCGAACTGAGCACGTCCGCCAGCCAGATGAGCGACGGTTCGAATGGTGTCTGCGCCGATGCCGAGCGCATTTCCCAACGCACCGAACAACAGGCTGTTTCCCTGGAAGAAACAGCCGCTGCAATCGGCCGCATCACCGAAAACGTCCAGACCGCGTCCAAACGTGCCGGCGAAGCCGGGGCTCTGGTCGACGAAGCAACCAAGAACGCTTCCGTTTCCGAAGAGATCGTCTCCAGGGCAGTCAGCGCCATGACCGAAATCGAAGGATCCTCGCGTCAGATCGGTCAGATCATCACCGTGATCGACGAGATCGCCTTCCAGACCAACCTGCTGGCGCTGAATGCCGGTGTCGAAGCCGCCCGCGCCGGTGAAGCCGGCAAGGGCTTTGCTGTCGTGGCGCAGGAAGTGCGCGAACTGGCGCAGCGCTCGGCAAGTGCTGCAAAGGAGATCAACGCCCTGATCGAAACCTCGTCGACACAGGTGAGCAGCGGCGTGACCCTGGTCAATCAGACCGGCGAGGCGCTTCGCTCGATTGGCGAACAGGTCAAGCACATCAACGACTACATCGCCAAGATTGTCGATACCTCGCGCGAGCAGGCCGCCGACATCTCCGAGATCAACTCGGCGGTGGTCAACATGGACCAGACCACCCAGCAGAACACCGCGCTGGTTGCCGACACCACCAAGTCGATCCGCAACCTTGCGGCCGACGCGGACGGACTTGTGGCAAAACTTGCAGTGTTCAGCGTCAATGAACGCCAAATGTCGCGCCCTGCCGCCAACACCAAGCCGGCAGCTTCATCTGCCAAACCGGTTGCCCAGGCCCCAAAGCAGGTGGCGCAGGCCCCGAAGGCAGTCCGGCACAGCGGTGGCGGGGCAGCAGCCGCGGCGGCTCAGGAGTGGGACGAATTCTGATCCCGGCCCGGCTCGGCCAGCACCCGGAACGCCGGGACCTTGGCCTGACGCCTTGAAGCACTATATTGGGGACACGGTGCGCACTGTGTCCCCTTTTTGGTCCGCAGATGCCCCCGGCCCCATCCGCGAAACCAACCGCGCCGGCCGCCGATTTGCGCACCCTTGCGGAGCGGAAAGGCTTTGACAGCCGCCACGTGTATCAAACCGGTCACAATCCGATGACAGGATCAGACCGGGAGGAGAATCACTCGACATGACCGTTTTCGACAGGCTCAAACATCTGCTGGACCTGTTCAGGCTTCCCGGTGACACCCGGCCAGGCCTGAAAAGGAAGCCCAAGCGGCAATCGGCAGCGGCGGTATTCCGCGGCTCCGGCGACCAGCGCGAGCTACTGCTGGTGACCAGCCGCGACACCGGACGCTGGATTGTTCCCAAGGGCTGGATCGAAGACGGCGAAGACGGCGCAGACGCTGCCCTGAGGGAAACATGGGAAGAAGCAGGCGTGATCGGCGAAGTCCAGACCGGCGGCCCTGTCGGGCATTACCGCTACATCAAGCAAAGGGCACGCCGCCGGGATGCGATCTGCGATGTCGATGTCTATCTTTTGATGTTGCGCGAGGAGCAGGACCAGTGGCCGGAAAAGGGCCAGCGCCGGCGCAAATGGTTTCCGGTCGCAACCGCGATCGGCCTGATCACCGAAGAAGGCCTGAAGGATGTCATCCGCGATGCCTTCCAGTTCATCAAGGCTGCCTGACACGTTCGGCCGCAAAACTATTGTGGCCTCTTTTTCCTGCGGGCAGCCAGTCTTGGCCGAATATTGCCCGCGCCATGCTTGCGGCGCCAAGCTTGAAGGCTGCCGATTACTTGACCCGGCTGCCGATATAGACCAGCCCTCAAAGCAGATCCTAACCCCTTGATTGCCCACGCAACTGGCGTGACCTGAGTCGAGCGTGAACAGCCGGTGAAGTGTTAACGCCATTTCCTTCGTGTTTCTCCGGGCAATGGTCAAACTGGCAATTCATCCGTTTGTCCTCGTTTTCCACAGTCCTCATCCACTAGATATGGTGTGCAAGAATCTGCCACCGACAACCCCTTGACGCATCCACCCGAGTCGCTGCTTATAGGACGAACGTTGCGGCGGCAGCGGGGCTGGGATGTTTAGAGGCCAGTCAAATCCCGACATTTTTCGGTTCAGAGCATCTTTCACTGTGACGATCACGGTGGTTTGAGGGCGCGCTCTGATGCCGAAAAGTTTCGGCGGGCCGCTATGATTGGGGACTGGCATAAATGAGTTGTTAACACTATATTTAGTGTTTACAGCCAACCTACCCACAAGATAGAGGGTTCTCCTACGCGGGAATCAAACAGAGTGACCGAGTTGAGAAACTGGCTGTACAATGATTGTGCAGCTTGCGGGGAAGTTATTGTCGTGACGCAAGAATGCGTTCGGCTGCGAATTCAAAAAAGAGGACGACAATGCGCATTGAACGCCGGTTCACCAAGCAGGGCCAATCAGCTTACGCGGAGATCGAATTCCGCAAGGCCACCAGCGAGATCAGAAACCCTGACGGGTCGATCGTATTTCGTCTCGCCGACATCGATGTGCCGGTTCAGTTCAGTCAGGTCGCAGCCGATATCCTGGCCCAGAAATACTTCCGCAAGGCCGGCGTTCCCGCACGCCTGAAAAAGGTCGAGGAGAATTCGGTCCCCTCATGGCTGTGGCGCTCCGTCGCCGACGAAGAGGCCCTCGCCGAACTTCCCGAAGACGAACGCTACGGCTCGGAAACCGATGCCCGTCAGGTCTTTGACCGGCTCGCCGGCACCTGGACCTACTGGGGCTGGAAGGGTGGCTACTTCACCACCGAAGAAGACGCCCGTGCTTTCATGGACGAGCAGGCCTACATGCTTGCCACCCAGCGCGTTGCCCCCAATTCCCCGCAATGGTTCAACACCGGCCTGCACTGGGCCTACGGCATCGACGGCCCCGGCCAGGGCCACTTCTATGTCGATCCGTTCACCGGCAAGCTGACCAAGTCGAAATCCTCCTACGAACACCCGCAGCCGCATGCCTGCTTCATCCAGTCGGTCGAGGACGATCTCGTCAACGAGAACGGCATCATGGACCTGTGGGTACGTGAAGCGCGCCTGTTCAAATACGGCTCGGGCACCGGTTCCAACTTCTCGCATCTGCGCGGCGAAGGCGAAAAGCTTTCCGGCGGCGGCAAGTCGTCGGGCCTGATGAGCTTCCTCAAGATCGGCGACCGCGCTGCCGGCGCCATCAAGTCGGGCGGCACCACCCGGCGCGCTGCCAAGATGGTCGTGGTCGACATCGATCACCCCGATATCGAGGACTACATCAACTGGAAGGTCAAGGAAGAGCAGAAGGTTGCCGCCCTCGTCACCGGTTCGAAGATCGTTGCCGGTCATCTGAAGGCGATCATGAAGGCCTGCATGAACTGCGAGGCCGACAACGACGCCTGCTTCGATCCCAAGCAGAACCCTGCGCTCAAGCGCGAGATCAAGGCTGCCAAGAAGGACCAGGTGCCGGAAAACTACGTCAAGCGCGTCATCCAGTTTGCACGCCAGGGCTACACCGACATCGAATTCAAGACCTATGACACCGACTGGGATTCGGAAGCCTACCTCACGGTTTCAGGCCAGAATTCCAACAACTCGGTTTCGATCCGCGACGACTTCCTTCAGGCTGTCGAGGCCGACGGCGAATGGAACCTGACCGCCCGCAAGGACGGCAAGGTGATGAAGACGCTGAAAGCCCGCGACCTGTGGGAACAGATCGGCCACGCGGCCTGGGCCTCGGCTGATCCGGGCCTGCACTACAACACCACCATGAACGACTGGCACACCTGCCCGGCTGAAGGCCCGATCCGTGCCTCCAACCCGTGCTCGGAATACATGTTCCTTGATGACACGGCCTGCAACCTGGCCTCGCTCAACCTGCTGCGCTTCAAGGACAAGGACACCAAGCGCATCAACATCGCCGATTACGAGCATGCCGTCCGGCTCTGGACCATCGTGCTTGAAGTCTCGGTGATGATGGCGCAGTTCCCCTCGCACCAGATTGCCGAGCGGTCCTACAAATATCGCACCCTGGGTCTGGGCTTTGCCAATATCGGCGGCCTGTTGATGACCACCGGCATTCCCTACGATTCCAAGGAAGGCCGCGCCATCTGCGGCGCGCTGACCGCGATCATGACCGGCGTGGCCTACGCCACATCGGCCGAGATGGCCGGCGAGATCGGCACCTTCCCGGGCTACAAGGAAAACAAGAAGAACATGCTGCGGGTGATCCGCAACCACCGCCGCGCCGCCCACGGCGAGGTCACCGGCTATGAAGACCTCTCGGTCAACCCGGTCCCCCTGATGCATGACGACTGCCCGGACCAGGACCTGATCGCCCACGCAAAGGCTGCCTGGGACAAGGCGCTCAAGCTCGGCGAGAAGCACGGCTACCGCAATGCGCAGGCCACCGTGATTGCGCCGACCGGCACCATCGGCCTGGTGATGGATTGCGACACCACCGGCATCGAGCCCGACTTCGCGCTGGTGAAATTCAAGAAGCTCGCCGGCGGCGGCTACTTCAAGATCATCAACAACGCGGTGCCTGAAGCCCTGCGGACTCTCGGCTACACCGAAGCCCAGCTGGCCGAGATCGAGGCTTACGCCGTCGGTCACGGCAACATCAACCAGGCCCCCGGCATCAACCCCGGCTCGCTCAAGGCCAAGGGCTTCACCGACACCCAGATCGAGGCGATCAACGGTGCCACCAAGGCAGCCTTCGACATCAAGTTCGTGTTCAACAAGTGGACGCTGGGCGAAGAGTTCTGCAAGGATGTTCTCGGTTTCACCGACGAGCAGATGAACGACTTCTCCTTCGACATGCTGTCGGCCCTGGGCTTCTCCCGGAAAGACATCGAGGCCGCCAACATCCATGTTTGCGGCGCCATGACGCTGGAAGGTGCACCGCACCTGAAGGAAGAGCACTATCCGGTGTTCGATTGCGCCAATCCGTGCGGCAAGGTCGGCAAGCGCTACCTGTCGGTGGAAAGCCACATCCGCATGATGGCGGCCGCCCAACCGTTCATCTCCGGCGCGATCTCCAAGACCATCAACATGGCCAACGATGCCACCGTTGATGATTGCAAGAACGCCTACATGCTGTCCTGGAAGCTGGCACTGAAGGCCAACGCGCTCTACCGCGACGGCTCGAAACTCTCCCAGCCGCTCAATTCCTCGCTGATCGAGGATGACGAGGACGAGGATGACGCCATCGAGGCTCTGGTGGCCCAGCCCGCCGCAGCCCAGGCCGTCACGGTCACCGAGAAGATCGTCGAGCGCGTGGTCGAACGGCTCTATCGCGACCGCGAGAAGCTGCCCAACCGCCGCAAGGGCTACACCCAGAAAGCCGTCATCGGCGGCCACAAGGTGTACTTGCGCACCGGCGAATTCGACGATGGCCGCCTCGGCGAGATCTTCATCGACATGCACAAGGAAGGCGCTGCCTTCCGCGCCATGATGAACAACTTCGCCATCGCCATCTCGCTCGGCCTGCAATATGGCGTGCCGCTGGAAGAATATGTGGAGGCCTTCACCTTCACCAAGTTCGAACCCGCCGGCATGGTGCAGGGCAACGACGCCATCAAGAACGCCACCTCGATCCTGGATTACATCTTCCGCGAGCTGGCCGTCTCCTACCTGGCGCGTCACGATCTTGCCCATGTCGACACGTCCGACTTTGGCAACACCGCGCTCGGCAAGGGCATTTCCGAAGGCAAGGCACAGCCGTTCTCCAAGGGCCTGACCCGCGGCGCATCGCTGAAGGTCGTCACCGGCGCCAGCGTTGCCGGCACCCCCGAGCCCAAGGGCCAGGCGGCACCCGCCGCTCCCTCCTCCGGCTCTTCGGTGATCACCGCCTCGTTCTCGGCGAAATCCTCGTCCAGCAAGTCCTCCAGCAATCTGGCGGTCAAGTCCGAACAGGAAACCATCGCCTCCGACGGCGCCGTTGCCTTCAAGCGTGATTACGAGGAACAGGCCGAGGAATTGTCTGTCGAGATCGAGGTGGACGAAGCCCTGTTCACCGACGAAGCCGCCGAGACCGCAGCGAGCGCCAAGAAGCTCGAAGCCGACCGCCGCGCCAAGTCGATCATGCAGGGCTACACCGGCAACATGTGCATGGAATGCCAGAACTTCACCATGGTGCGCAACGGCACCTGCGAGAAGTGCGATACGTGTGGAAGCACGAGTGGCTGCAGCTGAGGTCAGATTGAGTATTTTTGACGAAAGCGAAGTCGTGGCGGGCCATCAAAGGCTCGCCACACTTGTATTGGATCAACACGGCGCTTTGGTTGCTTGCACCAATCTCATCAGGGAAGGTGTTCAGAAGTCCCAAGGGCTGCAACTTAAAGACAAACTTGCTCGCGAAAGCTGGCTAGCAGCATCCCATCTCGTGTTGCGGATCTGCAATGACGCGGGCGCATCAAGCGTCATGATTGATCGCGGATACTTCCTTCAGGCCGCTGCTCCATTGCGGAGCATTGCAGAAACCGCGCAGTTATTACTCGTATTTTCCGATGATCCAAGCCACATCGAAAGCTGGCGACTTTTACGCGGGATAGACCGATATAATCGGTATGGTCACGGCAAACTGAAGAGCAAATTACGCACTCCGGATTTGAGAGACAAGTTCGATTGGTTTGAAGAACGTTTCGACACGTTTTCAGAATACGGCGGACATCCATCGGCGGCCTCTATCATGGCCCACAGAGACGGCAATCAGCTCCATATCGGACCTCACGTGAATGAATTCCTATATACTGCCACGTACAAGGATCTGGCCTCTTTGGTCTGGCATGCGACAGATGTATGCAGGCTTCTATGGGAGGCTTCGATAGATGTCCCCTTCCAAAATTTGTTAACTGAAGAACGCAAGCTTTTCCTCGACGCATGGCCCGCGATCGCACCCCCGAATACTGCGACGCCAAAAGCAGGCGAGACGTGATACATTCCCGTCATCCGAAACACGACCCGGTACACAGCCAACCGTCTTCAACGACCAAGCAAACCAGCTAATAACCTTACACATCACGGAATGGATCCTCGGCTCGGGGGCCGAGGATGACGACGGAGAGGTTGGCGTCTAATGGCTAACAGGGGCTGTCGGGAGACAGGGAAGCCCCACACGCTTCGTCATCCCAGGGCTTGGCCCTGCGATCCATTCCGCAATCCTGTGGCGAGGCAAGAAGCAGAGCGAGGCACAACACAAGCGGACATGTCGACAACAGAAAACACGGAGTGCGCGACACCCCGTGTTCTTGCCTCAATGCCGAGGCTGCCAGTCAATTCAGTCTTGTCGGCTCAGCCGCGTGCCTTGCGGGCGGCATAGCGCTTGTCGCGTTTTTCCTTCATCGCGGCCATGTCGGCGACGGCGCGTTCGGCGCGGGCGGCTTCTTCCGCTTCGCGGGCAATGGCTTCGGCGTGCTCGGCCGCATAGGCGGCGGCGGCGTCGGCAGCGTCCTTGGCTGCCTTGCGTTCCTGCTCTTCAAGCTTCAGCCGCGCCCGTTCGGCCTGGCGCTCTTCGCGCGCCTTGGCCACTGCCGCGCGTTCGGCGCGCTTTGCAATGACTTCGGGATCATCCGCCTGCGGCGCCGCCTTCATTTTCTCCAGAAGCTTCTTCTTGGCTTCCATGGCATCCTGGCGGCGATCGGTGAAGGCAGTGCGTAGTGAGTTTTTCAAACGAAATTCATCCTGGGTTGAGATCAATGCCGGTACGGCAAGCCGCCAAACGCGGCGATCCAAGTGTTATGTGACGTTGCAGCCGCGTTTTAGCAACCCTGCAGCACCATTTTGACTGAAACTCTTTTGCCCGAACCGGCGGCCGACAACCCGGATCAGCGCTCCGGTGGCGCAGGATTGCAAGCCGAATTCAATGTTTTACAGACCGCGCCGCCCGTTCTATTCATGCAAGTCTCACTCTCATGCAAATCACCCTGGCAACCGCACCAGATCCGCAAGGAACCCCGCATGCCCCTCACCTACGCCATCGGCGATGTTCATGGCCGGCGCGACCTGCTCGAAGCCCTGCTTGCAGCAATCAGCGATGACCGCGGCCAGCGCCAAGCGCAGATCGTCTTTCTCGGCGACATCATCGATCGCGGCCCGGAAAGCAGGCACTGCCTCGAAATCGTGATCCGCACGCTCGAGACCAATCCCGGCTCCCGCCTGATCCAGGGCAATCACGAGGAATTCATGCTGGCGTTCCTGAGCGCCGGCACGCCGGAAGAGCGGCAGACCGCAGCCCACCGCTGGCTGCCCAATGGCGGCAGCGAAACCCTCAACTCCTACGGAATTGCCGATACCGGGCCGTATGAGAAGATTGCCGAAAAACTGGCCGCAGAGTTTCCCGCCCATATCACAGCCCTGAACAAGGCCGACTGGATGGTTGAAACCGGCACGCACGCCTTTGTTCATGGCGGCATCGATCCGCATCAGCCATTGGGCCGTCAGGATGCGCTGACCACCCGCTGGATCCGCGACAAATTCCTTGCTTTCAAGGGGCGGCTCGAGAAAACCGTCGTCCATGGCCACACCATGACCGAATCCGCGCTGCCCGAGCTTCACGGCAACCGCATCGCGCTGGATACGGGGGCCGTTTATACGGGGCATCTCACCTGCGCGATCTTTGAGGACGGCGCCCCGCCCCGGTTTCTCGCCACCGACGATCACGGGGCCGCGATCGAGGTAAGTGAAATCCGTCCACTCGATTGCCGGTAAATTTTGCCGGCTTTCCGCCAGCCACCCATTCCCTTGCCCCGCCCCCCACGCTAAACAAACCGCGAATCAACATGAAAGGCGACTCAGATGAGCGACGAAACCCGGGATTCGAATGGCACTGTGCTGGCCGACGGCGACAATGTCACCGTGATCAAGGACTTGAAGGTCAAGGGCACCTCGTCGACCATCAAGCGCGGCACCATGGTCAAGGGCATCCGCCTGACCGGCAATCCCGACGAGGTTGAATGCCGGGTCGAGAAGATCAAGGGCCTGGTTCTCAGGACCGAATTCCTCAAGAAGGCCTGAGCGGTACGGGCCTGCGCTCAGCTGTCATCGGCCTTGCCGATCCATCTCGCCAGCGGTGTCGAACTGAGACCATGAACGAGGATCGACAGCGCCACGGTTATCGATACGCACGCCAGCAGCTCGGCCTCGTTGGCAAAATCATACGTGTCGATGATCAGCAGCGTGAACAGGATCGAGGCCAGCCCGCGCGGCCCGAACCAGCCCAGAAACAGCTTCTCGCGCGGCTTGAGCCCCGATCCGGCCAGTGACAGCCAGATTGCGCCCACTCGCACCACGGTGAGGAACATCACCGCGATCACCACGGTTTTTGTCGACGCGTGCGCCAGCCCGTCTGGCAGCAGCAGTGCGCCGAACACCAGGAATGACGACATGGTCAGCAGCAGTCCTGCACCTTCCATGAATTCGCGCACGAAGCGGATATTGTGCTTGTAGCTGTTGCCGAAGATCATTCCGGCGACAAACGCTGCGATGAAGCCGTTGCCACCGATGGCGCTGGCCAGCACGTAGGCCGCAAAGGCTGCCGCCAGGAACACCACGCCCTCCGCTGATGCCGCGATCAGCCGTCGCGCCTGCGCCACGTCCATCAGCCGCGCCACCACCCATCCGGTGACAATTCCGGCCAGCGGTCCGAGCACGATCTGCAAAACAGCATTGAGCGCCAGTCCACCGGTGTCCGCCCCCGCCATGCCGGCCGAGGCGAGGATGGCCCCCAGCAGCACGAACGGCAGCACCAGGCCGTCATTGAGGCCGCTCTCGACATTGATGGTTTCACTGAGCTTTTCGGGCACATTGCCGCTGGTGACAACACTCTGGCCCAGCGCCGCATCGGTCGGCGTCAGCACCGCGGCCGTCAGCAGCGCCATCGCGATGCCGCCTTCCGGACTGATCAGCCAGGTCACCAGCGTGCCAAGCGCAACCGACAGCGGCAGCCCGATCACCAGCATCCGCGCCGGGAGGCGCCAGCTTTGCTTCATTTGCGAGAACCGCACATGCGAGGCATCGGAAAACAGCACCAGCACGAGCGTGATTTCCGCCAGCAGCCGCTTGCCCTCGTGCAGGACCTCAGGTGGTGCCGCCGTGCGCAACGGTTCTGACAGAACATACCCGAGACACATGAAGATGATCGGCAGCGTCAGCAGCGATCGCTCGACCGCGCGGGTGAGAAGCGAATAGGCAATGAAAGCAAGCAGGATGGCGAGAACCACCAGATCGAAATGCATGTCCTGGTTCATTGTCCCCGCCTCGTCGCCGCCGTATCAGCCCCGACTATGGCCTGCCCGGGATCGTTTATCCACCGCCATCAAGGGCGGACACGCAAGCTCAGGTGCCGCAATAGGTGGTGTACTGCCCGAAGTCCGACGGCGCACCGAGCGCGAACACCTCCAGGCCTTCACGCTCGGTGAACGGATCCGCCAGCACCTCGACCAACCGCTCGAACGGCTTGAGATCTCCCTTGGTGGCCGACGCAAGTGCTGCCTCGACCATGTGATTGCGCGGGATGTAGACCGGGTTGACCCGGTTCATCGCCGCAATCCGCTCTTCCGCCGGCGTGTCTTCGCGCGCCAGCCGCGCCTGCCACAATGGCAGCCAGACATCGAACCCGGCCGGATTGGCAAACAGCGGTCGCGTCTCCGACACCTCGCCCGAAGCAGCCCTTGAGAGACTGCGGAACACGCGGGTGAAATCGGCATTCTGGGTTTCAAGAACGGCAAGCAGCCCGACAGCGAGTTCCATGTCACCGGGTTCGTCACGCACCAGCCCCAGCTTGGTCCGCATGCCGGCAATCCAGGCCCGCTCATAGCTCAGCGGAAAGCCGTTGATGACCTCGCCTGCCTGACGCACGGCATCGTCGCTGTCATCGGGATTGATCAGGTCGAGCAGGGTTTCGGCCAGCCGCGCCAGGTTCCACTGCGCAATCTTCGGCTGGTTGCCATAGGCATAGCGGCCATGCTGGTCGATCGAACTGAACACCGTCGCCGGATCATAGCCGTCGATGAAGGCGCACGGACCATAATCGATGGTCTCGCCCGAAATCGTCATGTTGTCGGTGTTCATCACGCCGTGGACGAAGCCGATCAGCATCCATTTGACGATCAATGCCGCCTGCCGGTCGCGCACGGCTTTCAAAAGCCCGAGATAGCGGTCTGGCTGGCCTGCAAGGTCGGGATAGTGCCGGGCAATGGCATAGTCGGCCAGTTGCCTCAGCCGCTCCGTTTCGCCCCGTGCGGCAAAGAACTGGAAGGTGCCGACCCGCAGATGGCTCGACGCCACCCGCGCGAGCACGGCACCGGGTTCCGGCCCGTCCTGGCGCATGACCTCCTCGCCGGTCGCCACCGCCGCCAGCGCCCGCGTTGTCGGCACGCCAAGCGCATGCATCGCCTCGCCGATGATGTATTCCCGCAACACCGGCCCGAGCACCGCCTTGCCGTCTCCGCCGCGCGAAAACGGGGTCCGTCCGGAGCCCTTGAGATGGATGTCGCGGCGCTTGCCCTGCCTGTCGATCACTTCGCCCAGAAGCAGCGCCCGGCCATCGCCGAGCTGCGGCGAAAACCCGCCGAATTGATGCCCTGCATAGGCCATGGCCAGGGGCTCTGCGCCTTCGGGTGCCTGATGACCGGCAAGAATGGCCGCCCCGGCATCCGTGTCCAGCGCCTTGCCATCCAGTCCCAGCTCGTCCGCAAGCGCATGGTTGAAACGGATCATCCGCGGCGCGGGCACCTCAGCTCCCTTCCACGGCACGTAGAATCCCTCGAGCTCGCGGGCATAGGAATTGTCAAAATCAAAAGCCGGGATGCTCATTGCTGTGTTCCTTTGTCGCGTCCGGCGCGCTGCAAGCGTCACCGGCAGAGATTTAGTCGGCGTCGAACGCCACGCTCTCGTGCCCCAGCGCTTCGAGGAAACGGCGTGGGTCCAAGCCGAAATCGGCATAGATCACCTGGTCGTCCGCATCGATGATGGTGAACCAGGGTGTGCCCGCCGAACGGTAGTCCTGCATGAAACTCGGATAGGTCTCGCCCTCCCGCGCCACGTCGTGTCCGAAGGGAATGGCAAGCTGATAACGCTGCTGGTTGATCGCGAGCTTGTCGACGGTGTTGTCCCTGAAATCCTCGAACACGGTCTGGATCGCCGCAAAACCGACGCCGCTGCCGGCAAGATGATGGTGAAGATAGCGCAGCACCGGGAACCCGCGCGAATGACACCCCGGACAGGCATGCTGAAAGCAGAACAGGATTTTCATCCCCTCGCCCAGATCCTTGAGCCTCAGCGGCGATCTGTCCTGTCCTTCACCGTCAATCCAGTGCTGCACCCGGAGTTCCGGCGCGGTGCGGTGCAAAGACCCAAATTGCATGGCATGTCCTTTCCGCAGTCAGGGGACGGGTATTGCCCGTTCAGGCAGGTGACCGCAGCGAGACTATCACCCCCCGCGATCGTCTTGTTGCGGCATCGTCGAACGGCTGACGCCTATTCCGCCGCATCCCGTTTCGGCAGCACCCAGTCAGGCCGCGCGAAGTGGCAGGTATAGCCCTGCGGAATCCGCTCGAGATAATCCTGGTGCTCGGGCTCGGCTTCCCAGAAATCGCCCACCGGCTCGACTTCCGTCACCACCTTGCCGGGCCACAGACCCGAGGCATCCACGTCGGCAATGGTATCGAGCGCGGTCTGGCGCTGCTCATCATTGGTGTAATAAATCGCCGAACGGTAGGACATGCCAACATCATTGCCCTGCCGGTTGGGCGTGGTCGGATCGTGGATCTGGAAGAAGAATTCCAGCAGCTTGCGATAGCTGATCCGGTTCGGGTCGAAAATGATCTCGATGCCTTCGGCGTGGGTGCCGTGATTGCGGTAGGTGGCGTTTTTCACATCGCCGCCGGTATAGCCGACACGGGTACTCTCCACACCGGGCATCTTGCGGATGAGATCCTGCATGCCCCAGAAGCACCCGCCGGCAAGAACTGCGCGTTCGCTCATCTAGATATCCTCCACCTGGTCAAGATAATCGCCATAGCCCTCGGCTTCCATGTCAGCCTTGGGCACAAACCGCAACGACGCGGAATTGATGCAATAGCGCAGTCCGCCGCGGTCCTGCGGACCGTCCGGGAACACGTGCCCGAGATGGCTGTCGCCATGCTTTGAACGCACTTCGGTACGGACCATGCCGAGCGTGGAATCGGTCAGTTCGGTCACATGGGCGGGCTCGATCGGCTTGGTGAAGCTCGGCCAGCCGCAACCGCTCTCGAACTTGTCCGACGAGGCAAACAGCGGCTCGCCGGAAACGATGTCGACATAGATGCCGGCAGCCTTGTTGTCATTGTATTCGCCGGTAAAGGGACGCTCGGTTCCGTTCTGCTGGGTCACCCTGAACTGTTCAGGCGTCAGCCGGGCAATGGCTTCATCGGATTTCTTGAAGGCTTTGGTCATGACGGATCCCTTCCTGAAGGCACGTGATGTCAAAAACAGAGATGGGCCACCATCGCCAGTTTTTCAATCGCCCAATGGCCGGCAGCCGGCTGAAACGCGCCGCAGGCGGTCAATTTACAGTGAACCCGGCCAGATTGGGCTCAGTATTCGCGCTCGTAGAAAATTCCGCCCTTGGTTTCGCCGCCCGAGCCGGCTTCTCCGCGCAATTTGATACCCTTGCCGATATCGAGGTCAATACGGGCCTTGCCCGAGCCGGCCGACGATCCGCTCTCGATCCCGAGATAGGTCCGGTCATTGAGATACTTGCCGACCCCGAGCGAGGTATCGCCGGTTTCCTCGTCGGTGCGCACGTCGATGTCATCGACACCGGTTGCACGGCGCAATTGCTCAAGCACCCCGCCGCCCTTGACCGCGCCGGTCAATTGCCCGGCGGCTTCGGCAAGCTGGGCGATCTGCAGCGGCGACAGGCTGCTGATCGAACGTCCGAACACCAGTTGGGCCAGCACTTCATCCTCGGGCAGCGCCGGGCTCGAGCTGAAACTGAAGACCGGTGCATTCGCAGGCCCTGTGATCTCGACCGTCACCGTGGTGCTGCCCGACTGGCTTGAGGCGGCAAGATCGAGGATCGGCACAACGGAGCCGGCAAAACCAAGCGTGCCGCGGGTGAAATCAAGCCTTTTGCCCAGAATGCTCAGCCTGCCCCGAACCAGATCGAACCCGCCCGCGGCAACAGGCGCTCCGGTGTTTCCGGTCAGCCGCAGCGATCCACCCAGTTCCACGTCCATGCCTCTGCCGCGAATGAAGATACGGCTCGCCTGAACCTGCACATCGAGCCCCAACCCACCCGACGATCCGCCGCTGCCGTCACCGGACAGACGCTCTGCCTGCGACTGAATGCTCGAAGGGGCATTCTTGTGGGTCACGTCGAGGCGTGAAATCGAACTCGGAAGCGAGTCGGGAATAACGATGGTGGTTTCATCAAGCCGGACACTGCCTCCCAGTTGCGGCAACAGGGTCAGCGGTCCCGTCAGCGTGAGGTCCGCATCAAAGCGCGTGGCAACCATCTGGCCGTCGGCATAGCGCCCGCGCGCCACTTTCAACTTGAGATTGGAGGGAAAGTTGGAGGCCGGATCAATTCCCACTGTCCCAGACCCGCTTATCTTGCCGCCCGACGACAAATCACCCGACAGCGAACGGATCGATGCCTGCCCCGCAGTCAGGCCGATATCGGCAGACAGATTGTCGATCGCGATGCCGGTTCGTCCATCGACCAGGCGGCTGCCCGATGTCGTGATGGCCCCGGAAATCTGCGGCGCACCGAGAGATCCGTCGACGGAGATATTGGCCTGGGCCGTACCGGTCAGCGCCAGTCCCTGCTGGGCGATCGCCCCCGACAACAGTGAAAACGGAACACTGCCGTTGATTTTTGCCGAAATCGCCTGCGTACCTGAGGTCTGCAGCCCACCTGAGGCGGTGAAGGCCAGCCCGCCGCCGCTCGCATTGGCGTTGAAGCTCAGCCGGTCTGCCCTGAAGTCGCCAGTGGTGTTGATCGACAAGGGAACATCGGCAACCGACGAGGCTGCAGCTGCCCGGACATCGCTGGCATTCAGGTCATACTCAACCACCGGAGCCGAAGCTGTTCCGCGCAGACTGACAGTCCCCGACAGCGCACCGGACAACCCGGCGCCCGGTGCAACCGCGTTGACCGAAGTCAACGGCAAGCCCGTTATGGCGATGTCGACAGCCAGCGCCTGACCGGCCGAGCCGGTGACGGACACCCGACCGCCGCCCGGCGAAATCACCAGCCGCTCAATCTCTGCAACTCCGTCGCGGACAACCACGCGCGCTGGTTCGCTCAGATCGATTGCCAGGCCTTTCCAGGCTGTCCTGGCGGTTTCCACCTCGAGTTCGGTCCCCTCATCGCCCTGGCGAACGCGCGCATTGATGGAGACCGGCAGCCCGGCTGCCTGCGCCTTGCCCTCGATAACCGTCCAAGCTTCAGACTGGGTGAACGACGCAGCAAGGTCCGACACGTCGGTTCCACCGGCGCTCAGACGTACCACATCCAGTGTACCGATGGGTTTGGGCGCGCCGAGCAGATCGGCAACACTGAGGTTCAACCGCGCGTCACGGATGGCGAATCCGTCGCCTGAAAGTTCCGGAAACCCGATACCGATATCGGCAACAGACTTGCCCTCGCGCACGTCGAACTTGATCGAACCACCACCACTGCCATTGATCGCCTGCAGCGCCAATGCCGACAGTGATCCGATATCCTTCAGGTCCAGTTCAATCACGCCCTTCGGCCGATAGGCATCATCGAGATCCAGCGTCCCGGAAATCAGGTTATCGGTGACCTGCAATCGCAACGGGCTGATCCGCACCACGCCATCTGACTGGCCAAGCACCATGCTGCCGCTCACCGGTTGCCCCTCGAACGTCCCGGTCAATTCCACATCTGCTTGGGGAGACGCCGGATCGGCCACCCCGTTGGCTGTGAGCAGCAGATCCGACAGATCGCGCCCTTCAAGCTTCAGCTGATCGCCGGACAGTTTCAAGTCAAAGGCAAGTCGGGACGATTGACCCGAGACACTTGCCGTAAGGTTCAGACCGCCGGAGATGGTGTCTTCAGCACCGGCAAGTTTTGTCACATTGGCCTCGAGCTCGCCCGATAGCTCACCATCACTCTTCAGCACAAGTCCGCCAGACAGTGCGGCGAACTCGGAAGAAGCCTCAAAACCGCTTACCGTCACCGCGCCGGCATCGTCGCGCGACACCTTGCCTTCGAAGGTCGTATCGGGTCCCAGGAACTCAGGTGCCTGTGCGGACAGGACTGCGTTGCGCACTGTGCCCGACAGGCTTGCTGCCAGCCCGCCTTCGCCATCGAACGAGAAATCCTCAACCGTCAGCGTGGTCACGCCGGTCTGGAGTTGCAACGCGTCACTGGAGACAGAACCATCTTCCGCGAGCGCAATGTTGCCCGACATGTTCACTCCACCCGCGACTACCCGGGCGACTATATCGTTGCTGGAACCGACTGCATTGATCTTGACGTCGATTGTCCCGGCTCCGCTGCGGCTATCGAGCGAAAACCCGTCGAAATCGACGACGGCAGAAAGTCCGTCTGCGCTGAAATCGGATCCCGAAATGCTGTCGGTGGAAATTTCCAGGTGCAGCGCGGCTTCTTCCGCATTGCCGCTGACACGGACCCGGGCCTCGGGAACTGTCAGCTTCACCCCGGACGCCCCCGCGCCAAAACTCAATTCCGCGGCACCAGGCTGCGGCGAGATGGAAGCTGTCAGATCAACCTGACCTTCCCGCGCCACACGCCCGCGCCCTTGCGCAGACAGCCGTGAAGACGAAAAGGTGAAAATGTCGATCACCGCGCCGGTGCGCTCCGGCTCAAGCAACCCCTCGAGGACAAGATTGCTTTGTCCCGCCAGGAATTGGCCGACAGACGGCGGCAACAGCCGCTCGAACGTGCCATTGGCCTCAAGCGACACGGCATCGCCCGCCTCGCCCGCAACCATCTGCAGACTGGCTTCCGCGACGATCTCGTCATTGATCGTGCCCGCCGCATTCAGCCGCCAGTCGGCCAGCGAACCTTGCGACGTTGCCGTCAGGCTGATGGCATCCTTGGGCGAAAGGCTCATGAGATGTGCCATCACGCCACCGGCGGGTTCGGAGAGCTTGGCCGAGATGTTGAACCGGTCTTCCGCTTCCAGGTAATCGGCATCCAGCGTCAGTTCGCCGCCAACACCATCGGTCCGCTGCACCACCAGGTCGGCAAGCCCGGTCGACAACGACGCATCCACGCGCGCGCTGCCCCGGGCTTCGAACCGGGCGACACGGCCTGCGACCGGTTCGCCGACCAGGATATCGGGTGCCGTGAACCGCTTGATGTCGAATGCCAGCGGCAGCACGAACGGTCCGCCATCCGATTGGTCATCGGAGCCTTGCGGAAGCCGCGCCAGCTCGACCGCATCGATCGAAAGGTCATCGATTGCCAGCCCTGCACTCAGCAGCGCCAGCGGCGACCAGTCGATCCTTATGCCCTTGAGAAGCAGCCAGGGTTCACCGTCAGCATCCCGCAAAAGCACGTGGCCGATGCGCGTCGACCCTGACAGCAATCCGGTGATCCTGTCGATCTCGACGCTCTGCGACGGCCCCGAGCCAAGCCGGTTAAGCGTCAGCGCGATCAGCTTGCCACCCGGCGCCGTGGTGAACACCAGCACGACGGCTGCCAGAAGAACCAGCAGCACAATGGAAAGCCAGCGCACCGGCCCCCGGATCAGGCCCGGACGGGATTTCTCTCGTTGCGTCTTCGCCATCTCAGAATGCCTGCCCGATCCCGGCGTAAATCCCGTAATCGGGATCCGTGGAGGACTTGTTCAGCGGCACGGCAACATCGACACGAAGCGGGCCGAACGGTGTCGCATAGCGCAAGCCGATACCGGCGCCGATCTTGAATTCCGCACCCGAGAAAGACTGGCTGGCACTGACCAGGCCCGCATCGACAAACGGTACGATCCCGATTGTCTCGGTGACGCCGATGCGCATTTCGGCCGATGCCTCGACGACCGAGCGGCCACCGGTCGGCGAACCCGCAGCATCGCGCGGACCGATGTCCTGATAGCCATAGCCGCGGACCGAACCGCCGCCGCCCGCATAGAATCGCCGGTTGGCCGGTATCGCGGCTAGGTCGGCCCCGTAAATCGTTCCAGCGGCCAGCCTGCCGGCCACCACGAAGCGTTTTTCCGCATCGAGCGCCCGGTAGGCCGAAGCCTCGGCGCGCAGTTTGACGAAGGTAGCGCCGCCATTGATCTCATAGGTCGGCTCGACCAGAAGCGACAAGCGCGTGCCCGTCGTTGGATTGAGCTTGCTGTCGCGGGTATCGCGAACATATTCGAGCGGCACCGCAACCGTGATGGTTTCGAGATTGACGTTGAAGCTGTCGGTCAGCTTGGCATATTCGACATTGACGCCCGCAGAAACCGTCTGCTGCGGCGTCAGCTCATAGGAAATTCCTACCGATGCCTCGACCGAAAAACGGCGATAGGCATCGGGGTTTTCCTGCTCGACCTCAAGCCTTGAGGTGAATTTCGAAGCTGGCCCGAGAACGCCGGGCTTTTCAAACAGCATCGCGCCGCGCCAGGTCATGTCCTTCGCATCGGCGGTTTTGCCCAGGCTGCTTACCGATCCTTCGATACGGAGCTTTTCCGCCCGGCCAAACAGGTTCCTGTGACCCCAATAGGCTTCAAGCCCCCCTCCATCCGTGGACGAATAGGTAGCACCCGCCCCGAGGAAGCGGTGCTTTCGCTCCGCAACATTGACCTCGACCGGAACGGAGCCGTCCGCCGACAGGCTTTCGCTGCCGCGCACTGTCACGCTCGAAAACACTTCAAGCGCCCTCAGACGCTTTTCTGCCGCCGCAAGCGCTGCCGGATCATACTGCTCGCCCTGCCGTATGCCCGCCATCCTGGCGATAAAAGCCGAATCCACGCTTTCCGCCCCATCAACCGCAGTCTGGCCAAATAGCGCGACCGGCCCGGCCTCAAGTTGCAGCGACACATCGATGACGCCGCGCGCATGATCGGCGACGACATCGCGGCCCGAGATCTTGGCGAACGGATGGCCGTTCTTTTCCAGTTCCAGAACCAGCGCTTTTTCAGCGTCGAGAATGACGGTTGATTTCGCAAGCTCGCCGGATGTCAGCCCCTGCTCGCCAGCCGCATAGACACGCCCGTCAACATCACGGATCGAGACATCGCCGAAGCGGAATTGCTTGCCCGGCTTGACCAGTATGCGAACCGGAACCGGCCCGTTGCCGCTCAGATCCGCATCCGGCGGCAGGTCTGCCAGACGTTTGCCATCGAGAAGAATACGGACTTCGCCGGCATACCGGGCATTTTCATAGAGCGCGGCGATGAGTTGCTCGAAATCGCCATTTGCCCGCTGCATCAACCCGATAGATCCCGAGACCGGGCGACCGGCGCCTTGCACCAGCGACGAAGCGGCTTCCAGCTCGGCCTTCAGTGCGCCTTCAGGATCTTCACCCGCAACTTCAAGTGTGACCGAATAGGAAAGCGGATCAACCACTTCCACCGTTTCGGCAGTGTCGCTTTCGAACAACTTGAAGCCAAACAGCTCAAACGCCTGCGCCCGGTCAACGGCAAGACTGCTTGCGCCCACCAGAATCAGGACAGCCGAAAGGGTCCGCAGCCGCAAAGAGCCGCGCGCCCCGAAGATCATGTCCTGCGCGTTTTTCATCATCACCAATCTAGCAGGCCACTATGAACGGTTACTGAACGTTGCGACCCCAAACCCATGCCCCCGGCCAGCCAAACACACAACTTCCTTATATAGAACCATCAGCCACTTTGTCGCCCTCCCGGATGCGCTTCAAACAAAGAAATCTTGCGCTCGCGATGCGGTGATCTGCCGGTTCCCGACGATCTCGAAAGCCGCCAATCCGGCCATCACCACAGCGGTGCATGGCGCTTGCCGGGCGAGACGGAAACTTCTTTGCAGGTAATGTCGCAATTATCTCTTGTGCCCCCGGTTTCGATTTCGCAATCTGCCGCCGGATCGAGCCGGGAGAACACAATGAAATCACATGTCAGGGCAGTTGTAATCGGTGGCGGCGTCGTCGGATGTTCTGTGCTTTACCATCTGGCCAAGGCCGGCTGGAGCGACGTCATGCTGATCGAGCGCTCGGAACTGACCTCCGGATCGTCCTGGCATGCCGCCGGCGGCTTCCACACGCTCAATGGCGATCCCAACGTCGCCAAGCTGCAGGCCTACACCGTCAGCCTCTACGAGGAACTTGAAGCGCTCTCCGGCCAATCCTGCGGCCTGCACCTGACCGGTGGCGTGATGATGGCCGACACCCCCGAGCGCATGGACTTTCTCCGGCTGGTCCACGCCAAGGGCCGCTATCTCGGCATGGAAACCGAACTCATAACCCCGTCCGAAGCCAAGGCGATGTTCCCGCTGATGGACGAGAGCAATTTCGTCGGCGCCCTGTGGGATCCGGTCGAAGGCCATCTCGACCCCTCCGGCACCACCCATGCCTATGCCAAGGCCGCCCGCAAGCTCGGCGCGGAAATCGTTCTGCGCAACCGCGTCATCGAGCTCACCCAGGAAGCGGACGGGACCTGGAACGTCGTCACCGAGCAAGGCACGGTCAAGGCCGACCACGTGGTCAATGCCGGCGGCCTGTGGGCGCGCGAAGTCGGCCGCATGGCAGGCCTTGAACTTCCTGTACTGGCCATGGAGCACATGTACCTGCTCACAGAGGAAATGCCGGAAGTGCTCGAGTTCAACGCCAGAACCGGCCGCGAACTCATTGGCGTCATTGATTTCAAGGGCGAGATCTACACCCGGCAGGAACGCTCGGGCATCCTTCTCGGCACCTACGAGAGAGCCTGCAAGCCCTGGTCGCCTGTCGACACGCCTTGGGATTTTGGTCACGAACTCCTGGCCCCGGATCTCGATCGTATCGCGCCATCTCTGGAAGTCGGCTTCAGGCATTTCCCGGCAATGGAGAACGCCGGCATCAAGCAGGTCATCAACGGCCCCTTCACCTTCGCGCCTGACGGCAACCCGCTGGTCGGCCCGGTTCCGGGGCTAACCAATTACTGGACCGCCTGCGCGGTGATGGCGGGCTTCAGCCAGGGTGGCGGCGTCGGCCTGGCGCTGTCGAACTGGATGGTCAACGGCGATCCCGGCGCCGACATCTGGGGCATGGATGTCGCCCGCTTCGGCGAATGGGCCACCTTGCGCTACACCAACGCCAAGGTGCGCGAGAACTATTCCCGCCGCTTCTCGATTTCGTTTCCCAACGAGGAACTGCCCGCCGCCCGGCCGCAGCAGACCACACCGCTCTACGATGTCATGGTGCGCGACAACCACGCAGTCATGGGCAACAGCTGGGGGCTGGAGACGCCATTGTGGTTCGCTCCCTCCGCGGAAGAGGCCCACGACGTGCTGTCGTTCCACCGCTCCAATGATTTCAAGCACATCGGCAATGAAGTCCGTGCGGTGCGCGAGCGTGTCGGCGTCACCGAGATCGCCAATTTCGCCAAGTATCGTGTCAGCGGCCAGGGTGCCGAAGCCTGGCTGTCGCACCTGATGACCAACACCATGCCGAAGACCGGCCGCATCGTTCTTACCCCGATGCTCAATGAATTCGGCAAGCTGATCGGCGATTTCACCATCGCCAAGGTCGCCGACGAGGACTTCATGGTCTGGGGCTCGTCTGCAGCCCAGCGCTATCACATGCGCTGGTTTGACACCCACCTGCCCACTGACAGCGCCATCCGGGTTCACCGCTATGACCTGACGCTTGTCGGCCTGTCGATCGCCGGCCCCCGCGCCCGCGACCTGCTGGCAAAGCTGACCGATGTAGATGTCTCGAACGCGGCCTTCCGTTTCATGGATTTCCGCCAGATGGATGTCGGCGGTGCACCCTGCATGGTCAACCGCGTCACCTATACCGGCGACCTCGGCTACGAAATCTGGATGGAACCCTGCTACCAGCAGGCCGTCTACCGTGCCATCAAGGCCGCAGGCGAAGAGTTCGGCATCGCCGATTTCGGCATGCGGGCGCTGTTGTCGATGCGGCTCGAGAAGAATTTTCCCACCTGGTTCCGCGAACTGCGTCCGATCTATGGTCCCTATGAAGCCGCCATGGACCGCTTCATCAAGCTTTCCAAGAACGACTTCATCGGCCGCGAAGCCGCCGCCAAGGAACATGCCGACGGCCCGAAACTGATGCGGACATCCTTCCTGGTCGACGCGCTTGACGCCGATGTGATGGGAGACGAACCGGTCTGGGCCCGGGTCGGCGACACCGATTACGGCACCGTCGAACCGCCGCATGGCTACGGCGCGCCGCGCTTCAATTCGGATGGCACAGAGATCGCCAAACCCGAGGGCGGCACCCTGCGCGATGGCGACTGGCGTGTGGTCGGCTGGATCACCTCCGGCGGGTATGCCCACACCATTGGCTCATCAATGGCCCAGGGCTACATCCCGGCAGCTCTCGCATCGAACGGCGACGCTGACATGTTCGAGATCGAAATCCTCGGCATCCGCCGTCCGGCCCGCATCGCGCTCGAAGCACCGTTTGATCCGATGGGCGAAAAGATGCGCAGCTAGCAAAAAGGCAAAATGCCCGCCAAGTCAGTGACTTACGGGCATTTCAAGACTCAACCTGCAAATGTCTTCACTCAACCTGACGGAGGTGCCGACCGGATTACTCCGCCCGCACCACCGGGTTGCCGGCTTCCGCCAGCTTGGCCAGATCGGCTGGCTTGAGCTCGACCGATTCACCGCAACCGCAGGCCGATGTCTGGTTGGGGTTGTTGAACACGAAACCCGAGCGCAGCTTGGTGACTTCGTAATCCATCTCGGTGCCGAGCAGATAGAGCACGGCTTCCGGCGCCACGAACACGGTCGCCCCGTCACGCTCGATCCGGTCATCCTTCGGATTGACCTCTGTCGCCATATCGATGGCATATTCCATCCCGGCGCAGCCGCCCTTCTTGATGCTCACGCGAATGCCATGCGCACCATCGGACGTCTTCAGGATCGTCTTGACGCGGTCGGCGGCTGCCTGCGTCAATGTCATTACGGCAAAACCCATCACGGTCTCCTTCGGCCACACGGGTTCAAGGCCCGCTGCTTCGTTCCATGAATGTAGTGTGGAGCAGTCAACTTAACAAGAAGCCAACGCCAAAGCCTGGCTGACCCTAGTACCAGCCAACCGCCACTTGCGCTTCTTCGCTCATCCGGTCCGGCGTCCAGGGCGGGTCGAACGTCATCGACACGTCGACACCCGAGATACCCTCGACGGTGTTGACGGCATTCTCCACCCAGCCCGGCATTTCACCCGCCACCGGGCAGCCAGGCGCTGTCAGCGTCATCTGGATCTTGACCATCCGGTCATCCTCGATGTCGATCTTGTAGATCAGTCCGAGCTCGTAGATGTCCGCTGGAATTTCCGGATCGTAGACGGTCTTCAGCGCCGAGACGATGTCATCGCTCAGCCGCGCCAGTTCCTCGCGCGGAATGGCTGACTCGGTCACGGCATTGCCGGTTTCGGTTGCGCCAGCGGTGTCAGTTTCGGATGCGTCGCTCATTGGCTCATATCCTTCAGGAGTTTGTCCGGGAAAACCGAAAACCGGTTTTCCCGGCAGGACAAACGAAAACAAGAAACCTGGACCTTGCCCGTTTCGGACAAGATCTAGGAGAAAAACGCCCGCGCCTTTTCGAGCGCTTCGACCAGCACATCGATTTCCGCACGGGTATTGTACAGCCCCATTGAGGCCCGGCAAGTCGAGGTCGCGCCGAACCGCTTGAGCAGCGGCTGGGCGCAATGCGTCCCCGCCCTCACAGCCACGCCCGACCGGTCAATCAGCATCGAGACATCATGGGCATGCACGCCCTCGATCTCGAAGGCAAAGATTGCGCCCTTGCCTTGCGCGGTGCCGATCAGCCGAAGTGCATTGACGGCCGACAATTTCTGCGATGCGTAGGCTGCCAGATCGGCTTCATGCGCGGCAATCCGCGCGCGGCCGAGCTTCTCCATGTACTCAAGCGAAGCCCCAAGCCCGATCGCCTGCACGATCGGCGGCGTACCGGCCTCGAACCGGTGCGGCGGATCATTGTAGGTGACACTCTCCTCGCTGACATCGACGATCATCTCGCCGCCGCCCATGAAAGGCTGCATGGCATTGAGCGCCTCGGCCTTGCCGTAGAGCACGCCGATGCCCGACGGCCCGTAGAGCTTGTGACCGGTCATCACGTACCAGTCGCAATCGATATCCTGCACATCGACAGGCATGTGCACCGCGCCCTGGCTGCCGTCGATCAGCACCTTGACGCCACGCTCATGCGCAATGCGGCAGACCTCCTTCACATCCACCACCGTTCCGAGCACGTTGGACATGTGGGTGATGGCGACCAGCTTGGTGCGATCGCTCAGCGCCTTGCGGAAGTCATCGAGATCGAAATTGCCCTGGTCATCGACACCGACCCAGACGATCTTCGCGCCCTGGCGTTCACGCAAAAAATGCCACGGCACGATGTTGGAGTGATGCTCCATGATGGTGATGACGATCTCGTCGCCTTCATCGATGTGCGGCATGCCGTAGCCATAGGCGACGGTGTTGATCGCCTCCGTGGTCGACTTGGTGAACACCACGTTGTCGACCGACGGCGCATTGAGAAACCGCTTTACGATCTCGCGCGCATTCTCGTAGGCATCTGTCGCCGCATTGGAGAGAAAATGCAGGCCCCGGTGCACATTGGCATACTCGTTCGAATAGGCATGAGAGACCGCGTCAATCATCGCCTGGGGCTTTTGCGCCGATGCGCCATTATCGAGATAGACCAGCGGCTTGTCATAGACACTGCGCGACAGGATCGGAAAGTCCTCGCGCACCGCATCAACATCATAAACCTGATTCAGAATATCAGCCATGATCAACAAGCCATTGTTCTATCAGCGATTCCAGCGCCTCAACCAGTTCTTCATTGTCGAGTTCGTCAATCAACTCATCGACAAATCCGTTGACCAGAAGCCCACGCGCCGACTTCTCGCTGATGCCGCGCGCCATCAGGTAAAACAGGTGATTGTGGTCGATGTCGATCACCGTCGCGCCATGCGCACAGATAACGTCATCGGCAAAGATCTCAAGTTCCGGCTTGGCCGCGAACTCGCCATCGTCTGACAATAGCAACGTGTTGCAGGCCATTTGCGCGTCCGTTTTCTGCGCGATCTGCGCCACCCGGATCTGGCCCTGGAAGACGCCCCGTGCCCGGTTGAGCACTACGTTGCGCACGATCTCCGACGATGTCGTGTTGGGTACATTGTGGCCCAGAGTCAGCGTCACATCGGTGTGGCTGTCGCCCGCCAGCAGGTTGACGCAGCGCAGATCGAAATGAGATCCCTCGCCGGCAACTTCAATATGCAACTCCTGCCGCACGAGCTTGCCGCCGGCATTGACCACGTAGACCTTCAGCGTCGAACCCGCGCCCAGCCGTGCGTTGAGCTGCCCCAGATGCTGATCGTTCTCGCCGCATCCCTGAAGGATGATCCATGTCACCTCGGCGCCGTCTTCAAGCTCAAGCGAGGAGACCGATGTCGACAATCCGGCCGCGGCCTTGTCGCCAAGGTGCCGCTCGATCACGGACGCCTTCGAGTTGGCCCCGAACCCGGCCGTGAACCGGTTGTGCACCTGGCCGCCGGACTGGACCGACTGGATTTCGATGATCTCGCCGATCGTCTGGTCCGGAGCAATCGAGAAGTTGTAGCCGTCGCCAACGAAGGCGCCGTTGAGCTGGCCGATCAGATCATCGAACCCGCGCCCGGCGAGGCTCTTCGCCGCGGCACCGGAAACCAGAAGATCCATATACGGCTCAAGCTCCATGCCCGCAGGCGCGCTCAAGTCGGAGCTCTGCCCCTGGACCAGCGGCAGCACAAGGCTTCCGCGAACCAGCGGGTCAACCCGTGCGGCCGAACCACCGACCGGCTTGGGGACGTCGCGCAGCAGGCTGCGCAGATCCGTGTAGTGCCAGCTTTCGATGCGCCGGGTCGGAAGACCGGCATCGGCGATGCCGCTGAGCAGCTTGTCGCGCGCTGCGGTCACTGGCGCATCACCCGGCAACTGGCCGATCATTTCGGCGAAACTGTCGAGGATCGCCTGCTCTGCTGCGGTGTGTGGCGGCTTTGTCTGCATGTTCATGCCTGTCTCTCCTGGCCTTGCGGCCCGTCTGTCCCGCGTCGCCTCAAGCGGCGGCTTCGATGATCCCGGCATAGCCATTGGCTTCGAGATCGAGCGCCAGATCCTTGGTCCCGGTCTTGATCACCTGCCCCTTGTAAAGCACGTGCACGGTGTCGGGCACGATGTGCTCGAGCAGGCGCTGATAGTGAGTGATGACGATGACCGCGCGATCGGGCGAGCGGAGCGCGTTGACGCCGTCGGAAACGATCTTCAGCGCATCGATGTCGAGCCCGGAATCGGTCTCGTCGAGCACACAAAGCTGCGGTGCCAGCAGTTTCATCTGCAGGATTTCGGCGCGCTTCTTCTCGCCGCCGGAAAAACCGACATTGAGCGGGCGCTTGAGCATAGCCGGATCGATCTGCAGGCTGGCGGCAGCCTCCTTGACCAGCTTGATGAATTCCGGCGTCTTCAGCTCTTCCTCACCGCGCGCCTTGCGCTGCTCGTTCATCGCCACCTTGAGGAACTGCATGGTGGCAACGCCCGGGATTTCGACCGGGTACTGGAACGCCAGGAAAATGCCCTTGGCGGCGCGCTCGGCCGGGTCCAGTTCGAGAATGCTCTCGCCATTGTACAGGATGTCGCCCTCGGTGACTTCGTAGTCGTCACGGCCGGCGAGAATGTATGACAGCGTCGATTTGCCCGAGCCGTTCGGGCCCATGATGGCGGCAACTTCGCCGGCCTTGACCGTCAGGTTGAGGCCGCGAATGATTTCCGTGCCGTCTTCGGCGATACGGGCGTGAAGGTTCTTGATTTCCAGCATGTCTGATTCCGATACCTAGATAATTCCAAGCCACTTGTGCCAGCGGCGATAAAAACTGCGAAGCTGCCGGCGGATGCCCTGACCTTGCCGGTCAGGCACCCGCGGATCCGGCGGCCTTGACTAGCCCACGCTGCCTTCGAGCGAGATGCCGATCAGCTTCTGCGCTTCAACGGCGAACTCCATCGGCAGTTCCTGGATGACTTCCTTGACGAAGCCGTTGACGATCAGCGCGATGGCTTCTTCCTCGGGAATGCCTCGGGCCAGGCAGTAAAACAGCTGGTCTTCGGAAATCTTCGAGGTCGTGGCTTCGTGCTCGAACTGTGCGGTCGAGTTCTTCGCCTCGATATAGGGCACCGTGTGTGCGCCGCAGTCATTGCCGATCAGCAGGCTGTCGCACTGGGTGAAATTGCGCGCATTCGACGCCTTGCGGTGGGCCGAAACCTGGCCGCGATAGGTGTTGGACGAATGCCCGGCGGAAATGCCCTTGGAGATGATCCGGCTCGAGGTGTTCTTGCCAAGATGGATCATCTTGGTCCCCGAATCGATCTGCTGGTAGCCGTTCGACACCGCAATCGAGTAGAACTCGCCGCGCGAATTGTCGCCACGCAGGATGCAGGACGGATACTTCCAGGTGATCGCCGATCCGGTCTCGACCTGGGTCCAAGAGATCTTGGAGTTCTTGCCACGGCAATCGCCACGCTTGGTAACGAAATTGTAGATCCCGCCCTTGCCGTCCTTGTCGCCCGGATACCAGTTCTGAACCGTCGAGTACTTGATCTCGGCGTCATCCATCGCGATCAGTTCGACAACGGCAGCATGCAGCTGGTTCTCGTCGCGTTGCGGCGCTGTACAACCTTCGAGGTAGGACACGTATGCCCCCTCTTCTGCGATGATCAGCGTGCGCTCGAACTGGCCGGTGTTCTTCTCGTTGATGCGGAAATAGGTCGACAATTCCATCGGGCAGCGCACACCCTTGGGCACGTAGACGAACGACCCGTCGGTAAACACCGCCGCATTGAGCGTGGCGTAGTAGTTGTCGGTCACCGGAACCACGGTGCCGAGATACTTCTGCACCAGTTCCGGATGCTCGCGCATCGCTTCCGAGATCGACATGAAGATCACGCCGGCCTTGGACAGCTCTTCCTTGAAGGTGGTGACCACCGAAACCGAATCGAACACGGCGTCGACTGCGATTTTCGACTGCTGAACGCCGGCCAGGATTTCCTGTTCGCGCAACGGAATGCCGAGCTTCTCGTAAACCTTGAGCAGCTCCGGATCGACATCGTCAATCGACTTCGGTCCGGCCGTGCCCTTGGGCGCCGAGTAGTAGTGAATGTCCTGAAAATCGATCTTCGGATAGTCGACACGCGCCCAGGTCGGCTCTTCCAGCGTCAGCCAGCGCTTGAAGGCATCAAGACGCCATTCGAGCATCCATTCCGGCTCGTTCTTTTTGGCCGAAATCATCCGGATGGTGTCTTCGTTGAGACCCTTCGGAGCCGTGTCGCTTTCGATGACGGTCTCGAAACCGTATTTATACTGGTCAACGTCGATCTGACGGACCTGATCAATGGTCTCCTGCACAGCAGGCATGGCGCTCTCCAATCTCGCCGGGTCAAGGCCGGCAGCTTGTTAACGTCTTGTGATGTGCCATTCATGGCTCACCACTATGTAGGGCGGGACATCTGTCCACGCTATGTCATTCGCGAAAATTCCTGTCTCGCGAACGGAAATTCGTCTCGCCGCGTCAGGCGGCGACCTGCGCACTCATGCGGGCCAGCCGCCGGGTATTAATCGCTTTGAACGCTTCAAGGAACCGCTCAACGTCATTTTCTGTGTGCTCACCGCCAAGTGAGACCCGGATAGCACCAAGATCGGCATCCGCACCCATGGCTGCAAGCACGTGGCTCAAACCAATCTTGCCCGACGAACAGGCCGCACCGGCCGAAACTGCAACGCCTTCCATGTCGAAGGCAATCTGCGCCGTTTCCGCCTTCAGGCCCGGCAGCGAGAAGAAACTCGTGTTGGCAAGCCGGTTCACCGCCTCGCCATGCAGGATCACGTCAGGCGCGAGATCGCGCACCCCGGCTTCCAGGCGGTCACGCAGGGCGGCAATCCGCCCGACATCATCCAGAGCTTCACGCGCGGCATCCGCCGCAGCACCAAAACCTGCAATGCAAATCAGGTTCTCGGTTCCACCGCGATGGCCTTTTTCCTGGCCGCCGCCGCGCAACAGCGGCGCGGGCATCAGCGTTTCGCCGGCACTGACCAGCGCTCCAATGCCCTTGGGGCCGCCGATCTTGTGGCCTGACAGGATCAGGAAATCCGCGCCGAGTGCTTCAAGCGAAAGCGCCATGCGGCCAGCACCCTGTACCGCGTCGACAACCATCAGCCCGTGATGGGCCTTGACGATGTCGGCAGCTTCACGGACCGGCTGGATCACGCCGGTTTCATTGTTGGCCAGCTGCAGCCCCAGCATCGCCTGCCCGCTTGCCTGATCATGCCCGGCGAAAGCAGCTTCCAGCGCATCGAGATCGAGCCGCCCTTGCGCATCGACCGGAAGCACGGTGATCTGCTCTGCGGCAAAACGCCCGCCTTCGAGAACTGCGGGATGCTCAACCGCCGAGACGAACAGCCGCGACACCCGAACCGGCGAACGGCCCATCCGGTAATCCGGGGTCAGAACATGATTGGCAGCTTCCGTCGCGCCCGAACAGAAAATTACCTGTGCTGCGGAAACATTGCACAGCCGCGCCACGGATTCGCGCGCATTGCTGACAACCGCGCGGGCCTTGCGGCCTTCCGCATGCACCGAGGATGGGTTTCCGGGCAGCTGCATCACATCGACCATCGCCGACTGTGCCACCGCCAGAAGCGGCGCAGTCGCGTTGTAATCGAAATAGAGACGCCCCTTGGCCATCGTACTCTTCGCCTGCGGATGACGCCGGCCACCATGGCAGGCGCATTTTTCTTGAATTTTCTGTGCCCAATGCCGTAAGACACACAAACTTTCAGCGACAACGCTGCAGTTTCGAACGATTCTAAACTAGGTTCTACGGAGCCGCCCCGCGCCAGTCAAGGCCGCGGAAGCGATATCCAACCGCCCGCCAGCCTCTCCAAACGGACGGCAGGCCGAGCGAACCCAGCCCATGCATGGAGTATCAATGCCTGAAGTCATTTTCAACGGACCCGCCGGACGTCTCGAAGGCCGCTACCAGCCGGGCAAGGAAAAGAACGCCCCGATCGCCATCATTCTGCATCCGCACCCCCAGTTCGGCGGCACGATGAACAACCAGATCGTCTACAACCTGTTCTACATGTTCCAGCAGCGCGGCTTCACCACGCTTCGCTTCAACTTCCGCTCGATCGGCCGCAGCCAGGGCGACTTCGACCACGGTGCGGGCGAACTCTCCGATGCCGCCGGTGCGCTTGACTGGGTGCAGAGCCTGCATCCGGATTCGAAAAGCTGCTGGGTCGCAGGTTATTCCTTCGGCGCCTGGATCGGCATGCAGCTTCTGATGCGCCGGCCGGAAATCGAGGGCTTCTTCTCGATTGCACCGCAGCCCAACACCTATGACTTCTCGTTCCTGGCCCCCTGCCCGTCATCGGGACTGATCATTCACGGCGACGCCGACAAGGTCGCGCCCGAGAAGGACGTCAACGGCCTGGTCGAAAAGCTCAAGCTGCAGAAGGGCATTCTCATCACCCAGAAGACAATGCCGGGTGCGAACCACTTCTTCACCGGCAAGGTCGATGAACTGATGGCCGAATGCGAGGACTATCTCGACCGCCGCCTGGCCGGCGAACTGGTCCCCGAGACAGCAGCCAAGCGCCTGCGCTGACCCCAACGACAAAACAGACTGCAAAGGGCATGGTAGAGAAATCCGCCATGCCCTTTTTACATGCGTGGAATTGGTATTGGGGCAGGGCCTGATCCCGTCCCCTTTTGTTCGTGGCTTTTTATCCACTTTCACAATCTCATCAGACGCAGTAAGCATCCTGATCTTTGAATTTTGGGACATATCATGGCGCAAAATGCCACCATTTATAAAGTCGAACTTTCAGTCTCCGACATGGATCGTCACTACTACGACACCCATAAGCTGACCGTTGCAAAACACCCCTCGGAGACGGATGAGCGGCTGATGCTGCGTATTGTAGCTTTCGCGCTGAATGCCCATGAGCATCTGGAAATGACGAAGGGCCTTTCAACCGATGACGAACCGGACATTTGGCAGAAAAGCCTCAGCGGTGAACTAGATGTGTGGGTGGCCCTTGGGCTTCCCAGCGAAAAAATGGTGCGCCAGTCCTGTGGCAAGGCCGGCAAGGTGGTCGTCTATCCTTACGGCGGCAGGACGGCGGAGATGTGGTGGGACAAGATCAAGAATACCACCTCCCGTTTTGACAATCTCCACGTGATAAATTTTTCCGAGAAAGACACGGGCGAACTGGCAAAACTGGCAAGCCGCGCAATGACCCTTCAGGTAAACATTCAGGATGGCGAAGTGATGGTGAGTGCTGGTGACAGCATCGTTTACGTCACCCCGTCAAAATGGAAGAGCGCCGCATAACTCGCGGGTTTCTGGTATAAAAATGGGCTTGAGCTGCTCGGTGGCACCCATCGAGATCAGGTGTGGCTTTACCAATGTCCGCACTTAAGAAGCTGCGTTGCAACGTCGAGAGCCTCCATATGGGCGCTCAAAACCACCAAGCCAATATGATGGCCATCAATCCGCATTATGCTAAGGTTCGGCCAATCATCTGATCGGACGAAGCATGACCGGCGAGACAAACCTGGACGAACTCATCAGATCGCTTTCGGCCGTTTTGGTCGAAGGCCTGTATGTCTTTGTCACAGTTCCATCTGACCAACGCCCGGCAAATCTCACGCCTCGCATGGTCTTCGAAGAGGCCGAAGGCACCACCCTTATTTTACTGAAATCCGAAGCGGAGGCGCATGCATTACCATACGAGTTCCCCTGCCGGATGATAACGCTGAACATTCATTCGTCGCTGGAAGCGGTGGGCTTCATGGCCCGGATTGCTTCGGAGCTCGCAAAACATGAAATGGGTGTGAATCCCGTCTCGGGCTTTTTCCACGATCACCTGTTTGTTCCGGATGGCCGTGAGCACGATGCCATGAGTGTTTTGCAGCAAATGTCGGGATCTACCGCTTAGCCCCGGAAGCATCCCGAAACGATCCAAAGCCCGGATATCCTCAACCCGTCACCAGACCCAACGCCCCTAAACCTCCACCACCTTGCCGTCATGCAGCGTCACCCGGCGGTTCATCAGGCTGGCGAGGTCGTGGTTGTGGGTGGCGATGACGGCGGACAGCCCCGACTGGCGCACCAGCGCATCGAGCGCTTCGAACACGTAGCCTGCGGTTTCCGGGTCGAGATTGCCGGTAGGCTCGTCGGCCAAAAGCACCAGCGGCGCGTTCGCCACCGCCCGCGCGATCGCCACGCGCTGCTGTTCACCGCCGGACAATTCCGCAGGCCGGTGGTCGGCGCGATGGCCGATGCGCATGTAGTCGAGCAATTGCTCGGCCCGTTCCCTGGCGTCGGCTTTCGGCAGCCCGGAAATCAGCTGCGGCATCATGATGTTTTCAAGCGCGGTGAATTCCGGCAACAGATGATGGAACTGGTAGACAAATCCGATCTCGGAACGCCGGATCGCGGTTCGCCGGTCGTCGGACAGTCCACCGCAGGGCACGCCATTGACCAGCACATCGCCCTCGTCGGGATGCTCAAGCAGGCCCGCCAGGTGCAGCAGCGTGGATTTGCCGGTGCCCGAAGGGGCCACCAGCGCAACCGTTTCGCCGGCGGCCAGGGTGAAGTCCGCCTGGTCGAGAATCGAAATCTGGTTTTCGCCCTGCACGAAGTGACGGCTGACGCCGATCATCTGCAGAACAGGATGCGCCCCGTTGCCCATGCCATCACTCATAACGCAGCGCCTGTACCGGATCGAGCCTGGATGCCCGCCAGGACGGGATCAGGGTCGCGATGAACGACAGTGCCAGCGCCACGACCAGGACGACGATGGTTTCGCCCGTATCCATGTCGGCCGGCAGCTGGCTGAGGAAATAGAGTTCCGGATTGAACAGGGTCGTCCCCGACAGCCAGGAGAAGAACTGCCTTATGCTCTCGACATTGAGACAGACCACCACGCCGAGCACGAAGCCGGCGAAAGTGCCGGTCACGCCGATCGCGGCACCGGTCATGAAGAAGATCCGCATCACCGATCCGGACGTCGCCCCCATGGTGCGCAGGATGGCGATATCGCGCCCCTTGTCCTTGACCAGCATGATCAGCCCCGAAACGATGTTGAGCGCCGCAACCAGGATGATCAGCGTCAGGATCATGAACATCACGTTGCGTTCGACCTGCAGGGCGGAAAAGAACGTCTGGTTGCGCTGCCGCCAGTCGGTGATGAAGACCTGCCGCTCTGCTGCCGCCTCGATCAGCGGACGAATTGTGTCGATTTCGTCCGGCTTGTCGACAAAGATCTCGATCGACTGCACCAGCCCTTCGGCATTGAAATAGAGCTGCGCCTCTTCAAGCGGCATGTAGATGATCGAGGAATCATATTCCGACATGCCAACTTCGAAAATCGCCGAAACCGGATAGGCCTTCACCCGGGGTGTCATGCCAAAGGGCGTCACATCGCCCTCGGGCGCCACCAGGGTAATCAGATCCCCCGCACCCAGCCCCAGCGACTGGGCCATGCGCGATCCGATCGCCACGCCCTCGCCGGCGGTAAAGCCAACCAAGTCGCCTGAGCGGATATTGTCCGAAACGATCTTCATCGATTGCAGGTCTTCCGCCCGGATACCGCGCACCAGCGCGCCGGTTCCTGCCCCGCCCGCTCCCGACGCCAGCGTCTGGCCTTCGACCAGCGGGATCGCATTGAGAACACCGTCAACCGCCTTGAAGCGCGTCGCCAGTGCCGCGTAATCATCAAGCGGACGATCGATCGGCTGCACCACCATGTGACCGTTGATTCCGAGAATCCGGGTGATCAATTCGCCCCTGAAACCGTTCATCACCGACATCACGATAATCAGCGTTGCGACACCCAGCATGATGCCGACAAAGGAAAACCCGGCAATCACCGAAATGAATGCTTCCTTGCGCCGCGACCGCAGGTAGCGCCAGGCAACCATCCGTTCGAATGCCGAAAAAGGCTTGGCCGCGGGGGTGGCAGCGATGACGTCGGTTTGCGGATCGGTCATAGGTTTTTCCTTTGGCCCATCCTTGGCCTAGCGGGCTTGCGCGAGGCGGTTGATGGCGTCTTCGATGGAGAGCGTTTCCCGCTCGCCGGTCGCCCGGACCTTGATTTCCACATTGCCCTCGCCAACCGACCGCGGTCCGGCGATGACCTGCAGCGGCAGGCCGATAAGATCAGCCTTGGCAAACTTCGCCCCGGCGCGCTCGTCGGTGTCGTCGTAAAGCACCTCGAGCCCGGCATTCTCGAGTGCCGTCTCGATCTTTTCGCAGGCTGCGTCGCAGGCAGCATCCCCGGGCTTCATGTTGATCAGGCCAATATCGAATGGCGCCACGCCTTCGGGCCAGATGATGCCGTTTTCATCATGCGATGCCTCGATGATGGCGCCCAGCAGCCGCGACGGACCAATGCCGTAAGAGCCCATCGATACGAAATGCTGCTTGCCGTCGGCGCCCTGGACGAATGCGTTCATCGGCTCGGAATACTTGGTGCCGAAGTGAAAGATGTGGCCGACTTCGATGCCGCGGGCGGAGACGCGTGCATCCTCGCCAAGCCCGTCCCAGGCCTCGCGCGCCCACTCTTCCTTTTCCATGATCTCGTCGGTGGCCGCGAACGGCGTCGTCCACTTCTCCACCACGGCGGAAACGGCGGCCGCGTCGTCGTAATTCATGTCCGCGCCAGGCACGGCAAAATCTTCGAAGTCGCGGTGGCAGAAAACCTGGCTTTCGCCGGTTTCCGCCAGCACGATGAATTCATGGCTGAGTTCACCGCCGATCGGCCCGGTATCGGCGCGCATCGGGATCGACTTGAGCCCGCAGCGTTCGAATGTGCGCAGGTAAGAAACGAACATCCTGTTGTAGGCAGCCTTCGACGCCTCGTAATCGAGATCGAAGGAATAGGCGTCCTTCATCAGGAATTCGCGGCCGCGCATGACGCCGAAACGGGGCCGGCGTTCATCACGGAACTTCCACTGGATATGATAGAGATTGAGCGGCAAGTCCTTGTAGGACTTGACGTAGGAGCGGAAAATGTCGGTGACCATTTCCTCGTTGGTCGGCCCGTAAAGCATCTCGCGGTCGTTGCGATCGTTGATGCGCAGCATTTCCTGGCCGTAATCGTCATAGCGGCCGCTTTCCTTCCACAGGTCTGCAGGCTGTATGGTCGGCATCAGGATCTCGATGGCCCCTGCCCGGTTCTGCTCTTCCCGGACGATATTGCAAACCTTGTCGAGGACCCGCTTTCCGAGCGGCAACCAGGTATAGATCCCTGCGGACTGCTGCTTGATCATGCCCGCACGCGCCATCAGGCGGTGGGAGACGATTTCGGCATCCTTGGGGTTTTCCTTGAGAATGGGCAGAAAGTATTTGGACAGACGCATGGGATGATCCGGTTTGGCTTCAAGCCTTGATGGCTGAATCGGGCAAAATGAGGGTCGGCGTGACGTAGGTCAGGACTCATGCGTTCATAACCTCTTCGCCAGGCAAAGAAAACCCGTTCCGCAGCCCGTCAGGAGCATGTTGCGCTACATCCAAGTCATAAATTGGAATAGCTGCCACACAGTCTTCACAAAACGCGTGACAAGCCCGCTTTGTTGGGCTAAATAAAGCTCACTAAAGAGGCAAAACCCACTGGGTGCTGCCCAATTCGCGGTCAAAGTCTTGGGAGGATAGGATCTCAGGCGCGCTTTGTTCGCAGCCCCCGGGCAACCGGGAAACAGATCACGCGACACCTGCATAACAAGGCTTCATGCCTTGTTTTTTTTTGACCTGATTTCTGAAAGTTGCTTTTGCCGGCAGTATCCCTGCACCGGTAACCCGGCCTTCCTTGCGGAAAACCGGGCCAATCGGGCAATTCCAAACCATTCAACCTTGCTTGCGTGCGCCCTTGCCGAGTTCCTTTTCGGCGCGAACATCCTTGTCCATTTTCTCAAGACTCTCGATCACGCTGTCATCGGGTTTCTTCTTCACGTCAGGCACGGCCTGGCGCTGGTTGCGGACATTTCCCTGGTCGTCGCCCTGCAGGGAATTGTCACCCATCTTGTCCTGGGCGAGGTCTGCCTCTGTAAGCCGTGCCGTCTTGTTCAGATTTGTGGACATGTAAAAGCTCCGTGGATCAGTTGCGTTCCCTCGTCAACGGAGGGACGGACGCAAAGTTCCATCGGAGCGATTTGAAAGCAGAAGACGCCCGCCGGGCCAAGCAGGCTCAGTTGCCGGCAGGCTTGAAGTCAGGTGACAGCGCGATCAGGTCGTCAAGCGAATAGCCGCCGACCACTGTGACGAGAAAATAGGCACCGAAGACCAGAGCCGAGATAAGCGTCGTGCGCCAGAAGATCGGTCCGAAGCGAAAATCGGCCGGCGCACTGTGCGTCGTGCCCAAGGTCACTTCCCCCTCGTCGGCCTGGCTGCGGGCCGAGAACGGCAGCACCGTAAACAGAACCACCCACCAGATGATGAAGTAGATCGCAAAGCCTGTTCCAAAACCCATTGTCGCGCTCCTCAAACCTGCTCGAGTTCGATCAGGGTACCGTTGAAATCCTTCGGATGCAGGAACAACACCGGCTTGTTGTGAGCCCCGGTCTTGGGCTCGCCATTACCCAGCACCCGCGCACCCTCGGCCTTGAGATGATCCCGCGCTGCCAGGATGTCCTCCACCTCGTAGCAGACATGATGCATGCCGCCCGAGGGGTTCTTTTCCAGAAACGCCGCGATCGGGGATCCTTCCCCCAACGGCTCGAGAAGCTCGATCTTGGTGTTCGGCAACACGATGAAGACCACGGTGACGCCATGCTCGGGCAATGCCTGCGGATCTGTCACCTCTGCGCCCAGCATGGTCCGGTACTGGGCGCTTGCCGCGGCAAGATCCGGCACAGCGATTGCGACATGGTTCAGGCGTCCGAGCATGATCGTTTCCTCACACCTTGTTGACGAAGACCGTCACCACAGGTTTCTTGCCCCATACCTCGTTTGCGGCGGCACGAACAGAGCGGCGAATTGCCTCGCGCACGCCGTCTGTGTCCTTGCGCCGGCCACGCGGGATGCTTTCGACCGCACCCAGCACGGAATCATAGAGGATATCTTCCATGTCATCGCCATCGGCATCGAATGCCGGCAGGCCGATGGCAGAGACCACCGGATCACGCTGGAACTCGAGCCGGTGATCCAGCACGACATTGACCGCCACGTGGCCCGCGAACGACAGCTTGCGGCGTTCCGAGATGCCCATCTCGTCATAATCGCCAATCAGCTGGCCATCCTTGTAGATGCGGCCGTGATGGGCTTCACCGATGACTTCCGGAATACCCGGCGCCAACCGCAGGATGGAACCGTTGCGCACGCGCGGCGTGATTTCGATTCCCGATGCCCGCGCCAGTTCGGCCTGGGCGGTCAGGTGAGCCGCCTCGCCATGCACGGGCACGAGGATCTTCGGCTTGACCCATTCGTACATCTGCACCAGTTCGCTGCGGCGCGGATGACCCGACACGTGAACCAGGGCCTCTGCATCGGTGATGATCTTGATCCCTTGCTCGATCAACCCGTTCTTGATGTCGATGATGCCCTTCTCGTTGCCCGGAATCGCGCGCGACGAGAACACCACGGTGTCACCGGAGGTCAGTGCCACATTGCGCATCTCGTCACGCGACAGCTTGGCAAGCGCCGCACGCGGCTCTCCCTGGCTACCAGTCAGGATGACAACAACCTTGTCACGCGGAATGTAGCCATACTCGTCTTCGGCCAGGAACTCGGGGATGCCCTCCATCATGCCAAGTTCGGTCGCCACGTTGACAACCCGCTTGATCGAGCTGCCGAGCAGAAGAACTTCGCGGCCCGCGTCACGCGCAGCTTCGGCAATGGAACGGATACGGCCGACATTGGAGGAGAACGTGGTAATCGCCACCCGGCCTTCGGCCTGTTCGATAACCTCGCGCAAGCCGGCGCTGACTTCCTTCTCGGATGGCGAAATCCCCTCGCGCATGGCGTTGGTCGAATCGCACATCATGGCAAGGATGCCCTCCTCGCCCAGTTGCCGGAAACGGTGTTCGTCCGTCAGCGGTCCGAGCGACGGCGTGGCGTCGATCTTCCAGTCACCGGTATGAATGAGCTTGCCGAGCGGCGTGCGGATCGCCAGCGAGAAAGGCTCGGGGATCGAATGGTTGACGGCCACCGGCTCGATCTCGAACGGGCCTGCGGTGAATTTCTCACCCGCCTTGAACACCGTGATCGGCACTTCCGCGCGGGTTCTCTCATAGGCGCGCTTGGCTTCAAGCATTCCTGCGGTAAAGGCCGAGGCAAAGACCGGCACATTGAGCCGAGGCCAGATCTGGGCCAGGCCGCCGTAATGGTCTTCATGGGCGTGGGTGATGATGATCGCCTTGAGCTGCTTTCCCAGGCTCTTGACGAAATCGATGTCCGGCAGGATCAGATCGACGCCCGGAAGCTCGGGCCCCGGAAAGGTGACGCCGCAATCCACCATGATCCATTCACGTTGCTTGGGCGAACCGTAGCCGTAAAGGGCGAGATTCATGCCGATTTCGCCAACGCCGCCCAGCGGTACGAATACGAGATCCTGGTCTTTAGTCATCAATTGTCCTGTCTGATCATATCACTGCTGCGCCGGCCACCGGATGTGGGGCATTAAATCGGCGCAGAACCCAAAGGTGGTGCATGGTTTTCATCTCAATCCGGAACCGGATCAAGGTGAAAATCATGCTCTCTCAAGAGAAAAACACGTCGCCCGAAGCAATCATCTGTCTACTCCCGTCCGGCATTGCAAGCATCAGCCTGCCTTCATCGTCAATTCCGTCAAACAGACCATGGATTTGGCGGTCTGGCAAATTCACTGTCACCGGCTTGCCGATGCCCTGGGCACGTTCGATCCAGGCATCGCGGATGCCCGCCAGTCCACGCCCCTGATCCCAGTCATTCAGCGTACGATCCATCGATACCACAAGCCGCGCGAACAAATCCTGCGGCGTGACCGCACTGCCCTGATCTGCAAGGCAGGTTGCCGGGTACAGGCTGGCTTCCGGGAAATGCGCCACATTGACGCCGCAGCCGATGACGACCGCCCTGCGGCCATCAGCCAGTTGTTCAGCCTCTATCAGAATGCCGGAAGTCTTTTGCCCGTCAATCAGCATGTCGTTCGGCCACTTGATCCTGAGCGATTCGGCCGCCTCGCCAGGCAGCACCGAAGCAATCGCATCATGAACGGCCAGGGTGACGGCCAGAGGCAGACTGGCAAGGGCTTCCCAGGGAGCTGGATCGATCAGCAGCAACGAGGAATAGAGGTTTCCCGGCTCCGAGACCCAGTTCCGGCCCCGGCGCGCCCGGCCGCCGGTCTGGCGCTCTGCCGTGATCCACAAATGACCGGCATCGCCTGCCCGCGCCCGCTCCATGCACTCGAGATTGGTGGACGCGACATCCCCCAGCTCGATGTGCCGGAAATCCGGCCCCGTCATGCAGCCCGCCGCGGCATCTTAGAAGAATGTCTTCGCGGCGACGTCGGCAGCAAGGCCCAGGGGATTGGAGACAACCACGTAGAACAGCACGAACAGTCCCGAAATGCCGAACACCAGCTTGAGTTCACCGGCAACTGGCACGAACGAACCGTTCGGCTGATCAAACCACATGATCTTGACGATCCGCAGGTAGTAATAGGCACCCACGACCGAAGCCAGCACGCCGATGATGGCGAGGCCATAGAGCTTGGCCTCGATTGCCGCGACAAAGACGAAGTACTTGCCGAAGAAGCCTGCCAGCGGCGGAATGCCTGCGAGCGAGAACATCAGGATGGTCAGCATCAGCGCCATGAACGGGTTGGTCGAGGACAGGCCTGCCAGATCGTCGATCTGCTCGACATTGCCGTCCTCCTTGCGCCGCATGGCGAGGATGACGGCGAAGGTGCCCAGCGTCATGACCATGTAGATCAGCATGTAGAGGATCACACCGCGAACACCGGCCTGGCTGCCCGCGGCAAGCCCGACCAGCGCAAAGCCCATGTGACCGATGGAAGAATAGGCCATCAGCCGCTTGATGTTTTTCTGCCCGATTGCGGCAAAGGCGCCAAGCACCATCGAACCGATCGAGATGAACACCACGATCTGCTGCCAGTCAAGCGTCACCGGCTCGAAGGCGACAATGACGATGCGCACGAACAGCGCCATGGCCGCGACCTTCGGTGCAGCCGCAAAGAATGCGGTGACCGGCGTCGGCGCGCCTTCATAGACGTCCGGCGTCCACATGTGGAACGGCACGGCCGAGATCTTGAAGGCAACGCCGGCAAGCAGGAAGACCAGGCCGAAGATCAGGCCGAGCGAACGCTCGCCACCGGAAATAGCCGCGGCAATCTCGTCAAACCCGGTATGACCGGTATAGCCGTAGACCAGCGAAGCGCCATATAGCAGCATGCCCGACGACAGCGCACCTAGGACGAAATACTTCAGGCCGGCTTCGGTCGAGCGCTGGCTGTCGCGGTTGATTGCCGCCACCACGTAAAGCGCCAGCGACTGCAACTCGAGCCCCATGTAGAGCGCGATCATGTCGTTGGCCGAGATCATCAGCATCATGCCCAGCGTCGCCAGCACGAACAGCACCGGCAGCTCGAACTTGTCGATCCGCTCCGCCTTGGCGTGACCGACGGTCATCACCATTGCGGTGATCGCGCCAATCAGCGCCAGCACCTTCATGAAGCGGGCGAAGGGATCGGACAGGAATGCACCGTTGAAGGCCTCGCCATTGCCGGTCACCAGCACCAGCACCAGCCCTGCCATGATCAAGAGCGCCACCGCCAAACCGTTGACCATCGTCACCGATTTCTCGCCGGAGAACACGCCGATCATCAGCAGCACCATGGCGCCGACGGCCAGCATGAGCTCGGGTACGGAAAGCTGTAGGCTCGAAGTGAGAATTTCTGGCGTCATGGTCCCGCAGTCTCCGTAGCTCAGTTAACCGACAGCGCAAGGTCGCGCGCTGCCTGCAGCGAAGCCGTGTAATTGTTGATTAGTGCGTCAACCGAGGCTGCCGTCACATCAAAGATCGGTGCCGGATAGACACCAAAGAAGATTGTCAGCGCGACAAGCGGATACAGGATCGCCTTCTCGCGGCCCGACAGGTCGAGCATTGCCTTCAGGCTTTCCTTTTCCAGCGCGCCGAATATCACGCGGCGGTAGAGCCACAGCGCATAGCATGCCGACAGGATCACGCCGGTGGCGGCAAACAGTGCCACCCAGGTGTTGACCTGGAACACACCGATCAGTGTCAGGAATTCGCCGACAAAGCCCGATGTGCCCGGCAGCCCGACATTGGCCATGGTGAAGAGCATGAACACCACGGCAAATTTCGGCATGTTCTTGACCAGGCCACCATAGGCCGCGATGTCACGGGTGTGCATACGGTCATAGACCACGCCCACACACAGGAACAGCGCACTCGACACCAAACCATGGCTCAGCATCTGGAAGATCGCACCCTGCACGCCCTGCGCGTTGGCCGCGAAGATACCCATTGTGACAAAGCCCATATGCGCAACCGACGAGTAGGCAATCAGCTTCTTCATGTCTTCCTGCACCAGCGCCACCAGCGAGGTGTAGATGATCGCAACAACCGACAGCGTGAAGATCAACGGTGCGAAATCGGCCGAGGCGAGCGGGAACATCGGCAGCGAGAACCGCAGGAACCCGTAACCGCCGAGCTTCAACAGGACACCCGCAAGGATCACCGAACCCGCCGTCGGCGCCTCGACGTGGGCGTCGGGCAACCAGGTGTGAACAGGCCACATCGGCATCTTCACCGCGAACGAGGCAAAGAACGCCAGCCATAGCCAGGTTTGCATCGATTCCGGGAAATTGTGTGCCAGCAGCAGACGGATGTCCGTTGTGCCTGCATCCCAGTACATCGCCATGATCGCCAGCAGCATCAGCACCGAACCGGCAAGCGTGTAGAGGAAGAACTTGAAGCTGGCATAGACGCGCCGCTTGCCGCCCCACACGCCGATGATGATGAACATCGGGATCAGGCCGGCCTCGAAGAACACGTAGAACAGCACGATATCGAGCGCGCAGAACACGCCGATCATCATGGTCTCGAGCACCAGGAACGCGATCATGTATTCCCGCACGCGGGTTTCGACCGATTTCCAGCTTGCCAGGATGCACAGCGGCATCAGGAACGTTGTCAGGATGACAAACAGCATCGAGATGCCGTCGACACCCATCGCGTAGGAGAACATCGCGCCCGGCATGTCGATGGCTTCCACCATCTGGAAGCCCGGGTCGCTCACATCGAAGCTCGCCCAGATCAACAGCGACATCACGAAGGTCGCGGTCGTACCGAGAAGCGCGACCTGGCGAATGTTGCGCCGTCCGATCTCGGTATCATCCTTGATCGGCAGAAGGAACAACACGCAAATCAGCGGTATGAAGGTGACAACTGACAGAAGAGGCCAATCGGTCATCAGAATGCACTCCCGAGCATCATCCATGTGACAAGCGCTGCAATTCCGATCAGCATCACGAAGGCGTAGTGGTAAAGATATCCGGTCTGCAGCCGGACAACCCGGCCGGTGATGTCCTGCACCCGTGCGGCAACGCCGTTCGGGCCGTAACCATCAATGACGCGACCATCACCCTGCTTCCACAGGAAGGTGCCGAGCCATTTTGCAGGGCGGACAAAGATGAAATCGTAAAGCTCGTCAAAATACCATTTGTTGAGCAGGAACCGGTAGAGCATCTGGTGGTCCTCGGCCAGCCGCTTCGGCGTTTCAGGCGAGCGGATATAGAAGTACCAGGCCGTTACCAGTCCAAGCAGCATGGCCACGAACGGGCTCAGCTTGACCCACAACGGCACGTGGTGGAATTCCTCGAGAATTTCGTTCTCAGGGCCTGTAAACAGCGCGCCCTTCCAGAACTCGGCATATTCATGGCCGAAGAAATACTCCTTGAACACCACACCGGCCAGCAACGCACCCACCGCCAGGATGAACAGCGGCACCAGCATCACCGGAGGTGATTCATGGGCGTGATGCATCACGTCTGACGATGCGCGCGGCTTGCCATGGAACGTCATGAAGATCAGCCGCCAGGAATAGAAGCTCGTGAACATCGCCGCGATCACCAGCAGCCCGAAGGCGATACCGGCTGCGGAATTGTGCGCCACATAGGCGGATTCGATGATGATGTCCTTGGAGAAGAAGCCCGCGGTACCGATCATCGTGCCGGGGATGCCGACACCGGTCAGCGCGATCGTGCCGATGATCATCATCCAGTAGGTGACCGGGATCTTCTTGCGAAGTCCGCCCATCCGCCGCATGTCCTGCTCGTCGGAAACCGCATGGATCACCGAGCCGGCGCCAAGGAACAGCAGCGCCTTGAAGAAGGCGTGCGTGAACAGGTGGAAGACCGCGCCGCCATAGGCGCCGATGCCGAGTGCCACGAACATGTAGCCCAGCTGCGAACAGGTCGAATAGGCAATCACCCGCTTGATGTCGTTCTGCACCAGACCGACGGTCGCGGCGAAGAACGCGGTGATGGCACCGATCCAGGTCACGAATGTCAGCGCGTCCGGCGAATGCTCGAACACCGGTGACATGCGCGCGACGAGGAACACACCGGCGGTCACCATGGTCGCGGCATGGATCAGAGCCGACACAGGCGTCGGGCCTTCCATCGCGTCGGGCAGCCAGGTGTGCAGCAGGAACTGGGCCGACTTGCCCATCGCGCCCATGAACAGAAGCAGGCAGACACCGGTCAGCGCATGAGCCTTGTCGAGATGCATTCCGAACAGCGTGATCACGGCATCACCCTGCTCCGCGCCTTCAGCCGGAAGATAATCCGCGACGCCGGCGAAGATGGCGTCGAACGAGGCGGAACCGAACAGCACGAACAGCCCGAAAATACCCAGAAGGAAGCCGAAGTCACCGACGCGGTTGACGATGAACGCCTTCATTGCGGCGGCATTTGCGGACGGCTTCTTGTACCAGAATCCGATCAGCAGATAGGAGGCCACGCCAACCCCTTCCCAGCCGAAGAACATCTGCAACAGATTGTCCGACGTCACCAGCATCAGCATGGCAAAGGTGAAGAACGAAAGGTAGGCGAAGAACCGCGGACGGTGCGGGTCATGGTGCATGTACCCGATCGAATAGACATGGACCAGGCAGGACACGGTGTTGACCACCACCAGCATCACCGCGGTCAGCGTGTCGATCCGGAGTGCCCATTCGACATTGAACGAGCCCGAGTCGATCCAGCGCATGATCGGTTCGCGCACAGTCTCGCCGTGCCCCATGGCAACCTGGAAGAAGGCCACCCATGACAACAGGGCGGCGACGATCAGGAACAGCGTTGTGACATACTCCGACGCCTTGGCGCCGATGGCACGGCCACCGAAGCCCGCGATCAGTGCGCCAATGAGAGGAAGAAAGACGATAGCTTGGTACATGGCTCTCTCAGCCCTTCATCATGTTGACGTCTTCCACGGCAATGGAGCCGCGGTTGCGATAGAAGACGACGAGAATGGCGAGCCCGATCGCCGCTTCCGCTGCGGCCACCGTCAGGATCAGCAGCGCGAACACCTGCCCGACGATGTCATTGAGATGCATCGAGAACGCCACCATGTTCAGATTGACGGCAAGCAGGATGAGCTCGATCGACATCAGGATGACGATCACGTTCTTCCGGTTCAGGAAAATCCCGAAGATACCGAGCGTGAACAGGATCGCGCTGACAGTCAGGTAATGGGAGAGTCCGATTTCCATGCGATAGTTCCTTCACGTCGCCGCGTTCAAATGCCCTGGCCGGGCTTGACCTTGACCACCTCGACGGCGGTCTCCGGTGTCCGGGCAACCTGCTGGTTGATGTCTTGCCGCTTGATGTGTTCACGATGCCTGAGCGTCAGCACGATGGCGCCGATCATGGCCACCAGAAGCACCATGCCGGCGATCTGGAAGTAGAAGATGTAGTCGGTGTAGAGCACATCGCCGAGCGCCTGGGTATTGGTGCGTTCGCTCAGTGCCGGTATCGGACTGGCCCCGCTGCCTGCCGCTGCCGGATGAAACGCGTTGCCCGCCAGCACGATGATCAGCTCGGCCGCCAGGATGATCCCGACAAGCGCGCCCATCGGTGCATATTCAAGTGCCCCGGACTTCATCTCCGCGAAGTCAACATCCAGCATCATGACGACGAACAGGAACAACACCGCAACCGCACCGACATAAACCACCAGCAGGATCATAGCCAGGAACTCGGCGCCGGTGAGCAGAAACAGCCCCGCCGCGTTGAAGAAGGTGAGGATCAGGAACAAAACGGAATGCACCGGATTGCGCGCCGCGATCACCATGAAGGCGGATGCCACTGCCACGAAGGCAAACAAATAGAAAAACAGAGCCTGCAGACCCATGATCGGCGCCTTTTCGTCTTTCCCCCGAGTGACAGGAACCCCGTGTTCCCGCCCCGAATTGAGGCTGGACTGGCCAAAGCCATCCCCTGCCCCCGCATGTGATTTCAAAACGGCGCGCCCGATTGGTACGCCGCTCCGGTGTCTTACCTGTAGGGCGAATCCATCGCGATATTGCGAGCGATTTCCCGTTCCCAGCGATCGCCATTGGCGAGCAGCCGGTCCTTGTCGTAGTAGAGTTCTTCGCGTGTCTCCGTCGCGAATTCGAAATTCGGTCCCTCGACGATCGCGTCGACCGGGCAGGCTTCCTGGCAGAAGCCGCAATAGATGCACTTCACCATGTCGATGTCGTAGCGCACCGTGCGCCGCGTGCCGTCATTGCGCCGCGGACCGGCTTCGATCGTGATCGCCTGTGCCGGGCAGATCGCCTCGCACAGCTTGCAGGCGATGCAGCGTTCTTCGCCGTTCGGATAGCGGCGAAGTGCGTGTTCACCGCGGAAACGAGGGCTGACAGGCCCCTTTTCGTTGGGATAGTTCACGGTCGCCTTCGGCGCGAAGAAATAGCGCATCGACAGGAAGAACGCGCCAACGAATTCCTTCAGGAACAGCGATTTTGCGGCTTGAGCCAACATGGTCAGTCTCCGCTCTTGCTTGGCTGCATCAGCCGGATGGAAAAACAGGTGGTCATGATCACGGCGCGGTCCCCGTCAGCTTGAGAACGAAGGCCACGATCACCAGCATGCCTAGCGAGATCGGCAGGAACACTTTCCAGCCAAGACGCATCAGCTGGTCATAGCGGTAGCGCGGAACGAATGCCTTCACCATCGAGAACATGAAGAACACCAGGCAGACCTTGAGCACGAACCAGATGATGCCCGGAACCCAGTTGAGGAACCACACGTCAAGCGGTGGCAGCCAGCCGCCAAGGAACAGGATCGTCGTCAGCGCACACATCAGCACGATCGCCGCATACTCGCCGAGCATGAACATCATGTAGGGCGTCGAGCCATACTCCACCATGAAGCCGGCGACCAGTTCCGATTCCGCTTCCGGCAGATCGAAGGGCGGACGGTTGGTTTCGGCCAGCGCCGAGATGAAGAAGATGATGAACAGCGGGAACAGCGCGAACCAGTGCCAGTCAAACAGCGAATTGGGCAGTCCGATCCGGGTGCCGATGCCGTCGGCCTGCGCCATCACGATGTCGGTCAGGTTGAGCGAACCGACGCACAGCAACACCGCCACGATGACGAAACCGATCGAGACTTCGTAGGACACCATCTGCGCAGCCGAACGAAGCGCACCGAGGAACGGATACTTCGAGTTCGAAGCCCAGCCGCCCATGATGATGCCGTAGACCTCGAGCGAGGAGATCGCGAACACGAACAGGATGCCGACATTGATATCGGCGATCACCCATCCTGCGTCGAAAGGAATGACAGCCCATGTCGCCAGCGCCAGGGTCACGGCGACCAGCGGTGCCAGCAGGAACACGCCCTTGTTGGCGCCCGACGGAACCACCGGTTCCTTGAAGACAAATTTCAGAAGGTCGGCGAAAGACTGGAACAGCCCCCACGGACCGACCACGTTCGGGCCGCGGCGTAGCTGCACGGCAGCCCAGATCTTGCGGTCGGCGTAAAGGATGTAGGCAATGAACAGCAGCAGCGCCACCAGCACCAGCAGCGACTGCGCCAGCATGATGGCCCCTGGCCAGACATAAGTTGTGATGAAACCGTCCATGGTGTTTCCCGCCCTTATTCCGCCGCCACTGCCTTGGCGGTCTTCGCCAAGGCCGAGCATTCAGCCATCACCGCAGAAGCGCGTGCGATCGGGTTGGTCAAATAGAAGTCTTTGACCGCAGACGCAAACGCCGATTTGTTCATCCGGCCCGCTTTCTTCGCAATTGCGGCAATTGCGCTGCTGTCGCCGGTGGAAATCATGTCGATTTCCGCAAAATGCGGATACTCGGCATAGAGCGCAGCCCGCAATGCGACGAGCGAATCATAGGGCAGTTTCTTGCCCAGAACGTCCGATAGCGCCCTGAGGATGGCCCAGTCTTCGCGCGCCTCGCCCGGAGCGAACGCAGCGCGGTTGCCAAGCTGCACCCGGCCTTCTGTGTTGACATAGGTACCGGATTTCTCCGTGTAGGTCGCAGCCGGCAGGATCACATCTGCATGATGGGCGCCATTGTCGCCGTGGGTGCCGATATAGACGGTAAAGCCGGCGGTCTTCTTGGTGAAGTCCAACTCGTCCGCGCCAAGCAGGAACAGCACGTCCGTATCGGTCAGCATCTTGGCCGCATCGAGCCCGCCCTCACCCGGCACCAGGCCGAGATCGAGGCCGCCGACACGTGCTGCCGCCGTGTGCAGCACCGCAAAGCCGTTCCAGTCGCCCTTCACCGCACCGACCGCTTCGGCGAGCTTGGCCGCATTGGCCAGAACGCCTGCGCCGTCACCGCGTGCCAGTGCGCCCTGCCCGATGATGATCATCGGCTTCTTGGCGCGCTTCAGCTTGGCGGCGAACTTGTTGGTTCCGTCGACCAGATCCTTCAGCGTTTCCGGACCGGCACCGAGATACTCATGACCGTAACGCAGATCCGCCTGCTCGCCGATCAGGCCGATCGGAAGTTCGCCCATCCGCCAGCGCTTGCGAATACGCGCATTGATAATCGCGGCCTCGCGGCGCGGATTGGAACCGATGATGAGGATCGCATCCGCATCCTCGATGCCTTCGATGGTCGGATTGAAGATGTAGCTGGCGCGGCCAAGCGACGGATCGAGCGCTGCGCCATCCTGGCGGCAATCGATGCTGGTTGAGCCCAGCGAACTGATCAGTGCCTTGAGCGCGTACATTTCCTCAACCGTCGCCATGTCACCGGCAATCGCGCCGATGCGCTCCGGCTTGGCGCCGGCAACCGCCGTGGAGATGGCGCCGAAGGCTTCGCCCCAGCTTGCTGCTTCCAGCCGGCCGTTGCGGCGCACATAGGGCCGGTCAAGGCGCTGCGTGCGCAATCCGTCCCAGATGAAGCGGGTCTTGTCGGAAATCCACTCCTCGTTGACCTGCTCGTTGACGCGCGGCATCACCCGCATCACTTCGCGGCCACGGGTATCGACCCGGATCGCCGAACCGACTGCGTCCATCACGTCGATGGATTCGGTCTTGTTGAGTTCCCACGGACGCGCCTGGAAGGCGTAGGGCCGCGAGGTCAGCGCACCGACCGGGCAAAGATCGATCACATTGCCCTGAAGTTCCGAGCTCATCGCGTGTTCGAGATAGGTGGTGATCTCGGCATCCTCGCCACGGCCGATCAGGCCGAGTTCGGAAATGCCCGCAACTTCCGTGGTGAAGCGAACACAGCGCGTGCAGTGAATGCAGCGGTTCATGATCGTCTTGACCAGCGGTCCGATATATTTGTCTTCGACGGCGCGCTTGTTTTCCGCATAGCGCGAATTGTCCATGCCAAACGCCATGGCCTGGTCCTGCAGGTCGCATTCACCACCCTGATCGCAGATCGGGCAGTCGAGCGGATGATTGATGAGCAGGAACTCCATCACCCCTTCGCGTGCCTTCTTGACCATCGGCGTGTTGGTGAACACTTCCGGCGTCTCGCCGTTCGGGCCGGGACGCAGATCGCGCACGCCCATGGCACAGGATGCGGCCGGCTTGGGCGGTCCGCCCTTCACCTCGACCAGGCACATCCGGCAATTGCCGGCAATCGACAGCCGTTCGTGAAAACAGAACCGCGGCACTTCCGCGCCGGCCTCCTCACACGCCTGCAACAGCGTGTAGTGATCCGGCACTTCGATCTCGTTTCCATCAACCTTGATCTTGGCCATGCAAGCAGTCCTACCTTTGCGAACGGTCCTAGCGACCGCGTACCATCCCTCAACGGGACCTGATTGTGTTTCGCCGGGCAGCGGTCAGACCGCCCGGCTTTGCATTCCTATCGAGCGGTTGCTCCGCCCTTTGCCAGCGTACCGGCCTGCGAAATCCAGCCGTCACGCTCCACCCTGCCGCCAAACTGCAGATAATCATCGACCCAGGCCGCCTCTTCGGGTTGCCAGGCCGCGATCTGTTCAAACGTCCAGATGCCGAGCCCGTTGAGCACCTGCTCGAGTTTCGGGCCGATACCGGAGATCAGCTTGAGATCGTCAGGCGTTTCCGGCCTTTCGATTTCCGCCGGACGGCGCAAATCTTCCGGCTCCAGCGCCTTGGCCGGCACAGCCTGTGCGGAAGCCGACACCGGCATCTGCTCACCGGCCACAGCCGCGGCAACCTCGGCGTCAGACTTCAGCTTCTCGACCACAGCAACCGCGGCATCCTTTGCCGGAGCTGCAGTCCTCGAAGCCGTCTTTCTCGCGGGCGCCGCTTTTGCCTTTGCCGTTTTGGCAGCGCTCACCTTGGCTTTTGCCTTGGCAGGCGCGGCCTTTGGCGCCGGCTTCAACTCGACGATATCCGCAGATTCCGCCTTCGCTGCCGGTTTGACGTCTGCAGCAGCCGAAGCCTCGCCCTCTTCAGGCGCCAGATCCTCGGCCAGCGTCGGCACCATCCAGCTCAAATCCGGATGTGCGCCCAGCAGCGCGTTCTGGTTTTGCATGGCTGCCTGCATGGCACCCATCATCATTCCGGTCATCTGACCTGCAATGCCGAAACCGACCGCGGTGGCCGCAGCCGCCGCACCCAACGGATAGACCATCAGCGGCGAGACAGGGAAGTCTGCCGCTTTGGTCCAGTCTGTCATGGCACTCGCCGGTTTCATCATCTCGCTCATGTTCATATCGGTGGGAAAAGAAAACATCGACATCAGTCTCTCCTAAGTCGTGTGTTGGTTCTCGTCCCTTGTGACGTTTCCTGTCATACCGGGTCCGATGTTACGGACCTCTTATTCCGCCGCTTCAAGCCGCACATTGCGGCTCTGAACGGCATTGCGTGTGTACTGGTCGATCCGCGCTTCCATCTCGGGACGGAAATGCCGGATCAGGCCCTGGATCGGCCATGCCGCCGCATCGCCAAGCGCGCAGATGGTGTGGCCTTCGATCTGTTTGGTGACATCGAACAGCATGTCGATTTCGCGCTTCTGCGCATTGCCTTTGACCATGCGTTCCATCACCCGCATCATCCAGCCGGTGCCTTCGCGGCACGGCGTGCACTGGCCGCAGCTCTCGTGCTTGTAGAACGCCGACAACCGCCAGATGGCCTTGACCACATCGGTCGACTTGTCCATGACGATCACCGCCGCGGTACCAAGACCGGACTTGAGATCGCGCAGGCTGTCGAAATCCATCGGCGTGTCGATGATGTCGGCTGCGGGAACCATCGGCACAGATGAACCACCCGGGATCACCGCCAGCAGATTGTCCCAGCCACCGCGAATACCGCCGCAATGGGTATCGATGAGTTCGCGGAACGGAATCGACATCGCCTCTTCCACGGTGCACGGCGTGTTGACGTGACCCGAGACACAAAACAGCTTGGTGCCGGTATTGTTGGGACGTCCGATGCCTGCGAACCAGGCCCCGCCACGGCGCAGGATGGTCGGCGCGACAGCAATCGATTCAACATTGTTGACCGTGGTCGGGCAGCCATAAAGACCCATATTGGCCGGGAATGGCGGCTTCAGCCGCGGCTGGCCCTTCTTGCCTTCGAGGCTTTCGAGCAACGCCGTTTCCTCGCCGCAGATATAGGCGCCGGCGCCGTGATGCACATAGACATCCATGTCGTAGCCGAGCTTGGAATTCTTGCCCAGGAGGCCGGCGTCATAGCACTCGTCGATCGCCGCCTGCAGCGCCTCGCGTTCGCGCATGTATTCACCGCGCACATAGATGTAGGTGGCATGCGCGCCCATCGCGAAACCGGCGATCACGCAGCCTTCGATCAGCGTATGCGGATCGTGCCGCATGATGTCGCGGTCCTTGCAGGTGCCAGGCTCGGACTCATCGGCATTGATGACGAGATAGTGCGGACGGCCGTCGCTTTCCTTGGGCATGAACGACCATTTCAGCCCGGTCGGGAACCCTGCCCCGCCGCGACCACGAAGGCCCGAGGCCTTCATCTCGTTGATGATCCAGTCGCGGCCCTTTTCCAGGATGCCCTTGGTTCCATCCCAATGGCCACGCGCCATCGCACCCTTCAGCGACTTGTCGTAAACGCCGTAGATATTGGTGAAAATCCGGTCTTTGTCAGCTAACATCATTCACCTCTATCGCGGCTTCTTGCCGAAGACCTTGATGTACTCGGCCTCGCCGCCCTTGGCCAGCGCCTTGGCTTGCTTGACCCAGTCCTCGCGGTCGATGCGACCCTTGAAGTTCAGGTATCCGTCCACCCATTCGCGCTCGGCCTTCTTCCACTTCGCAACTTGCGCGAACGTGTAGATCCCGAGCGAATTCAGGGTCCCTTCAATTTTCGGTCCGACACCGGAAATCATCTTCAGATCATCCGGTTGAGCCGGCTTGGCAATGCCTGCCGGGCGGTTCTTGTCATCGACGGATGCAACGGCAGCAGCCGGCTTGGCCGCAGCCTTCGCCGGGGCGGCCTTGACCGTGGCAGAGGCCTTGGACGCAGCGCGCTGTTTCGGCGCATCCGTGGCTGTCTTCGCATCGGCCTTCACGTTGGCTTTTGCCTTGGCCGGAGACTTGGTCGCGGTTTGCGTGGCCGGAGATTTCGGACGGGCGGCCTTTGTTGCAGCAGGCGACTTGGCCTTGGCCGACGATGCTTTCGCCCCGCCCTTGCTGCCCGGCTTGATTTCTTCGGTGAGGCTTGTCAGCCCGCCAGCCGGAGCCGAATAGATCCGGTCGATCTGCGGACCGGGACGAACGTCCTCGGGACGGCCGGCCTCGAACCGGTCAATGATATAGGCCAGGCGCTCAGGCGTCAGATCCTCGAACGAATCCTTGAAGATCATCACCATCGGAGCGTTCACACAGGCACCCTGGCACTCGACCTCTTCCCACGACAGCGTCCCGCTTTCGTTAAGCTGGAACGGTTCGGGATGGATCTTGCTGCGGCAAACATCCATCAGCGCTTCAGAGCCGCGCAACATGCACGGCGTGGTGCCGCAAACCTGGATGTGAGCCCGGGTGCCGACCGGCTTGAGCTGGAACTGGGTGTAGAATGTCGCCACTTCCAGCGCACGGATATAAGGCATGCCCAGCATGTCCGCGATCGTCTCGATCGCTCGCTTGGTCACCCAGCCGTCCTGTTCCTGGGCCAGCATCAAAAGCGGAATCACCGCCGATTGAGCGCGCTCTTTCGGATACTTCTTGATCCATACCTTCGCCTTGGCGGCATATTCGCGGTTGAAGGCGAATTCCGCTGGCTGGACATTATCTTCGGCAAGTCGACGAACGGACATGATGTACTCTTCTGTCTTATTTCCGGCCTATTGGATTTCGCCGAGTGGCGACCTGGTCATGGACGCAAAACCTGTGAGAGGCTCTCATCGGTCGACCTCCCCGAACACGATATCCAGCGAACCCAGAGCCGCCGACACGTCGGCCAGCTGGTGGCCGCGGCAAACGAAATCCATCGCCTGCAAATGCGCGTATCCGGGCGCACGGATCTTGCAGCGGTAAGGCTTGTTGGAACCGTCAGATACAAGATAGACGCCGAACTCGCCTTTCGGCGCCTCGACGGCCGTGTAGACAGCGCCTTCGGGAACCCGGTAGCCTTCGGTGTAAAGCTTGAAATGGTGGATCAGCGCTTCCATCGAGCGCTTCATCTCGCCGCGCTTCGGCGGCACGATCTTGCCGTCGGTCGCAGAAACCGGCCCGACCTTTTCCTTGCCCAGCAACTGCTCGACGCACTGCTTCATGATCTTCACCGACTCGCGCATTTCCTGCATGCGGATCAGGTAGCGGTCGTAGCAGTCGCCGTTCTTGCCGATCGGAATATCGAAATCGAGTTCCGAATAGCATTCATAAGGCTGCGAACGGCGCAAATCCCATGCCGCGCCCGAGCCACGAACCATGACGCCCGAGAAACCCCAGGCCCATGCATCGTCAAGCTTGACCACTGCAATGTCGACATTGCGCTGTTTGAAGATCCGGTTGTCGGTCAGCAGGCCTTCGATATCGTCGCAGGTCTTCAGGAACGGATCGCACCACTTGCCGATATCCTCGACCAGTTCATGCGGCAGGTCCTGATGCACACCGCCTGGACGGAAATAGGCCGCATGCAGCCGCGCGCCACAGGCGCGCTCGTAAAACACCATCAGCTTTTCGCGCTCTTCAAAGCCCCACAGAGGCGGCGTCAGCGCGCCGACATCGAGAGCCTGCGTGGTGATGTTGAGCAAATGCGACAGGATCCGGCCGATTTCCGAATAGAGAACCCGGATCAGCTGTCCGCGTTTCGGCACCGACACGCCTGCGAGCTTCTCGACAGCCAGCGCGAACGCGTGCTCCTGGTTCATCGGTGCGACGTAGTCGAGCCGGTCAAAATACGGAATCGCCTGCGTGTAGGTCTTGGCTTCGATCAGCTTCTCGGTTCCGCGGTGCAGCAGCCCGATATGCGGATCGACCCGCTCGACAATCTCGCCGTCGAGTTCCAGCACCAGCCGCAACACTCCGTGCGCAGCCGGGTGCTGCGGACCGAAATTGATGTTGAAGTTACGGACGTTGTGTTCGTTCATGGTACCCGTCCTCAACCCTTGGCTTTTTCATCGCCCGGAAGCACGTAGTCGGTGCCTTCCCAGGGGGAGAGAAAATCGAAATTGCGGAATTCCTGCCTCAGCTCAACCGGCTCGTAGACGACTCGCTTGACTTCGTCATCGTAGCGAACCTCGACAAACCCGGTCAGCGGGAAATCCTTCCGCAGCGGATGCCCCTCGAAACCGTAGTCGGTGAGGATGCGGCGCAGGTCGGGATGGCCGGTAAACAGGATGCCGTAGAGGTCATAGGCCTCGCGCTCGAACCAGTCGGCGCCCGGAAACACCGGCGTCAGCGACGGCACCGGCACATCTTCCGAAGTCATGATCTTGACCCGGATGCGGAAATTCTGACGTGGCGACAACAGGTGGTAGACCACATCGAAGCGATCCGCCCGACCCGGCCAGTCGACACCGCAGATATCGATGAAGCTGACGAACTGGCATTGCGCGTCGTCGCGCAGAAACGTCATCAGCTCGATCAGATGACCCGGCTCGGAAATCAGCGTCAGCTCGTCATAGGCAAGCTCGGTGCGGTCGATCAGATCGCCTTTGACTTCCGAGAGATAGTCGGAAAGTTCTTGCAGGGCTTGGCTCATCGTCCGCTCTCCTATCGCTCGATCGTGCCGGTGCGGCGAATCTTCTTCTGCAGAAGCAGCACACCGTACAACAGCGCCTCGGCCGTTGGCGGGCACCCTGGAACATAGATATCCACCGGCACCACCCGGTCGCAGCCGCGCACCACCGAATAGGAATAATGATAGTAGCCGCCGCCATTGGCGCAGGAGCCCATGGAGATCACGTAGCGCGGTTCCGGCATCTGGTCGTAAACCTTGCGCAGCGCCGGTGCCATCTTGTTGGTCAGCGTGCCGGCAACGATCATCACGTCGGACTGGCGCGGTGAGGCGCGTGGCGCGAAGCCGAATCGCTCCGCGTCATAGCGCGGCATCGACATCTGCATCATCTCGACGGCGCAACAGGCCAGGCCGAAGGTCATCCACATCAGCGATCCGGTGCGCGACCAGTTGATCAGCTCATCGGTTGAAGTGACCAGGAAGCCCTTGTCGGCCAGCTCGTTGTTGATTTCGCCGAAAAACGGATCGTTGCTGCCCACCGGCTTTCCGGTGTTGGGATCAATGATTCCCTTGGGCGCAGGCGCCACCAATGGTGCGTTGCTCACTCCCATTCCAGGGCTCCCTTTTTCCATTCGTATACAAAGCCGACCGTCAGCACGCCCAGGAACGCCATCATCGACCAGAAACCCATCCAGCCGATATCGCCAAACGACACCGCCCAGGGAAACAGGAATGCAACCTCGAGATCGAAGATGATGAACAGGATCGAGACCAGATAAAACCGCACATCGAATTTCATGCGCGCGTCATCAAATGCATTGAAGCCGCACTCGTAAGCCGAGAGCTTTTCCGGATCGGGATTTTTGTAGGCGATCGCGAAAGGCGCGATCAGCAAAGCCAGACCGATAACCAAAGCCAGACCGATGAAAATGGCAATCGGCACATAAGCGCCCAGAAGTTCCGTCATGACGTCCGTTCCTGTATCCGTCACAGTCGAAGCCCCTGCCTTACCCGAAGGTCTGGAGCCGGCCCCTCACCTGTGCGGCTGATCATGTTGCAACGCGGCGTGGTTAGCGCAGCCCGCCAGCTGGCGCAAGAGCACACGAAGCATTTGATCAGATAGTAGGACCTTTCGCCACTCAATGTTTCGCTGCGCCGTCGTTAGGCAACACATTTTCCCATTTCGCGCGAACGCAGGAACATTCAGCCGTTCCGGAAAGAATCACCTGGCGCGCACAAATCGGCCGTGGTTCAGCCCGCGGCAAAACACCTCTGCCAGCCAATCGGCATTGGTCCGGGCCGCATCACGGCAGGTCGCGATTCCCCGCACACTATTCATTGACTGGATAAGAAGCGTTTCCAGCGCGGCCGCATCCCCGGCGCGATTCGGATCTGCAGAAGTTGGGCTTGCGAAGAACCAGGGAACCGTCTCCTCCGCACAAAGCCTCTGCCCGACGCAGATTCAGGCGTCAGTCGACATCCCGACGGTCGAATCGCGAGGTAACCACCGGATCTGTCAGCATGAAGCCGTCAGAATCGCATTTCACCGACACGTGTCCAAGAGGTGAAGTTTTGGGGAGCGGGCGATCGCTCACGCGCATGACCACTGCAAAGACAGGGACCACCGAAACGAAGACTGTCTCTGCCGGAGCAGAAAGCACTCGTCGAACACCGGCGACAACAAGCGGCATTCGGCATTGCGCCGCCGAAAAACCTTCCGGCATTTGAAAAGATCTTGCATGGAGGCATCCGGGCAGAAGCCCAAAACGAAAAAAGCCCGGTAGAACCGGGCCTTTTCGAAAAATGTGTCCATTCCCCTAAAAGAGAAATGGCGCGAGTGACGGGACTCGAACCCGCGACCTCCGGCGTGACAGGCCGGCACTCTAACCAACTGAGCTACACCCGCGCATTTTTCAGACGAAACAGTGGGTGACCGCCGTTCCGTGAGCGGTGAATTACGGCGTTCGTACTGAGGTGTCAAGCGGCGATTGCGAAGGAAATTCGACAAAATTCAATCTTGTTGGAAAGACGCCCCCAAAAGTTCAGCTGTCCCGGGCTTCATTCACAAATTGATGATTGTCGGAACATATTTTTTCTTGCGGAACCGGCGCGAACCCCCTAAAGCATGCGCCACCGATCTGGGGGCGATTAGCTCAGTTGGTAGAGCGCCTCGTTTACACCGAGGATGTCGGGAGTTCGAGTCTCTCATCGCCCACCATTCGGACCTTCCATCTGATTTCCGGTTCACAAGACAGCTCGCGACCCCGCTTGCCACCCGAATGCCGGCCTGCGGCCTAGATTTCCCAGGGCTCGCTGGCAAAAAGCGACCAGGCGGAAATGAACATCGCTGCAATCAGCGGCCCGACGATGAAGCCGTTGATGCCGAAAAGCGCCATGCCGCCGACTGTCGATATCAGCACGACGTAATCGGGCAGCTTTGATTCCTTGCCGACGAGCGGCGGCCGCAGCAGATTGTCGATCAGCCCGATGACCAGAAGCCCGACGAGAATCAGGATGACACCCTTCAGCACTGCACCGCTGAACAGCAGGAACAGCGCGACCGGCGCCCAGACAAATGCGGCGCCCACCGCGGGCAACATGGAAAAGAAGGTCATCACCACGCCCCAGAGCAAAGCCGCCTCGATCCCGAGCGCCCAGAAGGTCAGTCCGCCGATCGTCCCCTGAATGATCGCTATGATGATATTGCCCCGCACCGTCGCATTGATGACCGACGTGAACTTTTCCAGAAACTGCGCGGAATAGCTCTCGCTCAGCGGCATCGCGTTCCTGAGTTTGACAACCAGCATTTCCCCGTCGCGGAACAGATAGAAAAGCAGGTACAGCATCACGCCGGAACCGATGAAGAAATTCAGCGTCGTCTCGCCGACATTCATCACCTGCCCCGCCATCGTCTGGCTGGCCTTCATCACCGCATCGGAAAACTTGTCGCGAAGATCGGGAAAATTGCCCAGCTTGATCGGCGTCCATTCCTCGATGAAGCTCGGCACCGCGCTGGTGATCTGCCCCACCTTCCCGCGCAGGTCGAATTCCTCGCTGCTGACTTGCTGATAAAGGCTGGTGCCTTCCTGCGCGATGGAAGCAAGAATGACCACCACGGGAACGATCACCAGGCAAATGCACATGGCAATGCTCAACAGCGCCGCAATCCCCGCGCGTCCGTTCAGGCGCCCGACGAGAAAGCGCTGAACAGGATGAAACACGATCGCCAGGGTGACCGCCCACAGCACGGCTGAGTAGAAAGGCAGAAGCAGCAGGCTGAAAGCGACCGTGGTCAGCGCCAGGATGACATAAAACCCTGCGCGTTGAACCGATGTCTTGTGCTGTTCCATAACGGGTCCTTCACAACATGGAGCTGTCAAACAGCAGCAGATTTTCATCCGGCTGCACGGTTTGTAGCCGAGCCCGCAGGATTGTCCAAGCACCATCCCCGCGGCCCTGCCTTGTGGCAGGCTGGTAGGAGTTTCCGGCCGGACGGATACCCGGCCGTTCTTCCGGCAAAATTCGTTCCGGCAAAATGAGATAGATCAATATCGTCACCGGCCCCGGCGCTATAATCCGGCCTCGAAACCAGAATTGAGGACCGGGTATGAAACAGCCAAGCCTGAGGGAAGAAATTGCAGCTCTCCGGGCGGAAGTCGAGCAATTGCATCGCAACTCCGCCGCACAGGAAGCGGCCCCCGACCCCGCGGCACAGCAATCCGGCGACCAGCCCGAAAATGTGCAGAACCTGCTCGGCGAGCTGGGTGACCTTGTCCAGACCATGCTCGACGATGCCGAGGAGAGTGTCGCCGATCATCCCGTGGCATCGGTCTCCGCAGCGCTTGCGCTCGGCATTGTCATCGGCCGCCTAACCGCAAAGTGATCTGAAAACCATGTCAATCCATACACTCGCCCGCACGCTTCGCCTTTATCTCCGCTCCGAATTGCTGGTCGGTGAAATCCGCCTGAAGGCGCAGGCCCGAAAGCTCTCGCTGCTGATCTTCGCCGCCCTGATCGGCCTGATGGCGTTTGTCTTCCTCAACATCGCCGCCTACCAGTGGCTGCTCGCCGGCTGGGGCCCGATCAAGACCCCCTTCATCCTGGCGGTCGCCAATATCGTGCTGGCAGTCGTTCTCGTGATCATTGCAGCCTACACCAGGCCCGGCCCCGAGCTCGCCGCAGCCAGTGACTTGCGCGATCTGACGTCGGCAACCCTCGAGAACGAACTCAAATCCAGCCCGGCAGTCAATGCGATCGGAAGCATGGCCGGCATTGACGGGCTGAAGGGCTGGGACAGCGCAAGTTTCCTGGTTCCGATCATCACCGCGATCATCCGCAGCCTGCGGCGCCGGAAGGCAGCGCCTTGATAGAAGTGAATTTTGCCAGACCTGCGTTGGCCTGCACATAGCGGCCACAAGCAACACCGACTTTCCGCCAACCGGCCCGCAGACAGGGCTGATTTCGGCTCCTAGTTCATCAATCAAACCTTAGAGAAGGAAAAGACATGTCCGACATCAAGAAAATGGCCGAAGAGCTCAAGCAGAACTACGACGAGCTCAAGCTCAAGGTCCACCTCGGTTCGAAAGAGGCGCAGGACGAGTGGGATGAACTCCAGGAACGCTGGAAGCACTTCGAAAGCCAGGCCAACCTGAAAAAGAGCAAGGAAGACCTGGGCGATGCCTTCGAGATCCTCGGATCCGAACTCAAGGACGCTTTCAGCCGTATCCGCAAGGCACTTTGAGCCGACCGCATCACGACACTGCTGCAAGTCCGGAAAGTATTGCCCGGATTGTTGAGCGCTAAAGGAACGGCCTTTCGGGGCCGTTTTCTTTTGCCGCCACTTAACGGCGATCGGGTTGTCTGGCTGGATCGTTACCCGGCGCGCGCGCCAGCACCCCGCCGGTGGCCGGCTGCCTGACGCCGGTGGTGGCGGGATAGGTCAGCGGCAGACCGCGCAGTGACCGCACTGCCAGCCAGGCCCATGCCTCGGCCTCCATCGAATCGCCATTGAGCCCGGCTTCCTCTGCCAGGATCACCTGAGCGGTGTGCCGGGTGGCGACAGTCAGGTCCTCGACGATCATCCGGTTGTGGCGGCCACCGCCGGTCAGGATCCACAGTTTCGGTTTCTCCGGTAGATGCGCTTGCGCCTTGGCAATTGCCGCCGCGGTGACGAAGGCAAGCGTGCGGGCGCCGTCTTCCAGCCCCGCCTCGCTGTCGCCGGGCACCTGGAAATCATTCCGGTCAAGCGACACCCGCTCCCTGGCGGTAAAGAACGGATTTGACAGGTAGCGGTTGGCAAGTCCCGACAGCACCCGGCCCTCCGATGCAATGGCTCCCCCCGAATCATAGGGAATTCCGGCATGCCGCTTCACCCACTGGTCGATCAGCGTATTGCCCGGACCGCTGTCAAAGGCGCGCAACTCACCATCAGGGCCAATATATGTAATGTTGGAAATACCCCCTATATTGACGAAGACAACCGGCATTTCCTCTGCCCATTGAGCCGGTAAACCGGCTGCAAGTGCCCGGTGATAGGCCGGAACCAGCGGCGCACCCTGCCCGCCCAGCGTCATGTCATGCGCCCGCAGGTCGTAGACAACATCGATGCCGAGCCGTTTGGCCAGCGCGTCGCCATCGCCCAGTTGCACCGTCAACGCCTGGTGCGGCCGGTGCAGCACGGTCTGGCCGTGAAACCCGATCACATCAATGTCTTTGGCAGCCAGTCCCTCGCGCACCAGGAAGGCTTCGACAGCCGCCGCATGCAGATTGGTAAGCTCGGCCTCAAGGTCTGCCAGATCGCCCGGCCGGTCATCGCGCTGCCCGATTGCTTTGGCTGTCTCCAGCGCTGCTTCCAGACGCTTGCGAAATCCGGCGTCATAGGCCGTGAAAGAAGACGCGCCACGCCGCACCATCTGGTCGCCGTCGGTCTCGAGCATGGCCAGGTCGATGCCGTCCATCGACGTGCCGCTCATCAGCCCGATTGCCCGTTTGAAATCCCCGCCAGTCGTCATCGTCCGCCGTCCTTGTTGCATCAGCCGCTCCGCCTTGCGGGAATCAGCCCCGTTACGCATCAGAACCTATATGCAGCAGTGGTATCCGTCAGCACCGCAGATCCGGCTTGACCGGCTTTGGTTGAATGCGCCAGCGGCTAATGCTAAAGGCCCGCCCGGGCGCCACACATCAATCGACGCCCGTTTTGTTTCCGGAACAGCCGAGATAACCGCAAGGACAGTGATATGTCAGCCTTCAAGTCCGATTTCCTGCGCACTCTTTCCGAGCGCGGGTTCATTCACCAGGCCTCCGACGAGACAGGCCTCGATGATTTGTTCCGGAACGAGACTGTCACCGCCTATATCGGCTTCGATCCGACAGCCCCCAGCCTGCATGCCGGCAGCCTGCTCCAGATCATGATGCTGCACTGGATGCAGAAGACCGGCCACCGCCCGATCGCACTGATGGGTGGCGGCACCGGCATGATCGGCGACCCCTCATTCAAGGATGAAGCCCGCAAGCTGCTGACGCCCGAACTGATCGACGAGAACATCGCCGGCATCAAGACCGTGTTTTCCAACTACCTCGATTTCGGCGACGGCCCGAAAGATGCGGTCATGGCCAACAATGCCGACTGGCTGATGGGCATCAACTACGTCGAATTCCTGCGCGATGTCGGCCGTCATTTCTCGGTCAACCGGATGCTGGCGTTCGATTCCGTCAAGACCCGGCTTGACCGCGAGCAATCGCTGTCGTTCCTCGAATTCAACTACATGATCCTCCAGGCCTATGATTTCGTCGAGCTTAACAAGCGCTATGGCTGCCGCCTGCAGATGGGCGGCTCGGACCAGTGGGGCAACATCATCAACGGCATCGACCTCGGCCACCGCATGGACTGCCCGCAGCTTTACGCGCTGACCTCGCCGCTGCTGACCACCTCGTCGGGCGCCAAGATGGGCAAGTCCGCCAATGGCGCGGTCTGGCTCAATGCCGACATGCTCAGCGCCTACGAGTTCTGGCAGTACTGGCGCAACAGCGAAGATGCCGACGTCGGCCGCTTCCTCAAACTCTACACCACCATGCCGCTCGAAGAGATCGCCAGGCTCGAAGCCTTGGGCGGTGCCGAGATCAACGAGGCCAAGAAGGTTCTGGCGACCGAAGTCACCGCCATGCTGCATGGCCGTGCCGCAGCCGAGCAGGCATCAGAGACCGCGCGCAAGACTTTCGAGGAAGGCCAGACCGCAACCGATCTGCCCACCATCACCGTTCCTGCCGCCGATCTCGAAGCCGGTATCGGCCTGCTGGCGCTGTTCGTTCAGGCTGGACTGGCAGGCTCGAATGGCGAAGCCCGCCGCCACGTGCAGGGCGGCGCCATCAAGCTCAACGATGTGGCGATCAGCGACGACAAGACCATGGTCAACGCCGGTTATCTCAATGATGACGGCGTGATCAAGCTGTCGCTGGGCAAGAAGAAGCATGTGCTGGTCCGGCCGCAATAACGCGGCTCCGCAACAACCCGCAAATCAGGACCGCCGATCTTGGGATCCGGCGGTCTTTTTTTTTTGCCGCGATGGAGCTATGGCCTGTATTCGAAAATCGTACGGAACACGCCGGGTGCGATTACCGACAGCGGATTGACCTCGAGCAGCGGAGACGAGGTCTTGCCCGTCAGGCGGAAGGTGATGCCGATCAGCCCGCGGTCGCGGCCATTGCCCAAAAGCGCGCCGATGATCGGCAATTCGCTGAACAGCCGGTTGACGCCGTAGGCAGGCATGAAGGTGCCGGTCAGATCGATGAGCCCGTTCGAATCGTGAACCTTGCCCTGGAACGAGGCACCAATCTGCGGTCCGCGCACGATACCTTCGCTGACAAGAAGCTCCCCGTTGCCGGAAACCAGTCGGGCATTGGCAACCTCGAACTGTGCCTCCGACACGTCGATATCGGTCCGCACCGCATCCTTGAGGCTTTTTCCATCCTGCTTGCTCGGCGTGGATACCAGCGACCCCAGCCGCGGTTCGCCCACGACCTGGAAATTCCTGATGTCGGCGGTACCGCGCCGCAACGGGCCATCCTGGCGCTTGAGCCTTATGTTCAGCAACCCGCCCCGGATGCGCGAATAAATCCCTGCGAAACGGGCGAACGCACCGGCATCGCCACTGGTCACCTCGATACTCTCGCCACCATCAGCGCCGGCAATGGTGATCACCACCGCCTGCCCGCTCTTCGTCACCGCCTTGAAGTCGAGCAGGTCAATGCGGTCGCCTTGCCCCTTGTAGGTCACCTTGCCCGAGGAAAGCTGTTCATCGGAATATCCGTGCATTGCATCAATGCTGCCGGACACTTCCACCGGCACGGCGTTGCCGCCGCCGGAGGGAGCGGACGATTCGGCAGATTTCGCCAACGTGATGACCGGACGCATGTCCATCGAGGCGCCGCTGAGCTTGACCTGGTAGCCTTTTCCCTTGCGCGTGATCACGGCCTGGTAGTTGTCCCGCGGCGACAGGGCCACGCGGTCAAATTTCGCACTGACCAGTTGCCCTTTCTTCAGCGAGACCTCGCCCGATGCAGCAAACCCGTCTCCCGACAGTTTAAGATCGGAAAGCGTGATGGCATCGCCGTCACTCCGCAACACGAAATCCAGCCTGGCAGCCACGCCCTCGCCCTTGGTCCAGCCGATACCGGGAACGGTCAGCTTGGCGGCAGTCAGATCCAGACTGACGATTTGCCGGCCTTCAGTTTCCGGATCGACCTCCAGCGAGAAGCCGACAGGACCGGAAAACAGGGTGCCGCTGCCCGGTGCGATCTTCTCCCGGTCTTCCGGACTGAGGGTGCCCGACAGCCGGCGTTGCGACGCGACTTCTGCCTTGTCCCCCACCGGCTGCACGATATCGAGGTTCATCTTCGCCCCGTCCACCAGCGCATCGGCTTTCAGCACCGCACGTTCCGGCGTCACCGAGAGGTTTCCGTCCATACTGGTCAGCATCCGGCCCTCGACCGGCTTGGCGATATCGACACCGGTCATATCGAGATTGACGTTCCAGTCAGGCGGCGGTGGCGCCTGCTCCCTTATCAACCCGAACCGTGCCGTCACCGTCGAGGAGATATCTCCACTCAGCTCCGAAGGCTCGAGCCCGATCCGGTCCAGCGCATCGATCGGGTGGTAGGTGATCAGTTCGGCCACCGCATCAGCCTTGCCGTGCACCGACATCGACAGTTCGGCCATCAAGGGCCGCTTGTCGGATTCGGGAATCGAGAACACCGCATCGGTGACGTCCACCGTTCGTCCGGTCGGGAAAAAGCCGGTGGCCGAATCGATGTTGAAGACGATGTTGTTGCCGCGCAGCCGCATGTGACCGACGGTGTCGCGCAGCGGCGGAATGTCACCGGCCACATTCATCCTGGCGCGCTCTATATCAAAGTCGATCTGCAACTGGGATTCATCAAACCGGACATCTTCATAGGGTTTGTAATGCCCTGCCGGTGCGGCCAGTTGGATGCGGGCATTGGTTACTGTTCCGCCGTACAGGTTTTCGAGCACCCATTGCCGCGCCCGTTTGCCGACCCAATAGGGCCAGAGCTGCTTTACCGCCGCCGTCGACATCCGTTCGGCCTGCGCCACCAGGTTGATCTCGGGCGAAATGCCTTCGACAAAGCGCCAGGATGCCGATCCGAACATCGCGCCCTGCGCTGAAGCAACCGTCAGTTCTTCGGCGACAAGCTTCCGGTTTGCCGCATCGAACCAGCCGAATGCCTTGCCGACAAACGGAATCGGCGCTTCGTCGGAATCGCCCGGCGCGGCCAGTCCTTTCTCGACAACAAAATCAAAGGCAATCCCCTGGCCGTTGACGGTTTCAAGCCGGTCCGCGTCAATCAGCCCTCCCGTGAAGGGAATGGTTGTTTCCCCGATCTGGATGATCGACGGCGTGATCTCGATCTTGTGCATCTTCGGCATGTAGACAAGATTGACGCTCGCATCACGGACATCGGCCTCGACTCCGCCCATCGTCATGGTTCCGCCGACAGCGGCCACCTTGATCGAGAGTGCCGCCTTCTTGTTCGGCGTGGCCCTTGCTGCAGTAAAGGTAATACCCAGCGGTACGGTCACCCCGTTCTGACGATCCCGCGGCCCTTCCGTCAGGAAATCGATCGTCAGACCGTTCAATTCGCCGGTTATCTTGGACAGCTTGGCTTCACTGGCACGGGCGCTTGCCGCACCCTTGATGCCGATTTTCTGCCCCTTGCGCACGATATCGGCTTCGATCTGATAGTGCCTGCTGTCAAGCCTGCGCACCAGCGCATTGGTAATCACGACCGGCACGCCGGCACCGGAAATTCGGATATCCGAAAACCGGAAGGCACCGGCCTCGATCGCATCAACCTGAACGGCAATCCGGTTCAGCGCGCCAAACAGCTGCTCGATCATCGCATCTGTGCCATCGACCCGGAAACCGGCAAGATCGGTCAGGTTGAAGCCGTCGCCTTGCGGCGCAGCCAGCTCCACACCGCCAATATCAACCGACAGGATCGAGATTTTGCCCGCCAGAAGCGCCAGCGGATTGAGCGAAATCAGAATGTTGTCTGCCCTGTTGACCGGCGACAGCCCGTCAAGCCGTTCAACCTCGACACCCTGGGCCAGCAGCGCGAGATGCCCGCGGCGGGTCAATCGGATCCCCGCAGAGCTGAGTTCGGCCCGGCTGTCAGGTCCAACGGCCTGGGCCAGCGCAATTTGCGCGCGGTCGCGGATGAAGCCGTCGACCACACCGGATTCCAGCGCCAGCAAAAGCCCGCCTGCCAGAACCACCACGAACAGCATCACCCCGGCAATCCAGCGTACTGCCGTGCCGCTCCAGTGCCGTGGATGGTGCCCGCGCACCAGGATTGTGTCTTCCGCATTTGCCGACGGGTATTCGTGCAACCTGGTAATGTCGCGTTTTTTGAACAGAACCTTGTCTATCGGCTGATCCGGCATGGGCGTGGAGCGGTTGTCTTTCTGTTTAATTGCTGATTCTTCTGGACTGTCAGCTACGCGTTTATATATCCCCTGAGGGCAGGGTCATCTGCGAAAAACACGATTGAACTGGTGAAAGGGTTGCATAGTGAACGAATTGGTTGAAGGCGCGCAGGCGCCGAAAATGAATTTGCCACGCGATGGCGGCGGAAACGTGTCGCTGGCTGATTTTGCCGACAAGAAAGTGGTACTGTATTTCTATCCGAAAGATGACACCAGTGGCTGCACCACCGAGGCTGTGGATTTCACCGCTCTTGCTGACGATTTTGCCAAGGCAGGCGCGGTCGTCATCGGCCTCTCGCCCGATCCCGTCAAAGCCCATGACAAGTTCATCGCCAAGCACGGTCTCGGCATCATCCTTGCCTCCGACGAGGACAAGTCCGTTCTGCAGGCCTATGGCGTCTGGAAAGAGAAAAGCATGTACGGGCGCCAGTACATGGGCGTGGAAAGGTCAACCTTCCTCATCGACGCCAGCGGCAAGATTGCCAGGATCTGGCGCAAGGTGAAGGTCAAGGGTCACGCCCAGGAAGTGCTCGAGGCGGTCCGGTCCCTTTGAACCCCGGCTGCAAGCGAACCATGTCTGAAAACCGGGATCCGGATTACACGTGACAAGCCAAACCAACCCCATCCTGTCCCTGCGCGACGGTGCCGCGCGGGCCATCAGGGCCGCCGATCTGACGCAGAAGACCGCCCTCGCCCAGGAAGTCGCCGGACGCTGGCACGCCCGGCGGCTTTCGCTGCGCTCGCCGCTCGACACCCTGGCACCGGTACGCCCCGGTCGCCCGGAGAAGCCGGAACTGGTGCCGCCGACCCAGGTCAAGCGCCGTTCGCTCAACTCGCGCCGCGGACGAATCGCGCTGCTGCACGCCATTGCCCATATCGAACTCAACGCGGTCGATCTTGCGCTCGACATCGTCGCCCGGTTCGCAGCAAGCCCCATGCCGCAGAGCTTTTTCGACGGATGGATGCAGGTGGCGTTCGAGGAAGCCAAACATTTCAACCTGGTCCGGCAGCGGCTGCAGGTGCTGAATGCGGACTACGGCGACATGCCGGCCCATGACGGCCTGTGGCAGGCCGCCCACGACACCCGCAACGACCTGACCGCGCGACTGGCCGTCGTGCCGCTGATTCTTGAAGCCCGCGGGCTTGATGTCACCCCGTCCCTGCGCGCCAAGATGCGCGAAGCCGGCGATCACGACACCGCCGCCGTCCTCGACATAATCTATGAGGACGAGAAGAAGCATGTGGCGATCGGCGCCAAGTGGTTCCGCTTCATCTGCGCACGCGAGGGCAAGGATCCGGCCGAAACCTTCAGGCTTCTGGTGCGCGCCAATTTCCGCGGCGGCCTCAAGCCGCCCTTCAATGACCTCGCCCGCGCAGCCGCCGGGCTGACTCCGACTTTCTACCGCGCCCTGAGCAGCCAAAACATGTCCTGAAGCCAATCAAATGCCTTCCGGCCGCGTGAATTCAAACCTTTGTTAACCTTAACAGGTTGTAATCCCATCAGAACAATCAACGGCAACCCGTTCTGACGAGGATCACCGAGTGTCGCAGAGGCAGGAAAGCCGCGTATTTGGCAAACGGCCAAAACATTCCCACACAATCATATTCGCCAGCGGCGAAACCATTCGCCATATCACCATTCGCCCGTGGATCGCCGGACTTCTGATGTCGGTTCTGGGCGTGATGGCAATCGGCTATCTGGGCGCCACGTCCTATCTGGTGTTGCGCGATGACCTGATCGGCGCCTCGATGGCGCGGCAGGCGCGCATGCAGCATGCCTATGAAGACAGGATCGCGGCCCTGAGATCGCAGGTCGACCGGGTGACCAGCCGGCAATTGCTCGACCAGCAACTGATGGAAGAAAAGGTCGCAGAACTGATCGCCCGCCAGAACGCGCTCAGCAATCGCCACGGCAAACTTGGTCCGTTGCTCGACCGCGTCGGCGCGTCCCCGAGCCATATTCCGGTCCCGACCGGCAATCCGAAGAAAAAGGCAGCCCTGTCATTGGCCCCGGCAAAGACAGCCCGGCTTGCAGCGCTAGCGTCTCAATCGACCATTGTCGCCGATCCGTCCGACAAGCATCTCAATCCGCTCGCATTCGCACCTGTCTCCAGGACCGTGGAGCGGGAATCGGTTGGCGAGCGGGCCGACCGGATCTTTTCCAGCGTAACCCTGTCGCTCAAATCGATCGAACGCGAGCAGATCGAGAAAATGCAGGGTCTGGCCATCGATGCCTATGAAACCGCATCTGAAATCGACGAGATCATCAAGTCGGCCGGACTGCCAGCGCCTGCCTTCGATGACAGCGCCGTGGGCGGCCCCTTCGTGCGGCCCAACGATCCCAATGCATTCGAAGCCACTCTCGACGACCTGGACCAGGCGCTCGGACGGCTGGATGCGGTGCGGCGCCATGCCCGCAAGCTGCCGATCGGAATACCTGCCCCGGGCCGGGACATCACCTCGCGTTTCGGAAATCGCCGTGATCCGTTTCTCGGCAGGCTCGCCTTTCATGGCGGCATTGATTTCCGCACCCCCAGCGGAACGCCGGTCTACTCCACCGGTGCCGGTGTCGTTGTTCACGCCGGACGCAACGGCGGCTACGGCAAGATGGTCGAGATCGATCACGGCAACGGCATCACCACCCGCTACGCCCACCTCTCGGCCGTCGAAGTCCGCAAGGGCGATCACGTGAACAACGGCAAGCGCATCGGCAAATCCGGGTCAACCGGCCGCTCGACGGGCCCGCACCTGCACTATGAAGTCCGTCGCAACGGTGATGCGGTCAACCCGATGCGCTTTCTCAAGGCAGCCAAGAAACTCAAGCCGCTGCTCGCCTCCAACTGAAGCGGCGAAAGCCCGGCGGCAGACCGCATCTCGCAGGACAAATAAAGTTCGATGCTTTTATTGGTTCATGCCACTTGATATCCTGCAAACGTGACTGTCGCTAAAAACGCGGCAAGACAGCACTTATCCGGGCTTTTCCTTGACTTAATGCACTGCAACGACTATTCGGAACGCTATGGGATCGCGATAAACAGCGCGCTCCCGCGCATTGCCGCAAACTCCGAAACGGAAAACGCTCCCAATTGACCACTTTTGCTGATCTTGGCTTAAGCCAAAAAGTACTGTCCGCCGTAACTGACGCGGGCTACACGACGCCAACACCGATCCAGGCTGGCGCAATCCCGCCAGCCCTCGAACGGCGCGATATTCTCGGCATCGCCCAGACCGGAACGGGCAAAACCGCTTCCTTCGTTTTGCCGATGCTGACGATGCTCGAAAGAGGCCGCGCCCGGGCGCGCATGCCGCGTACCCTGATCCTCGAACCGACCCGCGAACTTGCGGCACAGGTGCACGAGAATTTCGAGAAGTACGGCAAGAACCACCGTCTCAACATCGTGCTGCTGATCGGCGGCGTTTCCTTTGACGAACAGGATCGCAAGCTCGAACGCGGCGCAGACGTGCTGATCGCCACACCCGGCCGGTTGCTCGACCACACCGAACGCGGCAAGCTGCTGATGACCGGTGTTGAGCTCCTGGTGATCGACGAGGCCGACAGAATGCTCGACATGGGTTTCATTCCCGACATCGAGCGCATCGTCAAGTTCATCCCGTTCACCCGGCAGACCCTGTTCTTCTCGGCCACCATGCCGCCGGAAATCCAGAAGCTCGCCGACAAGTTCCTGCAGAACCCGGCCCGCATCGAGGTGGCACCGCCCTCCTCCACCGCGTCCACGGTCGAGCAACGCCTCGTCGCCTGCGGCAGCAAGGATTTCGAAAAGCGCGAGCGTCTGCGCGATTTGATCAAGTCCCAGTCGGAACTGACCAACGCCATCATTTTCTGCAACCGCAAGAAAGATGTCGCCGATCTCTACAAATCGCTCGAGAAGCACGGCTTCTCCGTCGGTGCGCTGCACGGCGACATGGACCAGAGATCCCGCACCAACATGCTGCAGGGCTTCAAGGACAACGAGATCACTCTTCTCGTGGCCTCCGATGTCGCTGCCCGCGGGCTTGATATCCCGGCTGTCAGCCATGTGTTCAATTTCGACGTGCCGATCCATGCCGAGGACTATGTCCACCGCATCGGCCGTACCGGTCGCGCCGGTCGCGCCGGTGCCGCCTTCACGCTGGTCTCGCGCCGCGACGCCAAATATGTCGATGCCATCACCAAGCTGATTGACCGCGACATCGAATGGCTCGACGGCCAGGAAGCCATCCAGTCCGCCGATCCGGCCGACGACAAGCCCGCTCGCGGCCGCCGTGGCGAGAGCAAGTCACCGGCCCGCAAGACCGGACGTGGCGACAAGCGCGCCAAGGAAGATACTCCGGAGCCCGTAGCCGTTGCTGACGCGGCTGAACCAGTCGAGACCGAGACCACGGTCGAGACTGTCGAAGCCAAGGAAGCGCCGCGCCGCGAACGCAAGGAACGCCAGCCGCGCCAGGAGCGCGAAGCCAGCACTGCACCCCAGCGCACGCCGGAACCGGCCAATGCCAACAACGACCGCAATCGTAACCGCAACCGCCGCGGCGGTCGTGACAATGATGACCGCGAGCCCACTCCGGTCGGCTTCGGCGACGAGATCCCGGCTTTCATGATGATCGGAAGCTGACCAGATCTACTGATCGCATTGAAGTTCAAGATTTGGCCGCCGGTACAATTGCCGGCGGCTTTTTCTTGCGTGCGGCATCAGGAATCAATTGCTGCAGTCTGGCAAACAGCTGCTACTTCTTGCTCCGGAGTGCGGCATCCCAGGCAAGCTTCACCCATTTGGACAGCTCCTCCGGATCATCGAGCGCAGCATCGGGAATCGACCAGTAGGGCATCGCCACCGGCTTGTTCTTGCCGCTGTAGACCCATTGGCTGGCGCCGGCATCGGCAAATTCGGGCGCGCTTTGCGCATCTGCCTTGAGCAGGATATCGCCGCTCACTTCCAGCGCCAGGATCACGCCCTGGTGATAAACACCCTTGCCGCCGAACATGCGTTTGATCGTCACCTCGCCGAGACTGTCGAACATCTCGCTGATCGCGTCATTGTCCATCGGCCCGCCCCTCGCGCTCTGTCACGCCACCGGCCGCCCGCACGGCTTCGGGCGTATCCACATCAAGCCGCGCAGCAGACCCGATCTCCACGTCGACCACCGGCCAGCTTCCGCTTTCGATCAGCGCACGGGCGCCAACATCGCCGGAAAGCTGCATCGCTTCGACAAAGGCCGTTCGCGGCAGGATGACCGGGTTGCCGCGCCGCTCTCCATCACAGGCACGCACGATCGCCTTTCCCCGGTGCTGCGAAAACGCCTCGATCAGTCTGTCCAGGTGTGCGGGAGTGAGCGCCGGCATGTCGCCCAGCAGCACCAGAGCACCCTCCACCTCGCCTGTAAGCTCCGACAGTCCGGCTTTCAGCGACGACGCCATGCCGGTTTCATAAGCCGCATTGTGAACCTGCCTGACATCCAGGCCGTCAAGGCGCGCGGCAATATCGGCGCTGCGATGCCCGGTCACAACCACCGTCTGGCATGCCGCGGACGAAAGGGCCGTTGCGGCCATCCGGCGGATCAGCGGTTCTCCGTCAAAGTCAGCCAGAAGCTTGTGCCCGGCCTGTTCTCCCATCCGGCTCGACCGGCCTGCGGCAAGCAAAACCACGCCGACCGATGCGCCGGTTTTGCTCTCCTTGACCGCGGGGACCGGTTGCCGCGGTTGCGGCCTCGTCGCAATTTCCTTGAGCAACCCGCCCACGCCCATCCCCGCAATATCCGCCGATGTCGGCGTCTCGCCTGCCAGAATGCGTGCCAGCACCCAGTCGAACCCGTTCTCCTTCGGACTGCGGGCGCATCCGGGTGCGCCGATGACCGGAATGCCGCCGAGTGAACCCAGCACCAGGAGATTGCCCGGATCAACCGGCATGCCGACCCGCTCCACGGTCCCGCCGGCCTTGCGGATCGCCGCCGGGATGACATCCCCGGGATCAGTCACCGCGGAGGCGCCGAAGACGATGATCATCTCGTGCATCCCCGCCATGCGGACAATCTGGGCAGCAACCGCATCGGCATCATGGGCGACCCGGCTTTCCTCGGCGAGGCTTGATCCACTCAGGGCCAGCCGCGCTTCAAGCAGCCGCCTTGTCTTGTCCATCACCGAAGCCTTGAGCGTCGGCAAGGTGGTGGAAATCAGGCCGGCACGGACCGGACGGAACGGCAGCACATGCGCAAGTCCCGTCGCGGAAATCGCGGCTTTTGCCCGATCGAGCGAGGTCCCCGGCACCGCCAGCGGGATGATCTTGATCGTCGCCACCATTTCATCGGCCTGAACCGTGCTGTGATCAGCAAGGCAGGCAAATGTGATCGACGGATCAATCGCGTTGAAATCATCGACCAGGCGCCGTTCGGCGACAAACAGCCCGGCCCGCGTGGCATGCAGATTAACCCGCCCCGTCGAGGCATTTGCCGCACGGATATTGGCGCCGGTGAAAGCCTGCGCCAGCGCTTCAGCGGCTGCGTTCTCGCCGACATCGTTTTCGTCCAACCGGGCGACGATCACCGTGTCGGCACCACCCTGCCCGATCAGCCTCAGATCATCGGCGGTCAGCACATGGCCTTTTTTCAGCCGTACGGCGGCAAGCGAGAGCGAATGCGCCAGCACTGCTCCCTCGGCTTCAGACAGTTCAACCGGACCGAATTGCATGCCTCAGTCTTTCACCGGTTGCTCAACTGCCGGTTTGCGCAGCGCGGAAATCACCTGCGCCAGGATCGCCACTGCGATTTCCTCCGGGCTTTGCGCCCCGATATCGAGCCCGATGGGCGCAGCGATCCGCCCGATCCCGGCAGCGTCGAGCCCGGCCTCCGTCAGCCGCTCCACCCGCCGCGCATGGGTTTTGCGCGAACCCAGCGCTCCGACATAGAAGGCATCTGCCTTCAGGGCAGAAACAAGCGGCCAGTCATCGATCTTCGGATCATGCGTGACCGCCACCAACGCCGTGAACGGATCAATCGGCCGGTCTTTGAGCGCATCCTCCGGCCAGTCGGCGATCAGGTCCACGGTTTCAAACCGCTCGGGCGTTGCAAACGCCGTGCGCGGATCGATCACCGTGACATCGAACCCCGCCATCGTCGCCATTGGCGCCAGCGCTTGCGAGATGTGCACAGCGCCGATGATCACCATCCTGGGTGACGGCACATGAACATTGAGGAAGAAACGCTGGCCATCGGCTTCCACCGCGCCCGATTTGCCGGTCCGGAAAGCCTTCTCGACGGCCTGCCCCAGCTCTCCGGCGACAGGATCGTCCTTCATCACCAGCCGGTTGCGGCCATCTGCGAAGTCGGTAAGCATGATCGCGGCCTTCCGGTCGCGCCGCGCTTCGTTGAGTTTCCTTAAAAGATGCGGATCCATCAGCCAACGCGCTCCAGATAGACCTGGATCTTGCCGCCGCAGGACAAGCCGACGCGCCAGGCGGTTTCGTCAGCCACCCCGAATTCGAGCATTTTCGGCTCTCCGCTGGCGATCACGTCGGCGGCTTCCGAAATCACGGCCCCCTCAACGCATCCACCCGAGACCGAACCGCTGAAATTTCCCTCGGCATCGATCACCAGATGGCTGCCAACCGGTCTGGGCGCCGAGCCCCAGGTCTCGACCACCGTCGCCACCGCCACATCGCGCCCGTCCAGCATCCAGCGTTCGGCAACCATCAGCGGATCGAGCTGATCTTCGGAATTCTTCGCCAAGGTTTGAGATGTCATTCCAGCCTCCATCACCTGTCAATCGAATATGGCCATTGCCGCCAGACGATTACAAGTCAGATTACATGTAGCGACGCGGATCGGCTTTCGCCGCGTCCTTTTCACCAAGCGCCGACACCAGATCGGCCATCGCCTCGATATTGTGCACCGGGCGGAATTCGTCGACATGGGCAAGCATGGTGCGCACGCCGCGTGCACGTGCCTCGAATCCGTCGAAGCGCAGCAGCGGATTGAGCCAGATCAGCCGCCGGCAGGACCGCTGCAGCCGGTCCATCTCCGTATCCAGCTCGTCGATGGAATCGCGCTCCAGCCCGTCGGTGATCAGGATCACCACCGCACCCTGCCCCAGAACCCTGCGTGACCATTGCCGGTTGAACAGTCGCAGTGCCTCGCCGATCCGGGTTCCGCCGGACCAGTCCTTGACCGCGCCGGTGCATTGATCCACCGCCTCATCCGGATCCTTGTTGCGCATCTGGCGGGTGATATTGGTCAGCCGCGTGCCGAACAGGAAGGTATGAACGCCCCGCCGCCGTTCACTCAGGACATGCATGAAATGCAGGAATATCCGCGTGTACTGGCTCATCGATCCGGAGATGTCGGCAATGATGACCAGCGGCGGATGCACCTTCCGGCGCTTGCGGAACCGCGGCAGGATCAGGTCTCCACCCGTCCGCATTGCCGCGCGCATGGTCGCCCGCGGATCGATCTTCCGCGCCGAAGCGGATGGTTTGTAGCGCCGGGTCTCGACCTGGTCGAATGGCAGGGTCAGTTTTGCGATGGCGTTCTTGGCCTCGCTCAGCTCGAACGCCGTCATCTGGGCAAAATCCTGCTGGCGCAGCACCTCGTTGCCCGAAATCGTCTCCCGGGCGTCGATGTCGATCATCGGCTTGTCTTCGGGCGGCCGCTGTTTTTCATGCCCCTCGAACAGCGCCTGGCTGACCCGGGTCTCGCCGGCCTTGAGCTTTTCGCGCTGCTTGTTCTCCATCGCCACCGGCGAGAACATGGCGATCATCTTCTCGACCAGATCGCGTGTCCGCCAGAATAGCTTGAACGCCTGGTCGAAGACTTCGTGATCCTCGCGCCGCTTGACGAACACCGAATGCAGCACCCAGTAGAATTCCTCGCGGCTTCCGATGCCGGCGATCTGCACCGCCTCCACCGCATCGCGCACCGCGGCCGGCCCGACCTTCATCCCGGCCTTGCGCAAAACCCTGGCAAAATAGACCACATTGTCAGGAATGCGGCCTTCTCCACCCTTGTACTCGATCGCATTCGCGGCTTCCGCCATCAGAGCGCCTGAGCCAGCTCGGCCTTTACCTCGGTCAGCAGCTCCCGACCTGCGCTGCCTTCGATCCGGGCAATGTCATCCTGGTATTTCAGCAGCGTGCCGATCGTGTCAGAGACGGTCTCCGGATCGAGTGCGAGCCGGTCGAGCTCAGTCAGCGCCGTGGCCCAGTCGATGGTTTCGGCAACACCGGGGCTCTTGAACAGGTCCATCTGCCTGAGTTTCTGCACATAGGCCACCACCTGCCGCGACAGCTCGTCATGGCAGCCGGGCACTTTCAGACGGACGATCTCGAGTTCCACATCGGCAGCCGGATAATCCACCCAGTGATACAGGCAACGCCGCTTCAGCGCGTCATGGATCTCGCGGGTGCGGTTGGTGGTGATGATCACGATCGGCGGTTCCTGCGCCCTGATCGTGCCCAGCTCGGGAATTGTCACCTGGTAATCGGAGAGGATTTCCAGCAAAAACGCCTCGAATGCCTCGTCTGTCCGGTCAAGCTCGTCGATCAGGAACACCGGCGCACGTCCGCCTGTGCCTTCCAGCGCCTGCAGTACCGGCCGGCGGATGAGATGTCTTTCCGAGAATATCGACCGTTCGATCGCCGTGCGGTCATCCTCGCCGGTGGCTTCCGCCAGCCGGATTTCAAGCATCTGCGCCGGATAGTTCCATTCGTAGACCGCCGAGGAGACATCGAGCCCCTCATAGCACTGCAGCCGGATCAGCGGCCGGTCGAGCGCCTTTGACAGCACCTTGGCGATTTCCGTCTTGCCGACACCGGCCTCGCCTTCGAGAAACAGCGGCCGTTTCATCCGCAAGCTCAAAAACAGCACCGTCGCAAGCGCCTTGTTGGCCACGTAATCCTGGCTCGAGAGCAGAGCCAGTGTTTCGTCAATGGAAGTAGGCAACGGCTTGGTAATCGACATTTCGGCTCCGGATTGAGGCTGGCAAGATCCCGCCCGGCACAAGGCTAAACAGAATGGTATCCGCGGTCCAGATACAAAAGCGCCGGTCCCGCGGGCCCGATGCGCAATCCCGTCACCTCGCCAAACAGCACCGTATGGGTCGCCACCACCTTGGCATCGGTAAGACGGCAGTCAAACACGGCGGCTGCACCCACCAGCGTTGGCGCGCCGGTGGTGATGGCATCCCATTCAGCCTCTGCAAACCGCTCGTCGACGGTAAGATGATCCAGACCGGAAAACGCCACCGCCAGATGCTCGTGCCCGGCCATCAGCGTGTTGAGCGCAAAGGCACCCGATTGGGTGAATATCTCGTTGTGCGGATTGGAATGGTTGAGGCAGACCAGCAACGTGCCGGGGTTGTCGGACACCGAGCAGGCAGCCGTCACGGTGACGCCACGCCGCACGCCCTCATGCATGGTGGTGGCAATCTGCACATGCCCGGCATAGCGCGCCATTGCGTCGCGATAGTCTTTGGAATCAATCGTCTGCCGTTTCAACACGCCTGCGCCTCGGTTCGGGGTTTCCCCGGGAATGATAGTCTTGCTGACCATACATAAAGTGCGAACGGGAATTTGAAACCCGCCGCCCGCGACTTTTTCTCCCCCAACGCCGCCAGCTGAAGCGCAAGCGATGGATTTTGCTTTGATTAGCCCGGTCCACCGGGCTAAATACCGCGCATGATTATTCGCGCTGCGTTTTCCGTCCTGCCGCTTGTTCTGGGTCTTTGCCTCGCCACCACTCCGGCGCGGGCGGAATCGCTTCATGTCGGCCTGGTGATCCCGCAGGAAGGCCAGTTCAAGCCGCTGGGCGATCATGTCCGCGAGGCATTCCAGACCTGGGAGGCTGCCAACCCCAATGTGTTCGAGGACATTGTCGAAGGCGACGACAATTGCTCCGAACAGGCAGGCACAGATGCCGCCGCGGCAATGATCGAAGCCGGCGTCAACATTGTCGTGGGTTTCCTGTGCTCCGAAAGCCTAGCCGCAGCACTGCCCTTGTTGTCGAACGAGAACATCCCGGTCATCACCCTGACCGTGCGCGCCGACATCATCGGCGAGGAAGCCGCACGACTCGGATGGAAGTTTTTCCGTCTTGCCCCGCGCGCCGGCACGGAAGCGGAAATCGCGGCTGATGCAATCCTGCGGCTTTGGGCCGACAAGTCCTTCGCCCTGATCGAGGATGGCGCCATATCCGGGCGCGAGCTGGTCGAGGCCATCCGAATCGACATCGAAAACCGGGGCATGAAGCCGAATTTCGTTGACAATTACCGCCCCGGCCAGGCCACCCAGCCCAGTCTGGTGCGCAGGCTCAAATCCGCTGGCGTTACACACGTTTTTGTCGGCGGTGAGCGCTCCGACATGGCCGTCATCGCCATGGAAGCCGAGCGTCAGGGCGTTGCGCTCAAGTTCATGGGCGGAGATCTGCTGCATGCGCCGCAGGGCGACATCCCGCTCCCCGACGGCACCATCGCCGTTCTCGCCGCCGGTGCCACGCCCGGGCCTGAAGCCGAAGCCGCCCGCATCGCGTTCGAAAGCCGCGGCCTGATTGCCGAAGGGCTGAGGATACCGGCCTATGCGGCGGCCGAGATTCTCGGCACCATCGCCACCCGGATGAATTACAGCGACACCGGCCTCGAAGAGGCCTTGCGCTCAACCACCTTTTCCACCGCGCTCGGCTCCGTGACCTTCGACGAGAACGGGGAACGCCGGGAGCCGGGCTTTGTCCTCGCCATCCTGCGCGATGGTGAATTCACACGGCTCAGCATCGAAGAAGCGGCCCGTATCACAGCAGAAAGCCAATGACGGAGATTGGGATGAAAACCGGAAAACGCAACCTGATCACCGATGTCGCCGGACTGCTGGTCGGCAACGCCAGTGATCACAAGATAAATTCCGGCGTCACGGCGATTGTCTGCGATCCGCCAGCCACCGCAGCCGTCCAGGTCCTCGGCGGCGCGCCCGGCACCCGCGAGACTGATCTTCTTGAGCCCCACAACACCGTGGAGACCGTCAACGGGCTTGTCCTGTCCGGTGGCTCCGCCTTTGGCCTTGATGCCGCCAGCGGCGCTCAGGCCTGCCTGCGTGAGCAAGGCAAGGGGTTCGAGGTCGGCCCTCACCGCATACCGATCATACCGTCAGCCATCCTGTTTGACCTGATCAATGGCGGCGACAAGGACTGGGGGCGTTATCCGCCCTATCGCGAGCTGGGCTATCAGGCAGCAGCCGCCGCAGCCGCGGATTTTGCACTTGGAACCGCAGGCGCGGGAACCGGCGCGCTCACCGCGACCTTCAAGGGCGGGCTTGGCTCGGCCTCGGCACTGGTCGGTGACGGGCTGACGGTCGGCGCGCTCGTTGCCGCCAACCCGATGGGAACCGCCACCATAGGCAGCACACGACATTTCTGGGCAGCCCCTTTCGAGATCGGCGACGAATTCGGCGGGCTGGGCATGCCGTCTCCCCTTCCCGCTGACGCCACCGGCCTGCAAATCAAGTTCCGCGACATGACCCGTGGCGTCTCCAACACCACAATCGCCGTCATTGCCACCGATGCCAGCCTCAGCAAGGCCGAGGCAAAACGGCTTGCAATCGCGGCTCATGCCGGCTTCGCAAGGGCAATCTGGCCCAGCCACACACCGTTTGACGGAGACCTGGTATTTGCGCTCGCCACTGGAGCTTCGGGCCGCAAACCATCGCCCGACGAATTCATTGACCTGTGCGCAGCCGCTGCCTCGACCATGAGTCGGGCCATCGCCCGCGCCGTCTATGAAGCCACATCCGATGAGCGCGACCTGATGCCTGCCTGGTCAACCCATCACGATTGACCTGCCAGACATTGCTCCCATACGCCGGCAATGCTACCCGGTCTGGCCGACATCCCCGGTCGAGCTGACAACCAAAGGGACCCGCCATGTCTCGCCTTCACTGCGCCGTTTTCGCCTTGCTGGCGCTGATCCTGGCTGGCACACCGGCCAATGCCGCCGAGTTTTCCGAAGTTCGCCCGATCGGCTTTTCCGCCGATGGCGCGGTTTTCGCGTTCGAGGAATTCGGCGTCCAGGATGGTTCCGGCTTTCCTTTCGCCAGCCGTTTTTTCATCGACACCGCCACCGACCGGTTCCTGCCGGGTTCGACAGTCCGCGTCATCATCGACGACGAGAGCAAAACCGTGGCCGACGCACGTGCCGCCGCCGCCGCACAATCCGCCGGCCTCGAAGAGAAATACAGCTTCCTGGCCAATCCCGGCGTGATCGCGGCCTTCAATCCCCTGTCCGAACTCGACAGCGATGCCCACACGCTGCGCTATCTGCCCTTGTCGGTGGTGCCCGAATACTTCCGGCCCTACACCGCGCGCCTGACGGAAAAGCCACTGCCGTCCTCCTCACCCTGCAATTCGGCCACGGAAACTTCGCTCAGTTTCCGGCTGGAGATGACCGAAATCGAGGGCGAGCCGGCGTCGGTTCTGCTGCATGAGGATAACGCGCTGCCGAAAAGCCGCCATTGCCCGAGAAGCTACCGGCTCGGCGGCGTGGTCACCCATCATGCCGACGGCATCTGGACCCATGCTTTCCTGGTGCTGTACCAATCCTTCGGTTTTGAAGGCGAACATGGCCGCTGGATCGCGGTCACACGACGCTTTGAATGAACACTCCAGTCAAACGGCACAAAGGACCGGCGCCCAGACCGGCAAACGACAATTCCAACCTGCGCGACCGGCTTCAGGCAACCCGGCTCGGCTGGCGCGATATTGTCTATGGCTCGATCGGCTGGGGCGCCGCCATGGCGATCTCCGCCCAGGCCTGGCTCTGGTTGTCCATCGCAGCCCTGACCAGCCATTACTGGAGCCTGACAGCACTGGCATTTGCCGGCGCAGCCATAGCCTGGCCGATGAGCCTGGCCGCATTCCGTTTCATTGCCTTCCGGCGCGGACGCGAAGCCGCCTTTGCGGCCGCCTTCATTTGCCTGACGGTCTTCACCATCGGCGTCACGTCATTGATCTTCGCCGTCATCTACCGCAGTTTCTATGCGCAATGGCACGGCGACCCGTTCACCCGGTTGTGGCTGTACCAGTTCATGTTCACCACCGCCGCCGCGCTTTACCAGTTCGCGGTCCAGGGATTGCGGCTTTATCTGCCGCTCGGCGTGGTGTTTCTTTTCGGCGCATCCTGGCTGCTTGCCAGCAGGCATTCGCCGTCCAAACAGCGCAAATCCGGTATTAACGTCTAGATTCCGCCGATCCGAAGTTTGATTCCACGAGGAAATGGTCTAGACCCGCCGCAACGCAACATAGCCACGGATCTCGCCATGATACCTCGTTACTCCCGTCCGGAAATGGTCGCTGTCTGGTCGCCGGAATCCAAGTTCCGCATCTGGTTCGAGATCGAGGCCCACGCCTGCGACGCGCTGGCTGACCTCGGCGTCATCCCCAAGGAAGCCGCCAAGACCATCTGGAAAAAGGGTGGCGCCGCCACCTTCGACATCGATCGCATCGACGAGATCGAGCGCGAAACCAAGCACGATGTCATCGCCTTCCTCACCCACCTGGCCGAGATCGTCGGCCCCGACGCCCGTTTCGTGCATCAGGGCATGACCTCGTCGGATGTTCTCGACACCTGTTTCAATGTGCAGCTGGTCAAGGCCACCGACCTGTTGCTCGCCGACATGGACGCGCTTCTCGCCGCCATCAAGCGCCGCGCCTATGAGCACAAGGACACCGTCTGCATCGGCCGTTCGCACGGCATTCACGCAGAACCTGTCACTTTCGGCCTGAAGATGGCCGAAGCCTATGCCGAGTTCGACCGCTGCCGCACCCGGCTGGTCAATGCCCGTGAGGAAATTGCCACCTGCGCCATTTCCGGCGCCGTCGGCACCTTCGCCAACATCGACCCGCGCGTTGAAGAGCATGTCGCCAAGGCCATGGGCCTGGTTGCAGAGCCGGTCTCGACCCAGGTCATCCCGCGCGATCGTCACGCGATGTATTTCGCCACGCTCGGCGTCATCGCCTCATCGATCGAGCGCGTCGCCACCGAAATCCGTCATCTGCAGCGCACCGAGGTTCTGGAAGCCGAAGAGTATTTCTCCAAGGGCCAGAAGGGCTCGTCGGCCATGCCGCACAAGCGCAATCCGGTGCTGACCGAAAACCTCACAGGCCTGTCGCGGCTGGTGCGCATGGCGGTCACCCCGGCGATGGAGAACGTCGCCCTGTGGCACGAGCGCGATATCTCGCACTCCTCGGTCGAGCGCATGATCGGCCCGGACACCACCGTCACACTCGACTTCGCACTTGCCCGGCTGACCAACGTCATCGACAAGCTGATGGTCTATCCCGAACGCATGGTCGGCAACATGGATCGTCTCGGCGGCTTGGTGCACTCGCAGCGCATTCTGCTGGCACTGACCCAGGCCGGATCCTCGCGCGAGGACGCCTACCGCCTGGTCCAGCGCAACGCCATGAAGGTCTGGAACAGCTACCAGACATCGGGCGATTCGGAAGTCGATTTCCTCACCGAGCTTCTCGCCGACGAGGATGTGCGCAAATACCTCTCCGAGACCGAAATCAGGGACCGTTTCGATATCGGCTATCACACCAAGCACGTCGACACGATTTTCGCACGCGTGTTCAAGGACAGCTGACCCCTCACCCGAGGCGGCTGAACTGAGACATTAATGACACGCAGTCATGCGAAGTGATTGCGTGTCACCATGCTGCCCTGCTGTTGCCCCCATGTTGCCGTGGTTGCCGCTCAATCTGGCGATCATCCGATCATTGGAGGATCCCATGCAGGACCACCCGCCCCTTGCCGGCAACGGCACCACCCGGCGCCGCGATACCGGCTCCAGACAACCCCAACACCACGACAGCGGCATCAGCCTCTGGATCGCCGCAGCGACCGTGATCATCTCGCTTGGCATCCTGCTGGTGGTCAGCCAGGGCCATGTGAAGAATGGCGGCGCGCCGTTTGTGATCACCCCTTCGCCCCAGATCAGCACCTACCCGGCAGCCGACCTATAGCTTCGCCCCACATCGGAGCCGGTTCATGCCCACCGAAGCTCCTCTAACCATGCAGCAGCAACGGTCCGGGAATCAATTTGAACCGCCGTCACGCTAGCGCAATCAACGCCACCGGTTGACATTTGGCTGCGGCTTGCCCAACTCGGCGGCATGAAAGTTGCCGAAGCAGATATCCTCATCGTACCCGGTTACACCAATTCCGGACCCGATCACTGGCAAACGCGCTGGCAGGCGCGGCTGTCGACCGCGCGCCGTGTCGAGCAGGACGCCTGGTCAAAACCGGTTCGCGAAGACTGGACCGCGCGGTTTGCTCAAACCGTCAACGAGGCTGAAAAGCCGGTGGTCGTGATTGCCCATTCGCTGGGCGTGGCAACCGCGTTGCAAGCCCTGCCCGAATGCAACAAAAAGATCGCCGGCGCATTCCTGGTTGCCCCGCCCGATGTGGCCAACCCGCAGATCCGGCCAAAACATCTGATGACTTTCGGCCCCTACAAGGAAGATCCGCTGCCATTTCCGTCAATCGTGGTCGCCAGCCGCAACGATCCGTTCGGTTCGTTCGAGCATGCCGGAGACATGGCAAATGCCTGGGGCGCCATGCTGGTCGATGCCGGTGAAGCCGGTCACATCAACGCCCAGTCAGGCCATGGCCCCTGGCCCGAAGGCATCATGGTGTTTGCCCATTTCCTCGCCCGGCTGAAGCCATAGCAACGGGGGATCGGCGTCAGCCCCGTGCCTTGTCCAGCATCACCGAAGCGCCGGCCTGGATGATGCCGGGATCCGTGTTCAGTGCCGCCAGCCGGTAGCCCATCTTGCCAAACCGCGGCACATCGGCCGGATCGACGGCAAAGATCGCGGCAAACTTGCCCGCCTGTTTCGCACGGCTGCCGATCTGGGCAATGACCTCCTGAAGCTCTTCATTCTTCGGATCAACGCCGGCACCGCCAGACCAGGAAATCGACAGGTCCGATGGTCCGACAAAGACCCCGTCGATTCCCTTCGTGGCAAGAATCCCGTCAAGCGCGGCGAACGCGGCGCGTGTTTCGATCATCGCCAGCGCCATTGTCTTCTGGTTGGCCGAGCGGAAATAGCTTTCCGGCGAATAGGATGTATGCAGTTGCAGGGCCTTCATCGGTCCCCATGAACGCTCGCCCACCGGCGGATACTTCATTGCATTCGCAAAGGCTTCGGCATCGGCAACAGAATTGATCATCGGCGCGATCACCGCCTCAAAGCCCATGTCCAGCGCCCGGCTGGCGAGATCATTGCGTCCCACCGGAATCCGCATGATCGCGGGTTTGCCCGCCGCAAATATGGCTTTCGCCGAGGCGAACGCGGTCGATTCGGTATGGGCGCCATGCTGCATGTCGACGGTGACTGTATCGAACGGACAGCGGGCCAGCGCCCCGGCCATTTCCTCCGAAGGTGATGTCGACCATGCGGTGATCAGCATCTTGTCCTGATCAAGCTTGTCTCGCAATTGCATGGCTGGCTCCTTCCGAATCATCGCTTTTCCGCCAAATGGCGTCCCGCATCCTCATTCCAACAAAAAACCGCCCCCGGCAAGCCGGAGGCGGTTTCATGAAAACAGAATTGCTGCGTATCAGCTTGCCTGGATCTGCTCGACGGCAATTGCCAGCAATTCATCCATCTTGCGGCGCAGCTGGTGATCGGACTGATCGACGCCACCGGCATCGAAATCGGCCCGGATCTTGCGGAACACGTCTTCATCACCGACTTCTTCGAAATCGGCCATGACGACGCTCTTGGCATAGGCTTCGGCGTCTTCGCCGGTTTTTCCAAGCAATTCGGCGGCCCAGAGGCCCAAAAGTTTGTTGCGGCGCGCTTCTGCTTTGAATTTAAGCTCCTCGTCATGGGCAAACTTGTTTTCAAATGCGTTTTCGCGGTCTTTCATATTGCTCATGAGCTGGCTCCCGGCGGTGAATCGATAATCCCTATATGGGGGTTCGCCCCATAAAACAAAAGACCGCCGAAAGTGCAATGCAAACCCGCCCAATGCCACGCAATTCAGGGGACATTGCTGACAACAGCGTTGTGAAAGCCTGTACAATCCGCTAAAGCACGGCTCAAAATCGACCCTAAGCCGAGTTGCCGCGGCTTCAGCCGGCTCCAATTGACAGAGATGCTCCATGACCCGTCGCCGCCGTATCTACGAAGGCAAGGCCAAGATTTTGTATGAAGGCCCTGAACCCGGCACACTGATCCAGTTCTTCAAGGACGACGCCACGGCGTTCAACAAAAAGAAACATGATGTGGTTGACGGCAAGGGCGTGCTCAACAACCGCATTTCCGAGTACATATTCTCGCATCTCAACCGGATCGGCATCCCGACCCACTTCATCAAGCGCATCAACATGCGCGAGCAGCTGATCAAGGAAGTCGAGATCATTCCGCTTGAAGTGGTTGTCCGCAATGTCGCGGCCGGCTCGCTGTCCAAGCGCCTTGGCATCGAGGAAGGCACCGTGCTGCCCCGCTCGATCATCGAATTCTACTACAAGGCCGATGCGCTCGACGACCCGATGGTCTCCGAAGAGCATGTCACCGCCTTCGGCTGGGCCAGCCCGCAGGAAATCGACGACATCATGGCGCTCGCCATCCGCGTCAACGACTTCCTCTCCGGCCTGTTCCTCGGCGTCGGCATCCAGCTGGTCGATTTCAAGATCGAATGCGGCCGGCTGTTTGAAGGCGACATGATGCGCATTGTCGTCGCCGACGAGATCTCGCCCGATTCCTGCCGGCTCTGGGACATCAATACCAACCAGAAGTTCGACAAGGACGTCTTCCGCCGTGATCTCGGCAATCTCGTCGAGGCCTACCAGGAAGTCGCACGCCGGCTTGGCATCATGAATGAAAACGAGATGAACCGTCCTTCCGGACCGGTTCTGGTCAAGTAAGCGTCAGGAGATGCCCCAATGATCAAGGCACGCGTCACCGTCACGCTCAAGAACGGCGTCCTCGACCCGCAGGGCAAGGCCATCGAGCATGCGCTCGGCGGTCTCGGCTTCTCCGGCGTCGGTTCCATCCGTCAGGGCAAGGTGTTCGATGTGGTTCTTGAAACCTCGGACCGCGCCAAGGCCGAGGCCGAGCTCAAGGCCATGGCCGAAAAGCTGCTCGCCAACACGGTGATCGAGGACTATTCGGTAGAGGTGATCTGAGCCATGAAAGCCGCCGTCATCCTGCTCCCGGGCCTCAATCGCGATCGCGACATGGTCGCAGCGCTTACCAAGATTTCGGGTCAGGCCCCGCAAACCATCTGGCAGACAGAGACATCGATCGATGACGACGTCGACCTGATCGTCATTCCGGGCGGCTTTTCCTATGGCGACTACCTGCGCTGCGGCGCCATCGCTGCGCGCATGCCGGTGATGCAGGCGGTGCGCGAGAAGGCGGAAAAGGGCACAAGGGTCATCGGCGTCTGCAACGGCTTCCAGATCCTGCTCGAAAGCGGGCTTCTGCCCGGCGCGCTGATGCGCAACGCCTCGCTCAAATTCGTCTGCCGCGAAGTCAGGCTCGAAGTCGCCAACGCGAACACCGTGTTCACGCAGGGCTACAGCCAGGGCCAGGTCATCCGCTGCCCGGTGGCGCACCATGACGGCAACTATTTCACCGACCCTGATACGCTGGCCGAGATCGAGGCGAACAACCAGGTCGCCTTCCGCTACACCGCCGACACCAATCCCAACGGCTCGCTCAACAACATCGCCGGCATCGTCAACAAGGCAGGCAATGTGCTGGGCCTGATGCCGCACCCGGAAAACCTCATCGAGGCAGCCCATGGTGGTTCGGACGGCCGCGCCCTGTTCGAATCGGCGCTGGGACTTGTCGACGCCTGAGGCCGCCCCTCGCCGGCCATGTATTGCCTGACATTGCAGCTGTTCCGCCTGCACGCAATTTCCGGCCCGGACACTTCCAGCTCGCTGGATCTGCACCTGGCGTAACCGGGAATCGTGCTATGGGTTCACCAACCATGACTGCGCCCTCTTCGGCGCTGGAGACCATGATGAAACCGATCACGTCCGTGCTTGTTCTGGTCTCCGGGCTCGCTGTCTCGGCCTGCTCCCCGGCATCGGGACCGGCCACAGGCATCAGCAGCAATTCAGCCGCTGTCTCGACGCTGCAGAAGGTCAATGCCCAGGCCCATGCCTGCTGGCTCAAGGACAAGCAATTCGCCGAGTACGGAATCGTCCCCGAGCTCGACACCACCAGCACACCGCGGCTATTGATCATTCCGCGCGGCAAGCCGCAGTCTCTGCCCCAGGCGGTCATCGTTGCCTCTGCCGACAATGCGCAGTTCTACGGCCCCCTCTCCAGCTCGCCGCTGGCGGGCCGGATCAACTCCGACATCACGCGCTGGGCATCAGGCGGCAGCGGCTGCTGATGAGCACGAAAACGCCACTCCACGACCGCCCGTGTCCACAGGATAGCGTTTTCTTTCGGCTCAAATCCCAATTTCCAGGTGCCAACCGGCCCGCCATTGCGCTATAGGCTGCAGCACGAGCAGGACAAGAAGGGCGACCACCGCCATGAGCATTCCCAATACCGTTCCCATCACCGAAGATCTCATCGCTGCTCACGGGCTCAAGCCCGAGGAATACCAGCGCATTCTCGATCTCATCGGGCGTGAGCCAAGCTTCACCGAGCTTGGAATCTTCTCGGCCATGTGGAACGAGCACTGCTCCTACAAATCCTCGAAGAAATGGTTGCGCACGTTGCCGACCGAAGGCCCACGGGTGCTTCAGGGGCCGGGCGAGAACGCCGGCGTGGTCGACATCGGCGATGGCGACTGCGTGGTCTTCAAGATGGAAAGCCACAACCACCCCTCCTACATCGAGCCCTACCAGGGTGCGGCCACCGGTGTCGGCGGCATCCTGCGCGATGTCTTCACCATGGGTGCACGGCCGATCGCGGCCATGAACGCGCTGCGCTTCGGTGAACCGGATCATCCCAAGACCCGCCACCTGGTCTCCGGCGTCGTTGCCGGTGTTGGCGGCTACGGCAATTCCTTCGGCGTGCCCACGGTTGGCGGCGAGGTCGAGTTCGACGCCCGCTACAACGGCAATTGCCTCGTCAACGCCTTTGCCGCCGGCATCGCCAAGACCGATGCCATCTTCCTCTCCGAGGCCAAGGGCGTCGGCCTGCCGGTGGTCTATCTCGGCGCCAAGACCGGCCGCGACGGCGTCGGCGGTGCCACCATGGCATCGGCCGAGTTCGACGAATCGATCGAGGAAAAGCGCCCAACCGTCCAGGTCGGCGACCCGTTCACCGAAAAATGCCTGCTCGAGGCCTGCCTCGAGCTGATGCAGACCGGCGCGGTCATCGCCATCCAGGACATGGGCGCTGCAGGGCTGACCTGCTCGGCTGTCGAGATGGGCGCCAAGGGCGACCTCGGCATCGAGCTCGATCTCGACAAGGTGCCGGTGCGCGAAGTCAACATGAGCGCCTACGAGATGATGCTGTCGGAAAGCCAGGAGCGGATGCTCATGGTGCTCGAGCCCAAGAAGGAAGCCGAAGCCAAGGCGATCTTCGTCAAATGGGGCCTCGACTTCGCCATTGTCGGCCACACCACCGATGATCTGAGGTTTCGCATCCTGCATCAGGGCGAGGAAGTCGCCAACCTGCCGATCAAGGAACTGGGCGACGAAGCCCCTGAATATGACCGCGAATGGCGCGAGATCGGCGGCCTGTCGCCGCTCGACATCGCTGAAGTCGAAGAGCCGGAGGACTACGGCCAGGCGCTTCTCGACCTTCTCGGCACACCCAACAATGCCTCCAAGCGCTGGGTCTGGGAGCAGTACGACACGCTGATCCAGGGCAATTCGCTGCAGATCCCGGGCGGTGACGCCGGTGTTGTCCGCGTCGAGGGCCACGACACCAAGGCGCTGGCCTTCTCCTCCGACGTCACCCCGCGTTATGTCGAGGCCAACCCGTACGAGGGCGGCAAGCAGGCGGTTGCCGAATGCTGGCGCAACCTCACCGCCACCGGTGCCGAACCGCTGGCGTCGACCGACAACCTCAATTTCGGCAATCCCGAGCGGCCCGAGATCATGGGTCAGCTGGTGATGGCCATCCAGGGCATCGGCGAAGCCTGCACCGCGCTCGATTTCCCCATCGTGTCCGGCAATGTCTCGCTCTACAACGAGACCAATGGCGAGGCCATCCTGCCCACCCCCACCATCGGCGGTGTCGGCCTGATCGACGACTGGAACCACATGGCCCGCATCGGCGGCGCTCACGCCGGGGACGCCGTCATCCTGATCGGCGGAGATGGCAGCCATCTGGGCCAGTCGGCCTGGATGCGCGATTGCCTTGGCCGCAGCGAAGGCGCACCGCCCCCCGTTGACCTGATGGAAGAACGCCGCAATGGCGATTTCGTCCGCTCCGCCATCCGCAACAGCCAGGTCACCTCCTGCCACGACATTTCCTCCGGTGGCCTTGCAGCCACCCTGGCCGAAATGGCCATGGCTTCCGATCTCGGCATGGAGCTGGACCTGTCCGCCTGCCACGGCCCGGCGCACGCGCTGCTGTTTGGCGAGGACCAGGCGCGCTATGTCGTCACCGTCCCGGCAGACCTGTCAGGCTACGTCATGGCCAGCGCCGAGGGTGCCGGCGTTCCCTTCCGTCACCTCGGCACAATGTCCGGCAGCAACCTTCGGATCGAGGGCCTGATGTCGGTCCCCGTATCCGCATTGCGTGCCACCCATGAATCGTGGTTCCCTGCATTCATGGACGCCCCCGAAGCCCTTGCCGCAGAATAGCCCAATCAGGAGCCTTTCCCCATGCCAATGAACGCAGGCGATATCGAGAAACTCATCAAGACCGCGATACCCGACGCCGAGGTCACAATCCGCGACCTGGCCGGCGATGGCGATCACTATGCGGCAGAAGTTGTCTCCGAGAGCTTCCGTGGCAAGAGCCGGGTGCAGCAGCACCAGATGGTCTACAACGCGCTCCAGGGCAACATGGGCGGCGTTCTGCACGCGCTCGCCCTGCAGACAAGCGTGCCGGACTAGGCCCGGACTGGGGCACCGCCCGTGGCAGGGTTTCTCGACGGCCTGATCGGCGAGATCATCGACGGCGTGGTCGATGGCATGGCCAAGGGCACTGTCACCCGCAAACGCCGCCGCACCACCCGCCGCAAATCGGCCCGGCGCAAACGCTCGACGACCTCGACAATCGAGAAAGTGCTGCTCGAAGCCCTGACCGGCAAGAAGCCCGCGGCGAAGCGCACCAGGAAACGCCGCTCCAAGAGCCGCGCCACCAGACGCAAATCGACGGCGCGCAAGCGTTCATCATAGCACCTGTCCACGGGCTGTCAGGTTCCAGGCTTGTCAAACACCGCTATCACCGGCCCGGCCGGTTCGCCCGCATCGATTTCCATCTGCGTCCCCCAGGCCAGGCTCGAGACCGCGCCGTCGAAAAACAGCGCGTCGGGACACTCAGCCAGATCCCTGAACAACCGCGCGAACGAACCCAGGCTCACCGGATCGCGTGTGATCGCCAGCACCACGCTGCCGTCATCCCGCACGCCGACACCGTTGCGGATATATTTCGATGTTCCATCGGGCAGGAACCGCGGATGGATCGCGCCATCGATCACCAGCATAGGCCCGGACTGGGTGGCGAAATCCGGCGCCAGCTCCGCCGCGCGATAGGCTTGGGTTTCCATCACCCCGGCACTGCCGTCCTTGCGGACAAAAAACACCCCGTTCGGCTTGAGGAAGAAATTGCCGAACCCGTCATCTTCGTTGAGAGGCGCGGCCTCCTCGCCGTTCTCGACGTAAAGCCCGACCGGCGACATGTCGGCATGATACATCCCCGCGTTCATTGCCAGAAGCGGCATTTTCCCGCCTGCCGCAAGTTCCGCCACCGCCTTCGACACCCGACCATACACCTCGCCATCGGGCCTGCGGTAGACAAGCCGGATCTCGTAGACAGACGGATCGGCGACGCAGAGGATGGCCCGTGCCCCCTCGAACACCGTCTCCTCACAGATATCGGGTATCTTTGCCACTCTCCTGCTCCCGTCCCGTTCCCGCCCATGCGGCGTTTTCGCTTCCGGCAACCCGGACAGCATGCCCCATGCACCCCAAAGCCCGGCCACCGCCATCAGGCCCAGGACAAAATAAACGGCGCGATGTATCCTCATCTGATCACTTATAGAGCGCGCCTTCTTGTCTTGTCATGCTGCCCGCGTTATCTGAGGAACAAGAAATATCGTGGCCACACGCTTTGAAAGGATCCAACGATGTCCGGCATCAATGATTTCATCGACAATGAAGTGAAAAACAACGACGTGGTGCTGTTCATGAAGGGCACGCCGCAATTCCCGCAATGCGGTTTTTCCGGTCAGGTCGTCCAGATTCTGGATTACCTCGGCGTTCCCTACAAGGGCGTCAACGTTCTGGCCGACGACGCCCTGCGCAACGGCATCAAGGAATATTCCAACTGGCCGACCATCCCGCAGCTCTACGTCAAGGGTGAGTTCATCGGCGGTTGTGACATCATCCGCGAGATGTTCCAGTCGAGCGAGTTGCAGCAGCACATGACCGACGCCGGAGTGCCGGTCAAAGCCGCCTGAAACCGACGACATGACGACACGGCAAGAGGCGGATTTTCCGCCTCTTTTCGTTTGACGGCAGCCGGGTATCCCGCTGGCAGCCCGATTACCTGATCCGATTACCTGAAATGCGACTGGAGACATGCTCATGACCTGGAACATCTATCTCTCGGGCGAAATTCACACCGACTGGCGCGATCAGATCGAGGCCGGTGCCAAGGCAGCGGGTCTGCCGGTGGCCTTTTCCGGTCCCGTCACCCATCACGAAGCCTCCGACGATGTCGGCGTCGCCATTCTCGGCGCTGAACCGGACAAGTTCTGGCACGATCACAAGGGCGCGCAGATCAACGCCATCCGTACCCGCACCTTGCTGCAGAAGGCCGACATCGTCGTTGTCCGCTTCGGCGAGAAGTACAAGCAGTGGAACGCCGCCTTTGACGCGGGTTTCGCAGCCGCTCTGGGCAAGCCCCTGGTCATCCTGCACCAGGACGAACACGCCCACGCGCTCAAGGAAGTCGACGCCGCAGCCCTGGCCGTCGCCAAGACGCCTGACCAGGTGGTCTCGATCCTGCGTTACGTGATCGACGGGGCGTTGCCCGGCTACACCGACAAGGCGACGGACGCCGCGCGATGAGCGAAGCCGCCTATTCCGGATTTGGCGAAAAGGCCCTGCCCTTCTTGAAGGCGCTGGGCTTTCACCAGAACCGTGAATGGTTTCATGAGAACAAGGACCTCTTCGAGACCCATCTCAACGAGCCGCGCGGACGGCTGATCGACGATCTCGCCATCCGCCTGGCGGAGATGAACATCCCGCTCACCTGCAACCGCAAGACCTCGACCTTCCGCATCAACCGCGACGTCCGCTTCACCAAGGAGAAGCATCCCTACAACACCCATGTCAGCGCGGTGATCACCCGTTCGGGCACAAAGAAGGACCAGGGACTGCTCTATTTCCACGTCTCGCCGGACGAGAGCTTTCTCTCCGTCGGCTTCTATTCGATGGAATCCGACGAACTCCGCGCCTTCCGCGAGGCCATCGTCGCGCGCAAGGACCAGTTCGACGCAGCCCTCAAGCCACTCACCGATCTGGGCTTTGTCTTCGATCACGACAATAGCCTCAAGCGCACGCCTCGCGGTTTCGAGCATGTCACCGAGCCCGCGGTTGTCGATCTGCTCCGGCTGCGCCATCTGACCCTGTCACGCCCGTTCTCCGCCGACCGGCTCGAAGGCACCGCGCTGCTGGACGACCTGCTCGAGCTTGCCCGCGCCGCTCAACCTTTCCTGAGTTTCGGCTGGCGGGTCATCGATCCGGTCCGTGCCGCTCGCGACGACAGCAACCGGTAGCCACCAGAAGGCCACGCACCCAAGCCCGCTGCCTGACCTGATTGATCCGGCATCGCCCGCAACACCGGCCAGGTCCGCCCTCAACTCACCTGCATTGCCACGCCCTGTTTCGATGAACCTGTGATCGCGTCGATCAATGCATGCACCTTGAGCGCCTCGCGTCCGGTAACGGTCGGTGGACGGTTCTCGCGGACCGCCATGGCGAAATCCGCAATCACCGCCTTGTGCCAGTCACAGGGAAACGCCATCGGGTCGGCACCGCCGCCGGTTGCAGTAGGTTCGCCGGTTTCCTCCCGACGGCCATCGCGCCAGATCACCTCCAGTTGCCCGGCCCTGAGCACGGCCGTGCCCAGCGAGCCACCAAGCGTAATCGATTCGGCCGATCCCGGATATGAAGCCGTCGTTGCCATGATCGAGCCGACGGCTCCGGACGCAAAACGGACGCCGGCGGTGGCGAAATCCTCCGATTCCATGCTGTGCAGGCTGGTCGTGGCGCACAACGCCTGCACCCATTGGGCGGGACCGGTCAGGCTGAGCATCAGGTCAAGCACGTGGATCGCCTGGCTGATCAGAACCCCGCCGCCATCCCGCGCATAGGTACCGCGCCCCGGCTGGTCATAATAGTCCTGGCCGCGCCACCAGGGCACCTCGACACGCACCAGCGCGATGTCACCCAGGGCACCGTCCTTGACCAGGCTTCGCAAACGCCGCGATCCGGCCCGAAACCTGTGCTGCAACACGATGCCCAGATGCACCGCGTGCCGCTCGCAGGTCTCCACCAGCGCCTCAGCCTTTGAAGACGTGCGTTCGACCGGCTTTTCCATCAGGATGTGCTTGCCGGCCCGCGCCATCATCGCGACGATTTCGTCGCGCTGATCCGGCGGGGTTGCCAGAATCACCCCCTCCACCTCAGGATCGTTCGCGATCTCCTCAAGACTGTCGAAAATACGATAACCGCAGGTCTCCGCCACGATCTCTGCCTTGCCGCGGCTGCGGTTGAATATTCCCGCGACCTCGGCGCCACAGGCCGGATCCAACAGCGCTTCAAGATGCGGTTTGGTCGCCATGCCCAGTCCGATCAGGGCAAGGCGCACAGGCCTAACCTTTTGCATCAGATATCTCCCCCTCAATCGCTTCAATATGCGATCCGAAAAATGCCGGGCGAATGTAGACCGGTTGCCCGCCGCCGGGAAGGCCGCGACCGGGAACCACCGGCCATCTCGGGTTTTCGCGCCCTGTTTCATCAAAACCGGCGGATCCTGCGATGTTCAACCGCTTCAAAAACGCCTTGCGGCGAGAAAATGCCTCATAATTCCGAGGCTTGCCCGATTGCAAAACCGGGTCTATGAACGAAACCGGCACCAGCCGGAACGGCATGCCTTCTGATCTCCGGACCCGTCAAGTCCAGGCAAATGCGGCGTCACACGGCGCCACATTGCAGAGACAGCTTCGCAATGAGCCGGGCGCCTTCACGCCATCTGGCCCTGATAGGACAGTCAATCCAATGCAAGGAAACTCCCCGACCACCGTCAGCCCACCTGCGACCATCGGCGGCATCGGCCGTCCGCAGTTCATCGCCATCATCGCCTCGCTGATGGCGCTCAATGCGGTGGCCATCGACATCATGCTGCCGGCGTTTCCAAACATATCAAGCAGCTACGGCATTACCGACGCCACCCGGATCCAGCATATCCTGCTGTCCTATGTCATCGGTTTTGGTCTGGCGCAGCTGTTCTTTGGCCCGGTGTCCGACCGCTTCGGCCGCCGCGCACCATTGTTCATCGGGGTCGGACTTTACGCCCTGTGCGCGATTGGCGGCGCTTTCGCGCCGAGCTTCGAATTGCTGCTGGTCGCACGCTTCCTGCAGGGCATCGGTGCGGCCGCAACCCGCGTCATTGCCATATCCGTTGTCCGTGACACCCATTCCGGCCGCGGCATGGCCGCAACCATGTCGCTGGTGATGATGGTGTTCATGGTCGTGCCGGTCTTCGCCCCGATGATCGGACAGGTGATCGTGCTTTTCGGCGAGTGGCACCTCATCTTCCTGTTCATGGCAGCGGTGTCGCTTGTGGTTGGCGCCTGGGCGCTGCTTCGCCTGCCCGAAACCCTTGATGTCGACAAGCGCCGCCCGCTCACCGCAAAAAGCATCGGTCAGGCCTTCGCCATCGTGCTGTCGAACCGGATATCGCTGTTCTACACCCTCGCCACCAGCTTCTTCTTCGGCTCGCTGTTCGGCTTCCTCAACGTCGCACAACCGATCTATGTCGGGATCTACCAGCTTGGCGCCTACTTCCCCATCGCCTTTGCAGCTGTCGCTGTCATCATGGCCGGATCATCCTTCGTCAATTCCCAGCTTGTCGGCCGTTTCGGCCAGCGCAGGCTGTCTCACGGTGCCTTGATCGCCTATTTCGGCTTCGCCCTGCTGCTCGCCGGTCTGAGCGCCTTTGGCCCGATTCCGTTCTGGGTGTTTTTCGGCATTTCCATGATGATGATGCCGTTGTTCGGCTTTGTCGGCTCCAATTTCAACTCCATCGCCATGGAGCCGCTTGGCGCGATCGCGGGCACGGCCTCCTCGACGCTGGGCTTTGCCCAGACAGTGATCGGCGGAATCGTCGGCGCACTGATCGGTCAGGCCTATGACGGCACGGTTTTCCCGCTGGCCGCTGGCTACGCCATCGTCTCGGCCCTGGCGCTGCTGATGGTTTTCATTGCCGAGAAAGGCCGTCTGTTCGGCGTCGGCATGCCGGATCAGGCTTAGGGATATCAGGCAGGCTCAGGTCCGCCACAAGGCTTCCCGGATCATGTTCCAGCTGTCGATGTCGGTTGCCGCCAGCACGCCGCCATCAAGGTGCTCGGGCCGGTAGGCGCTGCCATCAAACCGCCGGACATAACCACCCGCTTCGGTCGTCAGCAGACTGCCCGCCAGGTGATCCCATGGCATCAGCTTGTTGTAGAGCGCAAAGTGAATATGGCCGCCGCAAAGCAGCCGGTATTCCTGTGCCGCGCAGCGGTAGGCCACGCTGCCCAGGCAGAGCGCCTGGTTGGCCGCAATCCGGCTCCGCTCCGGCTCGGGCATGTATTGCCAGGAAGCCGAGCCGATCATCCTGCTGATCGCCCCGACGGGTTCTGCAACCTTCAGGCCGTTCTCGCGCCCGTCGAGCCGGCGCAGGATTGCCCCGCTGCCCTTCTCGGCCATGATCCAGTCCTTGCCAACCGGATCATGGATGATCCCGGCGATTGTCTCGCCACCCTGCACCACGGCCAGCATGACGCCGAAGGAGGCAACGCCGGAGGCAAAATTGAAGGTCCCGTCGATCGGGTCGACCACGAAGGCCAGCTTGTCCGATTGGCTCCAGCCCTCGAGCAGGGCCGGGTTTTCAGCCACCGCTTCCTCGCCGATCACCATCGAATCGGGAAACCGCTCGAGCAGCGCATCGGTGATCACCCGTTCGGCAGCAACGTCCGCTTCGGTGACCAAATCGGCAGCTGATGTCTTCTGCTGCACGTCGCCATCGCCCAGGTTGCGGAACCGCGGCATGATCTCTGCAGTTCCCACATCCAGCAGCAGCGCCGCCAGCCAATCCATATCCGTCGAACTCAGTGCAGTCATGTCTTGGCCTTTCCTGGGGCAACCGTAAGCGATGCGAAATCAAACAGAGACCTATCAAGCAAATGTGACGGCCGTGTATTGGACAAGGCCCGGATCATCGAATCCTTGCGGCCCGGCATCCGCCGTTCGATGTCGCCGATCATCAGCTTCATCGCGTTGCGTTGCAAACCGTCCTGCGACCCGCACAGATCGCACGGAATGATCGGAAACTTCAGCGCCTCGGCGAAGCGCGCCAGATCTTCCTCGGCGCAATAGGCCATCGGCCGCAGCACCATCACGTCGCCATCATCGTTCAGCAGTTTCGGCGGCATGGCTTCCAACCGTCCGCCATGGAAGAAATTGAGAAAGAAGGTCTCGAGAATATCATCGCGATGATGGCCGAGCACCAGCGCCTCGCAGCCCTCTTCCCGCGCGATCCGGTAGAGATTGCCCCGCCGCAGCCGCGAACACAGTGCGCAATAGGTCGCACCTTCCGGCACCTTCGACGTCACCACCGAGTAGGTATCGCGGTATTCTATCCGGTGCGGCACCCCGTGCGCAGTGAGATAGTCGGGCAGAATATGCTTGGGAAAATTCGGCTGGCCCTGGTCGAGATTGCAGGCGATCAGGTCGACCGGCAGCATGCCGCGCCACTGCAGATCCATCAGCAGCGCCAGAAGCCCGTAGGAATCCTTGCCCCCCGACAGCGCCACCAGCCAGCGCGGCCGCTTGCCGGGGTCTTCCGCTGCGGCCGCAACCATCGCGAAATCCTCGACCGCCTGCCGCACATTGCGGATCAGCCGCTTGCGCAGCTTGTTGAACGACACGCTCGACGGTGCATTGGCATAGAGCGACGGCCCTGCCCCGGTGATGCCTTCGGGACCGGTCTCGATGTCCATCCCCGGCACGCTATCGTTTTCGGCGTCAAGCACGCCAGGAGTTTCAACTATCTCGCTCATGTCACCGGGATGATGGCTTTGACAGGTTCCGTCAAGCCCCGAACACCGACCATTCCATCCGCTTGGCCAATTGTTCGAGCGCCGCGGTGCCGAGTTTGGAATTGCCGACCGTATCAAGCCCCGGTGACCACACCGCAATCGAGGCCTTGCCCGGCGCAATTGCCAGGATACCTCCGCCAACGCCGCTCTTGCCCGGCAGGCCGACCCGGTAGGCGAACTCGCCCGACCCGTCATAATGGCCGCACATCAGCATAATCGCGTTGATCCGCCGCGCCCGCTGCGGCGGAACCACCTGGGTACCGGTCAGCGGATTCTGTCCCTGGCTCGCAAGGAACAGCCCGGCACGCGCCAGCTGATGGCACGTCATGGCAATGGCGCATTGGTGAAAATAGACACCGAGGACATGATCGACCTGATGCTCGAAACGGCCGAAGGAGCGCATGAAATGCGCCAGCGAGGCATTGCGGTCGCCATGTTCGGTCTCCGAGCGCGCCACGCGCTCGTCAATCCGGATCGAATCGTCGTCTGCCAGATGGCGGATGAACCGCACGATCTCGCCGATGGCCTCGCGCGGCTGATGCCCCGAGAGAACCAGGTCGGCAATCGCGATCGCACCGGCATTGATGAACGGATTGCGCGGACGCCCCTTTTCCTGCTCGAGCTGGACGATCGAATTGAACGGATCCCCGGAAGGCTCGCGCCCGACGCGGCTCCACAGCGAATCCCCGTATTTGCCCAGCGCCATCGACAGGGTGAACACTTTCGACACGCTCTGGATCGAGAACGCGGTTTCCGCATCGCCGGCGCACACCACCTGCCCGTCAGGCAGAGCCACCGCGATACCGAACTGCCTCGGGTCGACCTTGGCCAGTTCGGGAATATACTGCGCCACCCCGCCCCGGTCGGCAGCCATCGCCGCATCCAGGGCGATCTCGTCAAGCACTTGCTGCAGATCGGTCATATTCTGCCTCCCGGCACACTATAGGGACGATAATCGCGGACACAAAAAAGCCGCCCCGAAGGGCGGCCTTGATCTGACGCAATCCGAAAGAAACGGATCAGCGCGAATAGAATTCGACGACCAGGTTCGGTTCCATCACGACAGCGTAAGGAACATCCGCCAGGGCAGGAACGCGAACGAAGGTCGCGCTCATCTTGTGGTGGTCGACTTCGATATATTCAGGAACGTCGCGTTCAGCCAGCTGCGAAGCTTCGATAACGAAAGCGAGCTGCTTGGACTTTTCCTTGACCGCGATCACATCGCCCGGCTTGCAACGGTACGAACCGATGTTGACGCGCTTGCCGTTGACGGTGACGTGGCCATGGTTGACGAACTGACGTGCAGCAAAGATCGTGGCAACGAACTTGGCGCGGTAGACGATGGCGTCCAGACGCTGCTCCAGCAGGCCGATCAGGTTTTCAGGCGTATCGCCCTTCATCCGGTTGGCTTCGTCGTAGATCTTGCGGAACTGCTTTTCCGAGATATCGCCGTAGTAGCCCTTCAACTTCTGCTTGGCGCGCAGCTGCACGCCGAAGTCGGACAGCTTGCTCTTGCGGCGCTGGCCGTGCTGGCCGGGGCCGTATTCGCGGCGGTTGACCGGGGACTTCGGACGACCCCAGATGTTTTCGCCCATACGGCGGTCAAGTTTGTATTTTGCCGATTCGCGCTTGCTCATCGCATTTCCTCTCAAAAGGTTGATCCGGCCTGTCGCCAAACCGGATTAAGGAAACGCGCCCTCCTCTGGCCCCTGTTTATGAGACCTGACAGAACGGTTCACGCACGCATTGTGATAAACCGTCCACGGGACACGTAAGAAAACACGAGGGCATGAACCCTCGCGTTGGCCGGGTCTCTAGAGCATCGTGGTGAGGGTGTCAACGCTGGCGGTGAAACTGTCTTAAGCAACACTGCGGCAAACGCTTTCAGAAGCCTGGCCGGGACGTTATAGCAAGGCACTGCCAAACTGGAATCGGATGCCCTTCCAATGACCGACACTGTTTTAGACCGCCTGCTGCGTTACGTTGTCATCGACACCCAGTCGGACCCGGAATCGCAGGCGCAGCCCTCGACAGAAAAGCAGAAGGACCTCGGCCGTGTGCTGGTTGCCGAACTGCTGGCGCTGGGACTGGATGACGCCCACATGGACGAGCACGGCAACATCTACGCCACCCTGCCCGCCAATACGGAGAAGGATGTGCCTGTCATCTGCTTCTGTTCGCACATGGACACCGCGCCCGATTTCACCGGCACCGACGTCAAGCCCAGTATCGTGCGCAACTACCAGGGCGGAGACATCCAGTTGACCGGCGACGCGAGCCGCATCATCCGGGTCAGCGAGCATCCCGACCTCGAGCACCAGATCGGCAATGACATCGTCACCACCGACGGCACCACCCTGCTGGGCGCGGACGACAAGGCCGGGATTGCCGAAATCATGACCGCCGTCGCAACGATGATCGCCAACCCCGAGATAAGGCACGGCACCGTCAGGATCCTCTTCACCACCGACGAGGAAATCGGCCGTGGTGCCGACAAGGTCGACATCGCCAAGCTTGGCGCCGCCTTCGCCTACACAATGGATGGCGGCCGCGTTGGCGAGATCGACGACGAGACCTTCTCCGCCGATGGCGTCGAGATCGAGATTTCGGGTGTTGCCCAGCACCCGGGCACATCGAAGGGCGTGATGGAAAACGCCATCAAGATCGCCTGCGACATTGTTGCCTGCCTGCCGAAGGAACTCGCTCCCGAAACCACCGACGGCCGCCAGGGCTTCATCCACCCCACCGACATCAACGGCTCGATGGACGCGGCCAACCTCAAGTTCATCATCCGCGATTTCACCAACGAGGGCCTTACGGACAAGGAAGCCCTGCTCAAGTCAATCGCCGAACAAGTGATACAGGCCTATCCCGGCTCGACCATGCGCTTCACCGTCACCGAGCAGTACCGCAACATGAAGCAGGTGCTCGACCAGCATCCCGAAATCATGGCCAACCTCACCGAAGCCGTTCGCCGCGTCGGCCTCGAGCCGGTCACCAATTCCATCCGTGGTGGCACCGACGGCTCGCGCCTGTCCTTCATGGGCCTGCCCTGCCCCAACATCTACACCGGTGGCCACTCCTACCACTCGCCACTGGAATGGATCAGCGTCCAGGACATGGAAAAGTCGGCGGAGACCATTGTCGAATTGGTAAAGGTCTGGGAAGAGCGGGCCTGAGCAAGGCTCAACCGGGTGCGGGAGAGTTATGCCTGCACCACGTCCGTGTTTCAGGTCGGCACAGATTTCCATGAATGGACACTGCTCCGGCAGAAGATCTCGTCGGCACCGTCGGAAGCCACACTGCCGATTCATCGCGGTTGCTTCGTGCAGACCCGCAGCCTGGAGATCGCCATCACGGTTGCGGCAACGACCAGCGCGCACAGCACGGTCTTTGAAACGAACTCCATCGTTCCCTCGATCAGCATCGCATGGACGACACTTCCCGCCACGATCACCGCCGCAAGGCTCCTGTGAACCAGCCGCCAGTGCGGCAGCCGCAAGCGCTGGCGCAGTCCGGCAAGAAGCGCTGATGCGAAGAGAGCCCACATGGCGATCACACCCCAGGCGGAGAATGGTGTCGGAGACGCAAAAAGCAACGCGTCGATCACGTCCGGCGGACTTGTCACCCAAAGGGCGCCAACATGTATCACCACCGCCAGCACCAGCGCGGCGCCAAGCCAGCGATGCACCAGCCGGCCGCGCCGACCAGCAAGGCCAGGCAAGACACCGCCCGCCAGCAGCGGCTGAAACAACAACAGCGCCATCGCGGCAACGCCGGCGAACCCTCCCGCGATATAGACAGGATCGCGCCACGCCAGCAGCGGGCTCGCCGCTGCGGCAGCGATCGGCACGCCGACAGCAATCACCAGCATCCCCCAGACCAGCATCCGGCGTGGCCTGGCTGCCCCTGCGCGCTCCATGGTATTCAGGCCGGCTCGAGCACGAAGTCCGCGGAGAGACTGGTTTCGCTTGCGCTCGCCATGACGGGACGAAGGAAGACAGTCTTGAACGCGTCATCATCATAGGCAAGGTGGCCATGAGGTTGACCGAAAGCAGGCACGATCTGCGGCATTTCGAGCCGGAACTCGCCATTGGCGTCAGTCAGCGTGGCGCCGTGGCTCCACGGATCACGTTCATCGCCTTCGGTTGTGTGGGCCCAGATCTGAATGCGCTGGCCCGCCAGCGGCGCACCATCGCCGGCGCGACGCACCGTACCCGTCATCCAGAACCCGCCACCGCCGATCCGCTCGACAATCGGCGCACCGGGGAGATAATTGTTGGCCCCGCCGCGCATCGAGGGGGTCGGCGCAACGTCTTGCGCGCGCGCAGGCAGGATGATCCCAGCCGCCCCCGTCGCAACGAGAGCGCCGGTCGCGGCAAGGAAGGTACGGCGGTTCGTGAGAGCTTTGGTCATTTGCGCTGGTCCTGTCGGGCGATGGGTTTTGGCCGCAAAAAAGCGGCCTGATCACGGCTCCTGCCCAAGTATAGCGCGTTTTGGGGCGATCCCAAGGCTGCCGTGGCCAGGCCCCGGCAAACCACCTTCACGCTTTCGTGAGCGCCTGACGCTGACCCGCGGCGGCATCGGCGGCCACTCCTGCCCTCGCCAGCGGGTCGGAGCACAGTTCATGACACGGAGAATCCGGCGGAGACGTTTGTCGAGCTGGCGAAGGTTTGGAAAGAGCGACGCAGAGATTGCTGGCAGGCAATCGGGCCTCGAGGATATCGCAACTCTTCCGCCTGTTGGGTCAATAAGTGCCTGATCACTCCGCCGCTTCTGCGCTCCCGGCATCTTCATCCGGCGCATCCGCGGCACCCGGTGCGGTTTCGGCCTGCAATTCGGGTATGCCGACGATGCGTTTTCCCGAGAGATCCGCATGCACGATGATCAGTTCCTGCTCTTCGAAATAGCCGAGCAAGCGCCGCGCGCGGCGGGCCGAATGGGTGCCGTAGGCCCGCGCGATGCGGGCATCCGACGGGCACGGCTCGCCCTTGATCGCGGCATTGGCGAGCATCAGGAACACGCCCTGAAGATCCTCCGACACCTGCGCCGATAACGTCAGCGCCGTCGCCCAGGCCTCGCCTGCAGCAGTCTCCGCGTCGACGCCGGAACGGGCGATGGCAACGCGGCGGCGGAAATCGGACAGCGACATCGGCGATCCCGTCACCCGCCGCATTCTGAGCCGCACCAGGAAATCCTGATACAGCGCCGCATCGGTGCGATAGCCCGATTCCGGGTCCGAGAGAATTTCGCCAAGCACTGCCGCAATGCGCTCCTCGCGCTCTTCCGGCGACAGGCCGGAAGACGACGTTTCGCCACCGGACCGGGCCATCGGCTGATCCTGCAGCGGCGTGGCGCGCGACAGTTCCGCCAAAATATCAGTGGTCGGCCGGGGCGCCGGACGCGCGCGCCGGGCCAGCGGCCGGGTCAATTCTTCCGGATCCGGGGTGAAGATCAGGTCTTCCACATCCGCAACCGTTTCCGGCATCGGCATCAGCTTGGGGCTCGAAGACCGCGCCTGTGTTTCCACCGCCCCGATGGCGATCGGGATCGGCCGCCGCGACAGGGCCGGGCCGAGACCGACGAAATTGCCGCGCTGCAGATCGCGGAACATCTCCGCCTGCCGCCGGTCCATGCCCAGCAGGTCGGCGGCGCGGGCCATGTCGATATCGAGGAATGTCCGGCCCATCAGGAAGTTGGACGCTTCCGCGGCGACGTTCTTGGCCAGTTTCGCCAGCCGCTGCGTGGCGATCACGCCAGCCAGTCCGCGCTTGCGGCCACGGCACATCAGGTTGGTCATCGCGCCCAGCGACATTTTTCGCGCGTCTTCAGAGACATCGCCGCCAACCGCGGGCGCAAACATCTGCGCCTCGTCCACCACCACCAGCACCGGATACCAGAACTCGTGCTCGGCATCGAACATGGCGTTGAGAAACACCGCCGCCGCCCGCATCTGCTGCTCGACATCGAGCCCTTCGAGCGAAAGCACGCACGACACCCTGTGCCGCCTGATCCGGCTGGCGATACCTGCAAGCTCGCCTTCGCTGCGCTCGCCCTCGACCACCAGGTGGCCGTACTTGTCCGACAGCGTGACAAAATCCCCCTCGGGATCGATGATCACCTGCTGCACCCATTGCGCCGACTGCTCCAACAGACGTCTGAGCAGGTGCGACTTGCCGGACCCGGAATTTCCCTGCACCAGAAGACGGGTCGCCAGCAGCTCTTCGATGTCAAGCTTGGCAGGCTGTCCGCCCGTCAAGCTTCCCATGTCAATTCCGACCTGCACTTTGGCTTTACTCCGTAAACTCGACGCGGCACTTCAACGATTCGGCCAACAATCAGCCACCGCATTCCCTAGCAGAAATTCCCGGCTCTGCTGCCCGTCATCTCGGAAATACACAGGATTTCCAACCTGGCCAGCGCCGTCAGCCGGCCTGCAACCCAAACCCGTGCATCAGCCGCTGCGCGCTGTACTCCGGATTGCCCGAGGTGAACACGACCGTATCCTTAGCGTCAGGCAGCGCTTCACCACCCGGCAGCGTCTCGACAATCGCCAGCGCGCGGCGCGCAATCGCTTCCGCCGGATCGATCCAGTCCACCGGCCAGGGCGCCAGCTTGCGCATGCGGTTGACCAGAAACGGAAAATGCGTGCAGGCCAGCACCACGATGTCGGTCTGCCGCCCGTCCTGGCTGACGAAGCAGGGATCGATCTCGGCCTTCACCGCCGCCTCGTCGACAAAGCCCTTGCGCATGTAGGTCTCGGCCAGGCTGGCGAGATTTTCGCTTCCCACCAGCCGCACATGCACCTTGTCGGCATAATCGCGGATCAGGTCTCTTGTATATTGCCGCCTGACCGTGCCCGGCGTTGCCAGCACAGAAACCAGCCCCGAGCGGGTCCGTTCTGCCGCAGGCTTGATCGCAGGCACCGTGCCGACAAACGGCAGGTCCGGAAAGGCCGTTCTGAGCGCCGGCATGACGATGGTCGAAGCGGTATTGCAGGCAATCAGCGCCAGTGCCGGATTGTGCGTCTCGATCAGTCCGCCGAACAGTTCGACGATCCGGTCGCTGAGCGCAGTCTCTTCCCAGGCCCCGTAGGGAAAGCCGGCATCATCGGCGACATAGACGAACCGCCGTCCCGGCATGATCACCCGCGCCTCGCGCAGCACGCTGAGCCCGCCAATGCCGCTGTCAAACACCAGAACCGGCTGATCGCTCATTTATCGTCTCCCGCATCAACCGGCTTGCGCTGGCCGGAGCGACTAAACTTGTCAAATGAGGCGAAAAGACCGCGCAGTACGTTGATTTCATCGGTGGAGAAACCGGGACGGGTCAGCACCGCACGCAAATTGTCGACCGCCTTCATCCGCTTGGTCTCGGAGCGGAAATAGCCCCGCACCTCCAGCCCCTCCTCGATCTGGGCAAACAGCCCATGCAAGTCGGCCTTCTCCGCCGGCTCCACCTCGGCCTTGGCAAAAGCCGTCTCATGTGGGTGCGACAGCCCCGATTTCATCCATTCATAGGACATCAGAAGCACGGCCTGAGCGATGTTGAGCGAGGCATAGGCCGGGTTGACCGGGAATGTGACGATCTCGTCGGCGAGGCCAACTTCCCAGTTGCGCAGGCCGATGCGTTCGCGCCCGAACAGGATGCCAGTGCGTTCACCAGCGTTTTCACGGCCACGCAAGATCTCGCCCGCCGCCACCGGCCCGCGTACCGGCTTGTGCCCGTCGCGCGGCCTGGCCGTGGTGGCATAGACGAAGTTGAGATCCGCAAGGGCTGCTTCAAGCGTGTCATACACCACCACGCCCTCGATCACATGATCGGCCTTGGCCGCAGCGCTGATGGCCTTGTCATTGGGCCAGCCATCGCGCGGATTGACGATGCGCAGGTTGGACAACCCGAAATTGGCCATGGCCCGCGCCACCATGCCGATATTCTCGCCCAGTTGCGGCTCGACCAGTATGATCGCCGGTCCGCCGGTGATGATCTCGCGGTTTCGGTCAGTGCCCGCCACTAGATCGCTCCCCGGCGCGACTGCAATCGTTCCGTCTCAAGTGAAGTGCTCAAATCAGCCAAGGCAGGCTCCGTTTCTGTCTGGCCGACAGCACTACGTCCGCATCAAGCCACAATCAAGGCTTGCCGCTACTCCACCGCGCTCAACACCAGCGAAGCATTGACGCCGCCAAAGCCGAAGGCATTGGAGAGCACATGCTTGAGCGCCTTTTTGCGCGGCGTGTTCGGCACCAGATCAAACCGGGTCGCCGCCGCGTCAGGCTGATCGAGATTGAGCGTCGCCGGCATGATGCCGTCACGCAGGGCAAGGACCGAAAACACAGCCTCGATGGCACCGGCAGCGCCCAGCAGATGGCCGATAGAGGATTTGGTTGCCGAGACAGACAGGTCTTGCCCCCTGCCCGCAAAGACATGGCTGATGGCGGCGATCTCTGCCGCATCCCCAACGCCGGTCGACGTGGAATGAGCGTTGACATAGTCAATATCCGCTGGCGCGAGGCCCGCCATTTTCAACGCCCCGCGCATCGCTTTCTGCGCGCCAATGCCCTCGGGGTGCCCGGCAGTCAGGTGATAGGCGTCCGCCGATGTGCCATATCCCGACAGGATCGCCAGTGGCCTGGCCCCGCGCGCTGTGGCGTGGCTCAACCGCTCTATCACCAGCACCGCCGCACCTTCCGACAGCACGAAACCGGCCCGAGACTGGTCAAACGGCCGCGACGCCCGCGCCGGATCATCATTGTAAGCCGTGCACAGTGCCCGCGCCGCCGCAAATCCCCCGATCGAGATCGGATCGACCGAACCTTCAGCTCCACCACAGACCACCACTTCCGCCTCGCCGGTCTGGATCAGCCGCATGCCGTCACCGATCGCCTGCGCCGAAGCAGCACAGGCCGTCACCGGCGCCCCGATGGGGCCGGTAAAACCTTCACGGATCGAGATCCAGCCTGCAGCGAGATTGGCCAAGAATGCCGGTACGGTAAATGGCGACAGTCGATTTGGGCCCTTTTGGGCAATGATCTCAACGGTTTTCGCCATCAGCGGCGACCCGCCAACGCCGGTGCCAATGATGGTGGCTGTCGCATCGCGATCCGCCTCGGTTTCGGGCTTCCAGCCCGACTGGGCCAGCGCCTGCGTCGTCGCGGCGATGCCATACTGGATGAACCAGTCCATCTTCTTGATGTCCTTGGCGTCAATCCAGTCCCGCGGGTCAAACCCTTCCGGATCCTCAGTCTTGGCCGGAACCAGGCCGGCAATGGTGCTGCCATAGGCGCTGACGTCGAAGCGGGTATTGGCAACCACCCCGGTCTGCCCCGCAAGCAGCCGCGCCCAGACCGTCTCCACGCCCACACCAAGCGGGCTGACCACACCCATTCCCGTCACGACTATCGGATCCGAAATCATATCAATTGCCTTCCGTTGCTATTACACCAGTGTATTTACACTATTGAAGTTGAAAATGAGGCCTTCGGGGAAGGCTTCAACCAGCCGTCAACGCCCTCAGCGCTGACAACAAATGTTCGGACTGCGGCGGATCGAGCAGCTCGCGCACCTCGGTCTGCGCCGCCTGCCAATGCGGCACCAGTTCTTCAGCCAGGCTCTTGCCCTCCGCGGTCAGTTTGAAGATGCGGCCATTGCCCTTCACCGCAGGTGCCGAGGACACCAGACCCTTGCGCGTCAGCAGCTCAAGATTGCGAATCAGCGTTGTCCGATCCATGGCAATGCGCTGGGCCATATGGCTCACAGGCTCTTCGCGCCCCTGCCGCAACACCATCAGCACAGAGAACTGCACCACCGACACGCCAAAGCGCTGCAACTGCGCATCGTAGCGGCGGGTCATCGCCCGCGCGGCCATTACCGTGTTGAGCAGCAGGCAATCGGAGAAATCATAGGTCATCGACAGATGGTATCGTGTATCTACACCATGTCAATGCCGTGCACCTGCCTTTGTGTAGTAACCCGCTAATACCTGCCCTCCCCGCGAACATGGCATTTTGGGGCATCCATCATTCAACGGGAGGTTCAAGATGAGTGGACAGAAGATTCTGATGATCTGCGGAGATTTCTGCGAGGATTACGAAACCATGGTGCCGTTCCAGGCGCTTCTGGCGGTCGGTCACACGGTCCATGCCGTCTGCCCGGACAAGAAGGCCGGCGACACCATCGCCACCTCGGTCCATGATTTCGAAGGCGACCAGACCTACACCGAAAAGCGCGGTCACAATTTTGCGCTCAATGCCAGTTTCGCCGACATCAAGGCGGACAGCTATGATGCGCTCGTGATCCCTGGCGGCCGCGGGCCGGAATATCTGCGCCTCAACGCCAGGGTCATCGAGATGGTTCGCCACTTCTTCGATGCAGGCAAACCGGTTGCCGCGGTCTGCCATGGCGCGCAATTGCTCGCCGCGGCCCGCGTGCTTGAAGGCCGCACCTGCTCGGCCTATCCCGCCTGCCAGCCCGACGTCGAACTGGCCGGCGGCGTCTACGCCGATATTGCCATTGATGCCGCGGTGACCGATGGTAATCTGGTCAGCGCACCGGCCTGGCCGGCCCATCCGGCCTGGATCAGTCAGTTCCTCGCAGTGCTGGGAACGCGCATCACCCATGCCGCAGCACCGCAAGCACAGGTCGCGGCGGAATAATCGGGACCGGGGCCGGCGCAAGCCGGTCCCGTCCACCGGGCCTCCAGCTGCAGGAGACCCGCTTACCGGGAGGGAAAACCATGTGCCAGTTGTTTGTCGGCGCCGATCCGGCGTTATGGGAGAATGAAACCCGTTCGCTGCGCATGGAAGGCATGGCGACCAGCGTCAGGCTCGAAGCGTTTTTCTGGTCAGTGCTCGAGGATATCGGCGCCCGCGACCGGTTGACCGTCAGCCAGCTGTTGCAGCGGCTCTATCGCGAAAGCCTCGATGAAGGCCATGACCTCGACAATTTCGCCTCGTTCCTGCGGGTCTGCTGCGGCCGGTATCTGGCTTTGCAGCTTTCAGGCGACCTGCCCGCCGACACAAGAATCGCATTGCGCGATGTCAACGCAACCGACATTCTCGCCCGTGAAAGCCGCCGCCGCGAGCCTTCGAACCGTCCGCATCGCGAATCCCGGCTGCAGGCACAGTAATCGCCATCGCCCGGCTCCGGCACAAGGCTCAGCATTCTTCACGGCCAACCTGCAGCTAGGCGCTTCGGGCATGTTGTGCGCCCGCAACTGTTTTGTTAAGAGATGCGCCAACTGAACGGGTGGCTTTCGGCCATCCCCTGATAACCCCCTCGGAAGGTCAAACAAGCATGGCAAAGATCAAGGTTGCAAACCCGGTCGTCGATCTCGACGGCGATGAGATGACACGCATCATCTGGCAGTTCATCAAGGAAAAGCTGATCCTGCCCTATCTCGATCTGAACATCGATTATTATGACCTTTCGGTCGAACACCGCGACGAGACCAATGACCAGGTCACCATCGACGCCGCCAACGCCATCAAGAAGCACGGCGTCGGCATCAAGTGCGCCACCATCACCCCGGACGAAGCCCGCGTCGAGGAATTCGGCCTGAAGAAGATGTGGCGTTCGCCCAACGGCACCATCCGCAACATCTTGGGCGGCGTGATCTTCCGCGAGCCGATCATCATGAAGAACGTGCCGCGCCTGGTTCCCGGCTGGACCAAACCGATCATCGTCGGCCGTCACGCCTTCGGCGACCAGTACCGCGCCACCGACTTCAAGTTCCCCGGCAAGGGCAAGCTGTCGATCAAGTTCGTCGGCGACGATGGCGAGACCATCGAGCATGAAGTCTACGACGCGCCGTCTGCCGGCGTTGCCATGGCCATGTACAACCTTGATGATTCGATCCGCGATTTCGCTCGCGCTTCGCTGAACTATGCGCTGATGCGCGGCGTGCCGTGCTACCTGTCGACCAAGAACACCATCCTCAAGGCCTACGACGGCCGCTTCAAGGATCTGTTCCAGGAAGTCTTCGACGCCGAGTTCAAGGAAAAATACGAAGAAGCCAAGATCTGGTACGAACACCGCCTGATCGACGACATGGTCGCGTCCGCACTGAAATGGTCCGGCGGCTACGTCTGGGCCTGCAAGAACTACGACGGCGACGTCCAGTCCGACATCGTCGCCCAGGGCTTTGGCTCGCTCGGCCTGATGACCTCTGTTCTGATGACCCCGGACGGCAAGACCGTCGAAGCAGAAGCCGCTCACGGCACCGTCACCCGCCACTACCGCCAGCACCAGAAGGGTGAGGAAACATCGACCAACTCGATCGCCTCGATCTTCGCCTGGACCCGTGGCCTGGCCCACCGCGCCAAGCTCGATGACAATGCCGAACTGGCCAAGTTTGCTGAAACGCTGGAGAAGGTCTGCATCCAGACCGTCGAATCGGGCTTCATGACCAAGGATCTGGCGCTGCTGATCGGCCCCGACCAGCCTTGGCTGTCGACCACCGGCTTCCTCGACAAGATCGACGAGAACCTGCAGAAGGCCATGGGCTGAGCAATGGCCGCCGGACCTGCCGTCACACTCAAGAAGCTGTGGCGGCAAAACCGGTGGCTGACCCTGTCTTTCATACTCACATTGACGCTGGCGCTGGTGTTCATCATCCGCGCCGGCGTTTTTTTTGTCTACTGGCAGCAGCATCAGGACGAACCGATCGAAGGCTGGATGACGGTGCGCTATGTCGCCCACTCCTACCGGGTTGACCCGGAGATCGTGCACACGGCCATCGGCCTGCCACAGACCGGTCCGGACCGCCGTCCGCTGGTAAAAATCGCCCGCGAGGACGGCAGACCGCTCGACGAGATGACCGCACGGATTCTCGAAGCAATCAGGGCAGACCGCGCAGCCCATGGTCAGCCCGAAGGCAGGCTTCCCGCCCCCAACCTTATGCCCCCGGATGCTGCCCCGCAGGCTTCGCCCGAGCCATGACCGGGCAACTGCTCGAATTTCTCACCATTTACGGCCTTCCGGCTGCAGCCCTGCTCCTCGCGATTGGTCAGGCCGGTGTGCCGATTCCCACCTCGCTGGCGCTGCTGACGCTGGGTGCCTTGGCCGCCAATGGCGATACGGAACTGGTATCGGCCTTCATCTGGGCGGTTAGCGGCGCCACGCTTGGCGACCAGGCGGGTTTTCTTGCCGGACGTTTCGTCATCCAGTCCGCCGAGGGACGATCGGGATTTCTCGGCGGATTGGCCAGCAAAGCCCGTGCCGCCGAGCCAAAGCTGGAAAGATGGGGCGGAAGCGGCGTTTTCCTCACCCGCTGGCTGTTCACCCCGCTTGGCCCGGCCATCAACATCGCCAGCGGCATCACCGGCCTCTCCTGGCCACGCTTCACCATCTGGGGTGTGTCCGGCGAACTCGTGTGGGTCTCGATCTACATCGCGCTTGGCTACAGCTTCGGCTCCAACATCGAGACCCTCTCCGAAATCCTCGGAAACCTGTCGATGGCGCTGGCCATGCTGGCGCTGGCGGCCTTCCTCGGCTGGCGATTGAGACTAGCCGTCAGGACAGCGCAGGCCCGGACACGAAAGACACGAGGGGACACACCATGACCGCCACGCTAACCACGCCCCAGGTCACCCTCATCGGCGCCGGCTACAGCGTCTATACCCGCATCTGCCAGATTGCGCTCGACATCAAGCATGTGCCTTTCATGTTTGAAACGCTGGATGTCTTCGCCGAAGACGGGCCGGCGAAAGCCCGGCAGGCCGGTCACCCCTTCGGCAAGATCCCGATCCTGCGTCATGGCGATCTGACACTTTACGAAACCCTCGCCATCACCCGCTACATCGATGACCGGTTTGATGGCCCGCCGCTGCAGCCTGAAGATCCGGTTGATCGCGCCCGCATGAACCGGATCATTTCGATCGTCGACACACAGGTCTATCCCATCCTTGTCTGGGGACTTCATGTGCCGAAATCGGAAGGCCGCGAGCCGGACCCGGAATTGCCCGACAAGGGCCGGACGATTCTGTCCGTGCTCGAGAGCGTGGCGCAGCCCCCCTGGCTTTGCGGCGATGTCCCCACGCTTGCCGACGCCTACCTGGCGGCATGCATGGACTGCATTCTAGACAGCGAGGCAGCGGAGCATCTGCCCGGCCATGCCCCCGGGCTGATGGCCTGGTGGCACCGCGCACGGCCGCTTCTGCAATCCGCCTGAATCCGCCAGCGAGGACGCGGGCAGCTCCAAAGTATATTTTTGGCAATCCGCTCACCTACATTATTAGAAGTATCTAATTCAAAGCAACCTTCGCAAAATGTCGCGGGATAAATGAAGTTTTAAATATATGCGGCAATGCTGCGCCGGAGAAAACGGTTATGGATTGGCACAGTGACAGCAAACATGTCCCCGAACTACAAACGTTATGATCTGGGCCAGCAGCCCGCGGGAACGGTTGTCGAAGTCGTTCTCTCCTGCATCAACAACATCCGCCTCATGGATAACGACAATTTCGCCCTTTATGCCGAATCCAAGAACTGCCGGTATATCGGGGGACGCACCGAGAAATCCCCGGCTCGCCTGACCATCCCCAGGGCCGGTCACTGGCATGTTGTCGTCGACAAGACCGGGTTCCAGACCCTGGCGAACTCGAATGTCCGCGCCATACCGCCCAAAGCCATACAGCCCGCGAATGCAGCCGCACCGCGCAAGGCCGCAAGCCCGGCGACGGCCGAGGCGTCCTAACCAGCCCTCCGCTCCAGACCACATCCATTGAACAGACAGACCGGCTCGGATTGATCTATCCGGTCAGGCTGAGCCCGGCAGGCCGGTCAAACGAAAAACGCCCGGACAAGGCCCGGGCGCAATCTCGGATTTCTCTTCCGCAAGGCGCGCATTCCGCCCCGGTCGTCAGCCGATGGCCGCAGCCACGGCGTCAATTGCAGCGTTTGCCTTGGCCCCGTCCGGGCCGCCGGCCTGGGCCATGTCCGGCCGTCCGCCGCCACCCTTGCCACCGATGGCTTCGGACGCGGCACGCACCAGGTCAACCGCCGACAACCGCGATGTCAGGTCTTCGGTGACGCCAACCACGACGCTAGCCTTGCCATCTTCGCTGACCGCCACAAAGGCAGCCACGCCGGAGCCGAGCGACGCCTTGGCCGCATCCACCAGCCCCTTGAGATCCTTCGGCAGCACACCGGTGACCACCTTGCCCAGGAATTTGACACCGCCGATGTCGCGGCTTTCATCGCCGCCCGCGCCACCGCCGCCGCCAAGCGCCAGTTTCTTGCGCGCTTCGGCAAGTTCGCGTTCGAGTTTCTTGCGCTCGTCCATCAGCGCTTCGACCCGCGATGGCACATCGGTGGGCTGCACCTTGAGCAGCGAAGCGACCTGCTTGAGCTTCTCGTCCTGGTCGGTCAGGTGCTGGCGCGCAGCTTCCCCGGTCAGCGCTTCGATACGGCGCACACCGGCGCTCACAGCACTGTCGGACAGCACCCGCACCAGGCCGATCTCGCCGGTGGCGCCCACATGGGTGCCGCCGCACAGTTCCACCGAATAGGGACGGTTGGCCTTGACCCCGCGCACGCCGGTACCCATCGACACCACACGGACCTCGTCGCCATATTTCTCGCCGAACAGCGCCATGGCGCCCTCGGCAATCGCGTCATCGACAGCCATCAGCCGGGTTGTCACCGGGCTGTTCTGAAGGATGATCTCGTTGGCCATGGCCTCGACTTCGCTCAGTTCCTCGGCCGTCATCGGCTTGGGATGCGAGACGTCGAACCGCAGCCGCTCGGGCGCAACCAGCGATCCCTTCTGTGCCACATGGGTACCAAGCACCTCGCGCAGCGCCTCGTGCAGGAGGTGGGTGGCCGAGTGATTGGCGCGGATTTTCGCGCGCCGGGCATGGTCGACGTTCATCTGCGCCACCGCGCCGCGCGTCACCTTGCCCGAAACCACCTTGGCCCGGTGCACGAACAGGCCCTCGCCGCGCTTCTGCGTATCGCTGACCTCGAGCGAATAGCCTTCACCCGAAATCGTACCCTGGTCGCCCATCTGGCCACCGGATTCGCCATAGAACGGTGTCTGGTTGACCACCACATCGACCAGGTCGCCGGCCTCGGCCGCATCCACCTGCTTGCCGTCGCGCACCAGCGCCTGGATCACCCCTTCGGCCACCTCGGTATCATAGCCGAGGAAGTCGGTGGCGCCGACCTTGTCCTTGATTTCGTACCAGATGGTTTCCGTCGCCGCATCGCCCGAACCGGACCAGTGCTTGCGCGCTTCCGCCTTCTGCCGTTCCATCGCTTCGCTAAAGCCCTCGGTGTCGACATCGACGCCACGCTGCCTGAGCGCATCCTGGGTCAGGTCGAGCGGGAAGCCATAGGTATCGTAGAGCTTGAAGGCGGTCTCGCCGTCGAGACGGTCGCCTTCGCCAAGGTCGGCGCTGGCCTCGTCGAGCAGGCTCAACCCGCGCTCCAGCGTCTTGCGGAACCGGGTTTCCTCGAGCTTCAGTGTTTCCGAGATAAGCGCTTCGGCGCGCTGCAGTTCCGGATAGGCGCGGCCCATCTCGGCAACCAGCGTCGGCAGCAACCGGTACATCAGCGGATCGCGTGCGCCCAGGAGCTGCGCATGCCGCATGGCGCGGCGCATGATGCGTCTGAGCACATAGCCGCGGCCTTCATTCGATGGCAGCACACCGTCGGCGATCAGGAAGGAGGCCGAACGCAGATGGTCGGCGATCACCCGGTGGCTGGCGCGGTTCTTGCCCTCTGCGGGCACGCCGGTGGCGTCCTCAGAGGCCGAGATCAGCCGGCGGAACAGGTCGATGTCGTAATTGTCGTGCTGGCCCTGCAACAGCGCAGCAATGCGCTCGAGCCCCATGCCGGTGTCGATCGACGGCCGCGGCAGGTCGACCCGCTCGTCGGCGGTGAGCTGCTCGAACTGCATGAACACCAGGTTCCAGATCTCGATGAAGCGGTCGCCATCCTCGTCCGCAGAACCGGGAGGTCCGCCCCAGATATGGTCGCCATGGTCGTAGAATATCTCCGAGCACGGCCCGCACGGTCCGGTGTCGCCCATGGCCCAGAAATTGTCATTGGTCGGGATCCGGATGATCCGGCTTTCCGGAATGCCGGCGATCTTGCGCCACAAATCATAGGCATCGTCATCTGTGTGGTAGACCGTGACCAGAAGCCGCTCCTTGTTGATGGCGAAATCCTGGGTCAGCAGGTTCCAGGCAAGCTCGATGGCGCGCTCCTTGAAATAGTCGCCAAAGGAAAAGTTGCCCAGCATCTCGAAGAACGTGTGGTGGCGCGCGGTATAGCCGACATTGTCGAGGTCGTTGTGCTTGCCGCCGGCGCGCACGCATTTCTGCGAGCTCGCAGCCGTCGAGTAAGGCCGCTGTTCAAGACCGGTAAACACGTTTTTGAACTGCACCATGCCCGCATTGGTGAACATCAGTGTCGGGTCATTGCGCGGCACCAGCGGGCTCGAGGCCACCACTTCATGCCCGTTCTTCTTGAAATAGTCGAGAAACGCCGACCGGATTTCATTCACGCCACTCATGATCAACCCTTTGTCTGATAGGCAGGCAGTCCGCCGAAAACCGCATCGAACCACGGTTCCGCGATCCGCATCGCGACTTGCGGACCGCCGCTTTTATCGTTCGCCCGGATGCCTGTCCAGACGCCAGCCACAGCCCCTGCAAAGGAAAACCGGCCGCCGGCCCCCAAAAGGACCGGCGGCCGGCTCGAAACCATCGCGACAAACGCGAAATGATCTACATTTCGGCGGCACCCGTGCCGCTGTCATCATCCTCGCCGGCGCTGCGGTCTTCTTCCAGGAACTTCTCGGCAATCAGGCCAGCGTTCTGGCGCAGCGACAATTCAATCTCGTCAGCCAGTTCCGGATTGTCGCGCAGGAACTGCTTGGAATTTTCCCGTCCCTGCCCCAGCCGCTGGCTGTTGTAGGAGAACCAGGCACCGGATTTCTCGACAATCCCGGCCTTGACGCCCAGATCGATCAATTCGCCGACCTTGGAAACGCCTTCGCCATACATGATGTCGAATTCGACCTGTTTGAACGGCGGCGCCATCTTGTTCTTGACCACCTTGACCCGGGTCTGGTTGCCCACCACCTCGTCGCGGTCCTTGACCGAGCCGATGCGGCGGATGTCGAGACGCACCGAGGCGTAGAACTTCAGCGCATTGCCGCCGGTGGTGGTTTCGGGCGAACCGAACATCACGCCGATCTTCATGCGGATCTGGTTGATGAAGATCACCATGCAGTTCGAGCGCGAGATCGAGGCGGTCAACTTGCGCAGCGCCTGGCTCATCAGCCGCGCCTGCAGGCCGGGAAGGCTGTCGCCCATCTCGCCCTCGATTTCAGCGCGCGGCGTCAGCGCCGCCACCGAATCAACCACCAGCACGTCGATGGCGCCCGAGCGGACCAGCGTGTCGGTGATTTCCAGCGCCTGCTCGCCATTGTCAGGCTGCGAAATCAGCAGGCTCTCGAGATCGACACCAAGCTTGCGGGCATAGACCGGGTCGAGCGCATGTTCGGCATCGATAAAGCCGCAAATGCCGCCCTTCTTCTGCGCTTCGGCGATGGTCTGCAGCGCCAGCGTGGTCTTGCCCGAGCTTTCCGGCCCGAAAATCTCGATCACGCGGCCGCGCGGCAAGCCGCCAATGCCCAGAGCGATATCGAGCCCCAGCGACCCGGTGGGAACCGTTTCGATCTCGACAACGCCTTCATTGGCGCCGAGCTTCATGATGGAGCCCTTGCCGAACGAACGTTCGATCTGGGAAAGTGCGGCGTCGAGCGCCTTGCTTTTGTCCACGGATTTTTCCTCTACAAGCCGCAAAGAGTTCTGTGCCATTCGGTCCACCTTTAGGTTATCGTGCCATCGCAAGCAACGAGTGCTCGTTTGTTTAATTTGTACTCTATTTGTTCCGCATGCACAAGCCCCAACCAAGGCATTGTTATTAAACGGAAACCCAGCCCATGTTCCATTTTTGTTTTCCGGTAGTGGATAAACCAGCAAACAGGGTTCCGCCATCCTGCGGCGGCCCATTCGGGCCCCAGGCGATTCGTCTCCGCTCAATCGTTTCGGAGCACTAGCCATGGCCCGCATTCTCGCAATCGGCGGCGCCCATATCGACCGCAAGGGCTGGCTGGCCGGCCCGCACAGGCCCGGCGCCTCCAATCCCGGCCATTGGGAAACCGAGGCCGGCGGAGGCGCCTTCAATGCCGCGCGCAACCTCGCCCGGCTTGGCCATGAGGTGACGCTTGTCGCCCCCCGCGGCGGCGATGCCGCGGCCGGTCTGGTCGCCCGCGCGGCAACTGACGCAGGCATCGAGGATTGCCCCCTCACCTTTCTCGATCGCGCCACGCCGAGCTATACGGCGATTCTTGAGCCGGACGGCAACCTTGTCACCGCGCTGGCCGACATGGCGCTCTACGATCTGGTACCGGCACGGCGGCTGCTGTCCTCCAGACTGCGCAAACGCCTCACCGAAGCCGATCTGCTGCTCGCCGATTCCAATCTGCCCGAAAGCGCGCTTTCGGCTCTTGCCGAAGCAGCAAGCCACATTGGCCTGCCGCTTGCCGTCATCGCTGTCTCGCCCGCCAAGGTCGTCCGCTGGAAGCAGAGTCTCGCCAGGATCACCTGCCTCGCCATGAATATCGCCGAGGCCGCCGCATTGACCGGCGAGCCGGCGCAAACCGCGGATCAATGGCCGGCACTGCTGTCAGGCAAGGGGCTCAAGGGCGGCCTTGTCAGCGCCGGCGCCGCGCCGGTCGCCGCCTTTGCCCCGGGTCCGCAAGGGGCTGGAGAGATCATCCTCCAGCCGCCCGCGCTTGATCACCTGCAGGATGTCACCGGAGCCGGAGATGCGCTGGCCTCGGGCTATATCGACGGATTGCTTGCAGGCGGCTCCATCCGGGACAATCTCGTCCGCGGCATCGCGCTGGCGCGGCTGACTGCATCCGTTCGCGGTCCGGTTCGCCCGGATTTGTCGCAGGATCTGCTTGCCGGAACACTTGAAGCCATGCCAAAGCCGGCACACATCCAATTCCGATCTCAGGAGCCCCTCGCATGACCGGACCCGTCACCATTCAAACCACACCGGAAGTGACCGAGGCGCTGGCCGAAGGCCGCCCCGTGGTGGCGCTCGAATCCACCATCATCACCCATGGCATGCCCTGGCCGGGCAATCGCGACATGGCACTCGAGGTCGAGGCCGTGATCCGTTCCGAAGGCGCGGTTCCCGCCACCATCGCAGTCATCGACGGCCAGCTGCATGCCGGTCTCGACGAAGCGACCATTACCAAGCTGGCCCAGGCCAGCGACGTGATGAAGCTTTCGCGCGCCGATTTCGCCTTTGCCCTGGCTGAAGGCCGCACCGGCGCCACCACCGTTGCCGCCACCATGATGGCAGCCGAACTCGCAGGCATCGGAGTCTTTGCCACCGGCGGCATCGGCGGTGTGCATCAGGGCGCGGAATTGAGCTTTGATATTTCCGCCGATCTCGAGGAACTGGCCCGCACCCCCGTCATCGTTGTCTCCGCCGGCGCCAAGGCCATCCTCGACATTCCCAAGACGCTGGAAGCGCTTGAAACCCGCGGCGTGCCGGTGGTGGCCTACGGCCAGGATGCGATGCCCGCCTTCTGGTCGCGCGATTCCGGCCTCAAGGCCCCTTTGCGGCTTGATGATGCCGGGGCCATCGCCCGCTTCGAGGCCACCCGCCGGGCGCTCGGCAGCCATGGCGGCATGCTGATCGCCAACCCGGTACCGGTTGAAGACGAAATCCCGGCCAGCGAAATGAACCGCCACATTGCCGCGGCGCTGGCCACCGCCAGGGCACAGGGCATCGAGGGCAAGGCGGTCACGCCGTTCCTGCTCGGCGAGATCCTGACCCTGACAAATGGCGCCAGCCTGAAGACCAACATCGCGCTGGTGCTCAACAATGCCCGCCTCGCAGCCCGCATCGCCAGCGAACTGGCGGCCGGAACCAACTGATTGCAGGCCTTCGCCTGCCGTCAAAACCAGAGGATAGTGTGATGAAACCGACCAGACGCACAGGCAGCGCCTTCGACCGCGCCGAAGCCGCCTTCAAGTCCGCGACCACCAGGCCGGTTGAAGCCGCTCCCAAACCGGCAACCGTGCCCGAGGGCAAGGAACTGGTGTCACTCAGGCTCGATCGCGCCGTGCTCGAACATTTCCAGGAAGACGGCCCCGGCTGGCAGGACCGCATCAACGCCGCGCTGCGCACCGCAGCAGGGTTTGAAGGCAAGTAACGGCCAAGGTCAGCAACAGGTCAGAGCATGCCCATCGGGATACGGTCTGACCACACCATACAAAAAGACCCGGCCACTTTCGCAGCCGGGTCCGGTGTCGCCTCAGACGTGTCTGTTGCCGCTGATCAGCTCAGCGGCGAAATCTGGATTTCCACGCGGCGGTTGGCTGCGCGGCCGGCATCGGTACTGTTGTCGGCAATCGGCTGGCTTTCGCCAAAGCCCTGGGTAAAGAACCGGCGCGGGTCGTTGCCCTGCGAGATCAGGTAGCTCGACACCGACTGCGCCCGCTGCTGCGAGAGCGTCAGGTTGTGGCTGTCCGAACCGGTCGAATCGGTGTGCCCGGTCACGTCGACCAGCGAGCGGTTGAATTTCTTCAGCACCAGCGCCACCGAATTCAGCGTCTCGTAGAACTGTGGCTTGACCGCCGACTGGTCGCTGTCGAAAGTGATGTTGGACGGCATGTTGAGCACAATCTTGTCGCCCACGCGGGTCACCGATACGCCGGTGCCCTGCAGCTGCGCGCGCAATTGCGCTTCCTGCTGGTCCATGTAGCCGCCGATGGCGCCACCGGCGAGCGCACCGATGCCCGCGCCGATCAGCGCGTTGCGGCGGTCGTCGCCACCTGCCAGCGTGCCCAGTGCCGCGCCGCCGAGAGCGCCAAGCGCTGCGCCGCCGGCCAGGTTCGAGACTTTCTGCTGCCCGGTATACGGATCGGTCGTGCAGCCGGCAACGAAGACGGCGGCAAGCGCCGCGATCAGGAGTTTGGATTTCATGATGGCCCCTCTTGGCAAATCTGGAAATGCGAAGTCTAGTGGAAAATGCGGCAGCATGATGAAGATTTCGTCACCGGGGAATTAACCCTGTATAGCAGTGGCGCTGGCCAGGCCGGTCAGCGCCGTATCCAGCCATCTTTCGTCATCCTCGGCCTCCCGCTTTCGTCATCCTCGGCCCCCGAGCCGAGGATCCATTCCGTAATCTATCGGCTCATGGTTTCGTTTGGAGAGATAACGGAATGGATCCCAGCCGCAACGACGTCGCTTTGCTTGTCTTGGTCGGGGCTCTGGGATGACGAAGGCGGGGACGCATCATGACGGAAACTTGAGGCCGACATCATAACCGCGGTTGTAAGAATCCATCGAGAGAATTGCCATGAAGAGTTCAGGTGACGTCGTCATTAGTTTTTCTCCGTGTCAAAAGCGCCAGAAGCCAATGAATTTGCAAAACGGTTCTCAGCATTAACCGTTGCAAGTCGATTTCCGTCCAAATGCTTGTCGTAGTATTCACCCAACCACCCCAACACCGCCTCCACCCTGCCCTTGGTCACGGTTTCGTCGGTGATCGCCATCTTGATCGATGTGAGCGCGTAGCCGGGGCCGAAGCTGGCGGCGAGATCAGTGGGATCGACGCGGGCAACGCTGGCCGGGTTATCGTTGTCGGCGAAGGTGACCAGCAGGGGGTATTGCTTGGGGCTTAGTTCGCGGCTTGCCCGCATATCCGCAAGCCTCTGCGCGGTCTCGACCGGCGGCTCATCGAAAAAAAACACGTTCGTGGCACAGGGCAGTCCCTTGAGCAGCGCGAAGAGGTAGCGTCCGGGGGCCACTTCCAGCACCACCGCCTCGCCGGTCAGCTCATAACGCGCGCCGCGCGCCTCGGGCAAAATCATCCATTCATTGCCCGTGGTGTCATGCATGGTCACGGAGACAACGCTGGAAGCGGACTTAATCCCCTTCGGCGTTTCAACCGTCACTGTCAACTTCTGATGCCAGGTATTTGAATTGCCGCAGCCAGCCAGAAGACAGGCCGCGAAAGCGAGACCAAAAGCACGCGAAATCAGCGTCATGCGACCAGCCTTTCGGACGGCTCGCTCCTCCCGCCTGAATGTTCGACTCATCGCGATCCCCGCCCGTTGCAACCCAGAGACGAGCATCCAACGGGCCGCCACGCAACCCTGCACACACGGGAAGATGCGGATGTGGTTGACCGCGCCTTAGCGCGGGCTAGACCTTTGCACGTCCGCCTGCAGCATCCGCCGCCCGGCTCGCCTCACGCGTCCAGCATTTCCCGCACAGAGGTCGCCAGTTGCTTGAGCGAGAATGGCTTGGCCAGGAAGCCGAACTTGGCATCTGCGGGCAGGTTTTTCGCAAACGCATCCTCGGCATAGCCGGAAACGAAGATGAACTTCATGTCCGGGTAGTCCTTGCGCAGCTCGGTGAGCAGCGTCGGGCCATCCATTTCGGGCATCACCACGTCGGAGACCACGATGTCGACCTTACCATCGAGTTCGGCCAGAACTTCCAGCGCTTCCACGCCGGTGCCCGCCTCGTGCACCTCGTAGCCGCGCGCTTCGAGCATGCGCTTGCCGCCGCGCCGCACCGCTTCCTCGTCCTCGACCAGCAGCACCACCGCCGAGCCGCCAGTCAGGTCTTCGGGGCCGTCTGATGCCGGCTTGGCAGGCGCGCCCTCGGCAGACGCACGGCCGGCCGCAGCCTCGGCTTCCGCTGCGGCTGCGGCCTTCTCCGCCTCGTCCTCGAGATGGCGCGGCAGGAAGATGCGGAACGTGGTGCCTTGGCCCACTTCGGATTCGGGGTAGATGTAGCCGCCCGACTGCTTGACGATGCCGTAGACCATCGACAGGCCGAGCCCGGTGCCCTTGCCCACGTCCTTGGTGGTGAAGAACGGTTCGAAGATCTGCTCCAGCACGTCGGGCGCAATCCCGGTGCCTTGGTCGGCGACCTCGATGAGCACGTATTCGCCGACTTCCATGCCGCGATAATTCAACTGCGCAACCTCGTCGGCCTCGACGTTTCGGGTGCGGACCGTGATCGTGCCACCTTCGGGCATGGCGTCGCGCGCGTTGACCGCCAGGTTGATCAGCACCTGCTCGAACTGGCCCAGGTCGGTTTTCACCGGCCACAGATCGCGGCCGAATTCCAGCTCCAGCTTGACATTGGTGCCGATCAGCCGGTCGACCAGCATGCGAAGATCGCCGATCACGTCGGTCATCGACAAGACCGTCGGCCGCATCGTCTGCTTGCGCGAAAACGCCAAGAGCTGACGCACCAGCACCGCGGCGCGGTTGGCATTGCGCTTGATCTCGATGAGATCGGCAAAGCTCGAATCCGCCGGCCTGAGCGACATCAGAAGATGGTCGGCCGACAACAGGATGGCTGTGAGCACATTGTTGAAATCATGCGCGATGCCGCCGGCGAGCGTGCCCACCGCGTTCATTTTCTGGGTCTGCGCCATCTGCGCTTCCAGCGCCTTCTGCTCGGTGGTCTCCACCGCATAGATGATCGCGGTCTCTTCCGGCGCCTCTTCCGAGTGCTCGATCACGGCATTGACGTAAAAGCGGAAATGCCGCTCCTCATTGTCGGCCCGGCGGCTGTCGATGGGCGAGATGTCGCCCTGCTTGTCCGCCGCCTGCCGCAACGCATCCTGGAATGCCTTGCGGTCCTCTTCGCGCAGCACTGTCTCGAACAACGATCCGCGTTCCATGTCGTCGCGCGTCACAAGGCCGTTGAACATCTGCAGGAACGGCCCGTTGGTGCGCAAAATCTTGCCGTCGCCGTCCACCGAGGCGATCGCCATCGGCGTGTTGTTGAAGAACCGCGTGAAGCGCATTTCGGCGCTCGCCGCGTCGTGGACGCCCGAGCCGCCCTCTTCGCGGCTGATCACGATGGTCCGGCTTTCGCCGGGAGAGCCGTCGCGGGTGGCCGAAACCCGGTGCACCAGCCGCACCGGCAGGCTCTGGCCGTTGGACTTGAGCAGGTCGAGGTCAAGCTGCGCCGTGCGGTTAAGCCCCGGCTCGGCCTGCACCGATTCCACCAGCGCCATGCCTGCACCGGCCACCAGATCGCGCAACATCACCTTGCCCGGCTGGAACGAGGTCAGGTCAATCCCCAGCCAATCGGCCAGCGTCGCGTTGAGATAGACGATCTCGCCGTCACGGCCCGCCGAGAAAAACCCGACCGGCGCGTGATCGAGATAATTGATGGCGTTCTGCAGTTCCTTGAACACCATCTCCTGTTCGGTGCGCTCATGGCTGATGTCGGACAATTGCCAGGCCATCAGCGTGACGTCCTTTTCCCCCGACGTTATCGGCCGTCCGCGCAGGCGGTACCAGTGGCCGGCGCCCGCGCTCTCCTGCGCCGCCCCCAGCGGCTGGGTCATGCGGAATTCTTCCTGCCCGTCCTTGCCCTCGCGCATCGCATTGGTCAACCGGTAGACGGCCTCGGCGGATTCGCGATGCCGCGACAGGATGGCTTCGATGGATTGCACGTCGCTGGCACTGGTCGAACCGGTGAGCTGCCCGTAGGCATGATTGGCGTAAATCACCCGGCCCTTGTCGTCGGTGACCAGCGTGCCTTCGGGATGGGTATCGACGAATGCACGGGCCAGCGGATCGGCCGTTGTCTTCGGCATGATGTCGACAAAGCCGATCACCGTGGAGACAAGGAAGAATATGCCAACCACGGCGAGGACGCCGAGAATGCCAAGCATCAGCTCGTTGTTAAGCCTGTCCTTGAACAGAAAGAACACGATCGACGCGCCAATCATAACAAGCGCGAGGAAAACCAGTCTCGACACAGAACGTGGTTTCGCGCTGCGGTCTACAAGCGCTGCCGGGTTCCCTGTCGCAGGTGTCGTCTCAGTCATGTATCGCTCTTTCGCCCCGCCACGGATCCGTCCGGTTTGAATCACATTCCGCCGCTGATGGAAAGCCCAAACACGGCTCCATCCGGTTTGGCCGGGCAGTTTGCCGGGGAAAGCGCCTTTGCCCGACCGCCATGTGGCATATCCCTGCCACATTTCATACGATACTGGAAAACCACCTTACCCGGGTTGTGAAGCCCGTGGAAAAACGTCAAATGCAATCCGGACACGATCAGGTCCGGGACAACACCGCTGATTTCATCGGCAAATATCGACTGCAACGGAGGACACCAGATGCCGGACATTCTACAGGGCGGCCAGGGTGCAACGCTGTTGACGGCCATCATCATCGTCGCCATCGCACTGATGGCCCTTGTCGGGGTCTTCTGGATCATCCGCAACCGTTCGGCATCGACCTTCATCCGCGGCGGCAAGAACCGCCAGCCGCGCCTTGCCGTGCTCGATGCGACAGCCGTCGATACCCGCCGCCGGCTGGTGCTGATCCGCCGCGATGATGTCGAGCATCTGGTCATGATCGGCGGACCGACCGACATTGTCATCGAGAGCCGCATCGCCCGTCCGGACCAGGTGGCCGCATCGCAGCAGCAAAGGGCGTCCCAGCCGGCCACCGTCGCCGCTCGTCCTGCCGCTCCCCAGCCACATCGCAGCACGGCGCCGGTGCAACCTGCCGCCGCCCCGACGGAGCCCACTTTCCGGCAGCCCGAACCGGCCTTGCAGCCACCGTCCCGGCCACAACCGCCTGTCTCCGCTCCCAGCCCGGCCGCGACCATCGCAACAGCCGGTGCCGCCGCTGGCGCCATTCGCGCCGAAGCCGCAGATCTGCTCGACAGCGCCAGAACGCGGGTGTTCGAGGAGCCGGGTTTTGACGAAAGCGAGCTTGATGAGCTGATGGCCGTCCCGCCTGCCGCTCCGTCGAGACAGGCACAACCGCAGTCGCCGGCGCCATCCGCCAGCCCTGCCGCCGCCACGGCCGCGACTGACCCGATGCAGGCAGAGGCCGCCGATGTGCTCGAAAACGCCAGGACGAGGGTTTTTGAAGAGCCAAGCTTTGACGAGAACGCCTTTGACGAACTGACGGCGGCCCCTGCGGAGCAAACCGGATCGGCGGCAGAAGCGCCGCGCCCTGCCGCGACGGCAAACAGACCGGCGGACGGGGCTCCATCGGAATTTGAAACCGTGCTGGCAGCGGAATTGTCGGAGGACCTGACAGCCAGTGCGCCGGCCGACAGCTTTATCGCCGCCCGGTACACCGAGCACCAGCTTGATCCGGACGAAGCCGGGATGCTGGAAGCCCCCGAGGTTCAGCCCGAAACGCAGCCATCGAGGGATTCGCTTGAAGCCGAAATGGAGCGGCTGCTCGGAGACCTTTCGCGCAAGCCGTGACGGCAGCCCGGAAGCCTTGTCGAGCAACCGACCCGACAATCAAAAAAGCCGGCCCCAAGGCCGGCTTTTTTGCTATCTCGGAATTGTCATCCCAAGCCTATTCGTCTCGATAGACCTTCTCGCGCCGTTCGTGGCGTTCCTGGGCCTCGATCGACAATGTGGCGATCGGCCGGGCATCAAGCCGCTTCAGGCTGATCGGCTCCCCCGTTTCCTCGCAGTATCCGTAGGTGCCATCGTCGATGCGCGCCAGGGCCGCATCGATCTTGCCGATCAGCTTGCGCTGACGGTCACGGGCGCGCAATTCGATGGCACGGTCCGTTTCAGACGACGCGCGATCGGCCACATCAGGGTGGTTGGCGCTTTCCTCCGCGAGATGGTCAAGCGTCTCGCGAGCCTCCTTGAGAATGTCATTCCGCCATTGGATCAGCTTGGCCCGGAAATAGGCCTTCTGCTTGGCATTCATGAAATCCTCGTCATCCGAGGGCACATAAGAGGAAAAATCGAAGTCTTCACTCATGACGATTCTCCCAGTTAAGCCATTTCGGGGGGTGTATAGCCAGACGGGGGCACCGGTACAAGCAGTAAAATTGCGCAGCACTGTAATTTCACCGAAGCGTGAAATAGTTTTAGAAATCTGACATATACTGGGATTCCCCGGCGGTTGCAGGCTGCCTTGCCCTTCGCGCTTTTCAGATTCCATGCCACGGCAAAGCCCCCGGGGGCCGCGCTGGTTGCGCAGGCAAATTCATTTTGCGGTGCACTTTGTCCTTTTGGTGAATTGAAGCAATCGCGCAAATGGCTACATTCAACCAATGAGCCCTGCACCGCATACACCTTTGCGCATTTTTCTGGTCCGCCATGCGCATGCCGCCTGGGCCCTGCCCGGCGTCCGTGATTTCGACAGGCCGCTGGATGAGCGTGGCCGCGAAGAAGCCGCACGCCTCGCCGCAACCATGTCGGTCAACGGCTTTGATCCCGACCGGGTCTATTGCTCCAATGCGCGCCGCTGCGCCGAAACCCTCGACATCCTGCAAAAGGCCCGCACCGGCGGCGGACTGCAGGTCGACTACAGCGACGCGCTCTATGCCTCCGGTCATGACGCCTATCTCGATCTGATCGGATCGGCGCATGATCAGTCTATCCAGTCGATCATGCTCATCGGTCACAATCCGATGATCGAGGACACCGCCCAGGCCTTGCTGCAAAACGATCCGGCGGTGTTTGAATCCGCGCTCGGCCACGGCTTTCCCACAGCAGGCCTGATGATCCTCGATTGCGACAAGCGTGGCGGCAGCGCGGTCAGGGGCGGCGCAAGGTTCGTCGGCCTCCTGTCCCCGGTGGACGCCTGAGTTTTTCGCCCGTGCCCGGCGCCGGGAACCGCATTTTGCGGCCATGCTTTTAATCGATCCACCAAATTCCTATATCTCTTGAAGCAATTCGGAGCAGTTCCCAACGTGTCATCGTCCATCACCACTTTCGCCGACGAGGCCTTGATCGCCTTTGACACGCTCACCGATCGCGCCAGCAACCTGATCCAGCCGACCTTGCGGCTCGGCGTCACCGGGCTGTCGAGGGCCGGCAAGACCGTGTTCATCACCGCCCTGGTGCACAATCTGCTGCATGGCGGCCGTTTGCCGATGTTTCAGGCCGCCCACTCCGGCCGCCTCGCCCGCGCCTTTCTCGAACCACAACCCGATGATGCCGTCCCCCGATTTCAGTACGAGGACCATGCCGCCCGCATGATCAGCGAACGCATCTGGCCGGACTCGACCCGCGCCATTTCCGAGCTGCGCCTGGTCATCGAGTATGAATCCGCCAGCGGCTGGAACCGGTTTTTCTCCGGCGGCAAACTCTGCCTCGATATCGTCGATTATCCCGGCGAATGGCTGCTCGACCTGCCATTGTTGGGTCAGGACTTCGCCGCCTTCTCGCTCAATGCCGCCTCGCTGGCGAGATCCCCGGTCCGCGCCGATCTCGCAGCCCCCTGGCTCGAGAAGGCCGGCTCCATCGATCCGCTCAAACCGGCAGATGAAAGCGATGCACGGGAGCTGGCGCGGCTGTTCACCGACTATCTCCGCGCCTGCAAGAAGGACGAACGAGCGCTCTCCACCCTGCCCCCCGGCCGCTTCCTGATGCCCGGCGATCTCGAAGGATCGCCGGCGCTGACCTTCGCCCCCCTGCCCAACCTGCCCGATACACCTGCACCCAAAGGCTCGTTGATGGCGATGATGGAGCGGCGGTTCGAAAGCTACAAGTCGGTGGTGGTCAAACCCTTCTTCCGCGAGCATGTCGCCCGGCTCGACCGCCAGATCGTATTGATCGATGCGATGCAGGCGATGAATGCCGGCCGCGAGGCGGTTGTCGATCTCGAGCGTGCGCTGTCCGATGTGCTCTCCTGTTTCCGCCCCGGAAGCGGCAGCCTGCTGACCAGCCTGGTTTCGCGCCGCATCGACAAGGTGCTGATCGCCGCCACCAAGGCCGATCACCTGCACCATGAAAGCCATGACCGGCTCGAGGCCATCGCCCGCCGCATCGTCGAGCGCGCCTCGAGCAATATCGGCTCCTCCGGCGCGGACATCGAGGTACTGGCGCTGGCAGCAGTGCGGGCAACCCGCGAAGCCACCGTCAAACAGGACGGCGAAGAGCTTCCGGTGATCGTCGGCACTCCGCTTGAAGGCGAGCGCATCGCCGGCGAACTGTTCGACGGAAACCGTAAAACCGCCATATTTCCCGGGGACTTGCCGAAGAATCCGGATTCATTTTTCAAGGCCGTTGATTCACCCTCCAAGCCGCTCCTGCCGGAGATCAACATCGTCCGTTTTCGCCCCCCGTTGATCGAGGAAAGCGATGGCGGCATCAAGCTCTCGTTGCCTCATATCCGCCTTGACCGGGCCATGGATTATCTTCTCGGAGACCGCCTGGCATGACTGATCGCGACGCCTCATCCCAACCTCGCAAGCCCCGCTCTTTCAGCGTTGACGAGCCTGCAGCCAGGCCGTCGCCTGGCGCGTCGGGCACCCGCGCCGCCGGCAAGACGCGCAAACCTGCAGCCATCCCTGTCACCGTTGAAATGACGATGGAGCAGGACGATCCGTTCCTGTCGCAACCCGGCGATCTCGATGCGCTCACGCCACCGCCGGCAACACCGCGGCCGCGCCGTCTGGGCGCCGGCAAGATCTTGGCCGCGAGCCTCGGCTTTCTCCTCGCCCTGACACTGGGCATCTGGACCGACACGCTGATCCGCAGCCTGTTCGAGCGTATTGCCTGGCTCGGTTGGGCCGCCACCGCCGCAGCCGCCATTGCAGCACTCGCCCTGCTGGCCCTGGTGATCAGGGAAATCATCGGCATCCGTCGCCTGGCCAAGGTTGCACATTTGCGCGAGGCCATAACCGCGAAAGCCAATTCCGCGACAGCCAGGGAAGCCCGTGCGCTTGCAGCCGAGGTCTCGGGTCTCGTCGGCGTCAATCCGCTGACCGCCCGCGGCCGCAAGAACCTCGCGGCACTCGATGACGAAATCATCGACGGCCCGCATTACCTCGCCTTCGCCGAGCGCGAACTGATGAACCCGCTCGACCAGCAGGCGCGGCAACTCACCGTCAACGCGGCCAAACGCGTCTCCGTGGTCACCGCGGTCAGCCCGCGTGCATTCGTCGATCTCGCCTATGTCGGCTTTGAGGCCGTCCGCCTGATCCGCGCACTGGCCGAGCTTTACGGCGGCCGGCCCGGCACCATCGGCATGATCCGCCTGTTTCGCGATGTGATTGCCCATCTGGCGGTCACCGGCGCCATTGCCGCGGGCGACAGCCTGATCCAGCAGGTGGTCGGCCATGGCGTTGCGGCCAAGCTGTCCGCACGGCTTGGCGAGGGCGTCATCAACGGCCTGATGACCGCGCGAATCGGCATTTCCGCCATGGACCTGTGCCGTCCAATGCCATTCAAGGCTCTCAAGCGGCCCGGTATCGGCGATTTCATGTCCGATATTGCGAATTTCGCCAGCAAGGGCGCCAAACCGGCAAAACCTGAAGACGGCCTATGAATCGTCCGGAATTTGTGGATATGTCGATGTCGATTACGGTCCATTAACCATTCTCGTTCATTTTCGGACTTCCTTTCCAGCCGCAACAGGTGTGACCATGTTCTCCAAGTTTCGCATCTTCCCGCTATGTCTTGCGGCAATTGCCCTCGCATCGGCCTCGCCGTCGCTGGCACGCGACAAGGACACGGTCTTCTTCGAATCTGTTGCAGGCTCATGGAAAGGTCCCGGCGAAATCGTTGCCGGCAAGTACAAGGGCACCAAATTCGTCTGCAATCTCAGCGGTGACGCCGTTGAAGGTGCCGCTGCGGGCATTTCGCTCGACGGTCATTGCCGCGTCGGCGTCTTCAACCAGAAAATGTCGGCCCTGATCACCCGCAAGGGCAAGACCTATACCGGGCGTTTTCTTGATGGCTCCGCCGGCGAAGGCCTCGACATCGTTTCCGGCCGCATCACCCGTGACCGTGCGGTCATGGCGATCAACCGCAAGACCCTCGACGGCGCCATGATCGCCCGTCTGCACGACGACGAAACCATGAACGTCACCATTTCCGTCAAGGTCGGCAGGGAAATGGTCCCGGTGATCGGCATGACGCTCAAGCGCGGCGCCCGCAAGGTTGCTTCCGGCGCCCTGCGCTGAACCGAACCGGCCCTAGTCCTCGTCGTGCCACCAGTCACCTGAGCGGCTCAACGCTTCAATGCCTTCCGAATCCACTTCGCTCGACCAGTCGGCGATGCTTTGCAGGTTGACCACCGCCTGCGGCGCGATGTCAGCCAGCGGCACCATGACGAAGGCGCGTTCGGTCATCCGCGGATGTGGCACCGTCAGGTCTGCGTGGTCGGAGAGGAAGTCGCCGTGCAGGAGCACGTCGAGATCGATCGTTCTTGGCCCCCAGCGGTCGGTACGGACCCGGTCGAGCTGCAATTCGATATCCAGGCACACCTTGAGCAATTCATGCGGATCCAGTGTGGTCTCCACCAGTGCGCAGGCATTGTGAAACCACTCCTGGTCGGTCTTGCCCCAGGGCGGCGTCCGGTAGAGCCGCGACACGGTGCGGATGGTGATGTCGTCGCGCGCATCAAGCAGCTTCAGCGCCCGGGCCATGGTGCGGCGCGGATTGCCGATATTGCCGCCCAGTCCGATCGCGGCAATGACCTTGCTTGCCTCAGGCACGATGTTCGACCGTCACTTCGACATGATCGAGAATGCCCGGCACCGCGGCACTCGGCTTGCGCACCGTGATGCGGGCCAGACGAATCTGTGAAAACCGCGCGGTCAGCGCCTTGGCGATATCCATTGCCAGGGCCTCGATCAGGTAGCGCCGCTTGCCGGTGACAATCTCCTCGATCACCTGGAACGCGATACCGTAATGAACCGTGCCCTCGATGCTGTCGGTCTCGAGCGCATCGCCCGGATCGACCTCCAGTTCGGCATCGACAAAAAAGCGTTGCCCGAGAAACTCTTCCTCGTCATGGACGCCGTGGCGGGCGAAAAATGCGCAATTGGCAAGGCGGATTGTGTAACTGTCAGCCATGGCCGGGTTCCTTTTTGCGGCTGCTTTGAACCATCGCGTCAGCGACCGCAAGCCCGTCCTTGTTGAAAGCCACATTGTGTACCCGGAACATCGCCGCACCGGCGAGCCTAAGCGCGACGCTGGTCGCTGTGGTCCCGACATCGCGGTCCGGGGCCTCGCGCCCGGTCAGCCCGCCGAGAAAGCGTTTGCGCGAGGTGCCCGCCAACAGCGGCAGCCCCAGGGCATGCAGCTCGCCAAACCGCACCATCAGCTCGAGATTGTCGCCCGCATCCTTGGCGAAACCGAACCCCGGATCGAGCAAAATCCGGTCATCTGCAATCCCCGCCTTCCGGGCGATCTCCAGCGACCCCGCGAACCAGAAGAACTGGTCTTCGACCAGATCAGGCAAACGCTCGCGATCGCGGCCGGTATGCATGATCGCAACCGCCGCACCGGCGTCGGCCACCACCCGCGCCATCTCGGGCTCGCGCTGCAGTCCCCAGACATCGTTGACCAGGTGTGCGCCGGCGGCAAGCGCCAGACGTGCGGTTTCCGCCCGCCATGTATCAACCGAGATCAGCACCTCCGGATGCGCGCTCAGCGCTTCGATCACCGGCATCACCCTGCGCTGCTCCTCGAGCGCGCTTACCGGCTCTGCCCCCGGACGCGTCGATTCACCACCGATATCGACCATGTCGGCCCCCTCGCCGACCATCGCCAGCGCCGCGTCGACGGCAATACGCGCATCAGCATGCAGTCCGCCGTCGGAAAACGAATCCGGTGTCACGTTGAGAATGCCCATCAGCCGCGCACACGGCCCCAGCTCGATCGCCCTGTCACGGCCAAGCCGCAAGGTTTTCGGATCAAAGACACTGTCGGGCGGCAATTGCATGGCGGTTTGACCTGTTGACCTGTTGACCTGTGGCAATATGGCTACCCGTTCCTGTTGCATGAGCCTGCTCCATGGCGCAAGTTCTGCAGCAGTGTTTCTGACCGGGAGTTTTCCATGCGCCGCCTACGCCTCACCGCCACGGCCCTGACGTTGCTATGCGCATCGGCAGTTGCGGGCGCATCCGCACCACTGATCAAGAAAACATACTCCTATTTCGACATTCGCGGACTGACCGGTGCTGATCTCGAGCGTGAGTTGTCAAAACACGGCCCCGTGGTGTCCGAGACCGGCGTCCGCCATCCCGGCGCCACCAAGATCAAGCTGGGCGGATCGGTCGATTACAGGAGTTCGGGCGGCAAGTGCCGGGTGCTCGATGCGAAGGTGACGCTCGAAACCCACCTGACCCTGCCACGCTGGAAAGACCGGAACCGGGCAAACCGCGAAACTGTAATCGTCTGGGACACCTTGTCATCCGACATCAAGCGGCACGAGGAACGCCACGCCGAAATCGCACGGCAATATGCCCGCAAGCTCGAAAGAACCCTCGAAGCGCTGCATCCCGAGCGCAATTGCAAACGGATGGAAGCCCGCGTCGATGCGACCAGCAAGTCCATCATAGAAGAACACGCAGCCGACCAGGAACGGTTTGACCGGGTCGAGGCGGCCAGCTTCGAACGCCGCATGCTCCGGATGCTCCGCTTCAAGGCAGCCAAGCAGAACAACCGCAGCTAACCCCCGCTATCGTCACGACGATCACGTCTGCAGGCAGGCAAATCACGCGCGCCGCAGGGCTGGCGCGTAATCACAGCATTGGGTTGAAACGGGACAGTAACAGCTTGATTACTGCGACTATGTCACTGGACAGTGCCCGAAGGAGGAGTTGAAGAAACAATTGCAATATCGCGCCCGAGAACAAAGACGTATCCCGGCTCGTCACAAATCAAATCAATTGAAGCAATTCAGCAACAGTTCCAATATACGGACCTGAGATTCCCCTGTTTATTTCGCGATCTAGCCAAGACCCCAAGTTTCCACCGGGTATTACTGCCAATATTCGCACCAGCCTCAGTGTATAAGAGTGTGCTTAAGGGACAGTTTTCAGCAATTGATTCGGGTTCCCCGGCGCATGGAAGCCACCTGGCGGTCCTCCCTCGTCAGGTTTGATACCTAGGCGCCTATTGGCCCCGCTTTCCCTTGACGGGAAAGCGGGGCCCTTTTTGCCCAAAATCTGGAAACGCGATGCTGCGGACGGCGTATTACTGGACGCCGAGTTTCTTCTGCAGGCTGGTCGACGACGTGGTGTACTGGAACACCATCTTCTCGCCCGGATGCGCCAGCCGCTTGACGGCCTGGGTCATCAGCGCTGCTTCATGGAAGCCCGACAGGATCAGCTTGAGCTTGCCCGGGTACCAGTTGATGTCGCCTATGGCGAACACGCCCGGAATGCTGGTCTCGAATTTCTCTGTATCGACCGCGATCAGGTTTTCGTGCTGGTTGAGACCCCAGTCGGCAATCGGGCCGAGCTTCATGGTCAGGCCGAAGAACGGCAGCATGCGATTGCAGGCAACCTCGACTTCGCCGTCGGGCCCCTTGATCGTCGCGCCTTCGAGATGGCCGTCTTCACCCTTCAGTCCGGTCACCTGGCCGACCTCGAACCTGATCTTGCCCTCGTCGCGCATGGCGAACATCTTCTTGACGCTGTCGGGGGCGGCGCGGAATTCGGCCCGGCGATGCACCAGTGTCACCGACTTGGCAACCGGCTGCAGGTTGAGCGTCCAGTCGAGCGCCGAATCGCCACCGCCGACGATCAGCAGATCCTTGTCACGGAATTCTTCCATGCGGCGCACGGAATAGAAAACGCTCTTTCCTTCATAGGCCTCGATGCCCGGAACCGGCGGCCGCTTGGGCTGGAACGATCCGCCACCTGCGGCGATGACCACGGCGTGGGCATGAAACAGTTCGCCCTCGTCGGTTTCCACCTCGAAGCGGCCGTTGTCCAGCTTGCGGAATCCGGTCACCATCCGGTTGAAATGGAATTCCGGCGAAAACGGAGCGATCTGCTCCAGCAGCTTGTCGGTGAGCGCCTGACCGGAAATCTCCGGCCATGCCGGAATGTCGTAGATCGGCTTTTCCGGATAGAGCTCGGCGCACTGGCCGCCCGGGCGGTCGAGAATGTCGATCAGGTGGCACTTGAGATCGTAAAGGCCAAGTTCAAACACGGCGAACAGGCCAACCGGCCCGGCACCAATAATCACGACATCGGTTTCAATCGGGGTAGACATGGAAAATATCCGCAGAAAGGAGAAAAATCAGGCCTGCCGTTCGGGCACGTGCACGACCAGGCCATCCAGTTCGTCACGAACCTTGATCTGGCAAGACAGCCGCGATGTCGGACGCACATCGAATGCGAAATCCAGCATGTCCTCTTCCATCGCCTCGGGCGCGCCAACCGCCTCGGCCCATTTTTCATCGACATAGACATGGCAGGTCGCGCAGGCGCAGGCCCCGCCACACTCTGCTTCGATGCCTGGAACGGAATTGCGGATCGCGTTTTCCATGACGGTCGAGCCGTTCTCGGCGTCGACATCAAAACGCGTGCCGTCAAAAGCGACGAGGGTGATTTTGGTCATTGCGGCCTCTGGCATAGTCTCAGGAATATGAGGCTTTCATACACGCTGGACTGTGTGAGGCAAGAATGAAAACCGCCCTGCGACAGCGATTCGCGGCATGGTTTTCCAAAATGGCCATTTCGCGGGCGAAAATGGCTGATCGGTCAGCGCATCAGCCCGACAATGAAGTTGTCGGCTTCAACAACCGCCTTGGTGAAGGCCGCGATGGCTGCGGCATTGCCCGGCTCGGCTTCCACGATCGAGGCACAGCGGGCAACATCGGACGCCCCTACTCCCTTGGCTGCGCCGGCAATCTTGTGTGCCAGTTCGGAGCGGGCCTGTTTCTTCATGTCGCCAATTTGGGCCACGGCCTGCCGCGCCTGGCGCGCAAACAGCGCCAGAACCTCGGTTTCAAGCGACTTGTCGCCGCCGGTCTGCCGCGCCAGATGCACCAGATCGATGGGGCGTCCGCCGGATGGGCGATGCTGGAGGCTGACTTCCTGAACTTCGAACGCGATACCGAGTGCCGCCATTGCGGTGTTCCTTTACATAGACAACAGTTGGGACATTTATGCGCCAAACAGTGTCTAGATCGGGTAAACACTGGCGCGCGGCGGGCGGTGAAACCTGCTGGAATGGTTAACGCCCCGTAAATATGGCGTTTCATTGACGTTTATGCCTCTTTTTGAGACAGCCGATCGTTAAAAACCAGTGGATGCAGGTGCCATCCCACCGGTTTCATTTGTGAATTAGCGCTGTGTGTGCCACTAAATTGGTAGTTTAAGGGGCCGGAAAGCTGTTTTCCGGATCTCGTCGCATGTCCCGACCGGGCCGGTTGTATCGCTTCGGGAGTGCGAAAATGACGGGGAACATGCGCGAACCCTGTTTGGAGTAATGAGGCTTGAGTGGCATGAGTAAGACACCAGCGGACAAGACCATTGAAGAGCAGACATTCGAAGCGCTTGAAGACGCCTTGAAGATCGATCTGGGCGAAGACGGTCTCGGTGTGCTCGACGATGTTTCGTTAGACGAGCTGGAGGACAAGGTTTCCAGCGCCGCCCGCGAACTCAAGAACGCGGGCGCGGCGCCACGGGCGTCTGCCCAGTCGCAACAATCCGCCCCTGGCGAAAACACCGCACCAAGAACGCCGACACCGCCGTTCACGCCCGCCGGTCCGATGGCACCCGCCAATGATGACAGCCGCAAGAACATGGCCGGGCTGCTGCGCACGCTCGAGGGCCGTTCCAGCCGTGGTGCGGTTCGCAATGCCGCCGTCTTGTCGCTGCTCTGGACTGTTGGCGGCCTCGGCCTTGCCAACCTTCTCTATTCGCCGGAAATCTGGCAGATCCGCTCTGTCTCCGATCTGCTGGCAATGCCGGCGGCCATCGGCTTTCTGGTCGGGATCATTGTCCCAATCCTGGTCTTCTTCTCCTTCTCCATCATGATGGCGCGTGCCCGCGAAATGCGCTCCGCAGCCCGGTCGATGGCCGAGGTCGCGCTTCGTCTCGCAGAACCGGAAAATGTTGCCGGTGACCGCATCCTCACCGTTGGCCAGGCGGTCCGCCGCGAAGTCTCCGCCATGAACGAGGGCATCGAACGCACCATTGCCCGCGCGTCCGAACTCGAGACCCTGGTCCATTCCGAAGTCAACGCGCTCGAACGCAGCTATTCCGACAACGAGATGCGCGTCCGCAGCCTCGTTCAGGAACTCGGCAGCGAGCGCGATTCCATTGTCAGCCACGCCGAACGCATCCGCGCCTCCATTGCCGGTGCGCATGAGCAGCTCAAGGAAGAGCTGACCACCGCCAGCGAGGAAATCGCCACCCGGATCTCGACCTCCGGCGAGGCCTTTGCCCAGCTCATGGAAATCCGTGCCGCCGCCCTGCAGGAGCGCACCACGCAGACCAGCCGCGAGCTGGAGCAGCTGCTTGATGGCCGCACCGAAGCCCTGATCAGTTCGCTCAAGACCTCCGGCGGCGAGCTGACCGACGAATTCGACACCCGGCTGGAAATGCTCAACGTCCAGCTCAACCATCGCGGCAAGGCATTGCTGGCCGAGTTCGAAACCCGCGCCTCGACCCTCGACGCCAACACCGAAAAACTCAATGCCGCCCTTGGCGAGCGCGCACGCCAGCTCAACGAAACCCTCATCGCCCGCACCCGCGAAATCTCCGACAGCCTGTTTAGCGGCCAGCAGGCGATTTCCACCGGGCTTGAAGAAACGCTTGCAGCGCTCAACACCTCGCTCGACGAAAAGGGTTCCTCCTTCAGCCAGGCGCTCAAGTCGAGCGCCGACGATGCGATCATGGATCTCGACCTTCGCTCCGGCTTCTTCGAGGAAAAACTCGAATCCACCATCGGGCGCATCACCACGGTCTTCGACGAACGCGTCGGCGAATTTACCTCCGCCTTCGACAGCCGTGCCGGCAATCTCGACACCAAGCTGTCCGAAAGCCTGGCGCAGATCAACGAAACGCTCAACGGCGGCACCAGTGCCATGGACGGGATTCTCTCGGCCAGCCTTGAACGTATCGGTGCAACGCTGTCCGATCGCAGCCAGGCCCTGGAGGCCGCCCTTGGCTCCGGCGCCGAGCGCATCGAGACCACAGCGACGAGCGCCGCAGAGCGCGTCGAGGCAACCACCGCGGGTCTCGCCCAGCGGATCGAGGCATCCACCAGCACGGCCGCCGAGCATCTGGAAGCAACCGCGACCAGCGCCACCGAGCGTGTTGAAACCACGGCCGCAAGCATGGCCGAGCGGCTTGAGGCTACGTCCAACGCCACCGCCGAACGGCTTGAGGCATCTTCAAAGAGCACTGCCGAACAGATCGAAGCCACTGCATCGAGCGTTACCGAACGGATGGACACAACCGTTCTCGACCGCACGATCGCTCTCGAGATGGCACTCGCAAGCGGCGCCGAACGCATCGAGGCGTCAACGAGCAGCGTTGCCGATCGCGTGGAATCGTCGACCCGCAGCGTTGCCGATCGCGTCGAAACCTCGACCCGCAATGTCACCGAACAGATCGACACCACCCTGGCGAGCCGCACCGAAGCGCTCGAAAAGGCGCTGGCCGATGGCGCGGAACGTATCGACACCAGCCTCAGCGAACGCTCCAGCGCCCTGTTCGGTTCGATTGCCGAAAGCGCCGAGGCGCTTGATCTCAAGCTTGCCGAACGCGCCAATTCCTTCGGCACCGCCATCAACCAGTCGGCCCAGGCCATGGACGGCCTGTTGAGCGAACGCACCACCGCGGTTCAGGAAAGTCTGGCCCAGGCCTCCGAGCGGCTGGCAGCCACGCTTGATGTCGAAGGCCAGCGCTTCACCGAGCTGTCCAATGCGGCCTCCGATCGCGTCGATGCCACCTTCGTCAAGGGCACCGATCACATCAATGAGCGCCTGACGACAATGAACAACATGCTCGGCATCGGCCTCGATTCCGTGTCCAAGACCATCGAAGGCAAGGCAACCGGACTTGCAGCCAAGCTGCGCGAGGCCGTCTCCCAGACCGCGAGCGAACTCGACGCCGAAGCACTCAAGGCGGGCGAAGCCCTGCAGACGGTCAGCACCGGATTTGCCGGCCGTATGGATGAGCAGGCACGCAACTTTGTCGAACGGATCGACAGTCACGTCGACGAGCGCACGGCCAATCTCGCAGCCCATGCCGAAGAGATCGCAAACCGCATCTCCAACGGTGCCACCGAATTGCGCAACGAAGCCGGCCGCATCAGCGGTCTGGTCGAGCATGTCGGCGAAACCGTCGCCAAGCAGGCCGACGCCATCTCCGGCACCCTCGATGCGACCGAAGCACGCTTTGCAGCCCAGGCTGCGGCACTTGCAAGCCGCCTCGAGACAGAGACCGGTGCAATTTCCAGCCGCCTGGGACAGACCGCCAGCGAACTGGTCTCGACCCTCGACGACAAGACCAATGCCATCGACGCGCGTCTTGCCGCATCCGGCGAAAACCTCGTTGCCCGCACCGGTGCGCTCGGAGAGGCGCTCGACCAGAAGGCCGGCTCGATCATCCAGCGTCTGGCCGAAGCCGAACAGGCAGTGGATGTCCGCGCCACCTCGGTCCACTCGACGCTTGACGAGCGAACACGCGAACTCAACTCCATGCTGGCAAGCCGCTCGGCCGAACTGTCGCGCGTCATCGACGAGCAGGCCCGCCCGCTGGTCGACCGCTATGTCGAGAGCGGCGAGGAATTCGCCAGCCGCCTGACGGAAGTCACCCAGAGCTCCACCGATCGCCTGCGTGCCGAAAACGCGGCATTGATCAACGCCATCACCAACCGCACCAGCGAGACCCTGTCTGCCATCCAGAATGTCAATCAGAGCCTCAGCGGCAATGTTGGCGCGCTTCTCGAGCGTCTCGGCGCCAGCAACGAGGAAATCTCGGCCGTCGTCTCCAAGGCAGCAAACCTGCTTGGCGGTGCCAATTCCCAGCTGTCGCAGACCTCTGCCGAGATCTCCGCATCGACCGAGAAGGCAGCCGAACTGCTCTCCGGCTCGGCCCGTCTGCTCGACGGCAAGGTCGAACGGCTCACCGACATCTCCAGCCGGACCCTCAACCAGGTCGGCGCCATTGCCGGTCGTTTCGACGATCACTCCAAGGTCCTGGCGTCCGCTTCCGATCTTCTCGGCGCGGCACAGTCCAATCTTGCCACCACGCTCGAGGAACGCCGCGAGGCCCTGCAGGCGCTGTCTGTTGGACTGGTCAATCGTTCCGAGCAGATCGAATCGACGATGCACTCGCTCGAAGAGATCATCGTCAAGGCATTCGATGGCGCGGAAGATCTCTCCAAGCGTTCCGCGATGCGGCTTGAGGGCGGATTGCGCGATGCCGCTGAAAATGCCGGCAAGCTGATGGGTGAAACCGAAGACCGCGCCCATGTCGCAGCAGGCCTGATGCGCGAAAGCATCCGCGAAGCCGTCGAGGACGCCGAAAAGTTGCTTGGCACCACCGAGAGCCGCGCCGAATCCGCTGCAAACGCAATGCGCCGGACCGTGAGCGATGCCGTTTCGGAAGCCGACAAGCTGCTCGGCGCCACCGAAAGCCGCGCCCGCACTGCAGCCGGCTCGATGCGCGAAAGCGTGCAGGAAGCCATCGAGGATGCAATCTCGCGCTTCTCCGGTGCCACCGATGAAATCCGCCAGTCCGCGGCCAGCATCCGCAAGGAACTGGAAGACACCCGCGGCGAACTCAAGCGCGGTGCGTTTGACCTTCCCGAGGAAACCCGTGAAAGCGCCGCCGCCATGCGTCGTGCGGTTGCCGACCAGATCAAGGCTCTGCAGGAGCTCTCGCAGATCGTCGGTCAGTCGGGTTACCGCGCCGAGGTCAGCGAACCTGTGGCCCAGCGCCCTGCCCCGCGAGCCGCTGCAGCCGCCGCACAGCCTGCGCCGGCACCGGCGCCCGCCCCGCAGCGCGTACCGCGCCGCGAGCCTGCACCGCGTGCCGAGCCGCAGGCACAGCGCAGCCCGCTGCGCGGCAGCCTTGAGCCCGCAGGTGCAGCACCGGCCAAGAGCGAAGGCTGGGTCAGCGATCTTCTCCGCGGCGCATCGCGCGAGGAGCGGGCACCTGCCCCTGCACAGGTCGCAACCCGCACGCCCGAGCGCAATCCGCGCCATGTCGTCGAATCGCTCAACTCGCTTTCGGTCGACATCGCCCGCGCCATCGACCACGACGCTTCCGTGGACCTGTGGCGCCGTTACCAGCGCGGCGAGCGTGATGTCTTCACCCGCCGGCTCTACACGCTTAAGGGTCAGCAGACCTTCGAAGAGATCAAGAACAAGTATGGCCGCGAGCCCGAGTTCCGCGAAGCGGTGGACCGCTACATCGCCGACTTCGAAAAGCTGCTGTCGGATGTTGCCCGCAATGACCGCGACAACATGATGACCCAGACCTACCTGACCTCGGACACCGGCAAGGTCTACACCATGCTGGCCCATGCCAGCGGCCGCTTCGGCAAGGACTGAGACGGGGCCCGGCCGCCGATGTCCACGACCAATACAAACACGGAAAACCCCGCCCGAAAGCGGGGTTTTTCCATTTCCGGCCTCGGTGAAATCGCCATTCGCTGCGTCGACTACAAAGCCATGACGGCATTTTATCGCGACATCCTCGGGCTTGAGGTGCTGGCTGACCGCGGCCGCATCGTCTTCTTCCGCCTCGGCAACGGCGTCGAGGGACACACTAGCGTGCTGGCGCTGTTCGATCCCGCCCTCAACCCGGAGCGCGGCCAGCCTGAAGCCGGTCCGTCAACGCTGCACCATGTCGCTCTGAGCCTGAGCCAGGCCGACCAGAGCGCTGCCTGCAACTGGTTCGATGCAAGCGGCATTTCCTACAAGGTCGAAGAGTTTCCATGGATCGGCTGGCGTGGGGTCTTCGTCACCGACCCCGACGGCAACACCGTCGAACTGGTCTCGGCCGGATGGCCCGTTATATATGACGCTTGAAGTCCCCAACGGCTGGAGATTCCCGCATCTCCCTGCGCACGCTGCCTCCAATGCGTCGTTTTGACGTCGAGCACGCCGTGGAACCGCGACTGGAAGTGTGCAAAAACAACATCACAAGGCGCTTTCGCAAGCCAAGTTGTGCGTCAGCGCGATGGTGAAGCACAAATGGAAGAAATCCCCATGGCGTTGGCAATAGTGGCATATATGACAATCATCGGCTTTCTCGGCTGGTCAGCCTGGCGGAGTGGCGTGACCGAAAAAGTCATGTTTGTCGTCAATGTCGTCTTGCTCTGGCTGAGCGCCGTCTGGCTTTACGGGTATCCGGCGCTGATCGGTCCTGCAGTGCTCGCAGCCGCCGGCATTCTGGCTTTGCTGGTGGTGATGACGTCCGGGGATCTGCGCATTCCCGTCGCCGCGCGTTCACGGCACGGCTCGGAATCGAACCGTCACGAAAGCTGAGCGCCAATACGCCGAATCGGATGTGAAGATTCGCATGTGGCCGGTATCCGACCGACTCGGGAATTCAGATCCGCGACAGGGTCCAGGCGACAATGTCCTGCACCACGGTCTCGAATGCGCGGTCAAGCGACTGCACATAGGCCGCATTGCCGCTTCCGGTCACCCGTGCGGTCGAACGGAAGACCTTTGTCGCAACCACGACGCCATTGCGGTCATTGAGGATCTTCGCCGATATTTCGACAACCGCCTGCTCGCCGGCATCGGCCTTGATTTCGAAGGCGCGGATGGCCGTGATGATCTTGTAGTCGATCGCAAGTCCGTCACCCGGACGCCCGACGCCGCTGATCCGTCCGGAATTCTCGAACGCCTGAACCAGCTTGTCCTGAACGATGTTCGGAAGCCTGTCGGACCATTGCGATTTCGCCAGATACTGGATCGCCGATGGGGTCGGACGGATGACAATCTGCTCGCTGTCGAGCGCCTTGAGCGCGCTCGGCTCAGTGATCAGGATCTGCCGGTTGCGGATCTTCTGGCCGGCAATGACCGGTGCGGCGGAAAGCCCGTAGGTATCAGGCGGCGGACTGGAGACAAGCCCGCCCGCGCAGCCCGACAGAACTGTGGCCATTGCCATTGCAACAATCCATCGACCCGCTCTCACGCCTACACAACTCCCCGCAGCCACACCCGGCCTGTTAACACTTCGCTAACCTATGCTGTCCTGTCCCGGAAGGAAAGACTCACCGGCGGGTTCTCCCGTCATATTGCTTGACGGTCTCGCCACCGAAGATCAGCCGCTGCGGATCCTGTTCGATGGTCGATATCGAGCGTTCGATCCGCTGGATCGAGCGACGAGCATCGTTGACCAGCGCCTCGACATTGCGCAGGCCAGAGCCCGAAAACCGCTGCAGGTTGTCGGCAATCGGCCCGACGCGGGAATTGAGCGTGTCGGCCATGTCCTTGAAAGACTTGAGCGTTGCCTGGGCATCGGCAATCAGCGTCGAGGCATCGCCTTCGCCGAGGAAGCCGTCGAGCTTGTCCAGCACGCCATCGACCCGTCCCGAGGCTGCATTCAACTTGGCGGTCAGCTCTTTCGCATTGGTGATGATGAGATCGTAGTCTTCTTTCCGGGCACTGAACGTCTCGACCACGCCGCGCGCGTCGGCAAGCGCCTGGCGCGCATCGGCACTGGCAAGCGAGATGTCGTCCATCGTCTGGCCGACCTTGGCCGGATCGATCGCGGAGATGACCTTGTCGACCTTGTCGAGCGATTCGCCTGCATCGGCGGCAAATGTCTGCAGCGATTCCGCCGCCTTGCCGAAACTCTCGAGCGTCTTGGTGACTTCGCCGGATGCACTGGCGACATCCGCGGTCACCTTGTCGACATTGGCGAGAATCCGGTCGATCTTGTCGGTATCGATGGAGTTGAGCAGGTTCTCCGCCGAGCCGAGTGCGCTGTCGATCCGGCCGGACAGCGATTTCACTGTCTCCGAAAGATCGCCCACGCTCTTGAGGAAGCCGTCAATGCCATCGGCATTGTCGCGCAACGCCGCTGTGAAGACCTCGGTGTTCTTCAGTGTCTCGGTCAGCGGCGAGCGGGCATCCTTGATGAAGCCCTCGACTTCGCCGATCACCCGGTTGGCCCGGTTGAGAATGTCGTCCGCGGTGGCCAGCAGGTTGGTCACGCCCGACGGATCGGCATCGATGACGGCGACTTCCTGGAGTTCGCGCGCCCGCGTTAGGATATTCGGATTGGAGGGCGAGCCGCCCTGCAACTCGATATAGGCCGACCCGGTCAGTCCCTGGATTTCCAGTGCGGCGCGGGTGTCGGTATAGACCGGCGCATCAGCCCTGATGGTGGTTTCGGCGATGACGAAATCCGGGCTGTCGGGATCAATGCTGATATTCCGGATCACGCCATAGGGAATGCCGTTGAACCGCACCGCGGAACCGTTCGACAGGCCGTTTGCGGAACCGGGAATGCGCACGATCAGCGGCACGGTTTCACCGGTATTGCCGTAACGCGCCATCCAGTAGACGAAGCCGAACGCCGACAGCATCACCACAAGGGTGAAGAAGCCGACGATGGCGTAGTTGGCCCGCGTTTCCATCAGATCGTTTCACTTTCCCGGCCGCCTGGAAGCTGCGTGCCTGTGCCTTGCTGCGGTTTGGTCTCTTGCTGCGACTTCCGGTCGGGGATCATCCGCGCCCGTTTGCCCTTGAAGTAGGACTGAACCCACGGGTCGTCAAATGAAAGCATGTCCTCGATCGTCCCTTCCACAAGCACCCGCTTCTGACCCAGCACAGCAACACGGTCACACACCGAAAACAGGCTGTCGAGATCATGGGTCACCATGTAGACCGTCAGCCCCAGCGTATCACGCAACTGCGCGATCAGTTCATCAAACTCTGCCGCACCGATCGGATCAAGCCCCGATGTCGGTTCATCCAGAAAAAGCAGGTCCGGATCGAGCGCCAGCGCCCGCGCCAGTGCCGCCCGCTTGATCATCCCGCCCGACAGTTCGGAAGGATATTTGTCGACCGCTTCGGGCGCCAGCCCCACCATCGCCACCTTCAGTTCCGCCAGTTCGTCCATCAACCATTGCGGCAGGTCCAGATACTCCCGCATCGGCACCTGGATGTTCTCGCGCACGGTCAAGGCCGAAAACAGCGCCCCGTGCTGGAACAGCACGCCAAGCCGCATGTCGAGTTCGACCCTCTTGGCCTCATCGACCTGGTCGTAGTCCTCTCCAAGAATCCGGATAATGCCGCTCTGGCGGGGTATCAGGCGCAGGATCGAGCGCATGAGAACCGTTTTCCCGGTGCCCGATCCGCCGACGAAGCCGAGAATTTCACCTCGGTAGATATCGAGATCGAGATGCTCGAGCACCACGTTCTTGCCGAAGGCAACGGTGATGTCATGCGCCGACAGGATCACTTCGCGTTTGTCCGGGTCGGTCTGAATGGCGGGTTTCATCAAATCGGCCTCAAAAATCGATGGCGGCGTAGAACATGGCGAACAGACCGTCGACGAGGATCACCACGAAGATCGACTTGACCACCGAAGCTGTCACGCGCTGGCCGAGCGATTCCGCGCTGCCGCCAACCTTCATGCCTTCGACCGCGGCAACGATGCCGATGATCAGCGCCATGAAAGGCGCCTTGATCATGCCCGAGGTGACGGTTGTCATGTCGATGGCTTCGCGCAGCCTGCTGACAAACACGTCAGGCGTGATTCCCGAATAGCTCCACGCCACCGCCGCCGCCCCCGCAAGGGCTGCGAAGTTGGCCACGATCGTCAGCAGCGGCAAGGCCACCGTCAAGGCCACGAGGCGCGGGAACACCAGCACGCCGACAGGGTTGAGCCCCATCACCTTGAGCGCGTCGATCTCCTCGCGCATTTTCATCGAGCCGATCTCTGCGGTGATCGCGCTGCCAGACCGGCCGGCAATCATGATCGCGGTCAAAAGCACGCCGATCTCGCGCAATTGCAGAATGCCGACGAGATCGACGACGAACACCTCGGCGCCGAAATAGCGCAGCTGGAACGCTCCCTGCTGGGCGATGATGGCGCCGATGAGAAAGCTCATCAGCATGATGATCGGCACCGCGCGAACGCCCATCCGGTCGATATGGGTGACGATTGCCGCAGGCGAGATGCCCGCCGACCGGTTCAGCTTGAGCTGGGCACCGCGAACGGCCGATCCGAGGATGTAGAGCGAGGCGATGAAGTCGTCATAGAGTTCGTACAGTGTCTTGCCGGCCGGAGCGAACACACGTTCGAACAGCGGCGGCAGCTGGGCCGGGTCCATCGGCGGCAGGTCCACCATGTCCGGTATTGCCTCGATCAGTTCGGCCACCGGCACCGACGCGCCGGTCAGCCGCACTTGTGCGCCACTGTTCCGGGCGGCAAGCATGGTCTTGCGCACAAGCCAGGCGCCGGCCGTGTCAAAATTCCCCAGGTCGCTCAGGTCGATTTCCAGTGGTTTGCCTGAAAGGCTCTTCTGGATTTCCAGCAATTTGCCGCACACGCCCGATATCGCCGCATGCCGCCAGTCGCCTGCAAGTACAAGTCTTTCGCCTTCGGCCGAAACCTGATGCTCGATCCGTGGCAGAAGGTTTTTCGGCTCCTCCGGCGCGGCATCGCCCCTTGTATCTTTTTGCTGTTTGGTCAACATGCCTCACACATAGCCGCTCGTTCCAGACCTGTCACCGGACAGCCTCTGGAATACAGTCAGTCTTACATGTCTATCGACCATTTTTTACGGACCAGTTGCAATGCCCCGACACCTTAGCGCCAGGATCGACAGTTTTCCGCTCAAACGAGCCTTCAATATTTCTCGCGGTGCCAAGACCGCAGCCGATGTGGTGACCTGCACCATCAGCGAAAACGGCGTCAACGGTCGTGGCGAATGCGTGCCCTACACCCGCTACGGCGAAACCGTCGAAGGTGTGCTGGAGCTGATCGAATCGATGGCCGGCGCCATTTCGGACGGCATGACCCGCCAGGAGCTGCAAACCGCCATGAAGCCGGGCGCTGCGCGCAACGCCATTGACTGCGCCATGTGGGATTTCGAGGCCAAGCTGAGCGGCACCCGCGTGTCCACGACAGCCTGCCGGATCTTGCCGCGCCCGGTTCCCACCGCCGTTACCATTTCGCTCGGCGAGCCCGCCGAGATGGCCGATGAAGCCCGTGCCCACTCCTCGCAGAAACTGCTCAAGGTCAAGGTCGGAACCTCCGATGACCGCGCCCGCATGCACGCCGTTGCAAGTGCTGCGCGCGACGCAGAGATCATCCTCGACGCCAATGAAGGCTGGGATGAAAGCAACATCCGCGAGCACCTGCTGCTTGCGGCCGAACTGCACATCGGCCTGATCGAGCAACCGCTGCCGGCCGGCAAGGACGAGATCCTCGCCCACATTCCGCATCCGGTGCCGATTTGCGCCGATGAAAGCGTCCACACTCTCGCCGACCTGCAATCCCTGTCCGACCGCTATGACGCGATCAACATCAAGCTCGACAAGACCGGTGGCCTGACCGAGGCGCTGCTGATGCGCGACCGCGCCCGCGAACTGGGCTTTGGCGTTATGGTTGGCTGCATGGTTGGCACATCGCTCGCCATGGCGCCTGCGGTGCTGCTTGCCCAGGACGCCGACTGGGTCGACCTCGACGGCCCGCTGCTGATGGCAAAAGACCGGTCACCGGGCCTTGTCTATTCAGGCTCCCTGGTCTCGCCTCCCTCACCCGATCTGTGGGGCTGACACGTGCCCGGCAACCTGTCCGGCCAGACATCTAACAGGTTTCATTTGGGCTGGATCCGCCCTAGGATTGTGAACACTCGAAAAGGGTTGGTTGAGGGGGACACCGCATGAAAGTCGATCGAGGCGGCGTTGGAAATGCCGAAACCAGCGGGTCTGGCGTCGCCTGAATCTCCTTGTCCACGAACATGATGCGCAGCGATCCCTGCGCCCCGACGCCGTTACCAGAGAAGAGCCTGAAATGACCTCCAAAGACACCAAGCACGCCTCCGATCCCAAGCCCACCAGCGGTGAGCTCGATGAGAACGCCCTGTTCTATCATCAATACCCGCGCCCCGGTAAGCTCGAGATCCAGGCGACCAAGCCTTTGGGGAATCAACGCGATCTGGCGCTGGCCTATTCGCCCGGCGTCGCGGCCCCCTGCCTGGCCATCCGCGACAATCCCGATCTCGCAGCCGATTACACGGCGCGCTCCAATCTGGTCGGCGTTGTCTCCAACGGCACCGCCGTGCTGGGCCTTGGCAATATCGGCCCGCTGGCTTCCAAGCCGGTGATGGAAGGCAAGGCTGTCCTGTTCAAGAAATTCGCCGGCATCGATGTGTTCGACATCGAGATCGACGCGCCCGATGTCGAGCGCATGGTCAGCGTGATTTCGGCACTTGGACCGACATTCGGCGGCATCAATCTCGAGGACATCAAGTCGCCGGAGTGTTTTGAGGTCGAGCAGCAACTGCGCGAAATCATGGACATCCCGGTCTTCCACGATGACCAGCACGGCACCGCCATCATCGTCGCCGCCTGCATCCTCAACGGCCTCGAACTGGCCGGCAAGCAGATCGAGGACGCCAAGATCGTGACCTCCGGTGCGGGGGCTGCGGCACTGGCCTGCCTCAACCTCCTGGTGGCGCTCGGCGCCAAGCGCGAGAACATCTGGGTTCATGACATTGACGGCCTTGTCTACGAGGGTCGCGAGGTGATGATGGACCAGTGGAAGTCGGTCTACGCCCAGAAATCCGACAACCGGACGCTGACCGATTCCATTGGCGGCGCCGACGTGTTTCTCGGCCTCTCCGCCGCCGGCGTGCTCAAGCCGGAAATGCTCGCCACCATGGCCGAACGCCCGCTGATCATGGCGCTTGCCAACCCCTCGCCCGAAATCATGCCCGATGAAGCCCGCGCGGCACGGCCCGACGCGATGATCTGCACCGGACGCTCGGACTTCCCCAACCAGGTCAACAACGTCCTGTGCTTCCCCTACATCTTCCGCGGTGCGCTCGACTGCGGAGCCCGCACCATCAATGAAGAAATGAAAATGGCCGCGGTCCGCGCCATTGCAGCACTGGCCAAGGAAGAACCCTCCGACATCGCCGCCCGTGCCTATTCCGGCGAAACCCCAATTTTCGGTCCCGAGTACCTCATTCCCTCTCCGTTCGATCAGCGGCTGATCCTCCGCATCGCGCCCGCCGTGGCCGAAGCAGCAGCCAAATCGGGCGTCGCACGCCGGCCGATTGCCGACATGGATGCCTATGTCGATCAGCTCAACCGCTTCGTGTTCCGCTCCGGCCTGATCATGAAACCGCTGTTCACCGCGGCAAAGACGGCCACCAAGAAGCGCGTCATCTTTGCCGAAGGCGAGGACGAACGGGTGCTTCGCGCAGCCCAGGTTCTGCTCGAGGAAGGCATTGCCGAGCCGATCCTGATCGGCCGCCCCAGCATCATCGAAGCCCGCCTGAAACGCTTTGGCCTCAGGATCAGGCCCGGTGTCGATTTCGCCGTCACCAATCCGGAAGAGGATCCACGGTTTCGCGACTATGTGGATGAGTATTTCTCGATTGTCGGCCGCAAGGGCGTCATCCCCGAAGCCGCACGCACCATCGTCCGCACAAATTCCACGGTGATTGGCGCTTTGTCGGTGCGCCGCGGTGAGGCAGACGCGCTGATCTGCGGACTCGAGGGCCGCTACACGCGGCATCTGCGCGATGTTTCGCAGATCATCGGCAAGCGTGACGGCGTCATCGACTTCTCTGCACTGAGCCTGCTGATCTCGCAGCGCGGCGCCACCTTCTTTACCGACACCTATGTGTCCTTCGATCCAAGCGCCGAGGAAATTGCCGAGACCACGATCATGGCGGCCGAGGAAATCCGCCGGTTCGGCATCACGCCGAAGGCCGCCCTGCTCTCGCATTCGAACTTCGGATCGCGCGATTCCGACAGCGCCGACAAGATGCGCCGGGCGCTCAAGATCATCCGCTCGCTTGCTCCGGATCTCGAAGTCGATGGCGAAATGCACGGAGATTCCGCGATTTCCGACGTGCTGCGCCGCCGGGTGATGCCCGACAGCACTCTGAGCGGCGAAGCCAATCTGCTGGTCTTCCCCAATCTCGATGCAGCCAACATCGCCCTTGGCGTGGTCAAGACCATGACCGAAGCGCTGCATGTCGGGCCGATCCTGCTCGGCCCGGCCCTGCCCGCCCATATCCTCTCGCCATCGGTGACATCGCGCGGCGTCGTCAACATGGCGACACTGGCAGTGGTGGAAGCCTCGTCGGCGGAATGAACGGCACGCATTTGTACGCAAGGACTTAACCGGGGTCCGGTCCCGGTTAAGGTAAACACCCAGTTGTGATTGGAGCGGACAACCTCAAGCGCTAGTATAAAAATGTTAGGGTCTCTGGGCTATGGCTTGGACATCTGACGATGTTTTGCAAGTGTGTTGGAGTTGATCATGCGTCGCGTCCGGTTTCGCAGTTTCATGGCTGTTCTCGTGCTGGCCCTGGCCGGGACCGGCGCTGCTGAAGCCTCCGCGGTGTGCGAGCGGCTAAGGACGCAGCTTGAAAATGCCTCTTCCGGCGCAGGCTTCTCGGCCAAGTACCAGCGCTATGCCGATGCGGCGGAGAAACAGTCCATCCAGATCAACAAGGTCGTGCGCGATTTGAGCCGCTTCAAATGCTCGTCGGGCAGTTTTCTCGTGGTCGGCGGCCAGAACGCCAAGGCCTGCGCCAAGCTTTCCGCAGCTTATTCCAAGATGCAGGCCAACCTCAAATCGCTGGAACGCAAGCGCGATTCCTACGCCAACCGCGGCGACAAGACGGCCAGGCGGCGCATCCAGGCAGCACTCAAGGCGAATGATTGCAGCGGCAACCGCGCCTCCCTCCAGGCGGCAGCCCTCAAGGGCAAGGTGGCTGCACTGAAGGCAAAGTCACAACGCAGTCCGGGGCTTGTGGCGGTTCTCGGCGATGACGCCAACAGCGACCGCAGCACGACGCGGGCCCGGCAGACCGGCGCCCGCATCGTCATCGAACCCAGGGCATCGCGTGGCGGCAACTACCGGACGCTGTGCGTGCGCAGTTGCGACGGCTTCTTCTTTCCGGTCTCTTCTGCCGCAGCACCTTCCGATTTTGCCCGCGACGAGAGAACCTGCCAGATGATGTGCCCGGGCACCAAGACCGCCCTGTATTTTCATGCCGCGCAGGGCCAGGAGAGCGAGGACATGATCTCCGCCCGCACCCGCGAACCCTATAGCGAGATGCCAAACGCCTTCGCCTACCGCAACACCAGCGCACCGATGAGCAAGGCCTGCGGCTGCAACATGCGGGCATTCTACAACGAAATGCAGCGCCGCGAGGCAATCCTCAACGGCACCAGCACAGGCGACGAAGCGGTAACGACCTGGGTGCGGCCGTTCAACCGCCCCGATCCCGGAGAAGATCCCGAATCGGTCCTCAACGCCGAAATGCGCCTGACCTCGGAAGATGTCGCAGCCGTGCTCGCAGCCTCGACCATTGAACGCCCGCTGACACAGGATCACCAGTCCGTCCGTGTGGTGGGCCCCGCATTCCTGCCCGATCAGTCCGATCACCTTGATCTCAAGGCAGACCGGAAATCGCTGATCCGCTAGGCAGCCATGCTGACCGTTTGCAGTCGGCCGGCAAACGGTCTCAGGCTGTCCCTGCACGGCGTTGCAGTGCCTTGCGGCTGACCTGGATCAGCACCGTGCTGATCAGCACGCAGTAGAGCCCCATCGTGGCGATCTGGCCCCTGTAGGAAACACCCCAGTCGATCAGCGCACCAGTCACGCCCGGTCCCATCGCCGTGGCAAACACCATGAAGGCGACGATAAACGAGCGAATCCCGCCAAGGTGCCGCGAGCCATAGAGTTCCGGCCACAGCGAGCCGAACAGGGTTGATGAAAACCCGTAGGACACCCCCATCAGCGCCATGAACACATAGGCGCCCCATGGCGCATCCGTCGACGCCAGCACGAAGCAGGACAGCGACAGCGGCACCAGGAAGACCGGCAGCAACCGTGTTGCCGAAAACCGGTCGACCAGCTGCCCGGCAACCAGCGCGAAGAGGATGGTCATCGACGACATGATCGCAAACGACGTCGCGAACACGCTCGGCGGCCAGCCACGCAGGTCGGACAGATAGACCTGGTGAAAGAAAATGGTGGTGCCGATAAATGACGGCGCGAGCACCCCCGACAGCGATGCCCAGAACAGCGGATCGCGGATGACCTCGGCGCGGGTCCAGTCACGCACCGCCGGCCGGTCCGGATCCTCAACGACCGATTGCGGGGTCCGTTCAAGCTTGAGCAGGCCGTAAATCAGCGGCAGCGCCACCAGCATCAGCACTGCGGCTGCAACCAGCCAGGAACCGCGCCAGCCAACCAGCGCCGCCACCCCGACAAAGCTGATCGGAAACAGCGCCTCGCCGAAATTGACGCCGATGGCGGTCAGAGAAATCGCCCGGCCACGCTGGGCTGCGAACCAGCGCCCCATCGCGGTCATGGCGATATGGGTAAACATGCCCTGCCCGAACAGTCTGAGCAGGTAGACCGACAGCACCAGCAGCGCCAGTGATCGGGACCAGGCCATCAGAACGCAGGCAATCGCCAGCACCGGGGCGGCAAGAGCCACCGTCGAGGCTACGCTGATCCTGTCGACGATTTTACCGATCTGCGGCAGCGTCGCAGCACTCGCCAGCGTCGCGACCATGTAGAGCGTGCCGAAGCCGCCATGGCTCAAACCATATTCCGCGCGAATTTCCCCCGCCGACAACGAGATGAAATAGGTCTGTCCGAAGGACGAGAAGAACGTCAGCAAAAATCCGCCGGCGATCCAGCGGCCATTGTCACGCAGGAAGAGCATGAGCTGTGTCAAGGAAAGGTCCACCCGGGATTAATTCCGGCGGGTCTGCAAACCTGTTTGCACCCGCGCTGCCGGTTCGACCTAACCCAATCCGCGCCTTGTGGCTATGGCTTCAGCGCATTGTCCGCCGCATTTCATCGAAAGTCTTGAAGCTCCGCCCGGCATGCTTGCCCTTGACCACCGTATAGGTGCCGTCGGGGTTCTGCTGATAGACGGAGTTCCGGATCTTGCCCTGGACAGGCTTTGCGGCTGCGGCTCTGTGCACTGGCGCGGCCGTCTTGGCGGGGCGTATCACAGGCCGGTTTTCAGGCCGGTTTTCAGGCGCCTCGTGGCGCAACCGCGCCGCACGGTGATCGGGTTCCGGCGGCATCGGCGGCGGCTGCATCCGCTCTGTGTGCTGCGGCGGAGGCTGCGGAGCGTGCATGGGCCGCGCCTCCACCTGTGCCGGTGGCTGCGGCTCGACATAGCCCGCACTTTCAAGCGTTCTTGCAACCAGAGCCGGAAGGGCGGACTTGTCGTTCAGCGCCAGGTATTTCTCAGCCAGTTGCTCCTCGTACTGAGGCCCGAAAGCACGGACACGGCTGGCCGCGGCCCGGATGTCCGGGTCGACATCAATCAACGCCTGCCAGCGGATCCACATGTTCCCGTTCGTGTCGCGATGTCCAAAACCAGCTCCGCCTTCGCCCCGGCCTTCACCATGGGCGTCACCAGCGATCAGCAGGATCGCGATGCCCAGAAGCGGCAGAAAGAAACAAATCAGACCCCACAGCGCGGCATCGCGATGGCGCCGGCGAGCCATCCCGGCGCCAATTGCAGCAAAACCCAGCCACAATAGAAAAAACAACACGAGCGATAAAAGGAAAACCATTCCTGCAATTTCCTTAGAAAATAAAGATCAGCACCCCACATTTCTTGCTGACAACCGTCAACAAAACAAGGTCTTTATCTGCAGGAAAGCAGGAATACTGCTCTTCTTCGGCTTGGTATCACCTGTCCCTGAATCTGTTGGTAATCGGGTAGCGGCGGTCGCGGCCGAAATTCTTGCGGGTGATCTTGACGCCCGGTGCCGATTGGCGGCGCTTGTATTCGGCGAGATAGAGCAGGTGCTCGATCCGGTGCACGATGCTCACCTCGTGGCCGCGTGCAACGATTTCGTCGACACCCATCTCCTGCTCGATCAGGCATTCGAGAATGTCGTCGAGCACCGGATAGGGCGGCAGCGAATCCTGGTCGGTCTGGTCCGGCCTCAGTTCCGCTGACGGCGCCTTGTCGATGATGTTGACAGGGATCACCTCCCCTGACGGGCCCAGCGCGCCCGGCGGCACGTGGGTATTGCGCCAGCGCGACAGTGCATAGACCTGCATCTTGTACAGGTCCTTGATCGGGTTGAAGCCGCCGTTCATGTCACCATAGAGCGTGGCGTAACCGACGCTCATCTCGCTCTTGTTGCCGGTGGTCACCACCATCGAGCCGAACTTGTTGGAGATCGCCATCAGGATCACGCCGCGCGCCCGGCTTTGCAGGTTCTCCTCGGTAATGCCCTCGTCGGTGCCGTCGAACATGTCGCCAAGAGCAGAGAGAAAGCCCTGAACCGGCTCCTCGATCGCCACGGTGTCATAGCGGCAGCCAAGCGCCCTGGCGCAGGCCTCGGCGTCGGTGAACGAACTCTCCGAGGTGTAGCGGTAGGGCAGCATCACGGTCCGCACCCGCTCCTCGCCCAGCGCATCGACGGCGAGAGCGGCGCAGATCGCCGAATCGATGCCGCCCGACAGCCCCAGCACCACGTTGCGGAAACCGTTCTTGTTGACGTAATCGCGCAGCCCCAGCATGCAGGCCCGGTAATCGGCCTCCTCGCGTTCGGGGATCACCGACATCGGCCCGTTGGCGCACATCCACTGCCCGTCCGGCTGGCGCTTGAAGGTGACGATCGAAACGGTTTCCTCGAACTGGCTCATCTGGAAGGCGAGGCTCTTGTCGGCATTCATGGCAAAGCTGGCGCCATCGAACACCAGCTCGTCCTGGCCACCGACCTGGTTGGCATAGACCAGCGGCAGCCCGCTTTCGATCACCTGGCGCAGCACCACCTGGTGACGGATATCGACCTTGCCGCGATAATAGGGCGAACCGTTCGGCACCAGCAGGATTTCCGCACCGCTTTCGGCCAGTGTCTCGCAGACGCCGAGATCGCCCCAGATATCCTCGCACACCGGGATGCCGAAGCGAACGCCGCGGAGTGCCACAGGCCCCGGCATCTCGCCGGCGTCAAACACCCGCTTCTCGTCGAATTCGCCGTAGTTGGGCAGGTCCACCTTGTCGCGGCTGGTCACCAGCCTGCCGCCATCGAGCACGGCTGCCGAGTTGAAGCGCTTGCCGCCTTCGCTCCGAGGATAGCCGATAATCACTGCCGGGCCGCCATCGGCCGTATCGGTGGCCAGCGCGTCCACAGCCTTCTGGCAGCTTTTCAGAAACGCCGGCTTGAGCACCAGGTCCTCCGGCGGATAGCCGGCAATGAACAATTCGGTAAACAGCACCACATCCGCGCCATGCCGAGCAGCGTCAGCACGCGCTTCCCGCGCCTTGGCAAGATTGCCGGCAATGTCGCCGACAGTCGGGTTGAGCTGTGCCACCGCGATGCGGATGGTGCCGGACTGGACCGGATCGGACGGGGATGGTGCTTCTGTCTGGGTCATGACCTAGGTGTTACCCCAACTCGCCCCGCTTGAAAATCATCGAATCCCGATTGGCCACTCCATCGCGGCAACTTTTTGATGCCGCGGGTTTTTCCCTGCTGTGTCAGGCCGCAGGCGCTGCCGCAAACGCCGGGTCGAACCGCCACATGGTCATGGCCAGCGCGCCGAACTCGGCGCTGTCATGGACGATCCGCGCCGTGCTGCCGTCGCCTGCCGCGCCGAGCGCCACATAAAGCGGCAGCAGATGTTCATCGGTCGGATGATTCTTCACCGCATAGGGCGCCAAACGCCGATAATCAAGCAGCGCCTCGACATCATTGCCGGCAATCCGGTCATTCATCCAGCCGCTGAACGCCTGCACCCATTCGGGCACATCGATATCGCGCCGGCCGCTCCTGAGCGCCTTGAAGGCCTCGCCCAGATTGTGGGTGAACGAGCCGGAGCCAATGACCAGAACACCTTCGCCGCCCAAGCCGGAAAGTGCCTGGCCGAGCCTGAAATGATGCTCCGGCCCCTGCCCGGGATCGACCGAGACCGACACCACCGGAATGTCGGCATCGGGATAGGCAAGTATCAGCGGCACCCACACGCCATGGTCAAATCCGCGCTTGTCCATTGCATGGGCAGCAAAACCTGCGGCCTGCAGATCACTTACAATCCGCCGCGCCAGCTCCGGCTCGCCCGGCGCCGGGTACTGCATGGCATAGAGCTCCGGCGCAAAACCGCCGAAATCATGGATGGTTTCGGGATCCGGATCGGCCGAGACGGCAACCCCGCCCGAGATTTCGAAATGGGCGCTGGCAACCACGATGGCGCGCGGCCGCGGCAGATCAGCCGCCATCTGCCTGAGCCAGGCAGCGGCTCCGGTGTCGGCAATCGCGGTGTCGGGCGAACCGTGCGAGATGAACAGGGCGGGGAATGCGGTCTTGGTCATGATCAGTCTCCTTGCACCCAATATGCCCATCTACCCACGTTCAAAAAAGGCGCCATTTTGACCACTCTGCGTTCTCTATTCGTAGACAACACTTCGCCAGCCCCGCATGGCCCATGCCGGAAAACCCGCATGGAGCGTTTCCACCGGGGGGATGAAATTGAAATCCGGAGGGCCGCACGCAGGCTTTGCCGTCAGGAATGTAGAATAATAGGGGTGGCGCAGCTTGCGCGCGGCCCGATCTTCGCCGGATGGTGTCCGCATCCGACAGGCAGTTGCGTGCCGCGTCCTGCCGCCTGGACATGGGCAGCGATCAGCGGCGGGTGGCATCGTCCGGCACGGGCTTGGCCTTGCGTTGAAAATGCAGGAACGCCAGAGCGTCAAACTTGACGTCAAACGCCCTCCCCGCATCCGCAAGGCGGCCCGCCACAGGCCCGTTTCCACCCTCACCCTGACAGCCGGCCGGCGCTGGCCGGGCACAAGGGGCAAGGATTTATCCGGTGGCTGGCTTGGCCGATCATCCCGTTCGGGGGTAACCCGTTCAGACAGATCCTGCTGCCAGCGGAACCCGCCGGTGCACCGCCTCCTCCATTCTCCTGCCGCACGTTACGGCAAGCCCCCGGAGGACTTCCTCCCGCCTGGACCACAACGTTCGCGGTCCATCCGGCAGCGGGAGCGCCAAAATCATGGCATGGAGTCGGGAGGGTGTGGATGAAATGGGCGACGATGACGAGGGGCGCGCCCTCTCCTCCTCGGTGGGGGAGAAAGCAAAATCATGACCTTGGCTTGAGCCAAGTCATAGATTTTGCAAGAGAGGGGGCTGTTTTGAACACAGGATTTTCCCCTCACTTGCGATTTCTAGCACTTGGCTGAAGCCAAGACGCTGAAATCGTTTTCTCTCCCACAAGGGGAGAGACCAGAATCTCTCACTCCGCCACCAGCAACCCGGCAGAGCCTTTTTCATACTGCGGCAGGCCGTCGGTGATCTCGTAGAAATCGCCCTTGTCGGCGCAGAAGATGTGTTTGGTCATAGTCAGCCCCGAAGGCTCGTCAAAGGCACCCGCCAGCACCGAGATGTGCTGGTCTGCCTGATGCTTCCAGAACAGCGCTGAGCCGCAGGTTTTGCAGAACCCGCGTTTAGCGACATCGGAAGCCTGATACCAGGTGATGTTGGCCTCGCCCTCGATCTCGATGTTCTCATCGGGAACATTGGTGGCGGCGAAATAGAGCCCCGACTGGCGGCGGCACTGCGAGCAATGGCAGGCGACCACCTCGCGAAGCGGGCCAGAGGTGCGGAATGACACCGCGCCGCAATTGCAGTGTCCGGTGCGGGTTTGATCGTCTGACATGGGAGACTCCGAGGGCGCAGGTTTCAGATTGGAGCCGATAGAAGCACGGATCGGCGCTGCCATTCTACTGACATCTGCGACATTCCTCCGTCGTCACCCTCGGCCCCCGAACCGAGAATCCATTCCGTGATCCACCCGCGCCCGGAGTGTGGATGAAGATTACGGAATGGATCCTAGGGTCGGGGCCCTAGGATGACGAAACAAGAGGGCGGAGTGTGAGGATCGCGCGAGCAACCACAACAAAAAAACGCCGGGGTTCTCCCCGGCGTTTTTCGTAATCGTGTCAGTCAGTTGCAACAAGTACCTTACCCGTTCACAACCGCCTTTTCCTCATCCCGGCCGCCCTTCATGCGTTCGGCGACGAGGAAGGCGAGTTCCAGCGCCTGATCGGCGTTGAGACGCGGGTCGCAATGGGTGTGGTAGCGGTCCTGCAGGTCCTCGCCCGAGAGCGCGCGGGCGCCGCCGGTGCACTCGGTGACGTTCTTGCCGGTCATCTCGATGTGGATGCCGCCGGGATGCGTGCCCTCGGCGCGGTGGATCTGGAAGAACGAATCCACCTCCGACAGGATCCGCTCGAACGGACGCGTCTTGTAGTTGTTCATGGTGATCGTGTTGCCATGCATCGGGTCGCACGACCACACCACCTTGCGGCCCTCGCGCTCGACGGCGCGGATCAGCTTGGGCAGGTGATCGGCCACCTTGTCGTGACCGAAGCGGGCGATCAGCGTCAGCCGGCCGGCTTCATTGCCCGGGTTGAGGATGTCGATCAGGTTGAGCAATTCGTCCGGCTCCAGCGACGGGCCGCATTTCAGGCCGATCGGGTTCTTGATGCCCCGGGCATATTCGACATGGGCATGGTCGGGCTGGCGGGTGCGGTCGCCGATCCAGATCATGTGGCCGGAGGTGGCGTAGAAATCACCCGAGGTCGAATCGGTGCGGGTCATGGCTTCTTCATAACCAAGCAGCAGCGCCTCGTGGCTGGTGAAGAAATCGGTCTCGCGCAGGTTTGACTGGTTGTCGGCGGTAATCCCGATCGCCTTCATGAAATCCATGGTCTCGGAGATCCGGTCGGCCAGCGCCCGGTAGCGCTCGGCCTGGGGTGAGTCCTTGACGAAGCCGAGCATCCACTGGTGCACGTTGTCGAGATTGGCGTAACCGCCCTGGGCAAACGCGCGCAGCAGGTTCAGCGTTGCCGCCGACTGCCGGTAGGCCGCAACCTGGCGCTCGGGATCGGGAACCCGCGAGGCCTCGTTGAACTCGATGCCGTTGATGATGTCGCCGCGGTAGCTCGGAAGCTCGATGCCGTCCTTCTTCTCGATGTTGGACGAGCGCGGCTTGGCGAACTGGCCGGCGATGCGGCCGATCTTGACCACCGGCTGCTGTGCGCCAAAGGTCAGCACAACCGCCATCTGCAGGAAGACGCGGAAGAAATCGCGGATATTGTCGGCTTCGTGCTCGGCGAAGCTCTCGGCGCAATCGCCACCCTGAAGCAGAAAGCCCCTGCCTTCGGCGACCTCGGCAAGCGACGCGGTCAGCCGCCGGGCCTCACCGGCAAACACCAAGGGGGGAAACTTGGCCAGCCGTGCCTCGGTCACTTTCAGTGCCTCTGCATCCGGATAATCCGGGACCTGCTGGATCGGTTTGTTGCGCCAGCTTGATGGGGTCCAGTTCTGTGCCATGTCGTTCACCGTGTTGGCCGGGCTCATGCCCGGCTGTTTTGCGGGCCACATGCCCGCTGATCGCTCGATTTCAACGGGCTTATAGCGATAGTTTGACACGCTGCAAACCCGGCAATTCGAATCAGCCGCCCGGACCATGCGCCCGGCGGCCAAGCGCCAGATCGAACAATTCGGTCTCCTCGGCGGTCAGGGTGACGGCGCGCGGATAGAGCGGCGCATGCCTGTCCTCGTGGATCGGGTGATGAAACGCATCGGTTTCAGTGACGAAACGGTGCACCCCTTCGGCCCCGAACTCGCGATGGAATCCCTGCATCACCGCATCGAGATAGGATCTCAGGATCGGCGACGGCCCAGCGGACTGCGGATGCTCGGTCCGCGCCTCGTAGACATGCAGGTTGATCTCCAGTGGAATGCCGGCAGAATCGAGACCGCCGCCATGAAACTCGAGTTCGGCCAGGCTGATGTCGCGGCGGTGGTAGCGGAATTCGCGGGCATCGATGGCGCCGAGATTTTCCGCCCTGTCGATCACCAGCATTCCATCGATCGCCGCCCCCGTGGCGCGGTGCGCCGTCAACAGCGATGGTGTCAGCCCGTCCGGCAGCGTCACACCCGGCGTTGGCCCCATGTCCGGCCGTGGCCGCCAGGTCCGCCGCCAGCCCGCAAGCCGCGCCGGAACGGCGGCAATCACTTCGGTGCGCAGGGTCGCGCGATTGACCAGCGAGCCGTAGCCGAAATAGCCGACCAGTTCGCCCGGACCGGCGGTCACGAACGGTTTCGACAGCCCTGCTTTGCGCAGCGCCCCTGCCTCGGGTTTCCGGGCGTGCTGCGGCGCTTCATTCTTGGACATCGTGCGTGTGTCTTCCTACATATCAGGCCTGCGCCAATTTTACGGCTTCATCGAACCCGGGCAACCATCATGACACAGCCATCAGACAGCATCGCCAGCCTCCGCGCCAGCTTCGACAGCGGCAAGACCCGTCCCCAGGCCTGGCGGCGCGGGCAGTTGCTGCGGCTCAGGGCCATGGTGGAGGAAAACGAAAGCGCCATCAACGACGCGCTGCACGCCGACCTCGGCAAGTCCGGCTTTGAAGCCCGGATGACCGAAATCGGCACGGTGCTGTCTGAAATCAGCCACACGCTGTCTCACCTCAACACCTGGATGCGGCCGCAGAGGATCTCCACGCCGCTGTCCAACCAGCCCGGACACAGCCGGGTGATCCATGAACCGCTGGGCGTGGTGCTGATCATGGCGCCGTGGAATTACCCGGTCAACCTGGTGCTGACGCCGCTGATCGGCGCGATCGCGGCGGGCAATTGCGCGGCGTTGAAGCCCTCGGAGGTCTCCGCCCGGACATCCGCACTGCTGGCGCGGCTGATCCCGGCCTATCTCGACACCGAGGCGTTCGCGGTCTTCGAAGGTGGTCCGGAGGTATCGACCGCACTGCTCGAACAGCGTTTCGACCACATCTTCTTCACCGGCAGCGAGGCGATCGGCAAGATCGTCATGACCGCGGCCGCCAAACATCTCACGCCGGTGACGCTGGAGCTGGGCGGCAAGAGCCCCTGCATCATCCATGATGACAGCGACCTGGCACTGGCGGCCAGACGGGTGGCCTGGGGCAAGTTCCTCAATGCCGGCCAGACCTGCATCGCGCCCGACTACATCCTGGTGCAGGAAACCGTTGCTGATGCCTTCGTCGACCGGCTGAAGGCATCGATCCGGGACTTTTTCGGCGACGACCCGAAGTTGAGCCCGGACTACCCGCGGCTAATCAACGAGCGGCATTTCGACCGGGTCAGGGAATTGATCTCCGGCGGCGACATTGCCGTTGGCGGCGAGACCGACCGGTCGGTGAAATACATCGCCCCGACGGTCCTGACCGGGGTGGACCCCGAAGCTACCGTCATGCGCGAGGAGATATTCGGTCCCGTGCTGCCGATTGTCACCTACCGCAGCATCGATGAGGCGATCGGCTTCATCACCTCCCGCCCCAAGCCGCTGGCGCTGTACCTGTTTGCGAAATCAGGCGAAATCCGGGATCAGGTGATTGAGCGGACCAGTTCGGGCGGTGCCTGCATCAATGATGTGGTGATGCACCTGGCGGTCCCCGAACTGCCCTTCGGCGGCGTCGGCGCCAGCGGCATGGGCGCCTATCATGGCCGCACCTCCTTCGACACCTTCAGCCACGCCAGGTCGGTGCTGACAAAGAGCGAGCATTTCGACGTACCGCTGCGCTATCCGCCCTATTCGAAACGGAAGCTCGGTTGGCTCAAATGGTTTCAATAGCCACCGCCAGCCTCAGTCAGCGCCACCTGAAAAGAACCGGCCTTGATGCATATCAATGCCACCGCGCACAGCAAAGCTATGATCGGGTCATACAAACCGATCAGCGGAGTTCAGACCATGAGCGAACAGCCAGCCTATTCCAACACCACCGAAGCCGTCGGCATCTTCCACAACGCCAAGGACCTGCAGGCAGCCGTCGATGATCTCCTGACCCAGGGCTTCAACCGCATGGATCTGAGCATTCTGGCGTCCGAAACCGCCATCGAGGACAAGCTGCGCGAGGCCTATGTCCCGGCGCGGGAACTCGAAGACCGTGTCGAAGTGCCCACAACCGCTTTCGTTTCCACCGAATCCGTCGGCGACGCCATGGGCGCCGTCATCGGCGTTCTTGTCTATGTGCCGGCAATGATCGGTGCTGCAGCCGTCGTCGCCTCCGGCGGTGCACTGGCAGCCGCCGTGACCGCCGCGCTGATTGCCGGCGGTGTCGGTGGCTCGCTTGGCTCGGTCATGGCCGGCATGATCGGCAAGCACCATTCCGAAGAGATCGAGAAACACCTCCAGGCCGGCGGCCTGCTGCTCTGGGTGCGCACCCCCGACGAGAACCATGAGCAACGCGCGCTCGCCATCCTCGCCGGGCACAATGCCGAGGGCGTTCATCTCCACACCCTGCCCTCTCTGGCAGGCAGCACCATCAGCCAGCCGGTCGAGGATGTGGTCGAGGTGGATGCGGCCAGCGTTGAATGAGGCAGCCATGAGCGACCCGATCCATATCGTCTGCCCTGCCTGCCAGGCCAAGAACCGCATTCCGGCGGCCAAGATCACCGCCAGGCCCACCTGCGGTGCCTGCAAGGCAGCCCTGTTCCCTGACGCGCCGTTCGAGCTTGATGAGGCGAAACTCAACAAGCACCTGAAAGGCGACGAGGTGCCGCTGCTGGTCGATTTCTGGGCGCCCTGGTGCGGGCCGTGCCGGATGATGGCGCCGATGTTCGCCCAGGCCGCAACCGAGATGTCGCCGCAAGTGCGCTTTGCCAAGCTCGACACCGAGCAGAACCAGGCCGTCGGCAACCGCTTCCAGATCCGCGGCATTCCGCTGATCATCCTGTTTGACAAGGGCAAGGAAGTAGCCCGCCAGGCCGGCGCCATGGATGCAAGAGGCATTGTCAGCTGGGTGCGGCAAAACCTGAAGGGCTAGTTTAGGCGCACATGGAGGACTGAAGTCGTCCCGCGCCGGCGCTGCCGATCCGGTTACGCAACAAGACTGGACCAACAGAGGCCGGCACGTTCCGGCCTTCACCCGTCTCCGCCGTTGATTTCAGAGAATGCCGCTTTCAAATCAGTATCTTCGGGCTGTTTTCACGACTTGCGTGACAAAACCTGTCCGGGAGCATGCGCGGTGTTTTCCGCCTCGTCCCCGATGCGCTGACCGAAATCGGCCAAGGCCATCGGCTTGCCGTAGAAGTAGCCCTGGAACTGTACGCAGCCGAACCGGGCCAGCAACAGGTGCTGCTCCATCGTCTCCACCCCTTCGGCCAGAACGGTGTGGCCGAGATCGCGGCTCATCACCACGACATTCTTGACCAGCGTGGCGCTGGCCGGGCTGGTAACCGCGTCCTGCACGAAGCTGCGGTCTATCTTGATCTGATCGATCGGCAAGCGGCGCAGATAGGACAACGAGGAATACCCGGTGCCGAAATCATCGAGCGCGATGACAATGCCCATTTCCCGCAGCGCATTGAGCCTGTCGATCACCAACTCGATGTCGGTCACCAGAACGCTTTCGGTCAGTTCGAGGATCAGCTGCCGCGGGTTCGCGCCGGTCTTGAGGAGCGTGTCGCGCACGGTTGCCTCGAAATCCTCGGCCATGAGCTGGCTGGCGCTGATATTGACCGACAGGCTCAGGTGCCGGAATTGCGGCTTTTTGCCCCATTCGGCCAATGTGCGGCAACCGGTTTCGAGCACCCAGCCACCAATCGCGGTCATCAGGCCAAGCTCTTCGGCTTGCGGGATGAAATCGAGCGGGGAAACCGGGCCCCGCTTCGAGCTGTTCCAGCGCAGCAGTGCTTCGGCGCCGATCGTGTTTTGCGACAGATCGACCTGCGGCTGGTAGACGAGTTCGAATTCCTCGTTCCACAAGGCGGCCATTAGATCGCGGCTGAACTTGTCCTTGCGGGTGAACTCGGCCTGCATTGCGTGGATGCAAACGGCAAGCAGGATGGTGGCCAGAATGGTATTGGCCCAGGTGCCGCCACTGCGCAGCCAGTCAGGCATGACCACGACATAGGGGGAATCCAGTTGCGCACTGGCGAGCACGATGAAAGCCAGCAGGCACAAGCCGATCAGTGCCAGTTGTGCACGCGATTTTTCCCGCTGGTAATTGAGATAGCCCAGCGCCGCCACAACCAGCAGGTAGAGATGACTGACCCGTGGCGCTTCGGCAGTGGGGACATCAAGCAGCAGCCCCATGATGATGACTATCACCATCCAGGAGGCTTGTGTGGCCAAGATGCCGGAAGCGAGATGGCCGCGCCGGATCAGCACATAGATCGTCAGCCCGCTGACGATGACGGCCATGTCCAGCGCCACCACGCTCCACCAGCCTATTGCGGCAAAGATCACGGCCCAGGCAGCACCGATACCGGCAAATGCCAGCGACCCATACCGGAAGGCAACAACCATTCGCTTTGAATAGTGGTTGGCAAGTTCCGGCGAGAACTGCGGGGCTGGTTTTGCCATTATTGTTCCTAGCGTGGCATCATATGAGCGTTGACGCATAATAGGCGCGAACTATTAAGAACACGTGCCTTCCCGAAAGTTCCGCAACCGCACGCGGCATGGTCAGCCTCGATTTGTAGTAAAAACTGTCCCTGGAAGGCCTGCAGAGCATCAATCCACCGTCCATCGATGAACCGGTGATGCGCCCGGCATGCGAAGCTGCCTTTCTGGTTCAAACGCGACTTCCGCTGCTTCATGGCACGACACCGAATTCAGTCGGTCAGGCCGGCGCACGTCTGTGCAGCGACGGCACCAGACATCGCGCATGGCCCATGATTCAGCGCATCAACGCGCGGAATCACTTCATCAGAATTTGCCTGCAAACAACTGAAACCATGAGACAATTTTCCGCCACACCGCTCGTTTTCGCAGTACTGGCCAGTCAACATCGCTCTCGGGCGGCCCGAAATCATCTTCCGCGCCAGCAGCGATCAGCGCCGCCTCGAAGATATTGCAATTGCGGGCGATCTCGTCGCCGATCAATCCCGCATCGCCATTGACGATGTCGCGCGCGGCGGCGTAGTCGAGCCCGTCAGGGCCGCAGAAATCTTCCAGTTTGCAGGGCCGGAACCAGCCTTCGATCATGCCCGAAAACGCCACATGGGCGGACACCACCGGATCGAGAATGAGATCATAATCCTCGGCCAGACCGATATCGACACCAAACCGGGCCTTGAGTTTTTCTTCGGCGCCCACGTAGTTGCGCCGGTGGGTAAGCTGGATATCGCCGCCGCCGACCGGGTTACGGCCAGTCTCGTCAGGCAGCCAGTAAGCCGATTTCACCCAGCTCAGACGTCCCGCATCGAACGCCTTCTGCAACCGCTCGGCCGAAGTCTTGCGGTCCGGAGCGAAGGCCTCCAGCACCGGCTCCATCCGTCCGCCGGTCTCCCGGTAAACCTGCCCCAGCGCCGCAGCGAGATAGCTGACCGGATAATCGGCGGCATACCATTTCGCCCAGACATCCAGCTTGACCGACAGCCCTGCCCGCTGCGCCGCCGTCATGCCATCGGCAAATAGGCGCGGATCGGTGACGGTGAGATGATCGAAAAAGACGGTGCGGTTCATGTCCGGACGATGGACGGTTTGCCGCCAATCCTCAAGTGGCATGGTCACTGGGCACCACGCGCGAATGATGATGATTGCAAAACCCAGCCTCGCCCACACGACGGTAATTGACGTGAACGTAAGCGTTATCCTAACGTCGGCGCATCGCAGGAGGACATTCGCCATGCCGCCCGAAACTGCCGCTTCGACTGCCCAGCCGGCCACCGTCGAGATCATCACCTTCGATGCAGCCGACGGCCATCCGCTTGAGGGCACGCTGACCGCCGGTGCGGGTGACGGGCCGCTGGCGCTGATTTCCGCTGCCACCGCCGTCAAGCGCGGGTTCTACCAGAAATTTGCCGAGAGCCTTGTCACCGAACACGGTTTTCGCGCGGCGCTGACCTATGACTACCGCGGCACCGGCGGGTCGCAAAGCGACCGCTTCAAACCGCGCCATATCTCGATGAGTGACTGGGCGATGCGGGATTTTCCCGCCGCCCTCGCCCGGCTCGAGCAATCCGCTCCGGGCCATCAAGTCGTCGGAATCGGCCAGTCCTTTGGCGGCCAGGCATTGGGATTGAGCGGCGTCTCCGACCACTTCGAGCGCTACCTGATGGTGGCAACGATCTCCGGCTACTGGCGCAATATTGGCGGCGGATGGAAGGCCTTTGCCTCGATGAACCTGATCGCCAGTCCGGTGGCCGCTGTGCTCGGACGTGTCCCCGCCGGACTGGGACTGGGCTCCGGCCTGCCCGGCGGCGCCTTTGCCGACTGGACCAAATGGTGCCGCAGACCGGACTACTTCTTCTCCGAGCCACGGTTTGACGCCAAAAGCCTGTTCGCGGAGGTCAGAACGCCAATTCTCGCCATAGGCGCAACCGACGACCCATGGGGAACGCCGGCCGCCCGTGACGGGATCATGCGCCACTATATCAACGCACCGGTGGAAACCAGATGGCTTGACCCGCAGGCGGCCGGCGGACCGATCGGCCATCTCGATTTTTTCCGCTCGCGCTTCCGCGACACGCTCTGGCCCGAACCGGTCGCCTGGCTGAAGGGCGAGAAACGCTCCTGAGCCTCAGACCCGCTCGCCGTTCTTGACCCGGTAGCTTGGCGTGTACATCGTCACCAGCTCTTCCGACGCGGTCGGATGCACGGCCATGGTGCGGTCGAAATCATCCTTGGTGCAGCCGGCCTTCAGCACGATGCCCAGGATCTGCGCCATTTCACCGGCCTCGTGGCCAAGAATATGGACACCGATCACCTTGCGATCAGCGGCATTGACGACGATCTTCATGATGGTCTTTTCCGACCGCCCCGACAGCGTCGCCTTCATCGGCCGGAATTCGGCCCGGTAGATTTCCAGCTCGTCATATGTCTTCGACGCGTCGTCCTCTGACAGGCCGACTGTGCCGATTTCCGGCTGCGAGAACACCGCCGTGGCGATCAGGTCGTGATCCGGCGAGGTCGGGCGGTCATGGTAGAGCGTGTCGATCAGGCACATCGCCTCGTGGATCGCCACAGGCGTCAGCTGCACCCGGTCGGTGACATCGCCGACGGCATAGATGCTTTCGACATTGGTGCGCGAATACTCGTCGATCAGGATCTCGCCCTTGTGGCCGGTCTTCACGCCAGCCTTGTCCAGGCCCAGCCCGTCGGTGTTGGGATCACGGCCAAGCGCCAGCATCACCTGGTCGGCGACGAGCGCCTTGCCCGCTGACGTGTGCGCCAGCAGACGGCCGTCAGCCCCACGCTCGATCTTCTCGAACACCTCGTGGCAGAGAATGCGGATGCCCTTTTCTTCCATCGCCGCATGCAGCCCGCGCCGCATGTCCTGATCGAAGCGCGACAGGATTTCCTTGCCCCGGTAGATCAGCGTGGTTTCGACACCAAGACCATGGAAGATGTTGGCGAATTCGACCGCGATGTAACCGCCGCCGGCAATCAGGATCGCCTTGGGCAGCTCTTCAAGATGGAAGGCTTCGTTGGAGCTGATGCACAACTCGTGGCCGGGCAGCGCGGAATGCGGGTTGGCGCGCCCGCCGACGGCGATCAGGATCCGCTCGGCCGTGACTTCCTGCCCGGTGGCCTTGATCAGCACCGAATGGAGGCCGGTCAGTTCGGCGCGCGAGGTGATGATCTCGGCGCCCGCGTTTTCCAATCCGCGCTTGTAAAGCCCTTCCAGCCGGTCGATTTCCCGGTCCTTGTTGGCAATCAGTGTCGGCCAGTCGAATGAACTTTCGCCCACGCTCCAGCCATAGCCGCGCGCATCCTCGAAATGCTCGGAGAACTGCGAGGCATAGACGAACAGCTTCTTGGGCACGCAGCCACGGATGACGCAGGTGCCGCCGAACCTGTATTCCTCGGCAATCGCCACCTTCTTGCCAAGCCCCGCGGCAAGCCGCGCCGCGCGAACCCCGCCCGAACCGCCGCCGATGACAAACAGGTCGAAATCGAATTTGCTCATGTGCGGGAATCCTTTTGTGCGTTTTGCCGCAAGGCTCGAGGCCTTTGGGTGACGGGACAGGGCATGACAATACCCGGATGCTTGCTGCCTGTTTAGCCAAGCGGGCGCAAAAGAAAAGCCCGGGGATGGTCCCCGGGCTCTCAATTGACTGCGTCAACACGACAATGTGATGCCGCATGGAGCCGCCGAACGCGGCTCGATGGACTGGTTACTGGTTGCCGTCCGAGAGTTTCGGACGTTCGCCGACCTTTTCCTCAAGCGCCTTGTTGACGTTGGCGGCAAGATCACGGGTCACACCGGAAGACCAGATATCAGCCGACTTGATCAGTTCGCGCGTCACCAGCGGGCCGGTTTCAATCAGCTTCCTGCCCGCCTCGGAGGAATAGAACTCGGCAATTGCGGTGAGTTCTTCCTTGGTAAAGGCCTTGGCATAGATCTGCGCAGCTTCCTTTTCCAGATCCCCGCGGCGCGGCACGATCTTCAGCGCCTCGTCATCAACGGTTGTGCTGATGACTTCCTGAAGGTCGGCATTGGCGCGAATCAGGTTGATTTTCAACTGCTCGGCAGCGCCGGGAATGATGCCGTCGAACTGGTCGGTAGAACCAAGGGCCGAGATTGCAGCCCGCGCAGCGGCCAGGTGGTCTTCGCTCAGCTCCTGCGCAACGGCCGAATGCCCCGCAACGGCGAGGCTCGAGATCACAATCATGCCCGCGCCAAAACGCTTGAGACCGGTGAGGATAGTCATGTTCGGTTTCACTCCTGTTTAATTCTTCGCGAGCAATGTCCGCGCCCCGCTTTGCGAAGCGATGATCGCGGCATCTGCCATATTGAGAAACAATCCGTGCTCGACAACGCCGGGGATAGCGACGAGCCCGTTTGCGAGGGCTTCTGCATCCGGAATGCGGCCAAAAGATGCATCAAGGATGAAATGACCGCCATCGGTGAGATAAGGCCCGTCCTTGTCCGGTCGCTGAACGATCTCGCCGCTCAGGCCAAGCCGGGACGCCAGCCGTTCGACCGCCAGCCGCGTCGCCATCATGCCGAACGGGGCAACCTCGATCGGCAGCGGGAACTGCCCCAGCGTTTCCACCAGCTTGGTCTCGTCGGCAATCACGATCATTCTGGCCGAAGCCGCGGCGACAATCTTTTCGCGCAACAGCGCACCGCCGCCGCCCTTGACCAGCCCGAGCGAGCCGTCGACTTCGTCGGCGCCATCAATAGTCAGGTCGAGTTCCGGCAAATCATCGAGAGAATAAAGCGGCACCCCGAGCTCGACACAGAGCCGTGCCGTGCGTTCGGATGTCGGAACACCCTGGACATTGAAGCCCTCGGCCACCTTTTCCGCCAGCAGACGAACGAATTCATCCGCTGTGGAACCGGTTCCGATACCGAGCCGCATTCCGTCCTCGACATGTTCGAGTGCTGCCTTCGCTGCTGCGATCTTGAGTTGCCGGGCGTCCATGCCAGTCTGCCATTGTTGTTGATGCTGGTCGCCTGTTAGCATGGAAGCCAGACAAGGCAAAGCCCGCGCGTTACGTCATATCCATGGCTTTGCCTGCCGCAGCCGCGACAGACCAGACAAGGCCGCCCGTTCCATGAGCGCGGCGAACCCGGGAAAACGGCCCGCCAATTGCGCCATTGCGGCTTCCCTGTTAAGTCAGCGCCGCACCTCAAGCCGGTGCCGCCCGTCCCTTTTGTCCCGGAGCCCGTAATGACATCCCCCCTGGTTATTTTCGACCTCGACGGCACCCTGATCCACACCGCACCCGACCTCATGGCGAGCCTCAATCACGTGCTGGATCTCAACGGCCTCGCCCCGGTGACCTTCGAGGACATGACATGGCTGGTTGGCCAGGGCGCCAAGGTGATGATCGAACGGGCCTGGTCACATCACGGCCATCCCGGCTCGCCCGAGCAGCTGGAAGCCGCCTTTGACGCCTTTCTCAGCCATTACGCCGCAGAAATGCCGGGCAAGTCCGAACCCTATCCCGGCCTGATCAGCGCGCTCGACCGGCTTGAGGCGGACGGCATGAAACTGGCCGTCTGCACCAACAAGACCGAAGCGCTGGCCCGCCGCCTGCTCGACGCTCTTGGCCTGACCGAGCGTTTTGCCGCCATCACCGGTGGCGATACATTTACGGTGAGAAAGCCGCATGGCGATCATATTCTCCGCACCATCGAGCTGGCCAGCGCCCGGCCCGGCAATGCGGTGATGATCGGCGACAGCGTCAATGACATCCTGGCCGCACAGAATGCTTCCGTTCCGGCGATCGCCGTGCCCTTCGGCTATTCCGACAAGCCGGTCGCCAGCTTCAATCCCGACATCATCATCGGGCATTTCGACGAGCTGGATGCGCAGATGGTACGCCAGCTGATCGCGGCACGCGGCAAGACCGGCTGAGGCAATCCGCCCAAGGCCTGCAAAAACCGCCCTGCCCGCCGATCTGCCGCTTGACGCCTGCACCGCGCACCGCTTATACCGCCGCAGACCGTTCGGACCGCCACTGGCGGAACCAGCGACGGGCGCGTAGCTCAGCGGGAGAGCACTGCCTTCACACGGCAGGGGTCACAGGTTCAATCCCTGTCGCGCCCACCATTATTTTCCATGACCGAGATGCAGCCCCCGTCAACGACCGGGCAGATCCGGACACTGGCGATCTTTCCAGACATTCAGACCCAGGGTCTGCAAGCTGTTCACTCCGCGCGAAGTGATCAGCTGTGATCCATCGTTAATTGCACCTGCCGTGGCCCGCCGGTACTGACCCTGATCTGAACACTTCCTCTCCGAAAGAAAGACCGCGATGTCATCCTTGAAAACGATTCCCAAAACGCAGATCATTCTGTCGATTGTCCTTGCCGGCCTGATCGGAGAAATTGTCTTCGAACTGTATGCCTGGTTTGTATCGCCGATCTTGTTTGATGTTGTTTTGCAGCCCTCGAACCTGGTGATTGCAATCACTTCAAAACTGACCGGCATACAGATATCCAAGACCGTGGCCTTTCCGGTTCACTTCCTGATCGGGTCGTTGGGATTTGGGCTCTTCGTTTATGCAACACGCTTGATCATGCCTGCGCGGGTCTGGCTCACCGGTTTCATCTCCGGTTTGATTCTCTGGTTCGTTGCCCAAGGCATGCTGGCCCCCTTTATCGGGCGCAGCTTCATGATGGATTTCGGCACCTACACGCAGTCGTCGTTTGTCGGGCACGTCGGCATGACACTTCTGATGGCCCACCTTCTTGCGGTTTTCCTTTCCCGTTTTGAAAGCAAGACCGGCCTCACCCGGCCGGCGGCGGAGCCGACCACGCTGCAAGGCCAGCAATAGCGGGCCCGGGCACGAACCTGGCGATGGGGCGATAATCCACTCGCCGGGTTTCGGCCAGCCAAGCACAGCCACCGGGTTGGCCACCTGCCCGACAACGGCAGAACCCGACATCGAATTGATCAGGCTCAAGGCGAAGCTCCCCTTTTTAGTGGTAATCCCTTTTTCAGTGGTAACAAGCATGGAAACAGCGGCACACCTTACCCGGTGTGCTTGAATCCGATGACTTGCAACTTACCTCTCGAGAAGGACAGTCCGGTCCCACACTGACAGGATTGACGGCCAATGCTGGAGCGAACCGAATGAAGAACCCCTACGAGGTCCTCGGGCTGAAAAAGGAGGCAAGCGATCAGGAGATCAAGCTTGCCTTCAAGAAGCTTGCCAAGAAATACCATCCAGACCTGCATCCTGACGACAAGCAGGCCGAAGCCAAGTTCAAGGACATTGCAGGCGCCTATGAGTTCCTCAAGGACAAGGACCGCCGCAAGCGCTTCGACGCCGGCGAGATCGACGCCTCAGGCGCTGAAAAGCATCAGCAGCAATATTATCGCGACTATGCCGGCCCGCAGTCTTCGGGCTTCCACGCCAGCCAGGACGGATTTGCCAGCAATGAAGACCTCGAGGAATTTCTGGCCCGCGCATTCGGCGGCATGGGGGGCGGCATGGGTGGCGGCATGGGTGGTGGCGGGCGAAGCCGCAGCCAGGCCGGCATGAAAGTGCCCGGCCAGGATGTGAGCTACACCTTGCACGTTCCCTTCCTCGATGCAGCCAGGGGTGGGGTGAACACACTGCAACTGCCCGACGGCAAGACCCTCAAGGTGACGATTCCCGAAGGCGCGGAAGACCGCCAGACCTTGCGCCTGAAAGGCCAGGGCATGCCCGGTTACGGCGGCGGCCCGGCCGGTGACGCCTATATCGAGCTGCACATCGAGCCCGATGCGCATTTTGTCCGCAAGGACGACAACATCCACCTCGAGGTTCCGGTGACGCTGAAGGAAGCGGTTCTCGGCGCCAAGATCGAGGTTCCGACACTGACCGGCCATGTCAGCCTGACTGTGCCCAAGGGATCGAATACCGGCACCAAGCTGCGGCTCAAGGGCCGTGGCATCAAGAATCGCAAAACCGGGGTCAGAGGCCATCTCTATGTCACCCTGAAGGTGGTGCTGCCCGAAGGCGATGAGCCGGAACTGTCCGCGTTTCTTCAAAGCTGGACACCCAAGCATGCACAAAATCCTCGCAAGGAGATGCTGTCATGAGAAATCTGGAAGAGGTGATCTCGCTGGTTCCCGAACTCCATCGCGAGGATCTGGACCGCTGGATACGCGATGCGCTGGTCGAGGCCGCGGAAGAGGCAGGCAAGGCAACCTTCTCGGAAAGCCAGTTTGCCCGCGTGCGGCTGATCTGCACCTTGCGCTACGACATGGATGTCGAAGAAGAAACGCTGCCGGTGGTTCTCGATCTGCTCGACCAGCTGCACGACACCCGCGCGCGCCTGCACAAGCTCAGCCAGGCCGTGCTGGCGCAGGATGAAGAGGTCAAGGCCGCGGTCCTGCAGGCATTGTCGGAGACGCGGCGATCTGGCCGCGGATGATGTGCGGCCGATAAAAGCCGCCCGCCCCGACCCGCGCCGTACAACCAGCGGGGCACGGCATGGATCAGGCGGACGGCTCTCGTTTGATCATCCGGCCCCTAGGGCCGAACGACGGTGTAGCCCTGTTCATCCAGCTCGATGATCGAGACAACACCGGCGGGCACGACTTCGGCAAATTCGAAGATCGGCACATCCTTGCCGGATTTCTTCGCCATCGCCTGCCGCGTGTTGTTGCAGGCCTGGAACGCGACATTGGGCATGCTGGCGGCAAAATTGCTGATCCGCTTGGCCACCGGCGAGGTATCGGGCCGCAGCATGTGCAGCCCGGCATTGAAGGCCACGACCTTGATGTCGACCATTTCGCCGCGTTCGGAGTAGAGCCGCGAAACATTGGCGGCGACATTCATCACCGTGTTCATCTTTTGCGGATCATTGTCGCTGATCTGCAGCACCAGCTTGTGCTCGGCTGCTGTTGCGATGGATGGCAAAGCCAGCAGCACAAACGCGATTGCCGCGGCAAGTATCTGTCCCGTATTTTTCATGTCATTCCTCCCAATTATTATATCGAATTCACACATTCAGATTATTTGATATAAATTGAACTGCAATCGATTTTATCCGGGAGGGTTTTACTTTGGTTCAGCCCTGTTTCCAAACCGGCTGTAGGCACGACGCGCGCGCGACCGGAGCAGTGCCTGGTTTCAGACCTTTTCCAGACCGCACCAGCTGGCGATGAACAGCGCGGTGGCTTGCGTCACCCGCCTGACCGACTCGAGCTCGACCCGTTCGTTGAAGCCGTGGATGGCTTCGGCCCTGGGCCCGTAGACCAGCGCCGGAATGCCGGCATAGAGCCCGAAAAAGCGAGCATCGGTGGTGGCTGTGATGGCGAGCTTGTCGAGCGTCGAACCGGTCACTGTCCGGTGCGCGGTTTCAAGCGCCGAGATGGCCCGTGTGGCGTCCGCGGATCCGTCCTCGGACAGCGCATATCCCTCGGCCTGAAAGCCGTGATAGACGATTTCCGGCGCATTCTTGCTCAGGAACGGATGCGATTTCGCGGCCTCTGCCAATACAGCCTCGATCTCGCGTTTGGCCTCGTCGATATTCTGGCCCGGAAACAGCCCCATGCGCACGTCAAACACGCACCAGGCCGGAACCGAACTGGTCCAGTCGCCGCCCTGTATTTTCCCGATATTGAGATTGAGCGCGTGGTTGTGCCCGGCATAGGCGCCATGACGGCGGCCGGGTTCATTCCAGCGGTGCTCCATCTCGTGCAGCGCCTGAATCAGCGGAATCGCCGCCTCGATGGCGTTCGAGCCGCTGCCGGCATAGGCGACATGCACCGGGATGCCCTTGAGGTGCACCTGGAACCACAATACGCCCAGCTGCGCGGTGACCAGCTTTTCCTCGAACGGCTCCGGGATCAGCGCCGCATCTGCTCTGTAACCGCGCTGAAGGCAGGCAAGCGCGCCATTGCCGGTGCATTCTTCCTCGACCACCGACTGGATGAACACATCGCCGGCGGGTGCAAAGCCCATGTGGCGCAACGCATCGAGCGCGAACAGGTTGGAGGCAAGCCCGGCCTTCATGTCACCCGCACCGCGGCCATACATCCAGCCATCCTCGATGCGCGGTGCGTAAGGCGGTGTGTCCCACATGTCGAGCGGGCCTTCCGGCACCACGTCGATGTGGCCGTTGAGGATCAGGCTCTTGCCATTGCCGCCTTGGGTCCGGTGCGTACCGACGACATTGACTGCATCCTCGTAATTGCCGATCACCGGCGAGAACCCCGGCAGATGCGCGATGTCAGCGACATCGATAGTCCAGCGGTCAACCTCATAGCCGCGTGAACCGAGTTCGCCAGCCATGAAATCCTGCGCCGATTGCTCGTTGCCACGGGTGGACGGATGTGAGGTGAGTTCAGCCAGGAACTCGATCTCGCGGTCGAACACTGCATCAACGGCTTTGAGGATTTCTGTCTCGGTATCCGGGGTCATTGCTCTCGTCCGCTCCTAGAATGTCGGCATCGGTCCGTCGGCCACGATCAGCGCCGCACCGGTAGCCTCCCGCACCTGGGCAAGCGTAACGCCTTCGGCAATCTCGACAAGATGCAGCCCGTCCGGTTTGACATCGCAAACCGCCATGTCGGTGTAGATCCGGTGGACGCAGCCCACCGCTGTCAGCGGCAGGGTGCAACGCTCGAGGATCTTCGGGTTTCCGTGCTTGTCGGTGTGTGTTGTCAGTACCCCGACCCGTTTGGCCTTTTGCGCCAGCTCAATCGCGCCGCCGACACCGGCAGCGAACTTGCCCGGAATGATCCAGTTGGCGAGGTCACCATTGGCTGCCACTTCGAATGCGCCAAGCAGGGTCAGGTCAAGCCGCCCTCCCCTTACCAGCGCGAATGACACCGCGCTGTCGAAGAACGAGCCGCCCGGCGCACAGGTGACGTAACCGCCACCGGCATCGATCAGGTTGCGGTTGGCCTGCCCGGCTGCGGCCAGCCCGCCAACCCCGGCTATGCCGTTTTCCGAATGCAGGCAGACCGGGCAATCGGCGGCGACAAAGTTCATCACCTGCGTCGGCAGTCCGATCCCGAGATTGACGGTCATGCCCGGCATGATGTCGAGGGCCGCGCGGGCCAGCATTCTGTCCTTAGCGTTCGACGACACCATACACCTCCGTCAGTTCTGCGAGAGCAACCAGGTGATCGACAAACGGCGCAGGCGTGTGCACGGAATCGGGCTCGATGCTGCCGATCGGCACAATGGTTTCGGCCTCGGCGATGGTGCATTCCGCCGCCATCGCCATCAGCGGATTGAAATTGCGTGCCGTCGCCTCATAGACAAGGTTGCCGCCCAAATCGGCGCGGGCTGCATGCACCAGCGCAAAATCGGCCTCGATCGCCGGTTCGAACAGGTAGGTGTGACCGTCGACCTCAACCCGCTGTTTGCCCTCGGCAAGCAATGTTCCCATGCCGATGTCGGAGACAAAGCCCTTCAGGCCCGCACCGGCAGTGCGGATGCGTTCGGCCAGGATGCCCTGGGCGACAAACTCGACCTCAAGCTCGCCGGCATTCATCATCCGGATGGCATTGCTGTTGAGACCGATGTGACTGGTAATCAGGCGCTGGACCATTCCCGCGGCAAGCAGCCGGTCGACACCCATGTCGGCTTCATTGGCATCGTTCTTGATGATGGTGAGGTTTTTCGGGCCCTGCCGGACCAGTTCCTCGATCAGAAGGAACGGCGTTCCGGGAACACCAAAACCGCCGATCATGATGCGCGCACCGTCGGGAATTTGCGCTACCGCATCGGCCATGGCGGTGGATTTGTCCAGCACCGGCATCACCTTGTCACCGGCAGGTTCATTTCAGCGGCCATCACATCCAGGCAATCGGTCAGGGTGAGGATGATTTCATTGATCTGCGCAGGCGTGATGATCAGCGGCGGACAGACCAGGAAATGATCACCCTCCAGCCCGCCGCGGGTGCGGCGCGAATAGATGATCAGGCCGCGCTCATAGGCCAGATCGACCAGCCGGTTATAGGCGTTGAGCCCCTTGGGCAGCGGCGTCATGGTTTCGCGGTCCGAGACAAGCTCGAAAGCCAGCAAAAGCCCCTTGCCGCGGACATCGCCGATAAACGGATAGCGGTCCATCAACCCGGTCAGTTCCGCCTTCAGCAGACGGCCCATGCATCTGGCATTGTCGACCAGCTTGAGCCGGTCCATTTCTTCCAGCACCGCGCAACCGGAAGCACAGGCGAGTGGATTGCCGGCATAGGTGAAGCCATGCATGAAACCGCCGGCGTCGAGTACCTTGTCGACGATATGGTTCTGCGCCACCATCGCGCCGAGCGGCGAATAGCCCGCGGCAAAGCCCTTCGACAGCGCGACGATATCCGGGATGACGCCCCAGTGCTCGGAAGCGACAAACTTGCCCGTGCGCCCTGCCCCGGTCATCACCTCGTCATAGATCAGCAGGATGCCGAACTCGTCGCAGATTTCGCGAATGCGGCCGTAATAGCTGTCGGGCGCAACCAGCGCGCCGGTGGAAGCCCCGCCGACCGGCTCCATGATGAAGGCGAGAACGGTGTCAGGTCCCTGCGCGATGATCTCGTCGCGCAGCATGTCGGCATATTTGATGCCGCGGTCTTCGTCGGAAAGATTATCGCGGTCGAGATAGCACAGCGGCGCCGGCACCTTCGGCATTTGCCGGAACATCGGCTCGAACGGCTTGGTCAGCGGATCGTAGCCGGTCAGTGCCACGGCCCCGAGCGTGCCGCCGTGATAGGAGGGAAATCGCGAGATCACCTTCCAGCGGCTTGCCTCCCCGATCGCCAGCGCATATTGCCGCGCCAGCTTGATGGTGCTTTCCACCGCTTCTGAACCGCCCGAGACAAAAAACACCCGGTCAAGACCTTCCGGCATCCGCTCGGCGGTCATGCGTGCCAGTTTTTCCGCCGCCTCGTTCTGGAAATGCAGCCGGTAGCCGAAGGTGGCTTTGTCCATCTGCGCTTTCATGGCCGCCAGCACATTGGCGTTGGAATGGCCGATATTGGACACCATCGCCCCGCTCGAGCCATCGAGATAGCGTTTTCCCGTGGTGTCGTAGAGATAGATGCCCTCGGCCCGGTCGAGCATCGGCCGGGTCAGGCGGGACTGGTAGAAAAGATTGGATTTCAGATCTGCGCCGCTGGTCTTCACGTTAATGCTGTCCTTTGAGGTGTTTGCGGAGGAAGTTCTGCGTGCGTTCATTGGCCGGGTTCTTGAAGATCACCTCCGGCGGGCCTTCCTCGACGACGACGCCCTGATCCATGAACAGCACCCGGTCACAGACATCCTGGGCAAAGCCCATCTCGTGGGTGACGATGATCATGGTCATGTGCTCTTCGGCCAGCTGCTTCATCACCAGGTTGACCTCCTCGACCAGTTCGGGGTCGAGCGCCGAGGTGGCTTCATCAAACAGCATCACCTTGGGCTTCATCGCCAGCGCGCGGGCAATCGCCACACGCTGCTTCTGGCCGCCCGAGAGCTGCGAGGGATAATAGTCGATCCGGTCGAGAAGCCCCACCTTGTTCAACTGCTCTTCGGCCAGTTTGTCGGCTTCAGTCCTGGAGATGCCTTTGAGCATTTTCGGCGCCAGCGTGATGTTCTCGCGCACCGTCAGGTGCGGGAACAGGTTGAAGTGCTGGAACACCATGCCGATGTTCTGGCGCACGCTGTTGATGTGGGTCTCGTACTGGCGCGGCGGCAGCGCCTTGTTGACCTGGGTGTCCTCGAGCCAGACCTCGCCCGAGGTCAGCGGATCGAGATCGTTTATGGCGCGCAACAGCGTCGACTTGCCCGAGCCGCTGGGGCCGATGATCGCAACGATCTGGCCGGTCTGCACCTGCAGGCTGATATCCTTGAGCACTTCCAGCGAGCCGTAGCTCTTGGCGGCGTGCCGGATGTCGATGATCGGTCTGTCGGTCATTTCTGTCTCCCTGCCGGCCTTAACGGGCGAGCTCGATGCGGCGCTCGATGCGGCGCAATCCGGCCTCCAGGCCAAGGTTGATGACGTAGTAGCAGGCGGCCGCCGCGACATAGAATTCGAACGGCCGGAAGGTCCTGGAGATCGCCATCTGCGAAGACAGCGTCAGTTCGGCCACGCCGATCACCGAGACCAGGGCCGAATCCTTCAGGAGCGCAATCATGTTGTTGCCGATCGGCGGCACCACCGAGCGCACGGCCTGCGGCACGACCACCTTGCGCAAGGTCTGCATCTGGCTCAGCCCGAGAGTGCGCGCCCCTTCGTATTGTCCCTTGTCGACCGCCAGGATACCGGCCTGGATGATGTCGGAATTGTAGACCGCGAAATGCAGCCCCAGCCCGATGACACCGGCGACAAAGGCCGGAAGGTCGATGCCGATCTGGATCAGTCCGAAATAGATCAGGAACAGCTGCAAAAGCAGCGGCGTTCCCATGAACAGCCAGGCAAACAGCCGGAACGGGGTGCGGATCACCAGCGGCGCATAAAGCGCGATGACCGCAAAGACGATGCCGCCGAAAAAGCTCAGCACCGCCGCCGACAGCGTGATCGCAATGGTCCACAGCGCGCCCATGAAAAGCGCTCCGGCAAAGGCTGGAACAACCGAAAAATCAAGCCCCATGACGGCCTCCGGTGATCGGGAAAATTCCGGTCATTTGAGCGCCGCCCGCCTGTCGAGCCAGGAAACGCCCAGGCCAGTGACATAGATGATCACCATGTAGATGGACCCGGCGAGAAAGAACATCTCGAACGGCTTGTAGGTTGAACCGATGTAGCGCTGCGCGGTGTAGGTCAGCTCCACCACCGAGATCGCGGCGACCAGTGCGGTCCCCTTGATCAGCGCGTTGATGTTGACGCCGAGCGGCCGGATCATCAGCCGCATCGCCTGCGGCAGGATCACCGAGCGGAAGGTCTCGAACCGGCTCAGCCCCAGGGTGCGCGCCGCCTCGTTCTGCCCCCGGTCGACGGAGATGATGGCGCCGCGCATGGTTTCGGTCATGTAGGCGCCGATATTGAAGCCAAGCGCCAGCACACCGGCCTCGAACGCATCGAGCTGGATGCCGACCTGCGGGCCGCCAAAGTAGAGAATGAAGATCTGGATCAGCGCCGGGGTGCCGCGGATGAGGCTGACATAGGTGGCGCCGATGAAGCGCAGCACCGGCGAGCGTGACAGCCGCGCCGCAGCCCCCAGCGCACCGCAGCTCAAGCCGAGCAAGCCGGAAAGAACCGACAACTGGATGGTGACCCAGGCCGCTTCAATGAAAAACGGGAAAACGCGAATGATCAGGCCAGTGTCCAAAACGTCCCCTTCCCGTTTCAGTGATGATCTTTGCGCTCAAGCAGCGGCAAGGCCCGGATTTCCTTGACCAGCTCGACCGTGGCGTTGATGGCAGCGTCCAGAAACAGCTTGCCGTTTTCAGCCGTCGCCACGGTCGGATCGCCCATGGTGCCGTCAGCCGAGACCGAGGACCACCAGCGCATCAGCATGGCCGAACCGCCGCCGCCGGCCAGATCGAGATTGAAGAACTTGCTGCCCGGATTGTGGGCGATCTGCTTTGTTGCCTTGGAGAGGTCAACGAGATCTGGATGCAGGTACAGGTACATCGCCGCCTCGAACTCGCCGGCATGCGCGATCCCGCCGAGTTCCGATTTGCGGATGGCGTTGATCTCTTTCGAACACAGGTTCCAGTAGGACGCCGACACGCACAGAACCTCGGATTGAATGACGGTCTTGCGCGCCGCCAGGTCCAGGATCGGGTGGTTGGAGCCATGCGAGTTGAGCAGCAGGATGCGGCGGAAGCCGTGATGGGCCAGCGATTTGGTCACATCGGTGATGAAGGAAATCAGCGTTTCCGGCTCGATCCAGATGACGCCCGGAAAATCCTTGTGGTGTTCGTTGAAGCCGTAGGGGATCGGTGGCATCACCAGAATGTCTTCCGGCGCCAGCTTCGCAGCCCCTTCCGCCACCGCCATGCCCAGCACCGTGTCGGTGTCGAGCGGCATGTGATTGCCGTGATCCTCTGTCGCCGAGACCGAGAGGATGACCACCCGGTCCTTGTCCGCATCGCGAACTTCTTCGACTGTAAGCTGACCGTAACTGGTCTTCATCGCAACGTTTCCTCGCAAGCTGCTAACGGCACAGGCTGGCCCTGCGCCCGGTCATGTCCGGGCACAGGGTGTGATCAGGTTCAGCGAATGTCGCCGCCGACCCACTTGTTGGCGATTTCAACATACGTGCCGTCCGCCTGCAGCGCATCGAGCGCCTTCTGCATCTCGGCCTTGAGTTCCGGGTTGCCCTGGCGGATGGCAATGCCGGCACCGACCGCTTCGGTTTCCAGATCATTGATCGCAACCAGATCGCGGCCGCTTTCCTTGGCGGCCAGGATGACGGCGACGGAATCGGCGATGATGGCGTCAACACGGCCATTTTCCAGCTCAAGCAGCAGTTCCGGCAGTCCCTTGTAGGTCTTGACCGTGTAGCCCTGCTCGCGCGCCCACTGCTCGTGGGTCTCGCCCAGCGTCACGCCGACTGTGACATCGCCCAGCTGCTTGACGCTGGTGATCGGAGATCCGGCCTTGGTGAAGATCGCCCGCTTGGTCGTGTAGTAAGGACCAACGAAATCGACGACCTTGGCGCGCTCCTCGGTGATCGACATCGAGCCGACGATGGCATCGTACTTGTTGGCGAGAAGTCCGCCGATGATGCCGTCCCAGGCCGTGGTGACGATCTCGGCTTCGAGCCCCATGCGCTTGGCGATCTCCGCACCGATCGCCGCGTCGAAGCCGACCACTTCGTTCTGCTCGTTGACGAAGTTGAACGGAGGATATGCACCGCTCATGGCGATGCGCATGACACCCTTTTCCTTGATTGTCTCAAGCTCGTCCGCGGCAACGCTGCCTGCAGACATGAAGGCAATGGTCCCGGCGGCAACGACGGTCCCTATGATTCTGGCAAAAGCGTTCATATCGCTCCCCTTTTGGTTCATTGGATGGCCGGACTGCGGTACCGCGCACCCCGAAAACCGCGTGTGCTGCATCAGCCCTGGCCAATTTTCTCGCATGGCGGTTTACTATGGATCAAACAAATAATATCAATCCAGACTATAGATTGGATTTATGATGCAGCCCTACGAACAACGATTTCCCTGGAACCTCGACTGGAACCTGCTCAGGACATTCATGATCGTGGTCGACCAGAAAGGCCTGACCCGTGCGGCGGATTATCTGGGAGTGACGCAACCCACGATCTCCAGTGCGCTCAAGCGCCTGGAAACGACTGTCGGCGTATCCCTGGTGGATCGCCGCCCGGGCAATTTCGCATTAACCGAATCCGGCGAGCTGCTCTACCAGGAGTGCAACACCATGTTCGGCGTGGTCTCACAGATCCCCGGGCTCCTGAACAAGGCCAAGCACCACATCAGCGGCCACATCAACATCGTCATGACCAGCCATGTCGTCTCCGAACACCTCGACAGCGTGCTGCACGATTTCAATTCCGAAAACCCCGATGTGACCTATTCGATCTCGATTGCCGAAAGCTCGGAAGTGCTCAACAGGCTGCGCCAGAACAGGGCCACGATGGGCATCTGCCTGATGCGTGATCCCGACCCGATGCTTTCGGCCAGGCCATTGTACCGGGAACGGTTTGCGCTTTACTGCGGCCCGCGTCACCGGCTGTTTGGCAAAACCCAGATCAAGCTGGCCGAACTCAAGGGCGAGAATTCGGTCTCGTTTCAGACCGAGGTCGAATCTGGCCCGTTGTTCCTGCTGGCGCAACTGCGCGAACGCGCGCTGCTCAATCCGGTCGTCAAGGGCATCTCCGCAAACCTGCCGGAGGTGCGCCGCATGATCGTCGCCGGAATCGGAGTGGGCGCGCTGCCGGTCCATGTCGCCAGTCGCGATGTCGATGCGGGCCTGCTGTGGCCGTTGCCGCCCTATTCCGGCCTGCCCGTCGCCGACATTCATTTTGTCACCAACCCGCGCCGCAGCATGAACCCGGCCGAACGCGTTCTTGTTGCCGCGATCGAGAAGCTGATCGAGACAACGCCCATCGCCGAGCGCACCTACCCATAGAAGCCGGATGAAGAGTTTCGAAAAGCGGCAACAGAGGCAGCCAACCGGGCACGCCGGGCGGCGCACACCAACGCCCAGAGCCACACAAAACCACAAATTCAAGCAATACGGGATGTATTTTCCGGAAAACAGCGACCTTACGCCGCAACACGGAAACATATCAGCAGTATTGCAAAGAGATTTTTTAACGCTGGCGCCGGTTGGAATCCACGATTTTCCGATGCGTCCGATGACTACTTGTTCTGTATTGTTGAGCTTAGGTGTTTGCGCCATACAATTTTAGGGTTACCTTGTATGCATCGAATGACTGATTCAGGTCATTCACAAGGCTATTTGACTTCGGATTTTTCAATGGGCGCGCAGGAAAAAACGGTTTTCGAGTTCATCGAGCGGGTCGACAATCACATTTCGATTGATCACCTTCTTGATGACCTTTTGCAGGTTGTCGGCGATTTCGGCATCGAACACATGATCTACACCGGCCTTCCGGTCGGCAACAATTCCATCGACCCGCTGGTCAAGACCAACCGGTTTCCGCAAGAATGGTGGAACCGTTACGTCGAGCTCGACTACGCCAAGAAAGATGCCGTCTGCCAGCAGGTGTATTCCACCATGTCGCCCTTTGTCTGGCACGACGTGCAGCCGGGCTTTACCTCGCGTGACGGCGCCGCACGGATTGCCGGCGAAGCCGCCGAGCACGGCCTGGTCGATGGCTATATCGTGCCGGTTTTCTCGCGCGATGAATGGCTTTCGGCGATCTCCTTCGCCGCCCCGAAAAGGCTGATACTGAGCCAGAAGGAGCGTGGCGCTCTCAACCTGATGGCGATCTACACCTCCTCCGCCATTGAACGGCGCCAGCAAAAGCGGCCGGCGCGCGGCAAACTGAGCACCCGCGAGCGCGAGGTGCTGCTGTGGACCTCGGCCGGCAAGTCCTGCTGGGATGTCTCGGTCATCCTCGGCATCAGCGAGAAAACGGTGCGCTATCACACCGCCCAGATCCGCACCAAGCTCAACGCTACCAACACGACACACGCTGTCGTACGCGCACTTCAACAAGGTGAGATCACCCTTGGTCAACTGGCGGAATCGCTAGGCGACTTTCACTAACCCAGACGCTTAGTCTTTTTTCTCTGCAACCGAAGGGGGAGAAAGATGATCGAAGCTCATGTTGTCAACGCCCAGAACAGACATCTCTATGAAAGCGAGTTTGAGGAATTTCTCAGGCGCCGCCACGATTATTACGCCGTGGCCAATCGCTGGGTCCCGATCAGCGACGACGGCCTGGAACTCGACCCTTTCGATACAGCCCAGGCCACCTATCTGCTCGGGATGCTGGAGGGCCGCGTGGTCACCTCGGCCCGGCTGATGCCGACGACCATTCCGAACCTTGTGTCCGAAAGGTTCCCGCACATGTGCGACAACATCGGTCTTCCGTGCAGTCCCGAATGGGCCGACTGGACCCGCACCTATGTTCTTCCCGAATACCGCGGCGTCGGCGCCACCGGAATTCTCGGACAGATGTTCTGCGCGGTGATGGAATACTGCCTTGATGAAGGGATCACCCACACCGGCGGCGTGCTGCAGCAGTTCCTGATCAAGCGCTGGCTTGACCTGGGGTGGAAGGTCATTCCCGCCGGCCTGCCACGCATCCTTTCGGGCGACTGGTGCCTGGTCGCCTATGTCGAGGTCACCGAAACAGCACTGAAAAAGGGCCGCGCCCACGCCTCCATCGACCGCCCCTTGCTGGTCCGCAACGGCACGCAATTGCCATTCATCAAGCCATCGCAACACCCTGCAATCGAGGCTGTTACATGAGCGACAAGCCGGCAAGCATTGATCAGACAGTCACGCTGTTGAAAATCCAGGCCCTTCTGGCGGGCGCGCATGAACTCACGCGCCAGACCGGCAAGGCTCAATCGCGCGCGGACACGAAGTTCCTGTCCTACCTGATCAAGATGGCACGCATGGAAGTCGAAGCCTGCTTTGAAACGCCGGAGTCCGAGCAACGCAAATCCCAGAACCGCGACGACATGGACCGCATGTGACCCGGAATGCGCCGCGTGACCTCCCAATCGCGCGGCGCGGTTAGCCGGTTTTCATAACAATTAACTATCTGCCGGTTTTCACATTTCTTTAAACCCATGCTGCTAGCTTGCTGGTGCGAGACCCCTCTCAGGGGAAGCATGATGCACTCTCGCCCGCCAGTTCGATCACATCAGATCCAGGCATGTTGGAATACCGGTTCAGACCGCGCTTGCATGTCACCGCCTGCCCTTGCCGGGGCGCGCCCCATCCCTGCGCTGGTCTACATCAACAATCTGTGTGTTATCGCGTTAGGAGTTCACCGTGGCTGCCCAGAAATCAGACAAGACCAATACTCAGAGCAACAAAGGCGACACGATGGGTTTGATTTCGAAAGTTCTCGGCGTCGCCGCCATCACGCTTGGCGCGTTGTTTTTCGCTGCCATGTTCGATGTCGGACACATGGGCCTGATCCACACACTCGCAGGCTCCGCCATCGTTCTGGTGCCGCTGTTCGCGCTCATGTCCATCGCCGCGATGTTCATGTCGCCCAAATCCGGCGCCGACCTTGATGAACTTTCGGCCCAGGTCGCCGCGCTGAACGAATTCAAATCGAAGATCACCTCCCAGATCCTCACCTTGCAGAACAACCTGGATGCAATGAGCAGCCAGGACATCGAAACTCTCAAGGCGCACAACAAGGAACTGCAGGAACAGCTCGACGCCTACCAGCAGGCCGAGCGCGAAAAGATGGATATCGAGGTCGACTCGCTGCGCAAGCGCAACGAGGAACTCGAGGCCCAGATCAAGCAGTGGGCGCTTGATACCATCACCAAGAACGTTTCCGGCCAGGCTCCCAAGACGGCAAAAGCCGCCTGATCGGGGCCAACCGGCAGACCGACAATTCAGTTCAAAAGTGTTTCAGCACTTTCCCGCCTCCGGCAGTCAAACCTGCCGGGGGCGGTTTCATTTGAAGGGGCACGGCTTCGGCAGATGGCAAAATTGCCGGATGCAGCCATTCAATCGAGCAACAGGTCCTCGACGATCAGCGACAGCAGCTGCGCGCGGCCGCTGACACCAACCTTTCGGTATATGGCATTGCATTGGGACTTGATGGTTCCCTCAGACGTTCCGCGCAGCTCGGCGATCTCCCGGATCGAAAACCCCTTGATCACCAGCCAGGCGACATCGAGCTCGGCCCTTGTCAGCGCCCATCGCTCGAATTTTTCATTCACCACCATGGCGAAGGCGCCCGATGCCGAGCGCAGGGCCTCCTCGGCATGCATCTGGCTGCGGCGCGCCTGCACGACCGACCGCATGCCCAGGACCGATCCGATCACCAGCCCGAGGCTTGCCGATATCTCGAGCGCTTCCCGCAACTGCCAACTCGCGCCGGTTCGCTGCAGGCCGAGAATTGACATCGCCAGGCTCACCACGAATGCTCCCGCGCACAAGACCTGAATTGCGACGAAGAACCAGAGGAAGAGGTTGGATTGTTTCAATGCTTCATTCTCATTCGGCCCGGGCGTGACTGCTGACGAAAGGTGGCGGCAAATTCTCCATGATCAGGACTAGCCACCAGGTCCGCCAGGCCCGCTCGGTCCGCCTGCAGGCCCGCCTGGCCCGGCTGGTCCGGCCGGGCCACCAGGCCCAGCCAGCCCGCCGGGACGGCCACGATCGGCACCGCCACGTCTCGGATCTCTCAGGATTTTTCGAGAGGCCCCGCCGCCCGTTTCCGCCGGGCCAGGCTCGACCCTTGTCCAGTTGTCCTGCAGGATCTGGTTCGATCCGCGGGAAATCAGAATCTCGCGCTCATACAGACCATTGGAAACATTGACGACGATCCGTCCGAGCCAGGTATAGCGTTTGGACAACACGACGAACCCCTGCTCCTCGAGCAGCTCCGAGAACCCGGGGCTCAGCGTTTGCGCCTGCAAGGGGCCTGCGAGCGTCAGCGTAAATATGGCCATGTAAAGCAAGGACCGGTTCATATCAGTTCTCTCTTCCCGATCGCAGGCGCCGGATCAGGCATTGTCACAACTCGCCCGTCCATACACGATAGGAATGCGACAAAACAACGTCCTGTGGCATCCATGAAGCGGATACCTGCAAAGGATTTACCGTTCGCGCGTCATCATGTGCGTACTGGTAGAGCGAATAGGCGTTCGAAAGCAGTTGACTGGCAATCATGCTGCTGGGGAACAGCAGGACCACCGCAAGCTGCAGATAGGCAGGGTTCAAAAGTCGCAACATTGTTCATTTCCTGTCTGGGAAAGCCAGGCCGGCATTCCGGTGTAAGGGGCCCAGGTGCCGAAGTGTGGGGCTTCGCCACCTGGGTAAAACCTGTTCAGATAAGGGCGTGCCGAAGCACATCCGCGTTCGCGATCAACTCACGCGCAACCATGCAGACCGGGAAGAACAGGCCCATGGCAAACTGCATCTGGGCCGGGTTCGGAAATCGCAACATTGTTCTCTTCCTTTCTCGATACCCCGGAACAGCGTTCCGGGGCACAGGAACCAGATACCGAAGCATCGTGTGGGGCATAAGCTCCGGCACCTGGTGCCGTTTCGTTCAAATACAGACGTCAGGAACGGCCACCAGGGCCTTCACCACCGGGGCCTTCACCACCAGGGCCTTCGCCACCGCGGCCACCAGGTCCGCCGCGGCCGCCTTCCTGGCCAATGCCAAGGCCGACCGGACTGCCCTTCGACGGTTCGAAACCGGCCTCCGCCATCTCGGCAGCAGCCTGGACGTTCAGGCTGCGCGCGGCTTGCTGCAACGCTCTTGCTTCCGCGGCATGGGCGGCAAGAACCTCCTGCCGGTCTTCAGCCCCCAACCCTTCAACTGCCGAACCGATTTCGGCACGAAAGTTTTCCAGGCTCGACCGGAATGCATCGATGGATGTCTGGAGCGTCTCACTGAACACGAAGCCGCCATCAACCTGCTGGGCGCGGGAGGCCATTGGCGTGGACATGATGAACACGCCGGAAAGCAGAGCCGAAAGAGTTGTTTTTCTGAACATTGGCAAAATTTCCTTCTCGGTTGGCCGGCAGGCAAACAACGTTGTGTTCGCCAGTCCGGTGAGAAAGAAATGTCGCAACCCGCCCGGCCAAACCATCTGCCAAAGGTTGATTTGGCGGTTTTCAAACCCGGGTTCGAGGGCCATGAACCTGAGTTATACGCCGCCGCAAGGCTCGAATGGCGACCTGCGGCTGCTCAGCCCAGATCGACAGGGATACCGGTTTCCAGCGACGTTGCTGCCGCATCGGCGATCAGCTGCGCGGCAAGGCCGTCGCGAATGCCCGGTGATGGCACGGTCCCCGCTGTCAGGCACTCGATGAAATGCATCATTTCGGCGCGGTAGGCCCCGGCATAGCGCTCGAGGAAGAAATGCTGCGCCGGAGCCGCGCAAACCCCCGCACCGGTGGCGATCTCGACATTGTTCTCGGGCACATTGTTGGCCTTGAGCAGACCGAGCGATCCATGCACTTCGGCGCGCTGGTCGTAGCCATAGGTGGCGCGGCGCGAATTGGAAATCTGGCAGATCCGGCCCGACGCCGTGGTCAGCACCGCCACGGCGGTATCGACATCGCCGGCCTCGCCGATGGCCGGATCGACCAGCGCCGAACCGGTGGCAAAGACGCGGACGATGTCCTCGCCCAGCAGAAACCGCGCCATGTCGAAATCATGGATCATCATGTCACGGAACAGCCCGCCTGAACTTTTGATATAGGCGACCGGCGGCGGTGACGGGTCGCGCGACAGGATGGTGACCAGTTCGACATCGCCGATCTCGCCTGCGGCAATGCGGGCCTGGAGGCCGGCGAAGCCAGGATCGAAGCGGCGGTTGAAGCCGGTGAGGAACGGTACGCCCGCGGCCTCAACGGTTTTGATGCACTCGCGAATCCGGTCAGCCGACATGTCGACGGGCTTTTCGCAGAAGATCGCCTTGCCAGCCTTGGCGCTCGACTGAATCAGGTCGAAATGCGTGTCGGTCGGTGTGCCGATCACCACCGCGTCGATACCAGGGCTCGTGATCATCTCCCCGGCTGTCATCACCGTCGCGCCGGTTTTCGAGGCAAGCGCATTGGCCGCATCGGGGAAGGCGTCAGCGACAGCGGCGACGCGCGCGGTTGCGATGTGCTGCAGGCTGCCGGCGTGAACCTGGCCAATGCGGCCGCAACCCAGAATACCGATATTGAGCATGCCTCAGGCTTTCCTTGCTGGTGCGCCGAAGGCGCGGATGATGGTGCGGGCGGCAGCCATCACCGGATCGTGGGTTTCCTTCAGGATCGTCACCCGGTCAAACCGGTCCGGATCGCGGTTGACCGCCTCGCGCAGGGCGGCGCCAAAGGCCATCCTGAGCTCGGTGCCGATATTGAACTTGCAGATACTCGACCCGGTGGCAAGCGCCGTGCGCTGCGCCAACGGAACGCCGGAACCGCCATGGATGACCAGCGGCACAGTCGTCAGCGCTTCGATGGCGCGAATCCGAGGCTCGTCGAGCCCGCCTTGCTTGTCCTCTTGCAGATGCACATTGCCGACCGAGATCGCCATGGCATCAACGCCGGTCTCGCGGGCGAATTTTGCGGCTTCCTCGGGATCGGTCCCGGCCGAATTCTCGCCACCGGAATAGCCGACAAAGCCGATCTCGCCCTCGCACGAGATGCCCGCCTTGTGCGCCATCTCGGCGATCGCCGCAGTCTCCTCGATGTTCTGCGAAAGCTCCTTGCGCGAGCCGTCGAACATCAGCGAGGTGAAACCGCTGTCGAGCGCTTCTTTGCACTCGTCATACGTATAGCCGTGGTCAAGATGAGCGACGACCGGCACGCCGGCATTTTCCGCAAGGTGGCGAAACATCTTGCCCAGCACCGGCAACGGTGTGTGCGCCCGGCAGGAAGGCCCGGCCTGCAGGATCACCGGTGCGCCCTCTGCTTCGGCGGCGGCCACATAGGCGCGCATGTCCTCCCAGCCGAGTGTGACAAGACCGGCAACCGCATATCCACCCTTCAGGGCAGGCTGCAAGACTTCGGCAAGCGTGGCGATGCTCATTTGAACTTTGCCACCATATCCTTGATGCCCGGGATGGTCTCGATCTGGTAGGCATGGGTGGGTTGGAAATATTGCACCAGCGAGCGCTGGCTGAGACCGCCGAGAATGGTGAAATAATACATCTCGTAGCCAGGCAGCACGCAGCACGGGTGGTAGCCCTTGTCGAGGCAGATCGTCGAGCCGTCAACGATGTGATAGGCGTTGCCCGGCTTGTTGTCCTCACGCTGCAGCATCTGCACGCCGGAGCCGTAATTCGGCCGGAAGCGGAAATTGTAGGTCTCGTCGTGACGGGTCTCGTCGGGCAGACGGTCGGTGTCGTGCTTGTGGCTCGGGAACCCCGACCAGCCGCCCTGCCCGACCGTGAACAGCTCGCTCACCAGCAGACGCCCGACCTTGCCGTGATGCTTTTGGCCAAGAATATGCTTGATCTTGCGGTGGGTCTTGGTGTCGTCCGAGCCGTACTGCACGAGGTCGAGCCCGTCGGCGCGCACATCGAACGGCTCAAGCACCTTGTCGTATTTCGCGCCAGCAATGAAGGTCTCGGTCTGGTCCGAAACGCAGACAATCGTCACCTTGGCGCCGACCGGAACATAAACCCCCTCCGGCTCGCCGTCCCAGACATCGACGCCGCGATTGCCGAGCTTGGCATAGGAAACGCCCTCGACATTGACATCGACTGTGCCGGTGGCAGGCACGATACAGGTTTCGTAGCCGGGCACCTGGTACTCGAACGCCTCGCCCTTTTTCAGCTTGACGATGTTGAAGTAATTGAGCGGAACACAGGCGTTGTCGACATCGACGATCGGCTTGTTCTCATTGTTGTAGGGCGCGATATGCATGGTTCTGGTCCTTTCAGACAATAGGGGCTCAGACAGGCGTCGGGCCGGGATGGGTGGTGAGGAAGGCCTCGAGTTCGTCAGGTGTCGGCATGGCAGGCGCACAGCCGGGCCGGGAGACGACGATGGAGGCACAGGCCGAGCCGCGCAGCACCGCGTCCTCTAGCTCCCGGCCTTCCGAAAGCGATGCCAGCAGGCCAGCCATGAAACTGTCACCCGCGCCGGTGGGCTTGAGCGCCTTGACCGGGTAGATCCCGGTGCGCAGTTCGCGACCATTTGCGAACGCCACGGCTCCATCCGGCCCCATCTTGTAGATGACGATGCCGGCGCTGGAATTGGCGAGCTCGCGTGCCTTGGCCAGTCCCTTGTCGATACCGCCGGCCATGAAGCCAAATTCCTCGTCATTTCCGACAATCACGTCGGCCATGGCGCCGGCACGCGACAAGACCTCTTCGGCCACTTGCGCAGACGGCCAGGAATAGGGCCGGTAATCGACATCGAAGATGATCGGCAGGCCCGCGGCGCGCGCCAGCTCGAAAGCCCGGAACGTGGCCGAGCGCGAGGGCTCGGCGGCAAACACGGTGCCGGCTGTGATCAGCGCGCCGTAGCTCCTGTAATCGACCGCCTCGACATCGGCGATGTCCATCTGGAAATCGGCGGCATTGTTTCGGTAGATGACGCTCTGATGCTCCTCCACCCGGGTTTCGTAGACGGCAAGCGAGGTGCGGCATTCACCGCTGATCGCATGCACATGGGTGCGGTCGACGCCGTAGTGATCAAGCTGGTTCAGGCAATACCAGCCAACCGCGTCATCCGAAACCTTGGTTACCAGCGCCGCCTTGCAGCCCAGCTTGACGAGGCCGGCGGCAATGTTGGCGCTTGAACCGCCCATCGCCACCATCATCGAACTCGCATCCCGGGTGCGGGTCCCGGCAGGATCGGGCGACAGGTCCATTCCGACGCGGCCGATGACCAGGAAGTTGCGCGCCTTGATGCCATCAAGAACGCTCATCTCGGGCTCCCGGAAGTCCGGACTGCGCATGTGGGCAAGACGGTGCAGTTCATCTTAGACACCCTTGCGCTGTTTGACGCGGGTGGCTTCCTGCTCTTCATGCGCGGCCTTCACCTTGGGATTTGTGGTCACGTGCGGCGTGCCCACTTCCCACCAGGCATGGCCTTCCGTGGTCCAGCCGTCATAGGCATCGACCTTCATGACGATGACATGGGTCTTTGCGCTCGCCTTGGCACGCTTGAACGCTTCACCCAGTTCGGCAGGATTGGACACGGTCTCGGCAATCGCCCCCATCGACGCCGCATGGGCCTCGAAATCCACCGCGAAGGGCTCAGCCACCGTCGGGCAATCGGCGATCAGATTGTTGAAGCTCTCGTTGCCGGTGTTGTTCTGCAGCTTGTTGATGACGGCGAAACCGCCATTGTCGAGCACCAGAATGATCAGCTTCTTGCCCGACAGCACCGAGGAATAGATGTCGGAATTCATCAACAGGTATGCGCCGTCGCCGACGAACACGATGGTGTCCTTGTCCGGTTCGCGCTCGGACTGCGCAATCCGCGCGCCCCAGCCGCCTGCGATCTCGTAGCCCATGCAGGAGAAGCCGAACTCGACATCGACCGTGCCGAGCGACAGTGTGCGCCAGTTGGCAGTCACTTCCGCCGGGAGCCCGCCGGCGGCGGTGACCACCCGGTCACGCGGATCGCACAGCGCGTTGACCACGCCGATCGCCTGCGCATAGGAATTGGGCCGGTTGCCCGGCGCGACGTTGCCCTCGACGTAGGCATTCCAGGCCTTGCGCTGCTCTTGCGCAAACCCGGTCCAGTTCGAAGCCGCGCTGTAGCCACCAAGCGCCGCACCCAGAGCCGCAATCCCGAGTTTCGCGTCGCCCACCACCGGCAGCGACAGGTGCTTGCCGGCATCATGCCGGGCGGCGTTGAGCGAGACGATGCGGGCGGATTTGTCAAACGCGGTCCAGGACCCGGTGGTAAAATCCTGCATCCGTGTGCCGACCGCCAGAATCACATCCGCCTTTTCGGCAACCGCATTGGCGCTGTCCGAGCCGGTGACACCGACCGGGCCGATGTTGAGCGGATGCGTATCGAGCAGATTGGCCCGCCCGGCGATGGTCTCGATCACCGGGATCCGGTGCGCCTCGGCAAAGGCTGTCAGTTCCGCCGTGGCGCGCGAATACTGCACGCCGCCCCCGGCGATGATCACCGGCCGCCTGGCGGACTTGATCAGCATCGCAGCGTCGGCAATTTCATCCGCATCGGGCGCCTGCCGTCGGATGCGGTGCACCTTCCTGGCAAACAGCTCCACCGGATAATCATAGGCCCAGCCCTGCACATCCTGCGGCAAGCCCAGGAACGCGGGGCCGCAATCGGCCGGGTCAAGCATTGTGGCGATTGCCGCAGGCAGCGACTGGATGATCTGCGCCGGATGGGTGATCCTGTCCCAGAACCGGCTCACCGCCTTGAAGGCATCATTCACCCCGAGTGTCGGATTGCCGTAATGCTCCAGCTGCTGCAGCACCGGGTCGGGCAGACGGGTGATGAAGATGTCGCCGCACAGCATCAGCATCGGCAAGCGGTTGGCATGTGCAAGCGCCGCAGACGTCAGCAGGTTCGCTGTCCCCGGCCCGGCCGACGCGGTGCAGAACATGAAGCGCTGGCGGAGCCACTGTTTCGAATAGGCCGCAGCGGCAAAGCCCATGCTCTGCTCGTTCTGGCCGCGATAGAGCGGCAGCACATCGCGATGGCCATACAGCGCTTCACCCAGGCAGGTGACGTTGCCGTGACCAAAGATGCCGAAGCCGCCGCCGCACAGCCGCATTTCCTCGCCATCGATCTCGATAAACTGGTTGGCGAGATACTTGATAATCGCCTGCGCTGTCGTCAGCCGAACGGTCTCGTCACTCATGAGCGCTGTAACCTCCCGATATCAGTGGCAGATTCTCCGGATTGTTTCCGGTTCCCAAAATGCCGCTTGCGAAACTTGGATTCCGAAGATACAAAATTTGCAACCGGTTGCAAACTGAATTTCAATATGGACCCGATTATGCGTGAAATTGGCGTTGGCATTGTTGGCGGCGGCTATATGGGAAAGGCCCATGCGGTGGCGATGGCGGCTGTCGGCGCGGTGTTTGACACTGCCCTGCGGCCACGCCTTGAAATGGTCTCCGCCGGTTCACCGCAATCCGCCGAGCGCTACCGCGCCGCCTACGGCTTCCACCGTGCGGCGCGCGACTGGCAGGAACTGGTCGCCGACCCCAAGGTCGAGGCCATTATCATCGCCTCGCCGCAAGCCACCCATCGCGCCATTGCCGAAGCCGCCTTCGCGCTCGGCAAGCCGGTGCTGTGTGAAAAACCGATGGGCGCAACGCTGGAAGACAGCCGCGCCATGGTCGAAGCGGCGGAGAAAGGCACTGCCGCCAACATGGTCGGCTTCAACTATATCCGCACGCCTGCCAGCCAGTTCGCCCGGCAATTGATCGCCGAAGGTGCCATCGGCGAGATCACCTGGTTTCGCGGCGAACACACCGAGGATTTCCTCGCCGACCCGCAAACGCCTGCCAGCTGGCGCACCACGGGTGACGCCAACGGCACCATGGGCGACCTCGCCCCGCACATGATCAACGCGGCGCTGGCTCTCGTCGGCCCGGTCACATCGCTGATTGCCGAGATCGAGACCGTTCACGCCACCCGCCCCGGCGGAACCGTCAGCAATGACGACCAGGGCCAGATGATGTGCCGCTTTGCCAATGGCGCCATGGGACAGATGCATTTCAGCCGCATCGCGACAGGCCGCAAGATGGGCTACGCCTACGAAATCACCGGCACGAAAGGCGCGATCCGGTTTGACCAGGAAGACCAGAACGCGCTGTGGCTCTACAAGATGGACGAGCCGGAAGCCACGCGCGGTTTTACCAAGATCCTCACCGGCCCGTCCCATCCAGATTATCTGCCGTTCTGCCAGGGCCCCGGCCACGGCACCGGTTACCAGGACCAGATCATCATCGAGGCGCGGGATTTCCTTCGCGCCATCGAAACCGGCGAACCGGTCTGGCCAAGCTTCCGCGACGGGCTCGCGGTCAATGAAGTCGTGGCGGCGGCATTTGCCTCGTCACGCAGCAAAACCTGGCAATCCATCGACAACACAAAGCAGGCGTGAAAGCAGCAAACCATGACAATTCAAATCGGCAATGCGCCCTGCTCCTGGGGTGTGGAATTCGCAAACGACCCGCGCAACCCGGCCTGGCAGACGGTGCTGAAACAATGCGCGGAAGCCGGCTACACCGGCATCGAGCTCGGCCCGGTTGGCTTCATGCCGGAAGACCCGGCAATCCTCGCCGAGGCGCTTGATCAAAACGGACTGGAACTGATCGGCGGCGTGGTGTTTCGCGCCTTCCACGATGCCAACCAGTGGGACGACGTGATGGATGGCGCGGTGCGTACCTGCAAGGCACTGGTGGCCCACGGCGCACAGCACCTTGTGCTGATCGATTCGATCTCGCCGCGCCGCGCCCCCACCGCCGGACGCGCCAGCGAGGCCGAACAGATGGACAAGGCCGAATGGACGGCGTTCCGTGACCGCATCGCCACCGTGGCCAAACTCGGTGCCGAGGAATACGGCCTCACCGTCGGCATGCACGCCCATGCCGCGGGCTTCATCGATTTCGAACCCGAACTCGAACGGCTGCTTGACGAGGTCGACGAGAAAATTCTCAAGATCTGCTTCGACACCGGCCACCATTCCTATGCCGGGTTCGATCCCGTGGCCTTCATGAAGCGCCATATCAACCGGATTTCCTATATGCATTTCAAGGACATCGACCCGAAGGTGAAGGCGGCAGCGATTGCCAGCCGCACCGGCTTCTACGATGCCTGCGGCCAGGGCATTTTCTGCAATCTCGGCGATGGCGACGTCGACTTTCCGGCCGTGCGGCAGATCCTCATCGACAACGGCTTTGAAGGCTGGTGCACGGTGGAGCAGGATTGCGATCCGCTGCTCGACCCCGATCCGGTGGGCGACGCCAGGGCCAACCGCGCCTATCTGCAATCCATCGGTTTTTAAGCGGGAATCACGACATGACAAAACTCAAATGGGGAATGATCGGTGGCGGCGAAGGCAGCCAGATCGGACCGGCCCACCGCTTGGGCGCCGGCCTTGACGGCGAATTCGAATTCACCGCCGGCGCACTCGACCACCGCCCCGATGCGGGCCGTGACTATGGTCAGCGGCTGGGTTTGGCAGCGGACCGCGCCTATGGCGACTGGCGCGAGATGCTTGAGGGCGAACGCAACCGCCCCGATCGTGTCGATCTGGTCACGGTGGCCACCCCCAACGCCACCCACTACGAGATCACCAAGGCCTATCTCGATGCCGGTTTTCACGTGCTTTGTGAAAAGCCGATGACCATGACCGTCGAGCAAGGCGAGGACATTGTCCGCACCGCGCGCGCGACCGGGAAAATCTGCGCCGTCAATTACGGCTATTCCGGCTATTCGCTGGTGCGCCACATGAAGGCAATGGTGGCGCGCGGCGATCTCGGCCAGATCCGGCTGGTCAAGGCCGAGTTCGCCCATGGCCACCATGCCGATGCGGCAGATGCCGACAATCCCCGTGTGCGCTGGCGCTATGATCCGGCCCAGGCCGGGGTCTCGGCACAGTTCGCCGATTGCGGCATCCACGCGCTGCACATGGCGAGCTTCGTCACCGGCCAGGAAGTGACAAGACTCTCCGCCGACACCGTCTCCTGCATCGCAAGCCGCGAACTCGAAGACGACGCCATGGTCAATTTCCGTTTGTCAGGCGGCACCGTCGGGCGGCTCTGGACCTCGTCCATCGCCATCGGCCGCCAGCACGGGCTGACGCTGCAGGTGTTTGGCGAAAAAGGTGGGCTCAGATGGGCCCAGGAGCAGCCCAACCAGCTCTACTGGATGCCGCTCGGTGAACGCTTGCAGACAATCGAGCGCGGCGAGGCAGGCCTCTCCCCCGAAGCCGACCGCACCTCCCGCGTCACCATCGGCCACGCCGAGGGCATGCCACTGGCGTTTGCCAACATCTATCACGACCTGGCCGAGGCCATCCGCGCCGAAAAGGACGGCCGCGCCATCGACCCCGCCGCCAATCTCTACCCCCGCGCCGAGGACGGCCTGCGCTCGATGGCCGCGGTCTTCGCGGTGGCGGAATCGGGCAAGGCCGACGGCAGCTGGATCGACGCACGGCCGCCGATGTTCAGGTAGCCGCTGGCGGGACAACAGGCCCGGCACCGGCATCGGCCGGCATGGCGTAGGCGGACAGGAAGATCCGCACCGCCTCATGCGCGTGGGCGTGAAGCTCCGACCGGGAGGGGATCGCGCTGTCGCCCAGCAGCATGGCGGCGTTGGTCGGAGCCCCCATCACCATCCAGTTGAACTGGGTGGCAGCGCCAAACGGATCGCAATCGCGGATCTGGCCGAGCGCCATGTAATGGGCGAGCGCCCGGGCAACCCGCCGGATCGAGACCAGCGGCCCGTTTTCGTAGAGCGAGCGTCCAAGCTCCGGAAACCGCCCGGTTTCGCCGATGACCATGCGGCGCAACTGCATGAGTCGTGGTGTCATGACGACGCTCAATTGGTCAATTGCCACCGCCGTGAGATAGTCCCGCACCGGGCGATCATCGAGCCGGTCTTCGACATTTTCGCCGATTGTTCGTGCCGCACCGCCGGTCATCGCCTCGATCACTTCCAGAAAAAGCACCTCCTTCGACTGGAAATGCGCGTAGACTGTCTGCTTGGAGACAGCTGCTTTTTCCGCAATCGAATCCATGTTTGCGCCGAGAAATCCCGCATGCAGAAACACCTGTTCGGCAGCCGCGAGTATTTTCTCCCGGCTGCGCCGGACGCGTGTCGAAGCACCGTTCACCATGTCCCTGCCCTTGCCGTTTCGAGAGCCGAACCTAGCACTTCCTGTTGACAAATCAAACTGGACTGTCCAGTCTAGTTAATAGGAAAACCGGAGGACATGATGACCGATAGCCAGACACTGGCCTGCGCCTGTGGCCAGGTGAAAATGCGCCTTGCAGGCCCGCCGGTCGCCAGCGTTGAATGCCTGTGCACCAGCTGCCGCGCAGCCGCACAAATTCTCCAAACCCTTCCAGGCTCCCCTCTGATCGTCGACGACAAGGGCGCGACCGCGCTGGTGATACAGCGCAAGGACCGCGTCGAGATAGTCTCCGGCGCACAATCTTTGCGCCAGTTCCGCCTGTCGCCCGGTGCTCCAACGCGGCGCGTCGTCGCCAGCTGCTGCAACACGCCGGTGTTCCTGGAGTTCACCGGCGGCCATTGGCTGAGTTTCTACACCGGGCTCTGGCCGGAGAGAGCGCGGCCGCCGGTTGAAATGCGCACCATGACCGGCGATCTCGAGGACCCCTCCGTCCTGCCCGATGATGTGCCGAACCTGAAGCGGCATTCCTTGCGGTTTTACGCCCTGCTCCTTGGCGCATGGATCAGGATGCGGTTCCGAAACCCGAAATTTTCCGTCGAGGGAGAGCTCAATGTCTGACGCCGATGACCGGATCGAAATCCAAAGCATTACCTCGCCGCACCACGTTCAGCGGGTCAATCGCGCCAGATACATGGCCATGCGCGAGGCGCTGCTCCCGGTTCTGCCGGAGACAGGCCCGGGTGTCACCGTGGCCGAAGCGAAAGCCGCGCTGCTGGAACATCTCTCGCCCGAACTCTTCCCCGGCGGAGCAAAGGCCGGCTGGTGGCTCAAGGCCGTCCAGCTCGATCTCGAGGCAAAGGGCGTGATCGCACGCGGCAGCGCCAAACCGGTGCGGCTCTATCGCTGCAGGTAACGTCACTGCGTCGGGGCGACTATGGCCCCGCCCCCTGACGCCGATTGCAAAACCGGTCCATCCGGTCAAAGATGGGCCATGGCCCTTGAAATCGAACGCAAATTCCTCGTCGAGAACGACAGCTGGCGCGACGCTGTCGAGACATCGAGATCCATCGTCCAGGCCTATGTCGCCATCGATGGCGACACCTCGCTGCGGGTGCGCATCTATGACGGCACAAGCGCCTGGCTGGCGGTCAAGGTCGGCGTGTCGGAGATGACCCGGCACGAATTCGAGTATCCCGTCCCGCTGGCCGATGCGCGCGAAATGGCTGACGCCAGCCGCGGGCGGCTGGTCGAGAAAACCCGCCATATCGTCAATGTCGAGGGCTTCGCCTGGGAAGTCGACGTCTATGAGGCCCGGCTTGCAGGCCTCGTCACCGCCGAGGTCGAGATGGGCTCGGAAAGCGACGCCCCGGCCCTGCCCGCCTGGCTCGGGCGCGAAGTCACCGGTGAAGCGGCCTGGTCGAACGCCATGCTGGCCATCAACGGCCTGCCCGCGGATTTCCAACCATGAGCTACCGCATCAGGCCCGGCAAGCCGCTGGAGCGTGAAGTCGTTCGCATCGCAGAAATCCAGTACCGGAGCGCGATCGACATTCTGCGCCGCCAGCCGGACGGTCCCTATCAGGCCATCCACGACGCCCGCAAGCGCTTCAAGCGGCTGCGAGGCCTGCTGCGGCTGATCCGCGGTGCGGCTCCGGAATTTTCAGCCCGGGAGAATGCCCGGCTGCGCGACGTCGCCGCCACGCTGTCGGCGGTGCGCGACGCCACGGCGCTGGTCGAGGCGCTCGACCATCTGCTCGCCTCCGGCGCTGCGGGCGAAAACCGGCCGGCGCTCTCAGCCATCCGCGCCCGTCTGGCAGCACGCCGCGACTGCATCGCCACGGAAGAGACCGATCTCGAAGCCAGGATCACCGTGGCCATCGCCACCTGCCAGGACGGGATCGAAGCGCTTGGCGATCTGCGCCTGCCCCGTAGCCGGCAAAAGGCCGTCGCTGTGCTGGCCAAGGCCACCGCAAGAAACTACGGCAAGGCGGTTTCGGCGCTGGAGACGGCTGTCGAGAGCGGCAATGCGGCCGACTGGCACGACCTGCGCAAGCGCATCAAGTATCACCGCATGCATGTGCAATTGCTGAGCCGTGCCTGGCCCGGCGAAATGGCCCTGCGCGCCGGAATCGCCGACCTCGCCGGCGAGGCGCTGGGCGATGCGCACGATCTCGACGCGCTCAAGACCCTGATCGCCACCGACCCGGACACCATCGGCGACGAAGCCGAAATCGCGGTCTTGCGCGTCTGCATGATTACACGTTCGACCCGCCTGCACGATGAGGTCCGCAAGACCGTCAGCAACCTGCTCAGGGACGCCCCGGACGTGCTCGAAGCCCGCATTGCGGCATTGTGGCGGGATGCGGCGGGGTAAATGGGAGAACCTTGTCGCGCAGACCCGATAGCCGTGCGGGCGGAGATGTTTTGGGTGGATGGCTACTGATTTCCCGCTGCGACGATGATGGCTGAGTTGGGCGGAAAGCGGAAGTTCACTGCATCGGGCGAATGACGGGGAATACCATAAGCAGACGCAGACAAACCTTCACCCAGTTGTAGTTGGGCTCCGGCAGACATCGATGAATGCGCGTAACGGCGTCGACGTGAAGCGGCTTGGATAGTAGAGCCTCGGGCCTTCTTGTTCAGCCCACCAGTCAGGCAGGACAGGGACCAGAATTCCGGCGCCAAAATCGTCTTCGAGCCAGTTGCGGAAGGTGGCAATGATGCCCAGTCCAGCGCGCGCGTAGCTCAAGCCGGTGTTCAAGGCATTCACACTTAGAACCAGTCGCGTCATGGGGCTGACCTGGACCGTTTCGTCCCCGTTTCGCAAAATCCAGGGTAAGAGAGGTCCCCCGGATAATCTGTAGCGGATCGCATAATGCTCTGTCAGTTCAGCAGCGTTCTCAGGATGGCCATACTCCTTCATGTAAGCGGGCGACGCAGCAAGCGCGATCTCCTGGACGCGTGGACCGACTGGAATGGAAATCATGTCTTTCTCGATGGACGTGCCATACCGGATGCCCGCGTCACATTCGGCAGCGATGATGTCGACAAGATTGTTCTCCACCACGATTTCGACTTCCACTTGCGGATGTCTGCGTTGAAATTCCACGAGAAGGGGCGGCAGGATGTCCGGCATGACAGCACCTGGTACGTTGAGTTTCAAATGTCCCTGCACACGGTCCGTCGAACTTGCCGTTTCAAGGCAGGCTGCATCCACTTCCGCCAACAGCGGCTGAATGCGGGCTGCCAGCGCACGACCCTGTTCTGTGGCCCGGACGCTTCGGGTCGTGCGCAGGAGAAGCGGCAAGCCGAGCTGTGTCTCGACCCGCGAGACCGTCGTGCTGATTTTGGAGGGCGCAACGCCCAGCCGTTTCGCTGCGGCCCGGAAACCGCCTTCATTCAGGACGGTGAGAAACACCATGAGATCATTCGGAGATACATTGTTCTTCATGGAGAACAGGCTATTCGAATTTCAATCGATTATCAAAGAATTCGATAACAATTAGATTGCCCCTGATCCCAGCGCTTGGCGCTAAGCAAATTCAGGAGACAACCCCATGTTCATCGTTACAGGTGCGTCCGGCAAACTCGGTCGCAAGATCGTTGAAAACCTTTTGCTGCATGTCCCGGCCGCAAGCATCGGCGTCAGCGTACGCGACCCGTCAAAAGTAGCCGACATTTCGGCACGCGGGGTGCGCGTGCGTCAAGGGGATTATAATGATGCCGAAAGCCTGCGCCATGCCTGGGCCGGTGCCAGGAATCTTCTGATGATCTCATCGAATGCGGCCGCCACGGGCGGCAATCCCCTGGAACAACATGCCACCGCCATACGTGTTGCGGGTGAAGTCGGCGTGGAGCGCATTTTCTACACCAGCCAGGTGTCGAGCGCAGAGGCCTCACATTTCCCGCCTGGTAGAGACCACGCTGCTACGGAGAAGATGTTGGCAGAATCGGGGCTAGCCTGGACTTCTATGCGCCACGGTTTTTACGCCGAGAGTGCGTTGATGCTGAACGCGCGCGGTTTTGACGCTGGTAGGCTGGAGGGACCGGAAGACGGCAAGGTCGCCTGGGCGACCCACGATGATCTTGCCGCCGCCGACGCAGCCTTGCTGGCCGGCACCGAAGTGATCGACGGCCCGACACCGCCCCTGACCGGGGGTGAGGCTTTGGACCTTGCCGCCCTTGCGAAGCTTGCCGGAGACATTCTGGGCAAGCCAATCTTGCGGAGTATCGTGCGTGAAGAAATAATGGAAGCGAAGGCCCGCGCTGCAGGGGTGCCAGAAGGTTCCATCGCTGTGATGCTGGGCTATTATCGGGCAGCGCGTGCTGGAGAATTTGAAGTGGTCGATCCTACGCTGGCCAGGATACTGCAACGAGCCCCCGAGACCATTCGCACCTTCCTGACGTCAAAGCTTTAAGGCGCGTTGTCTTGTTATTGTGCGGAGACAGTTGAACATCAGCTTTAAAGCGTCTGCAACGACTGCTCTGGGCGCGAGCGCGCCATTTCACAAGTCTCGGCCCAACGGCAGCAATGGGCCGAAAGCACCATTCACCGCCACCATCCCCCCCTCACCCGATCGCAACCGCCCCCACGCAGGCATGCTTCGAGCATTCCAGTTCCAGCGTCGTATGGCCGACACCGAAATCCTGTTTGAGCCGGTCTTTGACCGCCTGCTTGATCGCGTCGGCGTCGCCCCAGCGGCCGGCGTCGATGACCAGATGCGCGTCCAGCGCCGCCTCGTGCTCCTGCATCTGCCACAGGTGCAGGTGATGCACACCCGAGACGCCATCGACAGCTTCAACGGTCTTCAGCACCTCCCCCGCGATCATCCCTGACGGGCTGCCCAGCATCAGGATGCGGATGACGCCGCCGATCTCGCCAAACGACATCCACAGGATGTAGCCGGCGATCAGAAGCGTCACCAGCGGATCGATGATCTGCCAGTCGTAAAGGATGATCAGGGTTCCCGCGAAGATCACCGCAACCGAGCCCATCGCATCGGCGACATTGTGCAGGAAGGCCGCGCGGATATTGACGCTTTCCTTTGACAGCGAATAGGTCAGGGCCGCGGTCACCACATCGACCGCAAGCGCGATGCCGGCGATGATCACCACCAGCCAGCCATCGACGCCCGAGGGTTCGATGAAGCGCATCACCGCCTCGTAGATCAGATAGAACCCGATCACGATCAGCGTCGTGTAGTTGATCAGCGCCGCCACCACTTCCGCCCGTCCATAACCGAAGGTCATGCTTGCGTCAGCCGGACGCCGCGCAATCTTGCGGGCGGAGAAGGCGATGATCAGAGACATCGCATCCGACAGATTGTGGATGGCGTCGGCGATCATTGCCAGGCTGCCCGAGATGATGCCGCCAATGATCTGCGCCACGGTCAGGCCGAGATTGACGATCACCGCCCACAGGACACGCGCGTCGCCCGCATCGGGGTCCATGTGATGATGGTGGTGGTGATGCTTTGCCATGCTCGTCTTCCGCCTGCGCGCTGAAATCGGTCCCCATGGTTTACTCCCTCCAGCCGCCGCAAGTACACGGGAAAAAACACAAACCGCTCCCTGCCCCGGCCGTTACAGACTGTCACTTCGAATTTGCATTGACCAAACCGCTCCCCCAGATAGACCGGGAATGAGATACGGGTATCAAGCAACACAAGGGCGCAAAGCGTGAGCCGAACCACCTATCCGAATTTCCCGACACGGCATGGCTACATGTCCGAGAAAATCCAGCGGGACTACATCACATCGGCCATCACCCGGAACCTGCTGCCCGCGGATGCGCACCGCATGGCGCAGATCATCTCGCTCGACGCCCCCAATGACCTCTCGAGGCCGATCCAGTTCTGGCAGCTGTTTTCCGTGCTCGGGCCGGAGCGGATCGTCCGCATTGTCGAGGATTTCTACACCCGCGTGTTTGCCGACGAGGACTGGTTCACCTCCGTCTTTGCCCGCATCGGCGGGGTCAACCACCACATCAACACCCAGGCCTCGATGTGGATCGACGTGATGGGCGGCGGCCCTGCCTATCACGGCGCGGATTTCCGGCTGAGCTTTCACCACACCCACAACGCCATCCAGCTGATGAACGAGCGCGGCGCGGCGCGCTGGACCAGGCTGATGGTCGAAACGCTCGGCGCCTGTGAAAACCACATGACCAGTGACCCGAGGGTAAGGCCCGCACTCAACACCTTCCTCGACCATTTCATGGGCAAATATGCGCGCGAATTCGCCTTCGAGAACACCAGCGTGTTCGGCGAGCTCAATCCGCCGGTCAGGCGCAAGATCAATTTCCTCAAGATGACCGCCGAGGCGATCGAGGCGCTGGGCGAGGATGAACTGCGCGCGGCCCTGGAAGAAAACGGCGTCGACACCTCGAAATACCCGGGCAAGCAGGAGCTGGTCGACAAGGCGCTGATGCTGTGATTTTCGACCGGTCCGGACTGGCGCTCAGGCCACCGGTCTCAGCGTCCCCCGCTCCACCACCTTGCACGGAAACAGCCGGGCTTCGGGATAGCGGTCGGGGTTTTCCAGCATCGAGACGATCAGCTCGATCGAGGAATCGATGATCTGGCTGATAGGCTGGCGGATGGTGGTGAGATTGATGTTCTCCCAACCCGCCATCTCCATGTCGTTGAGCCCGATGATGCCGACATCGCCTGGCACGTTGAGGCCGCTGTCGGCAACGGCGCTGAGCGCGCCGATCGACAAGACGTCATCGCCGCAGAAATAGGCCTCGGCCGGCTTGTCCCTGAGCCGGGCCAGCATCTCCGCCCGTCCCGCATTGAACGAATAGGCTTCGGCAAAGGAGTGCCGCACCGAAATCTCCGGGTGATGTGTAAGCTCTTCCATGAAGCCGCGAAACCGGTCCTGGGTCGAGGTGGCGGATTCGGGCCCGCCCAGGAATGCCACGTCGCGATAGCCGCGCCGCACCAGTTCGCGCGCCGCCATCCGGCCGCATTCGGCGTTGTCGATGCCGACCACATGCACTTCCGGGGAGCTGGCGTAGCGGCCGAAACTGTGCACCACCGGCACACCGGCATCACGGAACGCCTTGGCAAATCCCGGCGGCAGCGTCGAGGACGCCACCACCACGCCATCGACCGAATATTGCCTGAGCATGCGGATCGAGTTGGCCGGATCGGTTTCATCGGACAGATTGACCAACAGCGGCCGCAGCCCGCGCTCCTGCAGCCCGCGGGTGAACAGGTCGAACACCTCGAGGAAGATCGGATTGTGAAAGTTGTTCGACACCAGGCCGATCAGCTTGGTCCGCCCGGTGGTCAGGCTCGAGGCAAGGGCATTGGGACTGTAACCGAGTTCAGTGGCGGCCTTTTCCACCTTCCGGCGCATTTTCGGAGACACCGATGCCCCATCGGTGAAGGTGCGGGACACGGCCGCGCGCGATACCCCTGCCCGTTCGGCGACATCCTTCAGCGTTGGCGGCATTGATCAGCGTCTCCTGTCCATCCGGCTCAATACAGCCCCATTACTGCCCAGAAAATCGAATGAAAGCAAGAATTTCGGATTCAGTTTTGCAACCGGTTGCAAAATTCGGCGATTCGTGGTTTCCTGAACATCGAGAGACGGCGGGAGGCCGGCCTTTCCATGCATTCGACAAAACTCTGGGAGGAGATCATGATGTCATTGACAAAGAAGCTCGCATTGGCTGTTGCGGTGTTCGCGGCACCCGTGCTGAGCGCCACCACCGCATCCGCCGAGGGCGAACGCTACGTGCTCGTCAGCCATGCACCCGACAGCGACAGCTGGTGGAACACCATCAAGAACGGCATCGCGCTTGCCGGCAAGCAAATGGATGTCGAAGTCGAATACCGCAATCCGCCCACCGGTGACCTGGCCGACATGGCCCGCATCATCGAGCAGGCAGCGGCCTCCGGCCCCAACGGCATCATCACCACCCTCGCCGATTACGACGTGCTGTCCGGCCCGATCAGGGCCGCGGTCGATTCCGGCATTGACGTCATCATCATGAATTCCGGCACCCCGGACCAGGCCCGCGAAGTCGGCGCGCTGATGTATGTCGGCCAGCCCGAATATGATGCGGGCTACGCCGCCGGCCTGCGCGCCAAGGGCGATGGCGTCGGCTCGTTCCTGTGCGTCAACCACTACATCTCCTCGCCGGCCTCGACCGAACGCTGCCAGGGCTTCGCCGATGGCCTGGGTGTCGAACTGGGCAACCAGATGATCGATTCCGGACAGGATCCGGCCGAAATCAAGAATCGCGTGCTGGCCTACCTCAATTCCAACCCCGACACCGATGCCGTGCTCACGCTCGGCCCGACCAGCGCCGACCCGACACTGCTTGCGCTGCAGGAAAACGGCCTGGCCGGCGACATCTATTTCGGCACCTTCGATCTGGGCGCCAACATTGTCGAGGGCATCAAGGCAGGCATCATCAACTGGGGCATCGACCAGCAGCCGTTCCTGCAGGCCTATCTGCCGGTGGTGGTGATGACCAACTACCATCGCTACGGCGTCCTGCCGGGCAACAACATCAACTCCGGCCCCGGCTTCGTTACCGCCGACGGTCTTGAAATGGTTGAGAAATACGCGGGCGAATACCGCTAGGTTTCCTCCTGACTGGGCAGTGGCACATCGGTGTTGCTGCCCTTTTTTCCCGAATTTTCAACGTCTGTGAGGCATCATGTCCGATATGGCTGACGCACCTGCAAGCGACGAACGCATCAAGCAAACATCGGCCTTGCGCAAAGCCCTGATCCGCCCCGAGCTTGGCGGCATCTGCGGTGCGGTTATCGTGTTCGTGCTATTCGCAATCTTTGCCGGCGACAGTGGAATGTTCAGTTCCCAGGGCGTTCTCAACTGGTCCGTCGTCTCGGCACAATTCATGATCATCGCCGTGGGCGCCTGCCTGCTGATGATCGCCGGTGAATTCGATCTCTCGGTTGGCTCGATGATCGGCTTTGCCGGCATGATGATCGCCATTTTCACCATCACGCTGGGCTGGCCGGTATGGCAGGCAATCCTGATCACCTTTGCGCTGTGCCTGGCCATCGGCGCGCTCAACGGCTTCATCGTCGTCCGCACAGGACTGCCGAGCTTCATCGTCACACTGGCTTTCCTGTTCATCCTGCGCGGCTTCACCATCTACCTGCCGCAGCTGATCGAACGCAAAACCATCATCGGCGGCATCGACAAGGCAGCCGAAGGCGACTGGCTGGCAGCCGTGTTTGGCGGCAAGATCCTGAAGGGCCTGTTCACCTGGCTCGGCGACGCCGGCATCATTTCCGTGTTCGAACGGGGAAATCGTGCCGGACAGCCGGTGGTCGACGGCATTCCGATGCTGATCGTCTGGGCGCTGGTGCTGGTGGCGTTCGGCCACTTTGTCCTGACCCGCACCAAATTCGGCAACTGGATCTTCGCCTCGGGCGGCGATGCCCAAGCCGCCCGCTATGTCGGCGTGCCGGTCAACCGGGTCAAGATCCTGATGTTCATGTTCACCGCCTTCTGCGCCTGCGTGTTTGCCACCTGCCAGGTCATGGAGTTCGGCTCGGCCGGCGCGGACCGCGGCCTGCTCAAGGAATTCGAGGCCATTATCGCGGTGGTCATCGGCGGCGCGCTGCTGACCGGCGGCTACGGCTCGGTGATTGGCGCGGCGCTTGGCGCCCTGATCTTCGGCGTCGTCCAGCAAGGCCTGTTCTTCGCCAATGTCGAGAGCTCGCTGTTCCGCGTGTTCCTCGGCGTCATCCTGCTGTTTGCCGTGGTGCTCAACACCTATATCCGACGCATGATCACGGGGGAGAGATAAGATGCAGACCGAACACGCTCCCCTGATTGAAATGAAGAACATCGAGAAGCATTTCGGCTCGGTGATCGCGCTCAACGGCGTGTCGCTGGAGATCTACCCCGGCGAATGCCACTGCCTGCTCGGCGACAACGGCGCCGGCAAGTCCACCTTCATCAAGACCATGTCCGGCGTCCACAAACCGACAAGCGGCGAGATCCTGTTCGAAGGCAGACCGATGCATTTCGAGGATCCGCGCGACGCCATCACCGCGGGCATTGCCACCGTCTACCAGGATCTGGCCATGATCCCGCTGATGTCGGTGAGCCGCAACTTCTTCATGGGCAACGAGCCAGAAAAGAAGTTCGGTCCGATCAAGCTGTTCGACCATGCCCACGCCAATCGCGTGACCATGGAAGAAATGAAGAAGATGGGCATTTCGCTGCGCGGGCCGGACCAGGCCGTGGGCACGCTTTCCGGCGGCGAGCGGCAGACCGTGGCGATTGCCCGGGCGGTGCATTTCGGCGCCAAGGTGCTCATCCTCGACGAGCCGACCTCGGCGCTCGGTGTCCGCCAGACCGCCAACGTGCTGGCAACCATCGACAAGGTGCGCAAGGACGGCATTGCCGTGGTCTTCATCACCCACAATGTCCGCCATGCGCTGGCCGTCGGTGACCGCTTCACCGTGCTCAATCGCGGCAAGACGCTGGGAACAGCCCAGCGCGGCCAGATCACGCCTGACGAGTTGCAGGACCTGATGGCAGGCGGCCAGGAAATGGTGGCGCTGGAAAGTTCGCTCGGCGGCACGGTCTGACGTCGCAGGACGTCTTTCCACAGGAATCGGATGGCGCGGCGGCAAACCGCGCCATTTCGTTATGGTACCGTTTTCCTTTCGCAATTTTCAGTTTTCCGGCATGAAACCGAAACTTCCGAACCGCTCACGCCAACCTGTTCCATCCCTCCCCGCCTGTTAATCCAAACAGATGGGCAGTCATTGAGGCTTGCTATTTGCCCCTGCACACAGAATAGTCGCGACGGGAAAACGAACTTAATATCGGGAGGAATACCATGACTTTGAAATCAATGCTTTTGAGCACCATCGCCGGCTTGGCGATGACGATGGCGGCCCCTCTGGCCGCATCCGCAGCAGACTGCGAACGCGGCACGCTGGACGAACGCTATTGCGACGTTGACGGCGACCTGGTGGCCGACACGCCGACAGATGAAGCCGAGCTGATTGATCCCGATACGCTGATCTTCGCCTACACCCCGGTTGAAGATCCTGCGGTCTACAAGGAAGCATGGTCCGACTTCCTGACCCATCTGGAAAAGGTCACCGGCAAGAAGTCCGTGTTCTTCCCGGTTCAGTCCAACGCCGCCCAGATCGAAGCCATGCGCTCGGGCCGCCTGCACATCGCCGGCTTCAACACCGGCTCAAACCCGCTTGCCGTCAACTGCGCCGGCTTCCACCCGTTCACCATCATGGCCTCGCTTGACGGCGGTTTCGGCTACGAGATGGAAATCATCACCTATCCCGGTTCCGGCATCGAGAAGGTTGAAGACATCAAGGGCAAGACCCTGGCGTTTACCGCCGAGACTTCGAACTCGGGCTTCAAGGCGCCGTCCGCGTTGCTCAAGGCTGAATACGGCATGGAATCCGGCCGCGATTTCGAGCCTGCCTTCTCCGGCAAGCACGACAACTCGATCCTCGGCGTGGCCAACAAGGATTACCCGGCAGCAGCCATCGCCAACTCGGTGATGAGCCGCATGATCGAACGCGAAGTGATCACCGCCGATCAGGTCAAGACCATCTACAAGTCGCAGACCTTCCCGACCACCGGCTTCGGCGTCGTCTACAACCTCAAGCCTGAGCTGCAGGAAAAGATCAAGGAAGCCTTCTTCACCTTCCCTTGGGAAGGCTCTTCGCTGCAGAAGGAATTCGAGAAATCCAATGAAGGCCAGTTCCTGGAAATGAACTACAAGGATTTCTGGGACGTGGTCCGCAAGATCGATACTGCCAACGGTGTGAAGTACACCTGCGGCTGATCCTCTCCGGTTCCGCCGCGCCCCTCAACGGGCGCGGCGTTTCGCTTCCATAAAGTTGCGCCGCGCCTGACGCGGCGCCTCCCTTGCCGATTGCGGGATCCCATGCTTGAACTCAAGAAACTGACCAAGACCTATCGCACCGGCGACAAGGCGCTTCAGGACGTCACCCTGACCATTCCCAAGGGACAGGTTCTGGCCCTGATCGGCCCTTCCGGCGCCGGCAAATCGACACTCATCCGCTGCATCAACCGCCTGGTCGAACCGACATCGGGCTCGGTGATCCTTGATGGCACGGATGTGACGGCACTGAGTTCCGGCGGCCTGCGCAAGATGCGCCGCCAGATGGGCATGATCTTTCAGGAATACGCGCTGGTCGAGCGGCTCACGGTGATGGAGAACGTGCTCTCCGGACGGCTCGGCTATGTCGGCTTCTGGCGCTCGTTCCTGCGCAAATACCCGCAGTCCGATATTGACGAGGCCTTCCGTCTGCTCGACCGCGTTGGCCTGCTGGCAATGGCTGACAAGCGCGCCGACGAACTTTCCGGCGGCCAGCGCCAGCGCGTTGGCATCGCCCGCGCTCTGATCCAGAACCCCAGGCTGCTGCTGGTCGATGAGCCCACCGCCTCGCTCGACCCGAAAACCTCGCGCCAGATCATGCGCCTGATCTGCGAACTCTGCGCCGAGCGGGATCTCGCCGCCGTCATCAACATTCACGATGTGGCACTGGCACAGATGTTCGTCGAGCGTATCGTCGGCCTGAAGGCAGGTGAACTGGCCTTTGACGGCAAGCCGACCGAAATGAGCGACGAAGTTCTGACCACGATCTACGGTGAAGAAGACTGGCACGCCACCATACGCGATGTGGACGATGAAGAGGCCGACGCCGTGGAGCCGGCGCTATGACCACGGTCACGCTTGACGAGCGGCTTGGCCAGAACTGGCGAAAACCGCATCTGATCACGAATCCGGTGTTGCGCTGGGGCCTGTTCATCGGCGCTCTGGTCTATGTCGTGCTGGCCGTCGGTTCGATCGACGTCAACTGGTCACGCGTTGCTGAAGGCCTGAGCCGGGGCTGGGCCTTCGTCATCTCGTTCTTCAATCCCGATTTCGTCTCCCGTGGCGGCGACATCTGGGACGGCGTCCTCGAAAGTATCATCATCACCATCACCTCGACCGTGGTCGGCATCGCCATATCGATCCCGATCGGCCTCGGTGCGGCGCGCAACATAGCCCCTCTGCCGGTCTATCTCGTCTGCCGCGGCATCGTCGCCCTCTCGCGTGCCCTCAACGAGATCATCGTCGCCATCCTGCTGGTGGCGATCTTCGGCTTCGGCCCGCTGGCCGGCTTCCTGACCCTGTCGTTTGCCACCATCGGCTTCATGTCGAAGCTGCTAGCCGAAGACATCGAGGAGATGAACAAGGTGCAGGCGGAAGCCATCCGTGCCACCGGATCCTCCTGGCTGCAATGGATCAACTACGGCGTCCAGCCGCAGGTGATGCCGCGGTTGATCGGGCTGTCGATGTACCGTCTCGACATCAATTTCCGCGAATCCGCGGTGCTTGGGCTGGTCGGTGCCGGCGGTATCGGCGCGACGCTGAACACCGCGTTTGACCGCTACGAATTCGACACCGCGGCAGCCATCCTGCTGATCATCATCGTCACCGTCATGGGGCTGGAATATCTCTCCGGCATCATCAGGGCAAAGGTACAGTAATGCCGGTATCAACTGACGCAAAAGGCGCCAAGGTCTGGCAGCTGCGCAATCGCAACCAGACGATCACCCGCTGGGCAGCCTATCTCGCAGCCGTCGCCATCTTCATGTGGTGCTGGCAGCGCATTTCCGAGGCCACCACCTGGTTCTTCGTCTGGGATGCGCCCCGCATTGCCGCCGACATCGGCGGCCGCGCCATGCCGCCGCGCTGGTCCTACATGGACAAGCTCTGGGGTCCGCTCTGGGACACGCTCAACATGGCCACGCTCGGCACCGTGCTGGCCCTGTTCATGGCTGTGCCGATTGCCTTCCTGGCAGCGCGCAACACCACGCCAAGCACCCTGTTCATCAGGCCGGTGGCGCTGTTCATCATCGTTGCCACCCGTTCGATCAACTCGCTGATCTGGGCCTTGCTGCTGGTCGCCATCATCGGCCCCGGCGTCTTTGCCGGCCTGATGGCGATTGCCTTCCGCTCGATCGGCTTCTGCGCCAAGCTGCTTTACGAGGCGATCGAGGAGATCGACGAGAAACAGGTCGAGGCGATCACTGCCACCGGCGCCAGCCGCTGGCAGGTGATGGTCTATGGCATCGTCCCACAGATCATGCCCGCCTTCGCCGGCATCAGCGTCTTCCGCTGGGACATCAATATCCGGGAATCCACCGTGCTCGGCCTTGTCGGCGCCGGTGGCATCGGGCTGCAGCTGCAGTCCTCGCTCAACACGCTGGCCTGGCCGCAGGTGACGCTGATCCTGATCGTCATCCTGTTTGCCGTGATCGTTGGTGAATGGGTGTCGGCCAAGGTGCGCGGAGCAATCATGTGAGCACCGGATCTGCCATCCTGAAGGGCGCCGACACCTCCGTCGCCTTTACCGAGTATGAATCTGTCCGCCATCGCCTGCCTGACGGGCGCGGACCGGCACAGTTCACCCGCGCCAGCGATCTCGATGCCATCGCCGATGAATTCGACGTGTTCCTGCTGGATGCCTTCGGCGTGCTCAACATCGGCGAAAGCGCCATTCCCGGCGTCGTTGACCGCGTCGCGGGCTTGCGCCAGCGCGGCAAGCAGGTGATCGTCGTCACCAATGCTGCCGGCTACCCCTCCTCCGTTCTGCACCAGCGCTATCACCGGCTTGGCTACAGCTTCGGGGCCGAGGACGTGGTGTCGAGCCGCATGGCGCTGCTCAAGGGCCTGGACAACCACGCACACCGCAAATGGGGCATGGTCGCAGCCCCGAAATTCGGACGCGAAGAACTTCCCGAAGGCGCCATCTTCCTCGAGGATGATGCCAGCGCCTATGAAGAGGCCGAAGGCTTCCTGATGTTCGGCGCCTCGGCCTGGAGTGAAACCCGCCAGGCCTTGCTCGAACAGGCACTCAGGGATCGCCCGCGCGACGTTCTGGTCGGCAATCCCGACCTGGTCGCCCCGGTCGAGGCCGGCCTGTCACGCGAACCGGGCCATTACGCCCACCGGCTGGCAACAGCTGCGGGCATCGAGCCTGTGTTTTACGGCAAGCCGTTCCCGGCAATCTTTGACCTGGCCCGTGAACGCATCAGGCCCGGCACCCCGGATCACCGCGTGGTGATGGTCGGCGACACGTTGCACACCGATATTCTCGGTGGCGCGGCTGCCGGATTCCGCACGGCGCTGATCCAGGGCTACGGCTTTTTTGACGGCACCGATCCGGAAGCCCCGATCAAGGCCTGCGGCATTGTGCCGGACTTCATCCTCGACCGGCCATAACCACACTCACGCCAATCAGTGCCTGACGATCAGGCCGGAAGCCCTCTCCCGGGGCTCCCGGCTACGGATACGCCCGTCCATCCATTGCCCCCCGTGTTGACGCACATCAAGGCGAGCGCCGCTCCACGCCTTAAAGTGAGACTTCGTTTTGATTTGTCTCAACAGCCTTCGGGAGCGCCTCATGTCGAAAGCCAACAAGAACGTTATCTGGTTTGAAGATCTCTCGCGCGGCGATGTCGCGCTGGTCGGCGGCAAGAACTCGTCACTGGGCGAGATGGTGCAGCAACTCGGAAGCAAGGGCATCGACGTGCCGCCCGGCTTCGCCACCACTTCGGACGCCTTCCGCGCCTTCATCAAGGCAAACAACCTCAATGAAGTGATCGCCGAGGCGATGGAGATGCTCGACAGCGGCAAGCGCACGCTCGCCGAAACCGGCAAGGCCGTCCGCGCAGCGATTGCCGCCGGCGACTGGCCCGACGATATCCGCGAGGCCATCCTGTCGGCCTACCGCGAACTCTCCGAACGCACCGGAAACAAGGAGCTTTCCGTTGCCGTCCGCTCCAGCGCCACCGCCGAAGACCTGCCCGACGCCAGCTTTGCCGGCCAGCAGGAGACCTATCTCAATGTCCGTGGCGAGGCAGCGCTGCTGTCAACCTGCCGCCGCTGTTACGCCTCGCTGTTTACCGACCGGGCGATCACCTACCGCAAGATCCAGGGCTTCGACCACAACCAGGTGGCGCTGTCGATCGGCGTGCAGCTGATGGTCCGTTCCGACATCGGCGGCTCCGGCGTGATGTTCTCCATCGACACCGAATCCGGTTTCGACAAGGTGGTGCTGATCAACGCCGCCTGGGGGCTGGGCGAAAACGTCGTCCAGGGCGCGGTGACGCCTGACGAATACGAGGTGTTCAAGCCGCTGCTCGACAAGCCCGGCCTCAAGCCGATTGTCGAAAAGACCTGCGGCGCCAAGGAAATCAAGATGATCTACGCCGGCGCGGAAGGCGGCGAAACCCGGAACGTGCCGACCTCGAAGGCAGAACGCGGCGCCTACGTGCTCTCCGACGAGGAAATCCTCAATCTCGCCCGCCAGGCAGCCACCATCGAGAAGCACTACGGCCAGCCGATGGACATGGAATGGGCCAAGGATGGCGAGACCGGCAAGCTCTATATCGTTCAGGCGCGGCCTGAAACCGTGCAGTCACGCGCCGATGTCACCGCGCTGAAAACCTACACGCTGAAGAAAACCGGCAAGACCCTGATTACAGGCCTCAGCGTCGGCGCCGCCGTCAAGGCCGGACGTGTCTGCCTGATCGAGAACGTCAAGGACATCGACAAGTTTGTCGACGGTTCCATTCTGGTCACCTCGACCACTGACCCCGACTGGGTGCCGATCATGAAGCGCGCCGCGGCCATCGTCACCGACCACGGCGGACGCACCTCGCATGCGGCCATCGTCAGCCGTGAACTGGGCCTGCCAGCCATCGTTGGCACCGGCAATGCCACCCATGTCCTGCACGACCAGCAGGAAGTGACCATCTCCTGCGCCGGTGGCGAAGACGGCGTGGTCTACGAGGGCATCGCCGAATACGAGGTCGAGGACGTGCGGCTTGACCATGTGCCCGAGACCAAGACCCGGATCATGCTCAATCTCGCCGATCCGTCTGCCGCTTTCCGCTGGTGGCGCCTGCCCGCCGATGGCGTTGGCCTTGCGCGGATGGAATTCGTCGTCAACTCCGCCGTTCAGGTCCACCCGATGGCGCTGGTGCATTTCGACACGCTCAAGGACGAGGAGGCCAAGGCCGAGATTGCCGAGCTGACCCGGCGCTATGACAACAAGGGCGATTATTTCGTCGAGACCCTGGCCCGCGGCCTGTCGCGCATCGCCGCCGTCGCCTACCCCAAGCCGGTGATCGTGCGGATGAGCGATTTCAAGACCAATGAATATGCCGAGCTTCTGGGCGGCCGCGCTTTCGAGCCCAAGGAAGAAAACCCGATGATCGGCTTCCGGGGCGCGTCGCGCTACTATTCCGACAATTACCGGGAAGGCTTTGCGCTCGAATGCAAGGCAATCAAGATGCTGCGCGAGCAGATGGGCTTTGACAATGTCATCGTCATGATCCCGTTCTGCCGTTCACCCGACGAGGCCGACAAGGTGCTCGCGGTGATGGCCGAGAATGGTCTGGCCCGAGGCGAAAACGGCTTGCAGGTCTATGTCATGGGCGAGATCCCGTCCAACGTCATCCGCGCCGCCGAGTTCGCAGAACGCTTCGACGGCTTCTCCATCGGCTCGAACGACCTGACCCAGCTCACCCTTGGCGTCGACCGGGATTCGGGCGAACTGGCGGACCTGTTCAGCGAAGCCGATCCGGCAGTGATCTGGATGATCGAGACCCTGATCGAGCGCGCCCATGCAGCCGGCGCCAAGGTCGGCTTGTGCGGCCAGGCACCGTCGAACAACCCGGCTTTCGCCAAGCTGCTGGTCCAGGCTGGCATCGACACCATCTCGGTGACGCCCGACAGTTTTGTCGCGGTCAAGGAAAACGTCGCGGAGGCAGAAAAATCCGGGCGATAATCGCGGCTGCGACGCTGGGCGAGATTGAATTTCCCCTGCAGCCTGTGTGATGGTCTGTGCCATGTCCGACATCCTGACCATCACACTCAATCCGGCCTTCGACGTGTCGACCTCCGTCGGCACGGTCGAGCCCGGCCCGAAGCTGCGTTGCGATGAACCCCGCTTTGATCCCGGCGGTGGCGGGGTCAATGTTTCGCGCGCCATCCTGCGGCTCGGCGGCCAGTCAAAAGCCTTTGTCGCGCTGGGCGGCGACACCGGCAACACCTTCCATACGATGCTGCAGGCCGAAGGCATTGCGGTTATGCCGTTCGAGATCGCAGGCAACACCCGGCAATCCTTTGCCGTCCTGGAAACCTCGACTGACAGGCAGTACCGCTTCCAGTTGCCCGGGCCGGTCTGGCCGCCCGAGCAGGTTGCCGCCATGCTGGCAGCGCTCAAACCCGAGATCACCAGCGGCAGCATAGTCGTCATGTCAGGCAGTGTGCCGGACGGCGTTCCTGCCGATATCGCCAGGACAGTCAACCAGATGGCAACCGATGCCGGCGCGCGCTTGATCCTCGACACATCAGGCGCAGCCCTCACTGCCGCCGCTGGCAATCCCGGGCCGCCATTCGCGCTGCTCCGGATGGACGGCGCCGAAGCCACCGAGGTCTCCGGCCGCAGCTTCGCCAGCCCCGCCGAGCTCGCCGATTACGGGCTGGACCTGGTGCGCGCAGGCGTCGCCGGTCAGCTGGTCATGTCGATGGGCGCGACAGGCACCGTCGGCGTGTCGGAAGACGAGCGGTTCTTCTGCCAGCCGCCAAGGCTCGAAACGCTCAGTGCCATCGGCGCCGGCGACAGCATGGTCGCAGCCATCGCGCTCGAACTGTCCCGCGGCGCAAGCCTCAAAGACGCCGTCCGCCACGGCGTCGCCGCTGCAGGCTCCGCCGTGCTGACGCCTGCCACAGAACTGTGCACGAAGGCGGCAGCGGACGAGATCTTGCAGAAGGTGGTGACGAAAGAGGTTTGAAGGCCGGCCTCAGAACCTGAGCTTCGACGTATAATCCGAGATCACTTCGGCGCTGCGTTTCAGGGCCGCCCGCTCTTGCGTGTCCAGGTCGGGCATCAGCGTCGCGATGATGCCCTCGCGGCCGATGATGCGCGGCAGTGACAGCGGCACGCTCTGCACGCCTTCGATATCTCCGTTGACCATCGACACCGACAGAACGGTGCGCTCGTCGTCGGCAATCGAACCGACAATGCGCGCAAGCCCGGCGCCGATGCCGTACCAGGTCGCCCCCTTGCCCTCGATGATCGTATAGGCGGCGCCTTTGACCTGTTCGGCAATCCTTGTTCGCGCCGCTTCATCCAGCGGCCGACCGATCTGCTCGGCAAACGAGACGATCGGCACGCTGCCGGCCATGGCGCTCGACCAGACGGCCACTTCGCTGTCGCCATGCTCGCCCAGCACATAGGCGTGCACCGAGTTTGGCGCGATACCCAGATGATCGCCGAGCAGGCTCCTGAGCCGCGCGGTGTCGAGAATGGTGCCCGAGCCGATCACCCGTTCGGGCGGCAGGCCGGAAATGCGCTGGGCAACATAGGTCATCACGTCGAGCGGATTGGTGGCAATCAGCAGGATCGCATCCGGGGCTGCTTTCATGATGCCGCCGATGACGGAGCGGAACACCTCGACATTGCGTTCCAGCAGCGCCAGCCGGCTTTCGCCGGGCTTCTGGCCAACGCCAGCGGCAATGATCACCACCGCCGCCCCGTCGAGGTCGGGATACTCTCCGGCGCGGATGGCCACCGTGGTGGCAAATGGCGTGGCATGGGCGATGTCCTGCGCCTGGGCGCGGGCCAGGGCCGGATTGGCGTCAACCAGCACGATTTCGGTGCCCACACCCAACAGCGCCATGGCATAGCCGGCGGTACTGCCGACCATTCCGGTTCCAACAATTCCGATCTTCATCTGCTCTTTGCTCCGAAGTTTGTCCAACGCCGGTCAACTGCGCCCGTCAATTGTGGCCGTCAACCGCGCCCTCATCTCCCCATAGCAGGAAACATCCTCCCGCACTGTGACAGAGGTCAAACCGGCACACCCCTGCCCGGCTCCAAGGCGACAGCCAGGGCGCAGTGATGTTCCGGGCCGGACCGGTCAGCAAGGATGTATGCAGGCAGCAAGACACCGCAAGCCCGCCGGGCTCACGGTGTTCAAAGATCAGGACGTCCGCGCGGCTTCGGTGGCGTCGATTGCCTTGCGCAGATAGCTGTCGCGATTATAGACGTCGGCGAAATACTCGACCGTGCCATTGTCATCCGGCCATGCGGTGAAATAGGCCACGTGGACGGGGATTTTCGTCGACAGCTGCACCTGCTTGTTCTGGCCGCCGGCAATGTGGCTGCCGATATCGGCGACCGATGTGCCCAGCACCTTGGCGGCCATGGCGCGCGGATCCTGCAGCCGGACACAGCCGTGGCTCAAGGCCCTCGTGTCGCGCTTGAACAGCGATTTCGACGGAGTGTCGTGCATGTAGATGGCATGGCGGTTGGGGAACAGGATCTTCAATTCGCCCAGCGCATTGCCGTTGCTGGGTGGCTGGCGCACGCCGATGCCGCTGCCCTTGCCGACCGCGTTCCAGTTGACAGAGCTCGAGGACACCGCGCGGCCGCCGGCCGTCACCTCGTAGCCGAGCCGGTCGAGATAGGACGGGTCAGCCCGCAGCTTCGGCAGCATCTCGTTGATGATGATCGACTGCGGCACGCCCCAATAGGGATTGAACTCGACCAGTTCGATTTCATCATCGAAGAAATTGGTCTGGTTGGACCTCTTGCCGACGACCACGCGCATCGACAGGTCCGACTTGCCGCCCTCGTAATAGGTCGCGGTGTAGGCCGGCTGGTTGATGAACACCCGCCGGGAAGCCAGAACGCCCGGAAGCCAGCGCGCCCGCTCCATGGCCAGCCGCACCTTCTCGATCTTGTCGGCATTGGTAATGCCGACCAGCGCCCGCCGGGTTGCCGGTCCGACGACGCCGTCTGGCTTGAGGCCGGCTTCCTTCTGGAAAGCCTTGACCAGCGCGACCAGTTCTTCGTCATATTCGGGCTTGCCGGCATAGCTTGCAAACAGCAGCGCATTGTCGGTCTTGAGCGCATCGCTGCCCTTCATTTCGATCGCGGCTATCACATTGGCGAGTTCTGGATTGGCCTGCCCCGGCTTGAGCAGCAGATCCGCCGCGATTTCGATGCGCTCGCTCTCGTCAAGATCCTGCAGGCGTTTGAGTTCAGCCTTCAGCGCCTCGAAATGTGCGCCTTGCGGGTTTTGCGCAAGCAGCGCCTCGGCCGGGTCGGCGGCCTTGGACAGGGCTTCGAGCTGCCTCGCCAGATCCGGGCTCTTGCGCTTGAAATCGTGGTAGCCGGAGATCCGGTTGGGATCGACCCGGCCGCGCGAGGCGTCAAGCATGTAGTTGGCGACAGCGACCGACAGCTTCATCTCGAAGGCCATCAGCTCCTTCTGCCGTTCGGTGCCCTGGGTGACATCGAATGCATCGGCGGGCACATCGACCTTGTAGTCATCCGCAGACAGGCCAACCTCGTCGGCCGCGTTGAGCACGTCGACCACCGCCCGCGCACGATCCGTGATCGCGGTTCCTGCGACCCAGATGTAACCGGGATGGCTGGAATAATACTCGACAACCGCCTCGGCAGCTTCCGGCAGCGCCTTGACCGACAGGTCCGCCAGCGCAGGACGGCCTTCCGCAAAGGGATCGATGCCAAGCGGCGAAAGTCCCATGTCGTTGATGCCGCCGGTGACCACCGGATCGGCGATCTTGCCGAAATCAACCTTGACCAGGGTATCGGGTTTGTACTTGTGATATCTCGGCCCGCGGACCTTTACGACCGGCTTTGGCGCTTCGACTTGCTGTCTTGCCTGTTCGCGTGCCTGCCTCTCGCGCTTGCGCTGGGCCGGGCTTTTGAAAAGCGCGTCGAGCAGACCTTGCGCTTGAACAGGCGGCGGTGCCGAGATCACACCGGTAAAAGTAACTGCTATGGCGACCAACGCCACGCCTGCACGCATTTTGATGCTCATGCCCAACCCAGATAGTTATGCAAAGCCCGAGGGCCCTGCGCGTTCAGACGAAATTGTCAAAGTCGCGGCAACCCTACCAAATCACGAGACCAATGGAAAGAATGGCTGGCGTTTTCAATCGGCGGATTTGTTACCCGTTCGCGGTTGGCCGGAAGACCCGCACTGCCGCGCAAACGCCTGCAATCCGCGGCTCAGCGCATCTTATGGCTGCGGAAAAACCGGTTTCAGCAGCCGGGAAAGATCACGAAAAAGTCAATCCGGCGTCTTTGCCGCACTGCGCCGCAGCAGCGCCGGCGCGAGTTCGTACCAGCCCTTCGACCGGTTGACGATAAACACCAGTGACAGCATCACCGGGACTTCGATCAGCACACCGACCACGGTGGCAAGAGCCGCACCGGACTCAAACCCGAACAGGCTGATGGCCACGGCGACCGCCAGTTCGAAGAAATTGCTGGCCCCGATCAGCGCCGACGGTCCGGCGATCACGTGGGCTTCCCCGACCACGCGGTTTGCGATGTAGCCGATCCCGAAGATCAGGTAGGTCTGAATGATGATCGGCACCGACAGCAGGACGATGATCAGCGGCTGGGCCAGGATCGCCTGCCCCTGAAACGCAAACAGCACGACCAGCGTTGCCAGCAGCGCCAGAATGGACAGCGGCTGCAATTTCGACAGCAACCGCTGCAACGCAACCTCTCCCCCCGACGCCAGAAGCCGGTTGCGCAGGATCTGGGCGATGATTACAGGCACCACGATGTACAACGACACCGACAGAAGCAGCGTCTGCCACGGCACCGTGATTGCCGAAATGCCCAGCAGCAGCGCAACGATCGGGGCGAAGGCGACAACCATCACCAGGTCGTTGACCGTGACCTGGCTCAGCGTGAACAGCGGATCACCCTTGGTCAGGTTGCTCCAGACGAACACCATCGCCGTGCACGGCGCAGCCCCAAGCAGGATCAGGCCGGCAATATAGCTGTTGATCTGGTCTCCGGGCAGATACGGGAGGAAAAGCCAGCCGATGAAGAACCAGGCCATCACCGCCATGGTAAAGGGCTTGATCGCCCAGTTGACGATGAGCGTGACCGAGATGCCGCGCCAGTGCTTGCTGACCTGCCCCAGCGAAGCGAAGTCGATCTTGACCAGCATCGGGATGATCATCAGCCAGATCAGCACCGCGACAGGCAGGTTCACATTGGCGATCTCGGCGGACCCGACGGCCTGGAAGAAGGACGGAAAGACGTATCCAAGAGCAATGCCCGCAACGATGCACAAGGCGACCCAGAGTGTCAGATAGCGTTCAAATTTCGACATGTCATACTCCTGGACACGGTTGCCGGCGGCGGGGCGCAAGCGCCAAGGTCATGGCATCAGGGTTTTGCGCAGCCAAGACGATTCTTTCATTTCGATAAATCATGATATCTGGATTCTTGCAAGAACCCCTTGCTGCTCCCCCTCGGCGCAATTGCAATTCCCCGGCCTTCATCCTAAGACCGGGCCTCAAGCTAGGCGACCAACAGGCGACCGGAAAGGTATCTCGTGGCAAACGATCTCTTCCCCCTTGGACCAGACACAACTCCCTGGAAGAAACTCACCGACAAGCATGTCAGCGTCGAGGAATTCCGCGGCCAGGAAATCCTGACTGTGGACACCGACGGATTGCGTCTTCTCGCAGAAGCGGCATTCGGCGACATCAACCATCTGCTCCGGCCTGGCCACCTCAAGCAGCTGGCGGCCATCCTCGATGATCCGGAAGCCACCGAGAACGACCGCTTCGTCGCCTTCGACCTTCTCAAGAATGCCAATATTGCTGCCGGCGGCGTGCTGCCGATGTGCCAGGACACCGGCACCGCGATCATCATGGCCAAGAAAGGCCGCAAGGTCTGGACCGAGGGTGGCGATTACGAAGCCCTGGCGGGCGGCGTCATGGATGCCTATGAGCGCCGCAACCTGCGCTATTCGCAGCTCGCACCGCTGTCGATGTTCGAGGAGAAGAACACCAAGACCAACCTCCCCGCCCAGATCGACATCTACGAGGAAGGCGAAGACAGCTACGACTTCCTGTTCGTCGCCAAGGGTGGCGGATCGGCCAACAAGACCTTTCTCTATCAGGGCACGCCGTCACTGCTGACCCATGACAGGATGATCGAGTTCCTGCGCGAGAAGATCCTGACGCTCGGCACCGCCGCCTGCCCGCCCTATCATCTGGCCATTGTCATCGGCGGCACCTCGGCGGAAATGAACCTCAAGACCGTCAAGCTCGCCTCGACCAAGTATCTCGACGAACTGCCGACCGAGGGCTCGGAGTCCGGTCACGCCTTCCGCGATCTGGAAATGGAAGCCGAAGTTCACAAGCTGACCCAGCAGATGGGCGTCGGCGCGCAGTTTGGCGGCAAGTATTTCTGCCACGACGTCCGTGTCATCCGCCTGCCACGCCATGGTGCCTCGCTGCCGATCGGCCTCGGTGTCTCCTGCTCGGCCGACCGCCAGGCCAAGGGCAAGATCACCAGGGACGGCATCTTCCTCGAGCAGCTGGAAACCGATCCGTCGAAGTACCTGCCCGAAATCGACGAGGAAAAGCTCTCCGAACACGTGGTCAAGATCGACCTCAACCGGCCGATGAGCGAGATCCTGGCCGAGCTGTCCAAACATCCGATCAAGACGCAATTGTCATTGACCGGCTCGATCATCGTCGCCCGCGACCTGGCACACTCGAAAATCCGCGCCAGGCTGGAAGCAGGCGAACCGATGCCGGACTACCTCAAGAACCACCCGGTCTATTACGCCGGCCCCGCCAAGACGCCCGAAGGCTATGCATCTGGCTCGTTCGGACCGACCACGGCCGGACGCATGGATTCCTATGTCGATCAGTTCCAGTCTTTTGGCGGATCGATGGTCATGCTCGCCAAGGGCAACCGTTCCCGCTCGGTGCGCGAAGCCTGCGCCCGTCACGGCGGCTTCTACCTTGGTTCGATCGGCGGCCCGGCCGCGCGGCTGGCCCAGGATTGCATCCGGAAAGTCGAGGTTGTCGAGTATCCCGAACTTGGCATGGAAGCCATCTGGCGGATCGAAGTCGAGAATTTTCCGGCCTTCATCGTCATCGACGACAAGGGCAATGACTTCTTCAAGGAATTGAATTTAGGCTAAAATCCGGAACCTTTCGCCGGACGTTTTACAAACACGATCGGGCAACGGGGTCACAGACCTCGTTGCCATTAACATTTCCCCAAGATTTCACCCGTAAGAATAACGGTGGTTAGAGCTATGAAAGCCACTCTGGGGACGAAAAATGACCGTAACGCCTGCGAACAAGGTCCATTCCATGGACACGGCCACACTGGTGCTCGCCACCATGCGCCGTCGTGGCATTTCTGGTCTGCCGCGAAACTATGAACTGGTTTACGAGGCACTCAACTCATCCAATCCGACATTGACGAAACAGTTCGAGGCGCTCGGCCGCAATCCGGCGCAGGACGACCTGGATGCGTTGGGAAAGAAGGTTTTCCCCCACCACTACCGCCCAGGCGTGGTGGAAGGCGCTCACGACAAGATTTCCGTTGAGCTTGACGGCATGCTTCGACTGCTCAAGCAGGAACAGTCGTCGATGGAAAGCTACTCCAAGCTGCTCGGCGAAGCCTACAACCGGATCTCGACCAAGAGCATGGCCAGCGCCGAAATTCTCAACAATGTGATCGGCGTCCTGACCAATGCCACGGGCGATAGCATGGAAAAAGGCAAGGTCGTGGTCGAGCACATGGTCGAACGCGCCCGGGAGATGGAGCAGGTCAAGCTCGAACTCGACGAGTACAAGCGCATCGCCAACACCGATCCGTTGACCCGCCTGGCCAACCGCCGGGCATTCGACGAGGTTCTGGCCAATATCTACAATGAACAGCGCAATTCCATGTATTATGCGCTGATCGTGGCGGATATCGATCATTTCAAGAAATTCAACGACACCTACGGCCATCCGGTCGGCGACCGGGTGCTTGGCGTTGTCGCGGCGGTGATGAAAAGCACGCTGCGCAAGGACGTCTTCATCTCGCGTACGGGCGGTGAGGAATTCGCGGTGGTGCTTCAGGGAACCAGCCTCGAAATCACCATGGAAATTGCAGAACGCCTGCGCAAGTCCGTGGAAGCAACGCCGCTGAGAAACCAGAAGACCGGCGTCAATTACGGGCCGATCACCCTGTCACTGGGAGTTTGCATGGCCAGCGACGCCGACAGTGCCGAGGAACTCTACAACAAAGCCGACGTGGCGCTCTATACAGCCAAGCATAGCGGTCGCAACAGATCGCAGCTTTACAAGCCCGAACTGAACCAGGAATTCGAAAAGAACTGGGCGATCTACAAGACCTGAAATTGCCGTGGCACACCTGCATCCAGTTCGGCTTGATGCACCTTCTGCAGCATCACGCGATCTTGCAAATCACGCCGGAAGCTGGACAGGCCAAGGCGAACCAGTTACCCATAATCAACAAGGGTCACGGACTGATCTACGGATTGGCGCAGGCCTGACAGAACCAATGCGTCTCCCCATACTTCAACGCCAGACCCGGATCCTGACATGAAACGCCTTATCTCCTTTGCCTTTCTCGCACTCTGCCTGATGGCGCCTGCTTCGGTACAGGCCCAGCCGGCCGGCCAGACGTCCTCGGAATCGAAGACCCTGCTGCAGCTGCTGTTCCCGCCATCGAAGAATTACAACAAGTACCACCGCTCGAACAAATCACCGATCAAGCGCAAGGTGATCAGGTTCAAGGAAAACCATCCTGAAGGCACCATCATCATCGACACCTCGGATCGCCGGCTCTACCACGTCGTCGGCAAGGGCAAGGCGATGGCCTACGGCATCGGCGTTGGCCGTGATGGCTTCACCTGGCAGGGCCGCAACAAGATCACCCGCAAGGCCGAGTGGCCGGGCTGGACCCCGCCGCAGGTGATGCGCGACCGGGTCAAGCGCCAGGAAGGCCGGGTTCTGCCTGCCTACATGAAGGGCGGCCCGGACAATCCGCTCGGCGCGCGCGCCATGTATATCGGCTCGACCATCTACCGCATTCACGGCACCAACCAGCCGTGGACCATCGGCAAGGCAATGTCCTCGGGTTGCATTCGCATGGCCAACGAGGACGTCGAGCATCTCTACGACAAGGTCAATGTCGGCACCCGGGTGATTGTCCGGAACTGACCGGACCAGTCTGGATTCAAATACAGGAAACCGGCCCAACTGGCCGGTTTTTTTGTGCTCACCACATGCTGTTTTTCGCCCGCTCGGGCCATTCCCGGTCATAGCTCTGGCTGTCGAAATCCTGCTTGAGTTCAGCCATCAGGCTTCCCGGCGTCGGCAGGGCAGCCACATCGGGCCAGGCATTTTGGTCCCACACCTTTGCCCGCATCAGCGCCCTGGCGCATTGGAAATAGATCTCGCCGATTGTGATCACGATGGCAGAGCGCGGCAGCTTGCCCTCCATCGCCAGGCTTTGCAGCAGATCCGGATCGACGGAAATCTCCGCCCTGCCATTGACCCTGAGCGTGCTGTTGGAACCGGGGATCAGGAACAGCAATGCCACCCGCCCGTCGCGCACGATGTTGCGCAGTGAATCGATCCGGTTGTTGCCGCGCCGGTCGGGCAGCACGAGAGTGTGTTCGTCCCTGATCGACATCACCTGTCCGGGATCGCCACGCGGAGAACAGTCCAGTCCCTCAGGCCCGCAGGTTGCCAGCGCCATGATCGGCGAGGCTTCGATCAACTTGCGGTAGCCTTCGGTAAGGCAATTGCTCACCTTGATCACCGACGCCTCCGAAGCCTCTCCGTAAATCGCTTCGAGTTCCGCCAGCGATGTAATGATGGTCATGCGAGCCTCCGGGGTCTCCTGCTTTCGGTGGCTGGCAACTTATTCGGTTCGGGCGAACTTGGAAGAGGCAGGCCTACGATTCCGCCCGCCCGGGCCCCCTCGCCCAGAAATTCGACAACCGCGCGGGTGACCGGTTCCGCAGATACGATGCGGCGATGGCCGAAGCCATTGGCTTTCATCAGCCTGACATGAGAACCGGTGCGGGCGATTGCCTCGGCATTGGAATAGGCCACTTCCTTGTCGTCCTCGGCATGGATCACCAAGGTCCGGATACTGATATCGTGCATCATCCGGTCAACCCGGAATTCGGATAGCGGTCTGCCGGCAAACCGCAGCACCTGCCGTTCGAACGCATTTTGCGCGGCTGCGTCCAAGCCCAGCAGCTTGCCCGCCCAGCGGAACACCTGCGCCATGTCGGACGGTGCGGCGATGGTGACGATGCGGTCCGGCCGCCGCTGCGGCACATGCAGGATGGAACCGGCCGCAGCCGCCATCACCGACGGACCGCCAAAGGAATGCCCGATGAAGCTATCGAATGGCCCGTGCTGGCGCCAGGCCGCGTCAATGGCCTCCACCGCCTTGCCCAGATGCAAGGTGCGGCCGGTTGATGCACCGTGCCCGGGAAGATCAAGGCAGACGGCGGTGTGGCCTGCGGCAACCAGCGCGTCGGCGAGCGCAATCATGTGGTCGCTGCGAGACCGGTAGCCATGCACCACCAGAACCCTTTGCCCCCCGTCAACGGCAGTCTCCGGGCGAAAAACGTGACTGGCGACAACGCTGCCGGGAATCACCAGCCGCACGGTTTCGCTCTGCGCCATGCGCGCCGCGGCGCGCGCCAAAGCCTTGCGTTCCTTTTCACTCTGCGGCTTGGTCGAGCGGGTGCGCGTGAACAGCAAGAACGCCAGTTCTCCGGCCTTTTGCGGCGATTGCGCGGCAACAAGACGGAGCACCGCACGGGTGACCTTTTCAACAAGAGATGCCATAGTGGGATTTCCAGATTGGTTCAACTATGAACAGAATTGTACAACCATGAACAAAAATCAAGCCCTACCCTGGGAAAACCCGCGTTTTCACAACTGGGTTGCCGTGGCCCGTGCCTGCCAGGTGATGGGCTTGAGCCTGGCGCGGGCGCTTCAGCCGCTCGATATCAAGCCGCCGCATCTCGATATTCTCGTCAACCTGTTCCGCGCACCGGGGATCTCCCAGCAGGATCTTGCCGACAAGCTGCTGGTTGGCCGCTCCAACCTGTCGATGCTGTTGCCGCAACTTGAAAAACGCGGGCTTCTGGTCAGGCGTGGCGACCCGCAGGACCGCCGCGTCCTGCGGCTGGAACTGACACCCGAGGGAACAAGTCTCACGCTGAAGGCACTCGCCATCCAGTCAGAGCTGATCGACCGCACCATGGGAACCGCGACCACGGAAGAGTGCAACCTGGTTGGCGAGGTGATGACCCGGATAATCCATGAGCTGACACAGCCGGATGCAGCCGAAGCGGCACAAACGGACGACCTCGAGCGCAAGAAGGCCTAGCCCGCCACTTCACGCGGTTCGCGACATCCCCTTGTCCGCGAGTTCGGCGATGTATTCGGCCCAGCGTTCTTCCTTTGCCTCGCCAAGCTCGGACAGAAAATTCCAGGTGAAGATGCCGCTGTCATGGCCATCATCGAACGCCAGCCGGACGGCGTAATTGCCAACCGGCAGAACCCTGGAAATGGTCACGTCAGCCTTGCCGCCCACCGTGACCCGCTGCGCCGGCGAATGCCCCTGCACTTCCGCCGAAGGTGAGCGGACCCTCAGCAACTCGGCCTCGATCGAGTAGCACCGGTCGTCGGTAAAACGGACAGTCAGCGTGCGGCGATCGGGAGAAACCCGTAGTTCTTTTGGCCATGCCGTCTCATGAACGCTCATCGGTCGCAGTCCTCAATTTCCACGCATTTGTCGTTGATCTAGAACCGATCCGGCGACATCACAAGCCAAAGCCGTCAAAACAAGCCGTGATAGCGCAAGTCCGATTGACGCGCCCCCTTGACGCGCCTTCGGTGGTTGACGACATTGCACTCAATCAATGAAGGATCATCCGCCATGGAAGACACCGCAGTTCCGACCATGATCGACCCGTTCGGCCGGGCTGTGAACTATCTCCGGGTGTCGGTGACGGACCGTTGTGATTTCCGCTGCACCTATTGCATGGCGGAGAACATGACATTCCTTCCCAAGAAAGATCTTCTGACACTTGAAGAGCTTGACCGGATCTGCACGGTTTTTGTCGAAAAGGGCGTGCGCAAGATCCGCCTCACCGGTGGCGAGCCGCTGGTGCGAAAGAACATCATGGAGTTTGTCCGTCAGGTCGGACGCCACATCGATGCCGGCCGCATGGACGAGCTGACGCTGACCACCAACGGATCGCAGCTCGCCCGCTTCTCCTCCGAGCTTTATGATTGCGGTGTTCGCCGTATCAACGTCTCCATTGATACGCTCGATCCCGACAAGTTCCGCAAGATCACCCGCTGGGGCGAATTGAGCAAGGTGCTCGACGGCGTCCGCGCAGCGCAAGCCGCCGGCCTGAAAATCAAGATCAACGCCGTGGCGCTCAAGGGCTTCAACGACACCGAAATCCCCGAAATGCTCAAATGGGCCCATGGCCAGGGCATGGACATGACGGTGATCGAGACCATGCCGATGGGCGAAATCGACGAGGACCGGACAGACCAGTACATGCCGCTGTCGTTGCTTCGGAGCAATCTCGCCAAGCAGTTTACGCTCGAGGACATTCCGTTCCGCACCGGCGGCCCTGCCCGCTACGTCACGGTCAAGGAGACCGGCGGCAAGCTTGGCTTCATCACCCCGATGACCCACAATTTCTGCGAAAGCTGCAACCGCGTCCGCCTCACCTGCACCGGCACCCTCTACATGTGCCTCGGCCAGAACGACGCCGCCGACCTGCGTTCGCCGCTGCGCGCCTCCGAAGGCAACGAATTGTTGTCTGCGGCCATAGACGAGGCCATCACCCGCAAGCCCAAGGGCCACGATTTCATCATCGACCGGACCACCAAGCAGCCGGCAGTCGCCCGCCACATGAGCGTCACCGGCGGTTGATCAAACGCAAAAGCACGTCGCGATGCGGTTGGTTCGAAGTGCCAGACTGATGAATTTCCGTGATGGGCGGACAACCCCTTCGGACTGTGTTGCCACCTGCAACAATGGTACCTTGGTCATCGTGCCAGCGATTCCATGCCGGCCGGTTCCGGATTAATCATGGCTCTTTCTATCAATATCCGCGGCGCGTTGTTCATGTCCCTGTCGATGGCAGGCTTCACCTTCAACGATTCCATCGTCAAGCTGCTGACAGATGATCTCAACGTCGCCCAGGTGATGTTCCTGCGCGGCGTGGTCGCAACCCTGCTGATCTTTCTGCTGGCCAGGCACAGGCGGGCGCTTCGTCCGTTACGCGTCCTGATCGATCCCTGGGTTGGTCTCCGCCTCATCGGCGAGGTTGGCGGTACGCTTACATTCCTGATCGGCCTGTCCCACATCCCCCTCGCCAATGCCTCGGCAATTCTCCAGGCACTGCCGCTGGCGGTCACCATGGGTGCGGCGCTGTTCCTGTCCGAGCCGGTCGGCTGGCGCCGCTGGGGCGCGATTCTGGCCGGCTTCGCCGGCGTCCTGATCATCGTCCGTCCCGGGCTTGAAGGCTTCTCGCCCTATGCGCTGATGATCGTCGGAACCGTCATCTTCGCCGCCGTGCGCGATATCGCCACCCGGAAGATAAACCCGGCAATTCCGTCGCTGTTCCTGTCAACCGTTACCGCGGCGGCCGTGGCCGTTGCCGGCTTCGTACTGGTCTGGCCGATGGGGGGCTGGCGCCCGGTGACAGCGGTGGATTTCGGCTTTATCAGCCTCGCTGCCTGCCTGGTTCTGGTCGGCTACCAGTTCATCATCATGTCGATGCGCGAGGGCGAAATCTCGTTCATCGCCCCGTTCCGCTACACGAGCTTCATCTGGGCGCTGCTGCTGGGAATGGTGGTGTTTGGTGAATACCCCGATGCCTTCATGATCACCGGCGGTGTGATCGTCATCGGTTCGGGACTTTACACACTCTATCGTGAACGCATCAGGAGCAAAGCCAAGCCAGCCACCCGCGCAGCCCCGCGTCATTCGCCATGAACCAGCCTCACCCGGAAGCGGAGATCGGCTTGAAAGGAATCACCTTCCCCTTCTCGGAGAGTGAAGCGTCCTTGCCTGACGTGTTGACATTGACACCTGAGGGCGTACTTGCAGACGGCTCCGGGCTCAACCGGGAGACAGCCTCTTTGTCCAGTTCGGCCAGCAACTTGACATGCATGCAATCGCCCCAGGCTGCATTGCAGAAGGGACACTGGTCAAATTCGCCGTCGCCGGACATTTGGCTTCACCCAGTTCCAACACTAAACCCCACCAACAACATAAATACCCGGGAATCTACTGTCTTTAAGTTCTCTTTTCAGAATCACAAAGTAAATCCTATTCACCACGCGTGCAACCAGGCGACAACTTCTTTCACGTCACCGAAGGCGGGTGACGCACAGACATCATTCATGATCAAATCCCTATGCATCACAGCTCTTGAGGACAAAAAACACCAGCAATGACCAAAACAGTATTCCTCAATCGCAAAACACCGCCGAACATCGCCACGCTTGTGGTGATCGCCGGGCTCAGCGCATTGAACATGAACCTCATTTTGCCCTCGTTGCCGGGGATTGCCACCTATTACCAGGCGGATTACGCCCTCGTGCAGCTGGCGGTCTCTGGCTATCTGGCCGTCACCGGCTTGCTGCAACTTATCATCGGGCCGCTGTCCGATCGTTACGGTCGGCGCCCGGTGATGGTCGCCAGCCTGGCGATCTTCCTGGTAGCCACCGCACTGGCGCCTTTCGCACCGACCATCGAGACATTTCTCGTAATCCGCATGCTTCAGGCCAGCGTCGTCTCCGGCATGGTGCTTTCGCGCGCCATCGTTCGTGACATCGTCGGGCCGGAACAGGCTGCCTCGATGATCGGCTATGTCACCATGGGCATGACGCTGGCGCCGATGATCGGCCCCGTTCTGGGCGGTATCATGGAGGAACTGTTTGGCTGGCAGTCGGTCTTTGGAGCCCTGTTCCTCTTCGGCGTGGTTGCCTTCGCACTGGTACTGACCGACCTGGGTGAAACCAACCTCAATCGGTCTGCGAGCATGCTCAGGCAATTCGGCGCCTATCCGGAACTTGTCCGCTCGCGCCGCTTCTGGGGGTATTCACTGACCGCGACGTTCGCCTCGGGCTCGTTTTTCTCGTTCCTTGGCGGCGGCCCTTTTGTGGCGACAACCATTCTCGGCCTGCCCCCCTCGCAGCTCGGCCTGTATTTCATATTCATCGCGCTGGGATACATGACCGGGAACTTCTTTTCCGGCCGTTTCGCCAGCCAGATCGGCATCAACCGCATGATGGTGACCGGCTGCATGATCGCCACGGCCGGCATGGCGCTGGCGCTGGTGCTGTTTCTCGCCGGCGTGTGGCATCCGCTTTCCTTCTTCGGACCGATGCTGTTTGTCGGCCTTGGCAATGGCGTCACCCTGCCAAGCGCCAATGCAGGCATCGTCAGCGTCCGCCCGCATCTGGCGGGGTCAGCATCGGGCCTCGGCGGCGCCATGATGATCGGCGGCGGCGCGGCGCTGTCGGCACTGGCAGGCGCGATCCTTTCCGTCGAGACCGGCCCCTACCCGCTGGTCATCGTCATGCTGGTTTCCTGCATTTTCAGTGTCTTTGCCACGCTCTACGTGATCCGGGTCGAAAACAGCCTCGCCGAGGATGCGAAAATCGGACAGTCCTCCTGAAGCCCCCGTAAGGGCATCACCCACCGGGCCAGGCCGGCAACAACCCGTGACCCGGCAAAGCTTACCCACATTGACTTTGGGTAAGCTGGCATTTCCTGTTGCAATCCCCGCTAAAACAATGGGAATATTCCGCCCAGCGCGGTGAATATCACCTGCGATCAATGGAAGGCGGCGGATCAACAAGCCGCCATCCTTCAAACAGAGAGGACCCCCATGCGTATTTCCAGCCGTTTCACATTGGCAGTCTCCGCCGTTGCCCTTGCCCTGACTATGGGCACCGCTGCCCAGGCAGCCAGCCACGGCGGCATCAAGAAGGTCATCATCGGCACCGAAGGCGCCTACCCGCCCTTCAACAACCTTGAAAGCGACGGCAGCCTTGTCGGCTTCGATATCGACATCGCCAAGGCACTTTGCGACGAGATGAAGGTCGAGTGCGAATTTGTCACCCAGGACTGGGACGGCATCATTCCCGCCCTGCTCGCCGGCAAGTTCGACGCCATCATCGCTTCCATGTCGATCACCGAAGAACGCAAGGAAAAGGTCGACTTCACCAACAAGTACTACAACACCCCGCCGGCCATCGCCGTGCCCAAGGACAGCGACATCACCGAAGCCAGTGACGCCGGTCTGGCCGGCAAGATGATCGGTGCGCAGTCCTCGACCACGCATTCCAACTATGCCGAGGAAAAGCTTCCCTCAGCCGAACTGAAGCTTTACCCGACGCCGGACGAGTACAAGCTCGACATCGATTCAGGCCGCATTGACGCCGTGATCGACGATGTCATCGTGCTTTCCGAATGGCTCAAGTCGGACGCAGGCACCTGCTGCAAGCTTCTTGGCACGCTGACACCCGATCCGGTGATCAACGGCGAAGGCGCAGGCATTGCCATCCGCAAGGGCGAAACCGAGCTGCGTGACATGTTCAACACCGCCATCGCCGCGATCCGTGAGAACGGAACCTACAAGACCATCAACGACAAGTATTTTGACGTTGACGTCTATGGCGACTAAACCGGTCCGGTATCGGTAGAAAACACGAAAAGGCGGCGGACGTGCCATCGTCCGCCGCCGCAATCCAAGACCGCGAACAAGGCGGCACGGGTCAGGGGACAGCATGGAACCGACAGCAACGCTGGGAGGGCAGCTCTACTGGTTTGCCTCGCTGTTTGATCCGTTCTGCGGCCCGGTCGGCTTTCTCAATCTGCTGCCGGAAAATTCGCTATTGTCTTGCGGCGACACCGGCTGGGGCGACGAGGTCGCGCGCGGGTTCTTTGTCACCATCACGCTGGCTGCCTGCACCTTGCCGATCGGGCTGCTGATCGGTCTGTTTCTCTCCCTGGCACAGCAGACCGAAGTCCGCTCGCTGCGGATTTCCGCCAATATCTACACCACCATCTTTCGCGGCCTGCCCGAGCTGCTGACCATCTTCATGATCTATTTCGGCCTGCAGATCGGTGTGCGCGAAGCGGCGCTGGCGCTTGGTTACGAGCGCGGCTTCGATATCAACTCCTTCGTCGCAGGCACCATCGCCCTGGCGCTTGTGTTCTCTGCCTACGCCTCGGAAGTGCTCTCCTCTGCGTTCAAGGCCATTCCCAAGGGCCAGTACGAGGCGGGCTATGCGCTTGGCCTGCGCCCGGGCAAGACCATGCGGCTCATCATCCTGCCGCAGCTTGTCCGCATTGCACTTCCCGGACTTGGCAATCTCTGGATGATCCTGATCAAGGATACCGCGCTGATTTCGGTGATCGGGCTTGGCGACACGCTGCGCCAGACCGGCATCGCCGCCAAGGTCACCAAGGAAGCCTTCTTCTTCTACGGGCTCGCCTGCCTGCTGTTCCTGGCCCTGGCGATGGCCTCCTCCGTCGTGTTCTCCAAGATCGAGACCAGCGTGCGCCGCTCCGGAGTGAACCGATGAGCGTCGCCGACGAACTGATTGAACCGCGGCCCGCACCGCCGGTCGAGGCGTTTCGCTGGAGCCGCATGCGGATCCTCGGCGCAACCCTGCTGGGCATGTGGGTGCTGGCCGGCATCGCGCTGGTGGCCTGGCTGATCGACGCCTGGGACATCGACAAGGTCACCACCTACGGGCCGAAGTTCCTCTCGGGCCTGGCAACAACGCTGACCCTTGTCGGCATCTCCGTCACCCTGGGCGCAATCCTGTCGGTTCCGGTTGCGCTGGGGCGGATGTCATCCAACCGGGTGCTGTCCTCGCTTGCCTATGGCTATGTCTATTTCTTCCGCGGAACACCGCTGATCGCACAGCTGTTTCTGATCTATTACGGCTTCGGCAGTTTCCGCGACCAGCTCGAGGCAGTCGGATTGTGGGTGTTTTTCCGCGACGCCTGGAACTGTGCGCTGTTTGCCTTCACGCTCAACACCGCCGCCTACCAGGCCGAGATCCTGCGCGGTGCCATCGAGAGCGTCACCCGAGGCCAGCACGAAGGCGCAGCCGCCCTTGGCCTGACCCGGTTCCAGACCTTCCACCGCATCATCCTGCCGCAGGCGATGATCGTGGCGCTGCGACCTTACGGCAACGAGATCATCCTGATGATCAAGGGCTCGGCGATTGTCGCCATCGTCACCGTCTTCGACCTGATGGGCGAAACCCGCCGCGCCTATTCCCGCACCTTCGATTTCCAGACCTATATCTGGGCGGCGGTGTTCTACCTTGTCATCGTCGAGGCGCTGCGCAATATCTGGGAAAAGCTCGAACAGCGGCTCACCCGCCACCTCAAGCGATAACCGGACCATTCACCGCTTGCTGCAAACGCCCCTTTGTATAAAAGGGGCGCGAAACCTTATTTGGAGCCACTCATGGCCAAGACCGACGACGATGCTTTGGCGGAAGCCTACAACCGGGCCCTCGCGCTGGAAAAATCCGGCGATTTCGATCTCGCAGCCACGGCCTATGCCGAAGTGCTGGCGCTTGATCCCGACGACCACGGCGGCGCAGCAGTCAGGCTCGCCTCGATGAAGCGCGGCGACGTGCCCACCCGCGCGCCCGAAGCCTATGTCACCACCCTGTTCGACCAGCATGCCGAGGTGTTTGACAAGGTACTGGTCGAGGATCTGGGCTATCATGTGCCGCTTCTGCTCAGGCAGCGGCTGATCGAGCTGGGACTGACCGGTTTCGACCGCATGCTCGATCTCGGCTGCGGCACCGGGCTGACCGGTGGCGCGCTTGAAGATATGGTCGATGATGCCACGGGCTTGGATCTGGCCGAGAACATGGTCGAGATCGCCCACGAAAAGGGCCTCTATGACATGCTCTATGTGGCCGACGCGGTCGACTATCTCGAAGACAATGACGACGACCCGTTCGACCTGGTTGCCGCAACCGACGTGCTGCCCTATCTCGGCGCCCTCGAACCGCTGTTCGAGGCGACGGCGAAAAACGTCACCTCCGGCGCGCTGTTCTGCTTTTCAAGCGAAACCCTGCCGGAAACCGAATTCGAGGGCCGTCCCTATACGGTCGGCCGTTTCCAGCGCTTTGCCCACCAGCAATCCTATGTACGCGAAGCGCTTGCGGCTGCAGGCTTCGAAACGCTGGAGGCCGGCGACATTGTCGTCCGCCACGAACAGGGCCTGCCGATAGCCGGTCACCTGTTCATTGCCAGGAAGCTGTAAGCCGGTCCTGGTTTGTGGAATGCGCAACAAGCCTGCAATCGCTCAAGGCAACGGTCAACAGTTTCCTTGAGCGCCATTCCTGCCTGCTGCGCGTAGCGTCCACGGTGATCAGGCTGAGGCGCCTGTCTTGATCCTGGAAAAGTAGTCGCTCCATGCCTGATGCGGGCGGCCTGCTGCTTCGGCGTAGTTGCTGATAGTGTCGAAGCCCCCTTGCCGGATCCCGGAATATATGCCGGTGATAACCGTGCCGATGAACTCGCCGAGTTCGGCAATCCGGTCCTGCCGGTAGTCCTCTACGCTCATGGCGCGATACACCAGCGACGTGCCAAAAGCCTGGTTCAGGTGGTCAGCCAGTTGCGCCTGTGTCAGGCATTCGCCATGCAGATTGTAGGTCTGGCCGTTGTGGGCGTCGCTGAGAAGCATTTGTGCATAGGCATAGGCCAGTTCGGCACGGGTGGTGTAGCCGCACTTTCCGTCACCGGCACAATTGGCGATTTCGCCGGCAGCCTTGTAGCTTTCGATATAGTCGATGTCCGGCTCGATATAGATGCCGTTGCGGCCGATGACCCATTCAAGGCCGCTCTCGCGCACGTCCTGCTCGGTCTGGCGGTTGCTCTTGACGACCGGAGAGAAGCTGGTGCCGTCAGCAGGCCCCTGCACGCTGGTGTAGACAATCTTGCCCACCCCGGCAGATTTGGCTGCCTCGATGACATTTCGATGCTGCCCGATGCGTTCACCCGGTTCACTCATGCCCGAGACCAGCAACACGACATCCACACCACTGAGCGAACGCTCGAGACCTGCGCGGTCGTCATAGTCTCCCGGGCGAACCTCGACCCCGAGATCCTTCGCCTTTTCCGGCGTCCGGGCCAGCGCAATGACCGTATCGGTGCCGTCACGGGCGATCAAAGCCTTGACGATTGCGTGGCCCAGATGGCCGCTGGCGGCAGCAACTGCAATGGTAACCATTGTAACGGTCCTTCTATGAGGTCAGGAAGTGGTTTCGGAGGCGGCTGCCGCCAGACGATTGACGCTCATGACCTTCCAGATGCGGTAGGCTTCCAGCGCTGCCAGCGGAACGAAGTGGACCAGCGCCGGGCCAAAACTGTTCTGGACAAAGAGCCAGTGCAGCAGCGTTGCGACCGCCGCCGGATAGACAAAGCGCTGCAACGTCTTCCAGGAGCGGCGAAGCTTGCGCACGGAGGCATCGTTGGATGTCAGCGCCAGGGGCACGAAAATGACGAAGGCCACCCAGCCGGTCCAGATGCCGAATTTCGTGATATCAGCGACAACGGCGGACAACGTACCCAGGTCAATCACGTAATAGAGCGTATGCAGCGCGGCATAGCCGAAGGCGGCCACGCCAAGGTAGCGGCGGCGGCGCATCAGCCACAGCACGGCGCCGGATTTCGGAAACAGCATCCGCAACGGGGTGAGCATCATCGCGATAATCATGAACCGGGCGGAAAACTCCCCGGTGGGATGAAGCAGCGGCTCCAGGTCCCCGCCCGCCAGCGCACCGTTGATCAGGCCGAAAGCCGGCAAGGCCAGCAGCAGCCAGAAGGCATAAGGCGAATTGAGAAGGGTTTTCAGCTTGTTCATTGTCTTGTCTCCGGATGCGACGGCCCGCCGGCACTGTCCCAGGTCACGTTGAGCGATTCCCGGAAGGCGAAACGCTCGAGGTGGCTTCCGATTACCTGCTCCAGCTTGCCGGTATCCTCGCCCTCGACGCTCAGGATCAGTTCCTCGCCCCGGGCCTCAAGCGTGCAACTGCCGAATGGCAACTTGATGGAGCCGTTCAGGGGATCGAATTCAACCGGCACCTTGTGGCCGAAATGCTTGCAGAGTTGTTGCAGGTACTGGCTCGCCTTTGGCGTTTGGACGCGGCTGATGGATTGTGTCATCGGGTATCCCTTTCTTCTCTCCACAAGATAGGGGTATTCCGATTGTTTGACTTGATGGGGTAAATTTGAATAACTATCTCATCAAACCGAAAGCTGTGATCCATGATTGATGACCTGCGCGCGCTCGCCATTTTCGCCAAGGTTGCCGAAGCGGGCAGTTTCAGCGCCGCCGGCCGGGCGCTTCGCCTGTCGACGTCCGTGGTCAGCCACCATGTGAAAGCGCTTGAAACCCGCCACGGCGTCACCCTGCTCCACCGCTCGACCCGCGCACTGTCGCTGACATCCGACGGCCAGAGGCTTCTGCAGTCGGCCAGGCGCATGGTCGAGGCGGCGGAGGAAGGTTTCGACGCCATCGCCGATATCAGCGCCGAACCCGCCGGCGCACTGAAACTGACTGCGCCCGCATTCCTGACAAACAGTCTGCAGGAGAGCGCAATCTGGCAGTTTGCACGCCGCTACCCGCATGTCGCCATCACGCTGCATGGCAGCGACGAGCAGATAAATCTGGTGGCCGAGGGTTACGATATGGCCATCCGCCTCGGGGCCATGCCCGAGAGCACCTTGAGAAGCCGCAAGATAGGCACCTTCGAGCGCTGGCTTGTCGCTGCGCCCTCCTATCTCGAGACCATCGAAAAGCCGTCGGTTCCGCAGGATCTGGCGCGGTGCGATTTTGTGCTCCTCGACATGTTGCCGGACAAGTTCGTCCTCACCCGCGGCACGGAAGAAGTCACTATCCATCCCGACCAATCGCGGGTTCTGGTCAATTCGATCAGCGGCGCACGGTCCGCGGTTCTGGCCGGTCTTGGCTTGCAGAAGTTGCCGGTAAGCGAAATCGGTGAAGACCTTGCAGCCGGACGTCTGGTGCGGGTTCTGCCGGAATGGTCGCTGCCGACGCTCAACATCTATGCCGTCTGGCCCGCATCGAGCCGCCGCAGCAGCCTGGTCAATTTGCTGCTGGAATTCATCCTCGAAGCGCAGAACGGTAAACAAGCGGCCTAGCAACCGGGCTGATACAGGGACAATCCGGCGCAAGCGGCCGATGCGGCAAAAATCGCGGCACCACATGACCGGTGTTCATCAACCCCGCGAAAATGCATCAAGGCCGCCAAACGGGGTCTCCCCTTGGCGGCCTTGATTTGTCTGTCACGAGACAGATCGATCTACATCAGTTTGAACACCGACGGATCGGGGCCGTTGCGCAGGCCCACGTCGAGGCCGGCGATGGCTTTCATCTCATCATCGGTGAGTGCGAAATCAAACACATCGAGGTTCTCCGCCTGGCGGGCCGGATTGACCGAGCGGGCAATCGCCGCATGGCCGAGCTGCATGTGCCAGCGCAGGATGATCTGCGCCGGGCTCTTGCCGGTGCGCGCAGCCGCGGCCTTGACAGGCTCGGCTTCAAACGATTTGCCATTGCCCAGCGGCGTCCACGCCTGGACGACGATCTTGTGCGCGTCGCAGAATGCCCGCAATTCGGGCTGCTGCAGCTGTGGATTGATCTCGATCTGGTTGAGCGCAGGAGCCTCACCGGTCTCCTCAATGAGCCTCGTCAGGTGGTCGGCATTGAAGTTCGACACGCCGATCGAGCGCATCAGCCCCTCGTTGCGCATTTCGATCAAGGCCTTCCAGGTCTCGACATAGAGGTTCTGGCTCGGCACCGGCCAGTGGATCAGCACCAGATCGAGCTGGTCGACGCCGATGCTCTTGAGGCTGCGCTCGACCGAGGCCCGCGCCTTGTCGCGCCCATGTGCATTGTTCCAGACCTTGGTGGTAACGAAGATCTCGTCGCGCGGCACGCCAGAGCTCTTCAGGCCCTCGCCGAGTCCGGCTTCATTGCCATAGATGAAGGCGCCGTCAATCAGCCGGTAGCCGGTCTTGATTGCGCTTGCCACCGCCGCAGCAGTCTTGTCCTGCGGGATCTGCCAGATGCCGAAACCGAGCTGTGGAATTGTGTGTCCGTCATGAAAAGGGATTGAGTTCATAGTGCTCATAACAATCTCGCTTCTGCCTGCCCACGGGATTTCGGACATGCCGCCACACGCAATCCATCCCGGGTTCTATTGAGGTAAACTGGCGCATGCCATGACATGCGATGGCGCCGATTCAGGTATTCAAGCGGTATATAAGGGCCCCGGCCCGCTGGAACAATGTCGAGCCGGAGCAAGGCTCCGCCTATCCGGGCGCGAGCCGCCACACCCCGGCCGGATCGACAACATCCGTTGCAGGAATCTCGATCGAGTTCACATCGGCCCACAACGGCGCGAAATCGTTGTAATGGCCCGAAAACACATTGCCCGACTGCCCGGTTGTCTGGATGTAGGTTGCGCGGTCAAGATCGGCCATGTCGAAAATGCCGCGATAGCTCGACGCATTGGTGTTGGCATAGGGATCCTTCTCGTCCTGGATCTGGGTGCGCCCACGATCAAGCGTGAACGGTCCACCACCGCTTTCCACCTCGACGTTGAAGAACCGCCTGAGCAGGCTGACTTCGCCGAAGGGACGATGCGCGCCCTTGGCGTAATGCGCTTCCCCCCAGCGCCATTTGCTCGGATCCTCGCCATACCGTTCGGAGAGATCTGCAACCGCCGCCTCGAATGCCTCGGCCACGATCTGCTCGCAGCTTTCCTCATCCGCAGTGGATTTGACATCGCACCAGTTGCGCGCTGTCTCGCCGTCAAGCAGTCGCTCCAGCACCTTGCCCCGCACCTTGAACCAGTCCTCGAACATGAAGCCCAGATCGTCTTCGAACGCCATGATCATGGTCTGGCGAACCCATGCCATGATCAGCAATGGCTCCATCTTGTCGCGCGTCATGGTCTCGTCCCAGGAGGCAAGACGTGCCATGAGATCCTGGTTGGCCTGCGACAGCGGTGCGCTTTCCAGCGCTTTCAGCAGGCGCGGTTTCAGGCTTGCAAAGGCCGGCGAGAACACATCGGCCTGCACCTGCCGCGACATCGCCGGTGTATGTTTCTCGTTCGAGCCGTTGATCAGTTCCTCGATGCGGTTCTGCCGGTAAGGTTCATCCCAGTCGAATGTCAGGTGAAGCGGGTAATCCGGGCCGACGATCTTGGTATTGGCCGTGGCAATCAGCCCGCTCTCCGGATTGGTCTGCCGTGGCAGATCCTTGTAGGGCGCATAGCCGCGCCAGTCATAGATCGCATTCCAGCCCGGTGCCGGTGCGCGTCCCATCAGCCGGTTGGCGGGATCGCGCCGCGGCACCCTGCCCGCCGCCACAAACCCGATATTGCCGGACCGGTCAGCCACCACCATCGACTGCATCGGCGTCAGGAAGGCTTCAAACCCGTTCTGGAAATCCTCGACCGTGCGCATGTCGTAAAGTCTCGGACCGACCATCGCCGTGGTGTCGTCATGCGCCAGCGCCACCCATTGCAAGGCCGCCACGGTATTCTCCGGCAGCAGCTTGTCGAAATGCTTGTAACCGGCCGGGAAAACCGGTCCATGCCGGGTCCACAGGCGGGTGAATGTCTCATCCTCGCCGCCACGAACCTTGATGACCTCATCTTTCTTGCCGAAAGGCGCCCAGCCCGTCGGGGTCAGATACTCGTCCGCATTGTCCGGATTGACCCGCTCGACAAACACGTCCTGCGCATCCGTGGCCGTGTTGGTAAAGCCCCAGGCAATGTCGTTGCCGCGTCCCAGAAGCACGAAGGGCGTGCCTGGCAGCGACGTGCCGATCAGATGCCGCGGTTCGTCGAACTCTTCGGTGACCTCCAGATGCGCCAGGTACCAGACCGACGGCGCCATCAACCCCAGGTGGGGATCATTGGCGACAACCGGCAGCCCGGACTGGGTCCGCTCCCCCGAGATCACCCAGTTGTTGGAAGCTCCTGTCGCCAGCACGCCGTCAATATCGGTGAATACATCCGACGCATCGGCCGTGATCATGGTTTCGCCGATCGGCGCCGGATCAAGACCGAGCAACGCTGTCAGGTCCGGCATTGGCGGAGGCGTGTCGGCATCGAGATAGGGCAAAAGGTCGAGCGTTTCGGCCTCGCTCAGTCCAAGCCGGTGAAACCCGAGCCGCAGCGCCTCCTCGCGCAGGTTTTGCGCCAGAGAGATCGACATCATCTTGATCGATGTCAGCGTGTCGACGGGCCTCCACGGCTCCGGCTTGTGGCCAAGGATCACGTATTCGGGCGGCAGCTTCGACGAAAACACCTGCGGCGTCCGTTCGAGCCACGCATTGACCCCACGGGCATAGCCCTCGAGCATCGCCATCGTGTCTTCATCCATCACCGCGAGCGACGCCTCGGCCGCCTCGTGGATGGCCATGGTCCTGAGCCAGATATCAGTGCTGACGGTGGCGCTGCCGAACATTTCCGACAGCCGTCCCTGCCCGGCCATGCGGCTGACTTCCATCTGCCACAGCCGGTCCTGCGCATGGGCAAAACCAAGACCTGCGGCAACATCGGCACGGGTCGCTGCCTTGACATGCGGCACCCCGTTCTGGTCCCGCGTGATCGTCACCTCGCCGCTCAACCCGGCGATCTGCATCTCCCCGTCAGACGGCGCCTGCGAACGCGAAGCCCACAACATTCCCGCGCCCACGGCCATGACCACCAGCGGGACAAGAAGAAGAATGAGCTTGATAAGCCCTTTGACGATACGCATCATTGGTCTATGTCCCTCCCAGCAGCCGGCGGCTTGTTTTACGTAACTTGCAATCAGGTCAGCCGTAAAGCGTATTTGTGACAAAAGGATAGGCGAAATGGCAACAGTTTCCTTCATCGGACTCGGCGTTATGGGTTACCCCATGGCGGGACATCTGAAGACCAAGGGCGGTCATGAACTCAGGGTCTACAACCGCACGGCCGAGAAAGCCCGCAAATGGGCCGATGAATTTGGCGGCACTGCCTGCGACACCCCGGCCGAGGCCGCCAAGGGCGCTGATTTCGTCTTCACCTGCGTCGGCAACGACGATGATTTGCGGTCCGTCACGCTGGCTCCTGGCGGCGCCCTGCACGGCATGAGCAAGGGTGCGATCCTGATCGACAACACCACGGCCTCGGCCGAAGTGGCCCGGCAACTGGGCGACGCCTGCGCGGACAAGGGTTGCGGCTTTCTCGACGCGCCGGTGTCGGGCGGACAGGCCGGCGCTGAGAACGGCGTCCTGACCGTCATGGTCGGCGGCGACCAGTCGACATTCGAAAAGGCCAGCCCGGTCATCGACGCCTATGCCCGCATGGTCGGCCTGATGGGCCCGGTCGGCAGCGGCCAGCTGACCAAGATGATCAACCAGATCTGCATTGCCGGCGTGGTCCAGGGCCTCGCCGAAGGCATCCATTTCGGCAAGAAGGCCGGCCTCGACATCGAAAAGGTGATCGACGTGATTTCCAAGGGCGCCGCCGGTTCCTGGCAGATGGAAAACCGCCACAAGACCATGAATGCCGGCAAGTACGACTATGGCTTCGCCGTCGACTGGATGCGCAAGGATCTCGACATTGTGCTCAACGAGGCCAGGCAAAACGGCGCCACCCTGCCGGTGACGGCTCTGGTCGACCAGTTCTACGCCGACGTGCAGGCCATGGGCGGCAATCGCTGGGATACGTCGTCGCTGCTGGCGCGCCTGGAAAAATAGCATGGCGCCCCGCCGGCCACCCGAAAACGCCGACTACACCGTGCCGGACATCCTGGCATGGCTGGAGGCGAGCGGGTCGGCGGACAACATTGCCGGCATGCAGCGCTTTGGCATCAACACCGACAAGGCTTTCGGCGTCGGCAACGCGGCTCTAAGGCCTTTTGGCAAAACTCTGGGCCGCGACCATGAGCGAGCCCTCGAGCTCTGGCAGACCGGGTTTCGCGAAGCCCGGTTGCTGGCCTTGTTCACCGATGAACCCGGCCGGGTAAGCCCGACACAGGCACGCGAGATGGCAGCCGATTTCAACAGCTGGGAAATCGTCGATCATGCCGCCGATCTGTTCGTCGATGCCGGTCACCTCGACGAGCTTGTGCCGGAATTTGCCGCGGACGAGCGCGAATTCGTCCGCCGCACCGCTTTCGCCATGATCGCCTGGGCCGCGGTGCACCTGAAAAAGCGTGACGATACCGATTTCATCGCCCTGCTCCCACTGATCGAATGCTACGCCGACGATCCGCGCAATTTCGTCAAAAAGGCAGTCAACTGGGCGCTTAGGCAGATCGGCAAGCGCAGCCTGACCTGCCATGCGCCTGCACTTGGTCTGGCCGAAAAACTCGCAGCCTCGCAAGACAGGACCACGCGCTGGATCGGCAACGACGCTGTCAGGGAACTGACCAACGACAAGATCCGCCAGCGACTGGCATCAAAACAGCGCTAGAACCGGAGGATTACATCCCTTCGGCGGCATCCTCGATGATGTCGGAAAGCAGTGCGTTCACCGCATCACGCTCGCCTCCGGCCGGCAGCTTCCTGAACCCGACAGTGACCTTGCCCGGTGTTTCGGCCGGCTCATAGGCGAACACCACATAGGGGCAATAGGCGATATCGCCGATATCGGCTTCCATCACCTTGCGCGACACCACGGCCGAGCAGAACGTGAAGAATTCCGCGTCCTTGTAGAGCATCTTGTTGGCATCGACATCGGTGGCGGTGCGCTTGAGCATCTCGCCGATGAAGCCGTGGTAATCCACCTTGAAGCCGCGATTGACGATGGCGTTCTCAATGCCCGAGGTGACATCGGCAAAGGCCGCATCACTTTCCACGGTCTTGACATCGTCGCCAGCGGCATGGGCGGCGCTGGGCAGCAGGAATACGGCCATGGTTGCAGCAAGAAGCGTTTTCATCACAATCCTCCGGTAAGGGACTATTCCCTCGACATATCGAAATTTCACTATACACCGAAAACCGCGATGCAAGTGAGTGATTTCACCGCGGCGTATCGCCTCTGCGATGACTGTCACGCTTCAATCACCCGCGAAAAACCGGGACTGGATGGCAGCAGATCAGCTTGATTCCGATTTTTCCTTGGCCAGCTGGATGTAATCCAGCGGCAATTGCGTGGTGTACTTGATCTGCTCCATGGCAAAGGATGAGGACACGTCGCGGATTTCGATCTTGGCGATCAGCCGTTTGTAGAACGCGTCATAGGCGGCGATATCAGGCACCACCACGCGCAGGAGATAATCGACGTCGCCGCTCATCCGGTAGAATTCCACCACCTCCGGAAAATCGGTGATCACTTCGGAGAACCGCTTGAGCCATTCATTCGAGTGGGAATTGGTCCGGATCGAGACGAACACGGTCACCTTGGCATTGACCGCAGCGGGATCGAGCAGCGCCACGCGGCGCTTGATCACGCCGTCTTCCTCCAGCTTCTGGATACGGCGCCAGCACGGCGTTGTCGAAAGCCCCACCTTCTTGGCGATTTCGGCCACTGCCAGCGTGGCGTCTTCCTGCAGCAGGCGTAGTATCTTGCGGTCGAGGCGATCCATGAAAATCTCCGGAAACAGGATTGAACTCCCTGATATCGCGTCTCAGGCCCCTTCACAAAGAAAATTTTACCACAAAACGTCACATTGATAGTTTGTGATTTCCCACTATCGGGAGATTTCCTGTTTCACGATCCGCTTGAGTTCCGGCAGCAGCTCGGCTTCGAACCAGGGATTCTTGCGGATCCAGCCGCTGTTGCGCCAGGACGGATGCGGCAACGGCATCACCGGACAATCGGTCTCGCTGCTGGCAAGAATGGATTTCCAGTTACGGACAGTTTCTGTGAGAGTCTTCTGCCTGAGTTTCCCCAGGTGCCAGGCATGCGCATATTGCCCGATCACCAGGATGAGCTTCAGCTGCGGCATCTGCTCCAGCACCCTGCTCCGCCAGGCCGGCGCGCATTCCCGCCGCGGCGGCAGGTCCCCGCCCTTGGCGTCATGGCCGGGAAAACAGAACCCCATCGGCACAATGGCGAAGTTGTCGGGATCATAGAACTGCGCCTCGTCAACCCCGAGCCAATCGCGCAACCGGTCTCCCGATGGATCGGTGAACGGTTTGCCGCTGAGGTGGACCCGCATCCCCGGCGCCTGCCCGGCAATCAGGATCGACGCTTTCGACGAGGCCACACAGACCGGGCGCGGCTCATGCGGCAGGGCGTTGGCCGGGCCGCCGGCGGGCGTATCCCGGCAAATCCGGCAGGCCGCGATATCGGTCAGCAGCTGCGCCAGCGCCGTATCATTATCCCGAGTATCACCGGCGGTCTGGCTCATCTGACCGTCACACCTTCGCACTCGGCCGCGAGGAGACCGCCTGGTACCAGCGCATGACATTCTTGAGATGCTCCGGACGTTCGATCTTCGCCGGTTTCATGAAGTCGATCCCGATCATGCCGGTGATATCGGCAATGGTATAGCGGTCGCCGGCGATGAACTCGCGGTCCGTCAGCTCCTTGTCCAGCATCTCGAGAAAACCGAGCGCCTTGGGCCGGTTGATCTCGCCCCATTCGACCAGCTGAGGCACTTCCCATTCCTTCATCGCCGGATGGGTGTGCCGGAAGGCATTGGCGACCGCGCTGAGAAAGATCAGCTCCATCCGGCGACTCCACATTTCCACGATTGCCTTGTCCCTGGCGTCCGTCCCCATCAGCGGCGGTTCGGGGTGCAGTTCCTCGAAATAGCGGCAGATGGCCACCGATTCCGAGATCGCCGTGCCGTCATCAAGTTCCAGCACAGGCAGCCGCTGCAGCGGATTGAGCCGGGTGACTTGCTCGGACTTGTGACCCAGCTGTCCCATGTCCACCGGCACCTTTTCCACCTCGATGCCCTTCTCGGCCAGGAACACGGTAACCCGGCGCGGATTCGGCGCGCGTCCGCCATCATAAAGTTTCATGCGATTTCCTCTCCCCAACAAAAAAACGATCAGACACCAAACAGCCGCCGCAGGAAAGCTGTCAGCGAGGATAATCCCGCATGCAGGTCCTCGTCCATGCCGCCGTGCACGGTGCGCCATTGCTTTGGCGTCTCGAAATCACCGGCCCAGAGCCCGGCCCGCTCCATCCTGGCTTCGGTCTCGGCCCATTTGTAATCGCCGAAGGCAATGGCGTGGCCCGACCGCACCATCGCCGCGTTGAGATCGACACCGCCTGCCGTACAGCGCACCAGGTCGCGGCCATACCGGTCAATGCCTTCCCCCTTGCAATCGACCGGTGTGCCGCCGATCAGGCCTCTCAAGTGCGATGCGGCCTCGATTCCGCAACCATAATCATAGCCATCCTTGCGGCAGCGCTGCTTGAGTTCCGGCGCGTCGATCCCCTTGAGCCGCAAACGCCGCTTTCCCATGGCAAGGCTGTCGCCGTCCACAACCCGCACCTGACCGGAAATATCGGTTGCAGCAAAACGGTCCATACGGGCGGCAACCACAGCTGCGCCGGCAAAAACCATGATGGCGACACAGATATCGACAAATTTGCGCCAGCGGGTGCGCCGTGATCTCGCTCGCCTTTTCGGGAATCTCATTGGCCCAGATGATCCTATTCACCCATTGGATTCAAGACGATTGATCCGGCTGCAATTCAAAATGCAAACAGCTTCTTAAACATTGGCGGCTAGATTTTCATTCCGAACCGGAGAAATCGGAAGCACTGTGTCGACGCCCCAAACCATGACCGACAAGAATATTGTCGATCGTTCGCGCACCCACAAGAACGCGGCGGTCATGAAAGCCGTGCGCGCCACCCGCGAACAATTGCAGCATGGGCGGGAGATTTCGCCGGTTTTCGACAATGAAATGCTCCGCTTGCACATCAATGCGGTTCTGCAGGGCGCAGCCGCGCCGGCGGTCCTGGTTCTCCTGACCGCGATTGGCGGGCTGTGGTTCGATGATGCGCTGTGGCTGCTCGCATGGGCGCTGATGACACTGGTGGTCTATGCAGGCCAGATACTGGTTGCCCGCCGCGCCTCGCGTGGACAGTGCACCGAGGAAAACTTCGGCCGCTGGCGCAAGCGTTTTCTCGCCGCCTATGCCCTGATTGGCCTGACCTGGGCGCTGTTTGCCTACCAGCATTGCACCACCTGTCAGGGCGACACCTTCATTTTCTACAAGTCGGCCGTCCTGCTGATCGCCCTCGCCGCCACGGCGATGACGACGTTCTCCTTGCGCTATGCCTTCTACTTCGCTGCCATTCCGGCCATTCTGGCGCTCGCGGCCCGCGCCGCCATCAGCCGCGACGTGGCGGACTTTTCCGCGTTCGCCATGATCTGTGCCGCCGCCCTGTTCTTTGCCTTCATGTCACGGCGGCTCTACACCACCAATCTGAAGATGCTCAGCTATCAGACCGAAAAAGACGATCTGATCGCCGAACTCGAGGTCGCCAATTCGGTGTCTGACGAGGCGCGCCGCCGCGCCGAGGAGTCCAACCTGGCCAAGTCCAGGTTCCTTGCCTCGATGAGCCATGAGTTAAGAACCCCGCTCAACGCCATCCTCGGCTTTTCCGAAGTCATGTCCGGCGAGGTGCTCGGCCCGATCGAAAATGCCAGCTACAAGGAATATGTCGGCGACATCCACCGCTCCGGCCAGCATCTGCTCAACCTGATCAACGAGATCCTCGATCTCTCCCGCATCGAGGCGGGGCGCTATGAGCTCAACGAGAACGCCCTGTCGCTCGCCGATATCGCCGAGGATTGCATCGCACTGGTGCAACTCAAGGCGCGCAGCAAGAACATCCGCATCATCGAGGCTTTCGAGGAAAACCTGCCCATGGTCTGGGCCGACGAGAAGGCGATGCGTCAGGTGGTCCTCAACCTGCTGTCCAATGCAGTCAAGTTCACCCCGTCCGGCGGCGAAATCCGCATCAAGCTCGGCTGGACCGCCGGCGGCGGACAGTACCTGGCGATCAAGGACAATGGCCCCGGCATCGCCGAGGAGGAAATCCCCGTGGTGCTGTCAGCCTTCGGTCAGGGTTCGGTCGCCATCAAGAGCGCCGAACAGGGCACAGGCCTTGGCTTGCCGATAGTCCAGGCCATTCTGGCCAAGCATGGCGGCGAGTTCGTTCTCAAATCGAAACTGCGCGAAGGCACCGAAGGCATCGCCATCCTGCCACGCAACCGCGTGCTCGAAAGCATGGCCCCGGTCGAAGGCGTTTCCGGCGCAGCGGCCAGGAAGAAAAAGCGCGCGTTCGCCTGACCCCGCGCTGTCCTTGTTTGACCTGACCGGGCCTTATTCCTTGCCGGCAACACCCGCCTGGGCAAAGGTCGCCATGCCGGAATGACACTGCGCGGCGGCCTTGACGATGCCGGCAGCGAGCGCAGCCCCGGTCCCCTCGCCCAGCCGCATGCCAAGCGCCAGCAAAGGTGTCTTGCCGAGCTTTTCGATCGCCGCCATGTGGCCCGGCTCCGCCGAGACGTGGCCGATCAGGCAATGATCAAGCGCGGAAGGATCTGCCGCATGCAGCACGGCCGCAGCTGCGGTTGCCACGTAACCATCGATCAGCACCGGGATCCGCTCCATCCGCGCGGCAAGGATTGCGCCGGCCATGGCGGCAATCTCGCGTCCACCCAGACGCCGCAGCAATTCGAGCGGATCGTCAAGATGGGTCTTGTGCAGCGCCACGGCAGTCTCGACCGCGGCAATCTTGCGCGCCAGCACTTCGCCTTCCGATCCGGTGCCCGGGCCCACCCAGTCGACCGCCGAGCCACCGTAAAGCCCATAGAAAATCGCAGCCGCAATCGTGGTATTGCCGATACCCATCTCACCGATGCACAACAGGTCGGTGCCGCCGGCGATTGCCTCCATGCCGAACGCCATGGTCGCCGCACAGGTGCGCTCGTCCATCGCCGCCTCGGTGGAAATATCACCCGTCGGCACTTCCAGCGCCAGGTCGAAGATCTTCAGACCCAGATCATTGGCAACGCAGATCTGGTTGATGGCAGCCCCACCGGCGGCAAAATTCTCCACCATCTGCGCGGTCACCGAGGACGGGTATGGCGTCACACCCTGCGCCGTCACTCCGTGATTGCCGGCGAAAATCGCCACAAGCGGCCGCGTGATCTGCGGCGAGCGCCCGCTCCAGGCGGCCAGCCAGAACGCGATCTCTTCAAGCCTGCCCAAAGCGCCTGCGGGTTTGGTCAATTGCGAATCACGTTCGCGCGCCTGTGCAAGTGCGGCGGTGTCCGGACCCGGCAGATTGCGCAGGAGCTCGCGAAAATCATCAAAAGGCAAACCGCTGGCACTCATTTTTATCTCCAAGACTCTTCTGCGCATGACGCGCGACGTGGCCCGGTGTAATTGTCAAATCGCCCAAGGACAATAACGTTCGCGACATCGGCGGATCTTGATCCGAACAATGCCGCAGGCCGGAGACCGATATGCAGTTCAGCGATTACATCGACGACCTCGCCCGATCCACAGGATTTCTCAGCCGCCTGCCAATGCCGGCGCGCCATTTTTCCGGGCATGACGGCTCCCTGAGCCGGGCTGCGGGCATGTTTCCTGCCACGGGCCTGATCATCGCGCTTTGCCCCGGTTTGGCTATCCTGATCCTGTCTGCATTCGAAGCCAACGCCGCACTGACCGCGATCCTCGCGCTCTCGCTCCTGATAGGCGTGACCGGCGCGCTGCACGAGGACGGGCTGGCCGACAGCGCCGATGCCTTGGGCGCACGCGGCGGACGCGAGCAGATGCTCGAAATCATGAAGGACAGCCGCATCGGAACCTATGGCGTGCTGGCGTTGGTGATAAGCTTCGCGCTTCGCGTCACCGCCCTGACCATCATCATTTCGGTTATCGGCGGCTGGAGCGCCTTTCTGATCTGTCTTGCCGTTGGCTCGGCCTCCCGAACTGCCATGGTCTGGCACTGGACCGTTCTAACCCAGGCCCGGCAGGATGGCGTCGCAGCCTCGGTCGGCGCCCCGGAAGACAGGGCGCGCACCCTCGCCCTCATCTCCGGCGCAGCCCTCTTCGTCCTTCTTGTGACACTCGCGTCGGGGCTGGTGACTGCGCTTCTCGGCCTGGCGCTGCTCGCAGCGGCGGCAGGCAGCTGGACGTCCCTGGTGCGCTCGAAACTCGGCGGCCACACCGGCGACACCATCGGCGCCACCCAGCAGATCTGCGAGACAGTCTGCCTTGCCACCCTTGCCCTTTTGCTGTGAACGACCGATATAAACCGATATAAAATGACCACAGTGTCCGAAACCGAGCGAAACCGCCCATGAGCATAGAATCGCCCTGCATCCTGGTATGCTCGATAGACATGAAGACCGGATATTGTTTCGGCTGCGGGCGCACGCGCGACGAAATTGCCGGCTGGATGGATTATTCGCCCGAAATCAGGCGCCAGTTGATGGCCGATCTTCCGGCGCGGCTGGAAACGGTCGAACGCAAACCCCGCCGCGAAACCAGGCGGCAGCGCATGGCGCGCGAACGTCAGGACAGCTGACAGGCATGGTTTTCATTCTCGCGCTGATTGGCGTCGCTCTCGCCGTCCTGATCTTCAACCATGAAACCGGCTTCAGCTTCGGCCTGCCCAATGCCGATCTCGCCAGCCTGGTCTATCTGGGGCTGATTGGAGCAGTCGTCGGTGCAGGCGTGGTCGGCGCCCATCGCAATATCGGGGAAATGGTCCGCAACCTGCTGATCTGGGTGGTGATGATTCTCGGTCTGGCCACCGGCTGGCTTTACCAGGACCAGGCCAAGGAGATGGTGCTGCGCGTTGCCGGCGGACTGGCGCCCGGCCGGCCGGTCACGGTATCTGACGAAAATGGCCAGGCTGTCCTGATCCGCAAATCCCTAAACGGGCATTTCCAGGCCGCTGGCGAGGTCAACGGCCAACCGGTCGATTTTCTCATCGACACCGGCGCCACATCGATTGCGTTGTCGCATGACGATGCCCTGCATATCGGTTTTACCGATGCCGAACTGAGTTATACGCTGATTATCAACACCGCCAACGGACAGGCCCGCGCCGCGCCCGTCCGTCTCGACACGGTGACCGTGGGCTCGGTCGTTCGCCATGGATTGCGCGCCATGGTGGCCGAGCCGGGGCGCCTAGACCAGAGCCTTCTGGGGATGAATTTTATCTCTTCCTTAACCGCATTCGAGATGCGGCGGGACGAAGTCATCCTGCGCGACTAGTATAGCCTCGAAATCGACGCCCGCCTGCAGCACTGTGGCAATGTTCCTACCAGTGGAAAGCCTCAGGCAAGCGAGCTGTGACACTGTCGGCGAAAGTCCGTCTTCAAAAGCCGGATATCCGTCAGTTCAACGGTCGTTTCGTTTGCTTTCCCGGTCACAGGTCGCACCATGATTTCAAGCTATCAGTCCTATACTTTCTACACGAAAGACATCAACCAGACGCTGAGCCGAAAGGCGGCGGATGCGGTGATCAGCCGGGAACTGCAATATTACCGCGAGACGATCGGATCGATCACCAGCATCGACGAGTTTCTCGACAATGACCGGGTGTATGCCTACGCGATGAAAGCCTACGGGCTGGAAGAAATGACCTATGCGAAGGCCTTTATCCGCAAGGTTCTCGAAAGCGACCTGACCGACACCAGCAGTTTCGCAAACCTTCTGACCGACACCAGGTACAAGACGCTGGCGGCGGCCTATGACTTTGGCAAAACCGTCACTTCCGAGATTGTCCAGACCCCCACCCAGATGGACAGCCTGATCGGCACCTATGAACAGACGATCCAGGACAATGACAGCCAGTTGAGGGCGGACACCAATTATTTCACCGCCGTGGTTCCGACATTCACCAATGTCGATGACCTGTTCAAGGACATACGTGCCCGCGATTACGTCTTCACCACCTTTGGCATCGATCCCGATACGTTTGACTACGACACCATCAGGAGCGTGCTCACCAGCGACATCGCCGATGCGGGCAGCTACATCAATTCCGTTATCGCGCCGAAGGTCGATGACTGGACTGTACTGGTTGCCGATCTCAACACGCAGTTGGCCGATCCGTCGAAAACCGCCGCTGAAAAAGAGAAGATAAACTACCTGATCACCCAGTATTCGAAGTCCATCGCCAAGGCCGACAATTTCTTCAATCTGGCCGCATCGTTCAATTTCAAGGCAGATGGAACGCTGGACGCGGGTGTCGAGCCGATGAATGCGGCGCAGATGAAGCTGGTCACCGAATCTTACGTGCTTTCTCAGCCAAGGCTGACCTCCACCGGAGCGTTGCTCAACAAGGAGTATTACGAAAACACGATTTCCAGCATCACCACGATTGACGAGCTTCTCGACAACTCCCGGCTCTCCATCATGATGCTGACGGCCTATGGCGTGCCGCTGACCACCAGCCGCGCCGATGTCAAATGGGCGCTGGAGCAGGACACTTCCGATCTGAACGGAGAGATCTACACCAAGAGCGACGAGATCATCGCACTGGCCAAGGCGTTCAATTTTGAAAGCGACGGCACCATCACGCCTGGCAAGGACATTCAGGACAGCGACCAGCTGTTCATGACGATGGCCAATTACATCGACAAGTACAACGACGCCGATGATGAGGCCGATGCTGCGGCAATCGCCAAATACAAGCTCTATATCGGGCTTACCAGCAACCTCGACGACTTCCTGTCGGCCCAGCCGGCTGCCGTGACCATCCGCGAATTCGCGCTGAAGGCCTTCAACATATCGCCGGACGAAGTCTCCACCTACAAACTGAAACAGGTGTTCACCAGCGATCCCTATGATCCCAAAAGCTACGTGAACACGATGGGTGACGACCGCTTTGTGCAGCTGGCAAAGGCGTTCAACTTTGCCGCCGATGGCAGCATTGGTGCACCGCGCTACGCGCAGTCCGAAAATGAGATCACACGGATCGGCAAGGCCTACTACACCGCGGTGACAAGGCTCGATTCGAGCGAATCCTCCAAGGCGGCAGCCGAAGATGAGGTTGCATATTACCGCACCCAACTTCAGAACCTTGAGACCGTCGACCAGCTCCTGGCCGATGTGCGCCTGAAAAACGTGCTGCTCGTTGCGGAAGGTCTCAGACCGGTCGACGTGAGCAACGAGACACTCAGGGCCGTGCTGCTTTCCGACCTCGATGATCCCGACAGCTTTGCCAATCAGCAAACCGACATCGGGTTCCAGAAGATCGCCGGATCGTTCAATTTTGACGCCGATGGCTTCATCCGCCCCAACAACAGCCAGAGCGTACAGAACGAACGTGGACTTGTTGAAACCCAGCGTCTTTACCTGAACCAGGCAATCGAAGAGGAAGCCGGGGAAGAAAGCCTGGGCGCGCGTCTGGCACTCTATTTCGAGCGCATGGCGCCAACTCTGACCAGTGCCTATGACATTCTCGCAGATGACGCCTTGGCGCAATTTGTCCGCATCGCATTCTCGATTTCGGAAGAAACGGCCGCCAGCGACATCGACAAGCAAAAAGAGATGCTGGACCGGTTCCTCGACATTGATGATTTGCTGGATCCGGAAAAGGTTGAAACCCTGGTTCAACGCTTCCTGGCTCTCTATGACATCGACAATGGCGCCGAGGACCCTCTGCTCACGCTTATGAACGGCAGCACATCGATCAATTTTGAAACCGTGGCGACACTGGCGCAACTGCGCGCAAGCTCCTGATCAAAACCCGGTGCCGCATACCGGCACCGGCAAGACCCGGCGATAGCCGCTCCTCTTCGGGTTGAGCGTCAGGTCAGGCTGTAGAAAAATCGCGCAGCAACCAGCAGCATGAAACAGCCGAAGCCTGTTTCCAGCTGGCGCTTTTCAAGCGCATGGGCAAAGCGCACGCCCAGCGGCGCAACCACAAGCGTAATCGGAATGATCAGCGCCACCACCAGCCAGTTGATGTAACCGGTCGAAAACGGCGGCAGTCCGTTTGCCCCCCACCCGGCCCATATATATCCAAACAGCCCCGGGATGGCGATCAGCACACCAATGCCCGCGGAGGTCGCCACCGCCTGATGCACCGGACGTCCGTACAACGTCATGAAGGTGTTGTTGAGCACGCCTCCGCCAATTCCCATCAATCCGGACAACAGCCCGATCGACCAGCCGACGATGGCCCTGACCGGATTGGACGGCACCACGCTGCCCAGCCGCCAGTGCTGCCGGTTCAACAGCATCCGCAGGCCAACCAGAATGGCGATCAGCGCGAAGATCGCGCGCAAGCCTGCACTCGACACTGAAGCCGCGATCACCGACGCGGAGAGAACCCCGAGCGGCACCGGTATGATCCAGCTGCGCAACAGCTGCATATCGACCGCTCCCCTTTTCCGGTGCGCCAGAAACGACCGTATCGATGTCGGAACGATGATGGCCAGCGACGTGCCGACAGAGAGATGCATGCGCACCGCATCGTCGATGTGAAGAAGTCCGAAAAGCTGATAGAAAACCGGCACCAGGATTGCCCCGCCGCCAATGCCGAAAAGGCCCGCAAGGAACCCGGCCACAGCCCCGGCTCCGGCAAGGGCTGCCGCAAACCAGATCAACTCACCCATTGGCGGCATTCAAGCATTCCTTGTCCGGCGTTCCGCCGTTTGCCGGAACATGTCGCCTGCAGCCTTTAGCTTAGAAGCCCGCTGTCATCAAACAGAGACATTCTTAAGGCATCATCCAGTCACGGTCGGGGGCTCAACATCAGGCCGTCTGACTCCATGGGCCGGATCCCCGCTTGCATACCGGTCGCGTCATGAGTCCTTCCGTTCCGGGTCGACGCCCATCCCCTGCAACGGGCTGAAGGCTGGCATTGTCCAGCCTTCCTTTTTGCTCAATCGCAGTGCCGGTAGCCGGTCTTGCGGGTTCTCAGATCAAAATGGAAGTGATCCTTGTGATGAATGTCGCTTCCGGGGCCGAGTACGGTGGTGAAATATTTGCAGCTGTCGCTGCGGACGGTCTTGAGCAGGCTTTTCTCACGGAAGGAAAAGAAACCCGGCTTTCTCACCGAGATTGCCTGCCCGTTGTCGAGCGTGATCTTGCCGACATCGATCGCATTGCCGCGTGCATGCTCGGACATCGGCGCGCCGCGTTTGGAATTCATCGTCCGGCAGGAATAGGAGGAAAGCTGACGGATCTCGCTCACGCCGGAGAGATAGCGAAGCCGGGCCGCGGGCGCGAGTTCGTTCTTCACCCATTGTGCGAACGCATTGGTGATCTGGCAATTGAGCTTGGCGGCAGGCTTGATCCTGATCCCGCCGGAAAGTTCGGTGACTTCGATCGGATACGGGATCGAGCACCCCTTGCCGCTGCTGATCGCTGGCAGATCGCGATAGGTCACGCCAAGCCGCTTGAGACGGTTGCGGCAGGCTTTCTCCGCCGCCGGCATGCCGCCCGCCCACTGCGGTGCGCTCATCGGGTTGGTGACCCGTGGCATCAGCCCCGCAACCTGAACCGGGTTGTCAGCGCTGCGATTGCCCCGAAGCTGGTCCTCTGAGCCGGTCACCATGCCACCCGATCCGCTGTCCACGGTGTAACCGGACGTGCTGGCCAGTTGCGGATTGTCGGTGCCGATGCCGGTCACGATCGGCTGGTCGAGCCTGCCTTCCGGCAAGGCGGAAGTCGTCTGGTTCACGTCCACCCCTGCCGAGACAGGATAGGCGAGCACGTTTTGCAACGGAGCATCCGGGCTGTTGGGAATGCGTGCATCGGACGCATCGGCGAACATGGTCGGCGCAACCGGCGCACTGGCCATCCTCATCGGCGCAACAGGTTCGCTCAGGATCACCGGCGCTGCCGGTTCGATCGCCAGCAAATCCCCCGGAGGCGCCATATCACCTGTGCACCCCCCGGCAAACAGCACGGTGGACAGCGCCAGCCCTGCCTTTGACAGCCGGTGGTGGCGGCATCTGGATACACGAGACAACATGGATTTCTCCGAGGATACGCAAAACTAACCATGACAATCCCACACAACAGTAAAGGAAGCCTGATCCCTGGCGTTAACGTCTGGGGCAATATTGCGGCACAGATCCTGCGTCACTGCGATCCAGTTGCAAATGCAGCCGGCCATGCCAGACCGGACATTCCCGCTTCATCCCCATATTCTCGCCTGCGCTCCCTTCAAAACTGACCGGCGCCGGGCTAAACCTGATGCTCAATCAGGAGATGACCATGATCAGCCCGACCGGTGAATTGACTTTGCGGACACTGGCCATGCCGGCCGATGCCAACGCTGCCGGAGATATTTTCGGTGGATGGGTGATGGCCCAGATGGACCTTGCCTGCGGCATCCGCGCCGCAGAGCGCGCCAAGGGGCGCGTGGTCACGGCGGCGGTCAACGAAATGTCGTTCGCCATGCCGGTCAAGATCGGGGATACGCTGTGCATCTACACCGACATCGTCAAGGTCGGCCGCACCTCGATGACGCTTCTGGTCGAGGCCTGGGCGCAGCGCTATCTCTCGCCACAGATGGACAAGGTGACCAATGCCCTGTTTGTCATGGTGGCGCTCGATCAGGACAACAAGCCGACCCCGCTGCCGCCCGAGTGACCAGCAGCGGCGCCGCAACGCCATGACGCACGATTGAATCGGCGTGTCAGCGTCCGGATTCAATCCGTTAGCGACAGACATCAAGCCATTAAAATAAAACAATAAATTCCAAACCGAAAAAGACCGTGAACCGGTTCTGCTCAGGATTCAGCCAGCTTGCTCTGCAGCCTCATCATCCGGCCCGCAATCCGGCTTGTTCATGTCATAAAGATACAGGCGCGTCTTGCGCCGGTCGGCGAGCTCCCAGATCTCGGAGGCTTCGACACCCGGGACTGCAAAGCTGTTGGAGACCAGCAGGCTGCCGGGTTTCATCTCCCGCTGCGCCTTCTCGTAAAGCTGGGGCATCGGCTCGGGCGAGAGAAAGACGTAGACGATATCTTCATCCGAGATGTCGGTTGACCAGATATCCTGCCGCAGGATCTTTCCCCGCCCCTGGAGTTTCGAAAGGACAGCAGACACGAGCCAGACCATCGGCGCGGATTCGACACCCGCAGCCCGCCTGCCCTCGCCATCCAGCGCCCTGACTACACCGCCGAGGCCTGAACCGAGATCTGTGAACCGCACGGCACCACGTTGCCGCATCAGCGACAGCAGAGCATCGGTCGTCGGCCGGTTGGTCAGATACAGCGGCACCCGCTCGCGTGCGGTGTTGGAGAAGACCAGATAAAGCACGACAAAGCCGACACCAAACGGCCATGCCGGCAAATCACCGGCATTGAGCGCAAGTATCAGCGCGGATGGAAAGCACAAGCTGATCCAGACCCACCAGACAGGCAGCCCCATAAACTTCGTCACCAATGCGGCCACCACGCTCTGAACCGCCAACCCGCCCCAGAACAGGCTGCCCGGTTCAAGCCGGTCAGCCAGTCCCATGCTGATTGCAATCACGATCACACCGGCAACAAGCTGGGCGATGACGGCACCGATGATCGGATAGGAGCGAATTGCGTTCATGCCCGGTCCTGTCGATTTATCCGCCAGCAGCACGCCACGGTCAGGCCGCCGCGGTCAGATCGGCAAGATCGATTGCCTCAAAAGCGGCCGCGATCACGTCCGGTCCCGCTCCCGGCCGCACCGCCTCGGCCGACAGGATCTGCCGGAAACGGCGCGCGCCGCGAACCCCCTGAAACAGCCCGACCATGTGCCGGGTGACGTGGTTCAGACGTCCGCCGGAAGCCAGGTGCCCTTCGGCATGGGTCATCATCGCAGCACAGATCGCAGCCCAATCGACCTCGGCTCCGTCCACTCCGTAAATCTCGCGATCCACACCGGCAAGCAACGAGGCGTTGTGATAGGCGGCCCTGCCGAGCATGACCCCATCGACATGATTCAGATGCTCAACCGCTTGATTCAGATCCGTAACGCCGCCGTTTATCCCGATGAAAAGATTAGGATAATCCTGCTTGAGGCGATACACGCGCTGATAATCGAGCGGCGGGATATCGCGGTTCTCCTTGGGCGAAAGCCCTTCGAGCCAGGCCTTGCGGGCATGCACCCAAAGCGCATCCACGCCTGCGTCCACCACCGCGGTGGCCAGGTCAGACAGCGCAATCTCGGGATCCTGATCGTCGACTCCGATCCGGCATTTCACCGTCACCGGAACATCGGAGACCGCCTTCATCGCCGCCACGCAGCGCGCCACCAGGTCCGGCTCGCGCATCAGGCAGGCACCGAATGCCCCCGACTGGACCCGGTCTGAAGGACAACCGACATTGAGGTTGATTTCGTCGTAGCCGAACTCGCCTGCAATCCGCACCGCCTCGGCGAGCTTGTCCGGCTCCGAGCCGCCCACCTGCAACGCCACCGGATGCTCGCACTCGTCATAGCCGAGCAGCCGCTGGCGGTCACCATGGATGATCCCGTCGGCCACCACCATCTCGGTGTAGAGCAGCGCCTTGCGCGTGAGCTGGCGATGCAGGAAACGGCAATGCCGGTCCGTCCAGTCCATCATGGGCGCGATTGAAAATCGATGTGACGGGTAGCTGCTCATCAGGTCTTTATCACTGGGTTTCCGGTTGCCGGGTCTCCGCCCGGGCGGTCTGGCCTGCATATAGCCCAATTCGCCCCGGCGCGAAACTCCGGTTTCCGCGTCATCGGCGCAGCTCGGATGGAACCGGCTCCGCCCTTGGCGCGTTGACAGCGAAACAGCAACGGAGACCTCCATGCCGATAGAGAAAAACGGTTCGATCGTTGACCCCGTCGACGTCCAGATCGGCGGCGACGCCGACATTGACGGCATCGCCCAGACGCTGACCGCAGACGACATCAACGCCGTGCTGATGTCACCGCAATCGATGGACCAGCGCCTAGAGACGCTTAAAGCCATGCGTGCCGAAATCGAGGCACGGTCCCATGCCGATTTCGGCAACGACATGGCCCCGCTGCTCGATGACATAGACGCGGCGATTGCAACGCTGTCCGAACGGTTTTGACGAACGCCACGATCACCGCAACACGGAGCAAGCACAGCCATGGCCACGAGCAACCACGGATCCTCGGTCAAGGATGACGACACCTACGAAGCATTGCGCGAGGACGGCGCCTCCAAGCAGAAGGCTGCCCGCATTGCCAATGCACAGGCCAACGACAGCCAGAAACCATCCGTCAAGGGCGGTAAGGCCCCACCCTATGAAGAGTGGACCCGGGACGAGCTCTACGCACGCGCCCAGGAACTCGGGATCGACGGCCATTCGGGCATGACCAAGGGTGAACTCATCGAGGCGCTCCGGAGCAACTGATACCCCCGGCCTGCCTGCCCAGGCAGGCCTGGAAGCCCCGCACGGACACCCCTCCCGTGCGGGGCTTTCTTGTTGTGCCGGCTCACCTGCATGAACAACTTAAAACCGTCAGGCTTCAAGGCTGCGGTTTAGCACTCAGGCCAGGCCGGGTAGCACTGCCTTGGTCCCCGCCAAAATCATCTCAAGAGCAATCGCCAACAGGATCATGCCCATCAGACGTGACATGATCACCCGCATCGAGTCGCTCAAGACCTTGCCGAAAAAGGCCGCAAAGAAAAACACGATGAACAGCAATGCCAGAATGGCGCCGACCACCCCGCCGATGGCAAGCAGGTCCTCCAATCCCTTGGCGTGTCCGGTATAGATGATCAGTGTTGCTATGGTTCCCGGGCCGACGATCATCGGAAACGTGATCGGATAGAAGGCAAGGCCGGACAGGTCCTGAATGTGCTCCTGCTCGCTATCAGTGCCGTGATGCGAGGCAATGCTGTTGCCGTTCAACATCGACCAGGCGATATGGGCCAGCACCAGGCCACCTGCGATACGGAACTGATCGACAGTGATGCCGAAAAAATCGATGATCTGCTGACCGGCGAATAGGATCAGGGCACACATGACGGCAGAGAATATTGCGACATTCGCAGCCAGCTTGCGCTGTTGGGCCACCGTAAAACCCGCTGTAAGCGCCAGAAACATCGGCAAATTCACGAACGGGTTCATGATCGCAAAAAAGGCCCCGAAGGCTTTCATCAATTCAGCGTGGTCCATGTAAGTTCCTTGACCCGTAATTTCGTTTGCCCCGCCCCCGGCCTGCCACGTGCAGAAGACCCGGCCCGGCTTGATTTTCAAGAGCTCGTCCACCAACCCCGTCTTGTCTAAATGCCGGGTCTATCAATCTGATAAACAGGGAGAAGATTTCAGAATGAAAATCACCATATCCGCACCCCAGCCTGGCAAAAACCCCGCCAGGACGCACCGACCGGGGCGGGGTTCAATTACCGGACTGACGGGAACGCGAATTAGATGTCGAGGCTTGCGACCTGCGCCACCGCATCCGCCGCTTCGCGGCCCTTCTGCACAAAGTGCTGGAAGTAAAAGGCTTCATGCTCGCCCTTCGGCTGGAAATGATGTGGCGTCAACGAGACCGAAAACACCGGAACCTCGGTCTTGAGCTGAACATCCATCAGCCCGGTCACAACCGCCTGGGCCACGAAATCATGCCTGTAGATACCACCGTCCACCACCAATGCGGCGGCAACGACCGCGTCATACTCACCGGTATTGGCCAGCTTTTGCGCCAGCAGCGGCATTTCGAATGCGCCGGGCACATCGAACGGCCTGACCTCGGCATCAAGTCCAAGTTCAGTCAGCCGCTGATTGAAGCCGACAAGCGCCTGATCGACGATATCGGCATGCCAGCGAGCCTTGATGAAAGCAATTTTGAGGGATTTTGTCATTGCTCGGGTCCTTTCAATAATGACAAGATCCCAGAGCGCACAAGCGCTTGGAACAGGTCTCGCAACCTGCTGCCTCACGCCCATTCTCTACCATCCGGACTCTAACCGTCGGCCCTGGAATTCCACCAGTGTCTGCTGACCCACCCGAAGGTGGCGCTCGCGGGCTGTAACCGCCGGTGGGGAATTTCACCCCGCCCTGAGAATAGGCCGGTGGTAATTCCTCATTCCACTTGAGTCAATTCGTTCTTGCGGCGCGTCAGCCGCCATTCTTGCCTGGTCCTCCGGCTTTCCCGCCGACCTGTCCGACCCGGCGCAGGAAATCTCGCGTGCGCGGATCGTGAGGATCATCGAAGATCTGGGCCGGCGGCCCCTGCTCGACAATCCGCCCGGCTTCCATGAAGACGATGCGGTCGGCGATTTCGCGCGCGAACTGCATCTCGTGCGTGACGATCAGCATGGTCTGGCGCTGCTCGGCCACGCGGCGCATCAGGTCAAGCACCTCGCCGACCCATTCGGGATCAAGCGCGGAGGTTGGCTCGTCAAACAGCATCAGCTCCGCGCCTAGCGCCATTGCCCTGCCGATGCCGACGCGCTGCTGCTGCCCTCCGGAAAGGGCCGCCGGATAGGCATCCGCCTTCTCGCTCAGCCCGGTTTCGCGGAGCACCTCGTCGGCACGCGCTTCGGCGGCGGCCCGGGAGAGTTTCTGCACCGTCACCAACGCTTCGGTGATGTTCTCGCGCGCCGTCTTGTTGGCAAACAGCGCATAGTTCTGGAAGACGAACGCCGTCCGGCGGCGCAGGCCAAGAATATCTTTCCGGCTGGCGCGTGCCGCATCTACGCTCAGATCACCAACCGTGATGGTGCCGGCATCCGGATGATCGAGGAAATTGATCGAGCGAAGCAGCGTCGACTTCCCCGTGCCCGAAGGGCCGATGATGACAACCCGCTCCCCGTCCTTCACCTCGAGATCGATACCGTCGAGCACCATATTGGCGCCGAAACGCTTGGTCAGTCCCAAAACACCGGTCATCGCGAATATGCCTCTTCCATGCGGCCCTCGAGCCTGCGTTGGCCATAGGAGAGCACTTCGACAATGACCCAGTAGAAGATCGCCACCACGATGAAACTCTCGAAATAGAGAAAGCTGCCGGCCGCCTCCTTCTGGGTGGCGCCCATCAGCTCGGTCACGCCGAGGGTGAAGGCCAGCGAGGTGCTCTTGATCATGTCGATGAAATAGTTGACCAGCGTCGGAGCCGCCACCCGCGAGGCCTGTGGCAACACGATGCGCCTGAGCATCTGGCCGCGGGTCATGCCCACCGCCATCGAGGCTTCCCACTGGCTGCGGTCGACGCCGATGATCGCGGCGCGGATGCTTTCCGCCATGTAGGCCGAGAAATGCAGCGTCAGCCCCATGATCGCCGCGGTGACGCCGTTGATCTGGGAGAGAAACGACACCAGCTGAGGCAGGCCGTAGTAGAACAGGAACAATTGCACCAGCAGCGGTGTCCCGCGGAAAAAGCTGATGAACAGCATCACCGCCTGATCAAGCACCGGGATGCGGATAACCCGCTCCACCGCCAGCAGGGCGGCCAGCACCAGCGCAAACGCCATTGATGCCAGAGCCATGCCAAGCGTCAGCGGCACGTATCCCAGCAACACGGGCACAAGCCCCAGCATGTAATCGAAATTGAGCGCTTGCATGATGCCCCTGCCCCGCTTGCCTGGTGGAAGCCGCCGCTATTCGGCCGACGTGATGTCGGCTCCGAACCACGTCTGCGAAATTTCCGCAAGCGTTCCCTTTTCGCGCAACGCTGTCAGTGCAGCGTCGACCCGGTCGCGCTGGGCGCGGCCCGTCTCGTCATCGCGGAATGGCAACGCATTGCGGATTTCGGAAAACGGCTGCCCCGCAAGCGCCAGCGGCAGTGGGCTTTTCTGGATCACCTGCGCCGAAGACACCCGGTCCATCACGAACGCATCCACCCGGCCAAGCGCGGTATCCTGCTCGATATTGGATTCGTAGGTCTTGATATTGATCTCGTCGGCATAAGGCAGCTCGCGCAGCAACTGTTCGTAATTCGAGCCGAGATTGACCGCCACGGTGCGCCCTTTCAGGTCTTCAGGTCCACCAATAACGTCTTCATTGCCCTTCTTCACCACCACCTGTGCGCCGTCATAGACGTAGGGCTGGGTGAAGACAAAGGCCGCCTCGCGCTCCGGCGTGATGGTGATCTGGTTGGCGACCGTATCGATGCGGCCCGAGTTCAGCGCGCCGATCAGTCCGGAAAATGACATGGTGACGAACTCGACATTCATCCCGGTCTCCGCTGCCACCGCGTTCATCACATCAACCTCGAAACCCTGCAGCTTGTCCTGCTGAACAAAGGTGAAGGGAAAATAGCCGCCCGACATGCCGACACGCAGCGTGTCGTTGTCCTGAGCCTGGGCGATTGAAACGAAACTTGCCGCAGCGAGCGCGGCAATGGCGATTGATTTGAACATTTCCTGTCCCTCTTGTGATGGCCACCGGCCGCATGACAAGCGGCCAGGCTATGAAGTGAACGCCACAAATGGGCGCTGGTTCCGCCATTACAAACGCAGAAATTGCTATGTGTGCCGGTTTGACCGGCTTTGTGAACGCTCGTGAACTTCCGTGACAGGACGCACCCGTTTCTCGAGAAAAATTCGGAACTCTCGCCGGGGGCAGGCGTTGGGGCCCGGTAAGTTTCACGATCAAGGAGCAAAACATGCCCAACATGGAAAACGCCAAGATCCTCATCATGTCGACCCACGGCTTTGAGCAGTCAGAACTCGAATATCCGCTCGAACAGCTGAAGAAGGCTGGCGCCACGGTTCACGTCGCCACGCTTGACGGCAAGCCGATCAAGGGCTGGGACAAGGACGACTGGGGCAGCACGGTTGAAGCCGATCTGAAGATTTCAGACGTCAAGGTCGATGACTACATCGCGCTGGTGCTTCCGGGCGGCCAGATCAACCCGGACCTGTTGCGCGTCGAGAACAATGCCGTCCAGCTCGTCCGCGACTTCGTCACCAGTGACAAGATCGTCGCCGCCATCTGCCATGCCCCTTGGCTGTTGATCGAAGCCGGCGTGATCAAGGGTCGCGAAGCGACATCCTATCACTCGATCCGCACCGACATGGAAAATGCCGGCGCCAAGTGGGAGGACAGCGAGATTGCCATCGACAACGGCATCATCACCAGCCGTTCGCCCAAGGATCTCGAGGCATTCGTCAACAAGATCATCGAGGAAGTGCGCGAAGGCGAGCATCATCGCGATGCAGCCAACGCTGCCTGAACCGGTTTCGGGGCGGCCGCAATTGCGGCTGCCTCCAGCCCGCCGCATTGGTCGCCATAGTGGTGGTTGCCAATCTTTTCACCCAACGCGGGAGATCGCATGACCAACCTACCAGTCCCTCACAAGACCCTCATCGTTGTCGGCACCGGAGAAGGTGCCAAATTTTACCGCAACTCCGGCAAGAACGGAGAACTCAAGCTGCAGCACACCAAGGATCTGGAACCCGGCGACCTTGCCGATCAGGGTCCGGCCGGCAAGCAGCCACCCGATACCTCTGCAAAGGAATCGATGGAAGCCACATTCGCCAAGATCCTGGCCAATCACCTTTATGACCTGGCCCAGCAGCACAAATTCGACAATCTGATCCTCGTGCTCGACCCCGACACACTCGGCGAAACCCGCCCGAGCCTGCATGTCAGCGTCACCGACAAGATCATGCTGGAACTGGCCAAAACCCTGGTCAACAGCCCCACCGACCAGATCGAGAAATCGATCCTGGCAGCGCTCTGATTATACCAAGGGCGACACATGACGGCCGGGTTCGATACCCGGTCGTTTTCGGCCATACGCCATTTCAATACCGATGAAGGTCAGCTTGAACACACGCCTGGAACCTTTGGGGAGTTGCCTCACCTCGCCGTAAATGCGAAATCCGGGGTGGATTTACGTTTTGGGGGCATCATGACCGCTAGCTACACCACCGACCGCATGCTGCATTTCGGCGACTGCGATATTTCCGGCACCGCCTATTACCCGTCCTATCTTAATCTGCTCAATGGCGTGATCGAGGAGTTCTGGTCGGCGATCGGCTATCCCTGGCACGAGATCATCTGGAAGGAACGCTGGGGCACACCGACGGTGCACCTGACATGCGACTTCTCAAAGCCGTCCTTCTTTGGTGACAAGCTGACATTCGAGCTCACTGTCACAAAGGTCGGCAAATCGTCGATGACGGTCGAGCACAAGGTGCTGTGCGGGGACGAGCATCGCTGGTCCGGCAAGCAGGTGCTGGCGGCAAGCTGGCTCGACAAGCACACCTCGATGCCCTGGCCCGACGACGTCCGCGCCAAGCTGGTCTCGTTCCTGCCGGACGATCCCGCAGAGTAACTCGCGGGATCAACCTGTTTCGCTCAGTCGGATCTGATCTTTGGTGATTTCTCCGGGATCAGGCCCGAGCGGAATTTTTGAAGCACGAACTGCAGCAGCAGCCCGACCAGCAGCATCCGGATATAGGACGACCGCGTGATCCATTCCGGCGGCAGCCGGCTGGTGAAGATTTCCGTTGCCGACCAGATGAACCAGATCACCAGGGCACCGACGATGGCGCCCTTGTTGTTGCCCGATCCACCTGCCATCAGCATCACCCAGACCAGGAATGTCACCAGCAGCGGCTCGGTCGCCGAGGGCGACAGGAACTTGAAGTAATGCGCCGACAAGGCACCGGCCAGCCCCATGATGGCGCAGCCGATAACGAAGGTTTGCAGCCGGAACCAGTCGACATCCTTGCCCGCAGCGCGCGCAGAATCCTCGTTGTCGCGGATTGCCCTCAATGTCCGTCCCCAGGGGCTGACATAAAGCCGCTGGCACAGGATATAGACGGCAAGCACGCACAGCCACACCATGGCGAGATAGAGAAGATCGGCTTCCCTGCCCTTCACCAGGTTGCCGAACGGACGCGGCACGCCGGCAATGCCGAGGCTGCCATTGGTGAGCCAGGATTCATTGACAATGACAAGCCGCAGGATCTCGGCGATGCCGACAGAGGCCATAGCCAGATAATCGCTCTTCAGCCGCACGCAGATCTTGGCGACGACCCAGCCGGTCACCCCGGCCACGATCATCGCGGCGACGAGCCCGAACGGGATCGGCAGTTCGAAACCGCCCAGGTGCTTGGACGAAACCGCCGTGGTGGCAATCGCCGAGGCATAGGCACCAACGGCAAAGAAGCCGGCGATACCGGCGTTGAACAGCCCGCCCATGCCCCATTGCACGTTGAGCGCAAGGCAAAGCACGGCATAGATGCCGCCGGCGATCAGCACGCTGACCAGGTAGAAAAACAGGCCGGTGAGTTCCATTACAGAAGCCTCCCCTTGAACAGGCCCTGCGGCCGGAACAGCAGCAGCGCAACCATGATGAAGAAGGCGACTGCGGACTTGTAGGAAGGCGAAATCAGCGGTTCGTCGCTGAGCCAGGTGAAGGTCGCGGTCTCCTCGGCGATGCCGATGATCAGGCCGCCGGCTATGGCGCCCATCGGCTTGCCGATTCCGCCGAGCACGGCGGCTGCGAACATCGCCAGCAGCAGGTTCCAGCCAAGATTGGGATGCATCGAGGTGTCCATGCCGGCGAAAACACCCGCGGTCGCAGCCATTGAGGCGCCAATCACCCATGTCCAGCGCACCACGCGCTCGGTATCAAGGCCTGCAACCGCCGCCAGTTCCGGCTCGTCCGAAACCGCCCGCATCGCACGGCCCAGTTTCGAGCGTGTCAGGAAGAAGTGCAGGGCAATGGCAATGATCAGGGTGAGGATGATGACCTGCATGTGCAGCTCGGAAATCCGGAATGTGTCAAACAGAACCACCGGCATCCGCACGCCCGAGGTAAACACCTGGTTGCCCGAACTCCAGAACAATTGCGCCAGCGACCGGAAGATCAGCGCCACCCCAAACGAGGCGATCACCGTGTAGATGGTCGGAAGTTTACGCAATGGCTTGTAGAAGAACTGGTCCACCGCCAGCGCAGAGACGATCGCCAGCGCGATGCCGAAGGGCAACAGCAGCAACGGATGAACCGGAATGAACCAGACTGCCGTCAAAACGCCGTAACCGCCGATGGTCATCAGGTCGCCATGGGCGAAATGCGCGAACCTGAGGATGCCGAAGATCATCGAGATGCCCACCGCGCCCAGCGCATAGACGCTGCCGATGGTCAGTCCCGGAACCAGATAGAGGTTGATGAAATCGATCACGCTGCTGCACCTCCGAGGAAAGACCGGCGCACCGCGTCGTCATTGAGCAGCGCCTCCCCCGTTCCCGATATGAAATTCTTGCCGCTGACCAGCACATGGGCATTGTCGGCGATCCGCAACGCCTGCTTGGCGTTCTGCTCGACCATCAGGATGGTTACACCGCGCTTGCGGATATCGAGCAGCAGATCGAAGATGATCTCGAGATAGGCCGGCGACAAGCCCGCCGTCGGCTCGTCCAAAAGCAGCAGTTTCGGCTCGCTCATCAGCGCCCGCCCCATCGCCACCATCTGCCGCTGCCCGCCCGACAGTTCTCCGGCGGCCTGACCGAGCTTGTCCCTGAGATCGGGAAACAGCGACAGCACATTCTCGCGCACCTTTTCCTTGTCTTTGGGCGGCGCGGCATAGGTGCCGACATCGAGGTTTTCGTCGACGTTGAGCGTCGGAAACACGTTGCGGCTCTGCGGCACCATCGAGATGCCCAGCGGCACCAGCTCAGCCGTCTTGAGACCGGTGATGTCCTTCCCGGCAAATCCGATTTCGCCTTCCGAGCGCGCAGTCAGGGCAAAGATGGTCTTGAGCAATGTCGACTTGCCGGCACCATTCGGTCCAATGATCACCGAGATTTCATGCTCGGCAACATCGAGATTTACCCCCTCGATGATCGGCACTCCGCCATAACCGGCGGTCAGCCCCTTGACGGACAGCAAAGCGTTCATGTCTGAGCCTCATATTTTCCGCCGCCGAAATAGGCTTCGATGACGCGCGCGTCTTGGCGCACATCGTCCACCGAACCGCGGGTCAGCAGCGTGCCCTGCGCCATCACGATAACCTCGTCGCAAAGCTTGGAGACGTAATCGAGATCGTGCTCGATCAGGCAGAAGGTCAGCCCCTGCTCCTTGTTCAAAAGCAGGATCTTGTCGGAAATCTTGGCCAGCAGCGTGCGGTTGATGCCGGCGCCGATCTCGTCGAGCAGAATGATCTTGGGCTTGCGCATCAGCGCCCGGCCGAGTTCCAGCAGTTTCTTCTGGCCGCCTGACAGGTTGCCGGCCTTCTCGTCCTTGACCTGATCGATCTCGAGAAAGGCCACCATGTCGCGTGCCGCGCGGTAGGTCGCTTCCTCTTCCTGGGCGAAGCGGCCGCGGCGGAAGATGACGTTGAACACATTCTCGCCGATCGGCGTGGCAGCCGCCGCCATGAAATTCTCGATCACGGTGAGCTGCGAAAACTCGTGCGGAATCTGGAAGGTTCGCGCCAGCCCGCGCGCCGCCCGCTGATGCGGCTTGAGGCTGGTGATGTCCTTGCCCTCGAGCAGGATCCGTCCACCCGCAAGCGGTACGTGACCGGCAATCGCGTTGAACATCGTGGTCTTGCCCGCGCCATTGGGCCCGATGAGACCGGTGATCCGCCCGGCCGGGATGTCGAAGCTGACGTCATCGACGACATTCGGGCCGCCGTAACTCACCTTCACATGCTCAACTGATATCATGGGTTCCCCATTCGCGGCAGGTTCACGCTGCCGGCGAGGCCTTTCCCGCCGGACGGGCCGGAAGGATGGCTCGCGCCTTGTTGTTTCCCTCCCCGCGAGGTGCAGGGAGGGCATTGGTTTCAGGTCCGGTCAGACCGCATCAGTCAACGATGGCAATCTGCTTGTAGACCGTGCCGTCAACGACGAACTTGCCGATGAAGCCGGCAACATCGCCGTTTTCATCGAAATCGTAGTTGCCGCCGGCACCATCGTAATCGATGTCCTTGCCTTCAGCGATCAGCGCCTTGGCCTTGGCCCATTCACCGGGGCCGACTTTTTCACCGGGAGCCGATGCGACAGCCCGCAGCGCTTCGGCCATCTTGGTGCGGTCAGCCGAACCTGCCTGCTCGATGGCCAGCAGCGCCAGGAAGGTTGCATCATAGGTCTGGTCGACGAATGGCTTGTCGGCAGGCTCATTATAGACTGCCGTGTAGAGCTCATGCAGCTTGGACTGGTTGGGGTTGTCTGCCGGCGAGGTTGGCGCCGAGAAGAACGAACTCGCCAGCGCTTCGGCACCAATGTCGGCGATCAGCGCTTCGTCACGCAGGCCGTCGGTGCCGATGAACTTGGTGAACAGGCCACCTTCGATTGCCTGCTTGACGATCTTGCCGCCGGAGTCGCCCGCATAGGCAACGACCACGAGCGCATCTCCGCCGGCCTTCGACAGTGTCGCAAGCTCCGAGCGGTAGGAGTTCTTCTTTTCCTCATGCTTGACTTCGGCCACGACTTCACCACCGAGCGCCTTGTAGGCCTCGATGAAGGTGCCGCCGATGCCGACGCCATAGTCATTGTTGACGAAGGTCACGGCAACCTTGGTCAGGCCTTCATCCATCACCATCTTGGCCAGAACCTTGCCCTGGAAGTTGTCCGACGGCACGATGCGGTAAAGCAGGTCATTGTCCTTGATGTCGGTCATCGCTGGCGAGGTCGCGGTCGGCGAAATCTGCACCACACCGGCAGGAATGGCCGCAGCCTCTGCCGAAGCGATCGTGGTTCCCGACATCAGCGCGCCCATGATGATCGGCACGTTCTCGACGTTGATCAGCTTGCCGGCGGCGTCAACCGCGCCCTGCGATGATCCGGTGGTGTCGCCAAAGACCGGCACGGCCTGACCGTCGAGCAATCCGCCGCCTTCATTGACATGCTGGACTGCCAGGTTGGCGGCATTCTGCAGCGGCGGAATGAAGCTTGCGATCGGACCGGTGATGTCCATCAGCAGGCCGACCTTGGTATCGGCGGCAAGGGTAGACGCGCTGGACGCGAGCAACGCCGCGATCGCCAATGCATATGTTGTTTTTTTCATTGTACTGCTCCCATTTAATTTGTGTGCCCTGCGTTATTGAGCGCCTCACGGGCGTTGATGAAAACCGCTCAGATTTCTTCGACAACCTTTGTTTCGAACGAACCCGGAAGCGAGACTTCCAGCAGTTCGAGATCGTTGCTCGGCTCACTGTAGCGTGTTGCCATCCGTGGTGGAATGACAAAAGCGTCGCCTTTTTCAAGGCGGTAGGGTTCCTTGCCCTCGCCTTCCAGCATCATGCTTCCCGACATGACAAAATTGAACAGGATGTCGCCTTCGTGCCGGGTCCAGACCGGGGAATGCGCGCCCGTCGGCCGCGCCACCATCACTGATGCCACGCCCTTGGTGTTTTCGTTGATCGTCGTGTCACGGGCTTCAAAGCCCGGAATCCTGAAAGGCTTGAAAACGCCGTCCTTGGCCAGGCTGTGGACGAAACGCTGGCCATCCCATTCCCGGTCAGGCCGTTCGTGCGGTGTCGGCAATTCCATCGCGTGATCGATTTCGGTGACATGCTCGGCCGGAACACCGATCTCGATGACCTCGATCCCCTCGGCCGCATGCAGCACCTTGTGGCGGATCTGCGGAGGCTGGATGAAGCAGTCACCGGCTGTCAGCCGGCGGGTTCCGCCCTGATCTTCGTACAGAACGTCAACCCAGCCACTGATGCAGAAAATCAGCTGAAAACCGACCTTGTGGAAATGCACCATATCAGGCACCGGACCGTCGGGCACACGGATATGCGAGGCAATCATTGCACCGCCGAGGCGGGTCGGGATCAGGTCGCGATACTCCATGCCCGCCCGGCCGATAACCCACGGTGCCTGGTCGGCAAGACGGCGCACCACGAAGGCATGTTCGGTCTGAGGCAGGACCATCGGAGGGTTGAGTTCGTCGATCTCGATGCGGGTGCCATTCGGTGCAACCAGTTCACGCTTGCCGTCGGCAAAGCCATCGGGATCATCTGTCAGGATGCGCAACGTTCCAGGCGCTTCCGGCGCGTCCTTCTGGATGCGGATCCTCAGACCATGTCCAGAAAGTACTGCAACTTCCGGATCGTCCGCCGGGTAGATCATGTCGAGGCGCATTTTCAGCGTCTTGGTGTAGAACGGCAGGTCTTCCCTGAGTTCACGAGTAGGCAACCTGATTTCTGCGCGCGTATCCAACCTGTTTCCCCCAATCAAAAACTCACTGTCTTCATATACGGGCCACCCACCGGAAATGGCAAAAACCCACGCATTTCAACAGGTTTCAAAGACTATCGAACCACATGGATATTTCAAGGCTAAAACAACTGCCCCACCGATCTATAGCTCGGTCCTTACCCGCCACAATTCCGGAAACAGCTCGACGTCGAGCATGCGCCGGAGATAGCTGGTTCCGCCGGTTCCGCCGGTGCCGCGCTTGAGCCCGATCACCCGCTCGACCGTGGTGACATGGTTGAACCGCCAGCGCCGGAAATAGTCCTCCAGATCCACCAGTTTTTCGGCGACCTCGTAAAGCGCCCAGTGTGTTTCGGGCGCTTCATAGATCACTTTCCAGCCATCGGTCACGCCATCATGAAGCGTGTGGGTGTGGCGCACATCACGCGAGAGAACCTCTTCGGGCATGGCAATCCCGCGCCGTGCCGCCAGACGGATGGCCTCGTCGTAGAGGCTCGGCTCGCTCAGCTCGGCTTCAAGTTTCGCAAGCACGTCTGGAACATGCGCATGCGGACGTATCATCGCGTGATTGCGGTTGCCGAGCGCAAATTCGATCATCCGGTACTGATAGGACTGAAACCCCGAGGATTGTCCCAGCTTGCGGCGGAAATGTGTGTAATCGCTCGGCGTCATCGTCCTGAGCACGTCCCAGGCAGAATTCAGCTGTTCGAAAATACGCGACACACGCGCCAGCGTCTTCATCGCCGGCTGCAACTCGTCCGCCCGGATTGCGGCACGGGCTGCAATGATCTCATGGATCGCAAGCCGCATCCACAATTCGGATGTCTGGTGCTGAATGATGAACAGCATTTCGTCGTGTGCATCGGTCCGCGGCTTCTGCGCCGACAGAACCTGGTCGAGACACAGATAGTCGCCATAGGACATACGCCCGTCGAAATTCATCTCCGCGCCTTCGGCGGAAGGATCGTAGTCCCGGGGCTCGCTCATGTGACAGCTTTCCGTTCTTTGAATTCGGGCCGGTCCCACTCGCCGGTCGCCACGATTTCGCAGACAGCCGCTGCAGCGTGGCTGACCTCTTCGCGCGTGTTGTAGAGCGGGCAGAAACCGAAACGCATGATATCAGGCGCACGGAAGTCGCCGATGATGCCACGAGCGATCAGCGCCTGCATCGCCGCATAGCCTTCGTGAAAGCGGAATGAGACCTGCGATCCCCGGGAATGCGGATCACGCGGGCTGGCCAGTTCCACCGCCTTGCAGCCGGCTTCGACCTCGGCAATGAACTGCTCGGAGAGTTCGATCGAGCGCGCGCGGAGATCGGCCATGTCAACACCGTCGAAGGCATCGAGCGCGGCGTCGAGAACGGCCATCTGGATCACCGGCGGCGTGCCGACCCGCATCCGGCTGATGCCCTCGCCCGGACGGTAATCGAGATCGAAGGCAAACGGCGCCTGATGCCCGAGCCAGCCCGACAGTGCCGGCCGGACCTGGTCGATCAGGTCGGGACGGACATGGATGAAGCCCGGCGCGCCGGGACCGCCATTGAGATATTTGTAGGTGCAGCCGACGGCGATATCGGCATTGCAGCCGGTCAGGTCCACCGGGAGTGCGCCCGCGGAGTGCGCCAGATCCCAGATCATGATGGCGCCCGCGGCGTGCGCCTTCTCGGTGATCGCCTTCATGTCATGCACCCGGCCGGTGCGGTAGTCGACGTGGGTCAGCATCACCGCAGCCACATCTTCGGTGATGTTGGCAGAGACCGCTTCGGGATCGACGACCTTGAGCTCGTGGCCCTGCCCCAGGCTCTTGAGCAACCCGTCGGCCATATACAGGTCAGACGGGAAATTGCCGTTGTCCGACAGCACGATCTTGCGGCCGGGCCGCATCTCCACCGCCGAAGCCACGGCCTGGTAAACCTTGATCGACAGCGTGTCGCCGACAACGGTGCTACCGGCGGGTGCGCCGATCAGCCGGCCGATCCGGTCTCCCAGACGTCCCGGAAGCTCCATCCACCTGGCCTTGTTCCAGCCGGTGATCAGCATCGGGCCCCACTGGTCAGCCATCGTCGTCCTGGCCCGTTCGACGGCGGTTTTGGGCATCGGCCCGAGCGAGTTGCCGTCGAGATAGGTGATCCCTTCCGGCATCTCGAACAAATGTCGCCGTGTCTGGAAGCTGCTCATGATCTCACGCGCCCTTCGCCGACTTGCCGATTTCCGCCGTCGCTTCGATCTCGACCATTGCTTCATCCTCGATCAGGCCGGCGACCACGATCACCGACATAGACGGGAAATGCCGGCCCATGACCTTGCGGTAGGCTGCGCCGACTTCCTTCTGGCGGGCCATGTATTCCTTCTTGTCGGTGATGAACCAGGTCAGCCGCACGATGTCGCTGACCTCGCCACCGGCCGCGTGCACGATGGAGACAATGTTGGCGAGCGTCTGCTCGAGCTGACCAACGAAATCGAGGTGCTCGAACACCTGATCCTTGTTCCAGCCGATCTGGCCGCCGGTGTAAAGCCGTGTACCGTCGACCAGCATGCCGTTTGCGTAGCCCTTCGGCTTCTCCCAATCCGGTGGATTGACTGGTTCTATCATGATGAAATTCCTCGTTTAAGTCTTGGGAAGGCCTGGCTCAGGCGTCGTCGCCGGGGCGGAGCCTGAAACGCTGGATCTTGCCGGTCTGGGTTTTGGGCAACGTGTCACAGAAGATGATCGACCGTGGATACTTGTAAGGCGCGATCACCGCCTTGACGTGATCCTGCAACCGCTTGGTGGTCATCTCGTCTGCGGCAACACCGGCGTTGAGCACAACATGCGCCTGGACGATCTGCCCGCGCGCTTCATCGGGCACGCCGACGACAGCGCATTCGGCAACATCGGAATGCGCAAGAAGCGCCGCCTCGACCTCCGGTCCGGCTATGTTGTAGCCGGCGGAAATGATCATGTCGTCCGAACGGGCCGCGAAGTGGAAGAACCCATCCGCATCCTGGGTGAAGGAATCTCCGGTCAGGTTCCAGCCATTGCGGACATATTTCTGCTGCTGCTCGGCATCGGCAAGGTAGCGGCATCCGGTCGGGCCGCGCACAGCCAGCCGTCCGACTTCGCCACGCGGCACATCATTCATGTTTTCATCGACGATCCGCGCCTCATAGCCAGTCACCGGCAGTCCGGTGCAGGCAGCCTTCGAATTCTCGAACCGGTTGGAGATGAAGATGTGGAGCATCTCGGTGGCGCCGATACCGTCAAGCATCGGCTTGCCGGTCTTGGCCATCCACTGGTCGTAGACCGGGCCCGGAAGCGTTTCCCCGGCCGACACCGCAGCGCGCAGCGAAGACAGGTCCGCCCCCTCCTCCATCGCCGCCAGCATGGCGCGATAGGCGGTTGGCGCAGTAAAGCAAACCGTCGCCTTGTGGTTCTGGATGATTTCGACCATGTTGGCCGGCGTCGCCTGCTCAAGCAGCGCTGCCGCCGCACCAAAGCGCAGCGGGAACACCGCCAGACCACCGAGCCCGAAGGTGAAGGCCAGCGGCGGCGAGCCGATGAACACGTCCTCCGGCGTCACGCCGAGCACTTCCCTGGCATAGCCGTCGGCAATGATCAGCATGTCGCGATGAAAATGCATCGTCGCCTTCGGCATGCCCGTCGTGCCGGAGGTGAAGCCCAGCAGCGCAACATCGTCACGGCCTGTCTTCACCGTTTCAAAGCGCACCGGTTTCGACAGCGCCAACCGGTCGAGTTCCGCATCATGATTGGCGGTGCCATCGAAGCCCACCACCTTGTTCAGAAACTTGTTTTCCTTGGCACAGGCAACCATCTCGTCCATCAGCCGCGTGTCGCACAGCGCAAGCGAGATCTCCGCCTTGTCGGCGATCTTGCCAAGCTCGACGGCGCGCAGCATAGGCATGGTGTTGACCACCACCGCCCCCGCCTTGGTTGCCGCGAGCCACACCGCCACCATCGCCGGATTGTTGGCCGAGCGGATCAGGATCCGGTTGCCCGGCTTGACGCCGTAATCCTCAACCAGAACATGGGCGATCCGGTTGGTCCAGTCGGTCAGTTCCTTGTAGGTCCTGATCCGGCCATTTCCGATCAGTGCCGTGTGGTCGCCAAAGCCCTTGGCCACCATCGCATCGGTCAGCTCATAGCCGCAGTTGAGCCACTCGGGGTACTCGAAACCTTCGAGATGAAGCTCCGGCCATTGCTCGAGCGGCGGCAGATTATCCCGTGTGAACGTATCGATATGTCCCGATGGTCCCAGCACTTTAAACCCCTTTCGAATTGGCCAATGTCTGCCGTGCGATCACGACCTTCTGCACGTCCGACGCGCCTTCATAGATCCTCAGCGCCCGGATCTCGCGGTAGAGACTTTCAACAATGTGTCCCTTGCGCACCCCGTCGCCGCCATGCAGCTGAACCGCCTTGTCGATCACGTCCTGCGCATGGTCGGTGGCATAGAGTTTCGCCATCGCCGCCTCGCGGCTGACCCGCGGCGCGCCCTGGTCCTTGAGCCAGGCTGCGCGATAGACCAGCAATGCAGCCGCATCGACGTCGAGCGCCATGTCGGCAATGTGGCCCTGCACCATCTGCAGATCGCTCATCGGCGCGCCGAACAACTGCCGCTCGCTGACGCGGCTCAAGCTTTCGTCAAGCGCGCGGCGGGCAAAGCCCAATGCCGCGGCAGCAACGGTCGAGCGAAACACATCAAGCACCGACATGGCGATGCGGAACCCGTCGCCCGGATTGCCGATCATCGCCGAGGCCGGGATGCGGCAGTCCTTGAAGGCCAGCCGCGCCAGCGGATGCGGTGCGACAACTTCCAGCCGTTCGGCTATTTCCAGGCCCGGCGTGTCTGCGGGCACGATGAACACCGACAATCCCTTGGCGCCGGGCGCCTCACCGGTGCGCGCGAAGACGCAGTAGACATCGGCAATGCCGCCATTCGAGATCCAGGTCTTCTCGCCATTGAGAACATAGTCATCGCCGTCGCGGACCGCGGTCATCGCCATGTTGGCGACATCGGAACCGGAGGCAGGCTCCGACAGCGCGAAGGCCGACAGGGCCTCGCCCGCACGGGTCCTAGTCAGCCACTCGGTTTTCTGCTCCGAAGTGCCAAACAGCGAAATGCAGCCGGTCCCGAGCCCCTGCATGGCAAAGGCAAAGTCGGCCAGCCCGTCATGCCGCGCCAGGGTTTCGCGCATGATGCACAGGCTGCGAACATCGATTTTCGACGCCTCGTTTGCCGGATCAACCGCCGAGAGCTTCAGCCAGCCCGCATCGCCCAGCGCCTTGACCAGCGCCTTGCAGGTCTCGTCGACATTGGAATGGTCGAGATCGGCCAGTTCTTTCGCGGCCCAGGCATCGACACGATCGGCCAGATCACGGTGGGTTTCATCGAAAAACGGCCACTGAAGGAAGCTGCGGTCAGACATCAGTTGCCCTCGAATACGGGTTTCTGTTTCGCGGCAAAGGCTTCATAGGCGCGGCGGAAGTCCTGGGTCTGCATGCAGATCGCCTGCGCCTGCGCCTCGGCCTCGATGGCCTGTTCGATGCCCATGTTCCATTCCTGCGCCAGCATGGTCTTGGTCATCATGTTGGCGAATGTCGGCCCGTCGGCAATCCGCTTGGCGAGCTTGCGCGCTTCCGCGTCAATCTCTTCGGCAGCAACAACGCGATTGTAAAAGCCCCAGCGTTCGCCTTCGTCGGCGCTCATCGAGCGTCCGGTGTAGAGCAGGTCAGCCGCCCGGCCCTGCCCGATGATGCGCGGCAGGATGGCGCAAGCGCCCATGTCGCAGCCCGCAAGGCCGACACGGTTGAACAGGAACGCGGTCTTGGCTTCCGGGGTGGCAATCCGCAGATCGCTGCACATGGCGATGATCGCGCCAGCTCCGGCGCAGACACCGTCAACCGCCGCAATCACCGGCTTGCCGCAACCGACAATCGCCTTGACCAGGTCGCCGGTCATCCGGGTGAATTCGAGCAAGCCCTTCATGTCCTTGTCGAGAAGCGGACCGATGATTTCGAAGACATCACCGCCCGAGCAGAAATTGCCGCCGTTGGAGCCGAAGATCACAACCTTGACGTCATCCCGGTAGACCAGTCCGCGAAACCAGTCACGCAACTCTGCATAGCTTTCAAATGTCAGCGGGTTCTTCTTCTCCGGCCGGTCCAGCGAGACCTCGGCGATGCCGTCGGTCAGTGTCAGTCGGAAATTGACGGGTGCGTCGGTCGACATGGTTCAGTCCTCTCCCTTGGTGCTCTTGCGGGCGATGCATTCGAGTTGGTCAGACAGGTGCTGCACTTCGTTGACATCGATGCCATCGAGCAGAGTGTCGATCCACGCCTCATGACTGGCCGCCATCGCCTCGAACTGTTCGCGGCCCGCATTGGTAAGCCGCACGGTTGTCGCACGGCGGTCATTGTCCACCGGTATCCGCACCAGGATTCCGTCATCCACCAGCCGGTCGACGATGCCGGTCACGTTGCCGTTGGAAACCCTGAGCACGCTCGACAGCTCACTCATCTTCAGGCCCTGCTCTGCCCGGTAAAGTGCCGCCATGACATCGAAACGCGGCAGCGTGGTGTCAAAACCGGTGCGGAAATTCTCGCGCAACTCGGCCTCGACATGCTTGGTCGCCTTGAGCAGCTTCAGCCAAAGCCGCAACCTCGCCTTTGAAGCCGCGGCATCATTCATGCTGGTACCGGCCATGCCCGGTTGTGCTGCCAGTTTGTCACTCATGTCTCACCCCCCGATAGCGAAATAGCCTGACCGGTCACGGAAACCGCCGCGTCACTGCAAAGCCACAACACCGTTTCGGCAATCTCCTCGGGCTGGATGAACCGGCCCTGCGGATTGACATCCCGCAGCGATGCTTCCGCTTCCTCGCGTGATCGTCCGGTTTTTTCGACGATGTTGTCAATCGAGCGATGCAACATAGGCGTGTCTGTGAACCCCGGACACACGGCGTTGACCGTCACTCCGGTCCGGGCAAGCTCCTGCGCCAGGCTGCGCACCAGGCCAACAACCCCGTGCTTGGCCGCGCAATAGGCGCTGACATAGCTGTAGCCCTTCAATCCGGCGGTTGACGCAATGGCGATCATGCGGCCGGGTTGCGTCCGGTTCATTTTCGCGAAAGCTGCCTGGAAGGTATTGAAAACGCCGGTCAAATTGACATCCAGCGTTGCCTGGAACAAAGCCGCATCGGTGCGGTGGAACGGCGCGCTTTCAGAATATCCGGCATTGGCAATGACAATGGTCGGCGCCCCGTTCTTCTCGACCGCTTCCGCAATTGCGCCGGCCATGGCCTCCGCGTCCGTGACATCGGCGGAAATCGCGACGATGCGGTCATCCTGTGCGCTCAACGCTTCCAGCGGCGCCAGCCGCCGGCCGATTGCGGTAACGCGGGCGCCCTTGCCCGCCAGCGCCAGTGCAATCGCCTCGCCGGCGCCCGATCCGGCGCCGGTAACGATCGCATGATGTCCCATCAGTTCCTGCATGCTCAGACCTTACCGAGCATCGTGTCGGCCCGTTCCGCCAGCCGCCACATCTGGTCGCGGCCCGGCTGGTAGGGATCAGGCCATTTCTCGTCATGGTCACCGAGCGAACTGGCCGCGTGCAATGTCCAGTAAGGATTGGCCAGATGCGGACGGGCAAGACAAACCAGATCGGCACGGCCGGCCATCAGGATCGAATTGACATGGTCCGGTTCGTAGATGTTGCCCACGGCCATGGTTGCCATATGCGCTTCGTTGCGGATCCGGTCGGCAAACGGTGTCTGGAACATGCGCCCGTAAACCGGCTTGGCAAGCTTCGAGGTCTGCCCCGCCGACACGTCGCAGATATCGACACCGGCCTCCTTGAGCATACGGGCGATCTCGACCGCCTCCTGCGGCGTCACACCATCGCCCTCGACCCAGTCATTGGCGGAGATACGCACCGAGATTGGCTTGTGCTGCGGCCAGGCCTCCCGCACCGCGTGATAGACTTCAAGCGGATACCGCATGCGGTTTTCAAGGCTGCCACCGTATTCATCGTCGCGCCGGTTGGTCAGCGGCGTGATGAAGGACGACAGCAGGTAGCCATGCGCCATGTGAAGTTCGATCATGTCGAACCCGGCGCGCTCGGCCATCTCGGCGGCAGCGACGAACTGGTCACGGACCTGGTCCATGTCCTCGCGCGTCATCGCCTTGGGTGTCTGGTTGGCAGACGACCAGGCCACGTCGGAGGCTGACATCAGCGGCCAGTTGCCCTCCTTGAGCGGCGCATCCATCGTCTCCCAGCCGAGCTGGGTCGATCCCTTGGCGCCGGAATGGCCGATCTGCATGCAGACCTTGGCTTCGCTTTCGGCATGAATGAAATCGGCGATGCGCTTCCAGGCGGCTTCGTGTTCAGCCGCATAGAGCCCCGGGCAGCCCGGCGTGATCCGGCCTTCCGGCGACACGCAGGTCATCTCGGTATAAACGAGACCGGCACCACCCTTGGCCCGTTCACCATAGTGAACCAGATGCCAGTCGGTCGGGCAGCCATCCACAGCCTTGTACTGCGCCATCGGCGAAACCACGACCCGGTTCTTCAGCTCCATGTCGCGCAGCTTGTAGGGCGCAAACATCGGCCGCCGCACGGGGGCCTGAGCAGACACCTTGGCCTGGGTCTGGAACCAGCGCTCTGCATCCTCCAGCCATTTCGCATCCCGCATCCGCAGGTTTTCATGGCTGATCCGCTGCGAACGGGTCAGAAGCGAATAGTTGAACTGCACCGGATCGAGGTGGAAATAACGCTCGATTTCCTCGAACCATTCCATCGAGTTGCGCGCCGCCGACTGCAGCCGCAGCACCTCAAGCCGCCGCTCGTCCTCGTATTTTTCGAACGCCTTCTGCATGGTCGGCTCCGAATGCAGGTAGTTGGCAAGCGCAATCGCACTCTCCAGCGCCAGCTTGCTGCCCGAACCGATGGAGAAATGTGCCGTTGCCGCGGCATCGCCCATCAACACGATATTCTCGTGGCTCCAGCGTGCACACAGCACCCGCGGGAACCGGATCCAGGCCGATCCGCGAATGTGGTTGGCATTGGTCATCAGGCTGTGACCGCCCAGATGCTTGGCAAAGATCTTCTCGCAGACCGCAATGGTTTCCTGCTGGCTCATTTCGCCGAAGCCGTAAGCCTGGAACGTCTCTTCGTTGCACTCGACGATGAAAGTCGCGGTGTCGTCATCGAACTGGTAGGCGTGCGCCCAGATCCAGCCCTTGTCGGTTTCCTCGAAGATGAAGGTAAAGGCGTCGTCGAATTTCTGGTGCGTGCCAAGCCAGACGAATTCGCATTTGCGCACGTCGATTTCCGGCTGGAACTTGTCGGCGAACTCGGTGCGCGTGTGCGAATTGAGCCCGTCAGAGGCGACAACCAGGTCAAATTCCTTGGCGTAATCGGCGGCACTTGCCACATTGGTTTCAAACCGGAGTTCGACGCCGAGTTCCCGCGCCCGCGCCTGCAGCAGCAGCAGCAACTGCTTGCGCCCGATGCCGCAAAATCCGTGGCCGGTGGACACGGTCTTGGTGTCCTTGAACAGAACCGCGATGTCGTCCCAATAGGCAAAATGCTCGCGGATCGAGGCCGCGCTGACCGCGTCGTTTTCCGCCAGATTGTCAAGCGTCTCGTCGGACAGCACCACGCCCCAGCCGAACGTGTCATCGGGCTTGTTGCGTTCAATGACGACGACTTCGTGCGAAGGATCGCGAAGCTTCATCGAGATCGCGAAATAGAGACCCGCAGGACCACCACCCAGACAAACGACTCTCATTTTGCGCACCTCCGAACTGATTTCGACTGTCTTCGATCCTACGCCCCGCACGATATATTTCAAGCATAAAATTTTTATGCCACAATAAATCTGCCGAACCGGATGTGTGTCGCGTCAGGAGGGAGTTTGAGCGCCAAAACAGTGGGAAAAGCACGAAATACACCCCGCCCTGCAGAACGCACGGCAAGGCTTTGCAGCACGCGTTGGCGCACTGGTACTCCCGGTCAGGAATGACGATTTACAGCGGAGAGTGTTGTCTCAGGCGCCGGTCAAGGCAGCAGTCAGCCGGTCAAGGCCGGCCTGCGAGGTCATGAAACCCGGCGAAAACCGCAGGATCGGCCCACGCGCATCGGCAAACACCGAAACAGCCCGCAGCTTCGACAGCAGGGCCTGCGCACTGTCTGCATCAGCCAAGCGGACCATGACGCTTCCGCCGCGCTGCGCCGGATCGCGTGGTGAAGCCAGCTCAAACCCGGCCTCGTCCGCAGCGGCAATGATCCGTTCGCTCAAGGCGCGGTTCTTCTCGAGCTGCGCCTTCCAGTCCTGCGCCGCATGCCATTCAAGCGCCGGCACCGAAGCCACACAGGCCATCACCGAAGGGGTGCCATTGTCAAATCGGCGAATGTCGGGAGCGTAGGAAAAGGCGTTGATGTCCCACGAGAAGATGTTGTCCTGGCTGAACCAGCCCCTGAGGCTCGGCTGGCACCGGGCAATCACGTCCGGCATCACCTGCAGAATGCCGCCACCCGGTGATCCGCACATCCATTTCAGGCTTGTCGAAATCGAAAAATCCGCAGCTACGGCCATGCAGTCATAATCGATCAGGCCCGCGGCCTGGGTGATATCAACCCCGATCAGCGAGCCTTGCTTGCGCCCGTGAGCCACCAGGGCCGACAGGTCACACTGGTGCGAGGACGTGGAACTGACCCAGGTCAGCAGCGCCAGGCCGACTTCAGGTCCCCAGGCCGCGATCACATCCTCGTCCTCGACCCAGTGCGCGCCCTCACGAAGCGGCACCGTGCGCAATTTGAAACCGTACCGCTCTTCGAGGCCGGTGAGCAGGAAATGCAGGCTCGGGAAGCAATCACCCGCCACCAGCACCACCCTGCCCTCAAGCTCTTCGCGCGGCAGCGCCATGATCAGCGCCGCCAGTGCGGACGTCACATTCTCGGTCGTCGTCAGCGACGCCGACGGCGCCTTGAGCAACTGGCTCCACAGATCGATAAACCGCTGCCGCTGTCCCAGCGCATAGCCCCATTGCTCGTCATTGGCCGCCCCCCAGCACTCGGCGAAGGCTGACAATGCCGCCGACATGTCCTGGGCCTTGTCCGGATATTGCCCGATCGAATGGTAGAGCATGTAACCGTCGCCTGCAGCGTGCCCGGCGGCTGTCTGGCTCGTCTGTGCTGTCATCTCAGTCTCCCTGGACCACGCCGTCCCGGCGTTCCCTAGCCCTTTATGATGTATCGCGTCCGCCCGGTCTACCAGCCTGCCTGTTGCGGGTCAGGCAGCGGAATGGCGTCCAGCAGCTCGCGTGTGTAAGCCGCCTGCGGCGCATCGAACACGCTGTCGGCATTGCCATATTCGACGATGTTGCCCCTTTGCAGCACCATGACCCTGTCGCACAGCCGCCGGATCACCGACAGGTCGTGACTGATGAAGGCAAGCGTCAGCCCCAGTTCCTTGACCAGTTCCGCCAGCACATTGAGCACCTGCGCCTGTGACGAGACATCCAGTCCGGAGACAATCTCATCGGCCAGGATGAATTCCGGCTTCAGCGCGATCGCCCGCGCAATTCCGACCCTCTGGCGCTGTCCGCCCGAAAGCTCGTGCGGATAACGGCTGCGAAATCCGCGCGGCAGACCGACATGATCGAGCGCCTCATCAATGCGGCCATCGATGCGGTCGAAACCATGCATCTGCATCGGGTCGGCAATGATCGCCCCCACCCGCCGCCGCGGGTTGAGCGACGACATCGGGTCCTGGAAGATCATTTGCATGCGCCGGCGGATCGGCCGCAGCGCGTCTTCGTTGAGATGGGTGATATCCTGACCATCAAACGCGATGGTGCCCGCCGTCGGCTCGATCAGCCTGAGCAGCGCGCGCCCGAGTGTCGATTTGCCCGACCCCGAGCCGCCAACGATGCCGAGCACCGACCCACGGCAGATATCAAGATCGATGCCGTTGAGAATGCGGATCATCGGTGCACGGCCAAACAGCGGCTTGGCTGCCATGTCCGGAAGCGCCACCTCAAGCGAGCGGGCCGAAAACAGGATGTCTTGCTGCCCAGCAGTTTCCGTCACGTCATCCCTATCTGTCATGACGCCACTCCTTGTCGGATGCCAGAACCTCGGCAGCCACCGCTTCAATCACCGCCTCGTCGACCGGCAGCAGCGAGGCATCGGGATCGGTGTATTTCGGCGTCGCCGCCAGCAGGGCGCGGGAATAGGCATGTTTCGGGCCGGCGAAGAACTCAGGAACACTCGAGTTCTCGACGATCTTGCCGCCATAAAGCACCGACAGGCGCTGGCAGACTTTCGAGACAACCCCGAGATCATGGGTGACGAACACCATCGCCGTGGCATGGCGTTGCTGCAACTCCCGGATCAGCCGCAGGATCTGTTTTTGCACGGTGACATCGAGCGCCGTGGTCGGCTCGTCGGCAATGACCAGCTTCGGGTTGGCGGCAAAGGCTGAAGCAATGAGCACACGCTGGCGCATGCCCCCCGACAATTCATGCGGATAGCTGCTCATCACCCGCTCCGGATTGTCGATATGAACCTCGTTGAGCAGTTCAAGCGCCCTCACCCGCGCACTTGCCTTGGTCCAGCCCAGGATGTCGACCAGCCGGTTGGTGATCTGCGGCTCGATCCGCCGCGACGGGTTGAGCGCGGTCAGCGGATCCTGCGGGATCAGCGCCGCCGTCGCACCAATCAGCCGGCGCCGGTCGGCGGGCTTCATCTTTTCAAGATCCTGCCCGTCAATCAGGATTTCGCCTTCAATGATATCGATCGCCGATGGCAGGATGCCCAGGATCGCCTTGCCGATCATGCTCTTGCCCGCACCGCTCTCGCCGACAAGGCCGAGCACTTCGCCGGTATCGATGGAAAACGACACCGAACGCAGCACCCGCTGGTCGTAGCCGTGCAGCACTGCAGACAGGTTGTTGACGGTCAGAAACGCGCTCATCGCAGCACCGGATCAAAGCGGTCCTTGAGACCTTCGCCAAACTGGCTGAAGGACAGGACGGTCAAAAACAGGACACCGAGCGGAAAGGCCAGCACCCACCAGGCCTGGTAGATCGACGTGCGGCCCTCGGCGATCATCCCGCCCCAGGTCGGCGCATCGGTCGAGATCGACAGGTTGACGAAGGACAGGATGGCCTCGACGATCACCGCGATGCCCATTTCCAGTGTCGACAGCGCCACGATGGTCGGCAGCACGTTGGGCAGGATTTCCCGCCACAGGATGTCCCGCCGCGGACGCCCTGCCACGATGGCGCTCGAGACATAGTCCATCGCCGACTGGTTCATCGCTTCTGCCCGAACCACGCGGCAAAACCGGGTCCAGTCGATCACCACGATGGCAATGATGATCGAGGTCAGCCCCGTGCCCATCACCGCGATCAGCAGGATCGCAAACAGCACCGGCGGAAACGCCATCCAGATATCGACCAGCCGCGAGATCACCACATCGACCCAGCCGCGCATATAGCCCGACAGCAGACCGAGCATGGAGCCGACAATCGCAGTGGCGGCACCAGCGATCAGCGCCACGGAGAAAGCGATCCGCGCACCGTGGATCAGGCGCGAGAGCACGTCCCGGCCCAGACTGTCGGTCCCCAGCAGATAGGCTGGATCAGAACCACTCGCCCAGAATGGCGGCAGCCGGCCGGCGAACAGGTCCTGCGCCAGCGGATCGTGCGGGCTGACCAGTGGCGCAAACAGCGCCAGCAGCGCCATGATGCCGAGCCATGTCCCCGACAGCCACAGCCGCGCGCCCAGGCGTCGTTTGATTGAACCGCGGCCATCAAGCATGACGCAACCTCGGGTTAAGCAGCGCATAGGTCATGTCGACAACCAGGTTGATGATGGTGAACAGGAGCGCAAAGACAATCACGATGCCCTGGATCAGCGGCAGATCGCGGTTGATCACCGCATCGATCGCCATATTGCCAAGCCCCTCATAGGAAAACAGCCGCTCGATGATCACCGTACCGCCGATCAGGAACGTGAACTGCACCCCGATCAGCGTCAGCGTCGGCAGCACCGCATTGGGCAGGGCTTCGGACAGGATCACGTGATTTTCGCTGTAGCCCTTGGTCCGCGACAGCGTGACGTAATCGAGATGCATGGTTTCCTTGAGCGACTGCTTGAGCAGCTGGCTGATAATCGCCGCCAGCGGAATGGCCAGCGCCAGGGCTGGCATGAACATGTGCTTGAGCAGATCCCACCACAGATCGAACCGCAGCCGTGCGACGCTTTCGAAGACATAGAACTGGGTGACGAACGGCAAATCCAGCGATGGCGAGATCCGCCCGGAGATATGAAACACCGGCATCAGCACACCGAACAGCACGATCAGGATCAGCGCCCAGAGAAAATCGGGGATGGAAAGCCCGACACCATTGGCAACATCGATCGCGGTTTCGGTGCGGGTCTCGCGATGCCGGACCCCGGTCAGCGCCATTACACCGCCGATTGCGACCGCGATGACGAGTGCAAAGATCGCCAGTTCAAGCGTCGCCGGCAAGCGGCCGAGCACCAGGGGCATCACCGGCTGGCGCAAAGAGATCGAGGTCCCGAAGTCCCCCTGGAAAACGCCGCTCAGCCAGATGCCGAATTGTTGGATGATGGTTTTGTCGAGACCGTAATGCGCCGTCAACCGCGCAACATCGTCTTCTGTTGCACCCGGCGGCAGCATCATGGCGATCGGGTTGCCGGGCACAACGCGGATGACGAAAAACACCACCACCGCCGCCCCGATCAAGGTGACCGACATGGTCGCAAGGCGAACAAGGATTGCGCGCAACAATTTCAAGATGGATATCCTGCAAATGGGGCCGCCGCCCGGAGGCAGCGGCCCGTGCATTCAGACGAGGCTTACGAAGCCCGCTTCATCAGATGCGGAAGCAGAGCGCCCGACGCATGCGGCGTGACGACAATGCCATCCGCATGCAGGATCGGCTGCACATACTGCAACAGCGGGATCACCAGCGCATTGTCGGCAATATACTTGTCGACCGCCTTCCAGCCTGCAATCCGCTTCTCTTCGTCAGCCTCGCCCCAGAGCGGGCCGATCATGTCGATGAGATCCTGGCCATCCCACACCGAGTGCGGAGTCGGGCCAAACATGGCAAAGCCTGTCGATGTCGTCGGGTCGCCGACCGAGTTGCCCCAGTTGTAGAACGCCGCCGGCGCGAGCTGGTCGGCTGCACGCAGTTCATAGTGCTTGGCAATCTCGTAGACTTCGATTTCGGCCTCGATGCCAACCTTGCGCCACAGCCCGACAATCGCCTGGATGATCTCGTAGTCCTTCGGCTTGAAGCCGCGGGTCGTCTGGATCTTGAACTTCACCGGATTTTCCGGCGAGAAGCCGGAAGCGGCCAGCAGTTCCTTGGCCTTTTCAGGGTCGTAGGGAACCTTGATCGAGGGATCGAAGCCGATGTATTCCGGCGTCTGCAGCGTATCGATGGCAACACCGTAGCCCGACAGCAGGCGGTCGATGATCAACTGCTTGTCGATCGACATGGCAGCCGCCATGCGAACGTTCGGATCCAGCATCGCATCGATGTCGTTGAGGAAGATCATGCCGATATCTGAAATCGGCGCGTCGGTGCCCACGACACCGTTGTTGCCCTTGAGGCGGTCATATTCCTCGTAAGGCATTTCCAGCGTGACATGCGCATTGCCCGATTCGATCTCGGCGACGCGGCTTGCAGCATCGGTGACGAACTTGATGGTGACGGTTTCGAAGTCCGGCTTGCCGCCCCAGTAGTTCGGGTTGGCCTTCAGCCGCACGAACGCGTTGCGCTCGAACTTGTCGACCATGTACGGCCCGGTGCCGATCGGCGCCGCCTCGAAGCCTTCCGCGCCGACCTTTTCATAATAGGCCTTGGGCAGCACGTAGCCGGTGAGGAAGTACATCCACTTGAAGATGGTCGGCTCGAAGCGCGCCACATCGGCGGTGACCACGTTGCCTTCGGCCTTGATGTTGGCCAGCGTCGACCAGATGAACTGGATCGGGTTGCCGGTCGTCTCGTCGGCGGCACGACGCAGCGACCAGGCCACATCCTCGGCGGTGAACGGCGAGCCGTCATGCCAGGTCACGCCTTCGCGCACCGTCATCGTCACCTTGGTCTTGTCGTCGTTCCAACCCCACTCGGTCAGCAGGCCGGGTGCGGGCGAAAGATCGGGCTTCTGCAGGATGAACTGGTCGAAAACCGACTGGTAGATCCCCTGGATGGTCGGGTTGACCGCCGACGGGCCGACTGTCGGATCCCAGGACGGCAGGTTGACGTTGTAGGCAATGACCAGTTCGTCAATGCCTTGGGCAAGCGAAGGTCCGGCAAAGGCGCTGATCGCCACTGCTGCGACGGTGCCCTTGAGCACCGTACGACGTGAAATCTGTTTCATGCTGTTCTCCCTGTTTTTTTTGGGTGTTCATTTCCCGCCCAGTTTCTGGGCGAGCATAAAGCCTGCACCCGCTCCGGTGCCTGCACCCGGCCAGACGCTGGCGCCGGTCAGATGCAAACCCTCGACGGGGGTTTTTCCCGTGGCGTGGCCGAGAGCCGGCCGGAACAGGAAATTCTGTGAAAGGTGATGGCTGCCCGCCACCTGGTCGCCGCCGACCAGGTTCGGATTGTCCGCCTCGAGATCGAGTGGAGACACCACGGCGCGGCTGATGATCTTCTGCCTGATGCCCGGTGCATGCCGCTCAATGATATCGAGCGCCCGCTCGGCATAGGTCTCCTTGACCCTGGACCAGTCTGTTTCCGTGATCTTGCTTGCCGCATCGCCACGGATTTCGCCGGGAACCATGCGCACCTGAACCCACAGCACATGCTTGCCTTCCGGCGCCCGGCTCGGATCAACCACCGTCGGCTGCCCAACCACCAGCACCGGCTCATCGGGCAGAAGTCCCGCAACCGCCTGCTGATAGGTCCGCGCCATCTGGTCAAGCGACGGCGCGATGTGCACATAGGCAAATGACTTGAGTTCTTCGCTGGCTTTCCAGTCCGGAAGCCCATCAAGCGCCAGATGGATCATCATGGTCCCGGGCGCATGAACGAAGCCCGCCATCTTGCGGTCAAACCCGGCATCGCCCGACTGCCCTTCGAGCAGGGACATCAAGCCGCCCGGAGCAACATTGGCGATCACCGCACGGCGCGCACTGACCCGGGTTCCGTCTTCAAGCACGATCCCGGTTGCCTTGCCGCCGTCGCGGATGACCCGCGTTACCCGGGTGCCGCAATGAACCTCTCCGCCGGACGCCTCGATCTTCGACACCAGCGCACGGGTAACGGTATCGGCCCCGCCCTTGCCGATGACCATTCCGAAATTCTGGTTGGCCATGGATTCAAGATAGGGAAACACCGCACCACCGGCCATGTCGGGCGCAAAGTCGAGATGCATGCCCCAGGCAGCCATCGTCGTGCGCACATGATCGGATTCAAAGGTCTCCGACAGCCATTTGCGCGGAGAGGAAAGCAGCATCCTAACCAGCTCGGCGGTCCAGCCAAAGCCCTTGCGGAACAGCGCCTTCGCCAGGAGTTTACCCTGTGTATGCATTTGCATGGGATTTCCGAGCAGTGCGAACACATATTCGGCAGTTCCCGGAAAGTCTGCACAAAGCTTGTCCCAGGCCTTGGCGTCAGCTTCCGAGAAAGCCGCGATCCGCGCCCGGGTTTCGCCCGCACCGGTGCTCACGCCCATCCATCTACCGTCGTCGAAAACGCTGGCAAAACAATGCGAAGCCGGCGCGAACTCCAGGCCACGACTGGCCAGATCCTCACCATAAGCCTTGAAAAACCCCGAGCCGGCAAAAAGGCTCAGATTCATTGCCGCCCAGTCATGGCGAAATCCCGGCGCGGTCAATTCCAGCGTCTTGACTGCGCCGCCGGGTACGTCCGCCTGCTCAAACACACCGACACGCCAGCCTTTCGCGCCCAGATGGACCGCGCAAGCCAGGCTGTTAACACCGGCGCCGACAATTATTGCATCATACCCATTTTGCACCGCAGCCACTCTCCGTTCGAGATTTATAATTGCAAATGCATATTATTTTGTCTAGCATCTATTTATCGCAGAACAGCGGCCTGCAACCCGGGCTGCACACCGAAACAAACAGGGACCACCCGAGGAGGATCACTCATGAACGCTGCAGAAACACTGGGCAATCTCGCCGCAATGCTGCTTGAGGGAAAAGTCGAGGTCGTCGACCTCTCGGGATCGCTGGGTCCGGATACGCCGCTGCTCAAGCTGCCGCCTGAACTGGCCAAGGATACGCCGAAGATCGAAGTCCACAAGATCTCCGAATATGACAATGACGGTCCGTTCTGGGCCTGGAACTGGCTCAAGATCGGCGAGCATTCCGGCACCCATTTCGATGCGCCGCACCACTGGATCACCGGCAAGGATTATTCCGACGGTTATACAGACTCCATTCCGCCGCAGAATTTCGTCGCCCCCGTCAACGTGATCGACTGCTCTGCAGAAGTCGCCAAGAATCCCGACTTCCTGCTCGATGCAGCCGGCGTCAAGGCATGGGAAGCCAAGCACGGCGAGATCAAGCCGGGCGAATGGGTGGTCATGCGCACCGATTGGGACGCCCGTGCAAACGACGAAGACGCCTATCTCAATGCCGACGAAACCGGCCCGCATTCGCCCGGACCGACCGTTGACTGCATTCAATACGTTCTCTCCAAGGGCGCCATCGGCTGGGGCACACAGTGCATTGGTACCGATGCAGGCCAGGCAGGCGGCATGGAACCGCCCTTCCCGGCGCACAATTTGCTGCATGCGGCCAACAAGTACGGCCTCGCCTCGCTCGCCAACCTGAACAAGCTGCCACCCAAGGGCGCAGTTCTGATCGCCGCGCCGCTGAAGCTGGTCAAGGGCACAGGCAGCCCGATCCGCGCCATGGCGCTGGTTGCACGCAGCTAAGGCGTATCCACGCCGGAGACCAGGACAATGGCAGATTTTGACCACATCATCGTGGGCAGCGGCATCAACGCGCTGGTTGCCGCGACCATGCTTTCCTCGAAAGGGAAACGCGTGCTGGTTCTCGAACGCAGCGACCGTTTCGGCGGTTGCCTGCGCACCGAGGAGATCACCTTGCCGGGGTTCCATCACGACGTGATGGCGGCAACCTTCGTGCTCTTCCTTACCTCCCCCGCCCATGCCGCGCTCGGACCCGATCTGGCGCGGCATGGACTGGAATTCTGCCATACCCCGCATCCCACGGCGGTCCTGCTGCCCGACGGCTCGTCCCTGGTCCTGACCACCGACCGGGCTGCCAACATCGAAAAATTCAACGGTATCGCTGCAGGCGATGGAGACCGCCACGCCGCCGACGTCGGCGCCATCGAGGCTGACGCCCCCTTCCTCTTCGCGCTGCTTGGCGGCGAATTGTGGAGCTGGCCGACGGCAAAACTGCTGATCGGGCAAGCATGGAAGCGCGGGCTTCGCGGCCTCGCCGCCTGGATGGGAGAGGCCTTGCGCCCGACCCGGGCCTGGCTTGAGGCCAATTACACCTCCGGTCTTGTTCAGGCGCTCTGGGCACCATGGGCCCTGCATACCGGCCTGACCACGGAGTCCGCCTATGGCGGCCAGATGGGCAAGGTCATCGCCTTTGCGCTGGAGGCCGCCGGCGCTCCGGTGGTCAAGGGCGGCGCCAGCCAGGCAACCGCAGCGTTCAAGCGGCTGATCGAGGAAAAAGGCGGCGAACTGCGCGCCAATGCCGATGTCGACAAGATCCTCGTGCGCAACGGCAAGGCGACCGGCGTCAGGCTTGCTGACGGAACCGAGCTTTCCGCCGCCCATGTCATCTGCTCCGTCGCCCCCGGCCAGCTCTACAACCGGCTGCTGCGCGACGACACCAGACAGCTTCCCGACAGCGTGAGTTCAAGCCTCGGCCAGTTCCGCCATGGCCGCGGCAACTTCCAGCTCCATTATGCCATTGATGGCCCGATCCGCTGGAAAACCGAAGGGCTGGAAGACGTGGCTCTCATCCACTTGGCCGAGGGCATCGATTCGGTTTCAAAATCCTCCAACGAGGCCGAACGCGGCATGCTGCCGGTCACGCCAACCATCTGCGTTGGCCAGCCGCACCGGCTTGATCCGGCACGCTGCCCGGACGGCAAGTCGATCCTCTGGCTGCAGATCCCCGATGCACCCCGCACCGTCAAGGGCGATGCGGCCGGCGAAATCGAGACCGGTGGTGTCTGGAGCGAAGCCACGCGCGAAGCCTTTGCGGATCGCATCGAAACCATTCTCGCCTCCCATATCGAGGGCTTTGGCGAGAGCGTTCTGGCCCGCAAGGCCTACTCGCCTGTCGATCTGGAAACCATGAACATCAACCTGGTCGGCGGCGACCCCTATGGCGGTTCCTGTGCGCTGGACCAGTTCTTCATCTGGCGGCCTTTCCCGCAGTCGAAGAACAATGCCACCGCCATTGAAAACCTGCATCACATTGGCGCCTCCACGCATCCCGGCCCCGGGCTCGGCGGCGGTTCGGGCTTCCTGTTGGCGAAGAGGTTGGGCGGATGAACGAGGCCAAGACACCCGAGACCGAAAAATCCGAGCCGTTTCAGCGTCTCGGCGAGATCGGCCTGTCCAATTTCGCACCCTACCTGATGAACCGCATCATGGGCCGCTACAATGCAGACCTGCGGCAGGAGATGACCGGCCTGGGACTGACCACGCCGAAGATGCGCGCGCTTGCGGTCCTCTCGGTCATCGACGACCTGCCGATCAGCGATCTTGCGGTTTATGCCGTGGTCGAGCAGTCGACACTGAGCCGCGCCCTCGAACAGCTTGCATCGGATGGGCTGGTCCGCCGCGCGTCCGACTCCAATGACAGCCGGGTAACCCGCATCAACATCACCGAGACAGGCCGCGCAGCACTCGATCAGCTCTGGCCATCGATGGCGCGGGTCTATGCGCAGATGTTCAAGGGGATCCCTGCCGAAGAGCGTCAGGCCTTCGTCAGCACCCTGCAGAAAATGCTCAAGAACATCCGCAAGCACGATTTCTAATGACGGGAAAGACACAGCATGGCTGAACGTTCATTCGCCAAGGAAGTCCAGAAACTCAAGGTCGGGGAAGGTGAAACCTTTTCCGGCGAAGGCATTCTGGCGCTGACCAAAGCGCTTCTGGAAGCCGGCGTCGGCTATGTCGGAGGCTATCAGGGCGCACCGATCAGCCACCTGATGGACGTGCTTGCCGACGCCGAGGAAATTCTCACCGAACTCGGTGTGCGCTACGAGGCCAATGCCTCCGAGGCGGCAGCGGCCGCGATGCTTGCGGCTTCCGTGCATTACCCGATTCGTGGCGCTGTCACCTTCAAGGGCCCCGTGGGCGTCAATGTCGCCTCCGACGCGCTGGCCAACCTTTCGTCATCCGGCGTCACCGGCGGCGCACTGGTGATCATCGGCGAGGATTACGGCGAAGGCTCATCGATCATGCAGGAGCGCAGCCACGCCTTTGCGATGAAATCGCAGATGTGGCTGCTCGACCCGCGCCCCAACCTGCCCTCCATCGTCCAGTCCGTGCATCAGGGCTTCGAGCTGTCGGAGGCCACCAACACCCCGGTTATGCTGATGGTTCGCATCCGCTCCTGCCATGTTACCGGCAGTTTCGCGGCCAGGGACAACAAGCGCCCGCCCTTCACCGTCAAGGACGCGCTGGCCAATCCGCGCAGCGACTATGCCCGCGTCGTGCTGCCGCCGATGTCCTACATGCAGGAACACGACAAGATCAACAATCGCTGGCCCGCGGCGCAGAAATACATCGTCGAGCACAAGCTCAACGAGATGTTCGGCCCCAAGCAAGCGCCTGTCGGCATCGTTCTGCAGGGCGGCATGTACAACGGCGTGATCCGGGCGCTGCAACGCCTCGGCCTGGCCGACATCCACGGCGACACCGAGATCCCGCTCTACGTGCTCAATGTCACCTACCCGCTGGTCAATGATGAGTTCTTCGAGTTCTGCGAAGGCAAGTCTGCTGTCTTGGTGGTCGAGGAAGGCCAGCCCGAGTTCATCGAACAGGCGCTGGGCGCAGCCCTCTACAAGACCGGCCGCACCATCAGCCTGCACGGCAAGGACATGCTGCCGATGGCCGGCGAGTATACCGGCCAGGTCATGCTCGACGGCCTTGAGGCTTTCCTGAAGAAAGCAGCGCCCGAATTGCTGCCTGCCCGCCTGCGCGCCCCCAACTCCGAGGAGAAGCCGGCACTTCCCGATCTCTCCAAGACCGTGCCGATCCGCCCGCCGGGCTTCTGCACCGGCTGCCCGGAACGTCCGATCTTTGCCGCGTTGAAGATGACCGAGCAGGAATTCGGCAAGCACCAGATTGCCGGCGACATCGGCTGCCATCTGTTTGCCAGCCTTCCACCTTTCGAGATCGGTGGCTCGACCATGGGCTACGGCCTCGGCCCGGCCTCGAACGCCGCCTTCGACGGTGGCGGCGACAAGCGCTCGATCTCCATCCTTGGCGATGGCGGGTTCTGGCACAACGGCCTGTCATCCTCGATCGGCAACGCGGTCTACAACAAGTCCGACGGCGTCATCGTCATTGTCGACAATTTCTATTCCGCCGCCACCGGCGGTCAGGACATCCTGTCCTCGCGCGCCGACAATGCATCCAAGGCCACCGGTCATCCGATCGCCGATGCCGTCAAGGGTGTCGGCGTCAAATGGGTCCGCCAGCTCGACCGCACCTATGACGTGCCGAAGATGCGCGAGATCCTGAAAGAGGCATTGACCACCGACCATGTCGGCCCGAAGGTCATCGTCGCCTCCTCGGAATGCATGCTCAACAAGCAGCGCCGTGAAAAGCCGCTGATGAACAAGGCCATCAAGGAAGGCCGGCGTGTCGAGAAGCCGCGCTTTGGCGTTGACGAGGACATCTGCACCGGCGATCACGCATGTATCCGCCTGTCGGGCTGTCCGTCACTGTCGCTCAAGAAACTCGATGACCCGCTCAGGGACGATCCGGTCGCCAGCATCGACCAGAGTTGCGTCGGCTGCGGCAATTGCGGCGAAGTGGCCGATGCCGCCGTGCTCTGCCCCTCGTTCTTCCGCGCCGATGTCGTGCACAATCCGGGCTGGTTCGAACGCACGATCGGGTCCTTCACCAGCCGCACCATAGCCTGGCTGCAAAACCGCCGCTCCCGCGGCCGCATCGAATTCGTCCGGACCTGATCCATGGCAAGCAAAACCCAAACAGCACTGCAATCCAAAGCGCACGATCCCGCGCTTGATCAGATCATCAAGCTGGCGATCATGGCCGTGGGCGGCCAGGGCGGTGGCGTCCTGACCAACTGGATCGAGGATTGCGCCCATCGCAACGGCTATGTGGTGCAGGCCACATCGGTGGCCGGTGTCGCCCAGCGCACCGGGGCGACGATCTACTACATGGAAATGGCGCCGGCCCAGGAACGTCAGCCGGTGTTCTCGCTGATGCCCGCCGCCGGTGACGTCGACATTCTGGTTGCCGCTGAAATGATGGAGGCCGGCCGCGCCATCATGCGTGGCTTTGTCACCCCGGACCGGACCACGCTGATCGCCTCCTCGCACCGGGCGCTGGCCGTTTCGGAGAAGACCGTTCCCGGCGACGGCATTGCCGATTCCGAGGAAGTGATCGCCGCAGCCGAAATTGCCGCGCAGCGCTTCATCGCCTTCGACATGGAGAAGATGGCAGTCGATGCCGGATCGATGATCTCGGCGAGCCTGTTTGGCGCGCTGGCCGGCTCAGGCGCCCTGCCGTTCGAGCGGGAAAGTTTCGAAGCCGCGATCAAGGCCTCCGGACGCGGTGTCGAAGCCAGCCTGCGCGCCTTTGCCGCTGGCTTTGAAGCCGCCGCCGGAGGCAAGATCGAACGCCCCTCGTCCGGACAGTCCAAACCGGCTGCAGGCAACACGCCCGCAGGCCCGAAACACCTGGTTGAGCAGTGGGCGAAGCTTGAAGCACGTGCTGCCGCCATGCCCGGCGCGGTGCGCGACATGGCGCTGACGGGCCTGCGCGCGGTGGTCGATTTCCAGGATCTCGATTACGGCGCCGAATATCTTGACCGGCTCGAGGATGTACTGGCCCAGGACGAAGAGGCCAAGGGCCATGAGCTGACACTCGAAGCCGCCAAATACATCGCCAAGGCAATGGCCTATGATGACGTCTTCCGCGTTGCCGACCTCAAGACCCGTGGCAGCCGTTTCGCCCGGGTGCGCAGCGAAATTGCCCCGGCGAAGGGTGCACAGATGAAACTCACCGAGTTCATGCATCCGCGCGCCGAGGAAATCGTCGGCATGATGCCCCCGCGGCTGGGCCGCAAACTGTCGGAAAGCCAGCGCAGCATGCGGCTGATCGACCGGGTGTTCAACAAGGGCCGCAGACTCAGAACCGACAGGCTCCTGCCCTTCGCCCAGCTCTACGTGCTTGGCGGCTTGCGCAGGTACCGGCGCGGCACCCTGCGTCACGCCATCGAGAAAGAGCACCTGGAAAACTGGCTCGGGAAGGCCCTGACCTATCGCAAGATCGATTATGCGCTGGGCGTCGAAACCCTGCGCAACCGCCGCCTGGTCAAGGGGTACTCGGACACCCATGCGCGCGGCCTGTCGAAATTCGACCGGGTGATGGACGGAGTGGCCCTGCTTGCCGGCCGTGACGATGCCGCCCACTGGTGCCGTCTGCTGCGCGAAGCCGCCCTTGCCGATGAGAAAGGCGAACAGCTTGAAGGCGCACTCAAGACCGTCCGCTCCTTCGCCAGCCAGGACGAGACCGCGCTGCAAAACTGAATCGATCTTGCTGCAAGCTGCCGCAAGTCTTTGATAAAATGCTTTTTATCCATTTCGGACCCCGGCATCGAACCGTCTTCAGTCAAGACAGTTCGATGCCGGGTGGCCGGAAATCTCTTGCAGCGCAGCACTGATGATCTTACATAGGGCGGCAAGCGAGGACGACCTCCCCCATCCGGGAACAGTGTTCGGGACGACCCGATAATTGCTCGGGGAGCTCCATGAGAACCACCAAGGATAGAATTCGTCACGCGCTGAGTTTTGAAATCATCGCGCTTTTTCTGGTCATACCGCTCGGAGCCTGGATATTCGGGCGTCCACTCGATGACATTGGCATCGTCGCCGTCGTCAGCGCCACGATCGCCACCGGCTGGAATTATCTCTACAATCTGATGTTCGACCATGCGCTGCTCCGGATCAATGGCCGTGTGCAAAAATCGATCGTCGTCCGCATTTTCCATGCCGTGCTCTTCGAGGCCGGGCTGCTGCTGGTGCTGCTGCCGTTCATCGCCTGGTATCTGAGCATGAGCCTGCTCGAGGCATTCCTGATGGATATCTCGTTCGCGGTCTTCTACCTGCTCTACGCCTTTGCCTTCAATTGGGCCTATGACCTGATATTTCCGGTTCCCGCGCTCAATCAGTCCGGACACCATTCCACCGCGGCAAAGCGGCAAGAGACCGCCTAGAAACCAAAACGGCCGCGGATTGCTCCGCGGCCGAATGGTTTTCAGTCAAAGCCTGGGATCAGGCGAACCACCAGCGTTCGGCCAGCTTGCCACCGTCGGCCTGCCAGTTGGCTGCAACATTTTCATCATGCGCCAGCGCCTTGGAATGGCCATGAATGAAGTTGGCCCACATGGAGACGATGGCGCCGCCATCATCCTGCAGCAAGCGCTGTGCTTCCCAATACTGGTCCTTGCGCTTGGCTTCGTCGGTTTCCGACCGCGCCATGACAACCAGTTCGTTGAACTTGTCTGCGGATTCGCCGGTTTTCCAGGCGGTGTCGTTCCACTCGGTATCGGCCGTATAGGCCGAGGAGTACATCCAGTCCTGGGTCGGGCGGCCGCTCCAGTAGCAGGCGCTCCATGGCTTCTTGTTCCACACGTTGGACCAGTAACCGTCGCTGGGCTCGCGCACCAGTTCGATCTCGATCCCTGCTTCCTTGGCGGATGCCGCGATCAGCTGGGCCGCATCGACAGCGCCCGGGAAGGCGGCATCGGAGACGGACAACTGGATCGCGCCGGAATGGCCGGACTTCTTGTAGTGTTCGGCAGCCTTTTCGGCGTCGAATTCATGCACCGGCAGTTCGGTGTTGAAGAACGGCATCGAGGCGTTGACCGGCACGTCATTGCCGGGCTTGCCGTGACCGAGCAGGATCTTGTCGACCAGTTCCTGGCGCTTGATCGCGTATTTCAGCGCCATGCGCAGATCATAGTTGTCGAACGGAGCCGCATTGACCCGCATCGGGAAGGTGTAATGCTGCGTGCCGGTTGTCTGAAGGATATCAAGCGTCGGCACCCGGGCGAGCAGAGCCACCGTCTTCGGGTCGACATTGTCGATAAAGTCGACATCGCCGTTCATGATGGCGTTCTGCCGCGCAGTGGTATCGGCGAGCGTGATGAATTCCACCTCATCGAAATGCGCGCGGTCTTCCTTGAAGAAGTTCGGGTTGCGCTTCATCATGGTGCGCACGCCGGCTTCGTAGCTCTCGATGATATAACCGCCGGTACCGATCGGGCTGTTGGCATCTTCAATCTGGCCATCGACCGAAGGCATGATCATGATGTGGTAATCGGAAGCGATGTACGGGAAGTCGGCATTGCCGCCTTCAAGTTCGAAGATCACCCGGTTGTCACCGTCCTTCTTGATCTCCTTGACCGCGGTCAGCAGGCCCTTGGCAGCCGACTTGGAATTTTCATCGCGGTGATAGTTGAAAGTCGCGATCACATCGTCGGCAGTCATGGTCTTGCCGTCGTGGAATTCCACACCCTTGCGCAGGTTGAAGACCCAGGTCTTGGCGCCGTTCGAGGCTTCGAAGCTTTCTGCAAGTTCGGGAATAAGCTTGCCGTCATTGCCCACTTCGGTGAGCTGGTTGCCGCGGGCATAGTTGATGGCCTGCGACATGCCGTTTTCAGACGTGCCGGGATCAAGCGCATCCGTGGTCGAACCGTAGGACGAACCAAAGCGAAGCTTGCCACCCTTTTTGGGCGTTGCGGCGAGCACGTCGGTGGCCAGCGTCAGAGCGGATGGCACGGCCAGACCTGCGGCAATGGCAGCCTTGATGAACTGGCGGCGGCCGATCTGGCCTTCGCTGAGCCAGCGTGCCTGCTTCTTAAGATATTCGTCTCTCATGGTATTCTCCGTTAGGTTCCCAAAATTTATAATTGTCGGCATTGCGCAAAACACAACACCAGAAATCCTCGCCTGGCCTGTCTCGCTGGCAAGGTTCGCCAACGGCCGGACCGGCGCAATGATACTGTCAGGTTTTAAACCCCAAGACCGAAAAATGTAAGGGCAAAGCGTAAGTTATCGTTATAGCCAGATGTCAGCATGTCGGATTTCATCCCCGGCAGCCCGGCCGGAGTTGAGTCACCAATTCATCCTCTGCACATTTTTTGTATTATCTGCTTAGCCAGTTTACAAACGCAACATTGCTGGTCAACAATGAGGACCAGTACCGGGCCGCTGATAGCAATTTGGCCAGCAGACCCCGGGAAAATGGCGACAAGACCATAAATCAACAAGGGGAATGCGCATTTGAATGCAGTACTGTCGACCATTGTGAAACGACTTGGGATGGGCATAGCCACGCTCTTCGTCGTCTCAGCCATCATCTTCAGTTCCATTTCAATGCTGCCCGGAGACTTCAGTGAAGCGGTTCTCGGTCAGGCCGCCACCAAGGAAACCGTTGCCGCCTTCCGCAAGGAACTGGGCCTCGATAAACCGGCACCGGTCCGCTATTTCGAGTGGGTCGGCTCCGTGCTTCAGGGCGATCTCGGAACATCTTTCTCGGGCCGCAACGCATCCGGACAGGACCGCTCGCGCAAGGTCGTTGACCTGGTCATGCCACGGCTCTGGAACACGCTGTTTCTGGCTGGCGTGACAGCCCTGATCGCCGTGCCTCTGGCACTGTTTCTGGGACTGACGGCAGCGCTCTACCGCAACACGGCCTACGACCGAATCGTCAATGCGGTGACGCTGACCACCATCTCGACACCGGAATTCTTCGTTGCCTACATCCTGATCCTGTTCCTGGCCTCGCTGTGGCCGGTGTTTCCTTCTCTGGCCAACATCGATGCATCGACCGCCCTCGGCGAGCGGCTCTATCGCGTGGCCCTGCCCGCGCTGACGCTGACCCTGGTGATTGTCGCACACATGATGCGCATGACCCGTGCGGCCATCATCAACCTGCTGGCCAGTCCCTATATCGAGATGGCGCGGCTCAAGGGGGCCTCGCGTTCCGAGATCATCCTCAAGCACGCCCTGCCCAATGCCTGGGCGCCGATCGCCACCGTCATCGCCTTCAACCTCGCCTACCTGGTCGTCGGCGTGGTGGTGGTTGAAGTGGTCTTCGTCTATCCCGGCGTCGGCCAGCTGATGGTCGACGCAGTGACCAGCCGCGATATTCCCGTGGTCCAGGCCTGTGCGCTGATCTTCGCAGCCACCTACATCCTGCTTAACCTGACCGCCGACATCATCGGCATTGTCACCAACCCGCGATTGTTGCACCCCAGATGAGCGAGCAACCAGACACCTACACAGCGTCAGCAGAAGTCGGCGCAGTCCGCAAACGCCGCAGCCGCCTCGAGCGGTTCGGCCTTCTGATGAAATCCGCCCCGCCAAGTGCCTGGTTCGGCATGATCGTGGTCTCGCTTTACATCCTCGTGGCGATTTTCGCCGATGTCATCGCGCCCTATGGCGAAGCCGAGATCCATCCCGTTCCCTTCGCACCATGGGGAGACGAGTTCTTCTTCGGCACCGACCAGATCGGCCGCGACGTTCTCACCCGCCTGATTTACGGCGCCCGCAACACCATGGGCATTGCGCTGGCAACCACCTTTCTCTCCTTCCTGATCGGTGGCGGACTGGGCCTGGTGGCGGCAATCAACCGAAGATGGCTCGACCAGGGGCTCAGCCGCGTCGTCGACGTTCTGATGGCCATTCCAAGCCTGATCTTCGCGCTGATGCTGCTGTCGATCTTCGGCTCCACCATCACCAGCCTGATCATGATCATCGCGGTGCTCGATTCCACCCGCGTGTTCCGCCTCACCCGCGCCGTCGCTGTCAATGTCGCGGTGATGGACTATGTCGAGGCAGCCAAACTGCGCGGCGAAGGCCTTGGCTGGATCATGCGCCGGGAAATCCTGCCCAACATCATGCCGCCGCTGGTGGCCGAGTTCGGATTGCGCTTCTGCTTCGTCTTCCTGACCATTGCCGCCTTGTCGTTCCTCGGCGTCGGCATCCAGCCGCCAACGGCTGACTGGGGCTCGATGGTGCGTGCAAACGCCTCGCTGATCCAGTTCGCCAAATACGACATGACAGCGGCCATCACGCCGCTCCTGCCGGCTGCCGCGATTGCGCTGTTGACCGTCGCCGTCAACTTCATCGTCGACTGGTTCCTGCAGAAAACGAGCGGTCTTCGCGAATGACAGATACCTCAGAACCCAACAACGAAATCCTGCTGGAAATGCGCGATGTCCGCATCGACGGCTATTCCGACCGAAGCTGGCACCAGATCATCAAGGGCGTCGACCTGACGCTCAGGCGCGGCGAAATTCTTGGGTTGATCGGCGAATCCGGCGCGGGAAAGTCCACCCTCGGCAAGGCCGCGATGGGCTACACCCAGCCCGGCTGCAAGCTGACCGGCGGCTCGATCATGTTCGACGGCATCGATCTGGTGAAGGCCAGGGATTCGGAAAAACGGGCGCTGTGGGGAACCCGCATCGCCTATGTGGCGCAATCCGCCGCGGCATCCTTCAACCCGGCACACCGGCTGATCGACCAGACCGTGGAAGCCGCCAACCGGCGCCACATCCGCCCCGATGCGGAATCGCGCGCCGATGCGGTGGAACTGTACCGCGCCCTGCAATTGCCCGATCCGGAAACCATCGGCAGCCGCTATCCGCACCAGGTCTCGGGCGGACAGCTGCAGCGGGTGATGACGGCCATGGCGATGTCACCGCGCCCGGATCTGATCATCTTTGACGAACCGACAACCGCGCTCGATGTCACCACCCAGGTCGAGGTTCTCGCCGCGATGCGCAACATCGTCGAGGAATTCAACACCGCTGCGATCTACATCACCCACGATCTGGCCGTGGTTGCGCAGATGGCCGACGTCATCAAGGTGCTGCGCTACGGCGAAGAGGTCGAACAGGCCCCGACCCGGCAAATGCTGACCGAACCCAAGGAAGCCTATACCAAGTCGCTCTGGTCGGTCCGGGCTTTGGAAAAGCCAGAGGTCAAGGGCGAGGATATCGTCCTGTCGATCAACAATGTCGACGCCGCCTATGGCGACGTGAAGGTGCTGTTTGATGTCTCGATGTCGATTCCGCGCGGGCGAACCGTCGCAGTTGTCGGCGAATCCGGATCGGGAAAGTCAACCACCGCACGGGTAATCACCGGCCTGCTGCCGCCATCGGCCGGAGAAGTGCTCTTCAACGGCGAGCCGCTTCCAGCCGCTCTGAAGGATCGCAGCAAGGAACAGTTGCAACAAATCCAGATGATCTACCAGATGGCCGATACGGCGATGAACCCGCGTCAGACTGTCGAGGACATCATCGGCCGGCCGCTGGAGTTCTATCTCGGGCTTAAAGGCAAAGCGCGCGAGGAACGCATCCTCGAACTACTGGACATGATCGAGCTCGACGAGAGTTTCATGGACCGGTTGCCCTCCGAGCTGTCCGGTGGCCAGAAGCAACGCATCTGCATTGCCCGCGCACTGGCTGCCAGACCGGATGTCATCATCTGCGACGAGGTCACCTCGGCGCTCGACCAGATCGTGCAGGAAGGCATCCTGCAATTGCTGCTGCGGCTGCAGAAGAAATACAACATCACATACCTGTTCATCACCCATGACATCGCCACGGTGAAGGCGATCTCCGACGAGATCGTGGTGATGCTCGAAGGCGAGGTTGTCGAGCAGGGCCTCAAGAGCGAGATCCTGTCGCCGCCCTACCCCGACTACACAAAGCTGCTGTTGTCATCGGTGCCGGAAATGGATCCCGACTGGCTCACCAACCTGCTCGAACATCGCGACGACTGAGCGGCCCCCACCTGTGCCTTGGGGCCGCACAAGCTATCGTGCGGCCAGCAGCGCAGGCAGATCCGCCACCGATCCGATCAGCACATCCGCCAACGCCTCAAGGGTCTGGCGCGTGCCGGTTCCCGACAACACGCCGATGGCAGCGCCCGCCGCCGCCGCCCGCGCCATCTCCATATCGTGGCCGTTGTCGCCGATCATGGCGATCTGCGACGGTTCCAGTCCCAGGTGCGCGGCAAAGGCCAGCAGCATGCCCGGCTCGGGTTTCGGGCCGTACCCGCTGTCGTAGCCGGCGATAAAATCGATTTCGGATGACAGCTCGAGCACCTCGACCGTGCGGCGGATGCTGGCTTCCCCGTCGCTTGAAGCGATGCCAAGGGACAGTCCGGCCCCGGCAAGCGTCTGCATCAGGGCCTTGAGGTCGCATATCGGCCACGGTGATTCAGCTCCCTCGACAAAGGTCTGGTCGAGCCGCCGCATCAGTTCTTCCGGCTCGAACGGGCTGCCATGCGCCACCATGTGCGCCGCGATCTCGCTGGCATTCGCCGCTGCGAACATGCTGTCTGCCCGGGTCTTCCCGGTCGAAAGGTCCATCCCGCATTCGACAAGCAGGATGTCGGCGAGCGCCGCGTCGCCATCCGCTGCAATCAGCGCACCCTTGCGGTTGATCTTGGCCCAGGTTTTGTCAAAATCGATCAGCGTGCCATCCTTGTCGAACAGGATTGCCTTGATCTCATTACCCAATTTCCATGTCATGATGCTTTTCCGGTTTGACACAAGCTGTGCCCCGCGATTGCATGGGCGTCAACACCAAGCTTTCAAACGAGAAGGACACGCCATTGCGCCCCGCCCCCTACGATACCCTGCTTGACGACGAAACCTGGGCATTCATTGACAAATCGGCAGCCTTTTACCCCGAGACCGCGACCAGCCTCGATCATCAGGGCCAGCGCCGCGTCTATGACGAATTGTGCAGGGCGTTCGACGCCGGCCGCCCCTCGGGCGTGTCGGTCCGTGACCTCTCCATCCCCGGCCCGGCCATGCCAATACCGGTGCGCGAATACCTGCCAGACTCCGCCGCACCTGCGGCAACGGTGGTCTATCTGCATGGCGGCGGCTTCATTCTTGGCGGGCTTGATAGCCACGACAGCATTTGCGCCGAGATCTGTGACCAAACCGGATACGAGGTGGTCGCTGTTGACTATCGTCTGGCGCCCGAACATCTGCATCCGGCCCAGTTTGACGATGCGCTTGCGGCATTCCGCTTCATTGCAGGCAAACGCGACCGTCCGGTGATCCTTGCCGGCGACAGCGCCGGCGGCAATCTTGCCGCCGCAGTGGCATGGGCGACACGCAGCGACAATCACAAGCCGGCAGGACAGCTGCTGATTTACCCGCTGCTTGGCGCGGACACCAGCAAGGGCAGCTTCGTCAGCCATGCCAAGGCACCGATGCTGACCACCGCCGATGTGCTCTATTATGACAGCCTGCGGACAGGCGGAACCTCCCCGATGGACGATCCTTCCTTCACGCCGCTTGCAGCAGACGATTTCTCCGGCATGCCGCCGACCATTGTCATCACCGGCGAATGCGATCCGCTCTCGGGCGATGCCCCGGAGTATTGCGATCGGTTGAACAAGGCCGGAGGCCGGGCAGTCTGCTTTGAGGAAAAGGGGCTTGTCCACGGCTATCTTCGGGCACGACATTCGGTCAGCCGTGCCCGTGAAAGCTTCACCCGGATGATATCCGGCTTCAAGGCACTCGGCGCAGGCGAATGGCCCTACTGAACCCCATCCAGATTTCCCCCCGGCTCAAACGAACCGGCGTGCAATCCGCTCGTCCCATTCCTTGTCGAACATCACCGTGTCATTCTCCGTCGCCACCAGTTTCCCGGTGATGTAAAACCAGTCCTTGTCGCAGCGCATGTCCATCTCGGTGACTGTTTTGGTCCACCACCTGTCGCGTCCGCCGGTCTGCTCCCAGCGGATATGGACGGTGGCCGACAACGGATCGTCCGGATGGATCGACCAGCGCTCATGCGTCGTACTGCCGGAGACAAGCCCGTGCCCGAGATCGCGGTTCTCGCCCGCATCATTGAAGATGGATGTGGTGACAACACCGGTTTCGGCATCGGTTTCGGTTGTTCGCGTCGAGGCGGATGGCCTGAGGTTTTCATGGCGCCATGGCTCGGCTCCAACCGGCTTTTCAAAGCTGCATTCATTCTTGTCCGCCAGCACCGTACGGCAGGGAAGCTCGAGCGTACCGGCTTCAAGCGTCACCGTGGCATGTTCCGGCGCGGGCCAGATGAACGGCCAGTAGCTGGTCGAGACCGCAATCCGCAGCCGGTGACCGGCGGGAATCCGGTAGGCGATCTGGTCAAGCGCTATTGTCGCGTCAAACCCTTCTCCGGGTGTCAGCAGCTCCGGTGTCTCCGCGGAGGTCCTGTGGGTCAGGTTGAAAACCCCCATGGTGATCAGCGCCGAGGTTCCATCCGGACGCAGATCACACAGCCGGACAGCCACTTGCGCCATCGGCTTGTCCGATCGGGCGCGGATCACAAGCCGCGGCGCTCCGACGATATCGAGCGGGGCGTCAACCACCTCGCCATCAAAGCAGACGGATTTCAGATCGTCGGGGCTCTGCTCATCCGGCAATTCCGGTCCATAGGCAAAGGGAAAATATTCGCCCGCCTGGCTGCCGCAATCGACCGGTGAGCAGACAGCCACTGGCCGGGTCATCGCCCCCCGCCCCAGGCTTCCGTCTCCCAGCTCGAACTCGGTGCTGGCAATTCCCGCGGACGGCCAGTCCTGCTCCGCAATCCAGCGGCCCGGACGCTCATCCACCCACCGCTCGGGAGCAATGCTGTCCATCAGCCACGCCCGGTAATCCGGCAAGGCTTCGGCCCCATTGTCGATGCCCTTGAGCCAGTGGTCCCACCAGCGCTTGGCTTCCTGCAGGAAACCGATCCGCGGTTCGGGCCCGGCATAGTGCGGATACTTGTGGATCCACGGCCCAACGATGCCCTTGACCGGAGCTTCCAGGTTCTCGACCAGGTTGGAAATCGTGTTGCGGTAGCCATCATGCCAGCCGCCGATCGACAGCACCGCGGCATCGATCGCACCGAAATCTTCGCAGACCGACCCATGCTTCCAGTAATCGTCCCGCGCCTGCCGCGAGATCCATTCGCGCGCCAAGAACGGCATTTCCTTGAGCCGGTTGAGCCACATCTCCCGCCATCCTGGTCCCATCAGCATGGGATCGGGCGGACGTGACGAGTAGGACAGCATGTTCGCTGCCCAGCCGAAATTCTCACCCAGCAGGCACCCGCCCTTGAAATGAATGTCATCGGCAAACCGGTCAGCGGTCGAGCAGATGGTGATGATCGCCTTCAGCGCAGCCGGTCTCAGCGCCGCAACCTGCAGCGAGTTGAACCCGCCCCATGAAATTCCCATCATCCCGGCTGTTCCCGAGCACCAGGGCTGGGCCACCGCCCAGGCGATCACGTCACAGGCGTCCTGCAACTCCTGCGGCGTGTACTCGTCCGTCATCAGACCTTCGGAATCGCCGTTTCCCCGCATGTCGACGCGGATGCAAGCATAGCCCTGCCCCGCCATCCAGGGATGGGTCAGGCTATCGCGAACAATGGTGCCGTCGCGCTTGCGGTAGGGCAAGTGCTCCAGAATGACCGGGACAGGCTGTTCAGCCGCATCCTTCGGCATCCAGATCCGGGCGGACAACCGGCAACCATCGGGCATCTCGATCGGCTGGTCCTCGATCTCGATGATCTCGCGCTCAAACACCGTCTGTGTTTCCGGCATGAATGACGCCATGGCATGTCTCTCCCGCAATTGGACAAGCAGGACCCTGTCATGCCCGAACAGGTCCGCGCAATGCTCCAGCTGGCAAGTTTTCCAAACGGAACCAATCTATTGGGGACCGGGCGTAAGATCGGGTTGCGGATAGTCTCCGACGCCCTTTCATTCGGTCAGCGTCAGGCGATCGTCTCTGCCCGTCCGGCATGGCGACCCGAGAAGATGCAGCCCCCGAGGAAACTGCCTTCCAGCGCGTTGTAGCCATGGTAACCGCCGCCGCCGAAACCGCTGACTTCACCGGCGGCAAACAGTCCCTCGATTCGCTCGCCTCGCGCATTGAGCACCTGGCCGTTGAGATCGGTCTCAAAGCCGCCCAGCGTCTTGCGCGTGATGATGTGCAGCTTGACCGCGATCAGCGGCCCGTTGTCCGGATCGAGGAACCGGTGCAGCTTGGCCGTGCGCATCAACTTGTCGCCGCGATAGTTCCGTGCCGCATGCACCGCCATCAGCTGCGCATCCTTGGTGAAAGGATTGGCGATCTGGCTGTCCCGCGCCACGATCTGCGCCCGCAGTTTTTCAAGATCAAGCAGCCCCCCACCCTTCTGGTTCATCCCCTCGACCAGTTCCTCCAGCGTATTGGCGACAATGAAGTCTTCGCCATGCTGCTTGAAGGCCTCGACAGCCGGGGCGGCCTGCTTGTTCAGCAGCCGCTGACGGATCACCTTGAGCCAACTCTTGGCGGCGAAATCCAGGTTCTGTTCCGAGCCTGAAAGTGCGACTTCCTTCTTCAGGATCTTCTGGGTCATGATGAACCAGGAATAGTCATGACCGGTCGACAGGATTTCGCGCAGCGTCGACAAGGTGTCAAAGCCCGGCAGGCAGGGCGGCTTCAGCCGGTTGCCTTCCGCATCGAACCACATCGACGACGGACCGGGTAAGATACGGATGCCGTGATTGGGCCAGATCGGATTCCAGTTCTTCACGCCTTCGGTGTAGTGCCACATACGGTCCGCGTTGATCACCCGGCCGCCAGCGGCCTCGGTGATGGCAATCATCCGGCCATCGACATGGGCGGGCACACCCGCGATCATCTCGCGCGGCGGTTCGCCCAGCCGGTCGCGCGGCCAGACCTTGCGCACCAGGTCGAAATTCCCGCCAATCCCGCCCGATGTGACCAGCACGCTTGCCGCCCTGAGCTCGAACTCGCCGCTGATGTCGCGGCTGGTCGATTGCCCGCGGTCCTTGACGTCATCGACAAGGATTTCGCCGGACACACCCTTGACCGCATTGTTCTCAGTGATGATGGTCGAGCAGCGATGCCGGAACCTGAGCTCGATAAGGCCGTTCTTCACATGCGCCCGCACCCGTTTCTCAAACGGCTCGACAATGCCCGGCCCGACGCCCCAGGTGATGTGAAACCGCGGCACGGAATTGCCGTGCCCGTCGGCGAACGAACCGCCGCGTTCCGCCCATCCTACAACCGGAAACCAGCGCATGCCCATGTCGTGCAGCCAGGGCCGCATTTCGCCCGCGGCAAAATCGACATAGGCCTCGGCCCATTTGCGCGGCCAGTAATCTTCCTTGCGATCGAACTGGGCCGAGCCCATCCAGTCATTGAGCGCCAGCTCGCGGCTGTCCTTGATGCCCATCCGCCGCTGTTCCGGCGTGTCGACCAGAAACAACCCGCCGAGAGACCAGAACGCCTGTCCACCGAGAAAGTTTTCAGGTTCCTGGTCAAGAAGGATGACCTGCTTGCCCCTGTCAGCCAACTCGGCCGCGGCAACAAGCCCGGCGAGACCGCCACCGACAATGATCACATCGCAACTGTCCATCTGACTTCACCCCGATCCAAACCTGTTTGCCCTGCCCCGAACCAGACCCAATCAGGCCCTATCCGGTTAAGCTTGGCAAAGCTCCACTCATCATTAAACCATCTGCCCCAGGCGGCAACTCCTGCTGACAAGCCTAGAGGCTCTTGAGCATCTGGTTTGCGGCAAAGGCGGCCTGATAGAACCCGGCCTTCAGACCGCGGGCAGCTTCAGTCCGGACGCCCGTCACCGGCATCGGCAGATCGGCCTCGCTGCCACCGGCCAGCAGCTCCGCCATGGCCTTTCCGAACACCGTGCCCGGCGCGATGCCGCGGCCATTGTATCCGATCGGTGTATACAGCCCCTCGTCCAGCCGGTGGATGCGCGGCAGGTGGTCGCCGGTCATGGCGATCTGGCCGTGCCAGCTCTTCTCGAACTCCACCGGTCCAAGATCAGGAAACAGCCGCTTGAGCTGTCGCGCCGCCCAGCGTTCAGAAAGCCCCTTTTCACCACCGACCACGGATCCCATCGAGCCGATGATCAGGCGGTCCGCCGCATCGCGCCTGAGCGAAAACATGATCTTGCCCGTGTCCCAGATGCCTTGCCGCTCTGGCAGGATGTCCTGAACCCGGGCGCCCAGCGGAACTGTCGCCACCTGGAAATAGTGGATCGGCACGAAACTCGATTTCAGCCCCGGCCATAGATCGTCGGAATAGGCATTGGTCGCAAGAACCACCGATTTCGCCCTGACAACACCTGCCCCGGTTTCCAGCAGCCAGCCGCCGGCCTGCTTTTCGAGCCTGGTCACCGCAGCGCCGGTATGGATACGTGCGCCCGCAGCCTGCGCCGCACGCGCCAGGCCGCGCACATAGCCCATCGGGTTGATCGTTCCCGCCCGCGCATCAAGCAGGCCACCATGAAACGCGCTCGAACCGATCTTCTCTGCCGTCTCGTCGCGCGACAACAGCCGGACCGGAGCACCGAGCCTGGTCCATTCCTCGGCCCGCCGCGCCAAATCCTTGAAACCGCTTTGCGAATGGGCTGCGTGAATCGTGCCCGAACGGGTCAATTCACACCTGATCTGGTACCGTTCGATCAGCGACATCACGCAGTTCGGACCGTCGCCCAGGATATCCACCAGCCGAGCGCCCGGCTCGCCGCCGAGTTTCGCCCGCACGTCCTGCGGCGGCAGCCAAAGTCCGGCATTGACCAGCCCCACATTCCGTCCCGAGCCGCCATACCCGATCTGGTGGGCTTCGAGAACGCACGCATCCAGCCCTTTTTCCGCCGCATGAAGTGCGGTCGAAAGCCCGGTATAACCACCGCCGACAATTGCCAGGTCGGTCGTGACGTCAGCCTTCATCGACGCTCCCTGGCAGACCTCCTCCGATGTCTCATCCCACAACGACACTGTCGACGAACCCTGCATGCCCTGACTTCCTTCGGTTGATGCGCACCTGCCAGCCCGGGCATGTTTTTTGGCCCGGCACCATCACGACTGTTGAACCAAGCGCCGTGTTGCGTCAATCATGCGTGCGCGTCATCACACGTTTGAGCAGGTATCCTTATGGTCAAGAACATCACCCCGGTTGCCGATCTCGTCGCAGCAGCCCGCGCCCGCATTGAAGAGATCGAAACCAGTGACGCCATCGCCATGGTCGACGATCCATCAGTCATCATCGTTGATCTGCGTGATGTCCGCGAACGCCAGCGCTCCGGCTTCATTCCGGGCAGTTTCCACTGCCCGCGCGGCATGGTCGAGTTCTGGGTCGATCCGCAAAGCCCCTACTACAAGGAGGTTTTCGGCCAGGACAAGAAATTCGTCTTCCATTGCGCATCGGGCTGGCGCTCGGCGCTGACCACGGCAACCCTCAACGACATGGGCTTTGAAGCCTCACACCTGAAGGAAGGGTTTTCCACCTGGGAAGCTCAGGGCGGCCCGGTGGAATTCCCGCCAGAGCATCATTCCTGATGGTGGCAATGGTCGCTGCCACAGCTGCAACACTCAGTGCAGTTCGAGATCGGTGTAGATTTTCCACTTGACCTCATCGGCCTCGAGAAAATCAATCGAGTGCACCACAGTGCTGTTTTCGTTCAGGAAACAGACATTGTAGTTCGGCGCCAGGTCGCCGTAGCCCATCCGGTTGATCTCGCCCGAGAATTCAGGCCAGCAGATGTGGTTGGTCGAGCGCGGAGCCGAATAGGGAATGCCGCAGACAGAGCCGCTGAGCGTATAGTGGCAATGGCCGAAGAACAGGTGCGCAACGGTGTCCCTGTACTCCGCCAGCAAGGCCTGAAGCGCGCGCTCGTCGACAATGCCGATGATGTCGGCATTGGCCACATGCACCCGCACAGGATTGTGGTGCATGAACAGATAGGCCCGCTGGCCGTCGCTCCGCGCCTTGTCGAGCACAGTCCTGAGCCAGTCCATCCGCTGCGCACAGTAGCGGCCGCTATGCTTGCCCTGGTCAACCGTATCCATGTAGACGAACAGCCCCGCAGGGGTTTGTTCGGTCCATTGAACAAATCCCGCCCCGTCACGGCAGGTGTCTGCAAACATCGAGGCGAACATCTCGCGATTGTCGTGATTGCCGATCATCAGCCGCGGCTCGAGCTTGTCCTTGAGCGAGCTGCCATCCAGGATCGCCTTGAGCTCCAGGTAGTTTTCCTCCAGCCCGAAATGGGTCAGGTCACCGGTAATCACCACCCGGTCGGCATCGTGGTCATGCGCCTCGACATAGGCCAGACATTTCCTGAAATTCGCAACGGAATCGAGGCCGAGGATGGGTTCGGCGCTGATGTGTATGTCGGAAATATGCACAAGCTTCATGACGGCCTCCATTGCGTCTTGGGCCTGACTATCCGGAATGTGTTGCATCACCATGACAGTCGCCTTGATCACCATCGACCACGCCGGAAAACACCACGCAAGTCTTCCCGGCAGCAAGCCACCGCTTTTTGGTTTTCAAACAAGCTTGTACGTATTGGCCCGCGCCTCTTGCCACTCAAACGCACAACGCCGCGCTTTCCCCTCTGATACAGGCAGGGAAAGCACGGCGTTGGATTCTTCTCGGTCAGTCAAGACCGTGGTTCCGGCCCCGGACCCGCCGGGACTGGAAAAGCACGGGGCTGGTGCTTACAGCATGTCGAGATTGATGCCGACGGTAATCGCGCCGATCGGCTCACCGGTTTCCGGATCGGAAATGGTCACGCTGGCCTGCGACTGAAGCGCCTGAGTGGATTCGTCTTCCTCGATCTCGTCGACAAAAACCACTCCGGCACCCGCACCGTAGGTCTTCTGCCACTTGGCTTCGTCACCCTGCCAGTAATCGGAGGTGACATCGCTCTGGCCGACATTGAGGCCCTTGGCGTCCATCACGAACATTTCCGTGATCATGCCCTGGCTGCCTTCCTTCTTTTCCATCAGGAACTTGGACAGTTCACGCGCCAGCACCTCGTTGACGAAAGGCTTGTCCGAAGCGGTTGCCTGCGCACGCCATTCCTTGTCGAGCTTGTCGATTGCAGCCGCATCAAGGCCGCTGGTCTTTGCGTTCTGTTCCTTGATGGCGCCGACCACGACCGGATCCGTCAGCCATGTTTCGACACTCTGGCTGATGAATTCCTTGACCGGGCCGACATGGGCTTCCTCGGCCTGGACACTGACAGGTGCAAACGCGATTGTGGTGGCAGCAAGCAGGGCTGATGCAAAAAGCTTGGTCTTCATTTCGGTCTTCTCCTCGTTTTGAAGTGGGGTGCGATCGTCACTGATCGCCATTGCTCTTGGTACGCTGGCTTAGAACTCTTCCCAGTCGTCCGTGCTCTGGGCGAGCGCGGCATTGCCCTGGGCTTGATACTGGGGTTGTGCGGCCGGTCTGGACGCAGACGCAGGCCGGGCAGCAACCGGTGGTGCGGGTCGTTGTGCTTCCGGCGTCCGGGCGGCAACCGCAGCCCCGGTCAGCTTGAAGGATTTGACGACGTCAGCGAGACGTTCGCATTCACCGGCCAGCTTCTGCGATGACGTATTGCTGTCCTGAACCATGGCCGCGTTCTTCTGGGTCATCGTGTCCATCTCGTTGATGGCCGTGTTGACCTGCGACAGTCCTGTCGCCTGTTCGCGGGCAGCCCGGGAAATCGAATCGATCTTCTGCGCCACCGCCGTGATCTGTTGTTCGATCTGCTCCATGGACTGTCCGGTCCGGTTGACCAGATCGACACCATTGCTCACCTGGACTCCGCTCTCTTCGATCAGGTCCTTGATCTCCTTGGCGGCATTGGCCGAGCGCCCCGCCAGGTCCCGGACTTCCTGCGCAACCACGGCAAATCCCTTGCCGGCCTCCCCGGCGCGCGCCGCCTCGACCCCGGCATTCAGCGCCAGCAGGTTGGTCTGGAAAGCGATATCGTCAATCACCTTGAGAATTTGCGCGATGCGGGATGAGGATTCCTCGATCCCGCCCATGGCCGTGATTGCCGAGCGGACAATCTCCGACGACGATGTCGCTGCGTCACGCGTTGATCCGACAAGATCACCGGCTTCGCTGGCCTGCTCGGAGGAAGCCTTGACGGTGGTGGTGATTTCATCGAGCGCCGCAGCCGTCTGTTCTAGCGCTGCAGCCTGCTGTTCGGTCCTGCGGGCCAGCTCGTCGGTGGAGCCACCCAGGCTGTCCGACGCCTGCTTGACTGCATTTTGCGCACTGTCGATGGTACCGACCGTCGCCTCGAGCGCTTCAAGCGCCCTGTTGAAATTGTCCTGCAGCGCGGCAAATTCACCGCCAAGGTCGGGGACCCGGGCTGTCAGATCGCCGGCGGCGAGCTTTTCGAGCGCGGTGCCGAGTTCCTCGACCACCTTGCGCTGGGCCTCGGAGGAGCGTTCGGTCTCGCTCATGTTGGCCTGGCGCTCCGCATCGAGTTGTTCGCGCTGCCGCACCATCTCGGCATCGGCTTCCAGCTTCATCCGCGCGGCGTCACAGAATTCGGTCAGGGCGCGCGCCACGACGCCGATCTCGTCGCCCTTTTCCGCATGCGGAACAGGGGCTGAAATGTCACCGGCCTGCAACTCGCCGATACGGCGGTTCACATCGGCCAGCGGCGTGCCGACAAACTTGCGCATTGCGAACAGCAGGATTGCGACCGAGATGATCAGAACCGCAATCTGCGACACCATTGCCTTGAGCGCAAAATCCCGCGCTGACATGGCGATATCATCCGTCGTCCAGACGGTTTTGATCTGTCCCAGCGATACGCCATCCTTGCCGGCGGGCAACGGGGCGGAAACGACTACCGACGAAGCCCCTTCCTCGATAACCGCATCTTTCAATTCGCCGGGATTGGAATTCAGCACCTGTGTCAGTGACGCTTCAGGCGTTTCCGCCCGCGTCCAGACATCAACCTGGTCTCCGGCCTGATTGAAGGCGGTAAAGCCGACAAGAGCGAGCTTCGGATCATTCTGGAAGATCTCGTAGGCCGAGCGGATCGACTCGGTCTTGCCCCACTTCACGCCCCCAGCGGCCTGGGCGCCGATCTGGGTGGTGTCCTTGATCCAGTTGCGCTCAGCCATTTCCAGCTGGTTCGCACCCGACATCTGCGAGATCGCAAAACTGGTAACAGCAAGCCCCAGCAGATTGACCAGAATGACGGTAATCGCGATTTTTTGCGTAATGCTTCGCGTTGAGCCTTTGGCTTTGCCAGCCAAGGCCTTGCTCAGATTGAACCCCATGATACCCCCTCAACAATTGCAGTCGCCAAGTCCCGGTTATGCAATCATTGCGGGCCGACGGGCTTCATGTCCGACGTCTGACCTAGTCCTCAAGTATTAGAGATTAGGCACAACTGGTTTAATTACCCTTAATTACTAGGGGGAAGCGCTCACATGCTGTGCAAATCATGGGCACCTTGCCAGAATTTTGGGCAACCCGAAGACGCCAGGAGACAAAACAACACAGGAAAACACCGAATACGTGACTGGCAGTTGTTTGTGACAATGCTCACGCTTACCGATCAGAAACCGCCCTTTACAGCGACCGATACAGCAGGAAACCCAAATGCCGAAAAAGAAGGTCCGAAAAGTATATGACGCCCTCATCGAGGGAGCCTACCAAGGCCTGTCGGATGCCGAATTGCACGACTATGTCTTTGAGCGTTGTCCCAAGGCAACCAGCAAGCGGCTGGTCCGCGCCGCCTTGCTCGCGCTCAGCGATCCCGACGTCAAGGATCGAAACGTTCTCAACGTGATTTACGCGCTTGCCATCAAACACCGGCTCGACGGTGGCCCCGATGTCGAGGAAGATGATGACTGAGCTGCCGGCCGCCGCCTGCTTGGCGCGCGGCAGGTTGCCCTGAACCGCAGCGGAGACCGGTCAGTCACCCGTCATTCAGACAGGCGGCCAGCCCCCATCGCCCGCGTCATGTATGCCACCAGTGCCGATCCGGCCGTATGCATCTCTCCGGAATTGTCGATAACGACATCGGCCTCCAGCCGCGCATCCAGCGCTGCGGCACGCTCAAGCCTTGCCTCTATCTCCGACGCACTCTCCCGGCCTCTTGCCTGGAGCCGTTGCGCCAGAGTGGCCGGGTCAACCCGGATCTCCACGGCCACAGCACTCGGAAACACCTGCTGAATGACATTCCAGGCCCCCCTCGATCCATTGACCACCGCAAGGCGGCCTTCGGCCAGGTGAGCCTCGATGGTACGTGGCAAGCCGTAACGCAGTCCGTTCGCAGTCCATGTCAATGCAAACTGCCCCTCGTCGATAGCCGCATCGAACTCGGCCTCGGTCATGGCGACATGGTCTTCGTTTCCCGCATCGGCAGGCCGGGTGATCGCCCTGCGCACAAACAGCACGTCTGCCCGGCCGGCAAGCTGATCCCGCGCATAGGACATCAGCGTGTCCTTGCCCGAGCCACTTGGCCCGAGCACCACGATCAACCGGCCCGGATTCGTGCTTTTGAGGTTCGCCGGCAATTGCATCAGGCGACCCGTTCGCCTTGCCGCCAGACCGAACGCACCACCGGAACGCCGCTCTCCCGGCGCACCCGGACAAGGTCAGCGCGCTTACCGGGCGTCAGGCTACCCCGGTCATCCAGCCCGACCGTTTTCGCAGGCGTTGCCGTCACCAGCCGGATCGCGGCAGGCAGGTCGAGATCGTCGACTTCATCGGCAAGCACGAACGGCGCGTGGATCAGGCTGAACGGAATATAATCCGATGACAACACGTCCAGAACACCGGCCCGCGCCAGGTCGGTCGCCGCGATATTTCCGGAATGGGAGCCGCCACGCACCACGTTCGGCGCTCCCATCAGGACGCTCATGCCGGCCTTGTGAGATGCCTGTGCCGCCTCGATGCTGGTTGGAAACTCCGCCAATTTCACGCCGAAACCGACAGCTTCCTCGACATGACCGAGCGTTGCATCATCATGGCTGGCAATCGTGATCCCGCGCTGGGTACAGGCGCTTGCGATAGCCTTGCGGTGCGCATCGGAATACTGGGCCGAACATTCCTGCCGCCGGGCGACGAAGTGCGCAAAGGCCTCGTCGGACAGGCCGCGCTTGGTCTTGTAATATAGCGTGTACTGCTCCATCGTCTGGAACTGCCGCTGACCCGGCGCATGGTCCATCAGCGACGCCAGCCGCACCTGGGTATCTGTCTGGAAGTCGGCAAAATGATCGAGCACATCTGCCGCCGACACCTCGCAACGCAAGTGAATGAGATGATCGGCGCGCAACCGGTTTTCCGCCCGCGCCGAAGCAAGCGCATCGGCAATCGCGCGCATTTCGCCGACCTCAAAACCGTCATCAGCGTCAGACCCGAGCCGCAGGCAATCAAACACGGTGGTAATGCCCGAAGAGGCAATCTGGGCGTCATGCGACTGGATCGCCGAGATGGCATTCCAGCGCACGCCCGGACGTGGCGAGTAATGCGCTTCGAGATGATCAGTATGCAGCTCCACCAGGCCGGGCAGGATGTAGTCCCCTTCCATGTCCACGCCACTCGCCGAATTGCCTTCCGCGATCTCGGCAATCACGCCATCGCGGACCACCAGGCTTCCGGAAACGATCCGGTCCTCAAGAACAAGCCGGGCATTGGTCAAAATTGTCTCGGTGGTCATTCAGGCAGTCTTTCTATGCTGGCCAGACGCAAGCGGCGTCCGGCTGTGGATTTGAAAAGGCGCGCCGGGTTCCGGCTCGACAAACAGCGTGAGCGCGCGAACCACGACCGGTCCGGCCAGGGCCGGTGCAAAATGTGTTTCCGCAGCAGCGGCGATGCGGGTGATGTCCGGCTCCGGCAGCCGGTTGGTCAGGGTCATGTGAAAACGGAAGCGGTCAAAAACATAAGGATACCCCCACCGCATCAGGTTCCTCAACTCGCCCGAAGACAGCGATTCCGGGTTGCGCCGCTCGATCTCCCTGTCGCTCAGGGGCGCGCGCAGCGGTTCGAACGCTTCAACGACAGCACCGGCGAAGGCAGCCAGCTCCGGGGCCGGACCGCCCGGCACGAGCGCGACAAACCCCTCGAGGCGACCCACCATCAACGATGGAATCTCAAACACGTCGGTCTGTTCGGCAAATGTTTCCATCGCCCTGACCAGGTCGGCTTCGCTCACCCCGTCGGCAAGACGGAACGGCGCCTTCAACGTGGCATGGAACCCGTAGCGCCGGGCCGGACCGGTGATCGTCGCCAGTTCACTGGCGCCAAGGCCGTCGAGATCGGGATGCTCGACCGGATTGCCGGTTGCGGCATCGCGTCCCAGCCAGCTTGACCCGAGCCGGTGAAGCGGTTCGTCCGAACCCGGCGAAAAATAGAAGGCATACCGCATCACATCTGTCCCCTGCCAATCAGCATCCCGCGCAACCGCGACGAAATCGTGTCGAACACATAGACCACGAAAAGGATCAGCAGCACCATATAGGCGACATTTTCCCAGTCCGAATTGGTCCGCATCGCTTCCCACAATTTCAGGCCGATGCCCCCGGCGCCGACCGCTCCGATGATTGTTGCCGAGCGGGTGTTTGATTCCCAGAAATACAGCGACTGGCTGACAAACACCGGCAAGACCTGGGGTACAACGCCGAACCGCTGCACCAGAACCGGATTCGCGCCCAGCGAGCGTACACCCTCACGCTGCTTCTCGTCGATATTCTCCAGCGCCTCCGAGTAGAGCTTTCCGAGTGTCCCCGTATCGGTGAAGAAAATGGCGGAAATACCGGCCAGCGGTCCGGGCCCGAAAGCGCGGGTGAAGAACAGCGCCCAGATCAGCATGTCGACCGAGCGCAGGAAATCGAACAGCCGCTTGGTCACCTGGTTGGTGAGGAAACTCGGCGTGATGTTGCGCGCCGCCATGAACGACAGCGGAAAGGCGATTGCCGTGGCAAACAGCGTGCCGACAAAGGCCATGACGATGGTCTGGCCGAGCTTGACGAACACGTCGCCATGCTGCCACTCGGCATTGTTGAGGAAATTGTCCACAGCCAGAGACAGGTTCGACTGGGCCGGCTTGATCCGCTCGCCCCACAGGATCGTCGCCGTCACGTCGCCAAAGCCGCGGTTCCAGAACGGCGAAGACGTATCGAAAACGAAATTCTCCCAGCCCAGGAACCGTTGCCGGATCTTGACCTCGTCATCCTCGATTTCGACCCGCCCGGCAAAACCGAAACCAGCAATGATCTTTTCGCCACCCCGGCGCACGTCAACCCATTCCGGCAGCGCGCCCTCGGCGCGGACGATGCCGTCGGATCCGACATTGACCAGAACGGTCTCGGTACCGCGCTTCAGCGTCACCCGGTAAGGCTCCACCAGCACGGAACCGGCAGAACCCATGCTGACCTCGGCGCGAACCGGCAGCACTTTCCGCTCCGACGTTGCTTTCGTCTCGGCCGCCTGTTGCCCGGCATCTGCCGCAGCGCCGCCGGTTGCAGCACCCGGCGCCATGAACCCGGTCGACGTCCCTTTCGCTCCCGGAACCAGGAAGCCCGTGGCCGCCGGCGGCGTCGCAACAGGCGCCGCAGTCGCCGCTTTGGTCACGACGGTGACTTCTGCATTTTCGGTCACCAGCCAGTCAGGCCTCGGGTCAGAACCCAGAGGTGAGTATTTTGGAAACTCCACCTCCAGATAGCCGTCGTGATAGACGATATCCGGCCGGACTTCGTAGGAGATCCAGTCAGCGAGATAGCTGCCGGCAATGTCCCAGCTGCCGCGCTGGATCACCTGCCCTACAGCGAACAGGTTCCAGGCAAACACCAGATAGATGGCGACCGCTGCCACCACCAATATCTTGCTGTAGCGGGTCAGAAACGATCGCTTGAACACATCCGGATAACGTCCGGTGATCTCGTCGAGCTGGCTTGCGGTTATGGCAGTCATGTCAAAGCTTCCCCATAGGCGCTTTCGAAGGCCTGCTCGCCAACCACCCGCTTGCGCAGCCATGCCGAGAACTGGTCGACGGCTATCACCGTGGTCAGAAGCAGGATGATGATGGCAATGGTCTTGGCCTCATGGCCACGGCTGATCGACAACCTGAGCGCCTCACCAATGCCACCACCGCCAACCGCACCGATAATGGTCGAGGCGCGGACATTGATTTCAAGCCGCATCAAGGTGTAGCTCAGGAAATTCGGCAGCACCTGCGGAACCATGCCGAAGCGGACCCGCTCGACCCAGTTGCCGCCAACCGCGCGCAGGCCTTCATCGGCCTTCATGTCGGCGTTTTCGACCACTTCGAAAAACATCTTGCCGAGCGAGCCGATGGTGTGGATCGCCACGGCAATGATCGCCGGCACCGGCCCAAGCGACAGGATCGCGGCAAAGAAGCCGGCAATCACGATCTCCGGGAAGGCACGCAGGATTTCCAGAAAGCGGCGGACAAAGCCACGCAGCCAGGCCCGCGTGGTCAGGTTGGACGCTGCCAGGAAGCACAGCAGGAAACCGAAGACAAAGCCGATGATGGTCGAGACGATGGCTATGTTGATGGTCTCGATCATCTTGAACACATATTCGGGCATGTAGAGGTTTGCGGTCAGCCAGACCCGGCCCTCCGGATAGTCGTATTTCAGCGATCCATCGGCATAGGGACTTTCCAGGTCAAACAGCGCCCGCCAGACTTCCCAGCCGTCGCGCGGGATCATGTCACCGAAAAAATCGAAGAAATGCGGCAGCCGGTCCCAGAATTTGCCGGCATTGGTCTCGTTGGCAAACCACAGCGATCCGGCCAGCGCCATCAGCAGCAGGACAAGCCCCAACCCGGTATAGATGCGCCGCTGCCGCGCCAGCGCCTGCCAGTGCCGCTCGGTCTCCGTGACCATCGGGGAATGCTGGGACGGTTTCATGATCTGATCCTGCTGTGACAAGGAAAACCGCGGTCCCTTTCACAAGAGACCGCGGCCGTTTTGCAGAGGGAAGGTTTACGAGCCGATCTTGGCGCGGCGGGCTTCGATGATTGCCTGGTAGAACGAGGAATCAACTTCGGTGAAACCCTTGTAATCGCCGCCCTGGATGGAGGCGAAGCATTCGGGATCGCTCTCGGGCAGTGCCATCATGAAGTCCTTGAACTTGGCCTTCATGTCGGTGTCCATGGTTGAACGGACAACAATCGGACCATTCGGGATCAGCGGCGACTGCCAGACCTGGACCAGGTCACCCATGTCGACGATGCCCTTGTCGACCATCTTCTTCAGATTGCCCGATGTGTAGCCGTCCTTGAACTCGCCAACGCCCGAAGCCCAGGTGGTGCCGGCATCGAAGTTGCCCTTGACGACTTCCAGAACCAGGTTCTCGTGACCACCGCCGAAGCCGGTTTCACCGAAATACTCGGCAATCGGCATGCCGATGGCGGCAGGCAGCGTGACCGAAGGAACCAGGAAGCCGGACGTGGAATCCGGATCGGCGAAGCCGAGCTTCTTGCCCTTGAGGTCTTCCAGCTTGGTGATGCCAGAATCCTTGCGCGCAACCATGACGGAGTAGTAGCCGGTGGCGCCATCGGTCTGGATCGTGGTCAGGATCGGCTCAACAGCGTCCTTGTTTTCAAGATAGACCTTGGCGTAGCCCGATGCCCCAAGTTCGGCATAATCGAGCGTGCCGCCGAGCAGGCCCTGGATCACGCCGTCATAATCGGCGGCCGGAAACAGCGAGACTTTTTCCACGCCGAGAACGGCGGGCAGTTTTTCGGTCATGCACTGGAAGCTGCGCAGGCGGTCGGCTTCGTTTTCGCCGCCGAGAATGCCGATACGGAAGTCCTTGAGGTCTTCGGCGCCTGCAGGCTGGACAGCGATGATGGCGGCGAACGATGCCGCTGCGAGAAGGGCTTTCTTGAACATTGATCTGCTCCTGGTGAGATCCGGCAGGATGCCGGCCATTCCGTGGGTTGGGCCTGTTACGCGGGCAAGGCGACCTCGGCTGCTGCAGGCTTGACGCTGAGCGCCGGCTGCAACGGACCGGTGGATTTGGACTTGGCCGGAACGATAGGGCGTTCGGCGGAAATCGATGTCGAGGTGATGGCTTCCGAGATCTCTGTACCGTCATCGGAGGCGCCGTAGATCATCCGCACGGCGTCACTGGTCAGCTCGTCGGGCGAGCCGTCAAACACCACCTTGCCGCCGGCCATGCCGATCACCCGCTCGCAATAGGCACGCGCCGTATCGAGCGTGTGCAGATTGGTGATCACGGTAATGCCTTCGCGCTCGTTGATGTCTTTGAGCGCGTCCATGACGATCTGCGCGTTGAGCGGATCAAGCGAGGCGATCGGCTCGTCGGCCAGTACCATCGAGGGCGACTGCATCAGCGCCCGCGCAATGGCGACACGCTGCTGCTGGCCACCCGACAGGGTTCCCGCCATCTGCAATGCGGTCTGGGCAATGCCGAGACGCTCCAGCGCCATCAAGGCTTTGGCTCGCTCCTCGACCGTGAAGATGTTGAGAATGTTGAGCACCGTCGAGCGGTGATTGAGCCGGCCAAGCAGCACATTAGTCAACACGTCAAGCCGCGGCACCAAGTTGAACTGCTGGAAGATCATCGCGCAATCGCGATGCCAATTGCGCAACCCTGCACCACCGAGCCCGGACACGGTCTTGCCCTTGAACCGGATCTCGCCGCTGCTTGTCGGCGTCAACCGGTTGATCATGCGCAGGAGCGTCGACTTGCCGGCGCCCGAACGCCCGATAACACCGACCATCTGCCCTTCCGGGATAGACAGCGTGACGGCATCAACAGCAATGTTGGTGCCAAAACGGCGGGTCACGTCGGTCAATTCAAGCATGGGCAAATCCCCCGGGATCACGATTGGTCTTGCGACTTTCGAGGAGTGACCTAGCCCAGCCATGTGAAAGGCCGATGTCGGTTTGATGTCAGTTTTGTTACGTTCCACAGGCCCGGAGAGGCCTGGTGCGAAACCTCCATTTTCCAAGCGCAAAACAGACTTGCGTCCGCGCTTCAGTCATGGCCCTATGTGGATGTCTGGTGCCCGTGTGATGCGGGAGAATCGGGAATCCGGCGAGAATCCGGAACGTGCCCAACGCTGTGACGGGGATGGTCTGCGCTTCATGCCACTGGGAGAGCCCGGGAAGGCGCGCAGGTCAGATGATCCGAAGTCAGAAGACCGGCCAGATGTCATAGCCTTTCAGCGCATGGACAGCGCTGCGGGTTTTTCCGGATTGTTGGGGATCAAACAATGCCGAAGACATCCATGCTGTCTGCAGCAGAACCATTCGTGACGGCTGAACGCGACGCCGTTTACAAGGCCATCTTCACCCGCCGCGATGTGCGCGACCAGTTCCTGCCGGAGCCGGTTCCGGATGACGTTCTACGACGGCTTTTGCAAGCCGCGCATCACGCACCGTCCGTGGGGTTCATGCAACCCTGGAACTTCATCACCATCCGCAGCCAACCGGTGCGCGACAGGGTGGCCGACGCGTTCGCGCGCGCCAACGACGAAGCTGTCAAACTGTTTCCAGAAGAACGGCAACCCAAATACAAATCATTGAAACTTGAAGGCATCCGCAAGGCGCCACTCAACATCTGCGTCACCTGCAATCGAAAACGAGGCGGCGATGTGGTTCTGGGCAAGACCCACAATTCCAGCATGGATCTCTACAGCACGGTCTGCGCGGTGCAGAACCTGTGGCTTGCAGCCCGCGCCGAGGGCATCGGCATGGGCTGGGTCAGCATCTTTCGCGACGCCGATCTCAAAGCCATCCTGAGCATCCCCGACCGGATCGAGATCGTCGCCTATCTCTGCCTTGGCTATGTCGACGAGCTCTATGAGCGGCCGGAACTCGAGGTCAAGGGCTGGAACCGCCGGCTGCCGCTCGATGAGCTGATTTTCGAGGAATGCTGGCAGGGCGAACCCTAGCCACCATGTTTTTCGATAAACGCCTCGACCGGCAGCGCCCGGAAATCATGAAGCGCCGCATGCAGCTTTTCATGCTCCCAGTCCCACCAGGCCAGCGCATCGAGGCGGCTGGCGATGTCATCGGAGAACCGTTGCCGGATGGTTCGCGCAGGCACGCCGACGGCAATGGCGAAATCGGCAACATCTTTGGTCACCACCGCGTTGGCCCCGATGATCGCGCCATTGCCGATGCTCACACCGGGCATCACCACCGCGCCATGGCCGATCCAGGTGTCGTGGCCGATGCTGATCCCCTGCCCGGCGCGCCAGTCGAAGAAATCCTGATCGTCAGTCTCGCCGTCGAAATACCACGACGAGCGATAGCTGAAATGATGCAGCGACGCCCGCTCCATCGGATGCATGCTGGCATAGATCCGCACATGACTGGCGATATTGGCAAACTTGCCGATGCTCGCATAGGCGATCTGGGTGTTCTCGACGCAATAGGAATAATCCCCCATGCTCGAGTGCGCCACGGTGCAATTGGCGCCAACCTCGGTGTAGCGACCAAGGGTGGAACCCACGACCTTGGCGCTGTCATGCACCAGCGGTGTCCCTGACAGCTTCGTCATGCCGCAGACTTTCCGGTGGCAAAGGCAGATACATCGATGATCTGATCGGCCACCGCATCGCGAACCTCCTGATCGTGGAAAATGCCGAGCAATGCCGCGCCATCTGCCTTCTTGCGGGCAATCAGGTTGATCACCACTTCGCGGTTGGCGGCATCCAGCGAGGCTGTCGGTTCATCCAGCAGCAGGATCGGGTGATCGGTGATGAAGCCGCGGGCAATGTTGACGCGCTGCTGCTCGCCGCCAGAAAATGTCGCCGGCGGCAGCGACCAGAGCTTTTCGGGAAGGTTGAGCTCGGCAAACAGATCCCGCGCCCGCTGGTGTGCGATCTCCTGCGCAATGCCCCGGATCAACAACGGCTCGGCGGCAACATCGAGCGCCGAGACGCGCGGCACGGCGCGTAAAAACTGGCTGACATAGCCGATCGTGTCGCGTCGGATCGCCAGCACCATGCGCGGATCGGCACTGGCAACATCGATATGTTTGCCGTGATGGCTCACCAGGATCTGACCGCTGTCGCAGCCGTAATTGCCGTAGAGCATTTTCAGGATCGAGCTTTTTCCAACGCCGGACGGTCCGCCCAACACCGCGCAGGACCCGGCTTTCAGCGAGAACGACACATTGGTGACGACCGGCAATTCAACACCGCCACGCATATGCATGACGAATGTCTTTTTCACGTCCGAAGCGACAAGCAACGTTTTCATGGGTCAGACCTGCAGAATTGAGGAAACAAGAAGCTGGGTGTAGGGCGCACGCGGATCATCAAGCACCCGGTCGGTGAGACCCGCCTCGATCACCCTGCCCTCCTTCATCACGATCATTCGGTCCGACAGCAACCGCGCCACGGCCAGATCGTGGGTGACCACCACCACGGCAAGGCCGAGATCGGAAACCAGCCCACGCAGCAGGTCGAGCAACCGCGCCTGCACCGAAACATCAAGACCGCCGGTCGGTTCATCCATGAACACCAGCCTTGGCTCGGTCACCAGGTTGCGGGCAATCTGCAACCGCTGCCGCATGCCGCCGGAAAAGGTCCGCGGCTGATCATCAACCCGGTCTTCATCGATCTCGACACGGGAGAGCCACTCGATCGCGGTGCTACGGATGTTGCCGTAATGCCGGTTGCCCACCGCCATCAGCCGCTCGCCGACATTGGCGCCGGCCGAGACGGTCATCCGTAACCCATCAATCGGGTTCTGGTGCACGAAACCCCAGTCCGTGCGCATCAGGTAGCGCCGTTCGGCTTCAGCCATCTTGTAGATGTCGGCGCTTTCGCCACCACGCATCCGGTAGTGAACCGTGCCGCAAGTCGGCGTCATGCGTGAGGAGATGCAGTTGAGCAGCGTGGTCTTGCCGGAGCCGGATTCACCGACGATTGCCAGCACCTCTCCCGGCCACAAATCAAAACTGACATCGGCGCAACCGATGCGCTTGCCATAGACCCGGGTCAGGTTGTCCACGCTCAACAGCGGCTGGGATGGGGCAGATGCGAGCTTGCCCGCAGGAGCGTCAATGGTCTGGGAAAGGCTCATCACATCGCCTCCTTTTCAATCTCGGCGTCATCGCCAAGCAACACGCCGCGATGGCCATCGGCCCGGCGGCTTTCGCAATAATGGGTGTCGGAGCAGACGAACATGCGCCCGCCCTTGTCATCGAGCACCACCTCGTCGAGATAGACTTGTTCTGCACCGCACATGGCGCAAGGCTCATTGAAATGCTGGATTTCGAACGGATGGTCCTCGAAATCGAGGCTGACAACTTCCGTGTACGGCGGGATCGCGTAGATCCGTTTTTCCCGCCCCGCGCCAAACAATTGCAGCGCCTCGGACTGGTGCATCTTCGGATTGTCGAATTTTGGCGTCGGCGACGGATCCATCACATAGCGCCCCTCGACCTTGACCGGATAGGCATAGGTCGTGGCGATATGGCCATTGCGGGCGATGTCCTCGTAAAGCTTGACGTGCATCAGGCCATATTCCTCAAGCGCATGCATCTTGCGGGTTTCGGTTTCGCGCGGCTCTAAAAATCGCAACGGTTCCGGGATCGGCACCTGGTAGACCAGCACCTGGCCTTCCTTGAGCGGTGTTTCCGGAATCCGGTGCCTTGTCTGGATGATCGAGGCATCCGGCGTTGACGTGGTCGTGGCCACACCGGCGGTCTTGGCGAAGAAGGCCCGGATCGACACCGCATTGGTGGTATCATCCGCCCCCTGGTCGATCACCTTGAGCACATCGTCGCGCCCGATGATTGCAGCCGTCACCTGCACCCCGCCGGTGCCCCAGCCATAGGGCATCGGCATCTCGCGGGAAGCGAACGGCACCTGGTAGCCGGGAATGGCAATGCCCTTGAGAATCGCCCGGCGGATCATCCGCTTGGTCTGCTCATCGAGATAGGCGAAATTGTAGCTCGCCAGGTTCTGTGCGGAATCGTTTTGTGTCAGCGCGTTCATTCCGCGGCCTCCATCGTGTCATCAGTCGCAGCAGCGTCATCATTCGCCTTCGTGGCACTGGCGAAATGCTCAGCCCGCATGCGGCGCACCAGATCCAGCTCGGCCTGGAAATCGACGTAATGCGGCAGCTTGAGGTGCTCGACAAAACCGGTCGCCTGCACATTGTCGCAATGCGACAGCACGAATTCCTCGTCCTGTGCCGGCGCGACAATGTCCTCGCCGAGCTCGGATGCGCGCAGCGCCCGGTCGCACAGCGACATCGCCATCGCCTTGCGTTCGGCGTGGCCGAACACCAGCCCGTAACCGCGGGTAAATTGCGGCGGCGCCTTGGCCGAGCCCTGAAACTGGTTGACCATCTGGCATTCGGTCAGTTTCACCCGGCCGATCACCACAGTGAATCCGAGTTCGGGGATCATCACCTCGACATCGACTTCGCCGATGCGGATTTCACCAGCAAACGGGTGGCTGCGCGCATAACCGCGCTGGGTCGAATAGGCCAGCGCCAGCAAGAACCCTTCATCGCCGCGCGCCAGCGTTTGCAGCCGCGCATCCCGGTCCATCGGATATTCGGTCGGGGTGCGGGTGATATCGGCCACCGGACGTGACGCATCCACAACCGGATCATCCTCGATCAGCCCTTCATCGCCGAGAATGTCGGAGACGCGTGTCACCGTCTCGCCCGCGTCCGGCGCGGTCTCGGGCGCATCCAGCGGCTCGTCTCCGGCCAGGGCCGGATCGAGAAGACGGTGGGTGTAATCGAAGGTCGGGCCAAGCAACTGCCCGCCCGGCAGGTCCTTGTAGATTGCCGAGATCCGCCGCTCGACCAGCATTTTGCCGGTGTCCATCGGTTCGGAATGCCCGAACCGCGGCAGGGTTGTGCGGTAGGCGCGAAGCAGGAACACCGCTTCTATCAGATCACCCCGCGCCTGCTTGATGGCAAGCGCTGCAAGCTCGGGATCGTAAAGCGAGCCCTCACCCATCACCCGGTCGACAGCGAGCGACAACTGCCCGGCAATCTGCTCGAGCGTCAGCCCGGGCACGCCCGCATCGCCCCGGCGGCGCGCGCCAAGCAGGCGGTGGGCGTTGGCGATGGCGGCTTCACCGCCTTTGACAGCAACATACATGGCCTAGGCCTCCCTTCGGGCAAGACGGGTGCTGCGCGGAAGTGCCGCCACGCAATCGGGACCGGCAAGAACCAGATCGACACCGCGCGGAAACGCCGCCCGGTTGGCCTGCCATTGCTCCAGAAAATGCTGCGGCATCGGCGCCGGCGCCAGCGAAGCCTGGCCCTTGATGCCGGGGCCTTTCAGTACAAGCGCAGCGCCTTCGGACAGCGTGGCAACCTGCAGGATGATCGTGGTCGAACGATCCGGAAATTCCTGGCTACCGAGCGAAAACCCGTTCAGCGCCGAAAGGTTTTGCGGCGCGGCCACAAGCGCAAATGCTGCATCGGACGGGTTGTCCACCACCGATGCCCCGGTGTGGAACACGATCCAGTCCCTGACTGCCGAGGCGTTTGCCAGTGCCGGGTCCAGCCAGACCGGTGTATCGGCATCGGCCAGCGTGGCAATCAGCGCAGAAGCCGACGCAGACAACGGAGCCGGCGGTGCGGTCACATCCGGAAGTGCGCGCACCGAGCCCGGCCGCGCCATCGCGTCCATCAGAGCCCGGAACACGGTTTGCGAGGCACCGACAGGATCGGCGAACCCGCCTTCATAGACGGTGGAAGTATGTGTGGCGGACGGCATCAGTCTTCCCCTCGCACCATGGTGAAAAAATTGACCCGGGTCGCCGCGGTCTCTTCGCGCAGTTTTGCATCCGCCTCGCTGGCGAGCGCTTCCAGCGGCGCGACAATCACCTCTTCGATCATGTCGGCATGGGCGGGATCCTGGGCCAGCGCATCGATGACGGCGACCAGTTGCGCCTTGCGGGTGTCGCGGCCGCTGATCATCGCATGCCCGACCTGCCCCGACCCGATCCGCACGGTCACGCGGGTGGCCGAAACCTCACCGACATGAAATGGCTGCCCTGTGCCGCCTGCACGACCCTGCAGCGCGACAAGCCCGGTCTCAGGCCCGCGCAGCAATTCGACAGGCGGATTGAGACCGGTCTGCTTCCAGCACGACAACAACTGCTTGGCCGGCGCTTTGGCCAGAACCGACAGACGTCTCTGACGCGCAGCGACCTCCGGGGCCAGCGCATCATCCGGGATGGTTTCCGCAAGTGGCATTGATAACTCCTTATTTGTCTATTTATCTAGACAACAATATAACTTACGCTACACTTAAACGGCTCATATGACGAGCCTGTGACATCACGAAAGGAATACCGGTTTGAAGACTGTGCAAAGACGCACCGGGATCGCGCTCTGGCGCCAGGTCGCCGATCAGATCCGTCAATCGGTTCTCACCGGACTTGCGCCCAATGAGCGACTGCCCGCGGAGGCAGAGCTGGCAACCCGGTTCGGCGTCAATCGCCACACCGTCCGCGCCGCCATCGCTGCACTTGAAAAGGAAGGCATCCTGCGCGCCGAACAGGGCCGCGGCACCTTTCTCAATGACCGCAAGCGTCTACGCTACCCGATTGGCCAGCGCACGCGCTTTTCCTCTGGCCTTGAAAGCCAGGCACAAACCCGGTCCGGCAAATTGCTGGCAAGCCTGACCTTGCCCGCCCCTCTCGCCGTAGCAACTGCGTTGTCATTGCCTGCGGGAGCACCGGTGATCCGGCTGTCGACCGTTTCCGCTGCCGACGGGGTTCCGGTCTCGGCCGCCAACTCCTGGTTTGATGCCAGCCGATTCGGCACGATCGCCGAGCTTTACGCAGAGACCGGCTCTATCACCGCCTCGCTGGCAAACCTCGGTGTCGATGATTACACCCGCAGGACCACGGCGATCGAAGCCCGCCACGCCAGCAGCGAGGACCTCGAACTGCTGGCTCTCTCACCCGGCGCCATCGTGCTTCTGACCCGCTCGGTCGATGTCGATTCCGCAGGCCTTCCGATCCAGTACGGCGAATCCCGTTTCGCTGCCGACCGGGTCGAATTGATCATCGACAATGCGGCCTCCGGCACATCCGGAGACACCGCCTGACCCTGCCCGCCCGGCCCTGTCACATTTACCGTCACAAAACTGAGAACTGAATCGTGTTTAAGCCTGCCAGCAAGACGATTGCTCAAGGTTCAGGCGGGTCCCGTGACCAAGAAATACCGGACGATATTCCTTTCCGACATCCACCTCGGCACACCCGATTGCCAGGCGGATATCCTGATCGACTTCCTGCGCCAGCATGATGCGGCGACGATCTACCTGGTCGGCGACATCATCGATTGCTGGCGCATGAAACGAAAGGGCTTCTACTGGCCGCAATCCCACAATGACGTGGTCCAGAAGCTGCTGCGCAAGGGGCGCAAGGGCAGCCGCATCATCTATGTCCCCGGCAACCATGACGAGTTGTTGCGCGATTATCAGGGCGTGCATTTCGGCGGCATCGAGGTGCGCGAGCGCGATGTCTTCGAGACCGCCGACGGCAAGCGGCTGCTGGTCATCCACGGCGACGAATTCGACATGGTGGTGATGAACCACCGCTGGCTCGCCCATCTCGGCGACATAGCCTACGGCATGGCGATGTGGACCAACAAATGGCACAACCGCACCCGCAAGCTGCTCGGCCTGCGCTACTGGTCGTTCTCGCGCTGGGCCAAGCTCAAGGTCAAGAGCGCCGTCAATTTCATCTCCGATTTCGAGGAAGTGCTGGCCGAGGAAGCCCGCAAGCACGGCGCCGACGGCGTTATCTGCGGCCACATCCACCACGCCGCCAACGAGATGCGCGGCGGCATCCATTACATCAACACCGGCGACTGGGTGGAAAGCTGCACCGCCGTCGTCGAGCATGCTGATGGCCGGATGGAGATCATAGACTGGTCACGCCGCATCTCGGAAAAAGCCGGACAGGCCGCCAGGAGCGATACCCTCAAGCAGGTACCAGGCAAGCAAAACCAGGCGGCATGATTGCCCGCCCCTCATTCTCTCCTTCGGAGTAATCCCCATGACCATGATCGAAACCACCGCCGTCGGCGCCCGCATTGACGGAGCCGTCGTGCGCAACACTGCCATGTCCTCGACCGGCATCCTCGAACGGGTGTTCTCGGCTGCGTTCCGCGGCCTGGTCTATCCACAGATCTGGGAAGATCCTCTGGTCGACATGGAAGCCCTCGCGCTGAAACAAACCGATACCCTTGTCACCATCGCTTCGGGCTCCTGCAACGTCATGTCCTATCTGACCGCCAACCCGGCAGAAATCATCGCGGTGGATCTCTCGCCGGCGCATGTGGCGCTGGGCAAACTCAAGCTTGCAGCCGCTGCGCACCTGCCCGGCCACACCGCCTTCTCCAACATGTTCCGCCACGCCAACCTGAAAACCAATGTCGCACTCTACGAGCGCTACATCCGCCCGCATCTCGACGAGAAAACACGGGCCTATTGGGACGGACGGGAATTCAACGGCCGCCGCCGCATCAGCCGCTTTACCCGCGGCTTCTACACCACAGGCCTGCTCGGGCGCTTCATTTCCGCAGCCCATGTAGTGGGCAGGATCTACGGCGTCGACCCGCGCGAATTGCTGCGCATGGACACGATCGAGAAACAGCGCGAGTTCTTCGAAACCCGCATCGCCCCGGTGTTTGACAGCCGCAGCTTCAAGGCACTCACATCCTTGCGCGCCTCGCTGTTCGGCCTTGGCATTCCGCCGGCACAGTACGAGGCTCTGGCCGGCGATGCTCCCGATGGCATGACCGGTGCGTTGCGGGTCCGCACCGAGCGGCTGGCCTGCGGCTTTCCGCTCAAGGACAACTATTTTGCCTGGCAGGCTTTCGGCCGCGGCTATCAGCCCGGTGATGCAGCCAGTCTCCCGCCCTATCTGCAAGCCCGCAACTTCGAAACCATCCGCCGCAACGCAGGCCGGGTGAACATCATCAACGAGAGTATCACCACCCTGCTGGCTGCCCGGCCTTCAGCCTCGGTCGATGCATTCGTGCTGCTTGATGCGCAGGACTGGATGACCGGCCCGCAGCTGTCCCAATTGTGGGCCGAGATCACCCGCACAGCCGCTCCCGGCGCCCGCGTCATCTACCGCACCGCTGCCGCTCACTCGCCCCTGCCCGGCCAGGTGCCCGACGGCATTCTCGACAAATGGGATTACCGCACCGAGGAAAGCCGTGAAATGGGTGCGCGTGATCGCTCGGCCATCTATGGCGGCTTCCATCTTCATGTGAAGCGCGACTCCGCCGCATGAGCTCCGTTCCCGCCAACGCCTCGGTAATGGACGGCATCTACCGGCATCAGCGCCACATCTACGATCTGACCCGGCGCTACTATCTGCTCGGCCGCAACGACCTGATCGCAGCTCTCAGGCCACCCGCCGGCGGCACCGTGCTCGAAATCGGCTGCGGCACCGCGCGCAATCTGGTGCTGACGGCAAAGCGCTATCCGGATGCGCGGCTCTTCGGCATCGACATCTCGGCGGAAATGCTCAAATCGGCGACAGCGACGGTTTCAAACAACCGGTTCGATCGGCGTGTCAGCCTCGCCCAGGGTGACGCGACCCGGTTTGATGCGGCCGAGCTGTTCGGCATCACCCGTTTCGACCGGGTGTTCTTCTCCTACAGCCTGTCGATGATCCCCGGCTGGGAAGCAGCCCTTCATCAGGCCATCCGCTGCGTCGTCCCCGGCGGCGAGCTTCATGTGGTGGATTTCGGCCAGCAGACTGCCCTGCCCGGCTGGTTCGGCAAGGGGCTGAAAACCTGGCTCGCACGGTTTCATGTCACCCCGCGCGAAAACCTTGGCGACGCCATGGCGGCAATTGCCAAGACCACTCACGGTGAACTGCATTTTTCGACACTCTACCGGGATTACGCAAGGATCGGCCATATTAGCCTGCCGTCAGCTTAAGCCGCGCCACCGACATCCGACTGGGCCACGGCAACGGACTTGATCACCGCAAAACAGGCAGCCCCCGGCGCAAGCTCCAGCACGTGCGCGGAGCGGCGGGTGATCCGTGCCAGCAACAGATCATCCCCGGCCCTGAGCTGAATGACAGCGCCCGGCCCCTCGCCGAGCCGCACCGCCGTGACCGTCGCGGGCAAAATGTTGAGCGCCGACAGGCCTTCCGGCCGCGTTCGCGACAGGATCACATCCTGCGCCAGGATGCGGATCGACAGCCGCGCCCCGATTGGCGCCTCCACCCGCGGCAGGAACAGCGGACCGGCCGACGCCTCCAGCCGTGTCAGCCCATCCTCCTCCTGCGCCGATACGGTCGCCTGCAGCGAAGCCCCCGCGGACCGGACACCCAGCGCCGGAACATTTTCAGGGTCGGACAGCACTTCATGCGCCGGACCGGAGCGGATCACCCGTCCGTTGTCCATCAGCACCAGCGTCGTCGCCAGCCGCGCCACTTCCGCCATCGAATGGCTGACATAAAGCACCGGGATGTCGGTTTCGCCGCGCAGACGTTCGAGATAGGGCAGGATTTCGGCCTTGCGCTCCTCGTCGAGCGCCGCCAGCGGCTCATCCATCAACAACAGCCGCGGGTTTGCCAGCAGGGCCCGGCCGATGGCCACACGCTGCTTCTCGCCCCCCGACAGCCCGCCCGGCCTGCGTTCGAGCAAGCCTTCGATACCGAGCATGCCGACCACATGGTCAAATTCCGCCGCCGGCCCGCGCGGCGCAAACCAGTGGCCGTAATTGAGGTTCTGCCGCACGCTCAGATGCGGGAACAACCGTCCTTCCTGAAACACGTAGCCCAGCCGGCGCTGATGCACCGGCAGCGAAATCCGCCGTTTCGTGTCAAGCAGGACAGTGTCGTCGAGTTGAATGCGGCCCGCATCCGGGCTGATCAGCCCGGCCACGGCATTGATCACCGAGGTCTTGCCGGACCCAGAGCGGCCGAAAAGCGCTGTGACCCCGGCCGGCGCTTCGAAACCGACATCAAGCTTGAATGCGCCAAAGGAATGCGACACTTGGACTCTAAGCGTCATGATCCCGATATCCTTCGTGCCACCGCCCGGCCAAGCCATTCCGACAGGAACAGCGCGGCGAGCGCAATCGCAACCGCGATCAGCACCAGTTGCATGGCCTTGGAATCACCGCCCGGCACCTGCAGAAAGCTGTAGATCGCCGATGGCAGGGTCTGTGTCTGGCCAGGAATGTTGGAGACGAAGGTGATGGTGGCGCCAAACTCGCCCATCGCCTTGGCAAACGCCAGGATCGCCCCGGCGATCACGCCCGGCAGGATCAGCGGCAAGGTGACAGTGGCAAACACCCAGAGGCGCGAGGCTCCTAGCGTTGACGCCGCCTGTTCCAGCTTTGGATCGACCGCTTCAATCGCCAGCCGGATCGCCCGCACCATCAACGGAAATGCCATCACCGCAGCCGCCAGTGCAGCCCCGGTCCAGCGGAACGCGAACACCAATCCAAAACTCTGTTCAAGAAATTCACCAACGGCACCGCGCCGGCCGAATGTCAGCAGCAGCAGGTATCCGGTGACAACCGGCGGCAGGATCAGCGGCAGATGCACCAGGCCATTGAGCGCCTGCTTGCCCCAGAACTCATGCCGCGCCAGCAGGTAAGCCACCGCCACGCCGAGCGGCAGGCTCAGCGCTGTCGCCCAGAAAGACACCTTGAGCGACAGCGCAACCGCGCTCCACTGATCCGGGGTAAGCCAGTCAGCCATCGCCCTGCCCGGAAAGGGTGGCAAAGCCCTGCGTCTTGAACACCGCATTCGCTTTCGGGCTGCTCAGAAAGGCGAAGAAATCATCAGCATCGGGCGCGGAAGAACCGGCGAGAATGGCTGCCGGATAGATGATCGGCGCATGGGTCGCTTCAGGAAAGACAGCAACCACGCTGACCCCGGCATCGGCGACAGCGTCGCTTGCATAGACAATGCCGAACGGCGCCTCACCGGAAGAGACCAGTGCCAAGGCCGCGCGCACATTGTCGGTCTGCGCCACCTTTTCCGACACCGTGCCCCACTGCCCCAGGCTGGTGAGCGCCTGTTTGCCGTAAACCCCTGCCGGCACGGAATCGACCATCGCCATGGCCAGGCGCCCGTCCTCCAGCAACTCCGCAAGATCCATATCGCCCCCGAGATCAACCCCGGCGGGTTCCCGGCCATGGGCGATCAGCACCAACCGGTTGCCAAGCAGGTCCTTCCGGCTCTCCGGCCGGATCATGTCCGCTGTCTGAAGATAGTCCATCCAGTCGACCGACGCGGAGATGAAGATGTCGGCAGGTGCGCCCTGCGCGATCTGCCGCGCCAGACTGGAACTTCCGGCATAGGAGATGGTCACATTCTTGCCGGTCTGTTCACGCCAGTCCCCGGCAATCTGGTCGAGTGCGGTCTTGAGGCTGGCTGCGGCAAACACCAGCACACCTTCCGCGCGCGCCTGTGCGGGCACAAGCAACAGGCAGACCAGCACAACGGCTTGAAACAGCCGACCAGGCGAACAGGCACACATCAGATACGCTCCGGCACACTCACATCTGATCCGACGTACCAGTGCGCCCCCTTGGCTGGCAAGCATTATGGCCCTCAAGCACAGCCATTCGCTCAGTGCCCGCAAGATCCCGGAAGCGGGTGGCCCGCTTCCGGTCATGTCGCGAGGGATCGCGGTCAGCCGAACATGTCGGCGGTAATGCCCGCATACCAGCCGACCGATTCCTCGAAATTGGCCTTGCGCAGCGCATCTTCCTCGTCCATCTGGCTGATGAAGCCCTGGGTCGAGGCGATCTTGCCCTCGCCCGGCGCATATTGGGCTCCGACCTTGATGCTGTTATCGGCTTCGATCAGGCTCCAGCAGGTGTTGGCGAATTTCGCCGGGAACACTTTCGATCCGATCAGGTCGCCACGAACATTCATCGCCGCAACCTTGGCCTGGCTGTTGGCGGAGAAAGCGGATTTCGGCATGTCGCCCGCAATACAGGCATCCCCGATGACGAAAACCGCCTCATCGACGCTCGAGCGCATGCTCTCGGCCTCGATCGGGCAGAAACCGCTGTCATCGGTCAGCCCGGCGGCCGCGGCGATTGCACCGGCCTTTTGCGCCGGGATCACGTTCATGAAGGCCCCCTTGAACGTATCGAGCCCGGTCTCCACCGTGCCGGCTTTGACATCGATGCCCTCGATGCCGCCATGCACATCCGGGCCGTACCACTCGATCATGCCGGGATAGTGTTTTTCCCAGCCTTCCTGAAAAACACCCTGCTTGGAGAATTTCGGCTTCGGATCGAGGATGATGATCTTTGCGTCCGAAAGCCCCCTGGACTTGAACATATGCGCCATCATTGAAGCCCGCTCATAGGGACCGGGCGGGCAGCGGTAGGGATTGGGCGGCGCCACCATCAGCACCTGCTGTCCGTTCTCGATGGCGTCGACACCGGCCTTGAGGATTTTCGTCTGCTCTCCGGCCTTCCACGCATGCGGCGCAGCCTTCGACAATTCCTCCGAATAGCCTTCGACCGAATCCCAGATCAGGTCGATGCCGGGTGAAACCACCAGCCGGTCATAGGAGATCGACGATCCGTCAGCCATCGTCACCGTCTTTGCGGCGCGGTCGACGCTGCTGGCGCGCCCGGTCACCTTGGTGATGCCGTAGCTCGATTGCAGCGTGTCATAGCTGTGGGTGATCGATTCAAAACTGCGAAATCCACCGATATAGAGGTTGGAGAAGAAGCAGGTGGTGAACATCTCGGCATCGTCTATCAGCGTCACATCAATGGCGCCGTCGGAATCCTTGGCGATGTAGCGCGCCGCCGTGGCCCCGCCTGCGCCGCCGCCGATGACGACAACACGCGGCTTGCCCTGTGCGCGCAGATAGGTCGGAAGCGAGAGCGCTGCAGCACTCGCCCCGGTGAAAAGTCCGAATTGGCGTCTTGTCAGGCCTGTCATGGTATCCTCCCGGTTTCAGGTTCTCAGTCTATTGCGGATCCAGCGAACTGAAATAGGCCGCCAGCGCCGCAATTTCCTCGTTCGAGAGGTTCGCGACGCGCAATTTCATCACATCGTTCGAGCGCACATTGTTCAGGTATTCAAACAGTGCCTTAACGAAATAGTCCTTCGGCAATCCGACGATCGAGGGAATGCCGTCGGCACGCCCCGTGGCCTGGTGGCAGGTAACGCATTCGCCGGCCAGATATTCGCCATATTCCGGGTCGCCCTCCATCTGCAGCACGATATCTGCAAAGCCGCTGACCGGCCCCGATGTCGAGAGGTCCTCCGCCGCAGGATCTGCGGCCGGGGCTTGCCGGGTGGCGGTTTCAAGCCAGGAAATCAGCGCCTGACGGTCGTCAGCGTCAGCCATGCCGCGAAATGACATCCGGTTGCCCCTGATGAAATCGCGCGGCCTCTCGAGATACCGATCGAGCGTTTCGGCATTCCAGACGAGGCCCGCCTGCCCCGCGGCGCGCATGCTCCCGGAGTAGCGGAAATCCTCGAAACCGCCCGCCTTGCGTCCGAACAGCCCATCGAGATGCGGACCGACCTTGTGCTTTGCTCCGGCCCCTATCTCGTGACAGGTGGCGCACGGCTTGAACAGCGCTTCAGCCTCGTCCGCCAGGGCCACGACGGAATGGCAGGACAAGATCAAAAGTCCAAAAAAAATGGCAGGCACCAGTCGGCGCAACATCCCGCTGCGCCTGTGGTGCCTGCCAATCTTGGCCATTTAGCCTCTCCTCAAGGGCGCTTTGCAGCGCCCCGTTGTCAATCGATTCCGCCTCCGGAATTCTCGTCACCCTCACCTTCCGGCGTTACGTCGATGACTTGCGCGCGGGCGGTGATCTCAACCGGACCCGGCTTGCAGTCGGTCATGCAGGGTTCCAGCCCCTTGGCATAATGCGGCTCGCTCAACCGGTCATCGGCAATGAAGTTTGCTTCATTCGGCAACCGCATCTCGGTGAAGTTGTCCTTCGAAAGCTCGAACTCCTCGTCATCCACGATATCGTTAAGATACATCAGATAGGCGGTCAGCGCATAGACGTCGTCATCCGACAGCGACCGGGCATTGCCGAAGGGCATGGCGCGGCGGACATAGTCAAACACCGTCGACAGATACGGCCAGTACGAGCCGATGGTCTTGACCGGCCGGTCTTTCAGCAACGTGTCCTGGCCACCCGCCAGCACGGGCCAGCGTCCCGCGCCCTCGCCGAAATCACCATGACAGACCGCACAGTTCTCACTGTAGATCGGCTCACCCTGGGCCACGGTTCCCTTGCCTTCGGGCAGGCCGGTGCCATCCGGACGGACATCGATGTCCCAGGCCGCGATTTCATCAGGCATGGCCTTGCGGCCAAGTCCGAACGCGCCCTGGCTTTTCTCGACAGCCATTTCTGCGGCGGGCTCAGCCTCGGCGGCAGTGCCCGCATCGGCGGTTTCAACCGGTTTCTCTTCCGCTTCAACCGCGGCAGGAGCAGCCGCAGTTTCTGTAGAGAAGGTCTTCAGATAGGCCAGCACATTGGCGATATCGTCGTCCTTTTTCAGCCCGGCAAAGGCCATCTTGGTGCCTTTGATCATGGCCTTTGGCTTGGCCAGATACTCGGTCAGGGATGCCGCATCCCAGACCAGGCCGCCCTCACCGGCTTCAATCATCGCCTTGGAGTACTTGTAGCCATCCGCACCGCCGGCATTGCGGCCGAACAGATCATTGAGCTCGGGACCAACCCGGTGCTTGGCGCCATCGCCAACCGCATGGCAGGCCTTGCACTTCTTGAACACCTTGCTGCCGGCATCGGCGTCGCCATCGGCCAGCGCCGGGCTGGTAAAGGCTGCAAGCGCAACAACGGCAAGAGCCGCAGACTTAGGAAACTTCAACATTTTCAACCACCCCGTCGTTGTTGACGTGCCATGTCTGGATGCCATTGTTGTGATAGATCGAATTCCCGCCACGCGCCGCGCGCAACTCGTTCTTGGTCGGCTGAACCAGCCCCTGATCGTCGATGGCGCGGGACTGCAGCAGCATTTCCGAACCGTCCCAATTGATGTCGAGATAGAACCGGTGCAGCGCCTTAGGCAGGCTCGGCCCGTCGATCCGCGCCGTTTGCCAGGTCCGCCCGCCATCGATCGTCACATCCACACGCTTGATCGTGCCGCTGCCTGACCATGCCAGGCCGGAGATGACCAATGGCCCCTTGCCATGGGTTACCGGTGCCTGCGGGCTCGGGCTGGTGATCACCGATTTCACATCCATCACCCAGGTGTGGCGGCGTGCCTTTCCGTCGGCGAGAAGATCGGTGTATTTCGACGTTTCTTCGCGCTGGGCCCAGGGCTCGTCGCCCACTTCCAGCCGGCGCAGCCACTTGACCCACATGTTGCCTTCCCAGCCGGGAACGCAAAGCCTGAGCGGATACCCCTGCTCGGGGCGCAGCGCCTCGCCGTTCATCTTGAACGCGACCAGGCAGTCGTCCAGCGCCTTTTCCATCGGGATCGAGCGCGTCATCGCCGAGGCGTCGGCACCTTCGGCCAGCAGCCATTTGCCGTTCGTCTTCACCCCTGCCTCTTCCAGCAGATAGCGCAGCGGTACCCCGGTATAGACCACGCAATGGATCATGCCGTGGGTGAACTGGCAGCCGTTGAGCTGCGAGCCCTTCCATTCCATGCCGCCATTGGCCGCGCATTCGAGGAAGTACACCCGGTTCTCGCGCGGGAACCGCTTCAGGTCCTCCATGGTGAAGACCAGCGGCGTGTCGACCAGGCCGTTGATCATCAGCCGGTGGTCGGCCGGATCGATGGTTGCCGTACCGCCATGATGGCGCTCGAAACACAGGCCATTGGGCGTGATGATGCCGTCAAGCTCGTGCAAGGGAGTGAAATTGATCGAGGAGACCGGATCCGCCGTCAGCCACGGCACATTGCGGCGCATCACATCAGCTTCGAATTCCGACGGCTTGCCGTAGGGCGCAACGTCCACGCCTTCCCCGAGATAGCGATTCCAGTCCTGGATCTCGGTGATCAGCGGATCGCCCGCTGCCCGCGCCACGCCGGCGCTTGCTGCTGCCGCGGCTCCACCCAGAAGCCCGGCCTTGAGAAAATTGCGCCGTGACGCTGCCTGCTTCGTCGGTTTCGGGTCGGTAATATCTACCATGAGATCCTCCCGTTGCGCTTGTCCAGCATCTGCATTGTTGTCTCCGTCTTCATCGCCGCGGCCTGGAAGCCCGCTTCAGTTCAATGGTCTTCGGTTCAGATCAGCGTCACTGGATGACCCGGACGGCCGCAGCCGCCGGATCCAGCGAAACCACCGATTTCTTGGTGATGTAGTCTTCCATCAGGTCGTAGACCGCCGGGCCTTCGACACCTTCGTTCACGGACGCCCAGCCGCCGACAATGTAGGTCTTGTCGGCCTCGATCGGTTCGCCGCTGCCGGTCAGCCGCATCTCCGAAATCCGGCTCCCCATGTCGGCCTCCGGCGTGCAGGCGTAGCTGAAGCCGCCAACCCGAACCATGTCGCCGCCCTGCTGGAGGAACGGATCCTTGTTGAACAGGTTGTCGCAGACATCTTCCATGATGTCCTTGAGCTGCGCTCCGGTGAACTCCAGCCGGTAGACCGACGGGTAGCTCATCGAGGTTTCGGTATAGAGATCGTCAATGGTGATGTCCGAGCCCGGAAGCAGTGTCGTGCCCCAGCGGAACCCGGGAGACAGCGCGATCTGGGTATCGCGTTCTTCCATGATGCCCTGACAGATCAGGTCATCCCAGGTTCCGTTGAAATTGCCGCGCCGGTAAAGCAGGCTGTCCGTGCGGCCGATGACGCGCTGCGTTTCGGCCTCATAGGGCGCACGCACCTCGTCGATCTTGGCTGCCATCTCCGGATCGGGCGTGATGATGTCCGAGAACACCGGGATCAGGTTGGAGCTGTAGCCCGTGACCTTGCCATCCTTCACGTCCAGATCGATGCGGCCGAGATATTTGCCGTGCGAGCCCGAGGACATCAGCAGCGTACCGTCAACCTCGAGCGCAAAGGGCGTTGCATCATGGGTGTGGCCGGTGACGATCACATCCAGTCCGCTGACCGTCGAGGCAATCTTGCGGTCAACATCGAAGCCGTTGTGCGACAGCATCACCACCACCTCGGCACCTTCGGCGCGCGCAGCATCAACATTGGCCTGCAGCACTTCCGGGCGAATGCCGAACGACCATTTCGGGAACATCCAGCTGGGGTTTGCAATCGGCGTATAGGGCATCGCCTGGCCGATAACCGCCACCTTGACGCCGCCACGCTCGAAATAGGCGGTCGGCTCAAACGCCGGTTCATCCCATTCCGCGTCAAAAATGTTCGACGCCAGGAACGGATAGCCCATGGCCTCGATCAGTTCGAGGAAACGCTCTTCGCCGAAGGTGAACTCCCAGTGTCCGGTCATTGCATCGGGCTTGAGCAGCTTCATGCACTCGACCATGTCCATGCCATTGGTCTTTAGCGAGGTGTAAGACCCCTGCCAGGTGTCGCCGCCATCGAGGAACAGGACCTTGTCATCGCCACGATCCGCACGGATCGCCTTGACCAGCGTTGCCGTGCGGTCGAGGCCGCCAAGCTTGCCGTAGGTACGGGCCAGATCGACATAATCGACCATCGTGTGGGCATAGGCGTAGGGACTGCCCTTCTCGATATTGAAATAATCGAGAAACTCCTGTGCAACCAGGTGCGGCGGCACGCCCGAATAGGCTCCAACCCCGATATTGGTGTCCGGCGGACGGAAATAGACCGGCTTGAGCTGGGCGTGGCAATCGGTGAAATGCAGCAGCGTCACCTGCCCCTTGGAATCGAACTTGAGCAGATCATCCTGCGTCAGCTTTTGCTGCGCCAGCGCACGTGTCGGATTTGCGCCCAATCCGGCAGCACCAAGCACAAAACCGGCATTCAGAGCATATTGCAGAAAATCTCGCCTGGTATGCATCCCATTCTCCATTCGGGTGAAAAACGGACAAACGTATTCGCTCCAGCAACAGCCGGAATCCGTATTTTCTTTTTATTTCAATCCGTTAACGCAATACTCTTCAAGTCACATCGAGCTGAAGAACGGTGATCGCGTAGTGCTCCAGCAGCGGCTGGCAATGCGGGTCATGCAAGACGCGCTTGGTCTGGAACCGGAGGCGCCGAGACGCCTCCGGCAAATTCAAGCCTACTGGCGAACCGACGGGGTTTCGACCGAAAGGCCGGTACCGCGCCATGTCACGTAGGTTTCAAGCGCCATCAGCTCGTCCGAGAATGCCTTGGGCTGTTCTGCCCGGGTATCACGGATACAGCCGCGGAAACGCTGATGCAGCGATGTCAGGCCACTCTTCAGGCGATAGGTCGGGAAACCGTTGACCTGGCCCTGGCTGAGATGGTCGGCACGGATCATCTTGCCCATTGCCACTTCGTGGCAGCTGGCGCAGGCAAGGTTCAACTGGCCCGTACGGGTGTAGTAGACTTCCTTGCCCTTTTCCCACCACGACTGCATGTCGCCCTGGGACAGATCAAGCTCCACCGGCATACCCAGCGACTGATGCTTGATATAGGCAGTCAACTCACGCTGCCCGTTCTTGTTGAAGGGAAGCGCTTCCGCCCCCATCTGCTCGGTGCGGCACTTGTTGATCTGCAGCTCGACATTGATCGGCTTTTTCGAATCCGCATCCCATTTCGGGAAATGCGCTCCGACGCCCTTCATGCTTTCCGCGGCATCACCATGGCAGGTCGCGCAGGACTTGCCTTCCGTGCCTTCAACCGTGTTCCACAGCACTTCGCCGTCTTCGACAGCGATCATGCCCGGGTTTTCGATCGTATCGCGTTCCACGTCGCGGGTTTCCGCTTCACGGAACAGCCAGCCCGAATACACCTCGTCGAAGGGGTGACCCTCGGGCGCCTTGGTGCGGGTTACAATCGGCATGCCGTCGATTTCGAGCGTGTCATCGACCGGGTCGGCCAATACCGGACCGGACCCGGCAAATGCGGCTGCCAGAACGACGCCGGCAATCAAAAGTCTTTTCATAACGTTCTCCGTCCTCCCGGGAACTCCCGATGCGGGAACCTCCCCCGCTCGGGTTCCCCTCCCAAAGTTACTTGACTTCGATCGGCGCCTCGGCCTCGTAGACCGATCCGTCGTCATCGAGCCAGGTGAACACAAATGTTCCGCTGGCCGGCACCTTGGCGTTGAACTCGAAATAGGGATTGGCGGAAATCGCCGGATCCAGATCGCACTCGAACACCGTCTCACCTTCGAAGGTGCAGGTGAACTTGTTGATGATCTTGCGGGGGATGGGGTTGCCATCCTTGTCCTTGCGCTGGCCAGATTCCATTTCGTGGCTGATCAGCGTCTTGATGGTGATCACCTCACCGGCCGAAGCCGACTTGGGCACCTTGATGCGTGGTTTTGATGCCATTTTCGTAAATCCTGTCCTGCCTCAGCCGCCGCAGCCGCCGATGGTTACCTTGACCTGCTTCTTGTCCATGAAGACCGAGCCGTCTTTCATCTTCGCAACCGCGATGACGTTCTGGGTCTTGGCAAGGCGGATACGGGTCGTTGCCAGCGCTTCACCGCTCATTTCGGTGAAATGGAAAGTGGCAACTGCCGGGCTCGGGTTTCCATCCGCAAAGATGATAACCGATTCCACCAGATCGTCGCCTTCCATGGCGCTCTCGACACTGACCGAGACCGGCACGGTGTTGCCGTTCTCGGCGATCTCGGGGGTGTTCAGCGAGACCTTGCCTTCGCCCGGCGTGACACCGCCGGTGAATTCCATGATCATCTTCTCCGCGTCTTCCGCAGAGGCCAGGGCCGGGGTAACCCGGGCACCGGCGACCGCGAATGCAGCCGCACCCGCCGTCAGTCCTAAGACATTCCGTCTTGTTAGTTGCATTGGCTTCGAGCTCCCTTGCTCCAGATTATTCCTTGAGTGTACCGAGATAGGCGACAACGTCCTCAACCTGCTGGGCAGTCAGGATCGTTTTGCCGACGTTCTTTTCCGCTACATGCTGTCCGACTTCCAGCGAGTAAAAACCCGGCATGATCGTCTCGTCGGTGAAGACCTGCTTAGAGTTGACCACGATCGCCCTGAGCTGTGGCTCGTCCCAGCGCGAGGCCACACCATCCAGGGAAGGCCCCACATTGCCATGGAAAAGCTCCGTAGACATATCGGTATTGGCGTGACACGCCAGACAATTGCCCAGCTTGCGGCTCTTGAATGTTTCCGCCCCGGCGGCAGGATCACCAGCCGCTCCGGTCAGAGATACAACAACACCGTCATCGGTGAATTCCACCGCTTCAGGCGAAACTTCGCTCGCAATTGCTGCAGTCGACAGCGCAACCGCCGCTATCGCCCCCAGTGTCAATTTCATTCGCCTTGTCATTTTGGCGCTCCCTCCTCCGATTGACCGGACAAAAAAATCCGGTTCCGCTCCGATTCCAAGATACCCATACTTTGGCGCACAATCAATGCAAAAATATGATTTCTTGAATGTATGACTTGCGGGACTTACTCCGCGTCAAGCCTACCCTGTGCCCGCAACTCGTTAATAAACCGGGCATGATACTTCTGAAAATGCTCGTCACTTTCGTAGCCTTTTTCGGCTACCCATTGGAACATGTTGAGGAATGTCCACTTGCCGAAGGCACCGGGCATGGTCGCCACGGCTGCCTCGGCCGCGGTCTTTCCTTCCGGCACCTCCTCCGGCATAAACACCAGCGTCGGCGTGAAAACATAGCCCCATTTGCGCGCAGCCGTCTTCTCGGTCAGCACCTCGCCATCGAGGTCGGTGACCTCCTCATCGCCAAACATGTTGTATTGAACGACCTTGAAGTTGGCCTTGATGAAATCCGAGACTTCCGGATCTGACAGCAGGTCCTCGTGCATCTTGGCGCAGTAGATGCAGCCGCGTTGCTCGAAAATCATCACCAGCCGCTTGCCCTCGTCCCTTGCCGTTTCGATGTCCTCGGCAATGTCACGGAAGGTCAGTGCAAACCAGTCCTGCTTGTGCAGGCCATCCTCGCCGATCTCCGACGACCAGGCTTGAACCGACAGGGCCGCAAGGGCGGCAAAGGCAAAAAACGCGCGTCTGATCATGAATCTTCTCCTAACCGATCGTAGCGAATGCGGGAAACATCTCAAGCAGCCATTGCGCGATCCGTGACATCTGCCCCGTCATGAACAGGATGCCGGTGATCACCAGAAGTAGGCCCATGACTTTTTCGATAACAGCCATATGTTTCTTGATTCGGGTCGAAAACCGGATGAAACGGCTCGCAAAGAACCCGGCGACGACAAAGGGTATGCCGATCCCCAGAGCATAAAGCCCCAGCAGCACCGCGCCCTGCCCGGCGCTCTCCTTGGCAGCCGCCATGAACAGGATCGCGGCCAGGATCGGCCCCACGCAAGGCGTCCAGCCGAAGGCGAAAGCCAGCCCCATGACATAGGCGCCGACCATCCCGGCGGGCTTGCGCTCAACCTGCACCCGCGCCTCGCGGTAAAGCAGCGCAAACCGGAACACCCCGAGGAAATGCAGCCCCATCAAAAGGATCAGCACTCCGGCAACAATCGCCAGAACGTCAAAATACCGGGCGACCGACTGGCCGATCAGGCTTGCGGTCGCGCCCAGCGAAATGAAGACCGTGCTGAAGCCCAGCACAAAGGCAATCGATGCAAGCGCAATGCGGCGCGATGCGACGGCATCCGCATCGGCATTTTTCACTTCGTTGAAGCTCATGCCCGCCAGATAGGCGAGATAGGGCGGAACGATCGGCAACACGCAAGGCGAGAAAAAGGACAGCAACCCCGCCAGAAACGCGGCCCCATACCCGACATCAATCATTTCCGTCCTCCCTCGCGGCGCCGCCTGTCGAATCAGACCGGCAAGACCACCCTCATCAATCTGTTTGCGGATGCCGGTTTTGTTCACACCGTGTCAATTGCACAAAACAGGCCCGCCCCCATGGTATTGCGCCAAGCCTCTCCCCAGCCGCAATCAACAGGAATGCGATTGCAAGATATGCAAAATAATATATATATTGCAATCACTATTTTTAACGAACGGACCGGCGTCATGACTTCAATTTACGCTGCCGCACTGGCCCTCGTCATGTGCCTTTCAGCCCCCGTCATGGCTGCGGAAATGGTGATGTTCGAGCAACCCGGCTGCGCCTGGTGCATGCGGTTCAACGAGGAAATCGCGCCGGCCTGGCCAAAAACCGAACAGGGCAAGCGCGCGCCGCTGCGCCGGGTCAACATTCACGATGACATCCCTGCCGACCTGGCCGAAATTCCGGTCGAGCGGTTCACGCCAACCTTCGTGCTGGTTGACGACGGCCGCGAGATCGCAAGGTTGCGCGGCTATCCTGGCGATCAGTTCTTCTGGGCGATTGTAGACGAGATGCTGTCGAAGCTGGACCAGTAATGACCGACACGTCGCAAGGCCATAATTTCAATGGGCAGGACATCTCCCTCCTTGCAGGACAGGCCCGCAAGGCAAGCGACGTTCTCAAGGCGTTGTCGCATGAAACCCGGCTGCTGATTCTGTGGCTGCTGTCGGAAAGCGAAAAATCCGTCTCCGAACTCGAGGAGTTGCTGGCGCTGCCACAGGCTGCGGTGTCCCAGCAGCTTGCCCGGCTGCGCTACGACCATCTGGTCAGCGCCCGCCGCGAAGGCCGCATGATACATTATTCGATCACCAGCCCGGAAGTTTCGGCCGTGGTGAGCTCGCTTTATGAACTGCTGTGCGAACCGCCGGACCGGGCAAGCTGAGCTTCCCGCATTGCTTGCATTGGTTTGAGCCTGGCCGTAGGTTCAAGGTAACAAGACCGGGCTTAAACCCGGCCAACGGGAGGAAATGAGCATCATGATGGATTCGGGATGGGTGCTGGCGCTGTCGGGCTGCCTGGTCGGCTCGATAATCGGTTTTGCCGCTCGCAAAAGCCATTTCTGCACCATGGCTGCGCTGGAGCGTCATTGGTATGCCGGCGACGACCGGCCCTTGCGGGCCTGGGCACTGGCCGCCTTCACCGCCCTCATCGCCACCCAATTGCTCAGTGCCGCGGGGCTCGTCAGCATCGAGAAGTCCTTTTACATCACCGAACCTCTGCCGTTGGCCGGCGCCATTGTCGGCGGGCTGATGTTCGGCGTCGGCATGGCGCTCGTCGGCACCTGCGGCTTTGGCGCGCTGGTGCGGCTGGGCGGCGGCAATCTGCGCGCGCTGGTGGTTCTTACCGGTCTCGGCCTTGCAGCCCTTGCCGCCCAGCGCGGCGTCACTGCGCATTTTCGCGCAGCCCTGCTTGATCCGCTCTCGCTGGACCTGACCGGCCTTGGCGGACAATCCGCGGGAACTTTGCTGTCACGCGCAACCGGTTTCGACATCACCCTGCCGCTGGGCCTGGCAATCGGAGCCGCCGGTCTCTGGTGGGTTTTCAAATCGGCCCATTTCCGCGCCGACCATACCCGCGCGCTGGCCGGCATCGTCATCGGCCTGTGCATCGCAGCAGGTTGGGTGATCACCAGCAACTTCGCCGCCCATGCCTACTTCCCGGTTCAGATCGAGGCCGGATCCTTCGTCATGCCGGTCGGAGAAACCATCATGCAGATCATCACCGTGACCGGTGAACTACCTGACTACGGTGTCGGCCTGGTGGTTGGCGTCTTCCTCGGCGCCGCCGTTTCCGCCTTCCGTTCCGACGACATGCGCTGGGAAGCCTGTGACGATGCCCGCGAACTCTCCCGCCACCTGCTCGGCGCCTTCCTGATGGGAACCGGCGGTGTCTTCGCGCTCGGCTGCACCATCGGCCAGGGCGTCAGCGCCTTTTCCGTCATGGCCATTTCCGCCCCAATCGTGATGATCTCCATCGCCGCCGGTGCCCGCATGGGACTGGGCATGCTGATGGAAGGCACCCCCTTCAGCTTCATCGCCGACTGGCGGGCAACGGATACGAAGGGGTGAGTGTACTGGAACACTGAGCTCCAATGTCAGCTTGCCATACACCCGCAGCCACCGGCTCGGCGTTTATTTCGCTTGTTCGGAAATTGTCATGCGGCAAAGCAATGTGTTGTCCTGCACCAGGTCTTCGCTCCACACCAGCTTGGCTGACTGATCCCAGTTGATCTCGTCGTAACCGTCTTTCGGACTGACGTCTCGCACACTGTGCTCGACAGCTGCGGGCCAATTGCTGTCGTCAAAACCAGGTGCAGTCCAGTTTTCCGCGACCGTTGTTACGCTGAAGTTACACAGCCCCTCGCCCGCAACTGGGTTCTTTTCGCCAGCGCAGGCCCGGTCCAGAGGTGCCCGGTGCACGACAAGGCAACGCATGGCTTTGTCGGTGACGCCAATTGTCTTGCCTGTTGCCACGTCACGAAACTGGGCAATCATGCCGCCATCGCCCATCTGTTGACGATCCGTCCCGATATATTCAAGGCCGGTGTCGTTCTCCTTGAAATCCCGGACTTGAAACGCGAGTGTCATCGGCAAGGTGGCGGCAAAGGTGACACGTTCGGCGTTGAATGATCGTTCGGTGTTGTAGGCCACGCTGTCTTCAATCAACGGCTCACCATTGACGGCGAGGCTGAACCAGTTGTCGACCCAGATTTCGCCGATGACCTTGGTGCCGCCCTCCCCCTCGATCACGCGCTCATTCAAAACCACGCCGTTACTTTTCGGCTTGTCGTTGCATCCGGAAAGAAGTGCTGCCGCGGCAAGTGCGATTGCCGACAATTTCATGGTACGATTCATCGGCAATATTCTCCTGTTTCGACAGAGCCGCCATCGGTGATGGTGCGAGTCTCGAAAGCATAGCAATCAGGTGTCCGTGTCGGCGTGTAGCGCATGTAGTAGGCCTCGCCCTTGTAGGTGTAGTCCATGCTGCGCCGGCCATTGCCGTCTTGCGTGAATGTGAGGTTTTCGACACCGCCTCGCGGCGGCACACCCGCCGATTTTCCGAACCAGCTGAACCAGCCACCTGCCGGTTTTAGCGGGGAAACCCTCGGCAGCTTGTCCATGTCGGCAACCTCACCCATCAGGCATTGAATGATGTAAGGTGCCTGGGCCGAGGTGTGATACCGGTAAATGAAAGTGTCATCTGTCTTGCCATTGCAGACATCAAGTTCGCCAATTGCGATTGGCGTGCCGTCAGGATTGTTGTCGCCATAGATGGGAAACCCGTCAAAAGCCCAACCGATAATGGCAGCATCGCCGGCATTTTTCATCTGCTCGATCATGCAGCTTGGCTTGACGTGATAATGATAATCGTCACCTCGCCCGGCATGCCCACCACAAACGTCCAGCTGCTTGGTCTGCAATGTGTCGTGCTGCGCCTGGTGATGCTTCAAATCCTCCAAGGTCATTTCGCCGCCGCCAGTGTAATCATAAATGGGAACACCGTTGACCGCGACACCCAACGCCGCGTCACGAGTCTGGGGCGTGCTTCCCAGTACGGGTGTGAGGGGAATGGGCGCAGCGTAGTCCTTGGCAGGCACCGGCACCTGCTCGTTTGTGCCGACAATGCCGGTCATCAACGTATGGGAAGGATAGGTGTTTGACGTGATCACCGCCTTGCCGTCCTCGCATGTCACCTTGACGACATCGGAAAACCCGGCATCGGCAACAGATGCCTTTACCGCTTTGCAATGATTTTCTTCGCCATGGGCACTTGCCAAATTCGGATAGAGTGCAACCAGCAAGGCAAAAAGTGCGGCGGTTTTGGCCGCAACTGATCGCGGCTCTGCCTTCGGCAAAATCATGCGGTACTTCCTTTGAAAACGACGAGATCCGCCAGCTTGATTGCCTTGGATCTTGTCACGTTCATTGACATGTGCAACCGCAGAATTTCAAGTTACGGTTTGGGATTTCACGCTTACATTTTGGTAATGTAACCGACGGGGCAGCCACCGTTCAGCACCCCTCGACAACGGTCTCCATGAACATGCAAAATCAATCACTTGCCGATTGCAGAACCGCGCCTGAAAAAACCGGGATCAAACCAGACTTGCTCGCTTACCCCTCCGCCACAAACCGGTAAGCCATCCCGTCCCGCTCGACCCTGCCCTCACCCGGCTTGGGCAGGTGATAGGCGGCGAGCGAAGCCTTGTCGGTTGCCAGCCGGTCAAGCAGCTTGACGCGGGTAGCAATCCCCATCTCCGGATCCTGGTCCGAGCCACTAGGCCATGACGGGTGTGCGAAGGACACGGCGAAATGGGAGATCGCGTCACCGGCGACCAGCATCGGATCAGTCCCGCCATGCAGCATGAAGGACATGTGCCCGGGTGTGTGTCCCGATGTGTCCACCGCCTCGACACCTGGCAGCACCTCGGCGCCGGGCTCGAACAGGTTGATCATGTCCTCGAGATAAGACAGCCGGTTCTGCGCACCCACTGCAAAGGTCTTGCGTTCTTCCGGCATCGTGTCGATCGTGCCCGGATCGCGCCAGAATTCCCATTCGGTGCGGCCCATGTGAAAGCTGGCATTGGGATAGACGATCTCGTCGAAGTCATCGATCAGGCCCCATAGATGGTCCGGGTGACCATGGGTAAAGACAACATCGGTGACATCGGCCGGATCGAACCCTGCCTCGGCCATGTTGTCGAGCAGCCTGCCTGCAGACGGCATGAAGTTGGAGCCGGAGCCGACATCGAACATGATCAGCCGGTCGCCGGATTTGAGGATCGGCACATTGCAATCGGGCATCAGTGTATCGGTCGGCAGTCCGTTTGCTTGCAACAGCGCCAGGAGTTCGTCCTGCGGCGCATCCGGATAGGAGAAACTCAGCGGCAGCACCAGATTGCCGTCGCTGATGCTGGTCAGCACCGCGTCGCCGATTGCGAAGGCATTGGCCGGCCGCAAGCCCACCGGCAGCAGTGCGGTCGCCGCAGCAGCCACTCCCGTTTGCATGAGGGTCCGTCGCGTCAGATCAAGCGATGCCATGATGTCTCTCCCATATAGATTTATATGAATATTTGCCTTTGTCTTGACGCAGGTCAATGCTTGTTCTCGCAAATCAGGCAATTTGCCTTTGAAGAGGGCAGCATAATGGAACTTGAATGGCTTGCCGACAGGTTTGGTGACAAGGGCGCGCTGTTGATCGGCGGTGCCATCATTGGCGCGCTGTTTGGCGCCTTCGCCCAGCAAAGCCGGTTCTGCCTGCGCGCAGCGGCAATCGAATTTTCCCGCGGCCGGGTCGGTGGCAAGATGGCGATCTGGCTGATTGTGTTCTCCACAGCCATCGCCGGAACCATGCTGCTCTCGGCATTCGACTTGTTCACCGCCACCGAAGCCCGCCAGCTGGCCTCGCCGCAAAGTCTCTCTGGCGCGGCCATCGGCGGTCTGCTGTTCGGCACCGGCATGGTGCTGGCGCGCGGCTGCTCCTCCCGGCTTCTGGTGCTCTCGGCCACCGGAAACCTGCGCGCCCTGCTCTCGGGTCTTGTCTTCGCCGTGGTCGCACAAGCAAGCCTGCACGGCTTTCTCTCGCCGGTGCGCGATGCGCTGGCAGCCCCGCTGACAACTCTCTCTATCGGATCCAACGACCTGCTGACACTCTCCGGTGTCTCCGAGAAAACCGCCCTCACACTGGTCCTCATCGGCCTCGCCGCCAGCCTGTCGCTGGCGCTATGGCGCAAGATCGGGCTCTGGAAGACCATTGCCGCCTTTGCCGTCGGCGCCTGCATTCCGCTGGCCTGGTGGTTCACGAAATCAATGACCGCAATCGCATTCGAGCCGGTGCAGCTCGAAGCGCTGAGCTTCACCGGACCATCCGCCAACACGCTGATGCTGTTTTTGTCGCAGCCCGGTTCGATGATCGATTTCGATGTCGGCCTGGTTCCCGGCGTCTTCATCGGCGCATTTCTTGCAGCCCTCGCCACCGGCGAACTCGAACTTCAGGGCTTTGAAGGGGGCGACTCGATGCGCCGCTATCTCGCTGGCGCTGCCCTGATGGGGTTCGGCGGCATGCTGGCGGGCGGTTGCGCCGTCGGTGCTGGTGTCACCGGCGCCAGCATCTTCGCGCTCACCGCCTGGGTCACCCTGTTTGCCATCTGGATCGCCGCGGCAACGACCGACTGGGTGGTTGACCGCAAGTTGCCCGCGCGCAAGGCACGCGATGTTCTGGGCGTCGCCGGACAATCCTGACACAGCCTTTCTGCAGAAAACAAAAAAGGCCGCCAGACAGGCGCACTCCCGATATGCGGGTTTGCGTAATCCTGCCTGACGGCCCTAATTCAAGCGCTCTTAGCGAGCGTCTTTTATTGATCCCCTCTGGATCTGGTTTTAACAAAGCAGGAACCGTGCCAGTTCAAACGAACCTGCCCGGCGCTGGTTTTAATGCGATTTCCCGGCCCTCCCTTGAAGGGATTGCTTTTGCAGCATGCATGCCGGGTCGAAATTTGCGGCAATCGCCCAAATCCTGGGCATGTGAGGTCAAACAGCCAGGGTCGCCCGACCATCATACCGAAACCGCCTCGCGCAAGACGTCCTTGCTCAGGCTTTCGCGGTCACCCGCCATCTTCACTTCGCCGCGCTCGATCACGCAGAACCGGTCGGCCAGCCCATAGGCAAATTCGAAATACTGCTCGACCAGCACGATCGCCATCTTGCCCTCGTCGCGCAGCAGCGCGATCACCCGCCCGATCTGCTGGATGATGTTGGGCTGGATGCCTTCGGTCGGCTCGTCCAGCAACAGTAATTTCGGCCGTGTGATCAGTGCCCGTGCAATGGAAAGCTGCTGCTGCTGCCCGCCCGACAGATCGCCGCCACGCCGGTTGCGCATGTCTTTCAGCACCGGAAACAGCTCGTAGATGTGATCCGGGATCTTGTGCTCCGAGCGCGGCAGGCAGGCAAACCCGGTTTCGAGATTTTCTGTCACCGTCAGCAGCGGAAAAATATCCCGTCCCTGAGGAACATAGCCCACACCCCTTGCCGCCAGCTGATGCGCCGGGATCTTGCCGATTTCCTGCCCGTCGAGCCTGTAGTCACCACCGGAGCGGTGATGCACCCCGGAGATTGCCTTGAGCAGGCTGGTCTTGCCCACCCCGTTGGTGCCCATCACACAGGTCACCTGCCCGACATCGGCTTTCAGCGAAATGCCCTTGAGGATCTGTGACTGGCCGTAGTGCAGGGTCAGGTTTTCGATATCAAGCATTCTCAGCGCCCCAGATAGACATCGATGACGTCGGAATTGGCCGTGACATGGTCGAGTGACCCTTCCGCCAGCACCGAGCCTTCGTGCAGCACCGTCACCTTGCAATCGAGCCGTCGGACAAATTCCATGTCGTGCTCGACAACAACAACCGCGCGGGTTTGAGCCGCCCGGCGCAACAGATCTGTGGTGTGTTCGCGTTCCCCCAGCGTCATCCCCGCCGCAGGCTCATCCACCAGCAGCAGTTTCGGGTCCTGCGCCAGCAGCATGCCGATCTCCAGCCATTGCTTCTGGCCATGCGAGAGTTCACCGGCCGTCCGGTCCAGTTCGCCAGACAGGCCGATTTCCTCTGCAAGCACTTGCACCCGGTCGCTGTCCTGCGGTGTCGCACGATACCACAAGACTGCAAACGGCAGCCGGTCATTGCTCAGCGCCATCATCAGGTTGTCACGCACGCTTTGCGCCTCGAACACCGTCGGGCGCTGGAACTTGCGGCCAACGCCTGCGCGCGCAATCTGGCTTTCCGACAGCCGGAGCAGATCGAGTTGCGGCTCGCCGAACCGCACCCGGCCCTCGTTCGGCTTGGTCTTGCCGGTGACGATATCCATGAAGGTGGTCTTGCCTGCCCCGTTTGGCCCGATGATGGCGCGCAGTTCCTGCCCGCCGATCTCGAAGGACAGGTTGTTGATCGCCTTGAAGCCGTCAAACGACACCGAAATCGAGGTCACTTCCAGTAGCGCGCTCACGATGCAGCATCCTTTCTGACCAGCCTGTCAAACACACCGCCAATACCCTTGGGCACGAACAGCGTCACCAGCACGAAACCGAGACCCAGCAGCACCTGCCACCAGTCGACCCAGTTGATGGTGTAGAACCCGAGCGGAATGCTTGGCGCCTGCCCGCCGGTGAACCAGGACGACAACAGCGACACCGTGGCCGCACCTATGACAGCACCGTAGAGCCGCCCGCGCCCGCCGATCGCCACCCAGACGGCAAGATAAATCGAGGCAATCGGCGCGATTTCCGCCGGGTTGATGATGCCTGCCTGCGGATAATAGAGCGCCCCGGCAATCGCCGCGATCACGGCCGTCAGCGTGAACACCACCAGTTTGTAGGTCTCCACCGGGTAGCCCATGAAGCGGATGCGCGCCTCGTCATCGCGGATGGCGCGGATGACATTGCCGAATTTGCCCGACACCACCCAGGCCGCCACGACATAGCCCAGCCCGAGCGCGAAGGCCGAGGCCAGGAAGAACCAGACAGAAACCACTGATTGCGGCACCTCTGTCAGACCCGGAATGTTCTGCAATCCCGACAGGCCGTTGTTGCCGCGCAGGCCGCTGTCGTTCTGGAAAAGATAGAGAGACAGCGCCAGCGTCATCGCCTGGGTCAGGATCGACAGATACACCCCGGTCACGCGGCTGCGGAACGCCAGCCAGCCGAACACCAGCGCCAGCAGCCCCGGAACCAGCACCACAAATGCAAGCTGCGCAAACAGGCTGTCCGCGAAATACCAGACAGCGGGGATATCCGACCCACCGACGACACCGAAAATCTGCGTCCCGATCCCTTCGCGGATCTCCTCTGCGGTAGCCGGCAACTCGCCACCCGCCAGCGAGGCGATGACGATGTCCTTGGTGCGTTCATACATCAGCCACATGCCGATCATGTAGCCGCCGAGCCCGAAGAAGGCGAAGTGGCCGAGCGACAGGATCCCGCAATAGCCCCAGACCAGATCCATGGCGATGGCGACCAGACACAGGCACAGCGTCTTGCCGAGGATCTTGATCATGCTGGTCGAAACCAGCCCCAGCCCAAATCCTTCCGACATCACCACCATGGCAATGGTGAAGACCGCGAGCAAAGCAATGAAGATCAGCACCGATGGCTGCCGGGCAAACAGGGAACGTTGCATGGTCTAATCCCCCGCCGCTCTGCCCTTGAGCGCGATGATGCCCTTGGGTCGGAACTGAATGAAAATGATGATGAAGATGATCATGTAGGTCTGTGCGGCAAGCGTGTTCGACGGATTGAAGAACTCGATCACCTTCTGCAGCGAGCCGATCATCCCGGCCCCCGCCAGCGTGCCCCAGATATTGCCAACACCGCCGACCACCACGGTCATGAAGCTTTGGACGATATAGCCCGAGCCAAGCTCGGAGGTGACCTTCGCAAACAGCCCGATGGCAACTCCGGCGATCCCGGCAATGCCGGAGCCGAGCCCGAAGGTCAGCATGTTGATCCGGTCCGGGTTGATCCCCATCGACGAGGCCATGCGCGGGTTCTGCGTCACCGCTCTCACTTCGAGCCCCAGCCGGGTCTTGTTCAGTACGAACAGCAGCAAGCCAAGGAAGGCGAGTGCAAGCACGAAGATCGCGATGCGGATATAGCTGATCGACACCACGTCATTGAGCACCCAGGCGCCATCAAGCCAGGACGGCGAGGTCAGCGGCCGCGCCTGCGTGCCAAAGATGTTCTTGGCGATCTGCTGCAGCGCGATGGAGATGCCGAAGGTCGCAAGCAGGGTTTCCAGCGGCCGGTGCGCCAGATGCCGGATCACCAGCCGTTCCAGCGCCACACCTGCCAGAAACGCCACCGCGAAAGCCAGCGGCAATGCCACAATGATAGAGACCGTGTAGTTGGGAATATACTGCTGCACGACGTAGCCGGTATAGGCACCGATCATGATGAACTCGCCATGCGCCATGTTGATCACCCCCATGACGCCAAAGGTGATGGCAAGCCCGATGGCCGCGAGAAAATAGATCGACGCCAGCGACAGCCCGTCCATGGCCAGATCGACAAATTGGTAGAAGCCGACCGTACCGTTGATATTGGCAAGCGTTTCCCGCGCAGCAGTTGTCAGAACCGGATCCGGTTCCGCGTAGACTTCCGCAAACACGTGATCTGCGACAGCCGAGCGCTGCTCATCCGCGCTCACCAGCGGCGGCACTGTTCCCGCACCAGCAAGCGCCACATAGGCCCGGTCGCGCGCGGTCTGCGTCACCAGCTCAGCCACAGGAATACCGGCAACCATTCCATTGCTGATATTGGCAATCAGCGCCTGTTTGCGCGCGTCCAGCGGAACGATGGGCCGCGCCTTGCCCGCATCGACCAGCAATTGATAGGCGGCGTCCATGTCGATGTCGCGGCCCGGCACAAGCAGCTTCGCCACGTTGACGCCTTCGGGCGCGGTGTCGAAAACCGCAACCGAAGTCGCGAGCAACGGATTGAGCGCGGCGCGCGCATCAACACCGGGATCACCGGCAAAACTCTTGATCGCGGCAACCCGCGTCGCCTGGTCGCTGCCGAACTTGATGGTCAGCAGTCGCTGCAGCCGTTGCTTGCGTGCCTTGATCGCGGGGACGGTTTCGGCTTCGATCGCAGCCCGAAGGATGCTCAAGTGAGATTGGTTGGCGTCACGCTCGAGCGCGGTCAACGCCTGCAGGCGCCGTTCCGGATCCGGGTCGGACAACTGGAATTGAACCAGGGCTGCGGCAATCACGCCGCGCACACCGCTGTTGGGCTTGAGGTTTTTCAGCTCGCTTTTGTCGGCCAACCCGGCTTCCGCACCGGTATCGACATCAATCAGCGTCAGCTTGCCGGCATCGGCCTTCTCGACGAAGAAGAAGCGCCCATCGGATTTGCGCTGCCAGAGATCCTTCTCGCGCCACTTCTCCAGAAACACCGCAACACCGGGCAACTGGCTCTCGACCAGAGCTTCCAGTACCGGCCCAATGGTCGTGCGTGAGGGCTTTTCGATCTTGGCCCGGTGTGTCTCGAGCAGGGAGTTGAGAGTGACGTCCTGCGCGTTGGCCGGCGCGAATGCGATCAGAGCGGCAAGAAAAAGCAGAATAATGCGGAGCATGGGAAACCAAGACCAGTTGAAAAGGTGGAAGGGGGCGCGAAGCCCCCTCCCCGTGTCACAGATCAATAGTTGGAATTGAGCTGCACGCAGGTCTTGGTGTCGGTGTTGTACATGCCGCACTTCAGATCGATCCAGTCCGATTCCAGCACCTTGGATTCGGGCAGGAAGTCGGTCCAGGCATCGCCGGGAACCGGCTCGGTCTGGCTGACGATGTCGAACTGGCCATCGGCCTGGATCTCGCCGATCAGAACCGGTTTGGTCAGGTGATGGTTGGGCAGCATTTCAGCGGTCGAGCCGGTCAGGTTCGGCACTTTCTGTCCAACCACGGCTTCCGAAACCATGTCCACATCGGTGGTGCCGGCAGCTTCGACCGCCTGAACCCACATATTGAAGCCGATATAGGTGGCTTCCATCGGGTCGTTGGTCACGCGGTCTTCGCCGGCAAACGCCTTCCATTCCTTGATGAACTCGGCATTGACCGGAGTGTCAGCGGATTCGAAGTAGTTCCAGGCTGCGAGGTGACCGACGAGGTTGGTGGTGTCGAGGCCCGAAAGTTCTTCCTCACCCACCGAGAAAGCCACGACAGGAATGTCGTCCGCCGAGATCCCGGCAGCAGCCAGTTCCTTGTAGAAGCCGATATTGGCGTCGCCATTGATGGTCGAGATCACGCCGACCTTCTTGCCGTCGGCGCCAAGGGCAACCACGTCAGCAACAATCTTGGACCAGTCGGAATGGCCGAAAGGCGTGTAGTTGACGAAAATGTCTTCAGCCGGAATGCCCTTGTCCTTGAGATACTGCTCGAGGATCTTGTTGGTCGTGCGCGGGTAGACATAGTCGGTACCCAGCAGCGCAAACTTTTCAACGCCGAGTTCTTCGAGGAAGTAGTCGGTCGCAGGAATCGCCTGTTGGTTGGGTGCGGCCCCCGTGTAGAACACGTTCTTGGAGGATTCTTCGCCCTCGTACTGAACCGGGTAGAACAGCAGGCCGTTCAGCTCTTCAATCACCGGCAGAACCGACTTGCGGCTAACCGAAGTCCAGCAGCCGAACATCACGTCAACCTTGTCGACTGTGAGAAGCTCGCGTGCCTTTTCGGCAAACAGCGGCCAGTCCGATGCCGGGTCGACAACGACAGCCTCGAGCTTCTTGCCCAGAACGCCGCCCTTGGCATTCTGCTGCTCGATCAGCATCAGCACGGTGTCTTTCAGCGTCGTTTCCGAGATCGCCATGGTACCCGAAAGCGAGTGCAACACACCGATCTTGATGGTGTCTTCTGCTGCATATGCCGAATGGGTCAAAATGGTTGAAGTAAGAAATGCTGCCGCCCCTGCGATCTTCATTTTAGTGGTAAAAGTCATGTCAGCCTCCGTGCTGTTCGTGTCCACGGAGGTCTTCAATGCAAACCCCTTGCCAGTTGCGACAAAGGGCGGTTTTCAAGGGTTTCGAAAGGCCTCGGCCTGGGATGCACGGACCGGGCGTCACAAAAAGCACACTTTTGCGCACAATATTTAGACAGTGACTAATTATTACGCAGACGATTGACGGTCTTCTGAAGCCTGCCCGCCATACAACAAGCCCCAGAAAAAACAGTTTCCCCAGGCAAGGCTTGCGTAACGATCATTTTTCGCCTCTTATCGAGTCAGGCGAGGCAACCGGCCTCATCAACAACGACAACAAGGAGTTCCGTGGAAATCATGAGCGCACCTCTTTTCTTGCTCGCCATGCTGGCAGCCTTGTTTACGTTTCTCTCGCCAGCGGCTGCTTCTACATGGCTCAAAACCGGCAAACAGACCACGCGGCCTTACGGTCATGTGGAATATTGTACGCGCAACGTTTCCGATTGCCGCGGACGCTCGGCATCCTCCTCGTTGCCGCCTGCCCGCACCAAGCTGCTCAATGGCGTCAACCGGGCCGTCAACCGCTCGATCAAGGCGGCCGCAGACCAAACCGCGTTTGGCCGCAAGGAATACTGGACAGCCAAGGCCCGGTCAGGCGATTGCGAGGATTTCGCACTCGCCAAACGCGCCAAGCTTTTGCGCATGGGCTTCAAGTCCTCGCAGTTGCTGTTGACCATGGGCTACAGCGGCAGCGAAGCACACACGGTGCTGGTGGTCAGAACCCGCGACGGAGATTATGTCCTCGACAATCTCAACAATGAAGTCGTGCCGGTCCAGTCCGCGCGCATGAGCTTCCGCAAGATCCAGTCGCCCCATCACGGCGGCAAATGGCTGAAGGTAACCGGCAAGACCGGCAGGGCGCCCTGATTTTCATCCTGCAGCAGCCATTGGCTGCACATTGCGAAGTTACAGGGCCGTTTGAAAAGACGGCCCTTCTGCTGTCGAAAGCCTTGCCGCCGCACCGATAGCCTGTGCTATGGCTTGGCATCGCCTCACCACAACAATCCGGGAACAGCCGGAGGACATAGCAATCGCCGGTTTCCGCTTCATTCATACCGCTGACATCCATCTTGATTCGCCGCTCAAGTCGCTGGCGCTGCGCAATCCGGAGCTTGCCGACCTCATCGGCGGGGCGACGCGGCAGGCGTTCAGCAACATCATCGATCTGTGCCTCGATGAGCGGGTCGATGCGTTGATCATCGCCGGCGATCTTTACGATGGCGACCAGACCTCGATGAAAACCGCCCGCTTCCTCGCAAGCGAGCTGAACCGTCTGGCCACTGCCGGCATCCGCACCTTCATCATCCGTGGCAATCACGACGCTCTATCCAAGGTCTCCAGGGAACTGGTTCTGCCCGGCGAGGTCAAACTGTTCGGCGGGCGTGCCGAGCATGTCCTGATCGAACGCGGACAGGGCGAGAAGCCGGTCGCCATACACGGGCTGAGCTTTGCCAATCCGACAGCGCCCGAAAGCCTGCTTCCGAAGTATGCCCGCGCCCTGCCCGATGCCATCAACATCGGGATCATGCACACAAGCCTGGGCGGCGCCCCCGGACACGACCCTTATGCGCCCTGCAGCCCTGTCGAACTGCAGGCCACCGATTATGACTATTGGGCGCTGGGCCACATCCACAAGCGCTCCGTCACCACCGGCTCGACCACGATTGTCATGCCTGGCATGCCGCAGGGCCGTGACATCAACGAGGACGGACCCAAGTCAGTCACATTGGTGTCCATCAGTGACGATGGATCCGTAGACCTCGATGAACGGCAGACCGCGCTCGCCGAATTTGCCCGCATCACCATTGACGCCACCGGCATCGGTGAATGGAGTGACCTGGCAACCGCGCTCACAGACGCGCTGAAACCGGCCCGCTCGAATTCATCCGCGCCTCAACTGGTAGTCAGGCTTTCATTTTCGGGCGAAACCCCGCTCGCCTGGCGCATGCGCCGTGATAGCGAGCTTCTCTTCGCCGAGACGGAAGAACGGGCCATGCAGATCGGCGCCGTCTGGATCGAAAAGCTCGAGATCAATTGCACACCGCCACGAACATCCGAAAGATCGGCGACCGATCCGCTGCACGAACTCAGATCGCTGATTGAAACCGCCATTCTCGAATCCGACGCGTACGAAGCCGCGGTGGCAAGCCTTGCCGATACGCTGCAGGCGCAATTGCCGACCGATCTCCGCGATCTATTCGGCATCGACGAGACCCAGACCCGGGCGCGGCGCATCGCGCTGGCCCGCGAGGGCGCCGATGACGTGCTCGCCCGGCTGCAATCGGGCCCCGCATCCGGAAACGGGACCGCCTGATGCGCCTCAATCGCCTTGACCTCACCCGCTACGGCAAGTTCACCGATCACAGCATCGACTTCGGTCCCCGCACCGCTGGCGGCTGCGACCTGCACATCGTCTACGGCCCGAATGAAGCCGGAAAGTCGACCCTGTTCAGCGCCTGGCTTGACCTGCTGTTCGGCATCGGCGCGCAGAGCAGCTACAATTTCCTCCATCCCTATCCGTCCATGCGCATCGGCGCCGCAATCGAAATTGACGGCAAGACGCAGGAATTCGTCCGCATCAAGCGGCAACACAACAGCCTGCTCGACAACCGCGATCAGCCCGTTTCCGACGGCGCCCTGTTGGCAGGTCTTGGCGGGCTTGACCGGGACAGCTACCAGACCATGTTTTCGCTGGATGATGAAAGCCTTGAGCAGGGTGGCGAAAGCATTCTCGCAAGCCGTGGCGATCTCGGCGAACTGCTGTTCTCGGCAAGTGCCGGACTCGGAGACCTCTCCCAGCGGCTTGTCGAAATCCGCAGCGAGACCGAGGAATTCTACAAGCCCCGGGCGCAAAAGCGCATCCTCGGCGAACTCAAGGCCGAGCTCGCGGAGCTGAAGGCCGAGCGAGACAGGATCGACACCCAGGCCAGCAAGTTCGCACAGCTGAGCAAGGAGCTTGAGGAGGCCAACACCCGCCACGAAGAGGCCGGCAAGAACCGGAAGCAGCTTCGCGTGCGGCTGGCGGCCATCGACCGGCTGCTGTCGGCGCGTCCGCGCCTTGCCGAACTTGACCGGATTCAGGCCGAGCTCGAACCGCTCTCCGGTCTGCCGGACGTTGCGCCCGAATGGCGCCAGCAGGTCAGAGATCTCGGTCAGGAAGAAGCTGCACTTGAGGCCGCCGGCGCGGCATTGGAAGCTGAAATCGAGCGCCTGACCACAGAGCGCGATGGGCTCAGTCTCGATGCCGGCATCCTGTCATTGCAGGACCGGCTGACTGAACTGGCCCGGCTGCGCACCCGGCATGATGCCGCCGGCGAGGATCTTCCAGAGCGGCGCGCGGCCCTGGCCCGCATCGATGCGCGGATCGAACAGTTTCTCGCCCGCCTCTCTCCCCCGCAGGACGCCAAGGCCGAAGACCTTCTGCTCGACACCTCCAGAACGGCAACCCTTCGCGACCTGATTGACGCCCGCGCGAACCTGGATGTCCGCCTGGCCACGGCGCGCAAGGAAGCCGCCGATGCAAAGGCAAGCCGCGACGAGGCCCGGGCGCAATTGCTTTCAGCGGGCGGCGAGGCCGCGCAGAGCGCCCCGGAACGCAGGCAAATCCAGATCGCGGCAGTCACCGAGGCCCTGGCCCTGCTGCGCAATGACAATCACGATTTGCGCCACCAGGCCGCAAGCCGTGCGGTAGCGGCCGCGCGCGACACATGCACAGCGCTCGGCCAGACGCTGGTTCCCTGGACAGGCGAGATCGCTGAACTCCGCGCCATGCTGCCCCCGTCCACGGAAACACTCGGCAGATGGAAATCGGAAATCGCGGAGCTGGAGCGCAAACGCATCTCGGCTGACGACAAGATTGCCACTCTGGGTCAGGCGCTCAAGCGCCTTGAAGCCGAGGCGGAAGCCCTCACCCACTCACGCGCCTTGCTGTCAAACGCGGAAACCGAAGCACTGCGCAACGCGCGCGACAAGGCCTGGGATGACCACAAGGCCTCTCTCGACCCCGAAACCGCAACACGCTTTGAAGCCGCCATGCAGGCCTATGATGAGGCCACCGACAAACGGGCCGCGCATCTGGCCGACGTTGCCAAGCTCAACGAGATCTCGGTGCAATTGGCGCTTGCCACGGCCGACCTTGACGGTGCCAAGGCGGCAAGATCAGGCATCGAGAAGGCAATGGCTGATCTGCGCAAGCAGATCGATGCGGCCATCACCCAGCTGTCACCCGCCCTGCCCGCCGGCATGACGCCCGAGGCACTGCAGGACTGGCTCGGCCGCAGGGACCAGGTGCTGGAGGCCGACGAGACGCTGCGCAGCCACCTTCGCGAGCTCGAAACCGCGGAGGAAGACCGGCGGACCGCCACGGCCCGGCTCCACCGGGTGCTGGCACCGCTTGATCCGGAGACATCGCCCGACGAGGATCTCGAGACACTCGCAAGCCGCGCGCAGCACCTCGTCAGCCGGGAGACCCGGCTCGATGCCTACCGCCAGACCTTGGCGGAACAGGACCGCCTGCTCGCCCGGCGCCAGCGCGATGTGGAGAGCGCCGAAGAGGAAGCAAAGGCCTGGATGCTGGCCTGGAAACAGGCCTGTGACGGCTGCTGGCTTGGACACGGCCCGCAGGCCCCGACGGCGGCACAGGTCCGCGAAGCCCTGCCTCTGCTCGGCGAGCTGGCAACCGCAATCCATGAGCGCGCCGGCCTCGCCGACCGTATTTCCAAGATGGAGCGGGATCAGGCCGGTTACGCCACGGCGCTTGAGGCAACCGCATCCGAGGCCGGGCTTGAGACCAAGGATGTGCCAGCCGCCACGATCGCCCGGCAGCTCTCGGACAGGCTGGAGACAGCCCAGAAGACCAGCGCCCGGCATCAGGATCTGACCCGGCAGATCGACGAAGCCCTCGCCCGCCAGCGCAGGCATCTGGAAAGTCACGCGGCCCATTCAGCCAGAAAGGCGCAGATGCTCGATGCTCTCGGCACGGACACGCTGACGGATGCGGCGCTGCGCATTGACCAGGCGCTGGAGCGCAGGCAGCTCGGCCAGCGGATCGCCCAGATCACCTCCGAGCTCTGCGAGACGCTGGGCGTTGCAACGCTTGAGCAAGCCCGGTCCCGGCTCGATGCCGCCGACACGGTGGAACTGAACGGGGAAAAGCAGGACCTCGAAGCCACGCTGGAAACCCTCGACGCAGAAATCCAGCACCTGTTTGCCGCCCGGACCCGCGCCGCCGACGCCATCAACGCGGTTGGCGGAGATGACGCGGTGGCCCGCATCGAGCAGAGCCGCAAGACCATCCTGCTTGCCATTGCCGAAGGCGCCGAGCGCTACCTCAGGCTCTCCGCCGGGGTGATCGCCATGGAACAGGCGCTCACCCTTTACCGCGAGCGTCACAGCTCCTCGATGATGCAGCGCGCGTCCGAAGCCATCCGCACCATCAGCCGCGGACGCTATACCGGCCTCGCCTCCCAGCCCGACAAGGGACGCGAGCTGCTGCTTGCCATCCAGAACGACGGAACCTCGAAACAGGCGTCGGAAATGTCCAAGGGCGCCCGTTTTCAGCTTTATCTTGCCTTACGCGTCGCAGGCTTCCACGAGTTCGCCGCAACCCGCCAGACCGTGCCCTTCATCGCCGACGACATCATGGAAACCTTCGATGATTTCCGCGCCGAGGAAACCTTCCGGCTGTTTGCCGGCATGGCCGATGTCGGCCAGGTGATCTATCTCACCCATCACCGCCACCTCTGCGACATCGCAAAATCGGTCTGTCCGGACGTCACCATTCACGAACTCACCACCTGATTGCGGCCCGTAAAGCCGTTTTCTCGCAGTTGCGAACAGGCGACGCTTGGCATCCGCGCTTTATCCCTGTATCGAAGCCGCACTCCCGCAAGCCCGTAACAGGGTCGAAATTCCAGCAACCGCAGACATGCCGGGCCAAAAGCGCACTCCGCCCTGGCCCGCGTTTGCAAGCATTGCAGTCTCGAAACATCCTTTCACCGGACAGGACGCCAATTCTCCATGATCTCGTTCAACAGCTATCTCTCGCAATGGACCGGCAACCTTCGTGGCGACATCCTCTCGGGCCTCGTCGTCGCCCTTGCCCTGATCCCTGAAGCCATCGCCTTCTCGATCATTGCCGGCGTGGACCCGAAAGTGGGGCTCTACGCCTCCTTCTCCATCGCCGTCATCACCGCGATTGTCGGCGGACGTCCGGGCATGATCTCGGCTGCGACGGCTGCGACCGCCGTGCTGATGGTGACCCTGGTCAAGGAACACGGGCTCGAGTATCTGCTTGCCGCCACCGTGCTGGCCGGCCTGATCCAGGTTGCCGCAGGCATTGCCAAGCTTGGCTACGTCATGCGCTTTGTCTCGAAATCGGTGATGACCGGCTTCGTCAACGCGCTGGCGATCCTGATCTTCATGGCGCAACTGCCCGAACTCATCGGCGTGCCCTGGCTGACCTATGTCATGGTCGCCGCCGGTCTTGGCATCATCTACCTGTTCCCGCTGATCACCAAGGCGGTGCCCTCGCCGCTGGTCACCATCATCGTGCTGACCGCCGTGACCATATTCTTCGGCTTCGACCTGCGCACCGTCGGCGACATGGGCGCGCTGCCCGACACCCTGCCGATCTTCCTGATCCCGGACATCCCGCTGACGCTGGAAACCCTGTGGATCATCCTGCCCTACTCGGTCGCGGTCGCGGCGGTGGGTCTGCTCGAATCGCTGATGACGCAGAACATCGTCGACGAACTCACCGACACCTCGTCCAACCGCAACATGGAATGCGTCGGCCAGGGCATCGCCAACACCGCCACCGGCTTCATCGGCGGCATGGCCGGTTGCGCCATGATCGGCCAGTCGATCATCAACGTCAAATCCGGTGGCCGCGGCCGCCTGTCGACCTTCGTCGCCGGCGCCATGCTGCTGTTCTTCATCGTCGTGCTCGGCGACTGGGTGGCCAAGATCCCGATGGCAGCCCTTGTCGCCATCATGATCATGGTCTCGATCGGCACCTTCTCCTGGTCCTCGATCAAGAACCTCAGAACCCACCCGCGCTCGTCCTCGGTGGTGATGCTGGCAACCGTGCTGTTTGTCGTCTTCACCCACAACCTCGCCATCGGCGTTCTGGTCGGGGTGCTGCTGTCGGGCCTGTTCTTCGCCTGGAAGATCGCGCAATTGTTCGGCGTCCGCTCGACACTGTCCGAGGATGGCAAGACCCGCACCTACATCGTTGAAGGCCAGTTGTTTTTCGCCTCCGCGGATGATTTCATGCAGAGCTTCGACTTCCGTGAACTTCTGGAAAAGGTCGTCATCGATGTGTCCCGCGCCCATATCTGGGATATCTCGAGTGTCGCGGCGCTGGACATGGCGGTGATGAAATTCCGCCGCGACGGCGCGACGGTGGAAATCATCGGCATGAACGAAGCATCGGAAACCATCGTCGACCGGCTTGCCATTCACGACAAGCCGGGCGCAATGGACCAGTTGTCGGCGCATTGAGGAGGAGCAGACCATGACCAACATCCTTTTGGCCCTAGTTGACGGGTCCACCTATTCGAAAAGCGTCTGCGACCATGCCGTCTGGGTGGCAGGCCGGATGGACGCCGGCATCGACCTGCTGCACGTGCTTGACCGCCATCCCGGCGCCGGCAACTCGGATCTCTCCGGATCGATTGCGCTCGGCGCCCGCACCGCGCTGCTGGAAGAACTCTCGACGCTCGACGAACAGCGCGCCAGGCTGCTGCAGCAGAAGGGCCGCGCCATTCTCGATGACGCCCGCGCCATCATCGAGGCCGCCGGCCAGAAGGTCGTCGGCGCCCATCTGCGCCAGGGCGAGATTGTCGAGACCGTGATCGAGCAGGAAGGCCCTGCCTCGATGATCATGGTGGGAAAACGCGGCGAAGAGGCCGATCTGGCCACCCTGCGGCTGGGCTCCCACCTCGAACGTTTCATCCGCGCCAGCCACAAGCCGGTCTTCGTCGCCTCGCGCGCCTTCAGGCCGATCGACACCGTCATCGTCGCCTATGACGGCGGCGCCTCGAGCCAGCGCGTGGTCGACCACATCGCCCGCAACAAGCTGTTTGCAGGCCTCAAGATCGACCTGGTCACCGTCGGACAGAAGAACCGCGACACCGAAAAGGCCCAGGAAGACGCCAGAGCCATCCTCACCGGCGCAGGCCTGGAGGTCGAAACCACCATCCTGTCCGGCCAGCCCGACGAAGTGCTCGGCAAGCGTGTCGAAGAAAACGGGGCCTGCCTCGTCGCCATGGGCGCCTACGGCCACTCCCGCATCCGCGCCTTCGTCATCGGCTCGACCACGAGTGAGATGCTCAGGAGCTGCAAGGCACCGGTGCTGTTGATGCGGTGAAGGGGGGCTGAAGGCAGGGAGCCCACTTGGCTGAAATTATGTGCTAACGCAGCTGTTTAGCAGGTTTTTTCGGCGAAATAGACCCAAGCATTCGCTTGGCCATCAACGGAGATACTTTGCTGCTCAGCCTCTGGAGTTCGTCTCTGTGGCAATGTCTAAGACGCCTGCCGCTTCCGCAGGGACAAAGTTGGTGCCCCTTTATTTGGCTAAGTGACAGAAGGTTAAGATACGCAACGATGATCTTGGCATCCTGAGGGACTTCGAGCAAGTCACTATAAGCCTCCACCACTCCGAGCATTCCATGTGATCTTTCACCGAAGGGCCACATACCGTTGGCTTCAAAGTATGTCTGACTGATAAAATAATCTTGCATTGGCCCCGTTAAGAAAGTCTCGAACCGGTGGTCGGGGGCTGTCAAAAGCCATTCTTCCCAGACGCCCAAGCAACAAGACCCTTCTTCCGGGAAGACATGACGATTAACGGTCCGGGGAATGCGACCACCTTGCTCGAATACCACGGGGTTCTCAGTTGGAAAGCCGGCCGTAATCAGCACCTTAACTTGGTAGGCGTCGAATGGACCTTCAGGTCCAGAAACGACGAATAGCCCCTCGAGGACGATAAAGGTGTCAGTGCTCGAAACAGCCAACTCCGGCTGGTGGATGTCCACCGCCTGCTGGACATCAGTGAGCAGCGTATCCGGGATCGTCACTTCGACCAAGGTTTGCCGCCACTCCCGCTTTCATTTCGAGCTCTCACAGCTGCTTCCATCCGAGACTGCTTCTCGCTCTCTGAGAGAGCCGCCGCAGCCTCCGAGGCTAGGAACGGCGCTGCCAGTCCCGTCGAGCCTAGTGCGCTCTTTTTCTCGAGCGGTAATGCGGCGCTGTTAGCCGAGTCTTTGGTCACTTCTTCGAAGAAATTGTGACGAAAGACGGTATTCCAAGCTTTATTGGCAACCGCATTGGTCACGTTATCGGCGTCGAGTTTGTCAAGCTCCTTAACAGACTCCTTCGCCTGATCGACCAACCTGCCGATCCGGTCGATATCCTTTTCGTCGGAGACTTGAATACCATTGGCGTAAACCGGCGAGTGCTTGGACCGGATGGACAGTGCCCGAAGCGTTTCCCGAAATGCCTTGTCGTCGCGGCTTTCCACAGAGTGGTAGGCTTCAATAAAAAGTGCGGTGGCAACAAGACCCCCTGGAAACTTCCGGTTTAACCGGCTGGAATGCGTCTTCGAAAAAAACTTTCCCAAACGAATGACCCGGCGAAGTTGATAGCTGCCCGACGTTTCTGGACTCTTCGCCGACACCGTCGTATCTATCCACTTGTTCATGGCGGCAGGGTCGGAGCTGACCCATTCGTCGCCAGAGGAAATCTCGTAATTCCACCCATCTTCAGTCTGAATACGTCGGAATACGGGAAAGTCGCACTGATATCCGTCCGCATACACAACCCGCACGCACTTCTTCTTTGTTTCCGGATCGTTTTTGAGGTTCGTTGCTTTTCGGGCGACGGCATCCCTGACCCAGTTGCGCGTCGTCCTAGGGCCAACAGCGTCGGCCTCCTCGAAGACAACCCCGAGGTCGATGTCATAACGGCTCTCTTGGTCGCTCTCCGGCGGTTGCGTCATGGTCTTTTGCGCGTACCCGCCTTGATTTATAGTCTCTGCCACTGAGGGTTTGTCGGCCTCATCCAGCCCCTTCTCAATCCGCTCAAGGTTGGTTTCCCGTCGACGTCGCATGTCAGCTCGCTGACCGTTCGTCAGCCTGACGTGGTCTTGGTGAAACTTAGATATTCGGTTGGAAAAATCATACATCTTGCGCCCTCACTCTTCCTGGCGCTTATATGTGGTGTGCCCGACTCAACGATTCAAGGGCAAAACCCCGCAGCCACATCGGAGAACGTATCGTGTACGCATTATTGCCTTGGAAATGGATCGGAGGAGGGCTCACTCTGGTAACAATCCTTGCCGTCTACGCCGACGATGTACAACGATTCACCGGAGTTCCCATACCGGACCACATCGTTGTCCGGTATTTGCCTCTAGTAGTTCTACTGTTACTCAGCGGGTTCTTCGGCCCGACCGGCTACTACGCTCCATGGCGCATTCTTTGGCGCATAATCCCAGCACTGAACGACTGGTTTCCTGATCTGAACGGGATATGGGTCGGAAGCACGAGTTCCAACTGGCCAACCATCAAAAAGTTGGTTGAGGCCGCACAGTCTAATGGTCAGATTAGTGAGAAGGAACTTCACGACCTGCCGGATCAGCAGGACGCGATGGCAATAAGGATCATAAACTCCCTTTTCACATTACAGGTCCAAGCCGGTTTAAGCTCCACAAACGGTATATCCTATTCGATTACCGCGAAGCCATGGCGAGACCAGCACACTGGGCGGATACACCTCTCATACGTCTACCGACAGCAAACGCCGAATCACACGATCACTGACGAGGAAACTCACCTTGGCTCTGCAGACTTGGAACTAATGGCTGAAGATTATCGCCGTGCCGAGGGCACATATTGGACAAGACGTGCCTGGCGAAACGGACGTAACACTGCCGGCACCCTAGCATTGACGTTGCTCACTGCTAACTTTGTAAAGCAGAAATCGCTCCAGCAATACGCTATGGACCATCAGAAAACCCTCGCGAACCTATAGATCGCCGGGTGGACGGCCAACCATTAGCCAACCTATCTCGGCTGCCCCAATGGCTTCTGCCGCCGCCAGTAATAAAACAAGTTGGCCAGCGCTACCGACACGATCCTTGCATCGACGGCATCCCACTGACTGATCAGTACGATCGGCACCCAACACCTCACCTCCCCGCCAAGATCTTCGGCACCTTGTTTGGCCGGAGCCTATGCGCATCCGGCATGCCTGAGCCCAGCAGCGGGCGCAGATACATGCGGAACGCGTCGGTCACGTCGTGGCCGCAGCCGGAGATGAAGGCGTCGGGCATGATCCGGGTCTTTCCGGCCACCAGTTCCAGCGGAACCAGTTCGTAGTCGACCGAGTAATGGCCGGTGCGCTTGATCGCCACCGATCCGTCACGGTCGCCGAACATGCCGTATTGCACCGCCTTCTCGCCGACCTCGCGGGCCTCGTTCTGGTCGACATCGGACACGCAACCGACGAAACTGCGCTGGATATAGCCGAGCGTATCGCCCCGGACCCGGGTGATCTTGAGCTTTTCCTTGACCTTCTGCGTCAGCAGATCGGCCAGCGCACCGCTTCCGGAGAGTTGCACATTGCCATGCGCGTCGCGTTCGACCTCATTGGCGAGCCTGGCGATGATCGGCTGGCCCGAGCCGTCTTGGATGCCTTCGCTGACGGCGACGACACAGCGCCCGAGCCGGTCATAGACCTGCTTGACGTCGCCCAGGAACCGGTCGATGTCGAAGGCTCGCTCGGGCATGTAGATCAGGTGCGGCCCGTCATCGGAGAATTTCTTGCCGAGCGCCGATGCGGCGGTGAGAAAGCCCGCGTGGCGGCCCATCACCACGCCGATATAGATGCCGGGAAGCGCTGCATTGTCGAGGTTGATGCCCATGAACGCCTGCGCCACATAGCGCGCAGCCGACGGAAAGCCCGGCGTATGGTCGTTCTCGACCAGGTCATTGTCGATGGTCTTCGGGATGTGGATGCAGCGCAGATCGTAACCCGCCTTGCGCGCCTCGTCATTGACGATCCGGACCGTGTCGGAGGAATCATTGCCGCCGGTGTAGAAGAAATAGCCGATCTCGTGCGCCTTCAGCACCTTGAAGATTTCCTGGCAGTATTTCAGGTCCGGCTTGTCGCGCGTCGAGCCAAGCGCCGAAGACGGAGTGTTGGCGACCATTTCCAGATTGTGGGTGGTTTCCTGGGTCAGATCGTAAAAATCCTCGTCCAGAATCCCGCGCACCCCGTGCACCGCGCCGTAGATCAGCTCGACCTTGCGGAACTTGCGCGATTCCAGCACCGCGCCCACCATTGACTGATTGATAACCGCCGTCGGTCCACCCCCCTGGGCGACCAGCACCTTGCCATGAAACACTGAGTTCTCCTCCTGTATGCCGATCTGCAATCAGCACCATTTGTGGCCGGCAAACAAGAGCTGGCTGATATCCAGCGGTGCCCTCTCGTTTGATCAATCCGCCAGCCTTGCGGTTGAACCGGGCATTGGTTGACCCGGCACCAGACGCCCGGTGCGAAGCCCCTACCCCGGCACCCCCAGCGGCCTTTGCTGCCGCCAGTGATAAAACACCTTGGCCATCGCCGCCGAGACGATCCGCGCGTCCACCGTGTCCGACCGGCTGGTCAGCATGATCGGCACCCGGGCGCCCAGCGCAATCCCCGCCGACGAGGCGCCGGCGAGATGGATCAGCTGCTTGGCGATCATGTTGCCGCTTTCCAGATTTGGCGTCACCAGAATGTCGGCATAGCCCGCCACATCCGAGACGATGCCCTTGGCAGCCACTGCGGCCGGAGAGATGGCATTGTCGAAGGCCAGCGGCCCGTCGACCTTGCCGCCGACAATCTGGCCCCGGTCGTGCATCTTGCAGATGGCCGCGGCGAGCAGCGTTGACGGCAGCTTGCCGGTCACGGTTTCCACCGCCGACAGCAACGCCACCAGCGGCACCTCGACGCCGAGCGCAATGGCCAGATCGATGGCGTTCTGGACGATGTCTTTCAAGGATTCGAGATCGGGCGAGATGTTGATCGCTGCGTCGGTGACAAACAGCGTCCGGTTCTGCCCGGGCACATCGAGCGCAAAGACATGGGTAAGCCGCCGCTCGGTCCGCAACCCCTTGGTCTTGTCGAGCACGGCTTCCAAGAGTTCGTCGGTGTGCAGCTTGCCCTTCATCAAGGCACCGGCGCGCCCCTCGTGCACCAGCGCCACGGCCACTTCCGCCGCCGCATGGCTGTGCGGCGCGTCAACGATCTCGAGACCGGAAAGATCCAGCCCGGCCTGCTCTGCCGCGGCCTCGATCTTGGCCGTCGGGCCCACCAGCACCGGCGTGATCATGCCCTCGTCACGCGCCGCGAGCGCACCGCCGAGGCTGAGATCATCGCAGGGGTGAACCACCGCCGTCAGCAACGGATCGAGCGTTCTTGCCTGTTCAACCAGCGCGCCGAACCGCACGCCCGGCGCGGTAAGGCGCGACACCGGCATCCGGGCAATGTGGCGTCTGATCTTGGTGCGCGGCGCCTCAACCTCGGCATGGCCGGAGACGATTGTCTCGCCAGCTTCGTTCAGGCAGCTGCAATCCAGGGTGACGTGGCCGGTGCTCTTGTCGATGCCGGTAACTTCAACCCGCACGGTGATGCGGTCGCCGACACTGACCGGCTGATGAAACTTGAGCGTCTGCCCCACATGCACGGTTCCCGGCCCCGGCAGCCGCGTTGCCAGAACCGCGGAAATCAGCGTGCCTGCCCACATCCCGTGCGCAATGCTCTGCTCAAGTTCCGGCCCTTCCTCCTCGCCATCCTCCAGGCTGGCCGGGTTGACGTCGGCCGAAACCGTGGCGAACAGCGCAATGTCCGGACGGGTCAGAACTCTCTCGATTTCAGCGCGATCCCCGACCGCGATCTCGTCGACGGTGCGATTTTCAATCAGATCCATGCAGACACTCCAAAGGCACTTCATTGACGGCATCCGGCAATCCGTCCTGCCGGAAGGTAATTTGGCGAGATGACGGGACAAACCCCGGACGGCAGCGAACTTGCATCAGTGCTGCGTCAGATACAAGGCAGGCCGGACGCCGGACGGCGATTGAGCTGCCGCTGCCGGCGTCATGCGCAAAAGGACCTGCCAGCGCGGGCGGCAGCTGGCAGGTCGGCCCGAGCGTCCGGGGACGTATCGACGCTCAGGCGATATCGTCCGGACCGGGCGCACGCTTGCAGCCGGTGATCATGGCGCGAACCAGGTTCTCGCCATGTTCGAGACTTGCGACGATGACGCCGCCGACATGCAGCGCGATCAGGCCAAGAGCGGTGAAAGCCGCGCCTTCATGCAGTTCCTCGACCCATTTCACACCCCAGAAGGCATCTGTCGTCATCATCCAGCCACTGAGAGAAATCACCGCGATGGCCAGCAACAGGCCAACCACCATCAGGCCGCCCGCCGGATTGTGCCCCAGATACCGCCGGGCTTTCAGTCGCGCCGTATCGGCGAGAAACCCCGCCACGGTCGATGGTCCGTAGATGAACGAGAAAAACCGTGCGTGCCGCGACCCGACAAAACCCCAGATCACCCGGAAACCGATCAGGCCGGCAATGATGTAGCCCGCCACCTCATGCGGCTGTTGCCACTCGTCGCCGGTGAGAAAGGCGAATGTGAACAGGCCGACAAGCGACCAGTGGAAGATCCTGACCAGCGGGTCCCACACCCGGACGGTTGCCGGCGAGCGAATGCCGCCGGCTTCCATCGTGGTCTTGGCTGCAAGCATCAGTCGTCAGCCTTCACCTTGACCACATCTCCTGTGCCCGGGTGAAAATAGACTTCAACACGCTTGCCACCCTTGTCGAGCGCATAGGCTTCCGCGCAGCCGTCATCGACCTTGATCGAGCGCACGTCATAGCCCAGGCTTTTGGCCTTTTCCATGATCGCGGCATCGCTCATCCACTGGTCGCGCGGCACATTCGGGCAGTCCTGGGAGGCAAGGGCTGCGGCCGGTGCGAGAACCGAAAAAAGGGCGGCGGCGATAAGCGGTGATTTCATGATCTGTCTCCTTCGATAAAGCGATCTGGCCCTTTGGCCGTTGACGCTGGCTTTATCGCAGAGCCATCATGACAATCCGCTGATGGGGTCTGTCAGCGTTTTGTCATTTTCAAACAGCGATGCTGCCACGATGAACCCCACGCTATGCCGCCTCTCATTGATCACTGTACTCGCGCTGGCACCAGTTGCCTCCGTTGCCGATGATGATCATCACAAACGCCACGACATCGATGCGGCGGTCAGGAAAGGCGAAATCCTGCAATTGTCGGAAATCCTCAAGCAGGTCAAACCGCAGATCGACGGCAGGATCCTGGAAATCGAGTTCGAAAACTCAAAGCACCATCCGATTTACGAGATCTATGTCCTCGACCGCACCGGACGCCGCCTCGAATATGAGGTCGACGCCCGGACAGCCAGAATCATAAGCCTGGAAGACGACCATTGATCCCATGCGCATTTTGCTAGTCGAAGACGATCAACGGATCCGGCAGGATGTCACGACCGCCCTGGAGGCGGCCGGTTATGTCGTCGACGCCGAGGCCAATGGCGAGGAAGCATGGTTTCTCGGCGACACAGAAACCTATGCCGCCGCCATTCTCGATCTCGGCCTGCCCGGCATGGACGGATTGACCGTGCTCAAGCGCTGGCGCGCCGAAGGCCGTGACTTTCCGGTGCTGGTGCTGACCGCCCGCGGCGCCTGGACCGAGCGCGTGGAGGGCATCGACGCGGGCGCCGATGATTACCTGCCCAAACCCTTTCGCATGGAGGAGCTGGTTGCCCGCCTGCGCGCCATCATCCGCCGTTCCGGCGGTCAGGCGAGCCCGGTCGTCATCGTTGGCGAGGCCGAACTCGACACGCGGCAGATGCGGCTCAGCGTAAACGGGGTTCCCGTCAGCCTCTCGCCGCAGGAATACCGCCTGGTCGCCTATCTGATGCTGCACAAGGGCCGTGTGGTCCCCCAGCAGGAACTCTCCGAGCATCTGCAATCGGTTCATTTCGAGCGCGAATCCAACGCCGTGGAGGTGCTGGTCGGACGGGTCAGACGGAAACTGCCCGTCGCGCTCATCGAGACGCGCCGCGGTTTTGGCTACATCGTCAACGAGCCGGGAAGTTCTTCATGAAAACCGGCCGGTCCTTGCGGTTCAGGCTGTTGGCCTATGCCGCCATCGTTCTCGCGACAGCCCTGCTGGTGACCGGCATCGGCCTGTCTGCCCTGTTCTCCCGCCATATCGAGCGCCGCATCGGCCAGGAACTCGACACCCACCTGAGCCAGCTGACCGGCAGCTTGCGTCTGGATGCCAACGCAACCCTGTCGCTGAACCGCGAACCCGTCGACCCCCGGTTCCAGGCGGTGTTCGGTGGCTTGTACTGGCAGGTTGACGATGAAACCGCGGCCAGCCAGCTCAAGTCACGGTCCTTGTGGGATACCTATCTCGACATACCCGGCGACGTGCTGCGGCCCGGCGAGACCCACGTGCACGACACCACCGGTCCGCTAGGCTCGAGAGTGCTGGTTCACGAAACACTGGTCCTGCTCTCCGCACCGGACGGAGATCACCGTTTGCGGGTGGCCGTCGCCATCGACCGGGCCGAGATCAGCGCGCTTGAAACAGGATTTGCCAGGGATCTGGCCCCGGTGCTGGCCATCCTCGGCGGTGTGCTGCTGCTTGGCTTTCTGCTGCAGATCGGGGAAGGCCTCAAACCGGTTCATCGGGTGCTATCAGGCGTCACCGCAATCCGAAATGGAACACTAAGGCGTCTAAAGGCCGATGGTGTACCACGGGAAGTGGCGCCACTTGTCGAAGAGGTCAATGCCTTGCTGGACGCCCAGGATCAGGCCATCAGCCGCGCCAGGGACCGCGCCGCCAACCTGGCTCATGGCCTGAAAACACCTCTGTCAGCCCTGGTCTCGGATGTGGAACGGCTACGCGCCAGGGGCGAGACAGACATCGCCGATGACATTTCCGAATTGACCGGGCGCATGCGTCGTCATATTCAGCGGGAACTGGCCCGCGCCCGGCTGCGTCATGGCCGCAGTCAGGATCAAACGCCAGTGAAGCTGATTGTGGACGGTATCATACGTGCGCTCAAGCGGACGCCGGAGGGGGAAAATCTGGATTTGGCATGCACTGTCGAAGCGGATCTGACCGTCCCGGTCGATCCCGATGATCTCAATGAACTGATTGGAAATCTGGCGGAAAACGCCGTTCGCTTCGCCAGCACCCGTGTCCTGATCGACGCTGAGACAACGATGGACGCGGTCGTGATCCGGATCGTCGACGACGGCCCGGGCCTTGATCACGCGGCAGCAACGCAAGCCATCAACCCTGATCTGCGGATTGATCAAACAGGGGCCGGCGCCGGTCTCGGCCTGGCGATATCCGGCGATATTGTCGATTCTTTCGGCGGCAAGCTTGACCTCGGTACATCACCTCTGGGAGGGCTTGAAGCCCGGATTTCCGTTCCGCTGACCACAACGGCCGGCTCGCACTCGGGGCTCCATCATCCCGCACCAAACAGCCATTAGACCTGCAAGGAAGACCCGCATGAAACTGACCCGGCCTGCAATCGGCAGCACCACCCTGAGCCTGCTGGTGGCCGCATGGATGATCTTCGTCGTCAACGATGCCTTCTGGACCAGAACTGTCGCGGCCTTTGGCGATCACCGGCAGGCACTGATGGCCTTTGCCATCGGCATTTCTGCCTTGCTCACGGTCCTCTCGATCAGCGTGACGCTCAAATACATCAGCAAACCCATCTTCATCATTGCCCTTTTCAGCGCCGCCGCAGCGGCCTGGTTCATGGAAAAATTCGGCGTCATCATCGATATCGACATGATCCGCAATGCAGCCCAGACAACCAGCTCCGAGGCCGGACATCTGATGACGCCGGCCTTCTTCCGCCACATGACCGTGTACGCGGTGCTGCCCTCGCTGCTGGTTGCCCTTGTCCGCATTCGCCACCGCACCTTCGGCGCCAAGCTGAAATGGAACACGGCACTTGTTGTGCCGCTGCTGCTGCTCACCCTGGTCATGACGCTTTGGCAATATCCCGCCATCGCCTCGACGCTGAGAAACAACCGCATCATCATCAAGACGCTCAACCCGGTCTCGCCGATCTTCAATGCGGTCAAGTTTGCATTCGTCGAAGACAACAACCGGAGAATCGTCGCCCAGCCGCTTGATACGGATGCCAAACCGGGCCCGCTGATCGCCAAGGCTGACCGGCCGGTCGTCACCATCATCGTCGCCGGGGAAACCGCCCGCGCCCAGAATTTCTCTTTGGGCGGCTATCCGCGCAAGACCAATCCGGAACTTGAAAAACGCGACATCGCCTATTTCAACAATGCTTCATCCTGCGGCACCGCCACCGCGATTTCGCTTCCCTGCATGTTCTCGCTGCTGCCCCGGTCCGGCTATTCACACGAGGCCGGACTGGCACAGGAAAATGTTCTCGACGTCCTCGCTCACGCCGGCAACGAGGTGACTTGGTGGGAAAACAACACCGGCCACAAGGGCGTGGCCAGCAGGCTGCCTGCCCGCGATTTTTCCGCCGAGAACGATCCGCGCTTTTGCATCAGGCACGAATGCCGCGACCAGGTCATGATCGATGCACTCGGGCCCTGGCTTGACGCTGTCGATGGCAACGCCACCCTCGTGTTGCACCAGCTGGGCAGCCATGGTCCGGCTTACTACGCACGCTATTCGGAAGAAGAGAGACTGTTCCGGCCCGATTGCCGCTCGGCGGAATTCGCAGCCTGCACCAGCGAGGAAATTGTCAACGCCTACGACAACACCATCGTCGCCACCGACCGGATGCTGGCCCAGATTGTCGACATGCTGGCCGCACGTTCCGATCGCCTCGCCTCGGCCATGATCTACATGTCCGATCATGGCGAGTCGCTGGGCGAAAAAGGTCTCTATCTGCACGGAATGCCCTATATGTTCGCCCCTTCGGAACAAACCCGCATTCCGGCCATCATGTGGCTCTCAGACAGCTATTCGCGGATCTTCGGCGTCACCACCGCATGCCTGCAGGGCCAGGCGGATGAGCCGGTTTCCCATGATAACCTGTTTCACACGGTGCTCGGACTGATGGACGTGGAGGCCGCGCACTATGATGCAGCGCTCGACATCACCACCGGATGCCGGACACCGTCCAGCTGAACCGAAGTCACAGCTTCGGCTCTAGTCCAGCGTGCGGCGGAACCGCATGAGTGCGATGACCATGTAAACCGCGACAAAGACCAGCAATGCGAGCAGCGGCGTGGCCACGCCTTGCAGGTCGGCGCCCTTGAGCATCACCGCCCGGATGATCCTGAGAAAATGCGTGAGCGGGAAGATTTCGCCCAGCGTCTGCGCCCATGGCGGCATGCCGCGGAAGGGAAACATGAAGCCCGACAACAACAGTGACGGCAGAAAGAAGAAGAAGGTCAGTTGCATCGCCTGCATCTGTGTCCGCGCCAACGTCGAAAACGCGTAGCCCAGCAGCACCAGCGCCAGCACGAAGATCAGGATGCTGACCAGCAACAGCGTCAGCGAGCCGACAAACGGCACGTTGAACAGGAACTTGGCCGCCGTCAGCACCACCAGCACCTGGACCCCGCCGACAACCAGGAACGGCAGCACCTTGCCGAGCATGATCTCCAGCGGGCTCGCCGGCATTGCCAGCAAGTTCTCCATCGTGCCGCGCTCGGTTTCCCGCGTCAGCGCCATCGAGGTCATCATCACCATGGTCAATTGCAGGATCACGCCCAGCAGCCCCGGAACGATGTTGTATTGCGTGATGCCCTCGGGATTGTAGAGCCGGTGCACCACGACCTCGAGCGCGGCTGTCGATTGCCGCGCGGCCGCCGCTTCCGCCGACTGCTCGCGCAACAGCGCCTGCGCCGCCACGGTGCCTAGCGTCGATATCGCGCCGGACGCCACCGACGGATCCGTCGCATCGGCCTCGATCAGGATCTGCGGATGGTCGCCGCGTTGCACCCGGCGGGCGAAATCCGATGGCACGGTGACGACAAAGGACACCGCCCCTGACTGGATCAGCCGCTCCGCCTCCGCCGCACTCGCCACCACATGGTCGAACCGGTAGTAGCCGGTGTTCTCCATCGCCGAAACCATGGCGCGGGTGTAGTGGTCGTGACTGGTGGTCACCAGAGCAGCCGGCAGGTCCTTGGGGTCATTGTTGATGGCAAAACCGAACAGCACCAGCTGCATCAGCGGCACGCCCAGCATCATCGCAAACGTGATCCTGTCACGCCGCATCTGGATGCTTTCCTTGGTGATGATGGCCATCAGGCGGCGAAGGGAGAACATCGTGCTCATGCCATATTGTCCGTAGCGTTGCCCATGAACTGGATGAACACGTCCTCAAGGCTGGTGCTGCCTTCCCTGAAGCGTACGCCGGTTTGCCCGGCCACCTGCGTGACCGCCGCCGTAAGAGCCGCCTTGTCCTGGCCAACCACATGCAGCGTCAGCCCGAAAGGCGCAACCTGGTCAACGCCGTCCATCCCCTTCAGCAATCTCGCGGCTTCGGTGATCTTGCCGTCTTCGAGGATGAACGTCGTCAGCGCCGCATCGCGGATGACATCAGGCACCGTGCCGCTGGCCAGCAGCTTGCCATAGGAAATGTAGTGGATGCGGTGACAGCGCTCCGCCTCATCCATGTAGTGGGTGGAGACCAGCACCGTCAGTCCTGAGGTGGCGCGCAGGTGGATTTCGTCCCAGAACTCCCGCCTGGCTTTGGGATCGACGCCAGCCGTGGGTTCATCCAGCAAAAGCAGTTTCGGCTTGTGCATGATGCAGGCGGCAAGCGCCAGACGCTGTTTCCAGCCTCCCGACAGCGTGCCCGCCAGTTGCTTGCGGCGCGAGGACAGGCCGAGATCTTCCAGCGTATCGCGAACAACAGCCGTAACAGGATCGAGATCATAGAGCCGGGCAACGAAGGTCAGGTTCTCTTCAATCGACAGATCCTCGTAAAACGAGAATTTCTGCGTCATGTAGCCGACTTCGCGCTTGATCTGCAGCCCCTCGGTGCGGATGTCATGCCCCAGCACCCGCCCCTCGCCTTCATCCGGTGTCAGCAATCCGCACATCACCCGGATGGTGGTTGTCTTACCCGACCCGTTCGGCCCCAGGAACCCCGATATCTCGCCTTCCGCCACCTGCATCGAGACATGATCGACAACGGTCTTGTCGCCGAACCGCTTGACCAGCCCGTTGACGTCGATGACGTTCATTGCCCGGCGCTTTCCAGATCGACATCGACGATCTGTCCCGGCACCAGCGCCCAGGCATCGTCGTCCGGGCGGGCTTCGACGAGATAGACCAACTTCTGCCGGTTCTCAAGCGAGTAGATCACCGGCGGGGTGAACTCCGGATCTGCCGATATGTAGCTCACCGTTGCCCGCATCCCCTCGCCGCAGCCATCGCAATGGACATTGAGCTGCGAACCGACACGGATGCTCGAAAGCGCAAATTCCGGAACATAGACCCTGAGCTTGAGTGCGTCGTCAGGCAGCACCGACAACACCGGTGCTTGCGGCCCGGCAACCTCGCCGGTGTTGCGGATGATGTCGGAAACAACGCCGGACTGCGGGATCGACAATGTCCGCTTGGAAAGCCGCCATTCAGCAGATTCGAGAATGGCCTTGGCCTGTTCGACCGCGGCCTGCGCCGCCTTGATCTCGTTGGAGCGTGCCGGCAGCTTCGCCACCGCCAGATTGGCTTCCAGCTCGGCAACCTTGGCCTGGGCCAGCTCCACGGCGGTCGAGGCCGTGTCATAGGTGGCTTGGGTCGAAATCCCCTGTTTCAGCAGATCCGCCTGCCGCTGCCGCACCCGTTCGGCTTCGGCAGCCTGGGCCTGTGCAGACCTGAGCGCTGCGGCGATGCTGGCAATTTCTTCTGGCCGCCGGCCTTCCTGCAGATTGGCAAGCTGACGTTCGGCCTGCGCCAGCCCGGCTTCGGCCTGTGCGACAGCAATCTCCGCATCGCGCCGCTCCAGCCGTCCCAGCGCCTGTCCCGCAAGCACCCGGTCGCCACGCCTGACACCGATCTCGACGATCTGCGCCGTCTCGATCGGCGCCACCAGCACATATTCGCCCTCGACATATCCGACAGCCAGCGGCCCTGCCCCGCCGCACATCGAGAACAGGCCGGCAATGACGGGTATGGCGCAAATGAAGGACATCATCAGTCCTGCTTTCTGTTGGTAGCTATGAACGCGCGTATATTGTTCAGGATCACCGCCTTGATCGCCTCGACCTCGGCGGGGCCGGCCGCTTGCCACTCCATCCGCCGGGCAACGATGGCGTGCCCGATGCGGAAATAGACAACCTGACCCGCAATGCTGAAGGTGCCAAGGCGGATCAGGTCGCTTTCGGGGTCATGGCCGGTGGCCAGCCCCAGAAGCGCGCAAAGATTGCTGTGCACGGGCAGGATGAAATCGCTGTAGACCCGGTCAAAGACCGCGCCCGGCACCCCCATTTCCCGCAGCATAAAGCTCGCAATGTCGCGCGCATCGACCTGCCCGAGCATGAAATCCGTCATGCCCATCAGCACGCGCTCGAACCCCGCCTGCGCCAGCGCCGGATCGCCTTTCGGATCGATCGCGCCCAGCACCGGACCGACAACGCCCTGGATGCGGCTTGCGACCATTTCCGCGCAGGCAAGACGCAAGCCGTCCTTGCCACCGAAATGATAGGCGATGGAGGCAATGTTCGCATCCGCGGCTGCAGCGATCTCGCGGGTGGAGGTCGCCTCGAATCCCTTCGTCCCGAACAGCCGGATACCGGCCATCAGCAACGCGGCGCGGGTCTGGTCGCCGGCTTTAGTGACATTGGGGGAGACGGTTGATCCTTCAGACACGGCACTTTCCATGGTTTGACTTGACCAGACCGTAGCCGCGATCAAAAATTTAATCAATCGTTTGATTATATTTTTGATCAGGACGACAGACAGCCCTGAGCATCATCGGCGTGGCATCAAATCACCTTGGCTTCAGCTATATATTCAGAATAACAAGTGAGGCGGCGTCATCACCTGACGCCCGCCTTCAGTTGCGACGGATCTTTCGCATCATCAGCCAGCTGTAGAGCCTCGGCGAAAGCCGGTTGATGCGCCAGCCAAGGCTCGCCACCCGGCCAACAGGAATGAAGCTCTTGCCGCGCCGCCAGCCGCTCAGGATGATCCCGGCGGCATGATCCGGGCTCATCTCGTCAAATCCGTCCGTCGCAGCCCCCGGCCTGCCGATCCCGTCCTCCCCGGCATCAAGCCGCCCCGGATTGGTGGCGACAAAGGAGGGCGCCGCGATCACCACCTTGACCCCGTGCTGCGCCTCTTCGGATGCCAGCGACGAGAAGAAGCCGTTGAGCGCATGCTTGCTCGCGGCATAGGCCGTGCGCTTGTAGAGCGGCGCAAAGCCGGCCACCGAGGAGACCGCCAGGTGCGTGCCCCTGCCCGCCCGGACAGCTTTCAGCAGTCCTGCGGCCATCCGCACCGAGCCGAAATAGTTGATATCCATCACCAGCCGTTGCGAGGCCAGCGTGGTGTCATCAAACAGCCCGATCTGGGTGACGCCGGCGTTGTGGATGACGAGATCAAGCGCCGGGTGCCGCGCCGAAATCTCCGTGCACACCGATGCGACCGCGTCCTCGTCGGTCAGGTCGCAGGCAAATTGCTCAACCCGGTCACTTTCAGGCTGCAAGGCCTGCAACGCACCCGGCAGGTCAACCAGCACCACGCGCCAGCCATCCGCGAGCAACTGGCGCATGAATGCCTGCCCGAGCCCGCCGGCACCGCCGGTGACAACCGCAACGCCGCTCATAATCCCGCCGCCTTGCGCCACAGATCAAAAGTCTGGGCGCTGGTCAGTTCCGGGCTATAGCCGAATTCGGTTTTCAAGGCAGAATTGTCGAGCACCGGACGATATTGCAGAAACCGCACCTGTTCCGGCCCATAGCGCGAGACGCCGAGCGGCCGCGCTATGCCCAGCGCCGCTTTCAAAAGCCAGGCCGGCAAGACCATTACCGGTTTACCCAGCGCTTTCGCCAGTTCGTGAACCGATAACGCCCCGTCGCCGCAGACATTGAAAATGCCTGCCGGCCCCTCACCCGCTGCACGCTTGAGAATGCGTGCCAGGTCACGGGTCCAGATGAACACGAACGGGCTGTCCGAGCCCTGGACAGCGATCAGCTTTGGCCGGTGAAACAGTTCGGTGATCTGGTTTTCCAGCCCGGCGCCCAGCACCGTGCCAACCCGAAGCACCACCTGTTCGAGCTGCTTGTTCGTAACGCGCGCCTCGGCCAGCATTTCCTCGACCTGGCGCTTGTGGTCGGAATAGGCAAATTCGCGGTTTCCCCGCACCGGATCGCTCTCGCTGAGCGGCACAGGATTGTCCGCATGGTAACCGTAGGCCGCGCCCGACGAGGTCACCACGAGACGCCTGACGCCGTGCCGGATCGCGGCGTCAAGCACATTGCGCGTACCCTTCACATCGACATCGTGGGCAAATTCACGGGTCATGCCGCGCGATGGCGAGACAATCGACGCCAGATGCACGATCACCTCGGGCCGGAAATTCCCGATCAAGCGTTCCGCATCGTCGCCACGGACATCCAGCACCTCGAAGCCAATCCCGTCCGGCACAACGTCGGGCTTGCGCACATCGGTCGCCAGCGTCTCGATACCGGCTGCCGCCAGTTCCTCGATCAGCACCTGCCCGACCGCACCGGCAGCGCCGGTAACCAGCACACGGCTCATCGCACAGCCTCCCGGCGCGACCAGAGACTGGCCAGCGCAAGCCCGGAGATGGCGTGCCAGATGCCCCAGAATGCCGCGGCCACCGCCATGCCGCCAAGCCCGCCGAAGAAGGCGAATATCAGCACCAGGCCGAGCCCCGAGTTCTGGATCCCGGTTTCGATGGTGATGGCGCGGCGGTCGTAATCCGACAGCCGCATCACGCTGGCTGAGAGGTAACCGCCCGACAGCGCCAGCCCATTGTGCAGGATCACCAGCCCGGCCACAGCCCCGGCATAGGACAGGAAGAAGCTCCAGTTTGCCGCCAGTGCCAGCACGATGAAGGCGATGAAGATCGCCATCGAGATCCGCTGCATCGTATTGCGGATCCGCGCGGCAAATTCCGGGCTTCTGACATTGAGCAGGATTCCCAGGATCAACGGCAGGATCAGCATGAAGAACACGGTGATGGCTATCGACACCGGATCAAGCGTCGTCTGTCGCAGGATCGCCCGCGTCGGCTCATACAGGTTGCCCCAGAAGGCGACGTTGAACGGCGTCATGATGATGGCAGCAACCGTGGCAATCCCGGTCATCGACACAGACAGTGCCGAATTTCCGCCCGCACGGTGGGTGATGAAGTTGGAGATATTGCCGCCCGGACAGGCCGCCACCAGGATCAGTCCAAGAGCGATCGAGGGTTGCGGATTGGTGACCAGCAGCATCGCGAAAGTCAGCACCGGCAACACCACGAATTGCGAAACCATGCCGGTCAGCAGCGATTTCGGCGTCCGCACCAGCGCGCGGAAATCGCCGGGCTTCAGGTCCAGCGCGATCGAAAACATCACGACCGCCAGGATGGCATTGAGCAGCATCAGGCTTCCGGGGCTGAAATTCAGCCGGATGGCGTCGATATCGCTCATTTGCCACCGCCTTTCAGCGCCGCGATCCAGCTGTTGACGGCGTTGCGGTAGGTGGCCTTGTCGACGTAATAGGCCATCCGTGGCAGATCGATGTACTTCATCCCGCCCGTGGCACGTTTGAAGCCGGAGGCTTTCTCCTCCCTCAGCGCCTTGACTGCCATTGTCTCTTTCTTCAGCCCGGCAATATAACGCGCCACCATTTCAGCCTGCTCGTGACGGCCCTGCCAGCCGAGACCGGACGCCTCCACCATGCCCAGCACGAACAAATCGTCGCGCTCGGGATGCAGGCAGTTCAAAAACAGGTGCGGCGCGTCGCCCTGCCAGTTCAAAAGCGCCTTGTCGATGAACGGGTAATGCAGCTTGTAGCCGGTCGCCGCCAGGATGAGATCATAATCGGCTTGGCCGCCATCCTTGAAATGAACCGTGTTGCCGTCAAACCGGTCGATATCCGGCCGGACCTTGATGTCGCCGTGGCCTGCATGAAACAGGATCAGCGAATTGACCACCGGATGGGATTCGTAAAGCGCATAATCAGGCTTCGGGAAGCCATATTTGGACGGATCTCCGGTGAACCATTTCAGGATCATGCCGTCGACCCGGCGCTTGAGCCACATCGGAAGCTTGATCGCGCCGCCCATCGTATCGGCGGGCCGCCCGAAGACATATTTGGGGACGAAATAGTAGCCGCGCCGCATCGAGATATCGCAGCTCTTGCCGTGATGGATCGCATCCACCGCAATGTCGCAGCCCGAATTGCCCGCCCCGATGATCAACACCCGCTTGCCCTTGAACGCCTCCGGATCCCGGTAGGCGCTGGAATGCATCAGCTCGCCGGAAAAACTGCCCTTGAACTCCGGCATATTCGGTTCCGACAAGGTGCCGTTGGCGATCAGCACCCCGGCAAATTCGGCCTGGTTCTCCGTCCCGTCGGCCTCGCGCCATGTCACGCGCCAGCCGTCGCCGGATTTGCCCAGCGGATTGACCGACAGCACTTCAGTGCCAAAGCGGAAATGCTCGTAGATGCCGAAATGATCGGCGAACTTGCGGAAATAGTCCCTGAGTTGACGATGCGAAGGATATTCCGCCACGTCGCTGTCCATCGGAAAATCGGCGAACTCGGTCATCTTTTTCGACGAGATCAGATGCGCCGTCTCGTACATGGTCGATTTCGGCCCGTCGATGTCCCAAAGCCCACCGACGTCACCATGCAATTCAAACCCGGTAAAGGCGATCCCTTGCTCGATCAGCGTCTTGGCCATCGCCAGCCCCATCGGGCCGGCGCCGATCAAGGCATAATGACCGCGCAGGTCTTCGCTACCGGCCGGCTTCTCTCCAGCCGTCTCAACTCTCATGTCCAACTGTCCCCCTCCCTGGCTTCAGTGGATATCCTCTTCGACTCAATATTGAACGATCGTTCAATTTAAGGCAAGATGAATTATGGACAGCAAATCACCAGCCACCGGACGACAGGACCAGCCGCGCCGCCGCGCCGTTTCCAAACGGTCGCTGGCCACCAGCCTGAGCATCCTGGATGCGGCCGAACGGCTGTTTGCCGAGCGCGGCTATGACGGCGCCTCGGTGCGCGACATCGCCAGCGCCGCCGGCGCGCAGATCGCCTCGATCAGCTTTCACCACGTCAACAAGGAAACACTGTTCGAGCGTGTTGTCGAACGGCGGGCTTCGGAATTGTCGCAATTGCGGCTTGAAGCGCTTTCGGCGCGGAAGCAAGGGAATGAACCGCTTACGCTTGAAGCGGTACTGTCGGCTTTCCTGCGCCCCTATCTCGAAAAGGCCGGCGCCGGGGACCCGCAATGGCTTGCCTATGCACGGCTGGTGGCCATGGTCTCCGCCGATACCCGCTGGCATACGATCTCCGAGCGCTGCTTCGACCCGACAGCCGGGGTCTTCATCGCCGAAATCGCCACCCTGTTCCCCGACGCCGACACAACGACCATCGCGGTAAGCTTCATTTTCTCGGTCTCTGCCATGCTGTCACTGTCGACCTCGCGATGGCGTATCGAGGCTCTGGCCGCGGCATCCGGCGATCAGCCAGCCATGGAGCGGCTGGCCGATGATCTGGTCAGGTTCTGCGCCGCCGGCATGCGCGCAGCACTCGAGCGCTGACGTCAGCACCCTGTCCAAAGAACCATCCCATCCCGGTCAGTTCAGCAGGATTTCCCCGTCAACCCGGCGCCACTCGTTCGGGCCGATCAGTTTCTGATGCGCATACCGGACGGAGTGAAGCTTGCCATCGAGCCTGGCTTCCCAGAAATCGAGGAACTTCCGCATTTCCGGAAACTCCGGGGCAAGATCGTAATCCTGCCAGATGTAGCTTTGCAGCAGCGACTGAAAGTCGGGCCGCCGGTAGAATATGTGCGCTGTGGTCAAGCCATAGCCATCCATCTGCCGTTCGAACTCGGGTGAAACCATCGCTCTCGAACCTCCTGTTGTTCAACAGTCAAATGACACCAAAAGACGGTTGACTTGGCAAGAGAAATCGTACATTCCGATGATATTTCAATATGTTAGCAGCCATCATTCACGAGTGCTGATTTTTTCGCATGAGGCTCTTGAAAACGCACTTTTCAAAAACCAAATCGTCTGCCGCCGGGCGCCTTGAAAAATGAGGGCCGGGCTTTCGCCGGGAGGCCATCGGCTCCGGGCGGAATGGGAGCCAATACAATGTTTGTCCAGGAGGAAAACATGAAATTCCGACCTCTGCATGACCGTATCCTTGTTCGCCGCGTTGAAAGCGACGACCGCACCAAGGGCGGCATAATCATTCCCGACACCGCCAAGGAGAAGCCGCAGGAAGGCGAAGTCATCGCCACCGGCCCCGGCGCACGCAACGAGCAGGGCGAGACCATCGCGCTCGATGTCAAGCAAGGCGATCGCGTGCTCTTCGGCAAATGGTCCGGCACCGAGATCCGGCTTGATGGCGAAGACCTGCTGATCATGAAGGAGTCCGACGTACTGGGCATTCTCGACGCCGGTTCTGCAGTCAAGGCGGCGGCCTGATCGTCTGCCGGACCACTTGGGAAAGATTTGAAAGGAACGAAAAATGGCTGCAAAAGAAGTCAGGTTTCATACCGACGCACGCGACAAGATGCTGCGCGGCGTCGACATTCTCGCTGATGCGGTAAAGGTGACCCTCGGTCCGAAGGGCCGCAATGTTGTCATCGACAAGTCCTTTGGCGCACCGCGCATCACCAAGGACGGCGTCTCGGTCGCCAAGGAAATCGAGCTTGAGGACAAGTTCGAGAACATGGGCGCACAGATGCTGCGCGAAGTCGCCTCCAAGACCAATGATCTGGCCGGCGACGGCACCACCACCGCAACGGTTCTCGCCCAGGCGATCGTCAAGGAAGGCGCCAAGGCGGTTGCCTCCGGCCTCAACCCGATGGACCTCAAGCGCGGCATCGATCTCGCCGTCGACGCCATTGTCGGGGACCTCAAGAACAGCGCCCGCAAGATTTCCAACAATGACGAGATCGCCCAGGTCGGCACCATCTCGGCCAATGGCGACACCGAAATCGGACAATATCTCGCCAAGGCCATGCAGAAGGTCGGCAATGACGGTGTGATCACCGTCGAGGAAGCCAAGACCGCCGAGACCGAACTCGAAGTTGTCGAGGGCATGCAGTTCGACCGCGGTTACCTCTCGCCCTATTTCATCACCAACCAGGACAAGATGCGGGTCGAGCTGGAAGAGCCCTATGTGCTCATCCACGAGAAGAAGCTCTCCAACCTGCAGGCCATGCTTCCGGTTCTTGAATCCGTGGTCCAGTCGGGCAAGCCGCTGCTGATCGTTGCCGAGGATGTCGAGGGCGAAGCGCTGGCGACACTGGTCGTCAACAAGCTGCGCGGCGGCCTCAAGATCGCTGCCGTCAAGGCACCCGGCTTCGGCGACCGCCGCAAGGCAATGCTTGAGGACATCGCCATCCTGACCGGCGGCTCGGTGATTTCCGAAGACCTCGGCATCAAGCTCGAGAACGTCACCCTCGAGATGCTTGGCCGCGCCAAGAAGGTCTCGATCGAGAAGGAAAACACCACGATCATCGACGGCTCCGGATCGCGCAGCGAGATCGACGGCCGCATCGCCCAGATCAAGGCGCAGATCGAGGAAACCAGCTCCGACTATGACCGCGAGAAGCTGCAGGAACGGCTGGCCAAGCTTGCCGGCGGCGTCGGCGTCATCCGCGTCGGCGGCTCCACCGAAGTCGAAGTCAAGGAGCGGAAGGACCGGGTCGACGACGCCCTGCACGCAACCCGTGCCGCGGTCGAAGAAGGCATCCTGCCCGGCGGAGGCGTAGCCCTGCTGCGTGCGGTCTCCGCGCTCAATGACCTCAAGCCCGCCAACGACGACCAGCGCGTCGGCATCGAGATCGTCCGTCGGGCCATCGAGGCGCCCGTCCGCCAGATCGCAGAGAACGCCGGGGCCGAAGGCTCGATCATCGTCGGCAAGCTGCGCGAGAAGGACGACCGCGCCTGGGGCTGGAACGCCCAGACCGGTGAATATGGCGACCTGTTCAAGATGGGCGTGATCGACCCCGCAAAGGTGGTTCGCACCGCCTTGCAGGATGCCGCTTCCGTTGCAGGCCTGCTGGTCACCACCGAAGCCATGATTGCCGAGAAGCCCAAGAAGGAAGCTCCCGCCCCGGCAATGCCGTCCGGCATGGACTTCTGATCCATCATCCGGCCCGACAAAAGAAGCCGCCTCGTCTCCGGGGCGGCTTTTTCATATGATCGAACAGGTCGTCAGGCCAGCCCGAAACCAGCACCGGGCGCGCGAGAATGCCCGGCGAGACCTGCCCGGCACGCGCGCCCCCTTCTAGGACTTGTCCGCGTCCCCGGAGGTGTCCTCGATGTCATGGCCTTTGCGGATCGACCGGACCACCATCCAGGTAAAGCCGATCGCCACCGGCACGAACAGTGCCGACATCATTCCCGCCTTGATCGGCAGCCCCAGCCCGTCGAGCGGCTTGGCGAGATAGCCGAACAGGCCGACGATGTAGTAGGAAATTGCCGCCACCGACAGGCCTTCAACGGTCTGCTGCATCCTGAGCTGCAACTTCACCCGGCGGTTCATCGAGCTCAAAAGCGCACTGTTCTGGCGTTCGAGTTCAACATCGATCCAGCTTCTGAGCAGCGCCGTTGCGCGCGAGAGTTTTCGCGACAGGTTCGCCTGCCGCTCCTCGATCGACTGGCAGGTGCGCATCGCCGGTGCCAGCCGCTTTTCCAGGAACGCACCGATGGTCTCGAAGCCGGGCTGGCCGGTCTCATTGAGCGAGGCAATGCGCTCACGCACGATGGTGTAGTAGGCCCGGCTTGCACCGAACCGGTAGAGGCTGAGCGCGGCGTTGGCCTCGAGCTCTGCAGCAAGCACCGTGATGTCGGCCAGCAGGCTGTCGGCCTGCTCGCGCGCACCGGTCTTCATCGCTTGCGTGATCTTGGTCAGCCCGTCCTCGATGCGGCGCATTTCAGGCGAAAGCGATCGTGCCAACGACAACCCCAGCGCAGCGAGCGTCCGGTAGGTTTCGATGTCGAGAAGCCGCTGCACCACCGCGCCGCGGCCGGCATCGCTCATGCCCTTGTCGATCACCAGAATGCGGGTCAGCCCGTCGCCATCCTGCCGGAAATCGGTGGCGATCAGCGCCTGCCCATCCTTGACCTCGCTCAGGCAAAGGCTGGTGGGGTCGAAACTTTCAAGCGCCGCCTTTGTTGCCGCCGAATCCTGGCGCACCTCAAGCCGGATGCCCGCGATCAGGCTGCCCGGCGGCGAAAACTGGTCACCGAACGGGTGCGTGTCCAGCCCGTCGCCGAACCTTGCCGGCGCAGGCGCATCCCAGAAATAGGTGGAAAATTCCGTGTGCCGTTCCCAGCGCAGGGTGCCCTGCCCCCAGCCCATCGCAAAATGCGCCGCGTCGCGTCCCGGCACCGCCACACCCCGCGCCCGCGCCAACTCGGCCAGCACCGCATGATCCACCGCCGACCCGCCATCGGTTAAAAAGGCCAGCTGAAAGATGACACGCGACTTGCCCACAAGCGCCAGCGGCCGCGCATGGATTTCGCCCAGCGCATCGGCCCGGCCCGGAGCCATCGGAAACGAGAATCTGCCCATGCTGCTGCCCTCTCCTTGCCCCGCGCACTTTGATCATAGCAGATCTGCCCGGACACGGGAGTACCGTAACATTGCATTTGCGCTATGTGTAGGGCCGGCGGCAATGGCAGGCAAAGCGACAATTCAGCGCTGGCAAGCCGACACCCGCACCGGCTCGTCCGCCGCGGCGCCAAGCTCCAGGCACCCACCCGCGTGACACAGTTTCCAGGCCGACACGGTAGCCCCCGAGGAGGCCAGGACCAGTTCAGGCACCAGCGGTGTGTCGGGCGACCACACCCACCAGCCATCTTCGAGCCTTGCCCCTTCGCCCGGATCCATGCCGGCGCCCGAGCCCTTGACCCTTGCCTCAGTCAGTTCCAGCCCCTGCGGCGTTACCCGCCAGGCCTCTGCCCATTCGGTCTTTTCCACCGAATGGGTCCAGGACAGCGTAAACAGCGTGGTCGCAATCGCAACCGCCTTGCCACCCGCCGCAACACAGAGCGCGAGCGACATTCAGGCCGCTTCCGTGCGCCTGCGCATCTGCCGCCACGCGAGGAATGCGAACACAGCCGCCAGCACAAAGCCGATCTCGTCGGTCAGCGGCAGGGACGCCACCAGCGTGAAGGCAGCGACCATTCCCAACGCCCTGAGCGGCCAGCCGAGCGGGCTGCCCAGGAACCCGATCACTGCAGCCCCCCACAGCCCGATCGCCAGCGCGGTCTTGGCGACGATGTAGATCACCGCCGGCACATAGCCGACTTCGGCTGCCAGGGGCCCGCCATCCTGCAGCATCAGCGCCGGCGTGTAGACCGCCATGAACGGAATGACGAAGCCCGCGGCGGCCACCTTGATCGCCTCCATCGAGATCTTTAGCCCGTTCTCCTTGGCAATCGGAGCGGCAGCGAAACAGGCCAGTGCCACCGGCGGCGTCAGGTCCGCCAGGATGCCGAAATAGAACACGAACATGTGGCTGACGATCAGCGGCACACCGAGTTCCAGGAGCGCCGGGCCGGCAATAGACGAAGTGATGATGTAGTTCGGGATCGTCGGAATCCCCATCCCCAGCACGATGCAGGTGATCATCGTCAGCACCAGCGAGAGGAACAGGCTCTTGTCACCGACCGAGACGATGAACTGGCCAAAGGTATTGGCAGCACCTGTGAGCGTCATCGTGCCGATGATGATGCCGACCACGGCGCAGGCAACGCCCACCGGCAACGCGGTCTTGGCGCCTTCGGCAAGCGAATCCCGGCAGATGACAAGCGTCTCGCGCCCGCCCTTGCTCAGCGCATTCCAGGCAACCAGCGCCAGCACCGCGGCCAGGATCACCATGATGCCGAACTGCAGGAAGGCTGCAGCGACTAGCCCGAGCCCGATCCAGAACATGATCCGGATCACCCCGGCAGGCAGGCCCAGCGCGATCGAACCGCCGAGAATAAGCAGCACCGTCAGCGCCAGCCCGACCGTTCCGGCAAACAGCGGCGTATAGCCCGTAAACAGCAGATAGATCAGCATCAGCAACGGCAGCACAAGGTACCATTGTTCCTTCAGCGCCTTCATCGGCGATGGCAACTCGCTCTTCGGCAGGCCGACCAGGTTGTGCTTGCCCGCTTCCAGATGCACCATCCAGAAGGCAGACGCGAAATAGAGAACCGCAGGAATGATCGCCGCCTGCACCACTTCGTAATATTCGACGCCGAGCGTCTCGGCCATGATGAAGGCCACCGCCCCCATCACCGGCGGCATCAGCTGCCCGCCCATCGACGAGGTCGATTCCACACCGCCGGCGAAGGCCGCGCGGTAGCCGAATTTCTTCATCAGAGGGATGGTGAACTGCCCGGTGGTCACGACATTGGCCACGCCCGAGCCCGAGATCGTGCCCATCAGTCCCGAAGAAATCACCGACACCTTGGCGGCCCCGCCGCGCTTGTGCCCGACGATGCCCAGCGACACATCGGTGAACAGCTGGATCATGCCCGCCTTCTCGAGGAACGAGCCGAACAGGATGAACAGGAAGATGAAGCTCGACGACACGAAGATCGGGATGCCGTAGATCCCTTCCGTGCCATAGGCCATATGGTCGATCACCTGGGCGAAATCGTAGCCGCGATGATCGAACGGCGCCGGCAGATATTCGCCGAACAGGCAATAGGCCAGGAACGCGCCGGAAATGATCGGCAGCGCCGGCCCCATGATCACCCACGCAGCAGCGAACACGGTGGCGAGCGCGATAACGCCCAGCACGATGTCGCGTTGCAGCGGGTCGCCCGCGCGCAACAGCAGCTCGGTGTATTCATACCATTGATAGAAGGCGACAACGACGCCAAGCCCGGCCATGATCCAGGCCAGCGTCTTGACCGCCGGGCCGGATTTCCTTGCCAGCGCCACCAGCGGGAAGGTCAGAAGCATCAGGAAGCCAACATGGATCGCCCGCACCACCTGGCTGGCGAAATCGACAATATGGGCTGCCGTCGCAATCTGGAAAACCGAGAAAATCAGCGCCAGCCAGAACAAGAGCCGCCCTTCCGGCGTGGAGGGAAAACTCTCCGCCAGCGGGTCATGCAGACCCAGATCGGGTTGACCTTCCGGTGCCTGATGCGGCGTCTGATCATGAAGCATGCGATGTTCTCCCCCAAAACGCAAAAGTCCGTGGCGGCCACCTTCCTAAGGAGCCGCCACGGTCAGATAGTGATGTGATCCGGTCGCCCGGTCTTACATCAGGCCTTTTTCCTTGTAGTAGCGCTCGGCGCCGGGATGCAGCGGCAGCGGCATGCCCTTGATCGCATTTTCCAGCTTGATCTGGGCAGCAGCCTTGTGAGCGGCCTCGAGTTCGGGAAGGTTCTCGAACAGCTGCTTGGTCATCTGGTAGGCAAGTTCATCGCTGACATCGGAATGCGTGACGAGGAAGTTGACCACGGCCACTGTGCTGACATCGGTGTCCTGGCCGTTGTAGGTGCCGGCCGGAATGGTTGCGGCGATGTAAGGTGCGCCAAGCGCCGTCACCACGTCCTCGGGCACGGCCACCATCTGCACATCGATCGAGGTCGACAGGTCCTTGATTGACGACACGCCGAGACCGGCCGACTGCAGTGTCGCATCCAGCTGACGGTTCTTGATCAGCTCGACCGATTCCGCGAATGGCAGGTATTCGGTCTTCGACAGATCGTCATAGGACATGCCGGCCGCGCCAAAGATCTTGCGCGCATTGAGCTCGGTGCCTGACTTTGCAGCACCGACCGACAGGCTCTTGCCGTTCAGGTCGGCAAAGTTCTTGATGCCCGATTCTTTCGACGCAACGATCTGGATGTAGTTGGGGTAGACGGCGGCAATGCCGCGCAGTTTGTCGAGCGGAGCCTTGAAACCGGCTTCCGGGTCGCCCTCCCAGGCCAGCTTGACGGAATCGCCGAGCGCCAGGGCCAGTTCGCCCTTGCCCTGCTGCAGCAGGTTGAGGTTTTCAACCGAAGCCTTGGTCGACTGCACCTGGGTGCGAACGCCGTCGATCTTCTCTGCGTAGATTTTCGACAGGCCAACGCCGAGCGGATAGTAGACGCCCGAGGTTCCGCCGGTCAGGATGTTGACGAATTCGGCGGCCTTTGCAGGCGCCATCGACAGGCCCATGGCTGTCGCAGCCATAAGGCTGAGCAGGCTTCTTCGGTTGATGCTGATCATAAGGATCTCCTCCATGTTATTCTGATTGGGAAGCATGCGGCTTCGCAGCACTTCAATACGGGTTTCCGCCTGCAATGAGCGTGCCAAATTCCGCTGTACAGGAATTCTGCAGCTCTGGGCAGATCCGAACTGGGATACTGGCAATTTATTGCCCACATGCAAGACCCAATGGGCAAGGAACTGCCCGCCCTCGCTTTTGCAAGAGGCCCCGCATCTGCCTTTGCCAGGCAGAAAGCGCGGACTGGCACCCCCTTGCCAGTCCGGTTTCAATGCATCGAATATGGAAGATCAGCGCAAGCCGAACAGCCTTCTCGGAGTTCAGCCTGGCATTTTCTGATGCTGCGGCAGGTCGGGGTCCAGCGGCGTGGTCGGCAAGGCACTGCTGAGGAAGATGTTCATCATCGGCCTGATCACGGATGGATCGTCAACCGAGCCTGCCCGAATGCCGATTCCGCCCGGACGGCTGGTGTTCTTGCTGAACAATTGCGATCCGCAATTTTCGCAGAACATCTTGGTCATGTTCGATCCGCTGTCAGCACCGTGATTGTAGGTGCGCGGATAGCCCCTGATGGTGACGCTGGCCTCGGGCACGAACATGGTTGTGGCATGAACCGAGCCCATTGCCTTGCGGCAATCGGAACAGTGGCAGTTCATGATCAGGGGCGGATCGATTTCACAGCTGTATGTCACGCTGCCGCAAAGGCATCCGCCGGTAAATTTTGTCATCAAAGTCTCCATCTGGCCGCATCGGCCATGTTCGGTTCGCGAGTTGGTAATGGTGCGGATGAGCAAGTTTCGGGCGCCTATCCTTGACTGCGCACACACCTTGCATTTGATCGCCCGGGTGCGTGGCCCCGAAAGAGACACCGTCACCTGGGCAATAGGCTTCGACGGTTTCGCCCCGCACCGGCCGCTTGGGAGGATAGCGGCCGTATGGATGCGGCGGAGCGAAACCTGTCTGTGGTCGGAAGACGAGCAGGCCTGGTTCAGGACGCTGCCTGCCGCTCCCGCCACCAACATGGCGCCACCGCGGTCTGATGTCTTTACGTATTGTCTGCTAATCGTGAGGGCCCGGCAGGCAGGATCCCGGATCCGGTCCCGCCCCTCACCAGGCCGCCGGAGCGCCGCTCACCATTGCGCCGGCGACGTCCCCAGAGCACCGGCTGGCCTGTCCCATTTCATGCCGACATCACCAAGCCGCACCGGTGGCAGCAGCCTCAGCGCCGGCCCCCAGTCCGTATGCTCGACCTCACCGGCGTAGTCCCGCCGTTCCGGCTTTCCGATCTCCATTGCAACCGGACCTTGCCGGTGCGAGGCCAGAAAACCGCCGACGCGGGCCAGCGACGTACGCCACCGCGACCCGGTCCCCTGGTTCTGGCGCAAGCTCAGCCCGCGCACCGCGGCCGCCGCCAGCAGGTAGCCTGCGCCATGATCCAGCGCCTGCACCGGCAGCGGCACCGGCCGGTCCGCACCTGCGGCCACCATCCCTGCCTCGGCAATGCCCGAACTCATCTGCACCAGGCTGTCAAACCCGCGCCGGTTGGCCCACGGTCCGGTCCAGCCATAGGCGTCGTGTGACACATCGATCAGGCCGGGTCGGATTTTCGCGCGAATCTCGGCGCCAAGCCCCAGTGCCTCCAGTGCGTCCGGCCGGTAGCCATGCACCAGAACATCGGCTTCACCCAGCAGCGCCTTGAACCGCGCCCGGCCGGCATCGCTTTTGAGATCAAGCCGTGCGCAACGCTTGCCCGGCGTCACATCCGGTACGACGCCGGGTTCTTCCCATGAGGGCGGATCAATCCGCAGCACATCCGCGCCGAAGCCGGCAAGAAACCGCGTCGCCACCGGCCCGGCCAGCACCCGCGTCAGATCCAGTACCCTTGTGCCTTTCAGCGGTCGCGATGCATCGAAATCCCGGGCAAACGCCTCCGCGCCTGTCCCCGTTTCCATCCGCATCAGCGGTTCCGCCAGCACCGAGCGGCCTTGCGGATGCTGCGCCCATTCGTCCTCACTGCGCATTGCTGCCGCACATCCGCCCTTGGCCACGACCGCCGTTTCCAGCTCGTCCGCACGCCATCTTGCCACAGCCGCCGTCACCGCAGCGCGCTCTGCCTCGGTTCCCAGCACGTTCAGTGCGGCTTCGCGGTGGTGCGGCGCATTGGTATGAAGCCTGATCCAGCCATCGGCGGCGGCGTAATCTCCCGCCACCGGATCCCACGCCGGCGGCAGCGACCAGCCCTGCGGCGCGATCGAAAACCCGAACCACAACGAAGCCAGCCGACGGTCAACGGTGACAGCGGGCAGCTTGCCCGAACGCACCTCGCTCCACTCGGCAAGCGCAAGTCCTGCGCTGGCCACCGCGGCCGCAGCAAAATCGCTCACCGCAAAGACCGATGGCAGCGCCCCCTCCCCGGTGATCGCGACTGTCCCGCTCAGGTCCGCGTTTCCGCCGAGAGCGCTCCAAAGCGCGGATATCATCCTGTGAGTGCCTGTTCTGGCTGCTTCCGATGTCTGGGTCATGGCAAAGCTCCTGTCCGGTTTCGAGCTTCACAGAACCGCCGATTTAGAATATCGTCAATATTGATCATATAAATCAACTATAAGGTTTTCGGAATGGCGGACTACATGGATGCAAGGCAGGCCGCAGACCGCCTCGGCGTTTCCCGCCAGACCCTGTACGCCTATGTCAGCCGCGGGCTGATCAAGGCCGTGCCGGGCGACGACCCACGCCAGAGCCGCTACCTTGCCGATGCGGTCGAACAACTGGCCGAAACCAGGCGGCGCGGCCGCAAACCCCGGGAGATCGCCAAGGCAACGCTCGACTGGGGCATGCCGGTACTCGAATCCGGATTGACGCTGATCGAGAGCGGTGAGTGCTTCTATCGTGGCCGCAATGCCGTGGAATTGTCACGCTCCGCTTCTCTCGAAGACATTGCGGCCCTTCTCTGGCAGCTCCCGGCGAAGAGCGCTTTCCCGCGCCGCGCCCCGATGAGCATCAAGGCCTATGTCGATCTCGCGGCACAGGCAGGCGACGCGCCCGCAGCCGAAACCCTGCTGCCATTGTTTGCGGTGGCAGCACGTGACGAGCCGACATCGGCCTGGCGCACTGATCCGGTATCAGTGGCACGCGGCAGCGGAGATCTGGTTCGCATCCTGACGGCCTGCGCGCTCCGTCAGCCTCCACGGTCCGCACCGATCCACCGCCAACTGGCCGAGGCATGGAACGTCGACAGTTCCGGCGCTGATTTGATCCGCCAGGCCCTGGTTCTGTGCGCCGATCATGAACTCAACGCCTCGAGCTTCACCGCGCGCTGCGTCGCCTCCACCGGCGCCTCGCTCAAGGCGGTTATTGTCGGCGCGCTCGCGGCATTGAGCGGCATCAGGCATGGTGCCGCCACCACGCAGGTTGAAGCCCTGTGGAACAGCATCGACCCCGATGCCCCGGCAAAAGCCCTGCGCGACAGGCTGCAGGCCGGCGGCGCCCTGCCCGGCTTCGGCCATCCGCTCTACCCCGACGGCGATATCCGCGCCAAGGTACTGCTGTCGGCAATAACGCCTGATTTTCCCGAGGCTGCGCGATTGGTTGCCGCAGCCGCCGATCTGACCGGCGCCGCCCCGTCGATCGATTTTGCGCTTGTTGCACTCAGACGCCATTTGCAATTGCCCGAAGGCGCAGCATTTCTGCTGTTCGCCATCGGCCGCTCGGCCGGCTGGATCGCGCACGGGCTCGAACAGCGGGCCACGAACCAGCTGATCCGGCCAAGAGCGCTTTATACCGGCAAGCGGCCCTGACCTAGCTCGCGCTGCCGGCAGCCCCGGCACACACCGCAGGCAGCCCGCCGATGACCAGATCCGCAACGATATCGGCATACGCGTCCCGGTCCACCAGTCCGCCGGGCTTGTACCAGAGATAAAACCAGTTGAGCATGCCGAACACCGACATCGTCACCGGCGCCAGCAGTTCCGGCCGCGCCTTGAACCGTTCCGGCTCGATCTCCCGCACGCATTCCGACATGCAGGCAACCAGCCGCCGCTGCAGCGCGCGCAGATGAACCTGGTTGTCCTCGGGCAGTGAGGACAGCGCATCAAGCTGCACCTTGTGTTCGGCATCGGAATCCCGGTAGGCGATCAGGATCGCGCGGATCAGGGCGCGAAGCCGTTCCGAGGCGGTACCCGGCTGCCTGGCCACAGTCTCCACCACATCCACCAGCGCGGTCAGATGCGTGTCGAGTATATCGAACAGCAGCGCATCCTTGGACGGATAATAGTGGTATATCAAAGCCTTGGAAACGCCGCACGCCTCTGCCAGCTTGCCCATCGAGGCCCGGTCAAAGCCCTGTTCCGCGAAGAAAACCGCGGCGGTCTTCAAGATCGCCTCGCGCTTTGCTTCGTGATCCTTGGCGATGGTCCGGGCCATGGCCTCAGGTCCGGTTCCGGTTATCGACCACGCGCTTGGCCTTGCCCTCGGAGCGCGCAACATTGCCCGGCTCCTGGACATTGATCCGGGCAGTCACCCCGACCACGCTCTTGATGTGATGCGCCAGCTCCTTGCCCGATGCCGCCCGCGCATCCGCGTCCGCACGTTCGATTGTGCATTCCACATGCACCGTCATGTCGTCCATCCGGCCGTTGGTGGAGAGCTCGATCTGGAAATGCGGCGCCAGCCCAGCGCATTTGAGGATCTGCTCCTCGATCTGCGTCGGGAACACATTGACGCCACGCAGGATGATCATGTCATCGGACCGCCCGGTGATCTTCTCCATCCGCCGCATCGACCGTGCGGTCCCGGGCAGCAGCCGGGTCAGGTCGCGGGTGCGGTAGCGCACCATCGGCAAGGCTTCCTTGGAGAGCGTCGTGAACACCAGCTCGCCGATCTCGCCATCGGGCAAGACCTCGCCCGTCACCGGATCGATCACCTCGGGATAGAAATGATCTTCCCAGATGTGCAATCCGTCCTTGGTCTCGACGCACTCGTTTGCAACGCCCGGCCCCATGATTTCCGATAGCCCGTAGATGTCGACGGCGTGCATGTCGAAGGCCTGCTCGATCTCGCTGCGCATCGAATTGGTCCACGGCTCTGCCCCGAAAATGCCGACCGCAAGCGAGCTCTCGCGCGGATCGACGCCCTGGCGGCGGAATTCATCGAGGATCGACAGCATGTAGGACGGCGTCACCATGATCACCTGCGGCTTGAAATCGGTGATCAGCGACACCTGCCGCTCGGTCATGCCGCCCGAGATCGGCACCACGGTGCAGCCCAGCCGCTCGGCGCCGTAATGCGCGCCAAGCCCGCCGGTAAACAGCCCGTAGCCGTAGGATACATGCACGATATCGCCGCGACGCCCGCCCGAGGCGCGAATCGAGCGCGCCACGAGGTCCGACCACATGTCGATGTCGCCGGCGGTGTAGCCGACCACGGTCGGCTTGCCGGTCGTGCCCGACGAGCCGTGAACCCGCACCACCTTCTCGCGCGGCACCGCGAACATGCCGAAGGGATAATTGTCCCTCAGGTCAATTTTCGTCGTGAACGGAAACTTCGACAGGTCAGCCAGCGTCTTCAGGTCGTCCGGATGCACGCCCTTTTCGTCAAACGCCGCCTTGTAGTGCGGCACGTTCTCGTAGGCATGCGCCAGCGACCACTTCATGCGTTTGAGCTGCAGCGCGGATATCTCGTCACGCGACGCGGTTTCAATCGGATCCAGGCTTGCCCGGTCGGGCGTCAAGTCAAGCATCGGGTTCTCCTGCAATACCCGGACGGCCGTTCCCGTTGAACCGGCGCGTCCTCTCCCAAATTTTGTTCTGCCGCCGGCTCAGGCAGCAGGCTCCTCGAAATGCGTGCCCGAAACAGTCCGCGACAACCCGCGGAACTCGGCTATGACGGTGCCATCCGAGCGCGTCACCGTCACGTCGTAGACGCCTGATCGTCCGGCCAGTGTCACCTCCCGCGCGGCAGCGGTCAGCCGGTCACCTTCCCGGCCCGGGGCAAGAAAGGTCACCGAGCAATGCTGCGCCACGGTGATCGTGTTGTGGCTGTTGCAGGCAAAGGCGAAAGCGCTGTCGGCCAGCGTGAAGATTGCACCGCCGTGACAGCTGCCATGACCGTTGAGATGGTCCTTGCGAACCACCATCGACAGCGTCGCCATGCCCGGTCCCACCGCATCGATGGTCATGCCCATGCCTTTGGTGGTGTGGTCGTCCTTCAGCATTGCCGCAGACGACCGCTCGGCGCGTTCCTGATCGGAAATGCCGCTCATTTCGGGCCCCCGAATTTCGGCTCGCGCTTTTCAAGAAAGGCAGTAACGCCTTCCGCATAGTCGGCGGAGAACCCGGCTTCGCGCTGGGTCACGGCCTCAAGGTCGAGCTGGGCATCGAGCTCCTGTCCGGCAGCGGCCTGGATCAGAACCTTCATCCGCCCCAGGCCCGTGGTGGACCCGGCTGCGAGACGGGCGGCAAGCGCCCTCGCCTCTGCCATCAGCTCGGCATCTTCGACAACCCGCCAGATCATGCCCCAGTCTGCGGCCTTCTCGGCCAGGACCGGCTCCGCGGTCATGGCAATCGCCTTGGCTCGCGCCTCACCGATCAGCCGCGGCAGCATCCAGCTGCCACCCGCATCGGGAATGAGGCCAACCCGGGCGAAAGACTGAATGAACTTCGCACTGCGTGCCGCCAGCACGATGTCGCAGGCCAGCGCCACATTGGCGCCAGCACCTGCAGCCACCCCGTTGACGGCACAAACCACAGGTTTTTCCAGCGTGCGGATGCGGCGGATCAGCGGATTGTAGAACCGGGTCAGCGTATCGCCCAGGTCCGGCGGACCCGACATCTTGGCCGGGTCCCTTGCCGAAAGATCCTGACCTGCACAAAACCCGCGCCCCGCGCCTGTCAGCAACACCGCCCGGCAGCGAGCATCGTCCCGCGCGGTCTCCAAACATTCGGCCAGAGCCAGATGCATGTCATCGTTGAAAGAATTCAATCTATCCGGACGGTTCAGCGTGATTTCCAGCACGCCGCCGTTCCAGGAATGTAGTACCGGTTCACTCATGGCCATGGTCCTCCTGAAAATAATGGTTGCATAAGCCGACCGGTTGGTCAATTAATAATCTGACGGTATTTGATACTTAAAATTTCACCTCGAAACGCCAGGAGCCGCCACCGTGACCACGCCTTCAACCACCCTTCAGACCGATCCGGAAACAAGGGTGGTCGACGTTGCCATAGACAACGGTCATGCCCTGGTGACCATCGACAATCCGCCGGTCAATCCGCTCTCCGTCAGCGTCAGAAAAGATCTGATGGAGGCCGTCCGCCTGGTCAACGAGGCCAAATGCAAGACCGCGGCACTTGTCTGCGCCGGGCGCACGTTCGTTGCCGGCGGCGACATCTCCGAATTTGCCGGACCGCCACCATTGCCGCATCTGCCGGATGTGCTCAACGCCATAGAAGCCAGCGAAACGCCGTTCATCGCCGTCATGCACGGCACAGTGCTTGGCGGAGGGCTGGAACTGGCGCTCGCCTGCGCCTGGCGCATTGCCGACGAGAAAACCAAGTTCGGTCTTCCCGAAGTCAATCTCGGCCTGATTCCCGGCGCCGGCGGCACCCAGCGCCTACCCCGCGTCATCGGACTGGAACGTGCAGCCCGCATGGCCGCCAACGGAAAGCCGGTGAACGCCAGGACCTTTGAGGAGTTCGGCGGGCTGGATCTGGTCTTCTCGGGCGATCCGGTGCAGGCCATCGCGTCTTTCAGGGACAACCTGCCCGCCCGGCCGCAAAACACCTCGGCCCGCCCGGTTGCAGATGCAGATCTGACAGCGCTGAAGGCGGAAATCACCAAATCGGCAAAGGGCGCAGACGCCCCGATGATCGCGCTCGAAACCACCGCGCTCGCAGCCAGAGTGTCGTTTGAGGAAGGCAGCAAGATCGAGCGCCAGACCCATCTGGATCTGCGCACCAGCGCCCAGTCCCGAGCACTGCGTCGGCTGTTCTTCGCCAGCCGCTCTGTCACCCGCCCCGAGCGCCTGAAAGCGTTTCAGCCTGCCGAAATCAAGCATGTCGCCATCGTTGGTGGCGGCCTGATGGGCGCAGGCATCGCAGCCGCCAGCCTCGCCGCCGGCCATCGTGTCACCATGCTTGAGCGCGACACCGAGAGCGCAGACGCCGGAAGTGGCCGCGTCGAGGCCATCATCGCCAAGGACCTGGCGTCAGGCCGCATCACCGAAGCCAAGGCCAACGCCCGCCGCGCGGCCTTCTCCGCCGGCGCCGATTACGCGTCTGCCGCGGATGCCGACATTGCCATCGAGGCCGTATTCGAGGACCCCGAAGTCAAGCGCGCCGTGTTCAGCCAGCTCGCCGATGTCATGTCCGAGACGGCATTGATCGCCACCAACACCTCCTATCTCGATCCCAACATGATCAGCGAAGGCATGCCCGGGCCTGGCCGTTTCCTCGGCCTGCACTTCTTCTCGCCCGCCAACATCATGAAGCTGGTCGAAGTCGTCGGCACCTCGGTCACCACCGACCAGACCATGTCGACCGCATTTGCCTTCGCCCGCGGCCTCGGCAAGATCCCGGTCGAGACCGGTGTCTGCGACGGCTTCATCGGCAACCGCATCCTTTCGGCCTATCGCCGCCAGGCCGATTACATGGTCGCCGACGGTGCCTCGCCCTATGATGTCGATGCGGCGATGCGCGGCCTCGGCATGCCGATGGGACCGTATGAATTGCAGGACCGCACCGGGCTGCAGATCAGCTGGGCCAACCGCAAGCGGCAGTTGGCGGCCGGCACCTGGCCCGGCCGCTATGTCGATATCGCCGACAAGCTCTGCGAAATGGGCCGCCAGGGCCGTGGCAGCCCGGCAAAGAAGGGCTGGTACGATCACACAAGCGGCTCCGGCAAGCCCGATCCCGATATCGAAGCCATGGTCGCAGCCTGGCGCACCGAGCACAGCACCGCGCAGCAGTCGTTCAGCGCCGATGACATCGTCATCCGCATCATGGCGGCCATCGTCAACGAGGCCAACCTGATCCTCGAGGAAGGCATCGCCACCAGCGACACCGCCATCGATATCGTCTGGACCGAGGGCTATGGTTTCCCCAAACATCTCGGCGGCCCGATGTTCTGGGCCGAGGAGACAGGCATGGACCGGATGCGCGAGGCTTTTGCCGCCATCGAGGCGCAGAGCCCCGGCTCGTGGAAAGCCGCAGGCGTCTTCAAGAGCTGACGCATCCACATAGACTGCAGGACGACAGGCGGCCCACCGCCAAAAGGGAGAGAGAAATGGGTTTGATCAATGTGCACAGCTATCTCGCCGGTCAGTGGCTGGCCGCCGATGACGGCGCCCGCCCGATCGCCAGTGCAGTTACCGGCGAACCGCTGGCGATTGCCGGCCAGTCGTCGCTCGACACGCAGGCCATGATCGATTTCGCCCGGACCAAGGGCGGACCGGCGCTTCGTGACATGACTTTCCATGACCGCGCCCGGATGCTCAAGGCACTGGCGCTGGAACTCGGCAAGTTCAAGGACGAACTCTACGCCCTGTCCTACACCACCGGAGCCACCAAGCCCGACTCGATGATCGACATTGATGGCGGCATCGGCACCATGCTGGTCTATGCCTCGAAAGGCCGCCGCGAGATGCCCGACGGCCACATCTATGTCGATGGCGATCTGGAAATGCTGTCGCGCAATGGCAGCTTTGTCGGCCAGCATGTCGCCACCTCGCTGCACGGTGTTGCCGTTCACATCAACGCCTTCAATTTCCCGGTCTGGGGCATGCTCGAAAAGCTGGCCCCCACCCTGCTCGCCGGCATGCCGGCCATCGTCAAGCCGGCCACCGCCACCTGCCATGTCACCGAGCAGGCCGTCCGCCGCATGATCGAAAGCGGCATCCTGCCCGAAGGCGCCGTGCAGCTGGTTTCGGGCGGGCTGGGCGATCTGCTCGACCGGCTGGACTATCAGGACGTGGTCGGCTTCACCGGTTCGGCCAAAACAGCGCTGATGCTGCGCTCCAATCCGGTCCTGCTGGAAAACAGCGTCCGCTTCGTTGCCGAACAGGACAGCCTCAACGCCTCTGTGCTCGGCCCGGACGTTACCGAGGGCAGCCCGGAATTCGACATTCTGGTCAAGGAAGTGGTGCGCGAAATCACCGCCAAGGCCGGTCAGAAATGCACCGCCATCCGCCGCATCATCGCGCCCGAGGCCTTGCTTGGCTCGGTCGGCGACGCCATCGCCGCAAAACTGGGCACCATCCGCATCGGCGATCCGGCGCTCGAAACCACCCGCATGGGCGCGCTGGCCTCCGCCGCCCAGAAAGCCGACGTGCTCGACAAGGCCCGCCAGATCGCAGCCGAATGCCGGGTTCTCACCGGCGATCCCGACACTTTCGAAGTCGATGGCGCAGACAAGGCCAGGGGCGCCTTCGTCAAGCCTATGCTGTTTGCCTGCGATGATCCCGATGCAGCCGAAGCCGTACATTCGGTCGAAGCCTTCGGCCCGGTGGCAACCCTGATGCCCTACCGCGATCTCGCCCACGCAGGCGCCCTGATGAACCGCGGCAAGGGCAGTCTGGTCGCCTCCGTCATCACCCATGATCCCGCCGTCGCCCGCTCGCTGCTGATTGATGCCGGCGCCGCCCACGGCCGCATCTATGTCAACAACCGCGACAGCGCCAAGGAGGCCACCGGCCATGGCTCGCCCTTGCCGCATATGGTTCACGGCGGACCGGGACGCGCCGGTGGCGGCGAGGAACTCGGCGGCATCCGCGGCGTCATGCACTACATGCAGCGCACAGCGGTCCAGGGCAGCCCCGACATCATCTCCGGCATTACCGGCACCTGGGTCAAGGGTGCCGCCAGGCCGAAGTCATCGGCCCACCCCTTCACCCGCACATTCGATGAGCTCGCAATCGGCGACACCATCGAGGCTGGCCCGCGCACCGTGACGCTTGAGGACATCGAGACTTTCGCCCACTTCACCGGCGACACCTTCTACGCCCACATGGACGAGGAAGCCGCCAGGGCCAACCCGTTCTTCCCCGGCCGCGTCGCCCATGGATATTTGCTTCTGTCCTTCGCAGCCGGCCTGTTCGTCTCGCCCGATCCCGGCCCGGTTCTCGCCAACACCGGTCTCGACGGGCTCAAATTCATGAAACCCGTCTCGCCCGGCGACGCCATCTCCGTGGCGCTCACTGTCAAGCGCAAGACCCGCCGCACCGACGAATACGGTGAAGTCCGCTGGCATGTCGCGGTCACCAACCAGGATGGCGACGACGTAGCCGAATACGAGCTGCACACGATGAACCAGTACGGCTGATGGATTTTGGGGACGTTCGCCCCTGGCAATCCGTCGGCCCCTTCCACCTCCCGTCTTACCGGACTTGATCCAGACAAGCGAAGCGACGTCATAGCCTCCGGTATCCAGCCAGACCAGGTCTTTGGGCTGAAAAGGGTCTTTGACCCGGCAGACGCCGGGTCGCTGGATCCCGGCTCGAGGCAGGAAATGACGGCATCCAAGGGCACAACGTCCCGATCCCGAACACCTGTCCTGCTCTGCACCCACCCATCTATCTCGCACCAAGAATCAGGCTCGATTTCCGGGCCGATGCTGTTAGGGTCGCGTCAACAGCCAGGGGAGAGAGTCTTGCTGCAAACACCGACCGAGCCGCGCGCCCGCACCTCTGCCGGCATCATCCTGATGTGCGTCGGCGTCGCCTGTCTCTGCGTCAATGATGCCCTGGCCAAGACCCTGACGGCGCATTATTCGCCGTTCCAGATCCAGTTTCTGCGCAACCTGATTGCGCTGCCCTTCGCCATCCTGATCGCCCACAGGATGGGCGGCACCGCAGCGCTGCGGTCACACCGCCCACTGGCGCATCTGATGCGTGGTGGGCTCTGGGTCGGCGCCACCTTCCTGTTCTTCACCTCCATCACCTATATGGGTCTCGCCGAAGCCACGGCGCTGATCTTTGTCGCACCGCTGTTCATCACGGCACTTTCAGCGTTGCTCTTCCGCGAGCATGTCGGCTGGCGCCGCTGGCTCGCCGTCCTCGTTGGCTTTGCCGGCGTGCTGATCGCCGTCCGGCCCGGCACATCGGCCTTCCAGACCGTCTCGCTGCTGCCCGTCGCCACCGCCTTCGTCTACGCACTGCTGATGCTGTCGGCGCGCTGGGTCGACAGCCGCGAAAGCGTCTGGACCCTGCTTCTCTACATGACCGGAACCGGCGCGCTCATCAGCCTGTTCATCATGCCCTTCATCTGGACCCCGGTCAGGTTTCAGGATCTCTGGCTGTTCGGCGCAATCGCCATCTTCGGCACCGCCGGCATGACCATGATGACCCAGGCCTTCCGCCTCGCCCCCGCCGTGGTGGTGGCGCCGCTGGATTACTCCGCCATCATCTGGGCCACGCTTCTGGGCTGGATGTTCTGGAACGAAATCCCCGACGCGCTGACTTTCGCCGGTGCGGCCGTGATCATCGCCAGCGGCGTGTTCATCATCTGGAGGGAACACAGGACGGGCCGGTGAGCAAATGGCTTCCGGCATGGTGCGAACCGGCGTTAGCTGGCATCCGGCACATCGGACACGGCTCCGGAAAGGAACTTATGGCAGCGCCGTTCGTTGACCGCTCGAGTTTCACAAGGAGCCAGCATGTCAACGATCACCACAATCAATCCCGCCACCGAAGAGGAAATCCACACCTACGAGCGGATGAGCGAGGCTGAAGCGATTGATCGGCTTGAGGCTTGCCACGCAGCCTTTCTGGACTGGCGCAACCTGTCCCATGCGGAGCGCGCGCCGTATCTCAACGAGATTGCACAGAAACTGCGCGACAATGCCGATGAACTTGCCGCCCTGATGACGCGGGAAACCGGCAAGCTGCTCAGGGACGGCCATACCGAAGTCGAGATTTGCGCCCAGATTTTCGAATACACCGCCCGGAATGGGCCTGACGTGCTTTCCGACGAGGAACGCACCCACGGCACCAGGGAAAAGCGCGGCGTGGTCAGCTACCAGCCGGTTGGCGTGATCTATTCGATCCAGCCCTGGAATTTCCCGCTTTACCAGCCCGTCCGCGTGCTCGCCGCCAACCTGATGGCCGGCAATGGCTGCGTGCTCAAGCACGCCAGCATCTGCACCGGTTCGGGCCTGCGCCTGCGTGAACTGTGCATCGAGGCAGGCCTGCCCGAAGACCTTTTCCAGGTGATCCTGATCGACCACGACATCAGCGACAAGCTGATCGCCCACCCGAAAGTCCGCGGCGTGACCCTGACCGGCAGCGATGGCGCCGGCAGACATATCGGCGCGGTCGCTGCCAAGGCGCTGAAAAAGACCGTGCTGGAACTGGGCTCGAACGACGCCTACCTGGTGCTTGAGGATGCCGACATCGAGACAGCGGTGAAATACTCGGTCATGGGCCGGCTCTACAACAATGGCGAAACCTGCGTTTCGGCCAAGCGCTTCATTGTCACCGAGAAAGTCTACGACACCTTTGTCGATGCCTTCGTCGCGCAGATGAAGGGCATCACACTGGGTGATCCGACCGACGAGAACAGCCAGCTTGGCCCGCTCTCAAGCCAGGATCAGTTCGATACGGTCAAAAGCCAGGTCGATGAGAGCGTCGCCAAGGGAGCCAAAATTCTCTGCGGCGGAACCGCACCGGACCGGAAAGGCGCCTACTACCCGGCCACGGTGCTGGCCGATCTGGCGCCGGGCATGCCAGCCTATGACGACGAGATCTTTGGACCCGTGGCATCGGTTATCCGCGCCAGGGACGACGAAGACGCCATGCGTCTGGCCAATGAAAGCCGTTATGGCCTGGGCGGCGGCATTTTCTCGAAAAACCAAGAGCGCGCGCTGGAACTGGCACGCGACCACTTCGACACCGGCATGATCCGCATCAATTCCTTCGGCGCGGCCGATCCCAACATGCCGTTCGGCGGGGTCAAGGATTCCGGCTACGGCCGCGAACATGGCGGCTTTGGCATGAAGGAGTTCGTCAACACCAAGGCGATCTTCCTGCCCTGACCAGGCGGCGGCCCCGGTCTGCCCCGCCGCACACCTCCTCCCCTAAATCCGCGCGAATGCGCCATCCGGACCACCTCTGAGCCTAGGAGCACAGTATGAACATGAATATTCTCGTTGCCGGTGCAACCGGCAAGACCGGTCGCAAACTTGTCCAGGACCTGATTGATCAGGGCCACTGGCCCACCGCATTGGTGCGCGAAAGCTCGGACACCAGCGCCCTGCCCGCGGGCACCGGCTTGCGTCAGGGCGACCTGACCGATCTGAAGGCAGGTGTGTGCGACGGCATGGATGCAGTTGTGTTTGCAGCCGGTTCCGGCGGCTCCACCGGTCCCGAGATGACCGACAAGGTTGACCGCGACGGCGCGCAACGTCTGGTCGATCTGGCCCGCGAGGCCGGCGTTGCCCGCTTTGTGATGCTCAGCTCCTTCGGCGCCGACCAGGCCAACCCCGAGGGCAAGCTGGCGCATTATCTCAAGGCCAAGCACGCAGCCGACGAACACCTCAAGGCCTCCGGCCTGACCTACGCCATCCTGCGTCCGGTCGCCCTGACCGACAACGGCCGCAGCGCGGATGTGATCCTCGGCGAGGATGTCGACAAGTCCACCGAAGCCTCGCGCGCCGATGTGGCCCATGTGCTGGCCCAAGCCACGACGACAGGGTGCTATGACGGGCAAGTACTGAACATGCAGTCGGCCTAAGCCCGTGCCCCATGCAGAAGGAGGCGCTGTCAAATGCTTCAGCGCCACCTCGCCCGCACCATTCCGCCACCCGGCGAAATACGGTTTTGTCGAAAATTGCTGCATTTTCACGCTTTGGAGCGCGTTTTCAGCCCGAAAGCCATTTTTAACAAAGCGGGGCTACACTCTTCAGCAAATGAGGAAAACCGCGCAAACCAGTCACCGGGCACACAGCCGGCAGGTTTACAACGACGCGCTTGAGACAGCGATGACGGATCGTGTCATGCTGCCTGACAGCTTGCTGACGCAGGAAAGCCGCGTTTTAGCCGCCCCTCCGAAACTCGCCGCGATCTATAATGCCTATTCCTGGGCCGCGCATTCGCTCAAGGCCCGCGCATGGCTGCAGGCGGCCTTCGTCTTCAACTTGTTCCTGATGCCGTTCGATTACCTCATCGAGCCGTCCCTGCTGACGGCGACACTGGTCATCCGCGGTATCATTGCCTCGGCCATTCTCATTGGCCTCTACATGCTTTGGGGACGGCAGCGGCCAAACTGGGTCCAGGGCGCGACATTGACCGTGCTGGCGGCAACCATCATGCTCGAGTCCGGTGCGCTGGGCGCACTCGGCGGCGTGCCCCTGTTCGAACGCTACCTGACGGCGGGGCTGTTCACCTTTGCCACCGCAATCCTGTTTTTCCCCATCGAGTTCCGCTGGACGGTCACGGCGGTTGCCACGGCGGTCACCCTGCATGCCGGGATGATCATCATCGGCCCGGTTGCCGATCCGCTGCTGGCCTTGGGCATCAGCTGCTTTTACAGCGGCGCCATCCTCACCTTCGCCACGACGCGAAAGGCGACACTGAGAAGCCAGTGGAAGGGCTTCAGATCGAAAATCCGCGAACTCCGCGATCAGGAGGCACTGGCCAAACTCTTTGCCGAGTTGCAGCTTGTCGCCAATCTCGACCCGTTGACCGGCATTCAGAACCGCCGCTCGACCCAGGAGGATATTGACAGGATCTGGAGCAGTTCTGCCGGCGACAGGCCGCCCATCGCCTTCCTGATGATCGACATTGACGACTTCAAGAACCTCAATGACAGCCTCGGCCATGCCGCCGGCGACGAATGCATCAAGACGGTGACCAACAAGATCCGCGACGCCGTACGCGATGGCGACATCGTCTCGCGCTACGGTGGCGAGGAATTCCTCGTGGTGCTGACCGGCACCACCGCAAGCGGCGCTCTTGCCGTCGCCGAGCGGATCCGCAAGTCCATCGCTTCGCTGCGGCTTGAAAACCCCGGCAGTCCCACCGCAAGCCGGGTAACCGTCAGCATTGGCCTCGCCCTGTGGGAAGGTGAGCAGACGCCGGAAATGCTGATAGGCCGCGCCGACGAGGCGCTCTATCTGGCCAAGCACAAGGGCAAGAACCAGACCGTGATCGCCCCGCCGCCCGACGGCGTCGGCGCCCGCTCCGGCCCGGACAAGACGCATCCGGCCAGAAAGCACCCTGCGAAAAAGCAAAACCCGCGCAGCGTGGCCTGACAACCGGGCTGGCCGCGGGGAATGAAAATGACCACACGCGCAATGATCCCTTATCTGATCATCACCTTTGGATTGGCATGGGGGCTGTTCGCGATCTTGGTGCTTTATCATGATCGGGTTGTCGCGATATTTGGACCGGTCAGCGCAACCAATCCGCTCTTTATCGTATCAGTCTACGCACCTGCGATTGCCGCTGTCTCGCTGGTGCTGTGGACTGGAGGATTGGATGCGGCAAAACGATTTCTCTCGCGTCTTTTCCTCTGGCGGGCATCACCCTATTGGTATGCGTTCCTGGTATTCGGCATTCCGCTGACCTATTTCGCCGGCTCCGCCGTGAAAGGTAACCTGTTTGATACGCCGTTTCCTTTTGAGAACGTAAGTGCAGCGCTTGCCGCCATGGGCTTCATGCTGATCCTTGGGCCGGTTGAGGAATTTGGCTGGAGAGGCGTGGCGTTGCCACTGTTGCAAAGACACATGGCGCCGATTTGGGCAGGGCTTGTCCTCGGCATGATTTGGGGCGTTTGGCATTTGCCCGCGTTTTTCCTGAGCGGCACACCGCAAAGCGCTTGGGGATTTACACCGTTCTTCATCGGCTCCATCGCGGTCAGCCTGATACTGACGCCATTTTTCAACAATGCACGCGGCAGCATCCTGATCGCCGTCTTGTTTCATTTTCAGTTGAACAATCCGCTTTGGCCGGATGCACAGCCCTATGACACGATCTTTTTCGTCTTCGCAGCACTTGGCACCATCTGGCTCAACAGGGACTCGATGTTTAACCGGGAGGATGCAAGCACCGAAGTTATACCCCAGTCAGCCATGGATTGATCCGTCATGGACGGCACCGGCGCGCATTGGGCAAAAGAAAAGCGGGGCGCAAGCCGTCTCGGGTGATGATCGATAAAGCCACGACCATCAAACGCAAAAAGCCCGACCCGCCCTCTGGCCGGCCGGACGATGAGACCACGCCGTCGGTTACCCGGTCGCTGGCGGTTTTCCCCGGCCGCACCTGAGCCCCACATGCAAAGGCCATGCAGTGCACACCCGAATGTGTGCCTCAGCCATACCGCTCAGCCGTCAGCCCCTCGAACGAGATCTCGGGCTCCTTGCCCAGCACCACGTCCGCCACCGCGCGGCCCGAGCCGCAGGCCATGGTCCATCCCAGCGTGCCGTGGCCCGTATTGAGATAGAGATTGTCGTAGCGCGAGGCCCCGAGCACCGGTGTGCCGTCCGGCGTCATCGGTCTCAGCCCGGTCCAGCCTTCAGCCTTTGAAATGTCGCCGCCCCTGGGGAACAGGTCGCTGATCACGTGCTTGACCGTATCCGTCGCGTGCGGGCCGAGCCGGTTGGAATAGCCGGCGATCTCGGCAGTGCCGGCCACGCGGATGCGGTCGCCCAGCCGGGTAATCGCCACCTTGTGGGTCTCGTCCATGATCGTCGATTGCGGCGCGAATTCGTCGTCGGTCACCGGCAGCGTCACCGAATAGCCCTTCACCGGATAGACCGGCAACTTGATGCCGATCGGGTCGAGCAGCTTCGGGCCGTAGCTGCCAAGCGCGCAGACATAGGCGTCACCGCTAATCCGCCCGGCGATCTCGGTCTCCACCCCGGCGATCCTGCCATTCTCGACCGCGATCGAGCGGATCGACTGGCCATACTGGAACTCGACGCCCATCTCGGCGCATTTCTCCGCCAGCGCCATGGTGAACAGGCGGCAATCGCCGGTCCGGTCCGCCGTCAGCCGCAGCCCGCCGACAAACTTGTCGCGCACTTGACCCAGCGCCGGTTCGGCCGCAATGCAGCCGTCGCGGTCCAGCACCTCGAAGGGGGAATCATACTCCGCCAGGATCTCCTGGTCGGCGCGCGAATCCTTGAGCTGCTTGGCAGTCCTGAACAGTTGCAGCGTGCCCTGCGCCCGCCCGTCATACTCGATGCCGGTTTCCGCGATCAGATCAGGCATCACGTCGCGCGAATAATTCGACACCCGCACCATCCGGCCCTTGTTGATCCGGTAGCTCTCGTCGTTGCAGTTGGCGATCATCTGCAGCCCCCACTTCCACATGGTCGGGCTGATCAGCGGCCAGATGAACAGCGGCCGCCGCTTCATGAACAGCCATTTGACCGCCTTCATCGGTACGCCCGGAGCGGCCCAGGGCGAGGTCATGCCGTAGCTGAGCTCGCCCGCATTGGCATAGCTTGTTTCCAGCCCCGGCCCGTTCTGCCGGTCAAGCACCACAACCTGCGCCCCGCCCTTGGCGAGATAGTAGGCCGTGGTGACGCCGATCACGCCAGCTCCCATAACGATAACTCTCATGACTGGCGGTCCCTCCCGGTGTTTCGAACGTGTCTGGTGAAGCAAATCAAACGCCCACCCTAGTGCAAACAACCTGCAGTGCAACCCGGATAAACCAGTCGCCGACAGGCCATCATCCTGATCCGGCGCAGCCCCGGCATACAGCCTCGGAATCGTCTGAAATTCCCTGCGCGAAAGCCTGGAACCCGGGTGACCCGGATTTCGGATTGCATGGCGCTGGCGTCCTGTGCAGGGTAACGGTTGCAGATTGCGCTGCGCCAGCGGCCATCACCGCCCTGCACGGCCACAAGGACCAGACATGTCATCACAGGACGCCAAACTCTCCAGCCCATCCGCCCTTCGCAACCGCGGCCCGATCGCCGAGCTGTTGCGCCACGTCCTGCCCGACAGCGGAACCGTGCTCGAGATTGCCAGCGGTTCCGGCGAGCACGTCATCCATTTCGCCCGCCTGTTTCCCAACCTTGTCTGGCAACCCTCCGATCCGTCACCGGAAGCCCGCGCCTCGGTTCAGGACTGGGTGAAATCCGAAAGCCTGGCCAATGTTCTGCCGCCGCTCGATGTCGATGCCTCGGCCGAGACCTGGCCGATTGCTGCGGCCGACGCGATGATCGCCATCAACATGGTCCACATCAGCCCCTGGCCGGCCACACAGGGTCTGCTCGGCGGTGCGGGAAAGCTGTTGCCGTCAGGCGGCGTTCTGGTGCTTTACGGCCCCTACCGGCGCCGGGGTCAGCCGCTTGTTCCCAGCAACGCGGATTTCGACACCAGCCTGCGCGCCCGCAATCCGGAATGGGGCATCCGCCTGCTCGAGGATGTCGAAAGCCTTGCAAAGAAATCCGGCCTGACCCTGACCTCCGTCACCGAGATGCCCGCCAACAATCTCGGCGTGGTCTTCACCCGGCAGTAAGGCGGGATGGCAGCACGGCCCTGCCCCCCCCCTTCCAGCCCCGCCCAAATCCGGTTATTGCCTTTCCGCCATGCTTGAACCCGATCCGATAGCCAGACTCATCACCGCCCGCCTGACGGCCCTGCAGGCCGCGCAGCACCTGTCGGCATGGTCGCTGATCGTCAGTTTTCTTGGCGATGCCATCGGCCCGCGCGGCGGCGTGGTCTCGGCCAGCACGGTGCAGACCCTGCTGCAGCGGCTCGGCATCGGCCATGGCGCGGTGCGCACCGCGATCTCGCGGCTGTCCGCCGATGGCTGGATCGAGCGCTCCCGCGAGGGCCGCAACAGTTTCTACCAGCTGTCCGGCGATGTCGGAGAGACGGTGCTGAGCGCCGAGCGCCGGATCTATGCCGCATCTTCCCTGCTGCCTGCCAAGACGCCGAAATCCCTGGTCATCGCCGCCGACCCGCTGCCGGACGCTGCATTGCGCGCTCTCGACACCGCAGGGGCGTTGCAGCTCGCGCCGCAGGTTGTCCTTTGTTTTGCCCGCGCCGCGGATCTGCCCAAAAAACTGCTTCTGTCCGGCGCCACATTTGCGGATGCATCTGCCCTCGTTCCGGGCGAAGCCATGATCGGGCAGATGGCCAAGGCCCGGCGCGCCGACGAGATCGAGGCCCTGCAGCAGGCCTACCTGCCGGTCAGCGCTGCGCTCGACCACGCCCCGGCACCTTCACCGGAAGACGCCATGGCGCTCAGATGCCTGATGATCCATGAATGGCGGCGCCTTGCGCTGCGCGTGCTCGCCGTGCCGGCAGACCTGGTCCAGCCCGGCGACCCCGAACCCGAAACCCGCGCGCTTGTCGCCTCGATCTATGCCCGCGTGCTTGCACCCTCGGAAGCCTGGCTCGATGCCAATGCGGCCACCCCTTCGGGCGCCCTGCCGCCGCCGGACAAGCGCCTGGCCCAGCGCTTTGGCGGCAGCTAATGCAAAACCCCGTCCCTCGACAACGTGTTACACGATACACTTGACATTCTTTAAGCTTGTAACATATGCTATCCTTCACTGCGGAGGATCTCGATATGTACAGCCAGGGCTTAATCGGCGCGGACTCAAGCACCACGGAATCGGAAGAGTTTCTTTCGGCGTTCCAGGCACGCGTTGACCGCGAGGAAAAAATCGAACCCAACGACCCGATGCCCGAAGGCTATCGCCGCACCCTGGTGCGCCAGATCGGCCAGCACGCGCATTCGGAGATCGTCGGCATGCTGCCCGAGGGCAACTGGATCACCCGCGCGCCATCGCTCAGGCGCAAGATCGCGCTTCTGGCCAAGGTGCAGGACGAAGGCGGCCACGGCCTCTATCTCTATTCCGCCGCCGAAACGCTGGGCGTCTCCCGCGAGCAGATGACCGAAGAGCTTTTGTCGGGCAAGGCCAAGTATTCCTCGATCTTCAACTACCCGACGCCGACCTGGGCCGATATTGGCGCCATTGGCTGGCTCGTCGACGGGGCTGCGATCATGAACCAGATCCCGCTCTGCCGCTGCTCCTACGGGCCCTATGCCCGCGCCATGATCCGTGTCTGCAAGGAAGAGAGCTTCCACCAGCGCCAGGGCTACGAGATCATGATGACGCTGGCCAAGGGTTCCGACGAGCAGAAGGAAATGGCCCAGGACGCGCTGAACCGCTGGTGGTGGCCGTCGCTGATGATGTTCGGCCCCTCCGACACCGACAGCACCAATTCCGACCAGTCGATGAAGTGGAAGATCAAGCGCTTCTCCAATGACGAATTGCGCCAGAAATTCATCACCGCCACCGTGCCCCAGGCCGAGTATCTCGGCCTCACCGTGCCCGATCCCGATCTCAAGTGGAACGAGGAGACAAAGCTCTACGACCACGGCGAGATCGACTGGGCCGAGTTCAAGGCCGTCGTCTCCGGCAATGGCCAGATGAACCGCGACCGCCTGCGCGACCGCAACAAGGCCTGGGACGATGGCGCATGGGTGCGCGAAGCAGCCCTCGCCCACGCAAATAAGCGCGCCGAACAAAAGCATATCCCCCAGGAGGCAGCCGAATGACCGACAAGCACGAATTGACCCCGCTGTGGGAAGTCTTCATCCGCCCGCGCAACGGCCTGCATCACCGCCATGTCGGCTCGCTGCACGCCGCTGATTCAGCGCTCGCGCTGCAGTCGGCCCGCGATGTCTACACCCGCCGCGGCGAAGGCAACTCGATCTGGGTGGTCCGCTCGTCCGACATAGCGGCTTCCGATCCGTCCTTTGCAGAGCCGAATTTCGAGCCCGCCGACGACAAGATTTACCGTCACCCGACCTTTTACGACATCCCCGATGAAGTGGGGCACATGTGATGGGCGCCGCCGCTGCAAGCGCTGAAGCGACCACCGTCGCCGCCATCGTCGAAATCGCCGATGACTGCCTGATCCTCGGCCACCGCCTGTCGGAATGGTGCGGCCACGCGCCGATCCTCGAGGAGGAACTGGCGCTGGCCAACATGGGGCTCGATTTGCTCGGCCAGGCCCGCGCGCTCTATGCCCATGCCGGAGAGATCGAGGGCAAGGGCCGCAGCGAGGATGATTTCGCCTTCCTGCGCCGCGAGCGCGAATACCGCAACTGCCTGCTGGTCGAGCGCGAAAACCGCGACTTCGCCCACACCATGCTGCGCCAGCTCTATTTCTCAGCCTTCATGCAGCCCTTCTGGCGCACGGTTGCCGCCACCTCGTCCGACGAGACCCTGCGCGGCATCGCCGCCAAGGCCGAGAAGGAAATGGCCTATCATCTCCGCCATGCCGGCGAATGGGTCATCCGCATGGGCGACGGCACCGAAGAAAGTGCCCGGCGCATGGCCGACGCCGTCATCGAGCTTCACCGCTACACCGGTGAGCTGTTCATGGCCTCGCCCGCCCGCGCCGACGCCGTGGCGGCCAAATTGCTGCCCGATCCCGAGAGCATGCGCGCGGAATGGGACGACACCATCGCCACCGTGTTCGCTGCCGCCAAACTGACCGCGCCCGAGATCCGGGTCATGCAGAAGGGCGGCCGCGACGGCATTCATGGCGAGGACATGGGTCACCTGCTGGCAGAGCTGCAATTCATGCAGCGCGCCTATCCCGGCCAGACCTGGTAGGCGGAATGTCCGCCCCGGCACCAACCTCCGGCAAGCCTTCGGGCAGTGTTGCAGACTTCGAGCTCGCCCGCGCGCTCGAGGTGGCAAGCACTGTCCCCGATCCGGAAGTGCCTTGCGTCACCGTTGCCGATCTCGGCATCCTGCGCTCGGTCAGCCGGGACGAGACCGGCAGGATCGTGGTCAGGCTGACGCCGACCTATTCCGGCTGCCCGGCGGTGATTGCCATTGAGATGGCGGTTGAAACAGCGCTGCTAAGCGCCGGAATCGACTCCACAATCGAGCGTGTCATTTCGCCACCCTGGACCACCGACTGGATCACGGACGAAGGCCGCGAGAAGCTGCGCACCTATGGCATCGCCCCGCCGGTGGGTTCCTCCGGCGGCCGTCGCGCCTTCTTTGCCGAAGACACGGTTGCCTGCCCGCGCTGCGGCTCGACCGACACCGCCAAGGTCTCCGAATTCGGCTCCACCGCCTGCAAGGCGCATTACCGCTGCAACGCCTGCGCCGAACCCTTCGACTATTTCAAGTGCATCTGAGGACTTCACCGATGGCCGCTCCCCGCTTTCACGAACTCGAAATTGCCGCTGTCCGCAACGAAACCCCGGACGCCGTCGCCATCACCTTCGCCATTCCCGAAGACAGCCGCGACACCTTTGCCTTCCTGCCCGGCCAGTACCTGACGCTGCGCGCCGACATCGATGGCGAGGACATGCGCCGCTCCTATTCGATCTGCTCGCCGCTGAATGAAACCGGCCACCGCACCGTCGGCGTCAAGCGCATCGAGGATGGCCGCTTCTCGAGCTTCGCCCAGACGCTCAAAAAAGGCGACCGCATCCAGGTGATGCCGCCGCAGGGCCGCTTTACCGCTCAGATCGGCGGCGACCATGATTACCTGCTGCTGGCCGCGGGCTCCGGCATCACGCCCTGCCTGTCGATCGCCAAGTCGGTGCTCGCCGGCGAGCCCAATTCCACCGTCACCCTGCTCTACGCCAACCGCAATTCCTCGTCCGTGATGTTCCGCGATGATCTCAATGATCTCAAGGACCGCTACACCACCCGCTTCACGCTGCTGCACGTGATGGACGAGGAAGTCCAGGACGTCGAGATCATGAACGGACGGCTCGATGCCGAAAAGCTCGAGAGCCTGGCGAGCCTCGGCGTCATCGACCCGAAATCAGCCGACGCCATCTATATCTGCGGCCCCGAGCCGATGATCCGCTCGGCATCCACCGCCATGGCCGCCCTCGGCGTTGACGAAGACCGGATTAAGTTCGAACTCTTCACCCCCGCCCCCGGCGCTAAACCCGCGCCCAAGCCGAAAGCCGCCAAGGGTGCCAATGGCGCCAGCCACGGCGCTGCGGTGGAAATCATCCTCGACGGCGCCCGCCGCACCATCGAGGTCGACGCAAGCACCGACACCGTGCTCACAGCCGCCACCAAGGCCGGCATGGACCTGCCTTTTTCCTGCGCCGGCGGCATGTGCTGCACCTGCCGCTGCAAGATCGTCGAAGGCTCCGCCACCATGGACGAAAACTTCTCGCTCGAACCCTGGGAAATCGAAGCCGGGTTTACCTTGAGCTGCCAGGCACGGCCGGACACGGACAGGCTGGTGCTGGATTTTGATGCGCAATAGGGTGTAGCCGCGATATCCATCCGGACAGCCGCAAGCGCAGCCCGCGCGACTGTGCCGCCGGGGTGTGAGGGGAAGTGAGGTCCGGAGGGCCGCGCGCGGGCAGTGCCTCTGGTAAGTTAGTAATAGGGTGGCGCTACGCGCGCGCGGCCCGGAATTCGCCGGATGGCGTCCCCATCCGACAGGCGTCGGCCTCGCAAGACACGGAAGTCGGCTTACTCACCTGCCCCTCTTCAGGGCCCTCCGCCCGGGTTGCCCCGGCCGCGGCATGGACAGGCCGCGGGAGATGCTTTGGGCGCGTGTTCCGGCACGGACCCTGCTTGCCTTTTGCAAACATGTCCGCCACAGGCCCGTTCCGCTGGTCCCGCCTCGCCCGCAAGATGCAGACAGGCCCCTGGACCCCGGCCCGGTGGCTGGCTTGCGGCCCTCCCGAAGGAGCGCACGCCGCCAGCGGAACCGCGTTGGCCATCGCCTCCCCCTGCCCGTCACGCTGACGTTTGCGCTGGAACAGAGGGCATTCCCTCCCGCCTGCATCGAAACGTTCGCGATCCATCCGGCAGCGGAAGCGGACCGAGTCTGGCACGGCGGTGGAGGGTGTGGATGAAATGGGGCGGGTTTGGTGGGGAAAGGGGCAGGAATGGTGGGGGTGATGGGGTGGGAATGTGCACATATCGAGCCCGTAATAGGAGGCTGGTAGCGGAGCCGCCGCCTGTAGCGGCGAAGACCGGACAGGTCGGGGACAGTTTACTTTTTCGGGCGACGCTCGAGAAAGTAAACTGTCTCCTTGCACTCCGCCTCTCTCCGTCGTCATCCTCGGCCTCCGAGCCGAGGATCCATGCCGTGCCGCATCCACCAGCAAACCATTGTGAAACATCACGGAATGGATCCTCGGGTCTGCGCCCGAGGATGACGAAAACAGAGGTCCGTAGTGACCACCGAGGAATACGCACCAACGGCGGCATCGCTACCATGGAGGATAACTTCTCTCTACAAGCTCTGGAAAATCAAAGCCAGATTTACGCTGAACTGTCAGATAAGGCCAGATACGGAAAATCTAGTGCTAAAGTTTGTCGCCCAATCGTGGATTTCGGGCAATACATGATCCTCTGCTTCAATTGGGAATTGGTATGATTGTTTGTTCAGCATCATCAATGCAAAAATACAGCGCCTGCATCTCCAGAGACATAACAATCTATCGAACTACAATGCATCCACCTTGGCGACAATTTCATCAAACATTTGAAACTGAACACCTTCCGCGCGCAGCAATTCTACAACTTTGCTGACTGCCAGTGGAGTTTTACAAATGTCGGAGAGATGCAACTCTAAGTCGTTCGCAACAGTTTCAAAAGCTCTATGCCACTGCTCGCCGCAAACATGCTTTGTGTACCCTTCCAAATTTCTTTCGAAAGCCGCGAATCTATCAAAACAACCGTTTGGGAACTCCTCAGGCTCATCGACGCCGGCAATCTGCTGTAAAATCTTATTTGCTACAGTCTTTTTTTCATTACTGTTCGCGTCGGAGTCAAATACAGCGTAGGTCGGAATACCCAATTTGTTAAATATGTAAAAAGGCTTGTCCATCTTGGTCTTCCCATCGACAGACACAATCACAATACCCTCAGCGAGGTTGCCACGTTGAAATGAACCGTAAACCCCTTCGAGGATCGCCTTGTCGGTCACCCCTTCAACCAAAATTATCTTCCTAGCAAAAAAGCCCTCACATATTTCTCTTGAGAAGATGTGAAGCTTCGCACGGAAGGAATGATCCGGCATCGGCGCCCTTTGAAGCAATTCCGCGAAATACCTCGAACACTCCCCGATTGTCATAGCAGATATATTGTGCACGACATCGTCCTCCACGGTCTGCCTCCGAATTATCCGGGCGGTATGGAAGTTTTCGATGTCAACGAACTTCTCTGAGTGCGTAGCAAAAACAACCTGAAATCTTATTCCGGTTGATTTACTATAAGAATGGCAAACTTTTCGAAAAGCATCACTAATCAATTTTTGCTTATGAGGATGTTGATAAATTTCAGGTTCTTCAATTAGGAGAACTATATCGCTTTGCGCCTCGTCAAAACCCTCATCGTTGGACATTGCACTGCTTTCGGCCAAAAACTCTATTACCGAGAAGAGAGCTGCTCGCTGAAGCCCATGACCAACGTGCTCTAAACCGCTCAAAAACCCACCATCTTCGACCATTATAACAGGTTGCGGGAAGCTGAATTTGACTCCCTCTTCGGATTGCCAGTCAGCGACCAAACGGGATTCGCTATAATACTTTTTGATCGTTGAGGTCAGGCGTTCACTAATTTTTCCAAGTTGAGGAAAATTCTCTGGTGCAACGATACCCTCGAAGTCAGATTCGGTCTTTTCGATAAAGTCTTTTACTTCTTGTCTGTTTTCGTAGGTTTGCCTTGCGATATCTGCAAGCAAACTAATAATGGGGCTTCGTTTTGTATCAGATGTCTCTTCCGGGACATTTGCTACGGCTGGAATGAAGTGCAAATTCGTCTTCTTGCGTAGCTTCCCATTCGCCACATTCGGCGCCCCAAAAAAACCTCGGACATAAGAAAAACTGAGCTTATCGGGATTTGCTCGCTCCCACGCATCCATCCGTTCAACAACTTGATCCGCGTTTGCGGCCCGCTCAAGTCCATCTGTAATATCTACAAGTCTATTGAACGCCGTTCGCATCGCATTTTTGTTCGACTCAGCTCTAATAGCATTAAATGGAGGATATGTTCGAGCCCGAACGCTATAGGTTAGATTGCTATCCTTATCGTTTGACAAGGTTCTTGAAATAGTGAGTTTTCCGTCAACTACAGCAGACCCAAACTCTTCTACTTCACTGTTCGTTAAATTATCGAATGTGATGACAATTTCTATCGATTCTGTGGTACGTTTGTGAAAGTCATCCTTTGTCACTTTAGGCGCAGCATCGAAAAAAAGCCGGAGAGCATGCAGGATCGTAGATTTTCCTGCGTTATTCCCACCGATCAGTACTGTCACATCGTCAAATGTCAGTTTTGCATTCCGGATCGAGCGTAGACCCGACACCTCCAAAGAGCGCACTTGCATTGATGATTCCGACTATTTCTGGTTAAACAGAGTTGAAATGTTAGATTCCCTAGAGACATCTTCCAATCATGGGTTTTCTTATCAGTGCGTTCACCACTTCCCCCAGCTTCCTTCCGCAAAGAATTGAGAGCCCCACAGTTATCGCTTTTGCATTCACTATTTTATAGTATTGTTTCAAAAAACGCAGTAAAAATGTAGCCTCCCACAATCATCCCCACAGCCCCTCACCCGATCGCCGCAACGATCTTGCGCAACTCCGCGTTCCGCGCGCCGAGCATCAGCACGTTTTTCAGTGCCGTTTTCGGGTCGGTGGTTCGAAACAGCACGCCGTTTTCGCGCACATCGCGGTTGATCACCTGCTGGCGCGACGTGCCGTCTTTGCCATCCTTCATCGCCACGGCGAAATACATCCGTGAGTAACCCGGCTCGACGCGGTGGAAGAACTGCTCGCCCGCGGGGGTGTCGTCGGAACCGTCCGCAACCTGGCCGGCAACGGTGCCAACCCGGATCTCGGCCCCGGTCTCTGCCCCGATCGGGGCCCCGATCTGGGCTGAAAAATTGGCGATGTAGAATCCCCAGGTAACATCCTTGTACTCGGCAAAGTCGGCTTTCGATGCCGTCACATGGACATAGCCAAGGTGCGGCGCCTGGGCCAGCGTCTTGTGAAAGATGATTTCCGGGAACCTGATCTTGCGGTGGAACCGGTTCAGCCGCTGGTGCGTCTTCCTGCCGGCATTTTCCAGCCGCAGGCCGGTCCGCGCCGCCACCTCTTCCTCGGTCAGGAAGCGGCGTTCCTCCTCGACCCAGTCCTCCTGGCGGGCAATCCGCCCGGTCCTGAGAAAATTGGTGTGGACCGCCTTGGCAGGAACAAGGTCCTTCCCTGTGGTCTTGGCCGCGTAGTATCTGAACATCGACATTGTGAGAACGAGCTCTGGTTTCCTGAGTGAAATTATGGCTTTAAATGGTTAATCAATTCCTGCAGGCACCGCACAAACGCGCCACTCGGCGTTGGCTGGCCCTGCAGCAACCCTCCGGCATGCAATCGCGATCCCTGCACCGCGCGCGGTCGCGACTGACAAGCGGCCTGGAAAGCAGTGCCCGCCAGGCCTTGCGCAAGCCTGTCCTGGCATGGGGTGAGGCAGGCGGATCGCTGAACCTGATGCGTCAGCCCCCTCAGCGCCCTTCGAGCGCCAGATACACCGCATGCGCGATCATCACGTCGAGATGCGCGCCGCCACCGTTCTTGAACACGGTGATCTCGTCGGGGGTCCGCCGGCCGGCGCGGCCCTGCACCAGATCATGCATGTCGCCTTCAATGTCGGCCTTGCCGATCACGCCGGCTTGCATCGGGATCATCACCTCGCCGATATGGCCGATGGTGGTGGCATGGCTGTCGACGAACAGCCGCCCGCTTGTCAGCACATCATCATCCGCCTCGCGCATCGCCGGCGTGTAGGCACCGACCAGGTCGACATGGGTGCCGGGTTTCAGCGCCGCCCCCCTGATCAGCGGCTCGGTCGACATGGTGGCCGAGGAAATCAGGTCGGCGCGGGAGACCGCCGCATCGAGATCGTCCACTGTTTCAGCCTCGATCCCTGAAGCCTCGAGCGAATGCACCAGGGCCCGCGCACGGCCCTTGCTGCGGTTCCACACCATCACGTGATCGAGCGACGGCCGCATCGTCCGGTGCGCGTCGATCAGCGGCCGCGCCATCGATCCGGCGCCGACCATCAGCATGGTTTTCACGTCCTGCCGCGCCAGGAAAGATGCGCCCAGCGCCGAATCCCCCGCCGTCTTCCAGGCGGTCAGGTCAACGCCCTCGAGCACGGCCACCACATTGCCCTGCGCCTCGTCAAACAGCAGCACCTGCCCCTGCACCGATGGCATCGGCGGCTCGGCCGAGGGATTGTCGGGATAGATCGTCACCGCCTTGACGCCGGATGCCAGCCCCGGGATCCAGGCGGTGCGCACCAGCATCTTGCGGCCGGCATTCTCCACCAGCGAATCCCGCAAGTCCGCGGGTGGCATCAGGTGGCCGGCGCGCAACGCCTCCACCGCAAACGGCCAGGAACAGGTCGAACGGATATCGTCTCCGGTAACAATGCGCATGTTCAGTCCTATCAATCAATCAATGCCTGCATCCGATTTAGGCCCGGTCCGCGCCTGCCGCAAGGCCTCGCCGGGCCGGTGGTCCGGAGCATTGCAAGGCCGGAGGAACACCGGGAGGCGCTCACGGCAGCCGCCCAAACGAAAACCGGCCAGTGACGCACTTGCGCCACCGGCCGGGCTTCACTCATCTGGCGGTCGCCGCCTACTTCTTCGTCTGGCCGGTCATCGCCTTGCGCACTTCCTCAAGCGTTTCCTGCATGTTCTGCTGCAGCACCTTGAACGCCTCGCTCGAGGATTGCTGCGCCAGCCCGGCAATCTCGCTGGTGTTCTTGATCGCCGTTTCAAACGAGCGCTTGGCAAAGTCCGCCTGCGCCGCCATCAGCGCCTGCGGGTCGCTGCCGCCCTTGACCTTCTCGGTCATCGCCGAAATCTCGCTGAGCGCTTCCTGCACCATCTCGCGCTGCCGCGCGGCAATCGAGTTCGCACCAGAACCGGCGGTTTTGGCAGCCGTATCAAGCGCCTGCAGGTTTTTCTTGTGGCGCTCGACCAGCGCTTCAAGGTCGGGCGAAGGAAGCTTCATGTCCTTGCCGAAATTCATGAACATCGAAACCAGATCGTCGGTTGATTTCTTCTCAGCCATCGGATGTCTCCCGGTTGCGGCAGGGCGCGGCCCGCCGGTTGCAATTGCCCCGACTATACAGATCCCGGGCCCAAGCCCCAATGCTTTATCCGGGCTCGCACCACATCATCCATGCGGCGCGCCCAGCACCCGGCACAGCCGGTCGATCGTGCGCCGCACTTCGGGCAGGTGCCGGTCGTCCTGGTGGGTGACGATCCAGCGCTCGTGGCCAAGCTCGGTGACAGTGCTGCCACGGCGCTGCAGGCTCTCGTGCCGGTCACCGATGAAGGTCGGCAGCAGCGCCATCCCTTTCCCGGCCAGCGCCAGATCGAGGCTGTTGCGCGGCGAGGTGACTTCGCAGACCGCATCATTGCCGGTCTTCTTGTCCAGCCAGCGCGCCGACGGGGTGTCGGCCAGCACTTTGATCCAGCGCTCCGGCGCATCCGCACGGGCATAGGCCGCGAACTCCACCCGCGCCAGACTGCGCCCGGCCAGCCCCTCTTCGCTCGGGCGGCGGTTGCGCACGCCGATCACCACTTCGCGGTGGGGAATGTCCAGCTCGGTTTCCGTGGAGATGAACCGCAACCTGATATCGGCCGGGCTGCCGGCAATCTCGTCGAACCTGTCCAGCAGCGCCAGCGTCGTCCACGACCCCGCCGACAGCTTGACCAGCGGCCGCTCCGCGTCGCCGCTTGCCGCCGTCAGCCGGACAATGCGCGCCTCCACCTCCGACAGTTCGCCCAGCAGCTGTCGCGCGTGAGCCGTCAGCTCATAGCCGCGATCGTGCCGGATGAACAGTTCACACCCCATCGCCCGCTCCAGCGCCAGCATCCGCCGGCCCAGCGTTGCCGCACTGCGCCCGGTCACCTTCGCCGCCCGCGACAGCCCGCCTTCGCGCGCCACCGCGAGAAACAGCTGAAGATCGTCCCACCCGGCCATCGCTTCATTCATGAAAAGAACCCTTCAATCCGTTTCATTTCACATCGGCCACCGAGCCAGTAAACCTGCCTCAGGTCAAGCCCGGCGGCATCGCCGCAATGTGTGAAAGGACCCGCGTCATGCACCACGACAGATCAGCCAGACCGACCGGCGGCAGTCCGTTCCGGGACGAACACCCTGGCCGCGCACTGCGCGATGAAGACCGGTTCATGCAGGCCCACGGCGGCGCCAGCGCCCGCGCCATTTACCTGGCCGTCAGCTGGATTGAAGCAAGCCTGGTCGCAGCAGCCCGCTCGCCAGCCTTGGTTGTCAGACACGTGAATCGCCGCCTGAAAAGCCACGACAGGCGGCATGATTCAGCCCCGGCGGCAAAGCTCTCTCATCCCAACAAGGGAGAGTGAGCACCACCCCGGACACAGGGAGCGCAAATGAATTCTCGTTATATTTCTGACACTTAAAGGAGCATCCGGAATCAAATTCGCAGACAGTTGAATCAGTTTCTCATACGAGAGGCGCCGGAACCGAAGGCGCTTCGGCAACCGGGATCGGTGGTGCAGGGAAGTTCCGGTCCGCAAGCTTGCGCGCAGCCAGCCTGAGCCCGTCAGCGACATTGATCCGCCCGACCGACTGGTCTCCGGCAAACTGCATCCTTGCGCCAAACCGGCGTGCCAGTGCCTTCATCGCGTGGTTCTGCGCCCCGGTCATGACGATGATCGTCGAGATGTCGTTTTCCGATGCAGCCCGCAGCAGCGCCTTGAGCAGGATCGTGCCCAGCCCCTTGTGCCGCCAGTCCGACGCCACCGAGAAAGCCGCTTCGCCCTGACCCGGCTCGATCTTGCCGCCGGTGTGCAATTCCGCGACCGCAACCAGGGTGTCGCCCTCGAACGCACCGATGACGATGGCCTCGTTCAGCGACCGCTCGATATACTTGTCGAGCCAGTAGTCGGACACCAGACCGTTGAAACGGTCACGGAAATCCTCGAAATGAAGTGCATGGATGTGGTTGCGGAAAGCCTCTGCGTCCGCAGGACACAGATATCTCAGCTTGATGTCATCGCCCAGGGCGAATTCCGGTTCACGCGGTTTGAGAAGAAACTTCAAGAGCATTGTCGACCTCCAACGGTCATTCCTCCCGAAATATCCTGACCCGATCTAATGCTGCAACGCAGCAAAATCAAGACACGTTTATGTGACTAAAGTCATATTTCGTGTTCAGGCCCGGAACAGGCGCCACCATCGGCAGGCTGATGGCCGGGCTAGATCAGATAGCCGCGATGCCCGCCATGGCAGCCGGCTGTCCGGTTGGACGCGATCATTCCAGCTGTTCGCTCCCCTTACCCGGTGTGGTAAAACCATTGCCCACACTCTGGCCCGGGATCCGATTTTGCAGCACGAACCGTTCTTCGCCTTCAATTCATATCACATCGCGCTGGCTGTCATCGGCGTAGTCGTCATCCTTGCCCGCTGGTTGCCGCGCCTGGTCTCCAGGCGCGAGCCGGCGGCTGCCCCGCTGATGATCCTGTTTGGAGCTGCAGCCGCCTTGCTGATACCGGGACTGCCGACCTTGCCCGATCCGCGCCAGACGCCGCTGCCCTGGGAACTGGTGAGCGAACTGACGGTGATCGTGGCCCTGTTCGGCGCCGGAATGCGCATCGACAGCCTGCGCCCCTGGAGACGCTGGAAACCCACCTCCCGCATGCTCCTGATCGCCATGCCCCTCACCATCTTGGCCGTCGCCCTGCTGGGCATCGGCTTCGCCGGGCTGACGGTGGCCGGCGCCATATTGCTCGGCGCGGTGCTGGCGCCGACAGACCCGGTCCTGGCAGCAGATGTTCAAGTCGGACCGCCGCATGAAGGGGCGGAGCACCCGGTGCGCTTCACCCTGACCACCGAAGCAGGCCTGAATGACGGGCTGGCCTTTCCCTTCGTCTATCTCGGGCTGATCGTGGCCGCCGAAGGCCTCAACCCCGGCACCTGGGCTCTGGACTGGTTCCTGCGCGACATCGTTTACCGCATCGCTTTGGGTATCGGCATGGGCTGGCTCGGCGGACGGGCGCTGGGATTTGTCCTCTTTTCCGTGCCGAAAGGCGCTGTTCTCGCCAACACCAGCTCCGGCGTCATCGCGCTGGCGGGCGTGCTGCTTTGCTATGGCTCGACCGAACTGATCGAAGGCTATGGCTTCATTGCCGTGGCTGTTCTGGGGCTGACATTGCGGCGTATCGAGGAAGATCATCCATTCCATCGCCAGTTGCATGATTTCTCGGAATCCATTGAGCACGCGCTCACCGCGCTGCTTCTGATCGCGCTGGGCAGCGTCCTGCCGATCCTGTTCGTCGATCTGACCTGGACCCACTTTGCCATGGCCGTTCTGCTGATTCTGGTCATCCGCCCGCTGTCGGGATGGATCGCGCTGTCCAAAACCGATCTCGACAGCCGAAGCCGGGCGGTGATTTCCGTCTATGGCGTGCGCGGCGTCGGCTCGATCTATTACCTGTGCTATGCGGGCAGCCATGTGGAGTTCATCAACGAAAGCCAGCTCTGGTCCCTCATTGCGCTCGTCATCCTGATGTCGACGATCCTGCACGGCTTCACCGTCGGTTGGGCCATGGATCGCCTGAAGGAAGAATGACCGCAACGAACCGCGCCCCGGCAACTGTTGGCATATCCGGCTTCCTGACCCCGTACCGCGTGATCTCCCGGCAGAGCAAAACCGCAGGCTAGCTAATCAGACGGATCGCCCGCGACAGGCTCTCAGTCAGATCCCGCGCATAGGTCGAAAACGCCATCACCTCGAACTCGTCCCTGCCAAGCCGCGTCAGCTGCACCGGCACATGGCCAAACAGGGTCGGCGCGCTCGCTCCGGCCTTGAACACCTTCAAATCCGTGTCGACCGCCGACTGGGTGGCGATGATCCCGCAGGCCTCCGGCCCCGAAATCGAGAACCTGACCCGCGCATCCGACAGATCGCACAGGCTAAGCTCTTCCGCCGCGCCCAGACGCGCCGCCAGGTCGGCAAAGCTCTCTCCGGCCCCGCCGACCGCCAGCGCCTGCCCCGGCTGCACCGAACGATCCAGGCCGTCACCAGCCTTCGCCGCCCGCCGCACCGCCGCATCCTTGCCCACCGGCCCGGCGACAAGACAGACCGGCGCGTCTGCCAGTTGCGTCAACGATACCCTGTCTGACGCGCTGGCGGTAAGCCCCTCGAGCAGATCCGCAGCCGTCCGGTGCGTGAGCCGCACCGGCGCATGCTCACCCACCGCCGTATCAGCGCGATTGTCTGATGCATCCAGGAACACCGGCGCACAGACCGTCACTTCGGTCTCGATTCCGCGCAACGGATCCCACACGTTGAGCCGCTCGCCATGCCGCTCGCGCCCGCGCTTGAGCATCGCCAGCGCAATCGTCGATTTGAGATGCGGCGACCAGCAGGCCGAGGTCACATGCCCCTGGTCATTGGCCATGGTCGGATCGGTCCCCGGCTTGAGCAGATGCCCGCCGGCCAGAATCCTGTTTTCCGGATTGACCGGCCGCAAGCCCACCAGCTGCTCGCGATCCTCGCGCTGCAGGCCTTCGCGGCCCAGCATCACCCGGCCGATGAAATCGTCCTTCTTGGCACTCACCATCTTGCCAAGCCCCAGGTCGCCCGGCGTCGTCCGCCCGTCGATCTCGGAATGGGTGATGAAGCCCTTCTCGATCCGCAGCACATTCAGCGCTTCCAGCCCGTAAGGCGTGATCCCGAAGGGCTGCCCCGCCTCCATGATCGCATCGGCAACCACTTCACCGTGCCGCGCCGGCACCGCCAGCTCGAACGCCAGTTCGCCCGAAAATGAAATCCGGAACAGTCGCGCCTCGAACCCCGAATGCAGTCTCACCTCGCGCGCCGCCAGAAACGGCATCGCCTCCTCGCCCAGATCCGCATCGACAACCCGCGCCAGCACATCGCGTGAGAGCGGCCCAGCAACCGTGATCTGCGCCCATTGATCAGTCACAGACGCCAGCCGCACATCCAGTTCCGGCCACAGCGCCTGCGCGCAGAACTCCATATGCGCCATCGCCTCGCCGGCTGCCGCCGTCGTGGTGGTGATGAGATAATGGCTCTCGCCCAACCGGCTCACCGTGCCGTCATCCATCAGCAATCCGTCTTCGCGCAGCATCAGGCCGTAGCGCGCCTTGCCGACGGCAAGGGTCGACATCTTGCCGGTGTAGATCAGATCGAGGAATTTGGCCGCATCCCTACCCGACAGATCGATCTTGCCCAGCGTCGAGGCATCGGAGATGCCGACGCCCGCGCGCACGGCCAATGTCTCGCGGTCGCAGGCTTCCTTCCAGCCCGCCTCGCCTTGGCGCGGAAAATGCGACGCCCGCATCCAGGCCCCGGCCTCGATGAACACAGCACCGTGTTTCTCCGCCCAGCCATGCAGCGGCGAGCGCCGCACCGGACGGTAGTGGCTGCCGCGATGCTCGCCTGCCAGTGCGCCGATGCTCACCGGCGTGTAGAACGGCCGGAATGTCGTGGTGCCGACCTGATCCGGGCTCACGCCGCGGTTTTCCGCCAGAATGCCGATGGCGTTGACGTTCGAGAGCTTGCCCTGGTCGGTCGCCATGCCTGTGGTGGTGTAGCGTTTCGCCAGCTCCACATGGCCATAGCCCTCGCGCACCGCCAGCCCCAGGTCGGACACGGTGACATCGTTCTGGAAATCGACAAAGGCCTTGCCGCGTGCCTCGCCCACATGCCACAGCGTCGTGAAACCCACGGACCCGCCACAGGCCTCGCGTACCTTCGGCAACGCAACCGCCTTCGGCTTGAACCCGAGCTCGCTTGCGGCCCGCGCGCCAGCGTCCGCCCCACTTTTCAGGCATCCCGCCAGATCCAGCACCCCGGCCGCACTGCCCGCAGCGCTCAAACCGTCCCGTTCAGCTGGCGGCAGGAACATGCCTTTATCCTCGTCCCACACCGGCCTGTCGCCACGATGGCAGGCGAGCCCCACCACCGGGTTCCAGCCGCCCGACATCGCCAGCGCGCTGACCTTGATCCCCTGCCTATTGCCCGAGGTCCGGTCGACCACCTCGACACCTGAAACAGCCTTGCCGCCCAGCGCATCCGCCACCACGTGGCCCCTGAGCACCCGCGCACCTTGCGACGCCGCAAGCTCGGCAGCGGGAACATCGTTGCGCGCATCGATCACCGTCACCGCAAGCCCGCGCGCCAAAAGATCGCGCGCCGTCTCGTGGCCCGAGCTGCCGGTGGCAAATACCGCCACATGGTCCCCCGGCCGGATTGCCTGCGCGTTGACCAGCCCGCGCATCGCGGACGCCGTCATCACGCCGGGCCTATCATTGCCGCCAAACACCAGTGGCCGTTCTTCCGCGCCTGCCGCCAGAACCGCACGCTTGGCCGCGATGCGCCAGATCCGCTGCGCCGGTCCGGACCCCGCGCCATCGCGCCGCTCGACCGCGCCATACACGCTGCTGTCATAGGCGCCAAACACCGTGGTGTCGGTCAGCAGCCGCACATTCGCATTGCCGGCCAGTTCCGCGATGACGCCCGCAACAAACCCCGGCCCGTCGGCATCGCCGATCTCCACCCGGTCGCGGATCAGCCGCCCGCCAAAATCAGCATTCTCGTCGCACAGCACCACCCGCGCCCCGGATCGGGCTGCCGCAAGTGCTGCCATCAGCCCGGAAGGCCCGGAGCCGATCATCAGCAGGTCGCAATGCGCCCAGCGCTTTTCATACTCTTGCGCGTCCGGCACATAACTGGCCCGTCCCAGCCCCGCCGCGCGGCGGATCACCGGCTCATAGAGTTTTTCCCACAGGGCCGCCGGCCACATGAAGGTCTTGTAGTAAAAGCCTGCGCCCAGAAACGGCGACAGCGCAGAATTCACCGCACCGACGTCAAACCCGAGCGATGGCCAGCGGTTCTGGCTTTCCGCCTTGAGCCCGTCGCGAAGAGCCACCATCGAGGCGCGCAAGTTCGGCTCCCGCGTCGCGCCATCGCCCAGCGTCACCAGCGCATTGGGTTCCGACGCCCCGCCGCTCAAAAGCCCGCGCGGCCGGTGATACTTGAACGAGCGGCCCATCAGGCCCACGCCATTGGCAAGCAGCGCCGAGGCCAGCGTATCACCGGCAAAGCCCTCGAACTGTTTTCCATCAAAGGAAAAGCCGATTTTGCGCGACCGGTCGATCAGTCCGCCATTGTCAAACCGGGAGAAGCTCATGATCTCGCCCTCCCCTTGGCGCTCTTCGACGCTTTGCCTGTCGTCCCTGCCTTGGCCCGCGCCCGAGTATATTCCGCCGCATCTGTCACCCCATGCACATCATGGGAAAACGTATCCCGCTCCACCACCAGCCAGCGCCGGCAACCGCCCGAATGCTGCCAGTGCTCATGCATGACGCCACGAACATTGTCGCGCAAATGCACATACTCGTCCCAGGCGGCAAATTTCGCCTCGGGCTTGGGCCGCACCGGCTTCGCATCGCCACGAATGGTGAACTCTTCCTTGGGCCGAACCCCGCAATGGGGACAGGTGATCAGACTGGCCATATCTCCGCCCCTAGTGCAGGTTTGCCTGGGCGCCATGCCCGGTTTCATCAATCTGGTAACCGCGCGAAAACCGGTCGAGCCGGAAGGCTTTCGCCAGTTCATGCGTCTCGCCGGTGGCCAGCAGATGCGCGAAACACCAGCCCGAGGCCGGCGTCGCCTTGAAGCCGCCGTAGCACCAGCCGCAATTGAGATAGAGGTCGTCGACCGGCGTGCGATCGATGATCGGCGAGCCATCCATCGACATGTCCATCACCCCGCCCCAGGCCCGCAGCACCTTCACGCGGCTCACAGACGGCACCATGGCGCAGGCCGCCTCCATCACGCTTTCCACCGTCGCCAGGTTGCCGCGCTGGGCGTAGGAATTGTACAGGTCCAGACTGCCGCCAAACACCAGCCCGCCCTTGTCCGACTGCGACATGTAAAACAGCGCCGCGCCAAAGGTCACCACCTGGTCGATGAACGGCTTGATCCCCTCGGAGACAAACGCCTGCAGCACCTGGCTCTCGATCGGCAGCCGCATCCCCGCCATTTCCGCCACGCGGCCCGAATTGCCGGCCGCCGCCAGCCCGAGCTTGGTGCAGCCGATAAAGCCGCGCGAGGTCTCGACGCCAACCACCCGTCCGCCCTCGCGGCGAATGCCGGTCACCTCGCAATTCTGGATCAGGTCGACGCCGCGGCTGTCCGCCGATCTCGCATAGCCCCAGGCCACGCCGTCATGCCGCGCCGTCCCGCCGCGCCGCTGCAGCAGCCCGCCATGCACCGGAAACCGCGCATTGTCGAAGTCCAGATACGGCACCATCTCGCGCACCTGTTCGCGCCCCAGAAGCTCCGCATCCTCGCCCGCCAGCCGCATCGCGTTGCCGCGCCGCGCATAGGCATCGCGCTGTCCGTCAGAGTGATACAGGTTGATCACCCCGCGCTGCGACATCATCGCGTTGAAATTCAGCTCCTGCTCGAGCCCTTCCCACAGTTTCAGCGAATGCGCGAAGAACGGCTCGTTGCCCTCAAGCAGGTAATTGGCCCGCACGATGGTGGTGTTGCGCCCGACATTGCCCGAGCCGAGATAGCCCTTTTCCAGCACCGCCACATTGGTGATGCCGTGGTTTTTCGCCAGGTAATAGGCTGTCGCCAGCCCATGCCCGCCGCCACCGACAATGATCACGTCATAATGGCTTTTCGGCTCCGGCTCCCGCCACGCCGGCTGCCAGCCCTTGTTGCCCGACAGCCCCTGCCGGAAGATGGAAAATGCGGAATATTTCATGCGCCAAGCCCTGCCCCGAATTCACCCGCATAGGAATGCCCGAGGGGGTACGGAGTCAATGGCGGCGAGCGACGAAGGCGGGGATTGTTTTGGGGGACGTGTGCGTCTTGTCCATCGCCGAAAACCGCGTTTACCGATCACCACATAACCAATTTTGTTCAAAACTCTAATTGGCTGGCAGCGCATTGCGTACATTTGGTTGATCTTCTATTCGCCAAATCGATCTTTTTGTTCTACAATTGTTCTATGAAGTTACACAGCATTCACGCACCGGGAGGCTTCCACGCGCACAAGCTGAGCGAAGGCTCAGCTACAACTCAATTGCTGACTAAATACAAAGAATCGCGTATCGCGTTTGAAATGACTCTTCAAAGGATTCGCGATCCTCTTCATAATCTAATTGAGTTCGATCTACACGATGAACTCGAACGTGCTCTTTGGCGGGTACTTCAAACTCGGCCATTTCAACGACTGCGTCGTATCAAGCAGCTCGGTTTTTCAGACTTGGTGTATCCGGGCGCTAGCCACTCTCGGTTTGCGCATAGCGTCGGTGTTTTTCATACAGCGAGGCAACTGATGACTGTCGTGCGAACGGTTGGCGATAGGTCTGAGTCCCGAGAGAATCGAGCCTTGGCGGCGGCGTTGGTTCACGACCTAGGCCATGGACCATTCAGTCATGCATTCGAAACAGTAGGAAAACGGCTTGGCTTACGGCTCGCAGATCACGAACATGTGAGTGACTTGCTGATACGCGATGGCGAAGTCGCTGAAATCTTAAATGAAATGGGCAGCGGGTTTGCAATAGATGTTGCCGATATGGTGAAAAAGGAAGGTCGTATAACCGTTCACAATGCTGTCGTATCAAGTCAATTCGATGCGGACCGACTGGATTACATGCGACGAGATCGGCTTATGACCGGGTCACAGCATGCGGCTATCGACTTCACTTGGCTGGCTGCCAACCTTGAAATCGGCTCCCTACCGACTGGGGTCGATGAGAAACAAACCGGTTCTGTTGAAACTTTTGTTATTGGGCCGAAAGCGATTCACGCAGCAGAAGCCTACGTATTGGGACTATTTCAACTTTACCCAACTGTCTATTTTCACAAGGCAACGCGCGGCGCAGAAAAAATATTCTCAGAACTTCTCGTTCGTGTTGTTGCGCTCGTCAGAGATGGCAGTGCAATAGAAACGGGGTTGCCTGATAATCATCCCCTTATCAGGTTTGCTCAAGAACCTAATTCCTTGGAAATCGCGCTTTGTCTCGACGACACGGTTATTTGGGGCGCACTTTCTCTTATGGCGGAAGCGAAGGACACCCTCGTGCAAGCCTTCGCCGTTAGGCTTAGAGATCGTAAGCTTTACAAATGTGTTGATGTTCGAACACGTATCAGTCACGAGTTTGATCCTGAAAGCAGGAACCAACCCGAGCCTAAGGCGAGAATTGAGACCTGCTGCGCGAAAGTAAACGAGATATTAACCGAGTGGTCCAATGCTAATTCAGCGGATATCCCTCGCATCCTGATCGATGAAGCAAAGCGCTCGCCCTACAAGGAAAGTATCGGCTCCATTGGACCCACAGAAAGAATCAATGTACGGACTGACGGAGGAGAGCTCGTGGACCTCAAACAACGTTCTACCGTTGTTGCAAACCTTACAGATTTTACGCTCCTCCGTGCCTACCACAACCACGATGACACTGAAGCTTTTGAAATTATCAACAGTATAATTCAAGAGGAGGTCGAGAAATGTCGCTAGCACAAACCAAAAAAATTGCGGGCATTATATCTGATGCCGGGGGCAAAATAGTAGGTCGAACCCGCCTGCAAAAAATTGCGTATTTACTAGTTGTAACCGGCATGGAGAGCGGATTAGAGTTCAAATACAAACACTATGGACCCTACAGCGAAGATTTGGCTTCTGCAGCACGGCTGGGACATTTAATTGGGGATCTACATGAAGCCGAACACTCTGCATCTTGGGGTGGCTCATATTCCATCTTCACGACCGAAGCCTTTGCCAATATCGCAGCGGATGAAAATCGTCGCCGCTTCGCAACGGCAGCTGCTAATGCTGACGCCATTGACTTAGAGTTGGCTGCTACAGCAGTCTTTCTTGCCAAAGAAGGATTTCCGGATCCGTGGGATGAAACTTCAAGGCGAAAGCCAGAGAAAACCGAAAATGGACGGATAGATAGAGCCAGAGAGCTTCTTCGTGAACTTGCACAGATACCAACCCCGAATCCACTTCCTGTTATCTAATAAACTATGCGGGATCCGATAAGGCAGGGCGCGAATCTTGTTTCTTTAAGTACGAGCGTAAGCCAGCAGGCATCCGCAATGCCTCTCTCAACAGGTGGGAGGGGCTAATCCATCGCATAGCCTCCATTCGCCTGCTCACTCCCAGCACTTTCCCTATCCGCCGCCCCGCCGCATTTTGACCATCACTCCTCACGCTACACCTAAACCCGCACTCCGCCAGATCGGATATTGCGGGTCCGCGGATCACTTGGCGGAGGTAGGCTTTCGCGGTCCTGCTTCCCCAATGCACGCGTGAAATGGATACAGGTTGCCACATCCCGGGCACAGCATGCCCAAATTGGCAGTCCTAGCTAAACGACAATTCAGCTGACACCTGCCCCGCCAACATTCCTGCAAACTCGATTGCCGCATACACAACCACCAGCATTGACCCGCCCGAACCCAGCCCATTACATAGGCGCATCTGAATATTTTACCCGGAACCGGCGCAGCTCTGCCGCGTCACACCGGGCCAGTGAGGAGAAGACTGATGACCCGGATGATTGCTCTCGTATCGGCGATGTGGCTGCTGCTTGGATCAGCGGCCGCCCTTGCCGCGGACGACAAGAAAGAGGTCAACATCCGCCCCGGCATCGCCAGCGTCGAGGTTCAGACAGAAGACGGCCCGGTGACCATCGAACGCATCCAGGACACCGATCACGAGATCACCGGCTATTTTGCCCAGACCTCGCGCGCCTGCCCGCCGTTCTGCATCCAGCCGGCACAGGTCGCCGAGGGCGTCGCCACCATCGGCGAACTCGAACTGCTCGACATGCTCTCTGACGACACCGCCATGGTGGTCGACGCGCGCACGGTCGACTGGCATGCCGAGGAAACCATTCCCGGCGCGCTCAACATTCCCTACACCGAAATCGCCGGACGCCTGGATGAACTGGGCTGCACCGGCAGCAACGGAGCCTGGGACTGCACCAATGCCAGGAATGTGGCGCTTTATTGCAACGGCCTGTGGTGCGGCCAGTCCCCCACCGCCATCCGCGCCATGCTGCGCGAAACCTATCCCGCCAATCGCATCTTCTATTATCGCGGCGGCATGCAGGCCTGGAAGATCCTTGGCCTGACCACGGTCGAAGGCGGTCTTTGAAACATTTCGGGCTCAAGTGGAGTGCACCTGAGCCCGAAACCGTAACTTCAAAACCTGACGGTCAAAACCTCAGAAAAACGCCTGAATGCCGGTCTGTGCCCGGCCGAGGATCAGCGCATGCACATCATGCGTGCCCTCGTAGGTGTTGACGGTTTCAAGGTTCTGCGCGTGACGCATGACGTGATACTCGGCCTGGATGCCGTTGCCGCCGTGCATGTCGCGGGCCATCCGGGCGATGTCGAGCGCCTTGCCGCAATTGTTGCGCTTGACGATCGAGATCATCTCCGGCGCGAACCGGCCCTCGTCCATCAGCCGGCCGACGCGAAGCGAGCCCTGCAACCCCAGTGCGATTTCGGTCTGCATGTCGGCGAGCTTCTTCTGGAACAGCTGCGTGCCGGCCAGCGGCTTGCCGAACTGGTGCCGGTCAAGGCCATACTGCCGCGCCCGGTGCCAGCAATCTTCCGCCGCACCCATCGCGCCCCAGGAAATGCCGTAGCGCGCGCGGTTGAGACAGCCGAACGGACCCTTCAGGCCCGAGACATTCGGCAGCAGCGCATCTTCGGAAACCTCGACATTATCCATGACGATCTCGCCGGTGATCGAGGCGCGAAGCGAAAGCTTGCCGCCGATCTTCGGCGCCGACAGGCCCTTCATGCCCTTTTCCAGCACAAAGCCGCGGATCTGGTTGTCATGCGCTTCCGACTTGGCCCAGACCACGAACACATCGGCGATCGGCGCGTTGGAAATCCACATCTTGGCGCCGTTGAGCACGTAACCGCCGTCAACCTTCTTGGCGCGGGTCTTCATGCCACCCGGATCGGAACCGGCATCCGGCTCGGTCAGGCCGAAACAGCCGACCCACTCGCCGCTTGCCAGTTTCGGCAGATATTTCATCCGCTGCTCTTCGCTGCCGTAAGCCTGGATCGGGTACATCACCAGCGACGACTGCACGCTCATCATCGAGCGGTAGCCGGAATCGATCCGCTCGACTTCGCGCGCCACCAGGCCGTAGGACACGTAACCGGCTTCCGCACCGCCATACTGCTCCGGCACGGTCACGCCCAGCAGGCCCGCCTCGCCCATTTCCGAGAAGATGTCGCGGTCGGTCACTTCGTTGAGATAGGCATCCGTCACCCGCGGCATCAGCTTATCGGCGGCAAACGCCCTGGCTGCATCCGCAATCATCCGCTCTTCTTCGCTCAGCTGATCATTGATCAGGAACGGATCGTCCCACTGAAACGAGGATTTAGAGGATTTGGTCGAAGCGGCGGGCGACACGGACATTGCAAAACTCCAGTTTGATCCAGAAGGGCGGCATCCGCCCTTGTTCAAGGGCACGTTACAGCCTCTGCCCCTTCTTTAACATGGATTACCCGAGATACTATAGGCTTAAAATAAATTTCGATACCGGATCCCGAAGACCGTACGGGCAGACCGTCAAAGCCATCGGCGGACCAAGCCGCCAACAGGATCGCACGGCGGCCTAGGATACCTCGTGCGCCTCGATCACTTCCCAATAGACCATCAGCTCTGTCAAAGCCTCGCCCTTTACCGGCACCGCGATGCGCGCCAGTGAAACGGTGCGACCGATGTCGGTCCAGGACGTGGTCTCATAATAATCCGGAATTCCGCTTGCAAGCGTCTGCTTGAATGCGCCAATCACCCGCTTGATGCTGGTCTGCGGCACGGATTCGATCACCGGACGGTTCTTGACCGGAGTTTTGAACGGCCATTGCGCGGCATTTGCAACGTCGAGCCACATCAGGCTCTTGCCCGACTCATCCATTCCGATCCGCGTCAGCAGCGGATACTGCGCATCGAGTGTGGCAACATCAAACAGTGAGGACCTTGGCAAGTCGCCCTGCCCCTTGTCTTGCCAGAGCGCATGAAACGCTTCAATTCGCGGGTGCGCACCGGCGGGCAGCCGGAATTCGGTTGGTGCAAAATGCGAGGTCATAGGAAAAGTGCCGGTTGGAATGCAGTTATTGAGACCAACATAGCTTTGAACTCGACAGCGATGCGTCTTTGGCGTTTACATTTCATGCCAAACTCTTCACTTTGGACGCCAAGTTCATGATTACGACTCTTGCAGATCAATTTGAAGTCGCCGCCGGCCTTGCGTCCGGAATAAGTCGGTATGCCGAAAGTTTGGGAATTGATGCAGACCCGATCGCGCGCGCCTGCGCTCTGGATCCCGCGTGTTTCGACGACATCAACAAGCGCATCAGCCTGGACCGGTTGTGCCGCTACATGGAAGCGCTCGCCCTGATAGCGGGCGATGACCTGTTTGGCCTGAAATCGATTGCCGGTTTTGAAAAGGGCGCTTCCGGCCCCTTCGGTTACGGGCTGATGAACGCGCCCACCGTGCGTGACTTTCTCATGTTCTTTGGCCGCAACATGGGCAAGATCAGCGAGACCCGGCTTTGTACTTTGGAGATCGGCGCACGATCCGCCCATTTTGAGTGGACGTTCTCGCCACTGATCTTGCATCGCGGCCAGTATGTCGATCTCGGCACTGCCCAGGGTTTCAATATATTGCGGATGTTTCTTGGCGACGACATCAACAGGGTTCGGCTGGAGCTGGAGCGCAAGAAACCGATAAATACAAGTTTACACAAACAGTTACTAACTCAGAATGTAAGCTTCAATGCCCCGGTCAATGCCATGATCATTCCTGCGGATTGTCTTGAGCGCATCAATCCCGATGCCGACCCGCGGCTGTTTGCAATGATGTCCCAGCAGATGGATGCGATACCTCTGCGCAGGACCGATCCCGATGATCCCGTGGCCGCCATACGGTTTCATGTCGCCGAAAATCTGGCCAGCAACACGCCTACCTTGGCAAGCGAATCCGAACGGCTTGGCATGAGCCCGCGCACGCTGCAGCGCCGTTTGACGGACGCCGGGACCAGCATGCAGGCAATCGTCGACGAGTGCCGCAGGGAAATGGCTGCACGACTGCTTTCCGAAACAGATCTCACTCTTTCGAGCATCACCTACAAGTTGGGATTTTCCGCACCCGCCGCGTTCACCCGTTCGGCAATCCGCTGGTACGGCATGACACCCAGCCAGTACCGGAAAGAGAACCGGAAAGCTCCCTGAGCAGCCAGTTCGGCCAATTCGAGAACAATCCAGCTTCATTGTTTACGCAAACTTGACCCGCGTAAGTTTTTGGCGCGTGGCGTGAATGCGCACTGTGCCAGGACGAGGCATAACTCTCCCATCATCTGAAACAAACTCTGGTGGTTTACGCGACGGGCTTTCGGGTTCCGCCGCTTTTTCTCACACCAGCGCTACGGCCGGCCCACCCGGCAACAAGGAACACAATTATGGATCTCGGAAACAATATCGGGTTTCTGCCCTTAACGGCAATCGAGTTGCATTGTCTGTGCGGATGCGCCGAAGGCCACTCCGATGAACAGATGGGCAGGGAACTGGAAATGACGACAGCGGAAATCGCGTCCGTCATCAATATCGTGCTGTTGAAATTGCGCGTCCCCAACCGGCTCGCCGGATTGGCCAAGGCCGCCAGGATCGGTCTTCTCGAAAAAGTCGACGCCTAACCCTACCGGAAAACCGCAGCCCATCCGCCTCGGGGGCGGGGTCAGGATTTGCGGCGCGGTTTTCCCGTAACGTCAGCCGGAGCCATGCGGGGTTCCGGCTGACGTCAAATCCGTCAGCCCCTGCGATTGCGGCCTACAGCCAGGTGTCGTAATCCGAGACCAGCAGATGGCGTGGTTTCTCATCCTCGATAATCATCGAAAACCGGCCGATCGGCTCGCGGAACACATTGTCCGTCAGATCGTCATTGACGGTCGAGACTTCGCCAATCAGCACATCGCCGCCTTCTCCCCAGAACGCATGCCAGACACCGGGCATCAGGGTGACGCTTTCGCCCGGATCGAGCTTGAGCAGGCCGCCTGCGGCAATTGTCCGCAGCACCCCATCCGTATGGACAGAAACCTCAGCCGAAGGATCGATTGATCCGTCCTCGGCAGCAGCAAACAGTTCCAGCACCAGCTTGCCGCCACCACGGTTGATGATGTCTTCGGCCTTGATGTTGTGCCTGTGCATCGGCGACAGCTGGTCCTTGCGCGAGATCATGATCTTCTCGGCGTAGAGCATGCCCCGGCCTGCGGCCAGGTCTGCCGCCGAGCCGTTGCGGACGGTAAACAGGAACAGGCCCAAATCATCGAACCTGCCCTGCCCGTAATCCGTGATGTCCCAGCCCAGCCTGTTGTCGCGGATGGCTCCTGCGTCCGAAGCTGTCCGCGCGCGCATTTCCGCCGGGCTCCAATAGGCAAAGGGCGGCATCACATAACCGAAAGAACGGATAAAGCGGTCGCTTTCTTCCAGGATTTCGTTGATCTGACTGCGTTCCATGACATCCCCAAACCGGGCCGGCTGGTTCACCCGATGAATCCAGATTTAGAACCTGGCTCCCGGTGTGGCAATTGCACCGGTCAAACTTTCACGCTATGCGGGGCCGGCATAACAGTCGCAGTTGCAACAATAGCGGGACCAGCAAACGACAATGACTTTGCCTCAGAGACAATCCGCAGACACTCCTGGCGATGGCTCGCTTGCGCTCGAGGGGTTCCTCCCCTACCGGTTGGCCCGGGCAGCGGAGATCATCAGCCGCCAGTTCGCCACCCTCTATCGCGAACGGCATGGCCTGACCCGGCCCGAGTGGCGGACGCTGGCCACCATCGGCCAGTTCAACCGGATCACCGCCACGGAGATCGGCGCCCACTCTTCCATGCACAAGACCAAGGTCAGCCGCGCCATCCGTGCACTCGAGGAGCGCAAGTGGATCACACGCCAGGTCGATCAGACCGATCGTCGTGTCGAACACATTGAACTTACGCGTGATGGCCGCACCCATTACCGGGATCTGGTCAGCCTTGCCCACACCTACGAGGCAAAGCTGATTGAAATGCTGGGCAAGTCAGGTGCCGACCAGCTCGAAGAGGGCATCAGCGCCATCGAAACCAAGGTCGCCGGCTCCTGACCAGCGCCTCGCAATCAGACTGAACCGCCCCACGGACCGTGGTGTTCACCGTCTGCATCAAGCCGTTCAAACCCGTGCGCACCGAAGAAATCGCGCTGCGCCTGAATGAGGTTGGCAGTTCCGCGTCCGCGCCGGTAGGTATCGAAATACCCAAGCGCACTTGCCAGCGCCGGCACCGGCAGGCCATTCAGCGCCGCCTCGGCCACAATCCGCCGCAGGCTCATGTCGGTATCTTCGATCATTTTCGAGAAGGCCGGGGTCAGCGCCAGGTTCTCCACATCGGGATCCCGGGTGAAGGCGGTCGCAATTTCATCGAGAAACCGGGATCTGATGATGCAGCCGGCGCGCCAGATGCGGGCGATGGTGGCCATTGGCAGGTTCCAGCCGAACTCATCGGAAGCCGCAGCCATGACCGCAAACCCTTGCGCATAAGCCGCGACCTTTCCCGCAAGCAACGCCTTTTCGAGATCATCGACCACCAGCTGCCCTTCACGCCGGTTCTGCTGCGCGGGAAGCCCGAAGCGCTCTTCTGCACGCGCCCGTTGCTCACGCATGGCCGACAGGCTGCGCGCCGCCACGGCCGCCTCGATTGCGGTCGCCGGCACACCCATCATCTGGCTCTCGATCACGGACCAGCGGCCGGTGCCCTTCTGGCCTGCCGCATCGACAATGATATCGACAATCGGGCGCTCCGTTGCAGCGTCATACACCCTGAGCACTTCGGCGGTAATGTCGATCAGGTAGGAATCCAGAGGCCCTGTCGACCAGGCAGAGAACACGGCGGCAATTGAGGCCGCATCCATCGAGAGATGGTCGCGCATGACGCCGTAGACCTCGGCGATCATCTGCATGTCGGCATATTCAATGCCGTTGTGGATCGTCTTGACGAAGTGCCCGGCGCCATTCTCGCCAAGCCAGGCTGCACACGGCTCGCCCTCGTACTTGGCGGAAATCGCCGTGAGCACAGGTTCCACCCGGCGCCAGGCCTCCTGCTTGCCGCCGACCATGATCGACGGCCCACGGCGTGCGCCTTCCTCACCGCCGGAAACGCCCATGCCGATGAAGGTCAGGCCGGAGCCCTCAAGCTCGGTGAACCGTCGCATGGTATCGCGAAAATTGGCGTTGCCTGCATCGATGATGATGTCATTGGCCTCAAGCAGAGGCTTGAGCGCGGCGATCTGCTGATCAACGGGCTCCCCGGCCTTGACCATGATGATCACCGGTCGCGGCGGACGGATGGCGGCGACAAATTCTTCAAGCGTGCTGCAGGCTGTCACCCGCTCGGACAAGTCACCCGCAGCGGCGGCAAATTCCTCCGTGCGGGAGGTGGTCCTGTTGTAGACGGCAACGTGATAACCGTTGTCGGCGATGTTGAGAGCCAGGTTGGCGCCCATGACGCCCAAACCGATCACACCTATTTCTGCTTCAGCCATCCCGGCCTCCCGTTCATGTTGGCGGCTCAGAACCGGATGCAATGTCTCGGGGAAACAACGAGAATACGAATGCCCGGTTTCACCGCATCCTTTCCGCGTTCAACGCGACGCTTGAAGCGCGGAATTGCCGGATCAAACAGTGACCGAAGCCGCTCCAAGCAGCAAGCTCCGGCGGCGGTTATCTTGTTCCATTGTCACAGTTTTGCAATGGGGCACGTGCGCCTCTGCAAGCTTCGCGGCGGGATCAATCCGGCTTCGGTTTGTCGTCGCCATCATCGAGCACCCGCCAGGCGGCACCATCGAGATCGTCATACTGACCGCTTTTCATCGACCACAAGAACGCGCCAAGCCCCAAGGCTCCGAGAAAAAGCGCGATCGGGATCAGGAAAACCAGGTTGCTCATGCCGAAGCGCCAACACCAGTGCCGGCAACAGCCATGGGAGAAACCGGATCGGGCGCAGATGACCGGGCGAAATTTTCAACCTTGGTCTTGCGGCGCAATCTGAGCGAATTCAACACCACCAGGATTGACGAGGACGACATCGCCAGTGCCGCGATCAGCGGAGTGGCATGACCCAGAACCGCGGCCGGAACCGCCACGCAATTGTAGATCACGGCCAGCGCGAAATTCTGCCGGATCAGGCTGCCCGCCTTGCGCGAGACCGCGATTGCCAGCGGCACGGCTTCAAGGGAATCATGCAGAAACACGAAATCCGAAGCCATGCGTCCGACGTCGGCAGCACTTGCCGGCGCCATCGACACATAGGCTGCCGACAGGGCGGGCGCATCATTGAGACCGTCGCCAACCATCAGCGGTTTGCCGCCGGCCGCAGCCAGCGCCTGAACGCGTTCGACCTTGCCGCGAGGGCGCACGCCCGCGACATATTCGGCCAGGCCGAGTTCCGCTGCCAGCGCCTTCACCGGCGTCTCGCGGTCACCCGAGAGGATTTCGGCATCAACGCCAAGCTCCGCCAGCCGCGCGACCGCCTGCGCAGCACCCCGGCGCAGTTGATCGGAAAACAGGAAGACATCGAGGAACTGGCCGTTGCGCGACAGGATCACCTGACTGGCATCGGCAGCACGCTCGATCCCGTCGGCCCGTTCCTCAAGCGCGAACGCGGCGCGGCCCAGCCGGTAGACGGTGCCATCGGGCGATACCGCCTTAACCCCGTCGCCGGGGACTTCGGTGATCTCGAAATCCGGCAGGTCCCTGCCCGGCTGATCAAGGTTTGCAAGCGCCCGGCTCAACGGATGGCGCGACGCCCTGGCGATCCGCGCAGCGATTGCCAGGTGATCAGCGTCCACCGTGGCGGAATTGATCAATTGCGGCTTGCCCTGTGTCAGCGTTCCGGTCTTGTCGAAAATCACGTGGTCGGCCTGGGCCATCCGCTCCATCGCCGAGCCGTCCTTGACCATGATGCCGTTTTCAAACAGACGGCCTGCGGCAATCACCTGGACCACAGGTACGGCGAGCCCCAGCGCGCAGGGACAGGTGATGATCAGCACGGCAACGGCTGTCAGCATAGCCGTGCGCCAGTCGCCCGAAACCACCATCCAGCCGATGAAGGTACCCAGCGCCAGCAGATGCACCGCCGGCGCGTAGATGGCCGAGGCCCGGTCGGCAATGCGCCGGTAGCCCGCGCGGCCGCTTTCCGCCGCTTCCATCATCGACACCATCTCGGCCAGGAACGAATTTTGGGCGCTGCGCGTTGCCTCGAGCACCAGGGGGCCGGTAAGGTTGAGCGTGCCCGCAGGCGCCAGCGATCCGGCTTCGACAAGTTGTGGCGCGCTTTCGCCATTGACCACCGCAAAATCCATATCCGACCGGCCGGAGACAATCCGTCCGTCCACCGGAAGCCGGTCGCCCGGCGCGATCGCCAGCCGCATGCCGGGTTCTATTTCGTCGAGCGCGAGAAACTCGCGGCGACCGTCATCGCGGATCACCATCGCCCCGCGCGGGGACAGACGCACCAGATTGCGCACCGCCGAGCGGGCCTTCTCGCGCATCATGTGGTCAAGCGTGCGCCCGGCCAGCAGAAAGAACAACAGCGTCACCGAGGCGTCAAAATAGGCGTGCTCGCCATGGGTGATGGTCTCATGCAGAGAAATCCCGTAGGCAAGGATCACCCCGAGCGAGATCGGCACATCCATGTTGGCGCGTCCGTGCCTGAGCGCACCCCAGGCCGATGTGAAGAAGATCCGGCCCGAATAGACCAGCGCCGGCGCAGCGATCAGGGCCGAGATCCAGTGAAACAGATCCCGCGTCGCAGCCTCCGCTCCCGACCAGACCGACACCGAAAGCAGCATCACGTTCATCGAGGCAAACCCGGCCACCGCCAGCGCCTTGAGCAACTCGCGCATGACAGGGTCGGCGCTTTCGTCGGCACCGCCGGGCAAATGCGCGGGGTAGCCCAGGGAATTGAGTTTTTCACCAAGCGCGGTCAGGGTGGCTTCCCGCCTCCCCGCGTCATCGGAACCGTCGAACACCACCGAGACCCGGCGGGTGGAAAGGTTGACCCGGGCGTGATCGATGCCCGGCGTCTTTGGCAATTCCTTCTCCAGAAGCGCAATGCAGGCGCCGCAATGCACACCCGGAACGATCAGGTCGACCTGGTGCAATCCATCGCCGAGCGCCCGGCTCGACAGCCACATTTCCTCGGGCGAAGGTGCCTGCGATTTCAGCGCCTCAAGTTCCGCAGCGCTTTCCGTGCCCGCCGCGCAACAGCTCACGGTCTCATGCTCCCGTCTGCCTTGACGTGAAACCGCCGGCCCTTCTTGTAGATCGTCTGGCCGTTGCGTATCGCCGTCACGGTGGCGATCCATTCGCCTTCCGCAAGTTCGCCTGCCCCCCTGTAGATCCCGTCCGGATCTCGGGTCAGAACCATGTGACGGTCATGATGCTCGCCCACAGGACGGCGCAACTCGGCAACGATGGAATCTGCCAGTGCGAGGTTTCCCGCAGAATCGATGAAATCGATCTCCAGTCCGTCGACATTCGGGATCAGCTTGGCCTGGTACCCGAGCGCGGCGATGGCACGCGATTCAGCCGCCTTGGCGTTGAATTCCTGGCTGGCCACATAGGTGTTGGGCACAACCAGGCCGCTCCAGCTGGTAATCGCGAACCGCGCCATCACCAGGTTGACGGTGATGATGACACCGAAGAACGCCACCATCGTCGCCAGCATGTGCTTGCCGGTGAATTCCTTGGGCTGGAATATCGAGCGCAGCATCTGCATCACTTTGCCTCCGGTCCGTGGAAATTGGCCGTGTAGGAATCGCGCTCGAAACTGGACTTGTCTTCGGCGATGAAGCGGAACGTCGCGGTTTGAGAGCTGACGAATTCCTTCGGCTGCAGCACATTGACCCTGAGTTCACGCAAACGGTCGGGCTCGACAGGGATCGCGAACGAAACACCCGCCGGCTGATCGATACCCGGGATCTTCATGGTTGCGCCCGGCAGGCCTTCGATCGACAGGAAGATGGTTCTCGGTTCGGGGATCATGTTGAGGATCTTGACCGAGTAGCCGTTGCGGATGTCGCCATTGGATTCCAGCACATATTGCGGATTGCGGTCGTGCAGCACATTGACCTCAAGCCGGTCACGCGACAGCAGCGCAACAATCAGCCCGATACCGACCGCAGACCACACGCCCATGTACAAAAGCGACCGCGCGCGGAAAATGATGCGCCAGTTGAAATGCTTGACCGCATCGACGAAACCGCCGTCGGGCGTGCGCACCCGCCGCGGATCGAGCGCGCCGGTTTCGGGATCCTGGGCCAGCGCCATGTTGTCAGCATAATCGGACAGCGTGGCGTAGGAGATCAGTCCCCGCGGCCGGTCGAGCTTGTCCATGATGTTGTCGCAGGCATCGATGCACAGGGCGCAGGTGATGCATTCGAGTTGCTGGCCGTCGCGGATGTCGATGCCCATCGGACAGACCGCGACACAGGCATTGCAATCGACGCAATCCCCCTGCACCAGCCCCTGCGCAGCTGCCTTCTTGGCGTGACGGCCGCGCGGCTCGCCGCGCCAGTCATTGTAGGTCACCACCAGCGAGTTTTCATCCAGCATCGCGGCCTGGATACGTGGCCAAGGGCACATGTAGATGCAGACCTGCTCGCGCATCAGGCCGCCGAATGTGTAGGTCGTCGCCGTCAGCACCGCCACGGTAATATAGGCGATCGGCGCGGCATTGCCGGTGAGGAAGTTCATGAACAGCGTCGGCGCATCGGCAAAATAGAAGATCCAGGCGCCGCCTGTGGCCACCCCGATGAAGATCCACACGGCATGCTTGAGCACCCGCTTGAACACCTTGGACGCAGTCCACGGCGCGTTCTCAAGCTTCATGCGCTGGTTGCGGTCACCCTCGATCGCCCGCTCGACCACCAGGAACAGGTCAACCCAGACGGTCTGTGGACAGGTGTAGCCGCACCATGCCCGGCCAACCGCCGAGGTGATCAGGAACAGTCCGAACCCGGCCATCACCAGAAGACCGGCAACAAAGAAGAACTCCTGCGGCCAGATTTCGATGAAGAAGAAATAGAACCGACGGTTGGCAACATCGAGCAGCACCGCCTGGTCCGGCGCAAACGGCCCGCGGTCCCACCTCAGCCATGGCGTGATGTAGTAGATCCCCAGCGTCACCAGCATCACCAGCCACTTGAAGCGGCGGTACGTCCCCTCGGCGCGCTTTGGAAAAATCTTCTTGCGCGCTTCGTAGAGGGGCTTGCGCTTCCAGGCGGCATTGACCGCCTCGGCCTCAAGCCTCTCGATTTCATCAGGATTTGCGGGGGTCTGCGTGTTCATATCGGGCACCATTGGTTTGGAGCGTACCATGCATAGGCGACCTCCCATATGCCTTGATCAAGATCAATCCGTTTCAGCCGGTTGACGGGTGCAGCATGCGGTCGCAGGCAAAAGCGACGGCAGGGCAAACGGAACCGGACTTTCAGGCGATCAACCCGATCCGCTCGACAAACCACCACGCGGCAACCCCGGCGATCGCCAGCGACATTGGCACGCTGACACGGGCCCGGTACCAGCTCTTGTCGGAAAACCAGGCGCCGAACAGTGCATAGCAGGCGGCCACCACAGCCAGTTGCCCAACTTCCACACCGACGTTGAAGCCGATCAGGCCGCTGACAAAATGCGCCGGAGACAGGCCGAACTCGGTCAGCACACCGGCAAAACCGAGCCCGTGCAGCAACCCGAACCCGAACACCACGAACGGCCGCCAGGGACTGAGCCTGCTGGTCGCCAGATTCTCCACCGCGATAAAGACGATCGAAGCCGCGATCAGCGGCTCGACGATGCTGGCCGGCACCGAGATCACCCCCAGCATGGCCAGCGCCAGCGTCACCGAGTGCGCCACGGTAAAGGCGGTGATCTGGATCAGCAGCGGCTTGAGCCGCGGCGACAGCAAGAACAGCCCGACAACAAAGAGGATGTGATCGAGCCCCTTGGGAACGATATGGGTGAAGCCGATGCCGATGTAATCGAAAAACACCTGGCTGGCGCTGACCGTCAGCCCGCCCTCCACCGGGATCGGCTCGCTGGGACTGCCATCGCCGAGATAGGCGGAATAGCTGTATTCGCCCTGCGCATCCGGAACCCGGATGACGCTCGGGCCGAACGCCGGATTGAATGAAAACACCACGTCCCTGGCGTTGACCGGCAATTGACCCGACAGCGACAACCGGCTGAGCCGGGCGAAATCCGTGTCTCCCACCGGCTCGAGCTCAACGGCAGTGACGTCGAGAGCAATCTCGCCCTCATCGGAGGTCAGCTTGACGCCGTTCAGGAACCGCCGTTCGAACCGCCCGAACTCCACCGCAAGCCCGCTCTCGTCGAGACGCCGCAGATCATCGTAGCGTCCGGAATTCGGGCTGTCGTCGGTATCGCCATGCTCAACACCGATCTCCGCCAGCGCCGCTTCCAGGATCAGGGAAATCTCAAGCCGCACGGTGCCGTCGCCAACAAACACCAGATCGGCAATGGCGGGACGGATTTCATGCGCCCGCGCGCCGGCCAACCCCGGCAAAAGGAGCAGCACGGCAAGCACCAGGCTCGCAAGCACTTGATTTATCGGGCGGGAGAACATCTTCATCTGCAAAGCCATATTGGAGAAAACACCATGGAACGACCGGCACGCCGCCACGCGGCCCTTGGAACTGTATGCGCACTAGTTGGCGCGATGCTGGTGGCAAGTCCAGTCTCTGCGCATGAATTCTGGATCGAACCCCATGATTTTCGGGTCACCCCTGAAGCGGAAATCAGCGCAGACCTGCGCGTCGGACAGGATTTCAAGGGCGACGCCTTCCCCTACATTCCCTCCCGCTTTGCCGCGTTCAAGCTTCATGACCGTCTGGGCGAGACAGATGTGGACGGCATTGCCGGAGACCTGCCGGCGCTGAACCTGACACCGCGCGCAGAAGGCCTGAGCATCTTCACCTATGTGTCAGGCGGCGAGCGTATCCGCTTCAGGGACTGGGAGAAGTTTGCATCATACCTTGCGCTCGAAGGCCTCGACGCCATCCCTGCCCGTCACGATGCCCGAGGCCTTGCGCGCGACGATACGAGCGAGATCTACACACGCTGCGCCAAGACGCTCGTCACCGTCGGCGATGAGACAACGGACCAGGACCGCGCCACCGGCATGCGGCTTGAGCTGGTCGCCGGACAAAACCCGCTGACGCTCACGCCGGGTGCGGCAATGAGCTTCACATTGCTGTGGGAGGGTGAACCGCTGGCCGACACGCAGGTGGCGCTGTTTCACAAAGGCGAAGATGGCGGCGTGGGCACAAGAACCCTCACCCGCACCGACAACAACGGCCAGGCCAGCTTCACCCTCCCGGCGCAGGGAGCCTACATGGCCGCCAGCGTGCACATGATCGAGGCTCCCGCCGACCGCAATGCGGATTGGCAGAGCTATTGGGCTTCGCTGACGTTTGGGGTGGAGTGAGACAGGATTGGAAATCTGAATTGACCGCGCCGAACAGGGATTATCCAAACTCGCGAAAAGCGAACGCCCCACCGATCGAGAATTTGGCAGTTACATTGCCTTGCCGCCTGTCCGATTCAGGCTAAATCCGGATACAGGCATGGGATTTTCATCCATACTTACGTCACCCAGATGTCTAGCTCCGCCCAGCATGAAACAACATTTTGAAACGGGTCACTTCGTCAAATTACGACATGTTTTCAAGAATTCACCAATTACAACGCAAGGATTTCACTTCGAAAAATTCAAACCTAAACTGAATCCGGAAAACGATATATATTGACTTATAAAGCGTGCATCGCGACAATATTTACGACGACTACTTACAGAAACACACGGGCGAGGATGAAGTCATGCGAAGCACGTCAGCGTTATTGGTTTTTTTTGCATTTGTTCTGATGACACCACCATCATTTGCGGCCTCTGAAATGACCGGCAAGTGGCATGCTAATTCCTCGGGTGGAAAGTTGATGCTGCGGGTTACCGGGGGCAAGACACAAATGAAGCTTTCGGGCAGCTGCAATAAAGGCTGGATTACGGCCCAACCCGCTGATGCCTTTGTCCTTAAAGGGGGCAATCTGGCAATTAACAACTCTTCATTCAAGATTCCGATCGGCGGTGAATGCTCCACCGCATTCGTAAAGGCTTCTAAATCCGGAAATGGGTTCCGTTTCAGTTTCAGAAACAAATGGAGATTCTCTGGATCTGTGAAATAGGCCTGCCGTAAAACCAATGCGGTGTGACAAACGAATGGCAACAGTCAGGCAACCGCGGCGCCGCATTTGACAAGGTGGCAAAGGCCCGAGAGCTGAAGAAATCTCATGTCCTTTACGACCCATGGCGGCCACTCACCCGCTTCAGGAACCGGTCACGCCGATATCATCAGTCTCCTGTCAATTGTCCGCTCAATTACCTCATCAAAAAACCCCGCCGGACTTGCATCCGGCGGGGTTTTGTTTCGTTCGAGCTGGCCCTTTGGTCAGGGCCTCGATGGTCCCTACTGGCCGCCACCCAGCGTATGCACGTAGACAGCCAGCTGCTTGATCGTCGGTTCGCCTAGGCGGTCGAGCCAGGCGGGCATGACGCCGTGCTTGGGGTTGCGGATCTGCGATACGATCTCCGCCTCGGTCGACGCCTTCAGCCAGATGCCGTCTGACAGACGCGGCGCGCCGAAATCGGTCAGGCCCTCTGCATTGTCGCCATGGCAGGCAGCGCAGTTTTCCTCGTACACGACCTTGCCCGGTGCAACCAATGAAGGATCGGAAGGTGTATCGCTGAGGCTGACCACATAGGCAGCAACCTCATTGATCTGCTCAGGCTCCAGCATGTCGCCAAAGGCCGGCATTTCGGAGTAGTGCGTGTCATCATCGCCGTCATAACGGATGCCGTGCGCAATGGTCTGGTAGATCTCGTCGATCGTCCCGCCCCACAGCCAGTCATCGTCATTGAGGTTCGGATAACCGGCCGATCCGGCAGCGCCCGAGCCATGACACTGCGCGCAGTTGACCTTGAAGGCGGACGATCCGCCGGCAATGGCAAACTGCAGCAATTCCTGATCCGACGCGATATCACCCACCGGGGTCGCCGCGATCTTTTCAAGCAGGCCGCCCTGTGCGGCCTTGGCGTCAGCCAGTTCGGCCACCACGTCGGCACGGCTCGAATAGCCAAGCAGCCCCGGGGTTGCCCCCTTGATCAACGGAATCGCCGGATAGGCAATCGCGTAGCCGATGGCCCAGATGATGCAGAGGTAGAACGTCCACAGCCACCAGCGCGGCATGGGATTGTCCAGTTCGCGGATGCCGTCCCATTCATGGCCGGTGGTTCTGACGCCGGACACCTCGTCAATGTGTTTCTCGGACATGTCTCAGTCCTCCTTCAACGGGATTTGCGCTGCCTCGTCGGCGGCTTTCTTGGCACCAGGGCGGAGCAGGAAAAGCACCATGCCCACGAACACGACGAACAGGAAGACAAGCCCCCAGCTGTCGGCGAAATGGCGCATTGCGGTATAGGTTTCCATTACACCATCTCCCTACCGGTAACCGGCGGCTTCGTCGTAGGTCGAGAAATCGACCAACGTGCCAAGCATCTGCAAATAGGACACGAGCGCGTCCATCTCGGTGACCATGGCCGGATTGCCGTCGAAATCGCCCAGCTTGGCCTTGGGATAACGCTCCTCGATGCCGGACGTATCCGCCTCGGGATCGGATTGCGCCATCAGGTCGGCCTCGGCATTGGCGATCATGTCTTCGGTGTAGGGCACACCGACGGCAAGGTTCGCGTTCAGCTCGGCCGTGACATTGGCAATCTTGAGCGGCGTTGTGGCCAGGAACGAATAGCTTGGCATGATCGATTCAGGCACCACCGAGCGCGGCTCCTTGAGGTGCTCGACATGCCATTCATTCGAGTAGCGGCTGCCGACGCGGGCGAGGTCTGGCCCCGTCCGCTTCGATCCCCATTGGAACGGATGGTCGTACATCGATTCCGCCGCAAGGCTGTAATGGCCATAGCGTTCGACCTCGTCCCGGAAGGGACGGATCATCTGGCTGTGGCAGGTATAGCAACCCTCGCGGATGTAGATGTTGCGGCCGGCCAGTTCCAGCGGCGAGTAGGGACGCATCCCCTCCACCTTCTCGATTGTGTTCTCGAGGTAGAAGAGCGGTGCAATCTCGACGATGCCGCCGATGGAGACCACCACAAGCGAACCGACCAGAAGCAGCGTCGCATTGCGCTCGATGATACCGTGTTTATCTAACAGTGACATGGTTTTGTCTCCTTACTCTGCCGGCTGCATGACGGGTTCGCTGCCCGGAATGGGGGCCTCGTTCCGCTCATGGCCAAGGATGGTCATCAGTACGTTCCATCCCATGATGACGCCGCCTGTCAGGTACATCAGCCCGCCGATGGCGCGGAGCAGATAATAGGGGTACATCGCCGCCACGGATTCGGCGAAGGAATACACCAGGAAGCCCTGATCATCGTATTCACGCCACATCAGGCCCTGCTGGATGCCGGCAACCCACAGAACCGCCGCATAGACAACGATACCGAGCGTGGCGAGCCAGAAGTGCCAGTTGACCAGACGCATGGAATAGAGCCGCGGACGGTTCCAAAGCTTGGGCACCAGGTAGTAGATGGCGCCAAACGAGATCATGCCGACCCAGCCGAGTGCACCGGAATGCACGTGACCAATGGTCCAGTCGGTGTAGTGGCTCAGCGAGTTGACCGCCTTGATCGACATCATCGGACCTTCGAAGGTCGACATGCCGTAGAAGGCCACAGCAATCACCATCATCCGGATGATCGGATCGGTGCGGATCTTGTCCCATGCGCCCGACAGCGTCATCAGACCGTTGATCATGCCGCCCCATGAGGGCATCCACAGCATGATCGAGAACACCATGCCCAGCGTCTGCGCCCAGTCCGGCAGAGCCGTGTAGTGCAGATGGTGAGGACCGGCCCAGATGTAGAGGAAGATCAGCGCCCAGAAGTGGATGATCGAAAGCCGGTAGGAATAGACCGGACGGCCCGACTGCTTGGGGATGAAGTAGTACATCATGCCCAGGAAGCCTGCGGTCAGGAAGAAGCCAACGGCGTTATGGCCGTACCACCACTGCGTCAGCGCATCCTGCACCCCGGAGAAGGCGGAATAACTCTTGGCACCGAGGAACGACACCGGAACCGCCAGGTTGTTGACGATGTGCAGCATCGCGATGGTGACGATGAAGGCAAGGTAGAACCAGTTCGCCACATAGATATGCGGCTCCTTGCGCTTGATGATCGTGCCCAGGAAGGTAACCAGGTAGGCAACCCAGACAATCGTCAGCCACAGGTCCACATACCATTCAGGCTCGGCATACTCGCGGCTCTGGGTGATGCCCAGCAGGTATCCGGTTGCGGCCATGACGATGAACAGCTGGTAGCCCCAGAACACGAACCAGCCGAGCTCGCCGCCGAACAGCCTTGCGCGGGAGGTGCGCTGGACCACGTAGAACGATGTCGCGATAAGTGCGTTGCCGCCAAAGGCGAAAATCACCGCCGAGGTGTGCAACGGACGCATGCGGCCGAAGTTGAACCATGGCTCGATGTTGAGATCGGGAAAGGCCAGCTGGAAGGCAACGATGACGCCGACCAGAAACCCGACGATACCCCAGAAGGTCGTGGCGATGATGCCGTATCGCACCACCTCGTCAAAATAACCTGATTTGCCGTCAGCCGATTGGCCCGTGACCGGTGAGAAATTGACTCGCCGCAGCAACAGCACGGTGCTCACCAGCAGGACGAAGAACAGGACCCACATATGGGCCGCGAACAGGTCGTCCTTGGCGAAAGCCACGCCGAGCAACGCCAAGAAGGCAAAGAGGCCCACGGCGATTGTTTCGAAAGCGTATTTCATTGTTGTTATCCCCCAGGGGTATCAGAATAGAGCCGGGAATGCCGCCGTGCCTGCCCCCTTTAGACAAGCTGCGAACCTTCGCCGAACTATGGCACAATTCGCAGAGACGTCTTCATTCTGCATTGATCCAAGTCAAGGACGCAGAGCGTTCCCCCACCTAGTTTTTTACACCGAGAGGGAAACAAAACGAACAATAACATCGCTCTTGGACTGGGAAGAGACCTCATGACAGATAACGCCACCATCAAGCTGGCGCATGGAGAAGACCCGATTGCCGCCTTGCGCAAGGCGCACAAGGATCAATTGCTGCTGTGCGACCGGCTCGAAGAAATCGCCGATTCGCTCCCCGACGGCATCAACCGACAAAAATGCATGTATGCAGCCCGCGCCCTCGGCCCGATGATCAGGGGCGTCCATCGCTTCGAGGAAGACGTGGTGTTCCCGATGATCGCGAAGCGGATGGGGTCCGGCGAGAAAATCGAAGCGACACTGAACCGCTTGCGGTTCGAGCATTGCGAGGACGAGTGCTTTGCCGAGGAACTGACCGAGGCGCTTCACGCACTGGGAAGTGGTGCTCCGGACGTCAACACCGAGGCGATCGGCTACATGCTGCGCGGCTTCTTCGAGGCCATGCGGCGCCACATCGCGTTTGAATCGGAGATGCTGCTGCCGTTGGGGACCGATTCCAGTTCCGGCACTGCGCTCGATGAATAGAAATTCCGGCCGCAACCAGTCGTCAAGTCGCGCTACGCCCGCACATCCAGAACACTGAAGCGACGCCGGTACTCTGCCGCGGTCAGCCCGGTGACCGACCGGAACACCCGGCCAAAGGCCGACAGGTCATGGTACCCCACGGCCCAGCCGACGGCACCGACAGGGTCGCGGGTTCTCTCCAGCAACCCGCGTGCCTTTTCCACCCGAAGCGCCTGGACGTAGGCATTCGGGTTCAAACCCGTCGCCGCCTTGAAACGGCGCAGGAAAGTCCGCCCGGACAAATTGCTGTGCGCCGCCAGCGCCTCCACTCCCAGATCGTCCTGCACATGCCCTTCCATCCAGAGCTGCAGCGTCAGAATGGTGTCGTCACCATGATTGAGATTGGGCCGGAAGCTGCGGTAGTTGCGCTGTTCGCGCTTGCCCGGATCAATCAGCAGATAGCGGGCTGTGCTGCTGAGCACCTCGACACCCTGCCAGCGTTCGACGAAGAACATCCCCAGATCAACCCAGGCCATCATCCCGCCGGCGGTGATGATGTCACTGTCGTCGATCAACAGGTGCTCGGGCTGCAGGTCGGCGTCGGGAAAGGCTGCGCGAACCTCGTCTTCCAGCGCCCAGTGGGTTGTCACCGGCCGCTTGGCCAACAGCCCGGCATGCCCCAGCCAGAACAGTCCCGCGCACACTGACGCGGTCAATGTCCCCGCCCCGTGCCGGGCGCGAATCCAGCCATGAAACTCACGGTCTGCCTCCCCGCGGGCATCGCTTCTGTTGGGAGGCACGATCAACGCGTCGTAATGAACCGATACCGGAGGCAGCCTGCCCGGTCTGAGCACCTCGACATTGATGACGACACCGCCCTGCTCCGCGCTGATCTTGTTGGCCGTGTCGAAAAGGTCGGCCAACCCCAGCACTGCGGCTTCCTGAACGCCCTGATAGGCGATGAGGGCGAGAGACCGGTCCGGTCCGCTTCGATTTGGCGGATTCTGCATAATCTTTGTCATATACGCCAATATATCGTATCCGCTGCCATGTGCAAATCTCTGGCTCTCAACAAAGGGAGACCCGAAATGACTGACACAGCCCTCATTCTCGTCGACATCCAGAATGACTATTTCGATGGCGGCCGCTGGACGCTGAACAGGATGGATCAGGCGAGCGACAACGCGGCGAAGGTTCTGGCCCATGCCCGCAAGAACGGCCACATGATCGTTCACATCCACCACGAGATGCTCTCCGACGACGCGCCCTTCTTCAGACCGGGGACTTCAGGCGCCGAAATCCACCCGAAAGTTGCGCCGCAGGCCGGCGAGGAAGTGTTTCTCAAGCACGCGCCGAACAGCTTCCACAACACCCCACTGCATGCGACTCTGTCGGGACGCGGCATCACCAAGGTCATCATCGTCGGTGCAATGAGCCAGATCTGCATCGACGCCACCACCCGCGCTGCCTCCGATTTCGGCTACACGGTCACATTGGTGCATGACGCCTGTGCTGCACGGGATGTGGAATTTGACGGCGTGGCAGTGCCGGCGGAACAGGTCCATGCGGCATTCATGAGCGCACTCTCGTTCGGTTATGCCACGCTGCTGGATTGCGAGAGTTTCCTCGCGGGCTCCTGAGCCCCGCCCGATTCGGTCGGCGACACAACCCTTCCAAAGCGCATTTGTCGCTGCACCGTAACTTTGGCCGCACGATGCTGTGGACAAGTGTGGACAACGTGCACAACATTGGTGCTTCGGCGATTCGCTTCGAATTTGGGCTGGCCATGCGCTGACATGGCCACCCACTTTCGTTATTGCAAGCCAACGCCGCCCGCACCAAGTTCAGGACAGTCCAGAAGATGAATGATGCAGCCCGCAAGATAGAGCCGATTCCGGCCCGTGCCGAAAAAAGTCCGCTGTTTCGCGAAGCCCCGTCAAACATCGAGGCCGAACAGGCGCTGCTCGGCGCGATACTGGTCAACAATGACGCCTTTTACCGGGTCTCCGACTTCCTCAAGCCCGAACACTTCCAGGAACCGTTGCACCGCAAGATCTACGAGGTCGGCGGCGACATCATCCGCATGGGCAAGACCGCCAACCCGGTGACCATCAAGACCTTCCTGCCCGCCGATGCCAAGGTCGGCGACATGACCGTGGCGCAGTATCTCGCCCGTCTGGCCACCGAAGCCGTCACCATCATCAACGCCGAGGACTACGGCCGGGCGATCTACGACCTGGCGCTCCGGCGCTCGCTGATCTCGATCGGCGAGGACATGGTCAACATCGCCTTTGACGCGCCGCTCGACATGCCCCCGAGCACCCAGATCGAGGACGCCGAGCGCCGCCTGTTCGAACTCGCCGAGACCGGCCGCTACGACGGCGGCTTCCAGTCGTTCAACGACGCCGTGTCGCTTGCCATCGACATGGCCGGCGCCGCCTATCAGCGCGACGGCGGACTGTCGGGCATTTCCACCGGCATCTCGTCGCTCGATGCCCGCATGGGCGGCTTGCAGCATTCCGACTTGATCGTGCTTGCCGGACGTCCGGGTATGGGCAAGACCTCGCTTGCCACCAACATCGCCTTCAACATTGCCCAGGCCTATGAGGGCGAGGTCCAAGCCGATGGTTCGATGAAGGCCAAGAATGGCGGCGTGGTCGGCTTCTACTCGCTCGAAATGTCGTCCGAACAGCTGGCAACACGTATCATTTCCGAGCAAACCGAGATTTCGTCGTCCAAGATCCGCCGTGGCGAGATCAACGAAGCCGATTTCGAAAAGCTGGTTGGCTGCTCGCAGATGATGCAGAAGGTCCCGCTCTATATCGACCAGACCGGCGGTATTTCCATCGCCCAATTGTCCGCCCGCGCCCGCCGTCTCAAGCGCCAGCGCGGCCTTGACGTACTGGTTATCGACTACATCCAGCTGATGACCGGCTCGGGCAAGTCGAGCGACAACCGGGTGCAGGAAATCACCCAGATCACCACCGGCCTGAAGGCGCTCGGCAAGGAACTCAATGTTCCCATCATCGCGCTGTCCCAGCTGTCGCGTCAGGTGGAAAGCCGCGAGGACAAGCGTCCGCAGCTCTCCGACTTGCGTGAATCGGGTTCGATCGAGCAGGACGCCGACGTGGTGCTGTTCGTGTATCGTGAGGAATACTACGTCAAGAATGGCGAGCCACGCCGCAGCCAGGAAGAAGTGGCCGCCGACATCAAGACCCCGGAATACCTCGCCTGGGAAGAAAAGATGCTGAAGGTGAAGGGCACCGCCGACGTCATCATCGCCAAGCAGCGTCATGGACCGACCGGTACGGTACAGCTGGCCTTCCAGGCGGAATTCACCCGCTTCGAGGATCTGGCCGACAATTCCTACGACCAATTTGTCCACGACGAGTAGGTTTACGCTGTGACGTCATCCGCGAGCACCTTTGAGCACGGCTCCCCCTCCGCCACCACAACGCGCCTGAGCGTTGATCTGGGCGCACTGGCTGAAAACTGGCGGAAGATGCGTGACCTGTCCGGCAGCGCCCGTTGCGGCGCCGCCGTAAAGGCCAATGCCTACGGAACCGGTGCCGACAGGGTTGCGCCAAGATTGGCCCGCGAGGGCTGCAGGGACTTCTTTGTCGCTGACGCCAATGAGGCCGCGGCCCTGAGGCCATTGCTGCCCGACGCCCGCATCTACGTGCTGAACGGCGTCTTCGAAGGCTCGTTCGCGCAAACACTGGCGCATGACCTGATCCCGATCATCAACTCGCCGGAACAAGCCGCCTTCTGGTGCGCAAATGCCGATGGCCGCGCCTACGCCTTGCATATCGACACCGGCATGAACCGGATGGGCCTGACACCCGAGGAAGCTGCAGCGCATTCACAGGGCAGCGCACCGCCTCCCTGCCTTGTGATGAGCCATTTCGCCTGCGCTGACGATCCCGATCATCCGCTGAACCAAGAGCAGATCAAGCTGTTTGACAGCATCAGGCCCTGCTTTTCCGGGATCGAGGCGAGCCTTGCCAATTCCGGCGGCATTTTCCTCGGATCAGCACCCCATCACGACCTGACGCGCCCGGGCATTGCGCTCTATGGCGGCGATCCGGTGTCGGATGTTCCAAACCGGATGCGCACAGTTGTCACCGCACAAACACGCGTGCTTGTCATCCGCAATGCAAAGGCCGGCCAGACAGTGAGTTACGGCGCCGCGCACACGCTGACGCGCGACAGCCGCATCGCGGTCTGCGGCGTGGGCTACGCCGACGGCTTTCACCGGAACGGCTCGGGCGCCGGCGTACCGTTGCGGTCTGCGGTGCCGCAAGGCGCTTTCGGAGCCATCAACGGCACGCGCATTCCGGTGATCGGCAAGATCACCATGGATCTGACCATGTTCGATGTGACCGACCTGCCCGATGGAGCTGTGAATGCCGGAGACTGGGTCGAACTGCTTGGTCCAACCGTCTCGCTGGAACAAGCAGCAACCGCGGCCGGCACCATCAGCTATGAATTGCTCACCAGCCTCGGACAGCGTCACGCGCGCAGCTATGTGGATTGACGACAGCCGCCACTGTTGATGGATAAATGCCAGCCGTCTGCGCAATGCGGCCAAACTGCATCAGTTTTTTCATGGATCAGCATGGAAAAACAGAACAAACAGTGGACAAACTGTCATCTTCCTGACAAACCGGCGACAGCAACAGAGGTAACTGATCCTTGGCCAAAGCCCGCGTTCAATTTGTTTGTCAATCCTGCGGCACCGTGCATGCCCGCTGGGCCGGAAAGTGTGATGGTTGCGGCGAATGGAACACCATTGTCGAAGACGACCCCACCGGCGGCATTGGCGGAGGACCTGGTACTGCGGCGAAAAAGGGCCGTGCGGTGGCGCTGGCCAGCCTGTCGGGCGAGATCGAGGAAGCGCCACGCATCTCCACGCTGGTCAGCGAACTCGACCGGGTGACCGGTGGCGGATTCGTGCGCGGATCGGCAGTGCTGGTCGGCGGTGATCCCGGCATCGGCAAATCCACACTTCTGATGCAGGCCGCCGCCGCCCTCGCCAGGCAGGGCAACCGGGTGATCTATGTTTCGGGCGAAGAAGCCGTCGCCCAGGTCAGGCTCAGGGCGCAACGGCTGGGTGCTGCTGATTCGGGCGTCCTGCTGGCGGCGGAAACCAATGTCGAGGATATCCTCGCCACGCTCGCCGAAGGCAAACGTCCCGATTTCGTCATTATTGATTCGATCCAGACGCTCTGGAGCGACCTTGCCGGTTCGGCGCCGGGCACGGTCACGCAGGTGCGTACCGGCGTGCACGCCATGGTGCGCTACGCCAAGCAGACCGGCGCTGCCATGGTCCTGGTCGGGCACGTGACCAAGGATGGCCAGATCGCCGGCCCCCGCGTGGTCGAACACATGGTCGACGCGGTGCTGTATTTCGAAGGCGACCGCGGCCACCACTACCGCATTCTCAGAACGGTCAAGAATCGCTTCGGCGCCACCGACGAGATCGGCGTGTTTGAAATGTCCGACAAGGGGTTGCGCGAAGTTGCCAACCCGTCGGAACTGTTCCTGGGAGAGCGCAACGCCAAGGCCCCCGGCGCTGCGGTGTTCGCCGGCATCGAGGGCACCCGGCCGGTGCTGGTCGAGGTCCAGGCGCTGGTGGCGCCTTCGAGTCTGGGCACACCGCGCCGTGCGGTGATCGGCTGGGATTCGGCGCGCCTGTCGATGATTCTCGCAGTGCTCGAGGCCCATTGTGGCGTGCGCCTTGGCAGCCATGATGTCTACCTCAATATCGCCGGCGGATACCGCATTGCGGAACCCGCGGCCGATTTGGCTGTGGCCGCAGCGCTGGTTTCCTCGCTTGCCGGGCTTGCCCTTCCCGCCGATTGCGTCTATTTCGGCGAAGTCAGCCTGTCGGGGGCTATCCGTCCGGTGGCGCAAACGGGTTTGAGGCTGAAGGAGGCCGAAAAACTGGGCTTCGCCAACGCGGTATTGCCATCGGGATCCGCCGACCTGCCGACGAGGTCGGGCGCCGGTCTGGCCCAGATGGAAACACTGGCGGATCTGGTCGCGCGCATTGCCGGGTCCAAGGGTGCGGCCCTGACCGGAAGTGACGAGGACGAAAACTGAATTCAGCCTATCCGGGAGCCAGAAACGGCAATGGTAGGCAGAGCCTGAACGGAACGCGATTTCATGCCCATTACCCTTCTTGACGGCATCCTGCTTGGCATCACGCTGTTTTCTGCAGTGCTTGCCATGGTTCGTGGATTTTCGCGCGAGGTGCTGGCCGTCGCTTCCTGGATCGCTGCCGCTGCCGCGGCCTATTTCCTCTACCCCCTGCTCACGCCGCTGGCGCTGAAATACACCTCGTCGGACAAGATCGCCATGATCGGCTCCGCCGCACTGGTGTTTCTGATCGCGCTGATCGTGGTGTCCTACATCACCATGCGCATTGCCGATTTCATCATCGACAGCCGCATCGGCGCGCTCGACCGCACCCTCGGCTTCGTCTTTGGCGCAGCACGCGGTGTGTTGCTGGTTGTTGTCGCCATGCTGTTCTTCAACTGGCTGGTGGCCTCGCCAAAGCAGCCTGAATGGGTGGTAACCGCGAAATCCAAGCCGATGCTCGATTCACTGGGTGCCAAGCTGGTCAACATGCTGCCCGATGATGCCGATGCAACGATCCTTGAACGCCTGCGCGGCGGCGGTTCGCAAGAACCGGGATCCGATGCGGCTCCCGCCACCAGCGGATAGGAATTCCGGCCGGGATCAATCCGGCGGGTCTACATGAAGGGTTCGACGCCGATGACAGACAGTGGCTTGAAACCGGTCGACAACGAAGCCGATGACTTCCATGACGAATGCGGCGTGTTCGGCATCTTCGGAAAATCCGAGGCTGCAGCCGTTGTCACTCTGGGTCTGCACGCGCTTCAGCACCGCGGTCAGGAAGCCGCCGGCATCGTCGCTTTCGACGGCCAGCAGTTTTCCGTCGAGCGCCATGTCGGCCTGATCGGTGACACCTTTACCAAGCGCTCGGTCATGGACCGGCTGCCCGGTGATCGCGCCATCGGCCACACCCGCTATTCCACCACCGGCGGCGAAGGCCTGCGCAACGTCCAGCCGTTCTTTGCCGAGTTTGCCGGCGGCGGCTTTGCCATTGCCCACAATGGCAACATCACCAATGCACTGACCGTGCAGCGCGAATTGCAGAAGCGCGGCTCGATTTTCTCCTCGACATCGGACACCGAAGTCATCCTGCATCTGATCGCCACCAGCGAAAAGGCCCGGATCGTGCCGAAGTTCATCGATGCGCTGTCGCGGATCGAAGGCGCCTACTCGCTTGTGGGACTGTCGGAGAAAAAGATGATCGGCGCGCGCGATCCGCTCGGCATCCGGCCGCTGTGCATCGGCGACCTTGATGGCGCCTATATTCTCGCATCGGAAACCTGCGCGCTCGACATCATCGGCGCCCGTTTTGTCCGCGACGTCCAGCCCGGCGAGGTGGTGGTGATCACGTCCAAGGGGATCGAGAGCCATTTCCCCTTCGAGAAACAGTCACCACGCCTGTGCATCTTCGAATACGTCTATTTCGCCCGTCCCGACTCGACCATCGAGAACCGCAATGTCTACGAGGCGCGCAAGAAGATCGGCGAGGAACTGGCCAAGGAATGCCCGGTCGATGCCGACGTCATCATCCCGGTTCCCGATTCCGGCACGCCTGCGGCCATCGGTTTCTCCCAACAGGCGGGACTGCCCTTCGAACTCGGCATCATCCGCAACCACTATGTCGGCCGCACCTTCATCGCGCCGTCATCCGAGATTCGCCACATGGGCGTCAAGCTCAAGCTCAACCCCAACAAGAACATGATCGAAGGCAAACGCGTGGTGCTGGTCGACGATTCCATCGTCCGCGGCACCACCAGCCAGAAGATCGTGAAGCTGGTGCGCGAAGCCGGCGCGCGCGAAGTGCATATGCGCATCGCCTCCCCGCCGACCATGTCGTCGTGCTTCTACGGGGTCGACACGCCGGAAAAATCCAAGCTTCTCGCCTCGCGCATGTCGGTCGAGGCGATGGCGGATTTCATCCGGGTGGACAGTCTCGGCTTCGTCTCGATCGACGGGCTCTACCGCGCCGTGCGCGAACCGGGGCGCAATGCAGAATGCCCGCAATTCTGCGATGCCTGCTTTACCGGAGACTACCCGACAGTGCTCACCGATCAGGAAGATCTGGAAAATGTGCGCAGCCTGTCGCTGCTGGCCAACAACGGATAAACTGGAATCATGGCATTGCTTGAAGGACGTATCGCGCTGGTCACAGGCGCTTCCCGGGGAATCGGTTACGCCACGGCGCTGGCGCTTGCCAAGCATGGCGCACACGTGATTGCCGTGGCCCGCACCACCGGCGGGCTCGAGGAACTCGACGACGCCATTCAGACAGCCGGCGGCAGCGCCACGCTGGTACCGATGGACCTGACCGACATGCCCGCCATTGACCGCCTCGGCGGAGCCATCAACGAGCGCTGGGGCAAGCTCGACATTCTCGTCGCCAATGCCGGTGTGCTCGGCACCATTTCGCCTGTCAGCCATGTCGAGGCCAAGGTGTTCGACAAGGTGATGGCAGTCAATGTCACCGCCACCTGGAGGGTAATGCGCTCGGTCGAGCCGTTGCTGATCAAGTCCGATGCCGGCCGGGCGCTGATCCTGTCGTCAGGCGTCGCCCATTCGGCACGCGCCTTCTGGGGGCCTTACGCCGCCTCCAAATCCGCCGTCGAGACCCTGGCACGGGTATGGGCCGCGGAAACAAACAAGACCTCGCTCAAGGTCAATTCGATTGATCCGGGTGCCACCCGGACGGCGATGCGGGCGCAGGCCATGCCGGGCGAAGACCCCGATACCCTGCCCCATCCCTCCGAAGTCGCGGCCAAGCTGGTCCCGCTCTGTGCGCCGGCATGCACCGAGACCGGCAAACTGTTCCGGGTCGCTGAAAACCGGTTCTTCGACTACCGGCTGCCGGAATAACGACCCCCGCATCTCCGCCGGACAATCAAACCGGTTCCATTCGCACAAGATCGGCTCTAGGCTGACTGACGGGAGCTTTCGCCCGGTTCAGGGATGAACCACCTTCATGGACCGGCAGGCATGGAGGATGTTGTAGATGGCGGGCTTTGCGGTAGCGCTGATAATCATAATATTGGCAGCCGGTTTACTTGCGGCTGTTAAAGTGTCGCGTCAACGCAATTCCGGGCTCGCGCAGGCCATCGCGCTGGTCAAGCTCAAGACGCTTTTCCGGCTTCATTTGCCTGAACAGTCACCTGGCTCACCTGCCCCTTCTCCTGACCGTCCGGTTGTCCATGTCTATCCGCGCCAGTCAGGTCTCGACGCGGCGGTCTTGTGGTCGGTTCTCGACCGGGATTGCCTGCATGTGCTGCATCCGGACGACCAGCGCTCGCTGATCCTGTTTGGCATGCGCCTCTTCGCCCGCACAGCGCATGCCGGAGACGCTGCCGCCATCGAAGCCGCTCTTGCCTCCGGGCGCGCGGTCACTGTGCCCTGCCCGCCCGACGCAGAACCTGGCAGCGATACTCTTGCGGCCTACAAGGCCCTGGCGGGTTTCGCGCGCAAGCACGGCGCGGTCATGCGCGCCATGCATGTGCGCGGATCGAGTTTGTCCATCTGGTCGGCGTATCCACGCTCCAGCGCACCCCGCCATCTGTTGCCACGCTTCAGGCTGGCGCAGTCCGGCCTTCTCGATTTCGGCGTCATCAGCCCGGCCAGCAATGGAGCGACAGCGCCACGCGACGAAGACCGGGTGCATGACCTGCTGGCAGAGGTGCGGTTTGCCAGCAACGATCTCGATCGCGGCCTGTTTCTGGCGTTTCGCGATGCCGCCGACCGCTATGGCAAGGCAGGCCCCGTGCTCGAAGACGCGCTCGGCGGCAAGCTGAGCTACAAGAAGATGCTGATCGGCGCCAGGGTGCTCGGCGTCCGGTTCGCGGCAATGAGCCAGCCCGGCGAGGCCCTGGGCGTGATGCTCCCCAACGCCAACGCCGCCATCGTCACCTTTCTCGCGCTGCAGTCCGCCGGGCGGGTCGCGGCCATGCTCAACTACACCGCGGGTCCCGCGGCCCTTGTTTCGGCCTTGTCGACCGCAAAGATCCGCATCGTGCTGGCAAGCCGCGCCTTTGTCGAAAAGGCTGGCCTTGAAGCGCCGGTCGCAGCCATCGAGAAAGCCGGTGTGACCATCATCTGGCTCGAGGATATGCGCGAGAGCATCTCCTGGCAGGAAAAGGCCAGCGCCTTCCTGAACTGGCGCAAACCGCTGCAGCCTGTCAAAGCCGGTGATCCTGCCGTTGTTCTCTTCACCTCGGGGTCGGAAGGCACCCCCAAGGGCGTGGTCCTCTCCCATCGCAACATTCATGCCAATGCGGCCCAGGCCGAAGCCCGCATCGATATCTCGGTCGAGGACAAGCTGTTCAACGTGCTGCCGGTGTTTCATTGCTTCGGGCTGACCGGCGGTGCCATCCTGCCCCTGCTCTATGGGGTGAGACTGTTCCTCTACCCCTCGCCGCTGCATTACCGGATCATCCCGGCAGTGGCCCGCGAAGTCAGGCCCTCGATCATGTTCGGCACCGACACCTTCCTCGCCGGCTATGCACGCACTGCCAAGGACACCGATTTTGCAAGCCTGAGGCTGATCGTGGCGGGTGCGGAAGCTGTCCGCGCCGAAACACGCAGGATCTATCGTGAGCGCTTCGATGCCACGATCATAGAGGGCTTCGGCATGACCGAGACTGCACCGGTCGCCGCCGTCAATTCGCGCAGTCACAACAAGGACGGCACGGTTGGCCGCCTGCTGCCGGCAATGGCGCTCAGGCTCGAGCCGGTAGAAGGCATCAACGATGCCGGCCGGCTGTTTGTCTCGGGGCCCAATGTCATGCTGGGCTACATGCTGGCCTCCGAACCCGGCGTGCTGCAGCCGCTCACCGATGGCTGGCATGATTCCGGCGATATCGTTGCCGTTGACGAGGACGGCTACATCACCATCCGTGGACGCGCAAAGCGCTTTGCCAAGATTGCCGGAGAAATGATCTCGCTCGGCGCCATCGAGTTGATGGTGCAGCAGCTCTGGCCGGAAGATTTTCACGCCGCCGTCGCTGTCGCCGATACCCGCAAGGGAGAGCGCATCGTGCTGGTCACAACCAGGATGCCGGCACTTCGCGATGAATTGCGGGAGTATTCGCGCAGGTTCGGCGCCACCGACCTGATGGTGCCCGGCGAGATCGTCAATGTCCCCGAAATCCCGCTTCTGGGCTCGGGCAAGACCGATTACGTCACCGCACAGAAGATTGCCGACGAGTGGATCCAGTCACACCGCACCGACCGCGCCAGGAAATAGGATCCGAGACCACCGAGTCACGGCCAAAAAACCTCGGCGTAATTTTCCCCGGCTTACTTTTCCGCGTCGTCTTTGGGATCAGTCGATGAAGTGGGCTCAGTGGCCCCAGCCGGATTATTCCCGTTGTTCTGCCGCGATTTGGGTCCGTATTTGAGCGACCATGCCCGGGCTCCGAACGGCAGCGAGGCGAGATAGGCAAGCGCCGTCACCGTCAGCGTTTCCCAGGTAAAGCTCATCAGCAACGACACATAGACCACCGCCACCAGGATGAACGGCATCACCAGATCGCGGCGCACCCCGCCGCTGATGCCCTTGCCGGAAAACACCGGCACCCGGCTGACCAGCAGAAAGCCGATAAACACGGTGTAGGCGGAAGCAGCAAAACCTGTCGTCCGGTCGATTGGCACGCCCATGATCCCGAGATAGACCGGCAGCAACACCAACAGCGCACCCGCTGGCGCCGGCACGCCGACAAAATAGTAGCTCTGCCAGGCCGACCGTGTCGTGTTTTCCGAGATGACGTTGAACCGCGCCAGCCGCAGCCCGGCCGCGACAGCGAACACGATGGCCGCAATCCAGCCAAAGGAGCGGGCCTGATCGAGAATGAAAACGTAGAGAACCAGCGCCGGCGCAACGCCGAAATTGATGATGTCGGCCAGCGAATCCATCTGCGCGCCAAATTTCGACTGCGCCTTCAACAGCCGCGCCACCCGCCCGTCGACCCCGTCGAGAAAGGCAGCAATCAGCACCATCGCCACGGCCAGCTGGATGTGGTTTTCGAATGCAAGACGGATACCCGTCATGCCGGCACAGATCGCCAGCACGGTGATCAGGTTCGGAATGAGCATCCGGAACGGGATCTCGCGCAACCGCGGTCCACGCCCCTCGTCATGATCCGATTCGTCCAGACCGTTGGGATCATACGGCGGAAACGGCGTTGGCATGCATGTCTCCCTTGTCGCCCGGTCAATCCGCTAGTCGCGGCGGCTGACCACGGGCCCCTTGTTTGATCCAAATTCGGCAAGCATGGTTTCACCTGCAATCGCAGTCTGCCCGACGCTGACCAGCGGCCGTACCGATGCTGGCAGGAAAACATCAAGCCGCGATCCGAACCGGATCAGGCCAAAACGCTCGCCCGCGTCAAGCTGCTCGTTTTCCTCGGCCCAGCAAAGAATCCGGCGCGCCACAAGTCCGGCGATCTGGACCACCCCGATTTCGCCGCGAGCGGTCTCGAGCACCAGACCGCTGCGCTCGTTCTCGGTGCTCGCCTTGTCGAGTTCTGCGTTGAGGAAGGAGCCCTGGGAATAGATCTTGCGAAGCACACGCCCCTTCATCGGAGCCCGGTTCACATGGCAGTTGAACACGTTCATGAACACGGAAATGCGCAGCATCTCGTCGGTTCCGAGGCTCAGTTCGGCAGGCGGCGTCATCCGCACCACCGACGAGACACGGCCATCGGCCGGGCTGATCACCAGATCATCGTCAAGCGGCGTCACGCGTTCCGGATCCCGGAAAAAATAGGCGCACCACGCGGTCAGAACCATGCCGATCCAGAACAAGGGTTCGGCGACAAAGCCCAGAAGCAGCGACACGCCAAAGAACGTGGCGACAAACTTGTAGCCTTCGCGGTGAACCGGCACCAGCGCATTGCGAACGCTATCGATGATACTCATGACGTCTTCCCTGATTTTGTCCTTGGCCGTGACTACAGCAAATTGCCGCAAAGGGGAAACCACTTTCCCGCGTCATTTGCGCGTTGTCCAGCTCAGGCCTCGCCAATCTCGGGCGTGCGCCGCCGCGTGACGATACCCAGCTCATCCTCTTCGCGCATGCGCTTGAGTTGCTCTTCCGCCTCGGTGGCTTCGCGCTGACGATCCCACATCGAGGCATAGAGCCCCTTCTGCGCCAGCAGCTCGGCATGCCGGCCGCGTTCGGCGATCTGGCCATCCTTGAGCACGATGATCTCGTCCGCGCTGACCACGGTCGACAGGCGGTGAGCAATCACCAGCGTCGTCCGCCCCTTGGAGACAAAATCCAGTGCCGCCTGGATTTCCTGCTCGGTCGCCGTGTCGAGCGCCGACGTGGCCTCGTCGAGGATCAGGATCGGCGGCGCCTTGAGGATCGTGCGGGCAATGGCCACGCGCTGTTTCTCGCCGCCGGAAAGTTTCAGGCCGCGCTCGCCGACCATGGCATTGAAGCCCTCGGGCAGCGCACGGATGAAATCGCCGATCTGGGCCAGGTCCGCAGCCTTGTTGACTTCGTCCTCAGTCGCATCGATCCGCCCGTAGCGGATGTTGTAGGCAATGGTGTCGTTGAACAGAACGGTATCCTGCGGAACCATACCGATGGCGGCACGCAGGCTTTTCTGCGTCACGTCACGCACATTCTGGCCATCGATGGTGATGCTGCCCGACTGGATGTCGTAGAACCGGTACAACAGCCGCGAGATCGTGGATTTGCCCGCTCCCGACGGCCCGACAATCGCGACGGTCTTCCCCGCCGGAACCTCGAAGGAGACCCCCTTGAGGATCGACCGCGCCGGATCGTAGCTGAAGCTGACATCGTCAAAGCGGATGGCGCCCTGGTCGATCACCAGCGGCTTGGCATCCGGCGCATCCCTCACTTCGGGTTCCACGTCGAGGAGTTCGAACATGTGCTCGATGTCGGTGAGTCCCTGGCGGATTTCGCGATACACGAAGCCGATGAAATTGAGCGGCACGGCAAGCTGCATCAACATCGCATTGATGAACACGAAATCGCCGATGGTCTGGGTGCCTGCCTGCACCGCAAGCGCCGACATCACCATCATCACGGTCATGCCGACCCCGAAAATGACGCCCTGCCCCATGTTGAGCCAGCCAAGCGACGTCCAGACCTGGGTCGCCGACTTCTCGTATGACGCCATCGATTCGTCGAACCGGCGCGCCTCCATCTCTTCGTTGCCGAAATATTTCACCGTCTCGTAGTTGAGCAGTGAATCGACCGATTTGGTGTTCGCATCGGTGTCCGATGCATTCATCGACCGCCGGATCGCGATGCGCCAGTCCGAAGCCCGCACGGTAAACCAGATGTAGAGCCAGACGGTGACGCCGGTAACCAGCACATAGCTCCAGCCATAGGCAACGCCGAAGATGATTGCGGTCAGGGCAAATTCGATCAGTGTTGGCGCGGTGTTGAGGATGGTAAACCGGACAATGGTCTCGATCCCCTTGGTGCCGCGCTCGATGACCCGCGACAGGCCGCCGGTTCGACGCTCGAGATGAAACCTCAGCGACAGCTCATGCATGTGAACGAAGGTCTTGTAGGCCAGTTGCCGGACCGCGTGCTGACCGACCCGGGCAAACAGCGCGTCGCGCAGCTGGTTGAACCCCCATTGCACGATCCGCACCACATTGTAGGCGATCACCAGCATCACCGGCGTGGCGATCAACGCCGGCATCCAGGCAACGACATCGGGCTTGCCGTTGAGCGCGTCGGTCGCCCATTTGAAAAAATATGGCACCGATATCAGCACCAGTTTCGAAAGCAGCAGAAACAGCGTCGCCCACAACACCCGCATTTTCAGATCGGGGCGGTCGGCCGGCCACATGTAGGGCCAAAGGTTTTTCAAGGTGCCGAAGGGATTTCCCTGGTCGGCGGATACGGTTTTCGAAGCCAATTCAGATGTCCTTCGTTCCGGTCAGGGTCGCCAATGCGTCCACCTGCCGATTGTGGTCTGTCCATTCACCGTCGCTCACGCGCGAACAACCGGCGCCTCCGCAACAATGATCAATAGTCTGGCCGATGATGCCCGCGAGTTCGCGCAGGGCAGCGGCGTTGACGGTGTATCTGGAGCGTTGCCGGTCCGTCCGGAAATTCACCAGGTCGGCATCGACGAGCACCTTGAGGTGTTGCGAAACCGTCGACTGCGCCAATCCGATCCGTCCGACCAGATCCTTGACGCAGCAACTGTCGCTCGCCCCCAGGTTTCTCAGCAATTGCAAACGCACTGGATGCGCCAGCGCCGCAAGTTTGCGGGCAACGGTTTCGTCCTTCGGGCTGATATCCGGATCAGATACGTTCATCGTTTATCGGCGATATACGATGAACGTATCTTGGTCAACCGGCTTAGGGCTTTTTCCCCTTGCCCAGAAGCTGCTGGTGCATCTCTTCGGCATTCTCCAGCGGGTTCTCCGGAACCGAGAACACCTGTCCGGGCTTGATCCGGTCCGGGTCCTGGATCTGCGACCGGTTGGCGACATAAATGGTGGTGTAGCGAACACCTTCGCCATAGGTGCGGCGGGAAATCTGCCACAGCGTATCGCCGCGCCGGATGATCACGGCACCGGGCGTAGAGGCAAGCGGCGCCTGCAGGATGGTCTTGGGATCGCCGGGCTCGTCCGAACGGGCAACCAGTTCTTCCACCCCGGCCACAGCGACCCCGGCCATGTCCGCCGGCTCTGCGAGCGCGGTTTCAGCCTGGCTGACAAGCTGGTCAAGCTTGCCCAGATCGCCAGTCGCCATGTCATCGCTGATCGAGGCGGCACTGCCGCTGGCAGGCGGGCCATCCGGCATCAGCACCGCAAGCGCTGCTTCCGCCTGGATCCGCATCGATTGTGCTATGGCCAGTGCTTCCTTGCTGCTGCCCTCCGGCAGATCAGCCATGGTTGCGGCCTTTAGCTTTGTCACTGCTTTTTCGAGAGCAGCGGCAACCGTTGCGGGTTCCGCAGGTTCGGATGCAGCTACCAGCTTTTTCACCTCTGACAACGCTTCGAATGCATCTTCACGCATTTTCGAGAGGCTGGCGATATCGGGCTGAACCAACTTCGCGGGAGCCGCCGCAGCAGCCGATTGCGTACCGGCGGAAGTCTCGGTGCCCGGTGCCGCTGCGATATCGGCGGTCTCCGCCGGGGCCACGGCTGCCAGCGCCTCGCCTTCCGGCCGGTTGAACGGCACGGTTGCCCGCAGCAGGATGTTTTTACCGGCCTTGTCCATCAGGTCGGCATTGATGATGTGATCGCCGACAGACAGCGGGCTGGTCGCTTCAACGATGAAGCGCCCGGTCTCGTCTGCCTTGTCGGAGCCAATGACAACGCCATCGGCAGCAACCTGGACCTCGAACCCCGGTGTCGCCGAGCCGGCGATGAAAATCCGGTCGCCTTCGATCTCGACCGCGTCGACGCGCACGCTGGCATCCACCGGAATTGCTTCTGCAGCGCCTTCAGGCGCAACCATTGCGACCTCCGCAGCCGGTGCGGTTTCGGAAGATGAAGCACTGCCGGATGCGTTCGCCGCGTCGTCCTGCCCCTCGATCTTTGGTGCAGAAGTCGTCAGTTGCGATGCGGCTTCGGGAAGTGCAGGCGTTTCGAGCGCCGATGATGAATTTCCGGCAGCGGCCATCTCGGTTGCGCTTTCCGTCACAGCATCCGTGTCGGTTCCACCATTGGCCAATTCCGCAGCGGGCGCCCCGCCACCGGTATCCCTTCCGGCAGCAGCCGGCTGATCTGGCAGCTTGGCATCATCCGAGGCAGCAGTCGCTGCGGCCACTTCGACGGCTTCCCCGGTTGCCGGCGCTGCCGGTTGCGCAATGATCCGGCTCGCCTTGCCCGGCTTGCTGACCATCGCCAGCAATTCGCCGTCGGCATTCTCGGGGATCGAAACCGTGGCCACTTCTTCCGACTGGCGCACCGTGCCGTCCTTGCCGACAATCCGCAAAGTCAGCTGGTAATCGCCCGCCGGCAAGGGATTGTCGAGGATAACGGCAAAGTCACCGCTCGACCCGACCGTGGATGAGGCAATAACCGTCTCTCCATTCATGATGTCCAGCGCGGTGCCGGGTTCGGCCTTGCCCGCGATCACCGTGGAGCCGTCGGGCTCAACCCTGAGAACATCGAAACTTGGCGTAATCCAGCTGTCGGCAGCAACTGCTGGATCCGGCGCGGCATCAGTGGCCGATTCGGCCTGCGCTGCATCGGCAGGCAGCCCCTGCGCCTCGCCCGCCGTTGCCGCGTCCGGCGCCTGTGCCGTGGCATCGACCAGGTTGGTCTGTTGGGTCGGTTCGGAATCTGATTCCGGATTTGTTTTGAACAAGTTAGGTGCTAAAAAGAATGCGCCGATGACAATCGCGGCCACCACGCCGAGAAACGCCCAGAAACCGGCATTATTTTTATTCATTGTCTGCTCCGTGGATACGGCAAAAAGCGCTGCTATCGGCCAAAAACCTATATGCTTTGGATACATGGCACAAGAAAAAGCAATTTGCGTCGATTGCCCGGTCTTGACCGCATCAACCGGCGCATGTTCATTGGCCGCATGACCACACCTCAAACGCGAATTACCTCGATCTGCGTCTATTGCGGATCCCAGCCGGGCAATGATCCGGCATACCGCCAGGCTGCCCGGACCCTGGGCAAGACCATGGCCGAGAACGGAATCGACCTCGTCTACGGCGGCGGCACAAAAGGCCTCATGGGCGCGGTTGCCGACGCGGTATTGTCGAACGGCGGCAAGGCGATCGGCATCATCCCCGAATTCCTGATGGACAAGGAAGCCTCCGAGCAGGACCTCGGGCAGCTGACCGAACTGCACATCACCCGGGACATGCATGAGCGCAAGCACATGATGTTTGAACGCTCAGACGCCTTCGTGACGCTGCCTGGTGGCATCGGCACGCTTGAGGAAATCATCGAGATCATGACCTGGGCCCAGCTCGGCCGCCATACCAAGCCGATGGTGTTTGCCAATATCGGCGGCTTCTGGGACCCTCTCAGCGCCTTGATCGGACACATGAGCAGTCAGGGCTTCATCCACACAGCACATCTGGTCCGCCCGCTTGTGATCGACCGCGCCGAAGACATCGTGCCGGCCATCCAGTCGGCAACAACGGCTTCCGACAACGGCGAAGACCCCGCGGTTATCGCGAAATTGTAACACGCTCCGGGCACCGCTTCATCCGGCCTGACCACCAGGCAGGACACCGCGCAGCTTTGCGGGCCCGGTGTTGCAGCGCTTGCGCTGACGCGCCGTGCGCCACAAGCAGGGTGGCGACGCGAAAAATTGTGCCTGCGCACAGATTTTCTGCCGCGCTTAACAAATCAGCAACAACTACAAGTAAATACTGGGATCAACGTGTACTGTCCTGCATTTTTGGCAGCAAATCAAACATACACGGGACCGGTCATCAGGAACGGTTGACTAAAACATGCTTTGCTAAATTTTGTATTAGCAATTTTTATTATACATTTTGAGTAGTTGACCAGTTCATGTCGAGTATTATGACAAACAGCGCGGCGATGGCCGCACTCTCCACCCTGCGCTCAATCAGCAGCGATATGGAAACGGCACAGAACCGGATTTCCTCCGGCTACCGGGTCGAAAGCGCTGCAGACAATTCAGCCTACTGGTCGATTGCGACCACGATGCGCTCGGACAGCAAGGCACTGGAAACGGTCACCGATGCATTGGGTCTCGGTGCAGCGATGGTGGACGTGACCTATACCGCGATGGACTCGTCGATCGAGCTGGTGGACCAGATCAAGGCCAAGATGATCGCCGCCCTGGAGCCGGGCGTTGACAAGAACAAGATCCAGCTGGACATTGATCAGCTGCAGGAACAGATCGTTTCAATCGCCAAATCAGCTTCGTTCGCCGGTGAGAACTGGCTCTATCACGAAGTCGGGCAGAACACTCCAGCGGTGAAATCGATCGTCGGATCATTCAACCGTGATGCCTCGGGCACCATCACGCTGACCACTCTCGATATCGATACCGAGTATTCATCGCTCATCAAGCTGGGCTTCGGCGGGCCGGTCGTCCCCAAGGGCAACGGGATGCTCTCGGTTGTCAAAACCAACATCAATTATATCAATTCTGCGGGCCAGACCGTGGTTGGCACCGCGGCTGGCGGTGTCTTCGATTTCGATCTGACCGGCATGACCACCGATGAGTTGCTGCTGCAGGTGCAGGCAACGGAAGATGTCTCCGTTGAATTGGCAGATGCCACCTCGACCATGGGTGCATTGAAGTCCCGCATCGACATGCAGGAAAAATTCGTCCGCAACCTCATCGATTCGATAAACACCGGTGTCGGCAGGTTGGTGGACGCTGACATGAACGAGGAATCGACCCGGCTCAAGGCCCTGCAAACCCAGCAGCAACTGGGCATTCAGGCTCTCACGATCGCAAACACGAGCTCGAACAACCTTCTGTCGCTGTTCAACTAGGCAACCGATCAGCGCCGGACCAAGGCGGCTCCAGCCTTTCCCCGGCTGCTATCCCGTCAGCCCGATGCCGAAGCTGCCGCCGCCGCGGCCGCGGCTTGCCGCGCCTTGCGGCTGCGCAACAGCGATGACGTGTAGATTGCCAATGCAATCCAGATCATCACGAATGCCGCCAGCTTGTAGAGGCCAAATGGCTCCTTGAAGATGAAAACCGCGATGATGAAGATGATCGTCGGGGCGATGTATTGCATGATCCCGATGGTCGACAACCGCAGCAGTTTGGCACCATTGGCGTAAATCATCAGCGGCACCGCCGTCACCACGCCACAGCCCAGCAACAGCAGCACGTCGCCCATGCCCGTATCACCGAAATGCCCCGTGCCGTTGACTTCGGTATAGGCGATGTAGCCCAGCGCAGGCACCGTCAGCACCAGCACTTCGAGAAAGAAGCCCTGGTTGGGGCCAACCGGCAGCGACTTCTTGAAGAACGCGTAAAACCCCCAGGACAAGGCCAGCCCGACCGATACCCAGGGCACACCGCCCGATTCCCATGCCAGCAGCGCAACCGCGATTGCCGCCAGCGCAATCGCGGTCTTCTGGCGTCCATCGAGTCTTTCCTTCAGCAGAAGTGATCCGAGAAAGATCGAAAACAGCGGATTGATGTAATAGCCAAGCGCGGTTTCGACCGCCCTGCCCGCGCCGATCGACCAGACATAGATGCTCCAGTTGATCGTGATCAGCGCAGCCGTGATCAGCGCCATCCCCATGGTCCGCGGCGATTTGAACGCGGCACGGATGTCCTGCGTCCGGCCAAGCCAGATCAGCACAATCGCCGCAATCGGCACCGACCAGATCACCCGGTGCGCCACCACTTCCAACGCCGGGATATGCGCCACCGCCTTCATGTAGAACGGCAGGAAACCCCACAGCAGATAGGCAGCCAGCGCAAAGGCGAAGCCGCGCGGCGTGTCTTCATCATAGGGCGCCGGTGCCGTTTTCGTCGCCATGGTCAGTCCCATTCTCTTGCAGGTTGCGTGGCTCGACGCTTATGGCAATCGGCATGAATGAGCAAATTCATTCCGCTGAACAATGCCTGCTCCGGATCAGCGTCACGAGGTTCGCCGAAACCGCCTATTCAGCAGCCACCCTGCCCGCCATGTCGCGGTTCTTCATCAGTTTGAACACGATGGAATCCATCAGCGCCTGGAACGAGGCATCGATGATGTTGTCGGACACGCCCACGGTCCACCAGCGACCGCCCTCGCCATCGGACGATTCAATCAGCACCCGGGTGATCGCCTCGGTGCCGCCATTGAGGATGCGCACCTTGTAATCGACCAGTTCCAGATCGGTGATTTCCGACTGGTAGACGCCCAGATCCTTGCGCAGCGCGATGTCGAGCGCGTTGACCGGACCATGACCTTCGGCGACCGACATCATCTCGACGCCGTCGACCACCAGCTTGACCACGGCTTCCGAAACCGTGGTGATCTGCCCCATCGCATTGAACCTGCGTTCGACCATCACCCGGAAACTGGTGACCGAGAAAAACTCCGGCACCCGGCCCAGCGTGCGGTGCGCCAGCAACTCGAAGCTCGCATCAGCACCTTCATAGGCATAGCCGGTGGCTTCGCGTTCCTTGACCAGGCTGATCAGCTTGTCGAGCTTCGGATCATCCTTGCTGACATCGATGCCGCGCTGCTTGAGCGCGTTGATGAAGTTCGATTTCCCGCCCTGGTCGGAAACCATCACCTTGCGGAAATTGCCCACGCTTTCCGGCGGCACATGCTCGTAGGTGCGCGGGTCCTTCAGCAATGCCGAAGCATGGATGCCGGCCTTGGTGGCAAAGGCGGAAGCACCGACATAGGGCGACTGCGTGGCCGGCGACCGGTTGAGCAATTCGTCAAACCCATGGCTGAGAGGCGTCAACCGCTGCAGCTTGTCTTCGGTGATGCCGGTTTGAAAACGCTCCGCATAGACCGGCTTCAGCGCCAGCGTGGCAATCAGCGTGATCAGGTTGGCATTGCCGCAGCGCTCGCCGACACCATTGAGCGTTCCCTGCACCTGGCGCACACCGGCTTCCACTGCGGCAAGCGAATTGGCCACAGCCTGCCCGGTGTCATTGTGTGCATGAATGCCAAGACGGTCGCCGGGAATGCCCTCGGCAATCATCGCACTTACGATCTCGGTGATTTCGGAAGGCTGGGCACCGCCATTGGTGTCGCACAGCACGATCCAGCGCGCACCGGCCTTGTAGGCCGCCATGGCGCAGGCCACGGCATAGTCCCGATTGGCCTTGTAGCCATCGAAGAAATGCTCGCAATCGACCATCGCTTCCTTGCCGGCATCAGCCACGGCCTGCACCGATTCCGAGATCGACTGAAGGTTCTCCTCATTGGTGCAGCCGAGCGCCACCTTCACATGGTAGTCCCAGCTCTTGGCGACCAGACAGACCGCATCGCCTGCCGCCTGGATGAGGCCGGCCAGCCCCGGATCATTCGATGCGGAAACGCCGGCCCGCTTGGTCATGCCGAAGGCAACGAACGAGGCCTTTTCTGTGCGCTTCTTGGCAAAGAATGCCGTGTCTGTCGGGTTGGCGCCCGGATAACCACCCTCGACATAATCAATGCCGAACTCGTCCAACATCCTGGCGATGGCGATCTTGTCCTCGACGGAAAAATCGATGCCCGGCGTCTGCTGGCCGTCTCTCAGCGTGGTGTCGAACAGGTAGATGCGTTGCTTGTCACTCATGTGTCTGCCTTGCCCGCGAACCGGTCGGTCGCGCGGATCAGTTGGTCAAGAATTCCCGGTTCGGAAAATGCGTGGCCTGCGCCCTCGATCAGGTGGAAGCCGGCGCGTGGCCAGGCCTTGTGCAGCTGCCATGCGATGCGCGCCGGGCATGGCATGTCGTAGCGGCCATGCACGATGACGCCGTCGATGTCGGCGAGCTTGTGGGCATCGCGCAGCAATTGCCCTTCTTCCAGCCAGCCGGCATGCACGAAGAAGTGGTTTTCGATCCGGGCAAAAGCCAGCGCGAACTGGTCCTCGTGGAACTTGTCGCTGGTCGAGGGTTCAGGAAGCAGCGTGATGGTCTCGCCTTCCCAGCCGCTCCATGCCCTCGCCGCGGCGATCTGCTCGGCCGGGTCGTCGCCCACCAGCCGCTTGCGATAGGCCATCATCAGGTTGCCGCGTTCGGCCTCCGGGATCGGCGCCAGGAACCGCTCCCATTTGTCCGGGAACATCTCCGAGACGCCGAACTGATAATACCAGTCGAGCTCCGCCTTGGTCAGCGTGTAGATGCCGCGCAGCACCAGTTCGCTCACCCGTTGCGGATGGGTCTCTGCATAGGCCAGCGCCAGCGTCGAGCCCCAGGAGCCGCCGAAAACCAGCCATTGCTCGAACCCTGCCATCTCGCGCAAGCGCTCAATATCGGCAACCAGATCCCAGGTGGTATTGTTGTCAAGCGAGGCAAATGGCGTCGAGCGGCCGCAACCGCGCTGGTCAAACAGGATCACGTCGTAAAGCACGGGGTCAAACAGCCGCCTATGCACCGGACCAAAGCCACCGCCCGGCCCGCCATGCAGAAACACCGCCGGCTTGGCGCCCCTGGTGCCGATCCGCTCCCAGTAGACCCGATGCCCGTCGCCGGTATCGAGAAACCCGGTCTCGAACGGTTCGATCTCCGGATACAGTCCACGCAACTCACTCATGCTCTCAACTCCAATTGACCCAGACGACGACCGCGACTGTGACCACGGCCACCAGTACGCCCTTGCCGATCAGGCCGTAAAGCAACCATTTCGGCATTTCAGTTCCCGGCTTGCGCTCGCTCATGCTTTCCGCTCCGGCCAGGTTTTCGTGTCATGGTCGGGATGCTGGTGGGAGACAATCCGGGCGTTCCACTGGTTGTTCTCCGCCTCTCTATCCGGCGATGCATCCGGAATTGCATCAAGCCGCATGATGACCTCGTGACGATCGGCGATGTTGGCGTGATAGGCGATGTACACCACCGATGGATCATCAAGCGAGCCGACCGCAACCTCGAACACATCATCGGTCTCCAGCGTCAGCGGGCTGCCGCAATCCCTGCAGAAGCCGCGATTTGACAGGTTCGACGAGGCGAACACCGCGCGCGCTCCGCGGGTCCATTCAAATCCCTCGACTTCAACCAGCGGTGCAAAGTAATTGCCAAACGCCTTCTGGCACATCCGGCAATGACAAATGGACGCCTTGCCAAGAGTGCTGAACCGGTAACGCACCGCCCCGCACTGGCAGCCGCCGGAATGGGTATCGATGCTCATGACGTGCACCACAGTTCGGTGTCGTGATCCGGGTGCTGATGATTGGTCGAAGCAATGCTCTCAATGCCGCCGGGCAGATCATCACGGTCGACATTCTTGCCCGGCAAACTGCCGAGTGCCGCGTGAAACGGCATGCGTGTTTCAATCCCGTCCTGCGACACCGGCGGAAACGCCGCCGGATCATCGAGACTGCCAAGCGTCACCGCCATGCCGTCCGATTGCAGCGTGTCGAAAAACAGCGGCGTGCCGCAATCGCGGCAAAACCCGCGCCGCACCGGATCGGAGGACTGAAACCAGCCCGGCTCGCCCCGGGTGATGGTGAGCATCTTGCCCGGCGCAAACCCGAGCGGCATGAAATAATTGCCCGCCGCCTTCTGGCACATGCGGCAGTGGCACAGATGCGGATACTCGAGCGCGCCCTCGACGCGGTACCGGATGGCACCGCACTGGCAGCCGCCGGTGTGGATGGAAGTTTGCACTTGCCGCTCACTCATCGAGATACCTGCTGATGGCTTTTTCGATTTCCAGGAAAACATGATCTTCGGCATCGGTCAGGTCTGAATTGTCAAACCTGAGGACAGTGTAGCCCTGATCCTTCATCCAGGCATCACGCACCTGGTCATGGGCACGGCCTTGATCTGTTTCATGACTGTCCCCGTCCACCTCGATGACAAGCTTCTTCGACAGCCATGCAAAATCAGCAATATACGGTCCAATCGGCGTTTCGCGTCTGAACCGCGCACCGCGTGGCCGGAAATCACGCAGCAGATTCCACATCTTCGCCTCGGCCTTTGTCAACTCCGTGCGGAGCGTTCGGGCTCTCTCGCGTGTCGTGGGCGTGATGTTGGAATGGGGCATGCTCATGCTCCCCGCGATGCCGCATTGATAGTTAGGAAAGGCCCCTCCCCAACCCCTCCCCACAAGGGGGAGGGGCTAGAACGATCAGCCATCCTGCCTGACCACGACGCTCTTGAACAAGACATGATCTCTGAAAGACCCAAACGACCGCGCTGCCATTTCAGGCCGAACTCATCCGTTGCCCCTTCGGCAAATACCGTCTGGCCAGTAGGCAGGGTGGTGCCGCACGAAGCCCCTCCCCCTTGTGGGGAGGGGTTGGGGAGGGGTCTGTTGCCAAGCCGCAAGCTCACCGCTTCACTTCCCAGGTTGTCACCCGCTCACCGGTTTCCGGATCCTTGCCGTCCTTGAGTTGAATGCCCTGCTCAAGCAATTCATCACGGATCTTGTCAGCCTCGGTCCAGTTTTTGGCTTTGATAAACTCAAGGCGCTGTTCAATGCGCGGCCTAATCGTCGGATCAAGCTTGTCGAAAACAACTTTTGCAATCTCGTTGTCTGGTTTTCTCCCAAGCTGAACAAAACCAAGATGATAAAGAGTACTCTTAAGCCAATCCCGTGCCTGCGCGTCACCATTCGAAGCCGCTTTGCTCATCTGGTCCAAGTAGACTTTAAGCGCTGAAAAGTTGAGATCGTCTGACAAGATGTCAACGGCACGTTGATCCATTCTATGCTGAAGCGATGCACCGTCAGAAGCTTCCGCCCATTTCCAAAGTGCAGCCTCCGCCTCCTCCAGCCGCTTCACGCTGAAATCGATCGGCTCGCGGTAATGCGTCATCAGCATCGCCAGCCGCAGCACTTCGCCCGGCCATTTGCGGCCGCCGAATTTTTCCGTCTCCAAGAGCTCGGCGATGGTGACGAAATTGCCGTCGGATTTCGACATCTTCTTGCCTTCGACCTGCAGGAAGCCGTTGTGCATCCAGAGATTGGCCATCCGCTTGTTGCCATGGGCGCAGCAGGATTGGGCGATCTCGTTCTCGTGGTGCGGGAAGATCAGGTCCAGCCCGCCGCCGTGAATGTCGAAGGTCTCGCCCAGATGATATTCGCTCATCACCGAGCATTCGATGTGCCAGCCGGGGCGCCCGTGGATGGTGACGGTCTCGCCGGTTTCAGTAAAGGTCGCGTCCCAGCCCGGCTCGTCGCTCGCGGATTCCTTCCACAGCACGAAATCCGCCGGGTTGCGCTTGTGATCTTCCACCGCAATCCGGGCGCCGGCCTGCTGGTCCTCGAGCTTGCGGTTCGACAGCTTGCCGTAATCCGGCATCGAACTGACCGAGAACAGCACTTCGCGGCCTTCCCTGCCTGATGCCACATAGGCGTTGCCCTTGGCAATCAGCGTCTGGATCATCCCGATCATGCCATCGATATGGGCGGTGGCGCGCGGTTCAAACGTCGGCGGCAGGCAGCCGAGGGCTGCGACATCCTTGTGGTAGCGGTCAGCCGTCTTCTCGGTCACCTTGGCGATCGCCTCGTTCAGCGGCAGATCGGGATAATCGCGCAAGGCCCGGGCGTTGATCTTGTCGTCGACATCGGTGAGGTTGCGCACATAGGTGACGTGATCATCGCCGTAGACATGGCGCAGCAGCCGGAACAGAACGTCGAAGACAATCGCCGGGCGGGCATTGCCGATATGGGCGTAATCATAGACCGTCGGGCCGCAGACATACATCCGCACATTTTTCGGATCGATCGGCTTAAACTCTTCCTTGACCCGCGTCAGCGTGTTCCAGAATTTGAGTTCGGTCATGGTAACTCCCCGATGCCGGCGCCCGGCCCGGGTCGTTTGTCCTGTATGGTGAGAAGACGAAAACGGCCGAGCCAGCGAAGCGCTAGCGAATAATGATGCCGCAAATGCAGGTGGCGCGTGCGCCGTGTGCCGTTTTCATGCTGGTCTTATCCCCGATTGCATCCGCCCGGTCAAGATGCGCAGGAACGGCTTTCAGCCGGTAAAAAACCGCACCAGCAGCGACACCGACAGTGCCGCCATGACAAAAGCAATCAACCCGTCGAGCACCCGCCAGGCAGAGGGTTTCAAAAACAGCGGCTCCAGCACCCGCGCACCATAACCAAGTCCGAAGAACCAGATGAACGAGGCTGACATCGCGCCGATGGCGAATGCCAGTCGCGCCGAGCCCTCGTAACGCCCGCTGAGCCCGCCGACCAAGAGCACCGTGTCGAGATAGACATGCGGATTGAGGAAGGTGAAGGCGAGACAGGTCAGCACCGCAGCCTTGAGCGATCCCGGACCGGATTTGGCCGCCTCAAGCCCCGACGGAGAGATCGCTCGCTTCAGCGCCAGAAACGCATAAACCGCCAGAAACGCCGCACCGCCAAGCGTAACCACGGCGATCAGGATTTTCGAGCCTGAAATGATCGCGCCAAGTCCGGCGACACCCAGCCCGATCAGTACCGCATCCGAAAGCGCACAGATCAGGCACAGGATGAAGACATGCTGACGCAGCAACCCCTGCCGCAGGATGAAGGCGTTTTGCGCGCCAATGGCGATGATCAGCGAGCCGCCGAGCAGCAGGCCGGAGAGAGCGGGAGCAAAGAGAGGTGTCATCGGATCAGAACAACTTCAATTGGTCAGAGGCAGCAGGCGACGCTTTGGCTTTGCGAACCGGTTTGGCTGGTTCGGGAGGTGTCGTATCACCGGGGGCGGGTTCTTGCACCTCGGGGCCGCTGTTGGCAACCTTGTTGACCAGGTCGGAAACACGGATGGCCTCGAAATAGTCCTCCGGCGCCGGCGCCATCAGGTCGCTGACATGGCGCGGTTCCTGATTGAGGCAATCAAGCCAGCGGGAGAAATCCTCTGGCCTGATCACCACCGGCATACGGTCATGCACCCGCGCAATCATCTGGTTGGCAGCAGTGGTCAGCACCGCGGCGGTGTCGATCTCCGCCCCGTCGGCGCTCATATAGGTTTCCATCAGCCCGCCAAAGGCCACGATGCCACCCTGTTTGGGCTTGATCCAGTAGGGAACGGACTTCTCTTTCGAGCCCTTGTCCGGCCGATGCCACTCGTAAAACCCGGAAGCCGCGATCAGCACCCGGCGGTGCCGCATGGCGGCGCGGAACGAGGCCTTTTCGGCCGCCGTTTCAGACCGCGCATTGATCAACAGCGGAAACTCGGCCGGATCCTTGACCCAGCCGGGCAAAAAGCCCCAGCGGGCCAAGAGCGCCCGGCGGTCGGTGCGGTTGTCACCCTCGGCACGGCGGCGGTCACCGGCAATGATCATGATCGGCTGCGTCGGCGCAATATTGTAGCGCGGCGGGAAATCCTCGATCTCCTCGAGACCGAACAGTTCCTGCACCTCTTCCGGCGTTGCTGTCAGCGAAAAACGTCCACACATGCCCAATCCATGGCGCAGGACGGGGGCACGGTCAAGCAATGACCCGCCGCATTACACCGGCTTGGTGTCGGAGACGATCCGCCCGTCTTCCAGCGTGATGATACGGTCTGCCAGTTCGAGAATGCGGTTGTCGTGGGTGACCATCACCGTTGTCGTGCCGCGCTGCTCGCCCAACCGCTTGAGCATGGCCACCACATTGCGCCCGCTCTCCTTGTCGAGCGCTGCGGTCGGCTCGTCGGCAAAGACGATGTCGGGATTGCCGACGAGCGCCCGTGCCACCGCCACACGCTGCTTCTGACCGCCCGAGAGATTGCCCGGCAGATAGTCCATGCGGTCACCAAGCCCCACAAGCGACAAGGCATGACGTGCGGCCTGCTGCTCAAGCTTCGGGTCGTTCAAATGGTGAACCTGAACCCCCATCTGCACGTTCTGCATCGCGGTCAGACTGCCATGCAGATTGTGAGCCTGAAAAATGAAACCAAGCCGCCGCCGGAGTGCTTCATTGAGCGCGTTGCCCGCGCCCAACAGCTCATGGCCGAGCAGGGTAATCGAGCCTTCCTGCACATCGCGCAGACAGCCCATCAGAGTCAGCACCGTGGTCTTGCCAGACCCGGAGGGGCCCATCAGTATCGTCAGGCTTCCACGCACGACGTTGAGATTAACATCGAAAATCGCCTGTTTGCGGGCTTCTCCGGTGCCGAACCAGTGGTTCAGGCCCCGCACAATGATTGGATAATCCTGGTTCATCGCCCTAACCTCAAAACAAATCAGCCGGATCAGCCGCCGCCAGCCTTCGCGTGGCGATGGCGCCTGACAGCGAGCAGGCAACCAGCGTTCCGATCAGCACGATCACAGCCATGTCCCAGGTCATCGCCAAGGGCAGATTGGTGGCCTTCTTCATCCCCACCAGCAATCCCGTGCCCACAATCACACCGGGCACGAAGCCGAAGACAGCCAGTATCAGCGCCTCCTCGAAAACAATGCCGAGGAAGAATGTCTGCGGGTAACCCATCGCCTTGAAGGTCGCATATTCGGACAGATGATCGGCCACGTCTGTCGACAGCACCTGGTAGACAATGACGATGCCGACGAGCACACCGATGATGACGCCAAAACCGAAAATGATGCCGGTCGGCCGCTTGGTCTGCTGGTAGCTGAGGTCGTCTGCCTTGGCCTGATCATAGGAGCGTATGCGCAGCGACTTGTCCGAAATCAGATCCCGCAACCGCGACGCCACGACCTCCGGGTCTGCCCCCGGTTTCACCTTGAGCAGAATATGATCGGGCGCTGCCGAACTCCGCGCCGGAAACACCGACAGGAAGGTCTGGTCCGACATGATCAGATAGCCGTCACCGCCAAAGCCGCCGCCGCCCTGAAACGTGTCGTAAAGCGTCAGTGTCTTGCCGGTCACCTCGAACGAGGCCGGCGTCTGCGGACGGATCGCCGCAGCCTCTTCAGGCGGCAGGCCGCGGGTGGCCATGTCGAGAATGCCCGAATCCTTGAGTTGCAGCGTCGCCAGCTTGGGTTTGAGCACCGGGCTCAAAAAATCCGGCAGCGTCGGGTCGATGCCGAAGCTGGTCAGGCCCAGGGTCTTGGTCGGGCGCGGCCAGTTGGTGTTGCCGACAAAAATTCCGGTCCCAAGTGTCACTTCCGGATCGGCCTGCGCCTGAAACAGCCATTGCCGCGCGACATTGCCGCCCTCGGTCATCGAATTGGCGTCCGAGGCCGAAATCATGATGTCGGCTGTGAAAAAATCGTAAGGCTTCAGCGTTGCCGTCGCCATCGAGTTCATGATGCCCAGTTGCACGAACACCAGCACATTGGCAAACGCGACGCCGGCAATCGCCGCGGCAAAGCGGGTCCGGCTGTGGGTCAGTTGCAGCCAGCCGATCGGCAGCCGCCCGAACAGCCATTGCAGCAAACGGCTCATGGATTGCTCTTGGCTATGGGCGCAGCGGTGCGGGTATCGATGCGGGCGATCACCTCGAGATTGGTGTAGCGCGCCGCCACCTTCGATGACGCCTCGTCCAGCTCGACCATCACCTTGATCACCCGCGCATCGGTGTTTGCCGCGGTGTCATCCGACAGCAGCCCCTGACGCCCAACAGTCAAACCGATCGACTTGACCCGGCCCTGAAGCGTCTGGCCGATGGCGACAGCCGCCAGCTCCACCGGCTGCCCCTCGGCCACAGTGGCGATGCGGTCCTGATAAACCTCGACCTCGGCCATCATGTGATCGGTGTCACCAATCAGCATGATGCCATCACTTGGCGGCTTTTCTCCCGGATTGGCCATCGAATCAAGCACCACGCCGCTGATCGGCGCCAGAACCGCGGACCGGACCAGATCCTGTTCGGCACGGGTCAGGTCCGCCTTGGCCGCATCAAGGTTGCGCGCGGCGACGATCACGTCAGGCTGCAGTTCGACGACGTCTCCGCTGAACCGCGACAATGTCGCTTCGGCCTTCTGCACAGCAAGAACCGCCTGACGCTCGGCTGCCGCAAGCGAATCGAGCGAGGCCTGGGTGATCACGCCGCGCTCGAACAGGGCCTTGCCCCGCTCAAGTTCGGCTGACGCCTCGGTGCTGGCGCTCCGCGCCTGCTCCATCGCCGCGCGGGCTTCGGCTTGCGAGTTCTGCACCGAAGCCGTGGTCTGAACCAGTGCCGCCTCGCGCACCGCGACATTCGCCTCAGCTGACAGCACCGCACTTTGCAACTGCCCCTGATTGTCCAGTCGCGCAACGACCGCGCCTTTTTCCACCCGGTCACCGATGCTCACCAGCACTTCGGCAATCCGTGCATCGCCCGCGCCATAGGGCGGCGCCACGATCGACACATCGCCACGCGGCATCAGCCGGGCCAGCCCGACCACATCGCTGGCCTGCATGGTCGCCACCATCTCCTTGGGCATTTCCATATCCGGCGGAAGCGCGATCGGCGTCTCCGAGCCGGCACCGGGCTGCAAACCGGTGAGCGCATAGAATTTCTGCAAGGCGACAGGCTGGTAATACATGCCGATTACCCCGCCCGAGAACATGAACACCGGGATCAGCAGCACAAGAAGATAGCGCTTGCGAAACCGCCACCGCCGCCGGGCGACTGGCTGGCTGTCGCTGTCGTGCCGGATGACATTCAGTGGCAGGTCGGTTTCAGGTGGAATTGTCATCGCCAGGTCCAGTTCTCAAGGCCGCGCAGGAGGCAGGCTTAATATATATTATTTTCAGCATGTTTTTACAACGCCAATCCCCGGCATTGTACCGCATTGCGATGATGCTGCAGTCATTTCCGTTTCCCAGACTTTTCCGGGTTTGCCGCCAGTCCAAAACCCGGCACAGTGTCTGTCACCGACAATGCATGCAGAAGGCCAGCAATGACCGATCAGAATGCCATACCTGCCAACCAGCCAGCGCTTGCGGTCTCCGTGGCGCTGGAACGCGACGGAAAATTCCTGCTGGTGCTGCGAGCCAACCCGCCGGCCCAGCACATGTATGCCTTCCCCGGCGGCCGGGTTGATCCGGATGAAAAACTCGAAGCTGCAGCCTTGCGCGAGCTTGAGGAGGAAACCGGATTGAAGGCATCCAATCCACGCCCCTTCGCCACCTTTGACCTGCCGTCCCGACGTGCCGATGGCAGCCTTTCCTCGCACTTCCTGCTGACCGTGTTTCTCGCCGACGACCCCGGTGGAGAACCTCAGGCACTCGACGACGCCAAGGCCGTCGGCTGGTTTACGCCCGAGGAAATTCTCAGCCTGCCAGTTCCTCAAAGCATGCTGGAATGCATGGAAATGCTGGCGGAAAGACACCCGTAGGCGTGAAAATCGGCAAGCGCTATTGTGGTGTACCGGAGACGTATTGCCTGTGCAGCAAATTCCGACTACGGCAAGCGCGATATCATCGCCCCCCCCCGCGGCAGCGGATTTGACGACAGCGACGGAGAAGCCAAATGACCGGCACAATCAGGATTCTCGATGGCGGGATGAGCCGCGAACTGACCCGGCTTGGCGCCAAGCTGGTGCAGCCGGAATGGTCGGCTCTGGCTTTGATGGAAAGCCCCGAGATCGTCCGCCAGGTTCACGCCGAATTCATCGATGCCGGCTCTGACGCCATCACCACCAACAGCTATGCGCTGGTTCCTTTCCACATTGGGGAAGACCGGTTTCGCGAACAGGGCCCGGCGCTGATTGCTCTGTCGGGCAAGCTGGCACGTGAAGCCGCCGATGCGCGCAGCGACCGCGAGGTTCTGGTCTGCGGCTCCCTGCCCCCGATCTTTGGCTCCTATGAGCCCGAGAATTTTGACCCGTCGCGGGTGCAGGACTACCTCTCCGTTCTGGTCGAAAACCTGTCACCTAGCATCGATGTCTGGCTTGGCGAAACGCTCAGCCTGATCGCCGAAGCCGACGCGGTGCGTTCAGCCGTTCAAGCCACCGGCAAGCCGCTCTGGATCTCTTTCACGCTCAAGGACGGCCCCGGTGCACTCGCCTCTGAACCGGCCTTGCGCTCCGGTGAAACCGTGGCCGAGGCCGCTGCCTGGGCAGCAAAATCGGGCATCCAGGCGCTGCTGTTCAACTGCAGCAAGCCGGAAGTCATGCAAGCCGCGATCAGTACCGCCGCAGCCGAGTTCCGGAAATCCGGCGTGAAGATAGATATCGGGGTCTATGCCAATGCGTTCGAGGACGAGACCGCCGAAGAAAAGGCAAACGAGGGGCTGAGTGACATGCGCGCCGAGCTCAACGGCGACGGTTATCTGCGTTTTGCCCGCAACTGGGTAGCCGCCGGCGCCACGCTGGTCGGCGGATGCTGCGGCATCGGCGTTGAGCAGATCGGACGGCTCGCCACGGACCTCAAGGACTGAACCCGCTCAAGCGCCCGATGCTGCACAAGCACCCGGTCCGTCTCAACCGTGCGGCCCGTCTCAAGCAATTGTGACCCGGCTTGATTGGCCTCGCCGCCGGTCTTGCCCGATCATCCGCTGATGAACGGATTCGACGCCCCCAGATCAGCCCGCGCCTGGCAGGCAAGACTTTCCGGCATCATCGGCATTACGCTGGTTGCCGGCCTGTTGCTGGCATTTTCAGCCATGAGTGCAGCCGCCAACCCCGACCGTTGGCGTTCCGAGGGCTGGAAAACCGATTTCTCTTTATCCAGCATTGATTTTGCAAGCGTCATGTCAGGCGGTCCGCCCAGGGACGGGATACCGCCGATCGACGACCCGGTCTTTCTGCCGGTGTCCGAAGCTTCTGGCCTAGATGCAATGGAACCGGTGATGTCGGTCGCAATCGATGGCAAGGCCCGCGCCTATCCGCTGCGCATCATGATCTGGCACGAGATCGTCAATGACAACCTTGCGGGACAGCCGATTTCGGTCACCTACTGCCCGCTTTGCAACGCCGCAATCGTGTTCGAGCGAACCATAGATGGAGAGGTGACAAGCTTCGGAACCACCGGAAAACTGAGGAACTCCGATCTGGTCATGTATGACCGCGCCACCGAAAGCTGGTGGCAGCAATTCACCGGCGAGGCCATCACCGGGTCGAGAACCGGAACCAGCCTCAACGTCATTCCTTCACGGCTTGAATCCTGGCAGAGTTTTCGCCAGCGTTTTCCGGATGGTCAGGTGCTGGTGCCCGGCAATCCCGGCCTGCGCGATTACGGGCGCAATCCCTATGCCGGTTATGATAGCTCCTCCGTCCCGTTTCTCTACCGTGGCCCGATGCCGGAAGGCATTTCCCCGCTCTCATACGTTGTCGTCGTGCGCGACGGACCGGAGCCGGTTGCCATAGCGCTCGACCGGCTGCGGCGCGAAGGCAAAATCAGCAGCAAGGGCATCGAGATCGAATGGCTTGCCGGCGTCCGCTCGGTGCTTGATACCGGTGCCATCGAGGAAGGCCGCGAAATCGGAAGCGTCAATGTCACCCGCGATGGCACACCTGTTGCACACGAGCTGACATTTGCGTTTGTCGTCCGGGCCTTCCTGCCCGGCACCGCAATTCTCAAGTAACCATCGCCTCCGCCATGGGATTTCATCAGGCCCAGTCTTGGTGTAAGGGAGCCATCATGATGCGCCGATTGCTGCTGATCCTCACCCTGCTCACGCCCCTGCTGCCGGCCATTGGCCACCAGCCGGTTCTGGCGCAGGAAAGCGATGCGGCCACAACAGTTGAACCCAAGCTTCCGCCGCCACCCTATGAGCCCAGACTGCTGCGCCTGGCCGAAATCATCGGCTCGATCCAGTATCTGCGCAATCTGTGCAATTCCGAGGGCGAACCCGGCTGGCGCGAGAGCATGCAGGCGCTGCTGGACAGCGAGACCGTAGGCGAGCCGGACCGGCGCGAGCGACTGACCGCGGGATACAACCGGGGATTTCGCGCTTTCGCCTCGGTTTACACCACTTGCACCGCATCTGCCCTTGTCGCCGAGGAGCGATACCGTCGCGAAGCTGCAACACTGATTACAGAAATTGTCGCCCGTTACGGAAATTGACAATTTGTTAACCGATATCGCCTCTGCCCCGTGCCGAAACGCTCCAAGCCGTGCTAGGGTGTTAACGAGATAGTAAGTAAAAGTTGGTCCGCATGACACATCCCACAGCCCACACGCCCGATGAACTCGATGATCTGATCATCCAGGAAAAGCTCCAGGTTGCTATGGAATTGCAGCATGATGCCTGGGCTGAAAGCACCGCCGACGGCATCGAGCCTGAAATCATCGCCGATGCAGCGATGATTACCGCCATCCGGGAAACCGTCCGCGCTTTGGGTGAAGAGCAGGCGGAAGCTCTGGTGGAATCACTCAGGGGACGCATTCTCGCGGGCGAATTTTCCCCCGAACGCATTCTTCAATAGGCTGACCGGCGGGGTACCACGTGGCCGACAAGCACATGTGCCGAATTGCTGGACGCGATTTGAGTGCCCGATCAGCGGCCATGGCCGCGCTGTTGATGATGAGCCTGTGCTCGCCGGCGCAGGCGTTGAGCGAACTCAAACCGGCCCATCCTGAGGCTGCCGATGTCGAACAGGGCCCTTCCCTGCCGCCGCTTGACGAACCCACCATCGGTCCCGACGGCGGGCTGCCGCCACCAGACCCGATCATCCGCGCAACGCCCGATTCCCAATCCGAAGACGTCAGCCCCGATCCCGCGATTGCCGAAGACGACGTCCCGCTCGACATCATCACCGATCTTGCCCAGCTGCCCGAACCGGCGCGGCGCATGCGGGAACTGATCCTCGCTGCCGCGACCACCGGCGACCCTGAAAATCTCCGCGCGCTGCTCGGCACCGGCCCCAACGCCACCCAGCTGTCATTCGGAGAGATCGAAACCGATCCCGTGTCCTACCTGCGTTCGATCTCCGGCGACAGCGAAGGCCAGGAAATCCTTGCGATCCTGATTGATCTGCTCAACACCGGTTTTGTCCGTATCGATGCCGGCGGACAGGACGAGACCTATGTGTGGCCCTATTTCGTGGCTTTGCCGCTCGACAGCCTGACCGCGCCGCAAAGGGTCGAGCTGCTGCGGCTGGTGACTGCCGGCGACGTCGAGGACATGAAAGCCTACGGCGCCTACAACTTCTACCGGATCGGAATCTCGCCCGATGGCGAGTGGCGCTTTTTCATGGCCGGCGACTGATCTCTTTCGCCCTTGCCGCTGACCACGCGACCGCCTACCTATCCACAAGCCCAACATACCTGCATTCATTGCCGAACAATCCGGAGTGCCGCACCGTGCCAGCCCTGATCCTCCCCGACCGGACCATCGTACGTGTGGATGGTGCGGACGCACACCACTTCCTGCAGAACCTGATCACCGCCAACCTCGACATGGTCAAGCCGGCAGAGGCCCATCCTGCTGCGCTTCTCACCCCTCAGGGCAAGATCCTCTTCGACTTCCTGATCTCGAAATCGGGCGAGAACAGCTATGACTGCGACATCAGCACAGACCAGGCAGCCGATTTCGTCCGCAGGCTGACGCTTTACAAGCTGCGCGCCGCGGTCACCTTTGAAAAATGCGAAGATCTTCCGGTCATTGCTGGCTGGAATGGTGAAGCGCCGCAGGGCGCACTCCGCGACATGCGGTTCCCGAAGAAAGCAGGCGTCTGGCGGCTTTATGGCAGCGGATCGGTTGTCGATGCAGACCGGCAGGCATGGGACGCAATCCGCATCGCCCACGGCGTTGCCGAATCAGGCACGGATTTTGCGCTTTCGGATGTCTTCCCGCACGACATCCTGATGGACAAGAATGGCGGCGTTGATTTCAGGAAGGGCTGCTATGTCGGCCAGGAAGTGGTCTCGCGCATGCAGCACCGCGGCACCGCCCGGCGCAGGGTGGTAACGCTGACGGCGGAAACAGACCTGCCGCTCCGCGAAGGTTCCGAAACGCAGCCCAGCATCATGGCAGGCGACAAGCCTGTCGGCAGCCTTGGCTCTGTCTCGGGCAACTCCGCGCTTGCCATCGTGCGAACCGACCGCGTTGCCGACGCGCTTTCTCAAGCCGTTCCCCTGACCCTCGATGGCATACCCGTCACATTGACCTTGCCAGGCTGGACCGGTTTGTCCTTTAACAGCGGCGACAGCAACGCAACGGACAACTGATCAATGCCCGCAATCGAAAAAGCGCCCCGCGCCTGGCAGCGCATGCTCTCCGGCCGGCGGCTGGATCTGCTCGATCCGTCACCGCTGGATGTGGAGATATCCGACATCGCGCAAGGGCTGGCCCGGGTGGCGCGCTGGAACGGTCAGACACGGGGCGATCATGCGTTCTCGGTGGCGCAGCACTCGCTGATGGTCGAGGCGATTGTCGGTCGTCTTTCCGGCGCATCGCCCCAGACCCTGCAGCTCGCACTGCTGCACGATGCCCCCGAATATGTCATTGGCGACATGATCTCGCCGTTCAAAGCCGTGGTTGGCGGCGGCTACAAGACGGTTGAAGCGAGGCTCGAGGCCGCCATCCACATCCGTTTTGGCCTCCCTCCGGCGGCATCGAAAACAATCAAGGCGCTGATCAAGCGGGCGGACAGGATCGCCGCCTATTTCGAGGCAACCGAACTTGCAGGCTTTGACGACAAGGAAGCCCGCGCCTTTTTCGGGCCGCCGCGCGGCATCAGCCGGGACATGCTCGATGTGGCGCCCCGTCCCGCCGCCGAGATCGAAACGCTGTTCCTGCAGCGTTTCGAGGCCATCGAGGCCCTGCGCCATCCCGGGAAAGGTTGACCCTTGTCCTATATCGTCATCTGCCGTCTCAACCAGATCGCCGAAACCGCCGTGCTGCATGGCGCGCGCGAAATGGTGAGCCTGCTGGCAGAGAACCAGGATTTTCACCGTCCCGCCGTCATCGACCAGAACCGCCACCTCAAGCTTGGCCTCAATGACATCGCCGAGGTCCGGCCCGGCCTGACAGCTCCAGGCGAAGCCCATGTCGACAGGCTGATCCGGTTTGCGCAAGGCTGGGACCAGCGCGCGCCGCTGGTCATCCATTGCTGGCTCGGGATCTCCCGCTCACCCGCAGCCGCCGCGATCACTGCGCTGACGCTGGAACCCGACCAGGACGACATGGCGCTTGCCGAAAGGTTACGCGCCGCATCCCCCTTCGTCACGCCCAATGCGCGGCTCATCGAAATCGGTGATAGCATGCTGGGGCGTGGTGGACGGCTGATCCGGGCCATCAAGGCCATCGGACGCGGCGCCGATGCTTTCGAGGGTGGCCGGATCTGTCTTGCGGTGCGGCCGGGTGACGATGTGCCCGCTGCCACGCCGGCTCGATACAAGCGCTCAGGCATGAGCAACAGCAAGGGCTGACAACGCCACGGAGCAGATGCCATGGAATCCGACGACATCCCTCCCCTGCGCATTGGCCTGAACGCGGCTATCGTTGCCGTCACCAACCACACGCCGAGCATACTGACCGTACCGGCATCTCCTGGTGATGGCCCCGCCGACGGGCTTCCCTTCGGCCCGTTCGATCCGGTCCGGCACCGGACCTTTGAAGGCAGCCTGCGCGCCAGCGTCGAAAGCCAGACCGCGCTCAATCTCGGCTATGTCGAACAGCTCTACACGTTCGGCGACCGTGGACGCCAGATGCACAGCGATGAAGCAAGCAAGGATGGCGGTCCGCATCTGGTATCCGTCGGCTATCTGGCACTCACCCGCGCCGACGCCGAAAATCCCGAGGCATTGCATGCCACCGGCGCCCGCTGGCGCGACTGGTATCAGCTGTTCCCCTGGGAAGACTGGCGCGAAGGCCGGCCCACCATGCTCGACACCGCCATTCTGCCCCGCTTGCTGCCTTGGGCCGGTGAGCCGGCAGAGCGCCCGCAGACACCAAGCCGCAAGGCCCGCATCAAGCTCGCGTTCGGACTGGGTGATTTTCCCTGGGACGAGGAACGGGTGCTAGACCGTTATGAGCTGCTGTATGAGGCCGGGCTGCTCGCCGAGGCCGTCGCCGATCAGCGGGTGACATCCACCGGACTCGCCACGCCGCTGGGGCGCGCCATGCGCTTTGACCACCGCCGTATCGCCGCCACCGCGGTGCAGCGGCTCCGCGCCAAGATCAAGTACCGGCCAGTGATCTTCGAATTGATGCCGCCCGAATTCACGCTGACCGAATTGCAGGCGACCGTCGAAGCGATCTCGGGCAGGCACCTGCACAAGCAGAATTTCCGCCGCCTGGTCGAAGGCGCAGAACTGGTGGAGCCAACCGGCGCTTCAAGCTCCGCCACCGGCGGCCGCCCCGCAGCCCTTTATCGCTTCCGCGCCAAGATCCTTGAGGAACGCCCCGCCCCGGGCCTGCGTCTCGGCGGGCGAGGATAGGCACAAACGCGTCACCCGGCACCGCCATTGGCATCACACTGAACATCGAAAACCCGTTCATTCAGGATATTTCTTTTACCCAGATCGCCCATCCAGCAGCGCAAATTCCACGGCGCAGCCGTTTCGCCGATCCCGTTGTACACGGAAACCGGCCCCCCGCCGGTTTACAATCATGGGCGCGCCGCGTTAGCCTTTAGTCGCGATCAAAGCCATCTTCGGCGTTGGTGGAGCATCAGAAATCTGAAACGCCCGGCAGCCTGAAACGGCAACAACATATCGGCTGAAACAGTCGGCCGGATACAGGACGGGGAATACCAATGTACAAGAAAATCATGGTGCCCGTGGATCTTGCGCACGCCGACAAGCTGGCGCTTGCTCTGGACACGGCCGCGAACCTATCGAAAATCTATCACGCGCCGATAACCTATGTTGGCGTGACATCGTCGGCGCCAGGCCCACTGGGCCACAATCCGGCGGAATACGACAAGAAACTGGCCGACTTCATCGCCGCACAAGCCAAGGCCCATGGCATCGAGACACACGGCAAGACCATCGTCAGCCACGACCCGGCGGTCGATCTGGACAATGCACTGATCAAGGCTGTGGATGAAACCGGAAGCGACCTCGTCGTGATGGCGACGCATATTCCCAATGTCGCTGACCATTTCTGGCCGTCCAATGGTGGCCGGCTGGCGACCCATACGAAAGCATCCGTCTTTCTCGTCCGCGGCTAAGCGCAAACGACGGCACCTGCCACAATAAAACACAAGCGGGAGACCACCCAATGAGCGACAACAGCGAACCGGGTATTCCGGCGCCGGAAGGCCCGGCCAATCTGATCGACACCGAGTACGAGGTCGGTCAGGACAATATTTCCATGTCAGTCGGCCCGTTTGGCCTCGACATCCACAATCCGGTATTTGCGATCTCCGGATTGACCATCGTCGCCTTTGTTTTCGTCACTCTGGCCTTTCAGGAAAGCACCGGTGCGGCCTTCAACGACCTGCGCAACTGGCTGACCGGAACCTTCGACTGGTTCTTCCTCACGGCAGCCAACATCTTCGTGCTTCTGTGCCTGTTCCTGATTGTCTCGCCTTACGGCAAGGTCAGGATCGGTGGCAAGGACGCGACGCCGGACTATTCCTACACCGGCTGGTTCGCCATGCTGTTTGCCGCCGGCATGGGCATCGGCCTGATGTTCTACGGCGTCTCCGAACCGATCTCGCATTTCTCGTCCTCCGTTGCGGAGAATGCCGGCACGGCAGAAAGCTGGGCGCCGCTGGGAGGCGCTGCGGGCAATACCGCCGAGGCGCGTGACCTGGGCATGGCCGCAACCATTTTCCACTGGGGCCTGCACCCCTGGGCCATCTACGCAATCGTCGCCCTGGCGCTGGCGCTGTTTGCCTACAACAAGGGCCTGCCGCTGACCATGCGGTCGGTGTTCTACCCGATCTTCGGTGAGCGTGTCTGGGGCTGGACCGGTCACGTCATCGACATCCTGGCGGTTTTCGCCACGCTGTTCGGGCTCGCCACCTCGCTGGGCTTCGGCGCGGAACAGGCCAATGCCGGTCTCAATCACCTCTTCGGCCTGCCGGTCAGCGATGTTTCCAAGGTATTGCTGATCGTCGTCATCACCGGCATTGCGCTGTTGTCGGTCGTCGCCGGCCTCGATGCGGGCGTCAAACGCCTGTCCGAGATCAACATGGTGCTTGCAGCCCTGCTCCTGCTCTTCGTGCTGATTGTCGGGCCGACAGTGGCGATCTTCACCGGCTTCTTCCACAATCTCTATGAATATGCGCGTTACCTGCCCGAACTCTCCAATCCGTTCGGGCGAACAGATGACAATTTCCGCCAGGGCTGGACCGCGTTCTACTGGGCGTGGTGGATTTCATGGTCGCCTTTTGTCGGCATGTTCATTGCCCGCGTCAGCCGCGGCCGCTCGGTGCGTGAGTTCCTCACCTGTGTGCTGATCATCCCGTCGCTGGTTTCGGTGTTCTGGATGACCGTTTTCGGCGGCACGGCCATCAGCCAGCTCGTCAATGACGGCTACCAGGTCGTCGTCGACGCGCCGCTGGAACTCAAGCTGTTTGCCATGCTCGAGGCGCTGCCGCTGCAGCAGATCACCTCGTTCATCGCCATCGTGCTGGTCATCGTGTTCTTCGTCACCTCGTCGGACTCCGGCTCGCTGGTGATCGACACCATCACCGCAGGCGGCAAGGTCGATGCACCTGTGCCGCAGCGCGTGTTCTGGGCCAGCTTCGAGGGCCTCGTTGCCATCGCATTGCTGCTTGGCGGAGGATTGGGAGCACTTCAGGCGATGGCGGTTTCGACGGGCTTCCCGTTCACCATCGTGCTGCTGCTCGCCTGTTACGCCATCCTCAAGGGGTTGCACAGCGAACCACGCTGACACCAAAGGGGCCGCCAGAAATGGCGGCCCCTTTCACATTCCGGCCATTGCCGCAGCGGCGACACCCGGCAGACACGCTACCCGTTCCAAGCCGGAAAATCCGGCCCGCATCCCCCTTGTCAAAAGCTGCAGACCTGTGACAACAAGATGCAAATCGGTCTGGCCCCTCGCCGCCGATAACGTCATTTCTGCTTCACATCCACACCGGCGACTTGCGGAACGCAAGCCACTGCGTCCACCAGCGATCCGGCTCATGATTCCCATCCTGTCAGTTCTCATTCCCACCATGGGCATCATCACTCTTGGCAGGGTGTTTCGCGAACGCCTGAGCGTTGATGCGTGGCGCGGCATCGACCGGCTGAATTTCGAACTGCTGTTTCCCTGCCTGATTTTCTCGGCGGCGGCATCGCGCCCGATTGCACTCGACGATGCCGCGATCATCGGGGCCGGCGTCTGGATTATCCTGTCGCTGGGGCTTTCGCTGGGCTGGCTGCTGCGGCCGTTTGGACCGGCAAAGTTCCTCGACTTCGCCGGCGCCTGGCAAACGGCCTGGCGGTTCAACACGGCGATTGCGTTCGTTGCCGTCGGTGCGGTTGGCAATGCCGCTCCACTGATGTCGGTGGCCATCGGCTTTGCCGTGCCACTGGCAAACGTCTTTGCCATCACCGCACTCTCCCGCGGCAACGGGTTGGGCCTGCTCGGTGTACTGGGTCAGATTGCCCGCAACCCGTTTTTCATCGCCTCGGTCTCCGGCATGTGCGTTGGTGCAGCCGGCATCACCTTGCCCGGTGTTCTCAAGCAGGGTGTGGATTATCTCGCAGGCGCGGCCATTCCGATCGCCCTCATGGCGGTTGGCGCCACGATGGACTGGGGCGCGATGGTGCGGCTCAACCGGTTCACCGGCGGCATCACCACGATCAAGCTGCTGATCCTGCCCGCACTTACATGGGCAGGCGTCAGCCTCGCCGGGCTTCCCGCAGCACAAGCCAATGTCCTTGTGGTGTTCGCCGCCCTGCCAACGGCATCGGCGGCTCATGTGCTGGCGTCGGTCTACGGTGCGGAACGCACGCTTCCGGCAACACTGATTGCCCAGTCCACCCTGCTCTCGGCGATCACGCTTCCATTCTGGATTTATCTGCTGACATAGACCCCACGATGCCGTCCCGGCGGGTTAGGCTAAAAACTATTTCGCCGCGTTGACCTGGCGGCCGCGCCAGAGAATAAACAGGCCCGAGATAACAATCAGGCCGGACCCGATCACCATCGCCAGGCTCAGCCGCTCGCCAAACAACACGATCCCGAGTGCGATGCCAAACAGCAGCCGCGAATACCTGAACGGGGTGACTGCGGACACTTCTCCCGTCCGCATCGCTTTCATCAGGCAGGAATAGGCTGCGACACCTGCCAGGATGGCCCCCAGCACATAAAGCGAAACCTCGACATCCGGCATCACGAAAGGCACGGCCTGCCAGGCGGCGAACAGTCCACCGGCAACGATGATGGAGAGAAATCCGTACAATCCGAGGATCGTCGTGCTCAGCTTGGCAGGGGCTGCACGGCTGGCCAGATCGCGGCCGGCAAACCCGATCATCCCGATGATGGCCAGAAACGACAGCATCGAAAAACTGTCCGTTCCCGGCTGGATGATGATCACAACCCCGATCATCCCGACGACAATGGCGGTCCAGCGGCGCCATCCCACCTTCTCTCCAAACACCACGGCCGCACCCGCAACCACGACCAGCGGGGTCGCCTGCAGAATGACCGTTGCCGCCGACAACGGGATCAGCGAAAGGGCCAGCACGTAAAACAGCCGGCCGACGATCTCGAAGACCACGCGAACACACATCGGTTTGGAAATCACATCGGGATTGTACAGCGGTTCCCGGTTGATCAGCGCCAGCGATGCGAACACAAGGGCACCACCAAGGCCGAAAATGACGAGAACCTGGCCGACCGGCAGCATCTCCGACGCGGCCTTGATGAAGGCGTCCTCGATGGCAAAGATCGCCATCGCCGAAACCATCCAGACACTGCCCACCAGATTGGCTTTGCGATCCGTTGCGATATGATGTGTCACGCGAATTCCAATGCTGGTTGCCGCCCCGGCGACCGCACCTGCATCACCGACAAGTCATCCTGATACCAGATTCCGCTGCTGGCGTAGCCCCGATTACGCTATAGCGCAGGGACAAATTGCAGCCCAAACACCAAGGCTGCAAAACTGATTCCCGACCACAATTGCCGAAACCAAGGGGTCGCCGCCCGCGCCTCAGCCGATCGCCATGTCCAGTCCGATATCCAGCGTCGGCGCTGCCATGGTGATCTTGGAGGTCGAGATGTAGTCGACGCCGGTTTCGGCGATGGCCTTGACCGTGTCGAGATTGACGTTGCCGGACGCCTCGAGCGTGATCCGGCCTCCGCTGGACCTGTTCATCGCGACCGCCTGGCGCAGCGTGTCGGGCCTCATATTGTCGAGCAGGCAGACATCCGCGCCTTCCTTCAGCACCGCTTCGAACTGCTCGAGCGTATCGACCTCGATCTCGACCTTGGTGAGATGTCCGGCGAAAGCCTTCGCCGCCTTCAGCGCTTCGGTGATCCCGCCGGCAACCACGATATGGTTATCCTTGATCAGGATCGCGTCATCGAGGCCGTAGCGGTGCGAGGAGCCGCCACCACAGCGCACGGCGTATTTCTCCACCGCCCTGAGCCCCGGAATGGTCTTGCGTGTGCAGGTGACCTTGGCGCTGGTGTGCGCGATGGCGTCGGCAAAGCGCGCCGTATGGGTCGCGATGCCGGACAGGTGCATGAGGAAATTCAGCGCCACCCGTTCCGCCGAAAGCAGGCCCCGCGCAGGTCCGGAAATCCGGGCGACCATCGTGCCGGGCGCGACCCGTTCGCCATCCCCCACCAGCGCTTCAAAGCTGATTGCCGGGTTGATCAGCCGGAACGCGGCCTGCGCCAATGGCAGACCCGAGATCACTCCGGCTTCGCGGCTGTTCATCTGCGCGGTGGCTTGCCTGTCCGGGCCGATGGTGGCGTTGGAGGTAATGTCGCCGGCACGTCCGAGATCTTCGAGCAGTGCTGCGCGCACCTGGTCCTCGACCATCAAATGCGGCAGTTCAGGCAGGAATGCGGTCGTCATGGGTCAGCCCTCCAGCAGGTCGGGGATAATGGCGTGGGCCTGATCGAGCGTCACCAGCGTCCGCCGTTTCCAGTCCGCCTGCTCCTCCGGATAATCGGTACGGAAATGCCCGCCCCGGCTTTCGGTCCGGTTGAGTGCGCAGACCGCGATCAGTTTCGCCGTGGTGATCACGTTGTCAAACCGCACAGAATGGCTTTCCCTGGCAAGATGCAGGATCGTCTCAAGCGCCTGGCGCATGCCCTCGCCATCACGCAGCACGCCCAGGTTGGCGCTCATGGTCTTGCGCAGGGCCACCATGTTGGGATGGTCGTTCTCGGTGATGTACTCGGTTGTCGTCACCGAACCATCCTGCCAGTCCGCGGGCGCATCCGGCTTGATCTCCGCTTTCAGCGTCTCGGCAATGCGGGCTGAAAACACCACTGCTTCAAGAAGCGAATTCGAGGCCAGCCGGTTGGCGCCGTGCGCGCCTGTCGAGGTGCATTCGCCGCAGGCCCAGAAACCCGGCAATGAAGTCCGCCCGTCAATGTCGGTCCAGATGCCGCCCATGAAATAATGCGCCGCTGGTGTAACCGGGATCATCTCGGTAACCGGGTCTATGCCCGCTTCCTGGCAATAGCCGTAGACGGTTGGAAACTCCGCGGCGAAATCCGGCACAGCCGTACGGCAATCGAGAAACGCGCCCCGGCCGGCTTTCACCTCGGCAAAGATGCCGCGCGCCACCACGTCACGCGGCGCCAGTTCCGCGTCCGCATGCAGCGGCAGCATGAAGCGCTCGCCGGCTGAATTGTGCAGCGTGGCGCCATGACCGCGCAGTGCTTCGGTGGCCAGCGGCGCCGGGTCCTTGCCGACATTGATGGCGGTCGGGTGAAACTGCACGAATTCCATGTCGGCCATGCGTGCACCTGCGCGCGCCGCCATGCCGATGCCGCCGCCGCGCGCCTCGGTCGGGTTGGTCGTCACCTCGTAGAGATGGCCGGTACCGCCCGTGGCCATCACGACGTTCGATCCGGTGATCCTGTGCAGTTCCTCGCCGCTGCCGGCCTTGTCACGGGCGACCACGCCGGTCACCCGGCCTTCTTCGACGATCAGGTCCTCGACCACATAGCCTTCCAGCACCCGGATCGAGGGTGTCTTGCGCACCGATGCGACCAGCGCCTCCATGATGGCCCGGCCGGCCATGTCACCCCTGACCCGGACGATGCGGCTTTGAGAATGCGCCGCTTCACGACTGACGGCCAGATGGCCCTCGAGATCGCGGTCAAATGGCACGCCGTAACCGAGCAGGTCATGGATCCGGTCGGACGCTTCCGACGCCATCATGCGGATGACCTTCTCGTCGACGATGCCGTCTCCTGCAATGATGGTGTCGTTGACGTGGCTTTCGATCGTGTCGCCCGGCCCCACGGCCGCAGCGATACCGGCCTGCGCCCATGCCGAAGACGCGCCCCGGCCGATTGGCGCGGCGGCGAGCACGGTCACCGCCTTGGGCGCCAGTTTCAGCGCACAGAACAACCCGGCAAGACCGCCGCCAATGATGATCACCTCGTCCGATCGCTTGACCGGTTCTGGCTGTTGAATGGCAACTGCTGTGGACGCCATGGCGTGCTCCCTGCTGGTCGAGAGCGGCGCTGCCGCCGCTGGCCCAGAACGTCAGTTCTTGAGGTTGATCATCCGCTCGACGGCCAGCCGGGCACGGTCGGCAATCGCCGGGTCGACCACAACCTCCTCGGTCATGTAGAGCAGGCTGTCGAGGATCTTCGGCAAGGTGATGCGCTTCATGTGCGGGCACAGATTGCACGGCTTGATGAACTCGACGTCCGGAACTTCGCTCTCGATATTCGATGCCATCGAGCATTCCGTCACCAGCAGCACCCGCGACGGCCGCGTGTCCTTGACATAATTGATCATGCCGGAAGTCGATCCCGAGTAATCGCAGACCGCGATCACGTCCGGATGGCACTCGGGATGGCCGATGATCTCGATGGTCGGATCGGCTTCCTTGTAGGCCAGCAGCTCTTCCGCCGTGAAGCGCTCATGCACCTCGCAATGGCCCTTCCAGGTCAGGATTTTCTTCTTGGTCTGCTTGGCGACATTCATCGCCAGGTATTCGTCGGGAATGCACAGCACCGTATCGGATTCGAAACTCTCGCACACGGCAACCGCATTGGACGAGGTGCAGCACACATCGGTCTCCGCCTTCACGTCGGCAGACGTGTTGACATAGGTCACCACCGGCACGCCGGGATAGCGTTCTTTCAGCAGCCGCACATCCGCGCCGGTGATCGAATCCGACAGCGAGCACCCGGCCTTGACGTCGGGGATCAGCACGGTCTTGTCCATGTTGAGCAATTTCGAGGTCTCGGCCATGAAATGCACACCGCACTGGATGATGATCTGCTCGTCGACCAGTGTAGCCTCACGCGCCAACTGCAGCGAATCGCCAGCGATATCGGCAACACAGTGAAAGATGTCCGGAGTCTGGTAATTATGCGCCAGGATCGCCGCGCCGCGTTCCTTCTTGATCCGGTTGATGGCGTGCACATAGGGCGCGTAGACGGGCCATTCGATTTCCGGGATGTGATTGCGCACGCGCTCGTAGAGATGGGCCGTTTCGCGCGCTACCGCCGGGGTATATTTCAACTCCGGACGCTCCATCACGCCAAACCGCTCTGCTGCACTTTGCACCTGTCTTGCAGCCTGTGCGCTCGTGCCTGTCTCCAACCGGGTCATGGCAAACCCTCCCGTCATCATCTATTATGCTCAATTTGAGCATAATAGGGTTTCAAAAGAACCCGGCAATGCCGGGGAACCATTCACATAGGACGTTGCATTTCCGATTGCAAGTCAGCCGGATGTCGCAGCAACGACGCAGCGATTACCGGTTACTTGAACAATTTGCTTTTTTCAGCGTCCTCAGCAGGCGCTGCATCTGGTGTTTCGGCAAGCGCCTTTTCCAGCACATATTCCGCCTGCGCGGCAAATTTCAGCGCCGGGTTGATCCCCAGGCTGAACGCCCTGGCCACACCGCCCAGCATGTGCTCGATCCGCACCGACCCTTTGCTTTGCGCGTCGGAGACGAACTTGAGCGCCAGATGCTCGGCATCACCTTCCGCGCCGGTCACGTCTCCGATCGGCTTGGAAAACAGGCCGACCTTGTTCTTGGCCGCCACCTCGGCCCATTCCGGCGCCTTGCGCAGGTGGGCTATGAAACTGCGCGCCTGATCGACATTCATCATCATCGCGTGGCCACTGCCCTCGGCGCCGCCCTGGGCCGGAATCACGATTGACGCCATAAGCAGCAGCCCGCGATCCTTGTCCGGCACCGCCGAGCAATAGGTAAACCCGGTTCGCTCGGTCGAAAGGTCCGTCACCTGCGCCGGGTCGCCAATAATGGCTCCATAGGGCGTGATCACAAACTTGCTTTCCGGATCGAATGTGGCCCGGTCGGGATCAAAATCCTGCGCATTGACTGCGCCTGACAGACCGGCAAGCAATACGCCCGCGGCAAACCATTTTGAAATTTTCCGCTTCATCGGCTCTGCCTCCGGCATCCACACGTCTTGTCCAAGCATTCCCTCATGCCCGCCCGCTGTCAACAAAGGCACGGCCAATCGGCAAGCATTGCTGATGCTCGGGCACTCACTGATCAATTCCGGTGATCGTTAGGTTCAAACAAAAGCACTTGTCCCCTGCACGGCAATGGCTAAAGTCGCCGCTCATTCGAGGAGCCTTCCATGTCCGAAACCCGTCCCTCCGCAGCCATCCCGCCCCTGCCCTGGCTGATCATCATTGCCGGTTCGCTGATTGCGCTTCTGTCCTTCGGACCGCGGTCGGCGATGGGTTTTTTCCAGCTGCCGATGCTCGCCGACACCGGCTGGGACCGCACCACGTTCGGCCTCGCCATGGCGATTCAGAACCTGTTCTGGGGCCTGGGACAACCGTTCTTCGGCGCGGTGGCCGACAAATTCGGCACCTGGAAGGTTCTCGCCCTGTCCGCCTTTGTCTATTCGGGCGGTCTGTTCATCATGTCGGTGGCGCCGAGCCCGGGCTGGTTCTACATCGGCGGCGGCGTACTCGTCGGCCTCGGCATCGCCTCGGCATCCTTCGGCATCGTGCTGGCGGCCTTTGCCCGCAACGTCGCGCCCGAGCGCCGCTCCATGGCCTTCGGCATCGGCACTGCGGCCGGCTCGGCCGGCATGTTCGTCTTTGCCCCGCTCAGCCAGGGCCTGATCGATGCCTATGGCTGGCAGGAGGCCCTGCTGTGGATGGCGGCGATGATGTTCATCATCCCGTTCCTGGCCATTCCGCTGCGCGGCAACTCCAGTTCAGGATCGCAGTCGGCGCTGCAGTACAAGCAGTCGATCGGCGAAGCCCTGCGCGAGGCGCTGGGTCACAAGAGCTATCTGCTGCTGGTCTCGGGTTTCTTCGTCTGCGGCTTCCAGGTCGCCTTCATCACCGCCCACTTCCCGGCCTATCTGCGCGACATCGGCATCGAAAGTTCGTTTGCCGTGCTGTCGCTGGCGCTTATCGGCTTTTTCAACATCATCGGTTCGCTGGCTTCGGGCTATATCGGCCAGCGCTATTCCAAGCCGATGGCGCTGGTCTGGATCTATATCTGCCGTTCGATCGCGGTTACCGCATTCCTGCTGTTGCCGCAGACCGGCACGTCGGTGGTGATCTTCGCCATCGTCATGGGCCTGCTCTGGCTCTCAACCGTTCCGCCGACCAACGCGCTGGTGGCCATCATGTTCGGCACCGGACACCTCGGCATGCTGGGAGGCCTTGTCTTCTTCTCCCACCAGGTCGGCTCCTTCCTTGGTGTCTGGCTCGGCGGCTACCTCTACGACGTCTTCGGCACCTACAACCCTGTTTGGTGGCTGGGCGTGGCGCTCGGCCTGTTCGCCGCAATCGTTCACTGGCCAATCAGGGAACAGGCGGTAGAGCGGCCGGAACTGGCTCCGGCGGAGTGATGCCGGCCGAAACCTGTCGGACAATCCGGTCGTGGACGGCATCATGAATTGCAGCTTTTTGCGTGACGGTTTCCTGGGCGGCTCGCTTGCGGTTACCGTCATCGCTTCGACTGTCAGTCCGCTGGCGCTGATGACTGCTGCGCTGGGGCGACAAGATGGTTGCCCGCCCGATTTGGATCCGGTGAACCAGACGCCTGAAAGCCAGGCCCGCAAGTCCGGCTACAATGGCCATGTGTATCCGCTGCGCCTCAGCGCATCAGCTTGTCGATCGGGAATATCGCGCAGGTTTCGGTGCCATGCGCCAGGAGCTTGCCCGAACTGTCGCGCAGATAGGCTTCCGAAGTGGCGATCGTCCTGCCCCGGTGAACAATCCGCCCCTCGCAGGACAATTCGCCCATATCCGGCAGGATTGGCCGGGTCAGGTTGAGCTTGAATTCCGCGGTGGTGTAGCCCTCGCCGGGCTTGATCGTCGTCATCACGGCGCAGGCAAGCGAGGAATCCATGATCGTTGCCGCCCATCCGCCATGAATGGTACCGAGCGGATTGAGATGATCGACAGTCGGTGTGCCGGTGAAAACGATCAGCCCCTCTTCGACCTTGGTAAGCCAGAAATTGAGCGTTTTCGCCATGGCAGCTCCGGGCAGTCGTCCCTCGAGAATACCCTGCATCACCTTCAGGCCGCCCTCCCTGCCCACCACATCGAGTGGCACGACGCCGGTAAACTGGCCGTTGGCGCGGCGATTGCTGTCATCCATCATGAAATCGGCTCCTGGATTGAGGGGGACGTGGGCTCAGCCTGCGGCATCGCCCGCAAGGCCGCCGCACAAAAACTTTCACGGCTGATCGGCGGCTCTACACCGCGCGGCTCGAACACGTGCCGGCCGAGAAAATAGCCGGTCAGATTGAACGCCTGGGCGAGCATTTCCGCAGTCGTGCAGGCCTGGGTGCGGTCGGGCAGGAACGCGGGCAATGCCAGCATCCGGTCAGCCCACGGAGCGCCGGCTTCGGCTGAAACCGCCCGGCCCGATTTTGGCGAGACATAGATGAGATCCGTCCGCACCCCGGTCGCCGCACACGCAGTCAGGTCGAGACCGAAGCCAAGATCTTCGAGCACCGCAAGCTCGAAACGGACATAGAGCGCGCCGGCTTGCTCGGGTGTGTCCAGACTGTCGAGAATGATCGCAAAGGCATCATGCAGCCGCGGATGGGAATCACGCTCCGGCAACAGTCGCAGCAGCGCAGCCATCGCCTGCACCCCGTGGACACCGATTGCGCTTTCCATCAGCCGCCCGGCGCGGGCATTGAGGAGCTCGACCTGGTACTGTCCCAGGTGCTCGTCCAGCCGGGCACGCCAGACCAGATCCACCGAATTGCCCGGTTGCAACACCGGTTGAAGCCGCTTGGAGCGGCCGCCGCGCACGATACCCAGATGCCGGCCATGCGCCTTCGTCATCACCTCGGCGATAACCGAGGTCTCGCCATGCTTTCGCAGGCCCAGGATGATTCCCTCGTCTCGCCATTCCATTGCGTGACCTTGCCCGCTCAGTGCGGAAATTCAAGCCCCATCTCGCGGTAGCGCTCGGGATCATTGCCCCAGTTCTCGCGAACCTTGACGAACAGGAACAGATGCACCTTCTGCTCGAGGATCTCGGCGATCTCCATGCGCGAAGCCTGGCCGATGGCCTTGATGGTCTCGCCCTTGTGGCCGAGAACGATCTTCTTCTGGCTGTCACGCTCGACATAGATGACCTGCTCGATGCGAACCGAGCCGTCCTTCTTCTCTTCCCAGCTTTCCGTTTCCACATGCGATGCATAGGGCAATTCCTGGTGCAGGCGCAGGAACAGTTTCTCGCGGGTAATCTCCGCCGCCAGCTGCCGCATCGGCAAGTCCGAAATCTGGTCTTCGGGATAGTACCACGGCCCTTCCGGCAGCTTGTTTGCCAGATAGTTCATCAGGTCCTTGCAGCCAGAACCGTTGAGCGCCGAGATCATGAAGGTCTCGTCAAACTTTGCTTTCTCATGAATGGAAGCCGTCAGCGCCAGAAGCGTGTCGCGCTTGACCTGGTCGATCTTGTTGATCACCAGGATCTTGTGCCCGTGCCGCTCGGCCAGCGAATCCAGCAACGCTTCCGCGTCACCACGGATCCCGCGCTCGGCATCGATCAGCACCAGAACCAGGTCGCCATCCTTGGCTCCGCCCCAGGCGGTTGTCACCATCGCCCGGTCAAGCCGACGCCGCGGCGTGAAGATCCCCGGCGTGTCGATGAACACGATCTGGGTCCGGTCGTGAATGGCAATGCCGCGCACGATCGCCCGTGTCGTCTGCACCTTGTGCGAGACGATCGACACCTTGGCGCCGACAAGCTGGTTCATCAGGGTTGATTTTCCCGCATTGGGAGCGCCGATCAGCGCCACGAAGCCGGATCGGGTCGGGCCTTGCGGCTCGGCCGGGGTTGCATCTGTTTCAGGTGTGTCAGTCATCATCTTTTCCTGCATTTGCCTGCCAGACGCCTTCGCGTTCGAGCACTGCCGTCGCTGCGGCTTGTTCGGCGGCGCGCTTGGAGCGGCTTGTGCCGCTGGCGGGCTTGGCCCCTTCAATCTCGACCACCACCTTGAACACCGGTTCGTGGTCAGGGCCGGACCGGTCGGTTACCCGGTATACCGGGGTAACCCCATGCCGGGCGTGGGCCCATTCCTGCAATTCTGTCTTGGCGTCTCTGCGCGCGGCATCATCGGCCAGGGCCCGTGCCTTCCAGTGCGTGTGGATAAAGCCCCGCGCAGCCTCAAGCCCGGCATCGAGATAGATCGCGGCAATAATCGACTCTACCACATCCGCACGGACATTGAGCATCCGCTTGTCGGCAACCTGTTTGACATCCGCGCCGGTCCGGATGAACTCGTGCAATCCCAACTCGTCCGCCACTTCCCCGCAGGTTTGCGCGCTGACAAGCTGGTTGAGACGAACCGACAGCTCGCCCTCGGTGGCATCGCGGAAATGATCAAACAGCAACTCGGCCACGCAAAGGCCAAGCACCCGGTCGCCGAGAAACTCGAGCCGTTCATAGTTGCCGCCCGCCGGATTGCGGAGACTGGAATGCGTCAGCGCGCGCTCCAGCCTGCCCGCATCGGCGAATGTGTGCCCGATGCGCTCCTCAACCCTGGCGACGACTTCCGCCGCCTTTTTGACTGCGCGCTTCATCGCTGAGCTGATTTGAAGAACCGCTCCAACCGCAGGCTGCTCGGCCATTTCCAGATTTCCAGCGGCGATGCATCTTCACCAATGGAGAAGAAGATGATCGTCGCCCGGCCGATGAAGTTCTCGAGCGGCACGTAACCAACCTCGAAGCGGCTGTCCTGGGAGTTGTCGCGGTTGTCGCCCATCATGAAATAATGGCCTTCGGGAACCACGAATTCCCTTGTGTTGTCACCGGGAGAATTGGGGCTGAGATCAAGCGTTGTATAGCTCACGCCGTTGGGCAGCGTTTCCCTGTAGACGGGAACGTCCGTGCCCCGGCTGTAGCGCCCTTCGGGCTCGTAGCTGCCAACCAGTTCGCGCTTGACCGCCTCGCCATTGATGTAGAGCACACCGTCGGTGACCTGGATCCGGTCACCCGGCAGACCGATCACGCGCTTGATGTAGTCAATCTTGGTATTGCTCGGCAGCCGGAACACAGCAACATCGCCGCGCTCGGGTTCGCTGCCCCAGATCCGGCCGGAAAACAGGTCCGGCGAGAACGGAATCGAATATTTGGTATACCCGTAGGAATATTTCGAAACGAACAGATAGTCGCCAACCAGAAGCGTCTCCATCATCGAGCCGGAAGGGATGCTGAACGGTTGGAAAAACAGGGTGCGGATAATCACCGCCAGCAGCAGCGCCTGGGCAAGCACCTTGATGTTTTCCCAAAGTCCGCCGGATTGGTCTTTTTTGGTATCTGACACGCGTTGAGTTCCTCAGGTATGGCGCGGAAACGCTTTCTCTAGCTGTTTGCATCGTTCGCGGCAACACCGCCCGCCAATGTCCTGCGATCTGCGGCCGATATCCTCGGATATCGGATCCGCAAGGGACTGCAATCACACAGCCAGCCTAGCGTCAGGACCGTGGAAGCGCTTCTATGACAACGAAAGCCTGCGCCAGCGGATAATCATCAGTTATTGTCAAATGAATGGCACAGGTCATGCCGTCAGGCGTCATGCTGTCGAGATGCCGCGCCGCGCCGCCGCTCAGCTGCATCGTCGGCTTGCCGCCCGGCATGTTGACCACGCCCATGTCACGCCAGAACACGCCTTTCGAAAGCCCGGTACCAAGCGCCTTGGAACAGGCTTCCTTGGCCGCGAACCGCTTGGCGTAGGAGGCTGCGCGCTGGGCCCGGCGATCCGATCTCGCCCGCTCGACATCGGTAAAGCACCTGTTGGTGAAGCGTTCGCCGTGGCGTTCAAGAGTTTTCTCGATTCGCCTGATATCGATGAGATCGCTGCCTATTCCGATGATCACGCGCTGTTTGCCCTGTCTGTAGCCCTGTCCGGACTTGCCGTGGCCAGTCCCTGGATACGGGCCTTGGCCCGCATCGCCAGCCTTGATTTGCGCCGCGCCTGAAACGCCCGGACGCCCCAATAGGTGAGAATGTAGAAGGCCACGCCGCTGACCACGCCCGGCGGTATCGCCCCGATCAGCATCGGCTTGAGCACCGGATCCCACAACTGGCTGATGTCCAGGTGCCGCAGCAATGCCTCCAGATTGACGTGCCGTTCATGCGTACCGGTTTCGATCCCGATCAGCATGTTTCCGATCTTGATGGTCAATGTCCAGATGAAGGGAAACGTCAGCGGGTTGCCGAATGCGGTTCCCAGTGCCGCGGCAACCATATTGCCGGCAAGCAGATAGGAAATCGCGAAAGCGAGAATGAAATGAAACCCGAGCAGCGGCGTCCATGAGGCAAAAACCCCGGCAGCCACACCCGCCGCAATCGCGTGCGGTGTCGCGGTCAGCCGCAGCACGCGTTTGATGAAATACTGGAACGAACGGCCAAACGACCTCCTCGGCCAGAGCGCAGTGCGCAACCGGTCAAAAAATCCCTCTGGTCTTCGGCGACGAAACAGCATGTGTTGTCCGTATATCGCTCTTTTTGTGTCAGCTCTAAGTCAGTGCGACAACAATTCCGCGAGAGCGCCCCTTGTTCCGTGTCCACCAAAGCCAGTCTGCCCGCCAACAGCGAAGAACTGGTAAAGGCGCCACTCAAAAAAATCGGTCAGGCAGGGGCACGGCTTCACCCAAGCTTATCGCTCATGTTGCAGCTGCAGGCTATTGATAAATCCGCTCGACGGTGGAAACAGACTCCAGCACCTTCAATTGGGTAATCAACTGGTTGAGGTGCTTGAGGTCCCAAACCTGCAAATCAATCAGCATCTCGGTGAAATCGGCGGCAACCCGGACCATCGTCAGGTTCTGGATATTTGTCTCGCTGGTTGCGATCGTCTGCGCCACCTCTGCCAGCGTCCCCGGAGCATTGATCGCCGTGACCAGGATGCGGGCCGGAAAACGGTTCTTGTTGTTCTCGTCGATATCCCAGCGGATATCGATCCAGCGGTTCGGCTCGTCATCGAACTTTGTCAGCTCGGGCGACTGGATCGGATAGACGGTAATCCCTGCCCCGGTTTCGAGAATGCCCACAATCCGGTCGCCCGGCACCGCGCCACCGGGACCGAACTTGACCACGGAATTGTCGTCCATGCCGCGGATCGGCATTGCATCCATGTCGGGATCGGGCCCGATCTGGCGCGACGCCTTCGATGGTTTCTGGGTTTTCGCAAGCCCGGGCAACTTGAAGATGAGCCCCGCAGCACTGCGCAAGTTGAACCAGCCCTCGTCCGCCGGCTTGCGCGGCGAAACCCGTGTTTCCTGATGATTTGGATAAACCGCGCGGAACACATCATCCGACGCCAGCTCGCCACGACCGACAGCCGCCAGCACATCCTCGACATCCTTGTGGCCCAGGCGGTGCAGCACGGGCTTGAGACCATCCCGTGACACCGGCTTGCCCGCCCTGGTGAAGGTGCGCTCGAGAATGCGCATGCCCAGACCGGAATATTGCTTGCGCACCGCTGCCTTGGTCGCCCGGCGGATCGCCGCACGCGCCTTGCCGGTCACGACAATCTCTTCCCACGCGGGCGGCGGAACCTGAACGCCCGAACGCAGGATCTCGACTTCATCGCCATTGGCAAGCCGTGTGACCAGAGGCATGATCCGGCCATTGATCTTGGCGCCGACACAGGTGTCGCCGATATCGGTGTGCACCGCATAGGCGAAATCGATCGGCGTCGCCCCGCGCGGCAGGGCGATGAGCTGACCTTTCGGCGTGAAGCAAAACACCTGGTCCTGGAACAGCTCCAGCTTGGTGTGCTCGAGGAAGTCTTCAGGGTTGTCGCCAACAGACAGTGCCTCGATTGTCTGCCGCAGCCAGGAATAGGCGCGCGAGTCCTTCGACAGCAGTTCCTCGTCGCCGCTGGTGGAGGCATCCTTGTAAAGCGCGTGCGCGGCCACCCCCCGCTCGGCGATGTCATGCATCATGCGGGTGCGGATCTGCAGCTCGACGCGCTGCCGCGACGGCCCGACAATGGTTGTGTGGATCGAGCGGTAGTCATTCTGTTTCGGTGTCGAAATGTAATCCTTGAACCGCCCAGGCACCACCGACCAGCGCATATGCACAATACCCAGCGCGCGGTAGCAGTCGGCCTCGGTGTCAACGATGATGCGGAAGCCGAACACGTCCGAAAGCTGCTCGAACGACAGCGATTTGGACTCCATCTTCCGAAACACCGAATAGGCCTTTTTCTGCCGGCCCTTCACCTGCGCCTTCAGCCCTTGCTGGCTGAACAGCGCCGACAGCTCATCCTCAATCGTGTGGATCAGATCGCGGTTGCGCTCGGAAAGCTCGGCCAGTTTACCGGTAACCGTGTCATAGGCCTCCTGGTTGATATTCTTGAAGGCGAGCTCCTCGAGCTCCTCGCGCATTTCCTGCATACCCATCCGGCCGGCCAGCGGCGCATAGATATCCATGGTTTCCTCGGCAATGCGGGCGCGCTTCTCCGGCGGCACATGCTCGAGCGTGCGCATGTTGTGCAACCGGTCGGCCAGCTTGACCAGCAGCACCCGCACATCGTCGGATATGGCCAGCAGCAGCTTTCTGAGATTTTCGGCCTGCTTGGCCCGCTTGCTGACAAGATCGAGCTTCTTGATCTTGGTCAGACCTTCGACCAGCCGGCCGATGTCCTCGCCGAACAGTTCGTCGATTTCGGCGCGCGTGGCCGAAGTGTCCTCGATGGTGTCATGCAGCAGAGCCACGGCGATGGTCGATTCATCAAGCCGCATTTCGGTCAGGATCGCCGCCACCTCCAGCGGATGGGAAATATAGGGGTCGCCGCTGGCACGGGTTTGCTTGCCATGCTTCTGCATGGCGTAAACATAAGCCTTGTTCAGCAGGGCCTCGTTGGCATCCGGCTTGTATTTTTGCACGCGCTCCACGAGCTCGTACTGACGCATCATCGGAATGGCACTCCAAAACAAGAAAATGCGCCGAATCGAACGACCGGCGCATTGCGTAGCATCAGCTGTCTATCGGCCTCTGGACCGGCTGCCACCAATTCGTTGCAAATCAGCAGGCAATCGCCCAGATGATCAATAGTCGTCGCTTTTTTCCGGCGGCACAAGCCCTTCGATGCCTGCAAGCAGCTCTTCTTCCGACATTGAGCCGAATGAAACCGCTTCCGGCTGATCATCCTCGACAACCGTTTCTTCCGCAGCTTCGCCAGTCTGCAGGAAACGCTCCGGATCGGGTTCCGGCTCGTCAACTTCGACATGCTTCTGCAGCGAGTGAATGAGGTCTTCCTTCAGATCGCCGGGCGAAAGTGTTTCGTCTGCGATTTCTCTCAATGCAACAACGGGGTTCTTGTCGTTGTCACGAGGGATCGTGATCGGGGCACCCTGTGAGATTTGACGGGCGCGATGGCTGGCAAGCAATACCAGTTCAAAACGGTTATCAACCTTGTCGATGCAATCTTCGACTGTGACGCGAGCCATTGCCTGTCCTTTACAAACTGCTATGGGGGAGTTTGGCCATGCGATAAACACATTGTGTGGCTATTTCAAGTCCTTTACGCCAAATGCGCCATTTCAGGACCGAATCCATCCCGTCAGCGTACATTACAGGACTCCTTGCAACACAGCTTACGCGTCGAACCCTTGCGTCAACAGCAAAGGTTTTTTAGCAGCTATGCATAAGTATCAAGGCCCAGACACTTGAAATGTGGGGCCAAGCGCAGCATTTGGATCAATCTCACGATTAATTGAGTCGTGGAACAGTAGGATTATGGTACTTGCGTGGCTTTTAAAAAGTTCGAGATCGATCTAAATTGCTCGTATGGAAGCCAGATTTGCCTTCAGTTGCGACAGAGGGCTTCTTTGAAAGGAAGATCATAAGTGTTTGATCCAAGAGAGAAAATTGCGCTCTTCATTGACGGGGCGAATCTTTATGCAGCATCCAAAAGCCTGAATTTCGACATTGACTACCGGAAGTTGCTGAAGGCATTTCAAACCCGTGGGTATTTGTTACGCGCGTATTATTACACCGCGTTGATTGAAGATCAGGAATATTCATCGATCCGTCCATTGATAGATTGGCTCGATTACAATGGCTATAAAGTAGTTACAAAGCCTGCAAAAGAATTTACCGACTCCATGGGCCGTCGCAAGGTCAAGGGCAACATGGACATCGAACTGGCAATCGACGCGATGGAGCAATCTGACGTAGTCGATCATCTGGTGATTTTTTCGGGCGATGGCGATTTCACCTCCCTGGTCGAGGCGCTTCAGCGCAAGGGCCGCAAGGTGACCGTGGTCTCCTCCCTGCTGTCCCAGCCCCCGATGATTGCCGACGATCTTCGCCGCCAGGCCGACTACTTCATCGAACTGACCAGCCTCAAATCCGAAATCGGCCGCGAACAGTCCGAGCGTCCCCAGCGCGCTTATGTTCCTGCCGAAGAAGAAGAAGAATTCGAGGACTGATCCGCAAATTGGCGCGGTCCCGGCAGACTGACTGCCGGCACGAGCCGGAGCATGATTGCAGACTGTGCCCGAGGTTGCGCAGTTTCGCACTCCAGAACCGCAAGCTGTTTCCCGAATGGCACAATGCGCCGGTGGAAACCTGGTACCCTCCAGCGGGTCCGAGCGCGGTAGAGTTGTTGATTGTCGGACTGGCCCCGGGATTGCGGGGAGCAAACCGCACCGGCATTCCATTTATCGGCGATGAGTCAGGCACGCTCTTGCATCAAACGCTGGCCAGACACGGTTTGGCCAGGCAAAGCCTTCAATCAGACAGTGCTGACCGGCCAACCCTGAACGGCACCGCGATCACCAACGCGGTTCGCTGCGTCCCTCCGGAGAACAAGCCGGTCGGAGCCGAAATCAACACCTGCCGGAAATTTCTTGTTGCAACGATCAAACGGATGCCCGAACTCAAGGTCATCGTGACCCTGGGCAAGATTTCCCATGACAGCACCATACGCGCGCTCGGCGGCAAGGTTGCGCACCACCCGTTTATACATGCCGCGGAAACAGAAATTGGCAGCATTCGCATCCTGTCGAGCTATCACTGCTCGCGCTACAACATCAACACCGGCCGTCTGACGCCACAGATGTTCGATACAGTCTTCCAAAAGGCGGTCAGGTCGCTTGGTCCCGGCCCGGCATCATGGACCTGACTAACCGCGGTCCCGCAACAGCCGGGATTTGTCCCTGTTCCAGTCGCGTTCCTTCTGGGTCTGGCGCTTGTCGTGCAACTTCTTGCCCTTGGCCAGAGCCAGCAGCAGCTTCGCCCTGCCCTTGTCGTTGAAATAGATCTTCAACGGCACAAGCGTCATCCCGTCACGCTGCACCGCCTGCGCAAGCCGTGCGATTTCGCGGGCCTTGAGCAGGATCTTGCGCCGTCGCCGGGGCTCGTGGTTGAACCGGTTGGCCTGCAGGTATTCCGGCACATAGGAATTGATCAGCCACATCTCCCCGCCTTCTTCATTGGCATAGGATTCGGCGATATTGGCCTTGCCTTCCCGAAGTGATTTCACTTCGGTTCCGCTCAGCACCAGACCAGTCTCTATCGTGTCGACGATTTCGTAGTTGAACCGCGCCTTGCGGTTCTCGGCCACGACCTTGCCGTGCTGCGACTTGTCTTCCTTTTTGGGAGCCATGATCAGCTCACAATGCCCGCCTGGGCAAGTGCGGCGTCAAGCAATGCCGCCGTACCCGGCTCGACCGTGGTCAAAGGCGAGCGGACGACATTGTTGATCAGGCCCATCTTGCCCAGGCAATACTTCACGCCGGCAACACCCGGCTCGGCAAAGATTGCCTTGTGCAGCGGCATCAGCCGGTCAAGCATCGTCAGCGCGGTTGCATAGTCGCCGCGCAGGGTTGCTTCCTGAAACTCGGCACATTCCTTTGGCGCCACATTGGCCGTCACCGAGATGCAGCCAACACCGCCATGCACGTTGAACCCGAGCGCCGTCGGGTCCTCGCCGGACAGCTGCACGAAATCCGTGCCGCAGGCCATCCGCTGTTCAGGCACCCGGGCAAGGTTGCCGGTCGCGTCCTTGACGCCGATGATATTGGCGAAATCGCGATGCAGCGCTGCCATTGTCTCGACGGACATGTCGATGACCGAGCGCGGCGGAATATTGTAGATGATGATCGGCAGCGTGATCGCCTCGGCCACCGCCTTGAAGTGCTGGTAGAGCCCCTTCTGCGTCGGCTTGTTGTAATAGGGCGTCACCACCAGCACGGCATCCGCGCCGGCCTTTTCGGCATGAACCGCAAGTTCGATCGATTCAGCCGTGTTGTTCGAGCCGGCACCGGCAATCACCGGAACCCGGCCACCAGCTGCCTCAACGCACAGCTCCACCACCCGCTTGTGTTCGGCATGGGTCAGCGTCGGAGATTCACCCGTCGTGCCAACAGGAACAAGGCCGGTGCTGCCGGCTTTGATCATCCGCTCGACATGGCTCGCAAAGCCGTCCTCGTCCACCGCGCCATTTTCGGTGAAAGGGGTAATGAGGGCCGGTAGGGAACCCTTGAACATGCTGATCTCCAAAAACTGTCACTTGACGCCCAATGGGCGCATTCACTTGCCTGTACAGCAGGCGATACAGGAAATAACGGCGACGGAAAAGCCTTGCGCGCCACCTCAGAGCGCTTTTGCGCGGATTGCAGGCTGCTGATTGAAAGCCGCCGCGTGGCCAATCCACGATACCTGCCGCAGATTACCCGCAATTATGCGGGAATAGTCCGATTGGGTGAAGCCGACAAGCACTCCATGACCCTTGCTTCACAGGTTCCCGGTAGAGCAAGGTAAGGCTTGGAAATGCAAGATCGCCGCTCGGGGAGCACGATTGCTCGGCTGCCGGCAGACAGGGTTATCAATTCGAATAGAAGGCTATCATGCCCAAAATTGCTCTTGCGACACTGTTTGCGCTTTCCACAATGGCCGTCGGCACCACCTTCGCGGCACCGCTGCCCTCCGGTTCGGTACCCCTGCCCGTTCCACGGCCTGACCTCGCCGCCCCCGCAGCCCAACCGGCTGCAACCTCGGTCACCCCGGCAAGTCGCACGCTCGAGTCAGGCCTGCAGGCACTTGGTGACAGAGACGCCGGCCTTGCCCGCGCGATCCGTGACAAGATGGCGCGCAATGCGCTCGACCGCCACATCCTGACCTGGGCAATTGCCCTGTCGGGATTGTCAGAGGTGCCGTCAGCCGAAATTGCCGCTGCGGCCAACGAGCTGAAAGGCTGGCCCGGCCTCAAGTCTCTTCCGCGGCTTTATGAAAACGCCCTGTTTCACGAAAATCCGACGGCACAGCAGGCGCTTGCCGCATTCGCCGGCAAGCAGCCTGAAACCGCAAAGGGCACCATTACGCTCGTCAGGGCCTTGATGGAGAGCGGAGACAGCAAGCGCGCCCGCGCCATTGCCTCAAGCTTCTGGCGCACAACCAACATGGATGACCGGGACGCCGAAACATTCCTGCGCGAATTCGACAGCCTGCTTACCAAGGCCGACCATTTCCGCCGGATGGAAATGTTGCTCTACCGCGACCACGTCAACGACGCCAAGTCCGTTTCCAGGAAAGCCGAAGCCCAGTCGCTTTACCGCGCCTGGACGGCCGTGATCCGCAATCCGGCAAAGGCCTCCGGCGCCATCAAGGCGGTTGACCGGTCCTGGCACGATACACCTGCCTATCTCTATCTGCGCATTCGCCAGCTGCGCGAACTCGATCGCAACACGGAGGCCGCCGCTCTACTCGCCAGGATGCCCCGGGACCGCGACCTGCTGGTTGACCCCGACGAGTGGTGGGTCGAAGCCCGCGTGGTCAGCCGTGGCCTCTACGAGCAAGGCGACGCCACGGGCGCCTACAAGCTCGCCGCAGCCCATCTTGCGCAAAGCCCTCAGGACGTTGCCGAAGCCGAATTTCACGCCGGCTGGTACGCTCTGCGTGGACTCAAGGACGCCAAAACAGCCGCCAGGCACTTTGCCGCCATTCTTGACGTTGCCAATGGCCAGATATCGACCGCCCGCGCCCACTACTGGCTCGGGCGCGCAGCCGAGGCTGGAGCCCCCGGCAAACCGGCGGAACATTATGCCCGGGCGGCAAAATACCCCTCGACCTTCTACGGACAGCTCGCCAGCGCCAAACTCGGACGCACATCGTTAAGCATCGCCTACCCCTCACCATCGGCAAAGGACCGCGACCGGTTCGCCGCCCGCGAGGCTGTACAGGCCATTCGCAAGCTTGAGGATGCGGGCGCCGAATGGCGCGCAGATACGCTCTACCGGGCGCTGGCCGCCGAGCTCGACAGCCCCGGCGAACTGGCCATTCTTGCGGCGATGGCGGAAAAGCGTGGCGACCATCAATTGTCGCTGCAGGTCGGCAAGATTGCCTGGAACCGCGGCCTTGACGTTGCAGCCCTCGCCTATCCGCTGGGAGCCGTGCCAAGTGCCGCCAATATCGGTGGATCGGGCAAGGCGCTCGCCTACTCGATCGCCCGGCAGGAAAGCGCCTTCAACAAGGCCGCGATCTCGCCGGCCAATGCCCGCGGCCTCCTGCAAATTCTCCCCGGAACAGCCAAGGGCGTCGCCGCCCGCCATGGGCTTGCCTATTCACGGGAGCGGCTGACGACCGATGCCGGCTACAACGCCACCTTGGGCGCGCATTTCCTCGGTGAACAGATCAGTGACTTCGGTGGCTCCTACATTCTGACCTTCATCGCCTACAATGCCGGCCCCAGCCGGGTGTCCCAGTGGATCAAGCGTTTTGGCGATCCGCGTGGCAAACCGCTGGACGAAGTCATCGACTGGATCGAGATGATCCCGTTCACCGAGACCCGTCACTACGTCCAGCGTGTCATGGAGAACTACCAGATCTACAAGGCCCGCCTTGGCCAGCCTGGCAACATCGAGAACGATCTCAGATTCGGCCGCCGATGAGACCTGTCGCATCGCACCCAAAATAGGCTATAGGCTTGATCCTGAAGCGAAACCGACGAAAACAGGATCTGACCATGGCAAACGGGAATTCTGGCGCAGCCGGCACTTTGGAGACAGGCGGATACGACAGTGTGTTTTTCTCCGCCAGCGACGGCCTGCGCCTGCACGCCGCCGACTACGGCCGCGACAACCTCGCCACCCGTGATCGCCTGCCTGTCGTCTGCCTGCCCGGGCTGACCCGCAACACACGGGATTTCGACGATCTGGCGCGGCTCCTGTCAACCGATCCGAAAACGCCGCGGCGCGTGGTCAGTTTCGATTACCGCGGCCGCGGCCGCTCAGTATGGGACAAGGATCCCTCGCGCTACACCATCGTCATCGAAGCCGAAGATGTGCTCAGCGGCATGGCGGCGCTCGGGCTCGAACATGCGATTTTCGTGGGGACGTCACGCGGGGGATTGATCATGCACGTTCTCGCGGCGATGCGGCCCGGGGTCATGGCCGCCGGCGTGCTCAACGACATCGGCCCGGTGATCGAGGGTGCGGGCCTTGCCCAGATCAAGGCCTACCTGTCCCGGATGCCTCATCCAAAGAACTGGGCAGATGCAGCGCAAATCCTTGCCGAAGCCCATTCAAAGAGCTTCCCGGCTCTCAGTGAAGCCGACTGGGCCGATTTCGCCCGGGCAATCTATGTGGAGAAGGACGGCCAACTGGTGTCCGACTTCGATCCGGCATTGCTTCATGGCCTTGCCGGCGTCGATCTGAGCACGCCGCTGCCAACATTGTGGCCGCAATTCGAGGGGATGCGCGGCATGCCGCTATTGGCGCTGCGCGGCGAACACTCGACATTGCTCTCGTCAGACACGCTGATCGAGATGAAAAACCGCGTGCCTTCGCTCCAGACCGTGACCATCCCCGGTCACGGCCACGCGCCGATCCTGCATCTGTCGGGAATTCCCGAAATCCTGACGAATTTTTTCGCCTCCGTCGACAAGCAGCGGCGGCACTGAAGCGGCTTGCTGCGGCTGATCAGGCCAGCCGCAGCAGCTTCCGGCTACGTCTTGCCGCCACGCTTGGGCTTGCTGTCAGCCGAACTCGCAACTTCACCCTTGGCAACGCGCTTGGCAAAATCCGTGGAACCACCCTTCGCCAGGATCTTGGCCTGCTTCACCCAGTCTTCCCGCTCGATACGGCCGGCAAACGACAATTGCTCGGCAAACTCCGCCTGCTCCTTCTTGGTCCAGGCCGCGATCTGCGCGAAACTATTGATACCTGCGGCATTCAGCTTGGCTTCAATCTGCGGACCTACACCTTTGATTTTCTTCAGATTGTCAGGAACGGCAGCGGCGACGGGCTTGGCCTTTTGAGCCCTCGGTTTCGCCACTTCTGATTTGGCGGCTACCGGCTTTGCGGCCTTTGCCTTTTGAGCCTTGCCACCTGCGGCTCCCGGTTTGGCAGCCGCAGCCTTCGGTGCAGCCGGCTTGCCTGCTGATGATTTTCCGGCAGAGGATTTGGCAGCAGACGTTTTGGCCGCCGTTTTCTTGACCGCCCTTGGCTTGGATGCCTTTTTCGCCGGTGCGGGCGGAACCTCTGATGCCGCCTTTTCGGCGGGACCGGGTTTCGACGCCAGGGCCGACGCCGGTTGTGGCGAGGCCTCTGGCTCGTAATGCGGCATTGGCGCTGCAAGCTCGCCTGAAGTCACGACCTTTGCCGCGGCTTCATGCGGGACCGCTGCCGCAGCGCCGGAATGATGCCGCGAACCGGCCGATCGTCCCTTGAGCCAGCATCCGAACAGGCACCCCAAACCGAATGCAATCGCTATGAAAATCGCTACCTGAAAAACAAACATGGTCATCTTTCCCCCTCCGGATCAGTCGTTTCGGCCCTCAACTGCGGGCACGGTCGCAGGTCTTCCATCCGACCAGCGCGCCAACAACAAACGCCAGCAGCAGCCAAAACCAAAGATGTGTGAACATGTACCACATTAGTCCCTCCATAGGCCGATGGCCCGTTAGTTAAGGACGCGAAACTCAATCCGGCGGTTTGCCGCCTTGCCCTCGTCCGTTTCATTGTTCGTCAGCGGTTGGCTTTCACCATGGCCAACCGCAATCAGCCGGTCCGGCGCAACGCCCGCGGCTGTCATGAAGTCTACCACCGCCCTGGCCCGACGTTCGGACAGGGCCTGATTGTCCGTTTCCGAACCGTCCGAATCCGTGTGCCCGGAGATTTCCAGCCGGACCTGACCACATTGTTGCGCAACATGGACAATCCGGTCCAGGAACCCGTAGGAATGGTCCTGTATGGCTGCCTCACCGGTCTGGAACAGGATGGTATTCAGACCCGTCAGCCGGTTGAGCTCGTCCTGGCACGACGCAGCGGCCAGTTGCGGCCCTGCATCGTTGCCCGGGGAAACGGTGGCCTCGCCGGAAAAGCCCTGCGGCAGGCCTTGCGCCATCAACCGGGCGACCTCCGCCGAGCCGGCCCCGTTCAAGGCGGTTCCCTGGATAGAAACCACGCCGCCGTTTATCGCAACTTCGGCTTCATCCAGCCTGCTCAGCGCCTGCAGCGCCGTCAGGGCGGCATCCTCGAAGCCCTCTGGAGCACCGGGCGCAATCCCGAGAGTATCCGTGACCTCGATAGATCCAAATTTCAGGCGGCCCACCTGCAGCAGGGTGGAATGAAAAGCTTCGCTTGGCACAAGGCCGGCCAATTCAAGTCCCTGCCCTGTCAGCCGCGCGCTCCAGTCATAGGAAGACCCCTGCGCCATGCCGATATCCGCGGTGCCAAGCACCAATCCACCCGGCAGCTGTCCCGACAGACCATCCTGGATGCCGCGAAATGAAGCCGCATCGCTGGCCTCACCGGAAACATCGAGCGTTCTGTCCGTGATGGTGACGGTGCCCTCGGTCATTTTTTCAAGCGCAGACAACCCCGTTTCGGCCGCCGCCAGCCAGTCAACGCCGTCGGGCACGCCAGCTGCGTAGCGCATTTGGTCAACTGCACCCGTATTCCCGCCAATCGATCCGGCGCGCGCCATGATCGCTTCGCGAAGCTCGGCATTCGGCGCGTAGCCGTTCACGACAATTCCGTCAGCCCCCTTTGTCGCAGACCAGCTGTAGTCTCCGGTCACGGCGGCTGGTGTAATCTCGACCAAACTGACGATACCTGCGGAGGGAGGTATTGCGGACAGCACGGCAAGTGCCGCCTCATGGTCGTCCGGATTGAGCGCCTGACCGCGGATCTGCATCGTCCGGTCCGTGATGGTCAGAGATCCGGTTGAAAACCGCGTAAACGCGGACAATCCATGACCGGCGAGCGTTACCAGGCCCGTGGGCGCGCCCCGCGCGAGATTCATCTGGTCAGACAGCGCGATGCCCGGCAGCAATCCGGTCAGCGTGGAGATGATGCTGCCGCGGGCGGCTTCATTGGGAACAAACCCGCTCAGCGTGATGCCGTTTGCGGTTTTCTCCGCAGACAATCGGTAGGGTTTTTCCTCGGGCAACAGAACCGAAGCATCCTTGACGGCGCGGACGCCATAGACATTGCGCGCAATGGAAAGAGCTTGCGACTGGCTTTCCTCGTCCGGTGCCAGACCGGTCAGGGTGAGATCCCTGCCCTTGATCAGCACCTTCACCCAGGCATGATCCATCCGGAGCGCCGACAATGTGCGAGAGCGGAGGTCCGTTTCGATGGCACCGGCCTTGAACCAGATCGCCAGGGCCGAAAGACACACCACGGCAGCCAGACCGGGCCATATCCAAAGTTTAACGTTTCGCATGAGATCTCCGCCAGAACCTTGCTGGACGGCAAACCTATCACCCCTGCCTGACACTGGCCAAGCCAAAAGCACCATCGACGCCGCCCGCCCGTCTGCGGATGGAAATCAACCAGCCCTGAAATGCAGGCACAAAAAACCCGGCAGCCAAAGCTGCCGGGTTCCATCAAATCAAACCGTGGTTTGATTAGAACGAACGACGGACCCAGAGGAAGCCGTCTGCAGTCGTGGTCTTCACGCCTGCATGGGTCTTCTGCTGGCCGTAGTGGCCTTCAAGACGAACGTTGAAGTTGGTAACCGGAGTCCAGGAGATCGCACCTTCGACGATGTGCGCGCTCTTCATAGCAGCACCCTTGGCGACCGAGAAGCCGTCGAGGTACTGGTAGCCGATTTCCATGCCGACGGTGTCGGTCAGGCTCTGGGTGTAGCCGATGGCTGCAGACCAGTTAGCAACTTCGGTCGAAGCAGCCGCACGGCCCGGCATTGCGAGACCGTAAGCGCCGTTAGCGATCTTGCTCGAGTAGAAACCGCCGAGACGGATAGCGCCGCCGGTAGCAGCAACGTCGAACTGAACGCCAGCCTTGATGCCGACTGCCTTGTCGGATTCGTCATAACCGAGGTGCATGAATGCGCCGCCCCAGCCCTGAGTCACGCCGACAACGCCGACAACGTCCGGAGTCCAGTCAGTCGTTGCGTCATGCTCGAGAACCAGAGCTGCATAGAATGCGCCCGAGTCGTAGCGGTAACCAACCTGCTGAACCTGGTGGTAGCCGTAAGCACCGCCGTTATCAGTGGAGATGAAGCCCCAGTTGCCGACGCCGCCGCCCCAGAGAGCTGCGAATGCCGATTCGGTGTAACCCATGAACAGGCCGCCGAGCTGGATCATAGCCTGGTCCTGAACAACGTCAGCATCGCCATTGACGTTGCCCGAGTTGGACTGGAAGCGGATGTAGCCGCGCAGGGTGCCGAGTTCGGTTTCCGAACGTGCATCGAAGTTGACGCGAGCACGGGTGTTCTGGGTGTAACCAGCAGTACCCTTGGTCGAAGTCACGCGGAAGCGGACATAACCGTCGATCTTCAGGCAAGTCTCGGTGCCCGGGATGTAGAAGAAGCCGGTGCCGAAGGCGTCGCAAACGCGAACGTATTCAACGGGCTCAGGCTCAGCTGCAACGATAGCGTCTGCAGCGCGTGCGCCGGATACAGCAACGAGTGCTGCTGCGGAGCCGATGAGAAGGCTCTTAATGTTCATTTCTGACCTCCAGTCAAAAGTTAATGGTCTGGGTTGTCGCTGAAGGACAGTATTCTCTGTCCCATCCCCACAATGGAAGAAGACAGGCGGGTAATCGCCGTGGCTTCGAAAGTGAACATACTCACCCGGGCAGGCCGCGCAACGCAGATCGCTCCCGTCAAAGGGTCCACCCCATGCCTTCACCTCCCCCTGTTGCACAAATGACACGAAATCTTCGCCCCCGGCCCGTTTTGTTTACCCTTCGTTAGGAAATTCAGCGCTTCCGACGCTGTGATGAGAGCGTTTGGCGACCGGATTCCTGCCCGTTTTCGCTGTTTTCGCACATTTGAATGTGATTCCCCGCCGCTTTCAGCCAAGCCGCGACTCGCTTCGATCAAGCCCCCGAATGGCTTTGACGGGATGACTGACAGGGAATCGCAACTGGCTGAGCAGCCCCGCCCCGAATGCGGCTGACTTCACACGCTCTATATTGGGGTGCTGTCCACGCACTCTATATATATGGGCCAGATATATGGGCCAGCAGAGCCCGTTCGCTGGCGCCGCTGACGCCCCGGGCAAGCCAGGACAGACAGCTCTTCATCATTCATGATGCGCAATTGCGGCCCGGAAAACGCCCTTTCACCCGATACGGCAGGTGCCCGCGATTCTCCCGTGAAAAACAGCCCGCGAAACCAACACAACAGCACATGAAGTAAAATCAAATACTTAGACCGAAAAATCAATCTTGGTTTATCTTCTGACTGGAGGTCAGAAATGAACATTAAGAGCCTTCTCATCGGCTCCGCGGCAGCTCTCGTTGCTGTATCTGGCGCACGTGCTGCCGACGCTATCGTGGCAGCTGAACCTGAGCCCGTTGAATACGTTCGCGTCTGCGACGCATTCGGCACCGGCTTCTTCTACATCCCGGGCACCGAAACCTGCCTGAAGATCGACGGTTATGTCCGCTTCCGCGTGGGCGCGGCCAAGGGCACCAGCGGTTACACGCATAACACCCGCGCTCGCATCAACTTCGACGCCCGTTCGGAAACCGAACTCGGCACCCTGCGTGGCTACATCCGCGTGCAGTCCGATTCGAGCAACTCCACTTTGAACAATGCGAGCGGCGACGCTGTGTTCGGTACCGACCAGGCAATCGTCCAACTCGGCGGTCTGTTCATGGGTTACACCGAATCGGCATTCGCAGCTCTCTGGGGCGGCGGCGTCGGCAACTGGGGCTTCATCTCCACCGATAACGGCGGTGTGTATGGCTATCACCAGGTTCAGCAGATCGGTTATCGCTTCGATGGGGACGCCTTCTACGCGGCTCTGGTTCTCGAAGATGACGCAACTGCAGACTGGACTCCGGACGTTGTCGGTGTTCTCGGCGTGACCCAGGGTTGGGGCGGCGCATTCATGCACCTCGGTTACGACGAATCCGACAGGGCAGTCGGCATCAAGGCTGGCGTTCAGTTCGACGTTGCAGCCACCGGCGGCACCATCCGTCTCGGCGGTTTTTACTCGAGCAAGATCGCCAACGCTGCTTATGGCTTGGGTATGCCTGGCCGTACAACTGGTTCGACCGAAGTTGCTAACTGGTCTGCAGCCATCGGCTACACCCAGAGCCTGACCGACACGCTCGGCATGGAGATCGGCTACCAGTATCTGGATGGCTTCTCGGCTGCCAAGGGTGCAGTGTTCAAGAACGCGCACGTTGTTGAAGGTGCACTGTCCTGGACTCCAGTCACCAACTTCAACGTTCGTCTTGAAGGTCACTACGGCCAGCAGAAGACCTACGCAGGCGCAAAGACCACGACTGCAGACGGCTTCGTCTGGGTCCGCCGTTCGTTCTGATCAAACCCGGTTTGATCCGATACCCCTCGGACCGGCGGCGAGAGTCGCCGGTCTATCCTCTGTTGTGTGTCAGAAAATTATATGCTCATATGCTCGGATTACCATGATTTCTGCACACGACTGAACATTTCCGGGGAAATGAGGGCGGAGCTAACTGAAAAAGCAACTGACGCTGGATTTTCAACCGCATTCGCTGCGGAAGCGCCCAATACACCATTGCCGGCGCAACTGTGGCTTCAGCATTCCGGCGCGCTGTGGGAAAACGGGCGGCACAAGGAAAATTGCCACGCCTTCATTCACGAGATTGACGAGTTCATGCGGCTGCGAAAACTCGCGGCCTATGACGACGAGCTTATAGACAGACTGGTGGATCATTTTCGCGGTATCGGCAATCGCAACTCCACCATCAATCGCAAGCTTTCCGCACTTTATCGCTTGTTGCGGAAGGCGGAGAGGAGCGGTCAGATTACACGGCTTCCATCCTATGTCCGTTTGCGAGAGCGCAATTCCCGCGTTCGCTTTCTGACTGCCGAGGAAGAAAGCATGATGTTTGCCGCCATTGGCAAAAGCAATCCGCATCATGAACTTCTGTGCCGGTTCCTTGTCGACACCGGCGCCCGCGTGGGGGAAGCACTGGCGCTCAAATGGAACGACATTCACAACAACACCGTGACCTTCTGGATCACGAAATCCGGCAAAAGCCGCTCGGTTCCATTGACCCTCCGCGCCGCAGAGGCGCTCGACCTGGCACGCGCGTTTGGCGGCAGCGGCCCCTTCTCGACAATTTCCTATCAGAATTTCAAGTACAACTGGAACCGCGCGCGCAAGGAAAACGGCTTTGCCGACGATCCACACATGGTGCCTCACATCCTGCGTCACACCTGCGCCTCGCGTCTGGTTCAGGCCGGTATTGACCTGAGAAGGGTACAGACCTTCCTGGGGCACCAGACAATCCAGATGACCTTGCGTTACGCCCACCTGGCCACCAACGATCTCGATCAGTGCGCCATTGCGCTCAATGCGGCTAATCTGGCGGCCACCACCAAAACTCAGGCGCGTGCACATCCAGCCCAGCCACCGCGCGGCAAAGGCGCCAGGCATACGCGTCAGTCAGCCCCCGGAAACGAAAAACCCGGCGCAAAAAAGGCCGGCAGACAGGCCATGCCCGCTGGGAATTCGCCGCGACGCGACCACGCGTGATGACAATGATGGGGTCCGGCCTGAATTACGGTTGATTACGCGGCCATGCTGGGGTAACAGACCACTCGACGGAGAGGTGGCCGAGTGGTCGAAGGCGCTCCCCTGCTAAGGGAGTATACCCGGAAGGGTATCGAGGGTTCGAATCCCTTCCTCTCCGCCATCCTTACCTTCAATACATTGATTTATATGCGGCATTTTTAGCGCCCTTTTCCTGACATCACACGTAGCCCCACATTTCGGTTGCGGCCGGGCCCAAGTTCCAGTTGACCTGATCCCGATAGAGTCCGCGTCTATAAGCAAGCCCCGTTCAGGTTTGGCCTTCCTTTGACCAGCCAACATAGTCCCCTGGCGTCAGGCCGGTCAGGCTGGAATGGGGACTAATGGTTGAAGGCGGTGCGCCATTCCACCGCCAGATTGCGGACATGACGCGGGTTATCGAACAGGTGCTCGTTCAACAGTTTGTTGCGCATGCGGTATCCAGGAGCGATATTTGCCTCGGCGATGGCACTCCAGTGATTCGTGCCAAACCCGCGCTCCAAACCGGCCCAAAGACCAGCGCGCTGGCATATGAACTGCCAAGTGTGGGCCGTCATCGGCCCCTGTATCAACAGGCAGCCGGGTTGGAATTTTGGCTCCAATCACCCGGAAAACCCCTGTCCACGCCGCTTTCCGGCAAAAGTTGGATTCGGATGTGCAGCAGGCGGGCGCATCATGGTCTTTACGAGGCACCGGAACTGTTCCACACTTAACATCAAGGACTTACTGGGCCACAACGCGGCAATCCATGATCGATCCAATCATGTTGGTTTCTGGCTGTGAGTGCAGCCTTCACGCTGAATTGGCTATTCATGCCGCACGAAAACAAGGACGCGACAATGCGCTGGCTCAAAAGCACGATCATCGGCACGGTTCTATCTGCACTGACCGCAAGCGCGGCATTGGCCGGCAGCTGCGCGGCCGAACGTGCCGAAGCGCTGGTGCCGACGGATCTGGCTCTGTGCAAGTCTCTGGCGGGCGACATTCGCAATCCTGGCGGTTTCCCGCTTGATGTCTACGAGGACAAGCTCAACCGCTTTGTCGGCGGCTATTGCCATCGCGACGCTGATGCGGGCTGGGAACGCGACAAATTTGTCCGGGACACGGGCCCGTTTACCGCCGTGTTCAGTGAAGGCAGCTGGCAGGGCAGCTATCACGGCACCCACACCCCCGTGGTGATCTGGTATTCGCCCGAAATGGTCGATTGGCTCGTCACCAATCGTGGGGCAACGCCGACCGCGCCGGAGGCAACTCCGGAGGTGCCGAAGGGCGCCATCATGATCAAGGAAATGTTCCCCTCGCCGGCCGCTGACTGCGCTGGTGTCGATCCCTTGCATCTTTTCCCCACCAGCGGCGCGGCTGTAATGGTGCGCGATCCCGCGGCCTCGTTCGATGGCTGGTTCTGGGGCTGGTATGGCTTTGCGCCCGACAGCTGGGCGCCCGACTGGCCAGCCGGCGCCAGCAACTCCATCCCCAATATGGGCTTTGCCCAATACTGCATGAACTGTCATGCCTCGGCGGAAAACAATCTCACTTTCGCCACGCCGGACAATATCGAGGGCCATCCGGGCCAGCCACGGGCCTATCTCAGCCAGAACTTCTTTACGCCCACCCCCGCGCCCGTGCACCACGAAGCCGTGCACGCCCCCGATGGGGTCCTGCAACTCAGCAAGCCCCACGACAAGGCCGACACCGCCGTCATCAACGACCTGCGAGCCTACGCCCGGGAACTGCCGTCGCCTGGCACCAGACACGTCATGCCCTCGCAGACCTATGACAACACCTGGGTAGCTGCCGGCGGGCCGACAGCCGCAGATACCTTTCTCACGTCCAGCCAGTGCCTTGGCTGCCATGACGCGGGGAGCACGGGCCTGCAGTTCGACATGACCCAGCCCAATCCACATGGCGATGACCTGGCCAATCTGTCCCCTTACGCAACCTGGCGCACCTCGCCGATGGGCCTGGCCGGGCGCGATCCCTTCTTCTTTGCCCAGCTCGCCAGCGAGATGCAGAGTTTTCACCCCGAATCCAGGGATCTGGTGCAGACCACGTGCCTGGGCTGCCACGGCATTGCCGGCGAACGGCAGTTCAACATCGACACCGTGGCCGCCGGCGACGCCTGCGCCCCCTTCCCCCGCAGCGCGCTCAATACCCCGCCATGGGCTGAAGCCGGCGATGGCCCGGATTTTGCCAAATATGCCATGCTGGCCCGCGACGGCATCACCTGCACCGCCTGCCATCGCATCGCGATGGGCGACCGTGCCACCGCGGCACAGGCCGACGCGCCTGAAAATGCCTGCGTCAGCGAGCGTCAGGAGCTCCTCAATCCCGGCGCCACCGGCTTTGCCCGCACCTTTACGGGAAGTTTTCTGGTCGGCCCGCCCGATAGCCTGATCGGACCTTTCAAGGCCCCGAAAACCAAACCCATGCAAAACGCCATGGGCATCAAGCCCGACTACCATGAGACCGTCACCAGTTCCGAGATATGCGGCAGCTGTCACACTGTCCATCTGCCCGTCCTGAACAAGGGCAAGACGCTCGGTTACGTCTATGAGCAGACCACCTATCCCGAATGGGCCTTCAGTGCCTATCGCACCGGGGTCAGCCCTGATGGCCCGCTGCCGTCCGGACCGGGTGCCAACCCGACCTCGTGCCAGTCGTGCCATATGCCGAGCCGGGACGCCGATGGCGTGCCCTACAAGTCCAAGATCGCCAGTATTCAGGAGTTTTCCAACTTTCCGGCGGCCGATCATCCCTTGCCGCCAGAAGACATCGATCTGGCCGTGCGCGATGGCTTTGCCCAGCACACGCTGGTTGGCTTGAATATCTTCCTGATCGAGGTGGCCCAGCAGTTTTCCGATATCCTGGGCATTCCCACCAGCGACCCCATGCTGGGCAGCAAGGCGACCGATCCCCTGCTGCGAACCGAACAGGCCATGGTCGACCAGGCGCGACTGCATACCGCAGATCTGGCCATCTCCGATGTTGCCATCACGGATAACCAACTCAATGCCACCGTCACCGTGACCAACAAGGCCGGGCACAAATTCCCATCTGGTGTTGGTTTCCGTCGGGCCTTTGTCGAGTTCTCCGTGCTTGATGACAAGGGCGTCGTTCTCTGGCAGTCCGGACGTACAAATGCCGCCGGTGCTCTGGTCGATGCCGATGCCAAACCGCTGGATGGCGAGTATTGGTGGAAGAACGACTGCTCGGCGCGGCTTGCGCCCGAGAGCCGCCTGCACCAGCCTCACTACGCCACCGTTACCAGCCAGTCACAGGCCCAGATTTACCAGGAACTGGTCTCCACCCCCGGCAGTGACGCGGCGGTGTGTGGCCCGACCAGCACGCCGAGCGGTCACCTGACCACCAGCTTCCTGTCGATCTGCAGCACCATCAAGGACAATCGCATCCTCCCCCACGGGTATCTGCCGCTGGCTGAACGCCAGACCATCGCCGCAGCATTCGGCGCAGGTAAGGACCTGGCCCTTGAGTCGGGATCGTTCGCCGTCGACGGCGATCCAGCCTATGAGCAGGGCGGTTTTGACAGCGTGAGCTACGCCATCGATCGCGCCGAGTTCGAGGGCACCCCTGCCAGCGTTCAGGCAAAGCTCTACTATCAGGCCACGCCGCCATTCTATCTGCAGGACCGGTTCTGTACTGCCAAAGGCCCGGACACCGAGCGCCTCTACGACATGGTCGGACGCCTCAACCTGGACGACACTCCTGCTGAGGGCTGGAAACTGCAGGTAGCAGGAACGGCGACAAAGGCGGTGCAATAACGCGGGGCCATTGTCCCGCGCGTGAAAAGCGGCCATCGAGACCTGATCAACGCATCCCGGGCCACGTTTGCGCGGTAAGTGGCCTAAAGATCATTTTAAGGTCTGACTGACAGTTTCAAGGCTCCCGCCATGGCTGTCACCGTCATGGATGCCCGGCTTGTCAAACTCCTGAAAGGCACTGAACCCGATGAACAAGGCCTCTCTCCCCTTGCTGCTGGTGCTGGTTCTGTTTGGCAACGGGTTGCGATCCGTGGTCACGTCGACCGTGTTTGTCTCCGAGGGGGCTTTTGCCAGTTTCTTGAGGATTTCGGTCACGCAAACCTCGGCGGTCATCGAGCTGCTGCTCGGCGCCGTTCTGGTGGCGCTGCTGGTCGCACCACGACTGATCGCACGGTTTCCACCCCGGCAGCTCGCAGGCGTCATGTGCCTTGTTGCGGGCATGGCCAGTCTGGGACTGGCGCTGGTGTTCTGGCTGTCGCCGCCGCTGGCGATGCGCGAGGCCAGTGTGTTTGTGTTGTTTCCATTGCTGGGTTTTTCATTGGCCACTTTGGCGCCGGTGGCACAACTCATGACCGGCTGGGGCAGCGAAAGACATACCAAGCTGTTGACCGGCGCATGGGCCGTTGCCATGCCGTTGGCCTTTCTGGTGACCCCCCAACTGATCCGTGCCATCACCCCGCACTATGGGCTGGAAGTTTTCTTCACCGGTTTCGCTTCGGTGGTCTTTCTGCTGATTGCCGGGCTTCTTCTGGTCAAGGCGCCGGCTGCCAGCCTGGAGGATGCAGGCAATCAACAGCAACGCGCCGCGGCCGGCGGCAGCCTGCTCCCCGTGCTGGCGGCGCTGGTCAGCTTCGAGGTCGCAACCATGCTCGTAACGCTGACGGGCATCACATCGCTCTACACCCTCCTGGCGGCAGCGGTGTTCGTTCTGGCGCTGGGCTATTTTCTCGTGATCATGCGCCGTCAGAAGTCGGTGGCCGCCGGCTCAAGCCAGGCTCCGGACGTCGAGGTGCTTGGCATCTTTGCCTTCATGTTTCTGGTCAACATCGCCACAAACGGTTTTTACGACACCGCCTATCTGTTCGAGCACCTGAAGGCCGACACGCTCATTACCAACCGGGCCACGCTGAGCGCACTGACCCAGGTTGTTGCAGCCATGGGCACAACCGCCATTCTGGCCCGCTACGATCTGCAACGCCCGCTGATGCTCATCGGCGCGATCATCACGGCGATCGGCTTGGGCTCGTTCCTGCTCTATGAATCCTTTCCCTCTGCCGAAGTGTTTATCGGCTCCAAAATGCTCTCCAGCTTTGGCGCAGGGATCCTGATAACCGCGGCGATATTTGCGTGTTCCAACAGTGCCTCCGGGGGCAACTCGCTGGCGTTCTTCATCGCCTTTGTCATTGTAATCGGCACAGAAGTGGGGCTGGAAGGCTTCGAGATCATGGCAACAGTCATGCAATTGCTCGCGGTGCCCTCGGCTCAGATCTATTCCACCATCTTTCTGGTGCAGTGCGTGCTGGTCCTGGTTGCCATGCCGTTGATCTTCATGCGCTCTTCAGCCCGGCGTGAAACAGGACAGCTTTGCCCGGGTAGCAAAGGCAGCCCGATATGAACAAATGGCTTCGTCGCGCGGATCCACAATTGCAACGCATTGGCAATTCAGCACCGCGAGGCGAGCTGGATATTTGCGTGGAGACAGTGATGTACTCGCATCGTCTCCGCGCCATCTTCCCTTGACCAGCCTTGCGCCGGCCAACGATGGAACCGGTCCATCCGCCCGGGCTTGGCGATTGAAACCGACCAATCCACAGTCGCCTCCCCCAGTCAGTTCATGTCTGCTTCCGGACCAGTTCATCCAGAAGCAGGCTGACAACAGCCGGCACCGAACGAGCCGGGCCGCAATACACCCTCACGTCGGACGTGCATCGTGATTTGAGACCGAACTCGCAAAAGCAGCGGTTCGCTTCAAGCCGGGCCAACTGTACCGGGCTTTGCAAGAATGCGCATGGACTCCATGTTGCTCTGTAAAGCAAACATAAGTGTGAAATCCGCTGCCTCTTCTCATCGACTAATCCAGTCTATGGTAATGGCCTTTTATAAGATCAGCCTGATCTGCAGCGGCCGTATCGCCACCGAAGTTCTGGTGTACCGCAATGGCATAGGGATAGCGCACGGGGGCGAGGGCTGCGGCAATGGCGCGGTAGGTTTCAATATCTTCTCCAAGAACTGCATCCCCCCAAATCGGCGTTTTGCCCGCCGTTAGGATCACCATCGCATCGCTTGCCGCAATGGTGACGTCGGCAGGCAGATCAAAGGTTTTTGGCAGGCGATCAAGATACTCTGGCCCTATGAAAGTGCGCCAACCGATGTCGGTAATTCCGGGCTGCATATCGCCGGTATAGGGCATTGCCGAATGGGCGCGCCGCAAACCGCAGGATGGCATATCAAGCGTGTGCAAAAGAGCCGTTTTATAGCGCGTGGAAAGGCGCGGCAGCAGCCAATTGAGACTGTCATGGGCCGGGGGCAGGAAAAAACCAAAACCCTGAGCCGCACAGATCATCGGAGCCGTGGCCAAATCGTCCGCGATTTCATCGGCAAAGCCAAGTAAACTGGGCGCATCTGGCGCGACGGAAATTTCCACCATCGTTTGATCATCGTAGCGCTGCTCAAGGCGAAACCACGGTATTGCGGGGGGAAGCTCTTCGGTGTTGACCGAACCAAGGCGCACGCCTGCGCCAGAATCCAGCCGATCCGGCGCTCCGATCCAGTTACGGAGGTCTTTAAGCGCCTTTGGGGTAACCTTTGAAGGCTTGCCGGTACGGCCCACAAGACGCTTGGACATCAGCCCCAAACCGTCGCCAAACCGTTCGACAAACGCCTCAAACATCGCGCCAACGGCGGCCGCAACCCGCGGATCATCCGGCGGGCCATCCAGGTAGGCAAGCGTACGAAACGCGGGTAAAGCCGCTATTTCATCGCCATAAAACAGCGGATCCGGCATTCGATCTCTATCTCATCTCTTGCAAGAAAGCCCCGATGCCATTGCTGGTTTCGGCAGTTTTCATGATCACATTTCCTGACTGTATTTTTGACCCTTTTGAGGTGGTTTTCCAGCCGGTTTTTATGGATTTCCTCCGGCTTCTTGGGCTTTTGCCAATCATCCCGATAGTCCGTGTCGAAATGATCCAACTTGAAGTCGCAGCTGTCTTTCACTGCGCCATCGGCATTTTGTGCGGCAACAGCTATCAACCCATGACGTTCCTTGAAACTGAAGAATGCTGGACCTGCCACTCGGTGCGGATGACACGAACGGCAGCAATGGGCCGAAACCCGCAGCGTGGGTGGCACGAATGAATGTCTGCTTCGGTATTGTCGCAGTCTTTGGCAAGATAAACCCGATCACCACGAAACCGGATAAGCAAACCGGTGAATTCACCTTGGCGCTACGCGCCAAGGTGCGCGAAGACAAGATCGTTCTCTGGCACTGGTTTGAATTCAGCTTTGCCGTCAGCCAAGCCTATCACGGCCAAGATACGATCAGCGGACGGTGCCAACGATTTGGGGCCCGTCCGATGTGACCAGCCTCGGTCAATTACAGTCCCGCTTTCATATTCGGGCCGAATTGGTACTGTCCATATTCGCAAGACGGCTATGCTTGTGTCCGGCACAGAAGGAATCCGAAAATGAACCCCAAAGGTTATTCACGTTCCCAGATCTGGTTGCATTGGAGCATGGCGGTTCTGATCGTCGCACAGTTTGCATTGCATGATCCCATCGTCGCTGCCTGGGAGGCAGTATCAAAGGGTGAAATGCCCGAAACAGGCCTTCTTGTCTGGTTCCACATTGCCTGCGGATCGATGATCCTGGCACTGGCGATCTGGCGGCTGGCGCTCAGGTTGACACGTGGCGCCCCCGCCTTGCCGGAGAAAGAGCCTCCCCTGCTCAAGGGACTGGCGCATCTCACCCATTGGTCGCTCTACGCACTGATGTTGATCCTGCCGATCACCGGTCTGGCCACATGGTTCGGCGGAAGTGAGACCGCGGACTTCATCCACACCACATTGAAATTCCCGCTTCTTGGCTTGGTTGCACTCCATTTTACCGCCGCGCTGTTCCAGCAATTCGTTATGCGAACAGGTCTGATCAACCGGATGCTGCGGGCCGAGAACTAGGGCCGGCAACTGCGCGGCCAGGAAATTCTGTCACAGCGGCTCGCTCTCGCCCCAACCAGGGGCAAGAGAGAATGGCGTTTGGCCATGGCGCCATTGCTCAGACGTTGATCTTGCCGCCATCCACGTTCAGCGTCTGTCCGGTCACGAAATCGCTGTCGGACGTGATCAGGTACATCAGGGAACCCAGAAGATCCTCCGGCACCATTTCCCGCTTGATCGACCGGGACTGCACGGTTGGCGCCCGCGCGGGATCAAATCCCGTGTTGCCCTTGAGGGCCTCGCTTTCGGTGAGCCCCGGTGCGATGGCGTTGACCTGGATGTTCTTGTCACCCAGTTCGCGACCATGACAGCGCGTCAACGCAATGACAGCACCTTTTGATGCTGTGTAATGGGACAGCCCGGGAGGTCCGTAATAAAACGTGCCGGACGCGATATTGACGATCTTGCCGCCTCCGGCGCGCAACATCGCCGGAACCACCGCCTTGGTGGCCTGATGCACGCCTCTGGCGTTGACCGTCATGACCTTGTCGAATTCGTCATTGTCGATCTGCATGAACGGCTTGGGCTCAAGCGCAGCAAAGATCGAGGCGTTGTTGACGAGAATATCCAGGCTGCCGAATTGTTTTTCAGTTGCGTCCACCATGGCAGCAAGATCGGCGTCTGAGGTGATGTTGACGCTCAGGCCGATCGCCGAGCCGCCGCTCTCCTTGATCGCCGCGACCGTGGCATCCGTATCCAACACATCGGTCACCACGACATTGGCGCCCTCTTGCGCCATGCGTTTCGCCATCACGGCTCCGATCCCACGCGCAGCACCGGTTATGACTGCGGTTTTTCCATCTAGACGGCCCATTGCGGCATCCTTTGCTCAGGTTTCGATTTCGAGAATTCTCGCGACTTCGGGCCAGCTCATGGCCCCGTTTTCGCGCAGATCATTGGTCAGGTCTTCCGGCACCCAGTCGATCAGGCATTTCCTGAAATTGGGCAGCGCCTCGATCCGGGCAAACCACTTTTCAACATTGGGCAGACGTCCGTTTTCCCACATGCCGCGCATCGACATCATGGCAAGCCGGTTGACGTAAGGCGTCATGGCGATATCTGCGATGGAGAATTTGTCGCCCACCAGCCAGTCATTGCCGCCGCTCAGCGCCTCCTCCATCTTTTGCAGATAGCGATCATACAGCCTGACCTTCTCCGCGGCGCCCGGAGCCTCGAACCCGTAGCGGGTGAAGCCGTCTTTCTGGCTTTTCCAATCCGATGTGACGGAGAACGGCGGCGTTGAAGCAAGGAAGTCCTTCACCCCCTGCTCGCCGAGGTTCTTCAAAACGGTGTGCCTGTGCGAGCAGACAAAGGTGACCGCGCCGCAGGCCGGATGCAGGTCTTCGTCCACCGCCTTGGTCCAGTATCTGGCCTGTGCGCGCTCCCACGGGTCAGTCGGGTGAACGCTGGTTTCCGGCGCGATCTGGTCGAGATATTCGATGATCACCGTGCTGTCGAGGATGACCGTCTGGTCATGCACCAGGGTCGGAACAACGCCCTTGGGATTGATCGCCAGATATTCCGGGGTGAACTGCTCGCCCTTCAGGATGTCGATATAGACGCCATCCCAGCCGAGTCCTTTTTCGGCCATAGCAAACCGCACCTTGGCGGCACAGACAGAAGATCCGTGATGGTAGAGAGTGAACATTCTTGTTTCCTTGGTTTACGGCCCGAACATCGAGTTCGGCAACAAAAGAGCGATTTGCGGGAACAGGATCAGCAGGATGATCATCGCCGCCATGGCAAACCAGAACGGCCAGATTCCGCGAAATATGGTGTTCATCGGCACGTCCGGCGCAATGCCCTTGACGACGAAGACATTGATGCCGACCGGTGGCGAAATCAGGCCCATTTCAAGCACGATGACCATCAGGACCCCGAACCAGATCATGTCGAAGCCATAGCCCTCCAGCAGCGGCTGGAGCAGCGGAAGCGTCAAGACCAGGATCGCAAACCCTTCCATGAACGTGCCCAGCACGACCAGGGCGATAAGGCAGATGATCAGAACGGTGTACGGCCCTGCCCCGAGACTGACGACCCAACCACTCAGGGCGTCTGGTATGCCGCTCAGTGCGACAAAGGGTGTGAAAACAAAGGCACCCATCAGGATGTAGAAGGTGGTTGCTGTTGAGGCCAGCGTGTCTCCCATGGCCTTCTTGATTTCCGGCCAGCGGAAAGCGCCGCGCATGAGCGTGGCAACAAATGCCAGGAATGCCCCGATGCCGGCGGCTTCGACCGCAGAGAACACGCCGCCATAAATGCCGCCAACAGTGATCACGACGATGCCGATGATCCAGCGCGCCCGCGCCAGTGCCCGAAGCCGTTCTGGCAGCGAAACCTTGGGCAGAGCGTCCGGCGCGAGCTCCGGATGGCGCGACACCTGGATCATGATTGCCGCGATGAACAAGCCCATCAGCGTCAGCCCCGGCAACACGCCGGCCATGAACAGCCGGCCAATGCTTTCCTCGGTGAGGATGGCATAGATGACGAAACCCGCCGACGGAGGGATCAGGATGCCCAGCGTGCCCCCCGCCGCGACGGATCCGGTCGACAGCGAATCCGAGTAGTTGAACCGTTTCATCTCTGGGATTGCCACGCGGCCCATCGTGACAGCGCTGGCAAGCGATGATCCCGACAAGGCTGAAAATCCGGCGCAGCCCACAATCGTGGACGAGGCAAGCCCGCCCTTGAGGTGGCCGAACCAGGCATGAGCGGCACTGTAGAGATCGCGGCTCATGCCTGACACACCGCTGAGATTTCCCATCAGCACAAACAGCGGCAGGATGGTCATTGAATAGAGCGAGGACACCGAGAATGTTTCGCCCGCCAGCGTGGCAAACACTGCCACCTCGCCACGCGGATGCAGGACCCAGATGCCTCCGGCACCAACAGCCAGCATGGCCGTGCCCACTGGGACGCGAATTGCCAACAGAACCAGCAGAATGACGAACCCCATGATTCCAGTCGTGATATCGGATGGCATCAGAACAGCTCCCCTTCTTCTTCCGGGGTGTGCTCCTCGACCGGGTTTCCGGTGAACAGATCGACCACCAGAATCAAACCGTATAGCGCCATGCTCAGGGAAAGAGCGAAGTAGAACGGCATGTAGGGAATACTCAGATTGGGTGTGAAATATCCGCAGGCCTTGCCGCAAAGCCCCTTTGAGAACAGGGAATACGCGGTGAAAGACACGACTGCGATGCCGACAAGACGAGCAATGATGTCGGTAATTACCAGGATCTTACTACCGGCCTGCATCGAGATCACGTCGACATGCACATGGGCGCCGCGCTTTGCGCCATAGGCAATTGAACCGGCAACGATGAAGGCCAGCAATACGCGGGAGACATCTTCGATGCCGAAGATAGGTTGGCCGAATACATATCGGCCAACCACTGCGACCACGGTCATCAGGACCAGGATCACGACTGCTAGCCCGGCCGCAAAGGCGAACAGGTCGCCAGTGCGGAAAAGCCATTTTGGTAACGACTTGCCGGGCATGGACATCACTCGCCCTTCATAGCCGCATAGATGTCAGCACCGCTGACGCCATTGAACGTCTCGGCCTTGAACTTGGCCAATGGGGCAGAAAACGCCTCGGTAATCCGCGCGGTTTCTTCAGGCGACAGCGTGATGATTTCCACCCCGGCGTCGCGAGCAACCTGAAGCGCACCCTCCGCCATGGTTTCTGTCAGATTGGCGCCTGCGACGCTCAATTCACGTCCCGACGCCGCGTCGACCCAGGCTTTTCCTTCATCCGACAGGCCTTCGTAACTCTGCTTATTCATCAGCAACCAGAAGGCCAAACCGGAAGTTGGCATCCCGAGCGTGACGTAATTCGCAGGCTCATAAAGCTTGAAGTCGCGAATGGAGGTCGGGTCGATTGCAATGGCGTCGATGGTGCCGTTGGCCAGGTTCTGGTTGATCTCCGATACCGACTGCGAAACCGGGGCTGCGCCCAGAGCAGAAAGAAAGTCCGCCTCGATGTTCGAGCTCACACGGATCTTCAGGCCCTTGAAATCCTCCAACGTCCTGATCGGCTTGTCGCGCGTCACGATGGCCATCGGTTCATTCGACCACATGGCGATCAGCTTGGCGTTGAACTCCTTCTCGATCAGGTCCCGGGCACGCCAAAGCGCCTCGGTGCAATCGATACCGGAATTGCAGACCCCCGGCACGCTGATGGCGCTGGAAATCGGGAACAGGTCGTAAGTGTAGCTCGAAATGCCGAACGCCACGTCCGTTACCCCCTCGACAACGGTCGAGTACTGAAGCGCCGGGTTTGAATTGAGTGTACCGCCGGCATATTGCTTGACCGTCAGCTCACCGCCAGAAAATTCGGCCAGCCTGTCCGCAAATGGCGTGAAGAACGCCTCGTTGAACCGGTGCTTCGGCCCCATGAAGTAGCTCAGTGTGAACTCGGATTGCGCCAGAGCGGCGCCGCTCAGAGCGCCAAGCGCTACCGTTGCAAGAATTGCTCGTTTCAATGTCATGGTCTTTCCTCCTCCAGATTGATTTTGGTCACTGCTCTCACAGCTGAATGGTCACCCATTTCAGTTCCGTCATGGCTTCCATATCGGCATCTGTGCCTTCGCGGCCGACACCGCTTTCGCCATTGCCGCCAAACGGCACATGCGCCTCGTCATGAATGGTGGGGCCGTTGATGTGGCACATGCCCGCACCGATGTTTCGCGCGAAGTGAAACGCCCGGTCGATGTTCTTGGTGAAGATCGCCGAAGACAGGCCATAGTCGGTATCGTTGGCCTTCTCGAGACCCTCTTCATAGCTGTCGATCGGGTAGATCGAGGTGACCGGCCCGAAGGTTTCAGACTTGCAGACGGTCATCTCTTCGGTCACGCCGGTCATCAGCGTCGGCTGGCAACGATTGCCCTCCCATTCCCCGCCGGTCACGATCGTCGCGCCCTTGGCAACCGCATCGGCGATATGGTCTTTCACCCGCTGCCTCTGCCGCTGCGAAATGATCGGTGCGATGACGGTGTTGGGATCACGCAGATCCCCCATCCCGACCTTTGAGGTAATCATGGCGAACCGCTTGACGAATTCGTCATAGACCGGTCGCTCGACATAGAACCGGCTGGACCCGATGCAGGCCTGCCCCCCGAACATGAAGATCGAGCGCGCAGCCAGCGGAACCGCCTTGTCGAGGTCGGCATCGGCCATCACAAGCGTCGGGCTCTTGCCGCCCAGTTCCAGTGTATTGCGGGTCTTGTTCCTGGCGCAGATCTCGTTGATGTGCTGACCGATGACCGAGGAGCCTGTGAAGGTGACGAAATCCACGTCCTTGTGGCCGGTCAGGGCATCGCCGATTTCATGTCCGTAACCGGTGACGACGTTATACGTCCCTTCCGGGAACCCGGCCTCGGCGACAATCGAGGCAAACAGCAGCGAGAGGTGCGGCGCCATTTCCGAGGGAAGATGAACCACCGTGTTTCCAACGGCCAGAGCATTGGCGACAAGCCGTGTCGTCTTGATCAGAGGCACGTTGAAGGGCGTGATCACTGCGACCACCCCGAGCGGCTCCCGGATCGACATCGAGAATTTGCCCGGTGCATCCGATGGAATGGTTTCGCCCCGCACATTCCGGCACAGGCCGGCGGCGGCACGGACCATGGTCAGGCCCTTTTCGAATTCGAACATGGCCTTCTGGATTGGCGAGCCGATCTCGTCGATCAGGCAATCGAGCAGCTCGGCCTTGCGCGCCTCCATGATTTCGGCCACGCGCAACAACCAGCGTTCGCGGTCCTTGGGCAAGGTTTCCCGATATCCGGAAAAGGCGGACTTGGCTGCAGCAACAGCCTTGCGCATATCGCCGCCTGTTCCCTTCGCAGCATTGGCGTAAAGGCTGTCGTCCAGCGGATTCAGCACTTCGAAAGTGGCATTCGTCTCGGCATCGACCCACTCCCCGCCAATGAAATGCTGAAGTGTCTTGACGGCAGTATTCGTCTTCATGGAACGGCTCCTGTTGCTGCTATCCGCCGACGAACGTCTGTGGCAGGAAAAGTGCGATTTGCGGAAAAAGGCTGAGAAGGCCGATCATCGTGGCGTTGGTGCGGTGCTGCGGCGGCACGAATGTCGCGACTGTGAACTCTTCGCAGGCAGCCGTTTGCGCAGAAAAGCCTAGCGCAGACGCCAACGCCAGGCCGATACCGGGACCGGGACCGAGACAAGTGTTAGCCATTGCATCCTCCCAAGATTGGCTAGGCAGGCCTTGCGCAGTTTTGGGATCCCAAAAACCCATCGCGACAGCCTGCACTGACCGGCTTTCGTCGTGCCACACTCAGGATAACACCATTTCGGGATCCTAAATCAAGCCAAATTTCCAAATTTTTGAGAATTTAAACATTCATCCTTGACTTTGGGATCCCAAATTGGCTGATTGCTTTCATGGAATCTATCGACACAGAACTTGCCGCTCGGATCAGAAGCGACATCATCAACGGCACCTACAAGGAAGGCGAACGCCTTTCGGAAGCGCAGCTTTGTGAAACTCACAATGTCTCCAGAACGCCGGTTCGCATGGCTTTACGCCTGGTCGAACGAGAAGGTCTGGTACGCCGTAGCGAAGGCCGGGGCTATTTCGTCAACAGTCCGACGGTGGCCGACATCATGCAGGCGGTTCAGGTGCGTGGTCATCTCGAAAGTCTTGCAGCCCGCCTGATGGCGCAGTCACCCGGCCGCCACAACATCCTCCCGAACCTGGAAGCTGCCATAGATGAAATCGACCGTCTGGCCGCAGCCGGAAAGATGGACGATGCTTCTCTGCGGCTGATCCAGCGCCAGAATGCCTTGTTCCACAAGACAGTCCTTGAGGGATGCGGCAACGAGTTTGTCAGCTTCACCTGCAACCGTATCAGCCACTTGCCCATGCTGGAGGTGGGCTCGATGGTTTTCGACCGGCAGGTCCTGTCGACGAGAGAGGGAGTCGACCGCAGCCTGTTTCGCCTGAAACTCGGCAACTCCCAACACAAGGTCATTTTCGAGGCAATCCAGAAGGGGGATGCCGTGCGCGCCGAAGGCATGATGCGCGAACACTCGAATACAATGATTGAGTACATCGAGGTTTTCGAGAAGAGAAACCAGGAACTCACTGTAGCGGATCTGATCAGCTATTCCGGTGTCCAGCTCTCGCATGCGGACTCCGATGCAGAATAGGCGGAGCAACTGCGGATTATGAGAAAGGCTGGATCTCAATCCTTGGCAAAGTCGGTCGTCGCCGGCTCGTTTTCCCACAGCCTCGACCACTCCCCCCTTATACGGATCGCGTTCCGCGCGGTCTTGTCTGACACGAAGAGGACGTCCCCATGGCACTAGGACCGAACACACTCGCCGACAGCGGCCTACCGTTGTTCTTTGAACTCATGGATGCCGCTGACGTCGGCATTGAAGCACCGGAAGCAAGGATGGGCGATAGTCTGCGGACATGGGTTCGCTCCCTTTCCGTATTTCAGAAAGAGGCCCTGGTGGCGTCCAGCCGTACCGGAAAGGTCTGGCGTCTGGCCAGCGACGAAGGCCCCTATCTCGACGGGCACGACGCTGCCCCCTGCCCGCTGGCCTTCCTGACATCAGGGATGATTGCCAGCTACATGAACGAGATCACGGCGCTGGCAAAGCAGCAGAATGTCAAGATCAGGAAACTCAAGCTCACTCAGGACAATTACTACACAATGACTGGCTCCATGCCCAAACGCACCATGGTTGGAGGTGCCTTGCCGGTCGAGCTTCAGGTCGAGATCGATTGCGACCTTGACGACGCCAGTCTCACACAGTTCCTCATGAACGCTGTCCACGCATCTCCCCTGAATGGCCTGATGCGCGGCAGACTCGAAAGCCTGTTTACGCTCTCCAAGAATGGAATCGAAATCCCCAACGGCAAGGCGCTGCGAACAGACGGGCCGGTCTATCCGGATCCGGGGAACAGGTTTGCTCTCGTTCAACCAGGTTCCGAACCGGCCATCAAAACCCTCTGCTGGCCTGAGGGGATTACGCCGAAGAAGCAGGTTCGGGGCGGAACCGAAACAGCCGGTTCATCATTGGCGACAGAACAAAACCGGACGCTCAACATCGGTGCAACGTGCACCCTGCGCGAAGACGGGATGAAGGAAATTCTTCAACTGCAATACAGCCCTCACGGCACATCCTTCAATTTCCTGTCAGAGGAAGCGCCAGTCAACGGCGGGCTTGGCCGTGCACCTGACGCCAACAGCTACATCTCGGCCGGTATCGGCTTTTGCTTCATGACCCAGTTCGGCCGCTTCGTGAAAATGCTCAATCTCGATCTGAGCGATTACCGGATTGTACAGGACAGTCATTTCTCTCTTGGCGGAGCATCAGGTGGCACTGGCAAGGCAGGTCGGGCAGACCCGTTGGAAACGCATGTTTATCTCGAAACCAGCGAAAGCGACGACGTTGCCCGCGAAATGCTGGACATCTCGGAACAGACCTGCTTCCTTCACGCCTTCTGCAAAACAGATCTGAAAACGAAGTTGAAGATTCAGCGGGTTTAACCCTGCTTCAGAGTACCCGGCTGTGGCGTTGGTGGATTGACCGGCCTTGCTGCGTATCAGTTCACTGAAGCATTCGTCATTTCGGCATCGACGGCGCGCCGAAACCAGAATGACTTGCCTGTCATGCCGGTGACAAGCCGGTCCGGCGGGCGAGACCGCGCTCGATGGCGGACAATGCATCATAGAGCAAAATAGCAACCGCGCCGACGATCAGGCCACCCTGCAGCACGAAAGCTGTGTTGTTGGTCTGCAGGCCGGCGATGATAACCTCTCCCAGGGTTTTCGCCGCAACCGTGGAACCGATCGTCGCGGTTGCAAGACTGACGACCACCGACAAGCGGATACCAGCCAGAATGATCGGCATGGCCAGCGGCAGCTCGACCCGCCACAGCCGCTGCCGGTCTGTCATGCCTGCACCGCGCGCGGCTTCCAGCACCGGCCCCGGCAAGGTCGCAAATCCGGTCAGTGTGTTTTCGAAAATCGGCAGCAGCCCGTACAGAAACAAGGCAACCAGCGTCGGTTTTTCACCGAAGCCAAGCACCGGAACGGCGAGCGCCAGAACCGCGACCGGCGGAAAGGTCTGGCCGACATTGACCAGGCTGCGCGACAGCGGCAGAAATTCCGCCCCGAACGGACGGGTGACCAGAATGGCGAGCAAGACCGCCACCACAGTCGCCGCCGCCGTCGCAATCGCCACTGTGCGCAAGTGCAGCAGCGTCAGCGTCAGCAGGCTGCCCTGATTGTAGATCACCGGCGCATTTTCCTGGGCCAGAGGCCTCAGCAGCGGCTCGAACCAGTCAGGCGACAGCAGAAAGGCCACCAGCAGCGACAACAGGCCAGCTCGTGCGAGCCATGGAAACCATGTCCCTGTCATGGCCCGGCAGCCCTGCGCGACAGGGCTTCGAGCGTCACCTTGCCAAGCGGCGAGCCATCGGCCCCGACAACCGGTGCTGCCTGACGGCCGCTCCACAACAGCTCGGACAAGGCGTCCCTCTGGCTGGTGGTTTCGACAAGCGACGCGCCTTGGGCCGTGCCCGGCTCAACTGCATGGCCCACCGTGTCGATCGACAACAGCCGGAAGGCACGTTCATTCTCCCCGATCAGGCTCTGGACAAAACCCGTGGCCGGCTGTCTCACCAGATCCGAGGGCGTGGCGTATTGCACCAGTGCGCCCGCATCCATCACCGCGATGCGATCTGCCAGGTGAAAGGCCTCATCCATGTCATGCGTGACCAGGATGATCGTGGTTCCGAACAGCTTCTGGATCTCCAAGAGATCAATCTGCGCCTTGGTGCGGATGATCGGATCGAGCGCCCCGAATGGCTCGTCCATCAAAAGCACATTCGGCTCGGCCGCCAATGCCCGCGCAACGCCCACGCGCTGCTTCTGGCCGCCGGAGAGCTCATGTGGAAAGCGGTCGGAAAACATCGCCGGATCAAGCTGGAACAGTTCAAGCAATTCCGCCACCCTCGCTTTGATCCTGGCCTTGTCCCAGCCGAGCAGATCAGGGACGGTGGCAATGTTCTGGGCGACGGTGCGATGGGGAAACAGCCCGTGCCCCTGGATCGCATAGCCGATGCGACGCCGGAGTTCGAATCCCGGAAGCGTGCTGATGTCTTCACCGTCGATGCGGATCGTGCCGGAGGTCGGCTCGACGAGCCGGTTGATCATCCGCAACAGCGTTGTCTTGCCGGACCCTGAGGTACCCACCACCACGGTGACGCTATGCGGCTCCATGACCATCGAGATATCGGCGACCACTGTCGTCTGATCATAGCGCTTGGTGAGACCTTCAAGTTCAATCATCTGACTGTTCCAGCTGTGCCCGCGGGGGCGTACAAATCGACAAGCGCATCCAGGACGATGGCCGATGCGAAAGCCAGAACCACCGTCGGCACCGCTCCGAGAAGCACAAGATCCATGGCCGTCTGCCCCATGCCCTGGAACACGAACACGCCAAAGCCGCCGCCGCCGATCAGCGCGGCGATGGTCGCAAGGCCGATATTCTGCACCAGCACGATCCGGATGCCGGTCAGAATAACCGGAAGGGCAAGCGGCAATTCGATCCGCGTCAACCGCTGGGCGCCGGTCATGCCGACGCCGCGCGCCGCCTCGTTGGCTTCACGCGGCACGCCGGCAAGGCCAACCACCGTGTTGGCCACCACCGGCAGCAGCGAATAGAGAAACAGGGCGACAAAGGCGGGTGCTGCACCGATGCCGCGAATGCCGAGCGCGCTGGCGCCCGGAACGTTGATCGCCACCCAGCTCAGCGGGGCGATCAGGATTCCAAACAGCGCGATCGAGGGAATGGTCTGGATCAGGTTGAGCACATTCAGCACCCCGGCACGCAACCGCTCCACCCGGTGGCAGAGGATCCCGAGCGGGACGCCAACCATCGCTGCAACCACAAGCGACCCCACGGCAAGCAGGACATGCCGCAGCGCCTCGGCCCAGAAGGCATCGGCGCGGCTGGCATATTCCTTGAGGATCGAAAGACTGGCCCACAGCCCCGACGTCAGGAAGACGCCGACAGCCGCCAGCGCCACCGCAAGCAAGGCAACCCGCGTGAGCGGTTTCGGATTGAGGCGGGCGATAGCATCGGCTGCCATCAGGGCGAAGGCAAACACCTGCACCCAGAAGCCGGACGCCGGCGCAATGCGCGCATAACTGTCTCCCTCGGGCGTCAGATTGCTGGCGGCAATGCCGATGGTGACGGCAAGGCCTAGAAGCATGACCGAAGCAATCAACAGGCGCAGCAGGATTGGCGCGCGAACCAGCGCCACCAGACCGGCAACCAGCAAGGCAATGGCCAGCGCCATGCCAAGGCCGGGCGGCAGGGCTTCAAGCAGGAAGAGGCCTTCGCCAGGCACGATGCGATTGGCCCGAAAAGTCACGAACGGGGCGGCAAAGGCGCCATAGGCGACCATGAGAGCGAGGACCACACCAAGCTTGTCAAAGCGAAGGCCCGAGCCGCGATCCCCGTCAGCACCGGACGCGGCCTGCTTCCAAGGATCAGAGGCAGACCGCGCCATCCTATTTCAGAAAGCCGTTTGCTTTCAGGAAGTCTTCGGCCACCGCCTTGGCCGGCTCGCCACCGACCTGGACTCGACCGTTGAGGTCCTGAAGTGTCACCAGGTCGAGCTTTTCAAACACCGGCTTCAGCAGCGCCTCAATTTCCGGGTACTCAGTGAGAACCGCCTCGCGAATGATCGGCGCCGGCTGGTAGACCGGCTGCACCGACTTGTCGTCCTCAAGCACGACCAGACCGGACGGGGCGATGCCGCCGTCAGTGCCGTACACCATGGCCGCATTGACGCCGCTGGTCTGGTTGGCCGCAGCCCCGATCGTTGCTGCCGTATCGCCGCCCGAAAGCGTGATCAGCTGATCCGGGTTCAGCGTGAAACCATAGGCGGTCTGAAAGGCCGGCAGAGCGGCAGGCGAATTCACAAATTCGGAAGAGGCGGCCAGAACGACAGTGCCGCCACTTGCGACGAAGGCGCCGAAATCACTGAAGGTCTTGATCTGGTTGGCCTCGGCAAGATCCTTGCGAACCGCAACAGCCCAGGTGTTGTTGGCCGGCGACGGCGTCAGCCAGACAATCTTGTTGGCGTCGTAATCAAGTGACTTGGCTTCCGAATAGGCCTTCGCGGCATCCGTCCAGAGAGGATCATCGGCCTTCTGGAAGAAGAATGCGGCATTGCCGGTATATTCGGGATAGATGTCGATCTCGCCGGCGGTGATCGCCTGCCGCATGATCGGCGTCGCGCCCAGTTGCAGGCGATCCGTGGTCTCGATGTTGTTGGCATTGAGCACCGAGAGGATGATGTTGCCAAGCACACCGCCTTCGGTATCGATCTTGGATGACACCACAACCTGCGCCGACGCGGAAGCCGTCGTGACAAGGAGTGCGAGGGTGGTTGCGATTATGTTGGGTCGAAAACGCATTGTCGCGGTCTCCTTCAAGAGAGTTTTTGCATGAGCAATACTGGCATATCCGCGACAAACGCGAAGCACGACAGCGCATATAAGTCCAAGCCCCGCAAAAGATAGAGGTCCCCCAAAAAAATCGACGGGCACCCCCAATTTACCACCAAACATGCAATGCAGTCAGCAAGAAACCCACCGGCTTCCCGTGCCTATCGATGGCGCGGTACAGATAGCGCCACTTGCCGCGGATACTGACATAGGTCCCGGCGATCCGACGCGAATGTCGCAGAAATCCTCGGCGACGGACGTGTAAGTGGCGTTGTAATGGCAGACAGACAGGTTATCGAAGCGGAAATCGTTGTCGCCTGCGCCGGCATCCGGCCCAATGTCGGCTTGGCAAAGCAAACAGGCCTGGCGGTAGACAGGGGCATTAAAATCGACAGCGCAGTGCGAATCTCGGATCCCCGCATCTTCACAGTTGACGACCTCGCCGAACTACCTGGATCGATCAGCGGGCTTTGGGCTGTGAGCACCGCGCAGCGACAGATAGCAGCTGCTGCGTTATTTGGGCGCGAGGAATGTGATGAAACGCAGATATGGCGGACGTCCTCACAGCCACTATCCTCGCCCTTCCCCTATGGCTAGCTCCGGACAGTGGCGCCGCATCTGTGACGCATCGGCAGGCACGCATCCTCGATGCACTCGATCGCATGGGCGACGCCTCGCAGGCCCGGCTGGCGCGAGAATTCAATCTCACGGCGGCCAGCATGAGCACCATGTTCGTGCGGCACCTCATCGTGGCAAGCAGGTCCCTACCCGCAGCCTGAAATCGTGCGGGCCGCGCCCGCCCTTAGCCAAAGGAATCCGGCATCAGGGTTTGCGGCAGGAACAACGCGATCTCCGGGAACAGGATGATCAGCAGCAGGATCAGCAGCATCGGCAGGAGAATGATGATCACGTCGGGAATGACCTTCATCACATTCATTCCGCCAATGGCCGCCGAGATCAGCAGACACAGCCCGTAAGGCGGGGTCACCAGCCCGAAAGCAAGCGAAACGATACCGATGATGGCAAACACCAGCGGGTGGATATCCGCCGCCGCCGCCGCCGGCATCAGCACTGTTCCCAGGATGATGATGGTCGGAATGGCATCGATGAACAGGCCGAAGAACAGGAACAGCCCGGCAATGATCAGCGCAGTGCCGAAGGTGCCGAATTCCAGGCTGGTCAGCGACATCACAACCAGCCGGGGAACGTTGTAGAAGGACAGCATCCAGCCGAACGCCGAAGCGGTGCCGATGGCAAACAGCGAGATGGATGCGAAACGGCCGGTGTCGTAGAAGATATGGCCGAGATCCCTCAGCGTCACCGTGCGGTAGACGAACACGCCGAGGATCAGCGCATAGGCTGCCGCTATGATGGCGCTTTCGGTCGGCGTCACAAGCCCCCCGACGATACCGCCGATAACCAGGATCGGCGTCATCATGGCCAGCGCCGCACCGCGAAATGCATCCCATGTTCCAGCCAGCGTCGGTCGTCCGGCGGTCGGATAGTTGTAGACCTTGGCGTAGCCATAGACGGTGGCCATCAGCGCAAAGCCGATCATCAGGCCCGGAATGGCACCGGCCAGGAACAGCCCGCCAACAGAGACTTGCATCACTCCGCCCCACACGACCATGAGAATGCTGGGTGGAATGATCACCCCCATCACGGACGAGCAGGCTGTAATGGCGATGGCGAAGCGGGGATCGTAGCCTTCCTTGACCATCGCCGGGATCAGGATCTTGCCGCAGCCGGCGGCATCCGCCGTCGATGAGCCGGAAATGCCCGCAAACAGCATCGACACGGCCACATTGACATGCCCCAACCCGCCCGGCATCCACCCTGTGAGCACCCGCGAAAGGTCAATCAGCTTGTCGGTTATCTTGCCGGAATTCATCAGGTTGGCGGCCAGCAGGAAAAACGGCACCGCCAGCAGGATGAACGAATTGTAGGACTGAAACATCCGGTCGAGGATGATGAAGGGCGTCAACCGGATATCGAGCATGACGATCGGAATGATCGCCAGGCCGAGCGAAAAGGCCACCGGCACCCGGATGAAGACAAGAAGCAGAAATCCGCCAACCAGGATAATGCTGGCAAGACCGGTTGATAAAATCATGACAAAGCCGCTTTCTCTTGCCGGTAATGGTCAATCACCTCGTAGAGGCGGTAGGACGCAAACAGCGACCACACCAGCCCGGCAATCGGTACGGAGATGTAGGTCACAAGGAGGTTGGCGCGCATCATTACGGAGTTCTGGATGTATCCGAATTCCGCATACTCGATGCCGAACCAGGCAAACAGCAGGCCGAAGATCAGGATCAGCACCATGACAAGCCCGTTTTGCACCATGGTCCAGAACGGCGTCGTCGCATCCGGCATCACGTGAACATCAAAATGGGTACGGTCCCACACCGCGACCATCGAGCCGATCATCACAACCCAGACAAAGATGAAGGTCGCAAGTTCCTCGGTCCACAGGTAGACCGGAATGATGTCGGTGTAACGGGAGATCACCTGCATCCCGACCGGCACCGCCAGCACCGCCATAAGAATGCCTATGAGCAGCCGAAGTCCGCGGCAAAGCGTTTCGAGCGCGTGTCCAATCACTTGCGTCCCTCCCTTGTGTACCCCTCCAGGCCTCAGCAGCCTGAAACAGGGATGCACCCCGGCGGAACAGACCTGCCGCCGGGGTGCCTTGATCAGGCGATCTATTTTGCCTGGATCGCGGTCAGCAGGTCCGTCGCGCCGAGTTCCTCAGCATAGGCCTTCTGCACGGGCTTCACCATTTCAAGCAACTGATCCCGGTTTTCGAACTCCTGAACCGTGATCTGGCCGGCATCGATCATTTCCTGCAGCTTGATGCCGTCCTCGCGCGATTCCAGCTCGCGGCCGAAAGCACCAGCCTCCGCACCGGCCTTCAACACAGCCGCCTGAAGCTCTTCGGGAAGCTTGCGGAAAGTCTTGCCGCTCATCACGATCGGCCGAACGGTAATGGTGTGCCGGGTAAGCGTCACGTTCGGAGCCACTTCATAGAACTTGAGATTCTGAATGCTCGCGGCTTCATTCTCGAAACCGGCAATGACGCCGGACTGGATGGCGTTATAGACCTCGTTATAGGCAATCGCCGAGGGAGCAGCGGACAGCGCCGAGAAAATGCGCGCCTGGATGGGGGCACCCATGACCCGCATCTTGTGCCCCTTCAACTCATCGAGATTGCCGACCGGCTTGCTGGAGAGAAGGTTGCGGACGCCGCCACCGGTGTAGCCAATGATCTTGATGTCGGCCTTTTCCAGCAACTCGTCTTCCAGCGGCGCCAGTACATCGCTGGAAAGGACCGCGTTCCAGTGATCCAGGTCACGGAACAGGAACGGCATGTCCATCAGCGGGATGGAGGGCGCAAAGCTTGCCATGTTCGAAGGCGCCATGATCGTGTAATCGATCGCCACGCCCTGCTGAAGAAAGGTGACATAATCGGATTCAACGCCGAGTTCGCCATTCAGGCGAAGGTCGAACGTGACGTCACCGTCGTAATACTGATCAACCAGCTCGGCGAATTTCACCATGGTCTTGGTGAACGCGTGGTTGTCGTCAAACATGCTGGCGCCGCGAAGAGCAATTTCATCGGCCTGAACATTGATGGTGGTGACGGCGCTCAGCCCGGTGGCAAGCGCCAGGCTCAGGACCATTCTTTTCGTCATCTCTAGCAGTGGCATTTCATTCCTCCCTTTTGATCAGGCTTCATTGCCCGCAACGAGAATGCGAGCTCGATTTTCCTCGAAACCTGCCTGAGCTAAACCGCATAAACTCCGTCCGTCAAGCTAAATGTTGACTAGTATGGTAATTTGAACTAGATGTTTTTCATGGAAAAACCGGCAACGCGGCCTTTCAACGCTGCGGACGATTTTCCATGCCCAATGCTGCCTGGAGGGTTGCCCGAAGCACCGGGCGCGCGAGGCGGAAATCGTGTAGAGTCTCGTTGCGGAATCGCATCACGAGATAGAAGTCGGATAGAAGCATGAACATCAGTCAGCCCATTGGTGACAGCAGGCGGCAGACCGCCGCCGAGGAAGCCTTCGAACGGCTGCATTCCGATATTATTTCCCTGCGGCTGCCCCCCGGAACCAAACTCTCCGAAGTCGAAATCGCCAAAATGTACCAGGTCTCGCGCCAGCCGGTGCGGGAGGCTTTCCTGCGGCTGGGCGAACTCAACCTGCTGCAAATCCGGCCGCAGCGGGCGACACTGGTCAAACGCATTTCACTTCAGGATCTGGAGAACACACGCTTCATCCGGGCTGCTGTCGAGGTGGAGGTTGTGCGCAAGGCCTGCCAGACAGCAAGCACAGAAGACCTCGCCCGGCTTGAAGCCAGCCTCGCCCCGCAAAAGGCTGCGGTCGATGCCGCCGATACAAGCCGGATGCACCAGCTCGATTACGAGTTTCACCGCCTGATATGCGAATCCGCCGGCTGCCTGCCTGCCTTCAGGACGATTGCCGAGAACAAGGCCCATACCGACCGCGTCTGCACCCTCGAACTCTCCGGCGACAACGGCATGGCAGAAATCCTTGAAGACCACACCAATATCGTCAGGGCGCTGACCGCCCGGGACGAGGAAAAAGCGGTGCAGATGACACGCAAGCACCTGAGCCGTCTGGACACCACGCTGACCAGGGCGAGCGAGAAATACACCGACTATTTCGAAGACTGATCCTTCGCGCGTTTCGCAATCTTGACAAAACTTGTTGACTACCATACCAGTTGACTTCCAGCCTGACCGATGGCGGTCAGCACTCGATGAATTTGAGGAAGTCCCATGAATCTGAGCGGAAAGACAGCGATTGTAACAGGCGGCGGACGCGACATCGGACGCGCCTGTGCGCTTCGGCTCGCCCAGGACGGGGCGCGGGTCGTGATCAACTATCACGCCAGCAGCGCGGGCGCAGAATCGGCAGTGGCCGAAATCACCAAGGCCGGAGGCAAAGCCATCGCCATCCAGGGCGACATGACCATCCAGGGCGATGTCGACGCCCTGCTCGCCAAGACCAGGGAGCAGTTCGGCGACGAGATCAATGTTCTGGTCCATGTCACCGGAGGCCTGGTCGCCCGGAAGAAATTTGACGAGATGGATCTCGCCCACTGGAACACGGTGATGAACCTCAACCTGACCTCGCTGTTCCTGCTGGTCAAAGCGGTTGAACCGTACATGCCCGAAGGCAGCGCCATTGTCCCCTTCGCCTCCCAGGCCGGCAGGGATGGCGGTGGCCCGGGCGCGATCGCCTATGCCACTTCCAAGGGAGCCGTCATGACAATGACCCGCGGCATGGCCAAGGAATTCGGCGCCCGGATCAGGGTCAACGCCGTCTGCCCCGGGATGATCGACACGGATTTCCACAACACCTTCACCAAGCCGGAGGTTCGCAAGAATGTTGCCAACGGCACGCCTCTCAAGCGTGAGGGCACATCCGAGGATGTCGCCAACCTGGTTGCATTCCTTGTATCGGAACAGGCCGCGTTCATGACCGGCACCTGTGTCGACATCAACGGCGGCATTCTGTTTTCCTGATCTCCATGTGAGATCAGCATAAAGGGCGCATCAGCTTACCCAATGTGGATCCCAGACCACATGGAGACAGCTGGTGCGCCCTGTCATGTCAATTCAACATAGATCAGCCGCAGCGCGAGAACCGCTAGAAACCCGAGGATCAGGGCATCGAATACCGCGGGGCTGATACGCCTGCCGATCCAGTCCCCCACCGGCAGTGCCGCAAACAGCGGGATGAAGGCAAGCAGCCCGAGCAGGGCTATATCCCAGGTCAGAAGACCATAGTGGATTTGCGTCGGGATCTGCACGAATGCCATCGATGCGAAGAAAACAGAAATAGTGAAGATGAAGACCGGTCGCGCAAGCTTCATGGCATTGAGAAACGTCACCGCGACCGGCGCTGAAACGCCAACGGCGCCCTGCAAAATACCGCCCAGCAAAGAGACCACCGCAACGGCTTTCCTGGCCCTGGCCATGGACAGCCGGGCGCTTGGCTTGAGCAGGCGCAGCAGAATATAGGCGATGACGATACCTGCCATGCACAGGTTGAGAAAACCGGATGGCAGCTCGGCCAGCGCAATCGTGCCGATCCCCGCACCGATTGCTCCGAAAATCCCCAGTTGCCAGCAAAAGCCTGGCTCCGCTGCAAAGTGACGGAACTTGTAGATTTGCCAGACATTGGAAATCAGGTTTGGCAGCACCATGACGGCAACCGCGACCTTGACATCGTAGACGGCCGCGATGACGGGCACTGCAATGATCGGAATTCCGGCCCCTGTGGCGCCCTTCAGGATACCGCCGAGGATCATGGCGACCGCAATGGCCGCCAGCCCCCAGCTATCGGTAAACGAGATGTTCGGTGGCATGCAGGCGCTACTTCACTGCGTCGTTCAATACGAACATGATGATGCAGGGCTCGGTGCCCCTGTTTGCCCAGGCGTGGTTCGTCCCTTGCTGGATGATCACGTCTCCCTGCTTCAAAAGCACGTCTTCCTCATCCATCAGCATCCAGATTTCGCCTTGCAGCACAATCGAATAATCCAGCGAATCTGTACGGTGCATGTACGGGTGGCGGGCGTTCTCGACCACGTTTGCCCCCGCTCCCATGGCCTCGAATGCCTTCTTGCCGTCAATGCTGGCAATGACCTCCGGATCTTCAGGGTCGAACTGCACCACCCGGAAGACCGCGCCGTTCTTGGGCGGGTGCAGGATCAGCGGCCCCTCGACCGGATCGTCATGGCTTTCCATCGGTGCCGGCGACTGGCTGTGCTGCCAGAAATTGGTCAGCGTCACGCCTGGCCGCGTCGGGCGCTGCAGGATACACGACGCGGTGTCGTCGCGGATGACTTTCGCCACACCATTTGCATCGTGGCCGGTGACCACACGCCTGAATTTCCTGGCTTCAAATCCCATCGTCATTTCTCCTCAACTGCATTCAATTTGGGGACTGCACGCTTGATCGCTGCCGAGCTGCTGATCCAGACCGTTGCAATGCCTGCAAGGCCCAGAAGATTGGACTCAATCCCCTGATCCATCAGCGCAATGCCCGAGCAAAACATGACCGCGCGCTGCCAGAAGGCGAGCGAAACCCTGAAATAGCCGACCACGCCTGCGGCCACGCAGAACACGCCGGCCAGACCACTGACCACGGCCATGCCGATTTCCAGCGGCGTTCCCTGCAACATCAAGGCCGGCCCGTAAAAGAACATGTAGGGCAGGACAAAGCAGGTGATGCCGTAGCCGAATGCGGTCCAGCCGACCTTGTTGAGATCGGCCTTGGCAATTCCCGCGGCGACGTAGGACGCAAGCGCGACAGGCGGTGTGATCGTCGAAACGCAGCCGAAGAAGAAGACGAACATATGCGCGGTCAGGATCGGCACACCCATTTTCGCCAGCGCCGGCGCAACCACCGTTGCAAGGATAAGGTAAGCGGCGGTGGTGGGCAGGCCCATGCCGAGGATCAGCGCGGTGAACATCGTCAGGATCAGCGCCAGCAGCGTGTAGCCCATCGACGCATCAATGATCAGGCTGGAGATCTTTGATCCCAGTCCGGTAATGCCGAGGGTTCCGGCGATGATACCCGCAGCAGCGCAGGCAATCGCGATCGGGACGACGCTTTCCGCCCCTTCGACAATGGCGGTTCCGATCTTGCGGAACGTATCCAGCGAGATGCGGCGGGTCCAGATGACATGGCAAGCCAGAAGCAGCAGGATCGAGAAGAACGAGGCCATGAACGGCGAATAGCCGTTGACCATCATCACGATCAGCGTGACGAAGGGAATGAGGTATTGGCCGCCCTTGAGAAGGATCATCCAGATTGATTCATCATCATCCACCGGCTGTTCGAAAGGCACGATCTCGTTCTTGTGCGCCTGAAGATGAACGACGAAAAACATCGAACTGAAGAACAACAGCGCCGGGATCAGCGCGGCCCCCATGACGGTCGAATAGGGAACGCCGACAATTTCGGCCATGATGAACGCCGCGGCCCCCATGACCGGCGGCATGATCTGCCCGCCGGTGGAAACCACCGCTTCAATCGCACCGGCCTGATGGGCCTTGTAGCCTTCCTTCTTCATCATCGGAATCGTCAGGGTACCGGTGACGGCGACATTGCCGGCCGCCGAGCCTGAAATCATGCCGAGCAGCGTCGAAAAGATCACCGCCGTTTTGGCCCCCGCCGCCCGCATGCCGCGGGTCAGACGGTTGGCGACACGGAAGAAAAAATCGCCGGCGCCAAACGCACTGAGAAAGGCGCCATACATCGAAAACAGGATGATGTAGGTCGACGACACCCCGATCGGCACCCCGAAAATGCCATTTGATGTCGTCGTCATGTACTCGGCAATCCGTGTCAGGCTGTAGCCACGGCTGGCAAGCGGGCCAGGCAGGTATTCGGAAAAGAACGGATAGGTGAAAAAGAACGCGCACAAAAGCGCCAGCGCCAGCCCGGCGCCGCGGCGCGCCGCTTCCAGAACCAGCAATATGACGATGACCCCGACCGTGGCATCCATCGGAACCGTCGCACCGCCAGACATGGCGATGTCCTTCCAGCGCGACAGCAGATAGACGCCCGACCCGATGGTAATGGCGATCAGCACAAGCCGGAGCAGTTTGTCCCATGTTGCGTCCTTGAACCGCCGGCCGACCGGCGTGACCATGAACAGCAGCACCAGCATCATCACCAGATGGAACACGCGGATTTCGCGCGTCGACAAGACCACGATGCCAGACACGTTGAGCAGATGGAAAAGCCCGATCACGAATGCGACGGCGACAAAACCATGTTTGAAGAACTTATCGACCAGATTTGGCATATCGATTCCAAAGATGCTTGCACGGCAGCGGGCAGGACAAGGCGGGCTCGCCAGCCCGCCGGTCCCATCGTCTGGATGTGTCTGGGAACTATTCCTTGAAGAAGCGTTCGGCTCCGGGATGAAGCGGAATGGCAAGCTTCAACGACATGGCCGGGTCGATCTGCTTGGCCAGCGCATTCTCGGCGCGAAATTCATCCATGTTGCCATAGACCGACTTGGCGATCCTGTAGGCGGTGTCGTCATCCATGCTCGCATTCACGACCAGCACATTGGACACACCAACCACCGAACCGGCTTCATCGGTGTCGTAGACATCCGGCGCCACGGTGAAGGAACCATAGGCCGGGGTCTTTTCCTTCAATGTGGCCAGTTGCGCGTCAGTCAGGTTGATGAACCTCAGCTTGGCGGAGGCCTTGGCCTGCATCACCGCACCTGCGGGGTAGCCCGAAAGCGCAAAGGATGCATCGACGATGCCGTCCGACAACTGGCTGAAGCCGTCTTCGTAAGACACGAAGCTTGGCGTGATGTCGTCACTGCTCAACCCTTCCAGCGCAAGGATTGCGTTGAGAAACGGGATCGTTCCGCCACCTGCGGGACCAACCGCGACGCGCTTGCCCTTGAGGTCGGCAATCGAGGTGATGTCGGAACTGTCCAGCACCATCATGTGCAGAATGCTCGGGTGCAACGTGCCAATGGCCCGCAACTCGAGACCGGCGTCCTTGTAGGGACCGGTATTCTTGTTCGCCAGAACCGCCAGGTTGTTGTTGGTGATGCCCGCGTCCACCTCACCCGAACCAAGAAGCCGCGGATTCTGCACCGAGCCCTCGGTCACGATCGGCACCATGGTGATATCATTGCCGGCATGTTTCGAGACAAGCGTCGAAACCGCCTGGCCAACCGGATAGAACGCCCCGCCCTGGCTTGCCGTACCGAGGCGCAACTCTGCGGCCTGAGCCGCAACAGCCGAAAATGCAACCGTCGCGCCGACGGCGATCGACGCAATAAAAGCCCTGTAATTCATGTTTGTCTCCTCCCGGGAATGCCGAGGCTGTCTTTTGCCTCACTGCATCAAAGCCTATCACAATTATGTGTTCAGGCAACAAAAAATCGATATTCTTGTATTATGAAGAAAAATAGCCATATTGATCCCGACCGTGAACCGAGACCTGTTTTCCATCCCATCAGACCGGTCAGCGCGCAGGGAGGCGTCCGGCACCCCCTCTGTAGACACCTGCAGTCTACTGCCCATCCCGCGGCCATGCGGATGAATCTGGTCTGTTTTCCGGAGAATCGTGCAATAGGTTGGCCCATCCCCCATTTCAGTTGAGTGAGACCGATGCCTGAATTTCCCATCCCTGCCCCCAGAACGCCAACGATACCGATACAGGGCGGCGGGGAGTTTCCGGTAAGGCGCGTCTATTGCGTTGGCCGCAATTATGCCGCCCACTCCATCGAGATGGGTGACGATCCGGACCGGGATCCACCGTTCTTTTTCCAGAAAAATCCGGACAATCTCGATGCTTCGGGCGACTTCCCCTACCCGCCCCAAACTTCCGACGTGCACCACGAGGTCGAAATGGCCGTCGCGCTGAAAAAGGGCGGCACCGACATTCCTGTCGCCGAGGCACTGGATCATGTTTTTGGCTATGCACCTTGTCTTGACATGACACGCCGCGACCTTCAGGGCGAAGCCAAGAAAAAGGGCCGCCCGTGGGAAATCGGCAAGGCATTTGAACGCTCCGGGCCAATAGGGCCGCTGCAGACTGTTTCCCAGGTCGGGCACCCTGCCGCCGGACGTATAGAGCTGAAGGTCAATGGCGAGGTCAGGCAGGAAGGCGATCTCAACCAGATGATCTGGAAGGTGCCGGAAATGATCTCCTATCTTTCCGCCTACTTCGAGCTTCAGCCCGGCGATGTCATCATGTCCGGAACGCCGGCAGGTGTCGGCCCGGTGGTCAGAGGCGATGTCATGGTCGTCAACATTGCAGGGCTTCAAAGCCTGGAAGTCAAAGTTGTCTGACGGATCATTTCGCCACGCAGACCTCTTCGCGCCAGCAGTCCGCGGGCGCCTCGAACGATAAAGTCACGAGATACCAAGACAAAAAATCCTGCATGCCGGTCAGGATACGCGGCATGCAGGAGCAACAATCAGTCATACGACCTGCGCAAGCCGCAATTGGTCAACCGCGGCTTGCATCAGGTGTTATGGGCTATGCCACCCGCCGGGCGAGCACGGGTCCGGCAATTTCCCTGAACTCGTCGTCGCTCAGGATGTCACGCTTCTTGATGCCTGCCTGTTTGACCGCCTCCAGGATCTCGGCAATCTCGGCGTCGTCCGCAGGCCGCATGCCCATCTGGTCGAGCTTGTAGACAACCGATGCCTTGCCACTCTTCTTGCCAAGCACCACCTCGCCCACACGGCCGGTCAGTGCCGGATGCGTGCCGAACATCACCAGGGGGTCATGCATGACGTACTGGATGCCGATGCCGGACTCGCGGGTAAAGTTGCCGGCGCCGAGGATCGGCTTGTTGCGGGCAATCGGAATATTGGCGCGTTCGGACAGCAAACGGCCCAGTTTCGGCATCAGGTCAAACCGGTAGCCGGTCTCGTAGCCGTAAAGCAGGTCAAGCCCGAGCATCAGTTCCTCGAGAGCCGCATTGCCTGTGCGTTCGCCAAGCCCGTTGCCACAGCTGTGCACCACTTCCGCGCCTGCGGTAACCGCGGCCAGTTCCGTCGCCACGCCCATACCGAAATCATTGTGGGTATGGATCTCGATCGGAAGCCCCGTCATGCCCTTGACCCAGCGCACCATGTACTTGATCGCCTCTGGCGTGGCGCAGCCCATCGTGTCGACGATGCCGATCGAATCCGGCGGCGATTCCGCCATGATCCCCTTGCAGAGGTTCTCCAGGTCATCAGCACGGGCCCGCGTGGTGTCATAGGGAAAGAACACCGCGTAAAGTCCGTTTTCCCGGGCATAGTTGATGACCGGGGCACTGCGGGCCAGAACGTCTTTCCAGGTCCAGCCAAACTGTGTCACAAGCTTCGGATAGCCGATCGGCACTTCGATGATGACACCCTGCGCGCCACACTCGAGCGCCATGTCGATATCCTGCTTCATCGCACGCGCAAACGTGAAGATCCGGGACTTCAAGCCCAACTTGCTGATCTGCTTGATGGCTTCCGCATCCTGCGGAGAAACAGCCGGCATACCCGCCTCGATCCGGTCAACACCGACATCGTTGAGCATCTGTGCAATGGCTATCTTGTCATCAACGGAGAAAACGACACCTGGCGTCTGCTCGCCGTCACGCAGCGTTGCATCATGAATTTCGACTTTGGGAGGCAACTCGAGCGAATTGCGCACTTCCGGCACAAAATTATATGGGCTCACCCACCATTTTCCGTCTTCGAAATGCGTTTCGCGCATGAATTGGCCTCCACTGCCTAAAGATTCTGATCCCTGAAACTGTGCTCATGCAAACCATGGGTCGCCAGCTCATGTTGTGCATATTTTAAAGACCAGAACAAAAATATCAACTTTTTTATTGGAGGGAAATTCTCGAATTTTCCCTCGCGATGCGACCGACAAACAAACACTCCGCAACATGCATCGTCTATCATATTGATTTAACGCGTATTTCGTTAGCGAGAGAACAAGCACACAATACATCCTGGCAAAAACTAGCGCTTGCAGATTGGAAAAAATATCGATATTTTGGATCATGATGTCTTCTTTGCTCAGATCACGACTGCAATTAATCGCCGACAAGGGCTTCTCCATCATCGGCATGTCCAATCAGCAGGAGCGCAAGCTCGCCCCCGCTGAGATCATCAAGCTTTGCCACATGCTGCTTTCAGGCCGCGGTGAAGCCTCCGGCGCTGCGATCTCGCGCGAGATCCTGAACTGCTACAAAAGGCTTGATGAACCGGAGAAAACCGATTTCTTCCGGCTGCTGTTGTCGGAGTTTTCCGTCGAGCAGGACAAGGCGCTGGATGCCGCCAACGCCTATGTCAGCAATCCAAACCATCAGAACCTCGACAGGTTGCGGTCGGCTTCACAGCCGTCGCGCCTCAACCTCATCACGCGATTGAATCAGGCCCCCGATGCGACCAGATACCTGGTCGAAATGCGGGCCGATCTGCTGGCGCGGCTGCGCGAGGCACCGGAATTGCGGTTTGTTGATCGTGAATTCGTTCACCTGTTCACAAGTTGGTTCAGTCGCGGATTTCTTGATCTCAGGAGCATTGACTGGAACACCCCGGCAGCAATCCTGGAAAAGATCATCCAGTACGAAGCCGTTCATGGCATGGCCGGCTGGGAGGACCTGCGCAAGCGGATCAATCCTGAAGATCGCAGGATCTTCGCTTTCTTCCATCCCAGGCTCGGAGACGAGCCGCTCATCTTTGTCGAAGTGGCGCTGATGGACGAAGTCCCCTCCGCAATCGACAGCGTATTGGGCAACGAGAATTCGGAAGGGTCCGCGCTGGATAGCAAGCGGGCTAACTCAGCCATCTTCTATTCCATTTCCAACTGCCAGAAAGGCCTTCGCGGAATCCCGCTGGGCAACTTTCTCATCAAGCAGGTGGTGGAAGAACTGCGCACCGAATATCCGAACCTGAAGAATTTCGTCACCCTCTCTCCGGTTCCCTCATTCAGGAAATGGGCAGCAGGCGCGCTGGAGGGCACAAGCGACATTCAACTGCCGCCGGCAGCCCGCAAGGCGCTAGAACTTGCAAGCAAGGACGGCTGGCAAGATGACGCCAGGGCGGCCCAGGAAATCGAGACAATCCTCACTCCGCTGGCTGCCTGGTATCTCTGCAACGGCAATCCGGAGCGGCAACAGATCGACCCGGTCGCGCGCTTCCATCTGGGCAACGGCGCAAGGCTTGACCGCGTCAACTGGGCCGCGGACCGGTCGGAGAACGGCATGAACGGCTCATTCGGCATCATGGTCAACTATCGCTACCAGCTCGACGAAATCGAGACCAATCACGAGGCTTTCGCCAACAAGGGCCAAATCGTGGCCTCATCGGCAGTGAACCGCGCGGCCAAGCTCTTCGACAATATGCTTGCCAGACAAAATTCCGCGGCAGCATCTGCAAGCGGCGAGTCGGCTTCCATCGAATCGGCGGGGATGTCATGATGAGACGGAGTACCGCACGCAACTCGGGGACCGATTTGGACGAAGCTAGCCAGAAAAATGACATTGCGACCCAGGACGAGGCCGGATCCGGCCAGAACGGGGAATCGCTCGGGTCAAGCTCGATAACCAGCCAGGCCTATTCACGACTGCGTTCGGATATCATGTCCGGCGCCCTCACACCCGGCAAGAAGCTCAAGATCGAGGAATTGCGGGGCCGCTATGATTTCGGCTCGAGCCCTATCCGTGAAGCCTTGAGCATGCTGACCTCGGATCTGTTCGTCGAGCGCATCGACCAGCGCGGATTTCGTGTCGCCGATGTGAGTGAAAAGGAATTCGACGAGCTGCTTCGCACCCGGCGCTGGCTGGAGGAGCGGGCCTTGCGCGAATCCATTGCACACGGCGACAACCGCTGGGAGGAACAGGTGGTTCTTTCCGCTTACCGGCTTTCGCGTGTTCCGCGCTCCCAGGCCGATGACCAGTTCGTCGCCAACCAGGAATGGGAAATCCGCCACAAGCATTTCCACATGGCGCTGTTGGCCGCCTGCCCGTCCTCGATCATGCTCAAGTTTTGCGACCAGCTCTACGATCAGAACGTGCGCTACCGCCATCTGTCCGGCTCGAAAGCCTACCCGTCACGCGACATCAACGCCGAGCACAACGCCATTACGGATGCCGTGCTCGAACGGAACGCAGACCTCGCGGTCGAGCTCCTGATGTCGCATTACTCGACGACCGGAAATTTCCTCAAGCAAAAGCTGTCGCCGAAGAAAAAGGCCTGAACCCGGTCATTCTCGAACGCAACTGCTTGCCACCCGGAATGCCGTGCTCCGCCAAGGCGCCCGGACGATGCTGCCCTGAACCCGCTTTGCCCAAGGCAAAACCGGGCCGGCCCGTCAGGCCGACCCGGTTTGAAGATATTTCGCTCTAGGCTTCCGGCACCAGAACAAAGTCGAAGTCGACCTTGTAATAGGGATCCGTCAGCGCATCCCCCACGGCAAGCCCGTCTGGGACAGGATCGCCTGCCGACTGTTTTTCATAGACCATGATCAGCTTCTCACGCACCCCAAAGACCGCGTCCGCATCGAGATAGGGATCGTCGCTGGGGAAGACTTCGGTGACCAGCGAGCGATAGCCCGGTGCGGTGATGATGAAATGCAGGTGCGACGGCCGCCAGGGATGGCGCCCCGTGGCATGCAGCAACTCTCCCACCGGACCGTCATCGGGAACCGCATAAGGCTGCGGACGAATGGTCGTGAACAGATAGCGGCCGTCATCGCCGACCACCATATGACCGCGCAGATTGTATTCCGGCTGGTCCGGGTCCTGGTTCGAGTAAAGCCCGTTGTCCGCCGTCTGCCAGATTTCGATCTCGGCACCCTTGATCGGCTGGCCGTCAGGCCTGCGGACAATGCCCGAGACAATGACGGTCGCGCCCTCATTGTCCCCCTTCAGATCCCCGCCAACCGGCAGGTCGGGCGCACCCAGGATATGGAACGGGCCAAGCACGCTCGATGGCGTGCCGTCGTCGGGCGAGTTGATCATGTCGACCAGCGATGACAAGCCCAGCACATCGGAAAACAGCACGAACTCGTTGCGCTCTGAATCGGTGATCTCGCCGGCCTTGGTCAGAAGCTCCAGCGCCTTGCGCCATTCGGCATGGGTCAGCTTGTTCTCCACCGCGAAGGCGTGAAGGTGCTTGACCAGGCTCTCCAGCAAGGTTCTCACGCGCGGATCGGTCTCGGCTCCGCAATAGTCTAGGAAAGCCTGGGTTATGGTGTCCTGGTTCACGGTGCGCATAGCTCTACCTCAAGGTCGATTTCATTGGATGATCCCCGTCGAGAGAGCGGGGAAACGGATAATCAGCATCAGCACCAGCAGCATCACGAAAGCGAATGGAAGGGCGCCGAGGAAAACGTCTTTCAGACTGACGTTCGGGTCATTCAGGGTTGCCTTGATGACAAAGCAGGAAATACCGAGCGGAGGCGTCAGAAGACCGATTTCGGCGCCAATCACCGTGACGATGCCGAACCATACGAGGCTGTGCCCGCTTGCCTCGATCAGGGTGATGAACAGCGGCACAACGATCAGGATGATCGATGCCGTGTCGAGCAGCGTGCCGAGAAACAGCATCAGCAGGACATAGATGACCATGATGCCGAAGAAACCGAACTGGTAGTGATCCAGAAACGCATGCAGCTCGCCCGGCAGGTCGGCGTAGCCCAGCATGCGGCTGTAGAGCGATGCCATGGTGATCAGAAACAGGATCGAGGCGGTGATATAGCCGGTGTCGATTGTCGTTTCCCACAAGCCTTTCAGCCCGATCTTGCGGCGCGCCAGGGCGATAACCAGGGCGATCAGTGCGCCGGCAGCACCCGCTTCCACCGGCGTCAGCCAACCGGTGTAGATCCCGCCAAGCACGACAACGATGAGCAGGGTAATCGGCAGCGTCTTGTCCGCCAGCTCGGCATAGGTGAGCGGCGGCGTATCACTTGAGCCGGCATCCTCTCCGACAAAGGACGGCCAGAATTTGCCCATCAGCATGATGGTCAGGATGTAGGCGGCCGTCAGCAGCAACCCCGGGACGATGCCCGCCATGAACATCTCGCCGACGGATTGTTCGGCCACGAAGGAATAGATGATCAGCATGGCGCTTGGCGGAATAATCATGCCGAGAACGGACGAGCCGGCAACCACGCCAACGGCAAATCTGGGATTGTACTTGTAGCGCTGCATTTCCGGCACGGCGATCTTGGTGAACACCGACGCCGAGGCAATGGAGGAGCCGGTCACGGCAGCGAACACCGCGTTGGCGCCGACGGTTGCCATTCCGATGCCGCCGGTAATTTTCCTGAAGCCGCGGTTCATGACTGTATAGATGTCTGTCCCGACACCTGCCTTGGACACCAGTAGCCCCATCACGGTAAACAGCGGAATCGTGGCGAAGGAATATTCTGTCACGCCGTCGCCGACAGCCACCTTGAGGAAATTGAAGGCAAGAACTGATTTGCCGCTGATGATCCAGATCGAGGCGAACGAGACGAGGCCGAGCGCCACGGGAATGTAGACGCCCATGTAGATCATCACCACGATGGCGATGACTGAGATGATACCGATTTCAACAGGGGTCATGACTGGCTGCGCTGCATGTTGGAGGGGTCGTTGTCAGAGTCGGGAAAGGCGTCGCCGTAGTCTGAACCGGCAATTGCCTTGAGCAGAAACAACAGGGCCGAGAGCCCGACGCCAAAGAGGATCGCAAGCTTGGCGGGCCACCAGGGTGCGGTGAAGACGCCCGGCGTGCCGAAATAGTCGCACCGCCCCCAGGACTGGACCACATCTCCCCACATGCTTCCCGTCGGGGCGCCGCCAAATTCCGGCTGAACGAAGAAACCGCAACTGCCGAAGGCATCGAGGAATTCCGGCCACATCGTCCAGGTAATCAAAGCCATGAAGAGCCCGGACACCAGGTCGATCACGCGCGATGCGAGATGCGATACTTTCGGCCGGGTGCTCTGCATTAGCAGAAGGAAACCGTCTGAACGGGTCAGTCGTCCGCCCTGCACGACATTGGGCAATTGCAGGAAGACGATCAGCACCAGCGAGAAGATCACGACCTCGACAGTGCCGCGCAGCGGCGCGTGGAAAACTCCACGCGCCACCACATCGACATTCATGATGACAACGAGCAGCAGGATGAACGTGGTGCCTATCACGTTTGCGCCAACGGCAAGCTTTGTGGCAATGGCTCGAATACCGCTCACCAGATTTTGCATGTCTTCCGGTCCCGTGCTCGTTCTGGACTAAATCAGTTGGCGAGGTCAGCCGCCCAGTCACGGACCGGCGTTGCTCCGGCATCCACCAGCTTCTTCATGTATGCCTTCAGCATATCGGACCCCGGCGCGCCGGATTTGTCCAGACCTGCAGCCCACTCGGCAGCGATGTTCGGCATGGCTTTCGCCCATGCTTCGCGGTCGGCTGCGGGGAGTACGACGACGGTGCCGCCGGCAGCCTCGAAGGCTGCAACCGAAGATGCCGCCTTGTCCATTGCAACATTGGCAACCTGATCGCGGTACTCGACGGCAACCTTCTGAAGCACGGTCTTCACTTCATCCGGCAGCTTGGCCCAGATATCCTTGTTGATGGTCACGGTTTTCGAGTTCACCGCACCAAGGTCGACCTGCAGCATGTAAGGCGCCACTTCGGCCATCTTGAAGGTAACCGCGGCTTCCGGCCACAGCATGGCTGCATCCACCACACCGGTCTGAACCAGATTGTAGAAGTCCGGCAGACCACCGCGCACGCCGGCAGCATCCTTCACACCTTCAAGATAGCGCAGATTGTAGCCGGCTCCGGCAACCTTCTTGCCCTCGAGGTCTTTCAGCGAATTGAGCGGTGTCTTGGAGAACAGCTGATAGCTGTCGAGCACAACGCCGGTCGCCAGGTAAACCTGGTTTTCCGCATCGAACTCCTTGTTCATCTGCGGAAATTCCCGGGCGATCTCGTCAACCGCCTTGGCAACCACTCTTGCGTCGGCGGAAACCATCGGCGTTACCGCGGAAATGCCCTGGCTGGGCAGCGCGGAATTGTGGAAGATGGTGGTGACAATGCCGATGTCTCCGAGACCGAGCTTGATGCCCTCGAGCACGCCGCGGGGTTTGACGATGGCGCCGCCATAGGCTTCCTGCCAGTCGATCTTGTAGTTCCCGGTCTTGGCGAGTTCCTCGTTGACACGCGGAATGAAGAAGCCGGAAAACTCCTTCACCCACATCGATCGGTCAGGATAGCCGTCGATCGCAATCATCTTGATTGTTTCGGTTGCCTGTGCCGGCAACACCAGCGGCGAAAAGGCCATGCCCATAGACACAGCAGTCAAGAGACACATCCGGCGCGAAAGTTTCATCATGTAATCATCCTCCCAGTTGATCACCTGACTGCAGCATGCAGCTTCAGGCGGATTTCTTCTTCCAGATTTCCTCGATTTCAGTGCCCGCCTGCCGAAACAGCTTCGAAACCGGGCAATACTTGGCAACTTCCTGAGCCAGTCGCTGCAGATCGGCATCGCTGGCTGGCCCATCGGCCTCGACGGTCAGTGTGATCTTCTTGAAAGGAACGTCGACCTCCTCCGTCAACGTCACGCCCCTCCGGTCAAATTCACACACCGCAGAAATTTCGAAATGACCAACATCGATACCGAGGCTGTCCGCGCACTTGTTGCCGATCGTGTTGGTGCAGCCGACAAGCGCCGCAATCGCGGTATCCGTGGGCGTCGGCCCCAGGTTCGTGCCGCCACGCTCCAGCGGCTCATCGATGACAAACGACACATCACGCGTGCTCAGTTCCGAAAGCGAATGCGACCGGCATTTTGCCGCCATCCTGAGCTTCACTGTCGTTTTAGGCCTGATTTCCATGCTTGGCACGCTCCCTTCAGGTTACGCAAATGTGGAAACGTCTTCAAAATCGAAGCGCGGCAGACGCTGGAAAAGAGCCGTCTCGTCCGCATATCCGAGATTGCAGAGAAAGTTCGATTTCAATGTCGTGCCCTTGAAGAACTCTTCATCGACCACGGCATTGGAAAAGCCGGACATGGCGCCGATATCCAGCCCGATCGCCCGGGCGGCAATCATGAAATAGGCGCCCTGCAGCGTCGAATTGCGGAAGGCGGTTTCCTCGCAATACTCCGGCTTGCCCTCAAACAGCGGCCGCCGGTCGTCGTGGGGAAACAGTCTCGGCAGTTCACGCCAGAATTCGGTATCGTAGGCAATGATTGCCGTAACCGGCGCGTTGGCCATTTTGGCGACATTGGCCGGTTTGAGGGATTTCGCCAGCCGGTCCTTGCCTTCCCTGGAACGCACGTAAACGAACCGTGCCGGGCATGAATTCATGCTGGTCGACCCCATCTTCACGATGTCATGAATGCGGCGGAGCTGCTCCTCGGTCACCGGCTTGTCTGTCCAGGCATAATGGGAACGGGCACCGGTCAGGATGAGATCAAGCGAGTCCTGGTCCAGCATCCCGATGCGCTCGCGCAATGCTATTGCATCCGCTTGCGCGGCGGCCCGAAGATCTTCGGGTGTGGTTCCATCGGGTTTGTGCAGGTTCATTCAAGTCTCCATTTTCCAGGCCGCTTCACCAGCTTTCGCCGGCTCGCTCTCCACGGATCGCGCCTTTACGTAAAAGTCGCGCTTCCTGCGCAGGATAGCGGCATATCTTTCACTTCCAAAATTACACATATTTGCCTCAGTCGGTCAATAAATATCGATATTTTATTTTCCAAAACACTTTTTTGTGTAAAACTGAATTCAGGCCAACGGCAGAGGAGGAATGAAGATGCCAACTTGGGCTCAATACCGGGATATCGCCCGCGGACGCGGCGCCCTTGCCTATCAACTGTTCATCGTGGAATCGGTGGCAAAGGCTCCACCTGAAAAGATACAACAAATCCTGCCCTTCCACCTCGCCTATCAAAAGGAAATGGAAGCAGCCGGAAAACTGTTTCTTGCCGGACCGGTTTCCGATGAAACCGGGACGGCGATGAGCGGCGGCGGCCTTATCATCTACCGGGCCGAAGACATCGAGGAGGCGCGCGCAATCGCCGCCAAGGATCCCATGCACAAACAAGGCGGCCGCAGCTTCACCGTCCGCGCCTGGCTGGTCAATGAGGGCTCCCTGAATATTCAGCTCCGGCTTTCGGAACAACGCGGCGGTTTTGACTGAGGCTTCATCCGGTGAACAAGCACGACCCGATTACTCTCTATCACGGCAGAACCAGCGTCTGCTCGGCAAAGGTCCGTGTCGGATTGGTCGAAAAAGGTCTGGAATGGAATAGCCAACTGCTCGACCTCAAGGCCGGTGAGCAGTTCGACCCGGCCTATCTCGCGCTTAATCCAAACGGCGTTGTTCCGACCCTTGTGGACGGAGATCTGGTCGTTCTCGAATCGAGCCTGATCCTCGAATACATCGACAGCCTTTCGGATCGGAATCCGTTGATGCCGACGGATCCGAAGGCGATCGTGGCAACCCGGCACTGGCTGCTCAAATGCCTCGACATTCATGCCGCAATCAACACGCTGACCTACGCAACAATCCAGCGTTCCAGCATTCTCGCAACCAAGAAACCCGATCAGATCGCGGCAATGATTGCGCGGATCCCCAACCCGAAGGCGGCGGCAAAACGGCGGGACATTATCGACAACGGACTGGAGTCGGCGCATGTCGACGGCGACCTCCATGCCCTGTTCAATACATTCACCGAAATGAGCGCTGCCCTCGGTCGCGGCAAATGGCTGGCAGGCGAACGGCATTCGATGGCCGACATCGCACTCATTGCCTATATCGACCGGCTGGATCGCTTGGGGTTTGACGCCCTATGGTCCGGCCGCTTTCCGGAAATCAGCCCTTGGCTGGAGGCGTACCGGCAACGTCAGAGCTACCTGGACGCGATCGAGGCGTTCTCGCCCGCAGACGTGACCGCGAAAATGCGCACGCAAGGATCGGCGCACTGGCCGCGGCTTGAGCAAAAATGGCAGGCATACCTGCAAAACCGCTGATCGATGTAATCCGCATCACACAGTTCAAACCGCCATGTCTGCCGGCGCCGCTAAACATAGATGTATATTTTTACTCAGAATGATGCTTTGTCGATATTGTCGTTTCAGGACAGATCATTCGAAACTTTATTGGCACCAGAGGAATAATCATGGTCCAGGCAAAAGCGGCCATGGCATCGATTGCCGCACTGGCAGCTAACATGGAGAGCCCGGCTCACGCTCCCCCAAGCGGCGGAAATAGACAAGTTGAACGGCAGGTCAGCGGGTTTCCGCGTGGCTGGCGTACAGGGGTTTCATCAGGATCGGCGTCAGGTACATCGGGATCTGGTAGCAGCCGATGAACAGCAGCAGCGGATCGGTGATCGCCGCGGGAAGCGCCACCAGGAAAAGCGCGATGTTGCGATTGCCCGCAATGATCGACCAGGCAACCCGCGAGCGCTCATGACCGCGCCCGCCGGTCAACATGTAGGCTGCGATCTGCAGCGAGAAATTGATCGCAAAGGCTGCAGCCAGCGTGAGCACAACCAGCCCCGGTGTCCTGGTGATCGCCGGCCCCAGCGCAGACATCAGGCCGATCACCAGCACCGCCATCAACAGCGCCGACACACCATCGATGACGCCCAGCGTTTCGACCGAGGGCTGCGGGAAAAACCGTTTGCGGATCACGAAGGCCACCGCTGAAGAGCAACCGATCAGAAGCAACAGCTTGCCCGAGGCAAGCGCGATGGCGCCGAGTGATCCGAATATCGGCCACAGCACGAACACCGGCGCGACGGTCAGCGGCAGCAGGGCCACACCGGCAATCATCAGCCGGAGCGCCGGTGCCGGATCATGGCCGGTCATGATGGTCAGGTTGGGGCTGCCGGAGATCGACGGCGCTGCCGCCATCAGCACCATCGCAGTCGCCAGCGTTCCGTCCCAGCCAAGAGCCAGAAAAAGACCGGCCAAAACAGCGGGCAGCAACAACTGGTAGACCGCAACCAGCCGCAGGGAAATGTGGATGTCAGCCAGGCTGCCCCGCGCCGCCGACGGTCCGATGCGAAGCGCCGCCACCCCCAGCATGCAGGCAACCAGTTCCGGCAGCACGTCCCTCACCGCGCCTGCCAGGCCCGGAAACAGGATCCCGCCGAGAAGACCGGCAATGAGAACCAGCCGGCCATGATGGGCAAGCGTGAGAAACAGCTTCCGTAGCGCACCCATCACATCACTCCCCGTACGATCAGCATGACAGCCGCAGCACCCGAAATCGCCATCAGCGCCGGGCGGAACCGGCTGTCGAGGCGTCCGCCGATACGTCGCGCCACCCAGATCCCCACCAGCATCGGCGGCACCATCGCCAGGGCAAGATAGATATCACCGGCATGCGCCCAGCCGCTCAACGCAAGGCCGGCCAGCGATGCCGCGCAACCCAACGCAAAGAAGGCCGAAAGCGTCGGCCGCGCCTCGCCCGGTTTCCGGTCCTGGTAGATCAGGGCCAGCGGCGGCGCGCCGACCGAAGTGATGGTGCCCATCAATCCCGAAAGCCACCCCATGGAGACAAGACTGAAGCGCGAGAAGGCCCACCGCCAGCCGCTCAGCGACAGGATGACGGCAATGGCCACCATGATACCGAACACCAGCATGAAAGCCTTGCGGTCTTCCAGTTGGGACAGCACAAGCGCGCCGCAAGCCACACCGGCCAGCCGCCCGGCGATGCCAATGCCGACTTCCGGCCAGATGATGGAACCACGCTCGCGCCACCCGCCCATGCTTGCTGTCACCATGCCGATGATCAGCGTCGGCACCGGCACCAGGTGCGGGTCGATCAGGGCCAGGAGCGGCGCGGCGGTCAGCCCAAACCCCATACCAAGCCCGGCCTGGACGACGCTCGCGGCCATGACGATGAGAAAAACAGCCAGGATCAGCCACGGCTGATCGGCAAGTGGGAAGCCGCCGAGAAACACTTACAACACTTCATTTCTGGTTGGCGTCATGGAGCGCTTTAGCCCCCCGGACTCTGACGGATGTTGTCCGGCAGCCATGTTGCCAGATCGGGAAAGGCGATCAGCACGAACACCATCACGACCATGATCAGAAACATCGGAAAGGCCGCACGCGAGATGAAACTCATCTCGTGGCCTGTCATGCCCTGAAGCACGAACAGGTTGAACCCGATCGGCGGCGTAATCTGCGCCATTTCCACAACCACGACGATGAAGATGCCGAACCAGATGATGTCGATGCCGGCCTGGCGGATCATCGGCTCGACGACGGCGATGGTCAGCACGACCGACGAGATGCCGTCCAGAAAGCAGCCGATGACAATATAGAACACCAGCAGCGCCATCAGCAGCTCGAACCGGGTCAGCGCCAGCGACCCGATCCATTCCGCCAGTGCCCGCGGCAGGCCGGTAAAGCCCATCGACAGCGACAGGAACGCGGCGCCGGACAGGATCAGCGCGATCATCGCCGACGTGCGCATGGCGCCCATCAGGCTCTCGACGAATGTCGACCGGTTGAGCGACCCTTGCGCGATGGCGAGCAGCAATGCGCCGATCACACCGATGGCCGCGGCCTCCGTCGCCGTTGCATATCCCAAATACATCGAGCCGATCACGGCGGCGATCAGCAGCAGCACAGGGATCAGAAACCGCGAATTGGCCAGTTTCTCGCCAAATGACATCTCGGGCTCATTCATCGGCGCGTAACGGCTCGAGAATTTCGAATAGAGCCCGACATAGGCCATGAACATCAACGCCAGCACCAGGCCTGGCACGATGCCGGCCATGAACAGCTTGGTGATCGATTCATTGATCGTCACCCCGTAGACGATCAGCGTCAGCGATGGCGGGATCATCAGGCCGAGCGTTGCCGCCCCCGCCAGCGTTCCGATCACCATGTGCTCGGGATAGCCCCGCTTGCGCAGCTCCGGGATCGACATCTTGCCGACCGTGGTCAGCGTCGCCGCAGACGAACCGGAAACAGCCGCAAACACGGTGCAGCCAACCACATTGGTATGCAGGAGCCCGCCCGGCAGCCGCGCCATCCAGGGCGACAGGCCACGGAACATGTCCTCCGAAAGCCGTGTCCTGAACAGGATTTCCCCCATCCAGATGAACAGCGGCAACGCCGTCAACGACCAGGACGAGGCCGAACGCCAAATGATGGTCATCATCGCGTCTCCCGCCGGGCGCAGCGTAAACAGCTCCATCCCCAGCCAGGCCACCCCCAACAGGGCCAGTCCGACCCAGACGCCGGTACCGAGGAGCAGGAACAGAACAAACAGAAAGACGATGATCGGTGCAATCTCAGCCATGTGCGGCTCTACTCCCCATGGCTTTGGTCAACGAGATCCGAACCGATATTGTCGCCTCTGGTGACAAGCAGCGTGATCAGGTTGTCGGCAAAACACACCGCCAGCAACACCGCACCAATCGCCACCGGCGTCTGCACGATCCAAAGCGGCGTGGCATCCTGCCCCTGGCTGACATCATTGAGCTTGCGCGACCAGTAGACCAGCTTGACCGCGTACCAGGCGAGATAGCCCGACGCCGCCGTGCCAATGACCATGCACCAGAGTTCGCCCCAGAACCTTCGCTCGCCCAGTGCGGTCAGAAACAGATTGACCCGAATATGGACACCCCGGTTGAGCCCATGGGCAAAGGCCAGAAACGAGGCTGCTGCCATCAGGTAACCGGCATATTCCGACAGGCCCGGAACCGATATTCCCAACCAGCGTGTCGCCATCTGCGCCACGATCACCAGCAGGATAGCCAGCAGGCAGAACGCCGCCACATAGCCGGCAAAATCATAGACGGCATCAAGTGCACGCCTGACGGGATGTTTGTCGACTGCGGACGTCATGCCGTGCCTCCGAATTCGGGCGCCCGGGAGTACGGGCGCCCGCGTTGTCATCTGGTTGGGCTTACATGGACTTGTAAGCGTCGACGATGGCCTTGCCCTTGTCGCCGGCAGCCTTGATCCATTCCTCGGTCATGGTGTCGCCAAATCCCTGCAGCTCGGATTTGAGCTGATCGCTCGGGCCGCTGACTGTCATGCCGTTCTCAGCCAGGGTCTTGAGATAGCCGCTGGTCAGTTCGCGCGACTTGGCTTCGCCCGCCGCTTCCGCGGTTGCGCCGCATTCCATGAGTGCCTTCTTGCCGGCATCATCCAGGCCATTATAGGCGTCCTTGTTGACGAACACGGTGTTGCGCGGAAGCCATGCCTGGACGTTGTAGAAATGCGTCAGGCTTTCCCATACCTTGGAATCCACCCCGGTCGAGCCTGAGGAAATGAAGGCTTCCGCCACCCCTGTTGCCAACGCCTGGCTGAGTTCGGCTGCCTCAATTTGCACCGGAACCATGCCGGCAAGATCGGCAATCCGAGCGGTCGCGGCATTGTAGGCACGGAACTTGATGCCCTTCATGTCGGCCACGGAATTGATTTCCTTCTTGGCGTAGAAGCCCTGTGGCGGCCACGGCACCGAATAGACATAGACCAGGTTCTGTTCGTCCAGCGCCTCGGCGACCGTCTCTTTCGCAGCCTTCAGCAATTTTGCCGAATCGTCGAACGAGGTGGCCAGGAACGGCACTGAATCATAACCGAACAGCACGTTCTCGTTGGCATGGGCCGACAGCAACCGCTCACCGATCGGCGCCTGCCCGGTCTGCACCGCGCGCTTGATGTCGTTGCCGCTGAACAGAGATCCGCCCGGGTGGGTAACGATCTCGATTGCACCGCCGGTTGCCTCTGTCACGCATTTGGCGAAGACCGCACCATTCTCGGAATGGAAATTGCCGGCCGGATAGGCCATCGGCATGTCCCACTTGTCCGCATGCGCGGCAGTTGCGCCGGTGGCCAGTACGGCAACTGCGCCAAGGAATTTCACTATCATTTTCATGGCATTCTCCCTGTTGAAAAGCTCGTTGGTCCGATGCTCCGTCTAACCTGATCGAAAACGCGACGGAGCGTAAGGCGAAGTATCGAAATTTGGTAGTCGCCCGGAGATCATCTGGGCAATCATCCGGCCCGTTTTCGGCCCGCTCGTCAAGCCGACATGATGGTGGCCGAATCCGAGGAAGGCACCGCGGATGGTGGGCAATTCCCCGATGACCGGGATTGAATCCGCCGGCGCCGGCCGATGGCCCATCCATTCGGTCTTGTGTTTCCAGCTGATGCCCGGAATGGCGGCCTTGATGTTTTTCTCCAGAAGCGCCAGTGGCGCCCTGGATGGCGGCGCATTCAACCCGCCGAATTCGACAATGCCGGCAAGCCGCAGACGGCCCTCCATCGGCGTGGCGACGAATTTGCCCGAAGCGATCATCACCGGCGACCGCGGCATGATGCTGGGTTCCCATAGTTCCAGATGATATCCGCGTTCGCTTTCGAGCGGCACCTTGAGACCAAGCTGTCCGGCCAGCGGTCCCGACCATGCACCGGCTGCAAGCACCACCGCGTCGCAGGCTACGGTTTCGCCGCCGGTCCGCACGCCGCTCACCTTGCCGTTCTCTTCAACAACCGCCTCGGCATTGGCTTTGACAAAACGGCCACCCGAGGCCATCACGTGAGCGGCCAGCGCCTTGACATAGGCGCCCGGATCCGAAATCCGGCCATGATCGCCAAGCCTGACGGCAAAGCCCTGCTCCAGTCCGAATGCCGGATCAAAGCTCTTGAAGGCAGCCCCTTCGAGTTCTTCCCACTTGAAACCATGAGCCTTGCGGATCGACCAGCCGAAGGCGTCGGCCTCGTAATGGGCGCGGTCACGGTAGAGGAACAGGTAATTGTCCGGCTTCACCCAGTGTTCAGCGCCGGTGCCGGCCGAAAGCGCCTGGTGCTCGCCAAGGCTGTCTCCCACCAGCGGCGCCATCGCGGCGGCAATGCGCTTTGTGTCGGCAGCATTGGCGTGGCTGAGATACTTGATCAGCCAAGGCGCCAGTTTGGGCAGGTAGGGCCATTTGAGAAACAATGGTTGGTCGGGATCAAACAGCATCCCCGGAGCTTTGCGCAGCAAGCCCGGCGCGGTCACCGGGACAATCGAACACGAGGCCAGCACGCCGCCATTGCCATAGCTTGCGCCTTCGCCAATTCCCTTGCCGTCGATGAGCACGACCTTGTGTCCGTCGCGCTGCAGCCAGATCGCCGTTGAGACACCAACGATCCCGGCGCCGATGATGGCAACTGTCTTGCCTGCTGCACTCACGCCACCCACTCCGAAACCGGGGCCGCCGCTTCATGCAATGGCTGGGAAATGACATCGACCAGCGTCGGGCCGTCATGAGCCAGCGCCTGACGCAGGACCGTTTCGAGATCGTCGGGATCTTCCACCCGCCAGGATTTGACACCAAAGGCGCTTGCGACCGCGGCATGGTCGGTACGGTTGAAATCGACATTGTAGAACCGCCCGCCGAAGCCGGCATTCTGTCCCGCCTTGATCCAGCCATACGTGGCATTGGAAAACACTATGCAGGTGATCGGCATCCGGTAGCGCACCAGCGTTTCCAGCTCACCACAGCAAAACCCGAACGAGCCGTCGCCCATCACGGCCACCGTCTTGACGCCCGGCCGCCCCGCATGCGCGCCCATGGAGGCCGCCAGCGCATAACCGAGCGCACCATGGGCGCGGTTGGTGATGAAGTTGCGTCCGGCACGGGGCCAGCGGTAATGCGCAGAAAAATACGGGCACGGCGTTCCGGGGTCGGCCACGATGACAGCGTCATCATCCAGCAACCTGGCCAGCGTGGCCACCACCCGTTCTGGCCGGATCGGGGTCTCGGTGCTCGCGGCCAGCGGCGCGAAATCCGCCAGCTTGGCGTCCCATGCAGCTTGCGCCCGGCGAATGCCATCCTGCGCGGTCACGCCTGCCCCGGCTTCAAGCGCATCGGCCAGCGCCGAAAGCGCCAGTTTCGCATCAGCGCAGATTGCCACCGCCGTGGGATAATTGGCGCCGATCACCATGGCATCGCTGTCGATGTGGAGGATGGTCTTGTCCTTGCCCGGTGACCGCCAGCGCTCCGTGGTAACGGATCCCGCGCGGCAGCCGATGAACAGCACCACATCGGCCCCATCGATGACGGCGCGCGTGGCCGGATTGCCACCGTTGGAGCCGACAACACCAACCGCAAGCGAATCGGTCTCGGCCAGAGCGCCCTGCCCCGAGACCGTGGTCGCAATCGGCAGTTCAATAAGATCCGCGAGCCGCTTCAACTCATCAAAAGCACCCGCGATCACCGGCCCGCCACCGCAGATCGCCACGGCAGACCTGGCGTTTTTGAGGACTGCAGCAGCTTCAGCGATGGCATCCGGGTCCGGCCCGGCTCTTTCCGACGGGAAAGTGCAATGCCGTTCTTCCGCCCAGACCTCTGCCAGATCGGTGCCGGATTTCTGTGTATTGAATGGCAGCGCCAGATGCACGGCCCCGGGCCGGCCGGTTGTCATGGCGCGAAATGCCTGCCTGATCATCGCCGGCAAACGCGCTGCATCATCCAGCGATGCGTTCCACTTGGTGACCGGACGGAACACCGCGATCTGGTCAAGCTCGGTTAGCGGATAGCGGCCGCGCGAGGTGGTTGCGACATCGCTGGTGATCGCCAGCACCGGTATCGAACTCTCGTTCGCCTCGACAACGCCGGGCAGCATGTAGGTCGCCCCGCCGCCCGAAGGCCCCTCGCAGACGCCGGGCTTGCCTGAAACCCGCGCATAGCCGTCCGCCATGTAGGCGGCGTGACGTTCATCGCGTGTCAGAAAATGCGTGATCCCGTGGTCCTGGCGCGCAAGCACATCATAAAGTGGCAGGCTGGTATCGCCACACAGACCGAACATGTGGGTTACCTTGTAGGCTTGCAGCATTCGCACCAAGGCTTCGGCCCCAACCATCTGGTTTGTTGACTGCTGCTCCAACGCCTGCCCTGCTCTTGACCGCCCCGAAGCGCGCATCTTGTGAAGCCGGCGAAGCTGTGTCAACACATTCCAATCAGCCGTCCCAATCTAGCGGCTTGATTTAGCAAAAGGAATGCAGCTTGAACGCGAAGGCCATCGGAGGAAAGGCAGTGTACGGCGCATCGGTCGGCATCCTGATGCTGGACGCCCGGTTCCCGCGCATCCCCGGCGATGTCGGCAATGCCACCACCTGGCCGTTCCCGGTGCTTTACCGCGTGGTCCGGAAAGCCACCCCTGACCTTGTCGTCCGGCAGGGTGCGGCAGGAACCCTCGACGCATTCATAGAGGCAGGCCGCGATCTGGTCCGCGACGGAGCCGACGGCATCACCACCAATTGCGGCTTCCTGTCCCTGTTCCAGCAGCAACTCTCCGAAGCATTGCAGGTTCCTGTGGCAACGTCGTCGCTGATGCAGGTCGAACTGGTCAATCGCCTGCTCCCGCCCGGCAAGAGAGCCGGCATTCTGACCATTTCCGCCTCGACCCTGACACCGCGCCATCTTGAAGCCGCAGGTGTGCCGGCCAACACCCCGGTCGGCTCCACCGAGGGCGGGCGCGAGTTCACCCGGGCAATCCTCGGTAACGAGCTTGAACTCGATGTCGACCTGGCCCGGCAGGACAACATCGAAGCAGCGCTGGAATTGTGTGCCCGGCATCCTGACATCGGCGCCATTGTTCTCGAATGCACCAACATGGTGCCCTATGCTGCCGACATAAGGGCTGCCACCGGCGTGCCGGTGTTTACCATCGAGAGCTTCATCAGCTGGTTCCAGGCAGGACTGGTGCCCCGCCGCTACTGACCCGGCGGTTGCCCGCGCCAAGCCTCCGGACCATCGATCTCCAACGCGTGCGAAGCGCATGAACGCCGGGCCGATTCCCTTGTTGGCGCATGGCCTGAAGACCGAAGTGATTCTCCTCTACAGGCAGGTAAAAACCCCGGTTTTGACTCGGCCACCTTCACGACAAGGCAAAAGCAGGCAAATCAATAGCCATGGACACTGGTATTAACCGCGCAGACGGGATTGAAACCTCGCCCGGAGAACCTGCGGCGGCCTCACCCCCGGCCACCCGATTGCAGGCCACAAGGCCATATAATGGGGCCATTCAGGGCGTTTACACCCTCGACAGGGGCGAAAACCAGGCGTCCGTTTTGGCTGCCAACCCGTAAGCACATCCAAAATATTGCATGAATATACAATAGTCTAATGGCATCGACCCGCCGGTCATGTTTCTTTGGAGACTGCTATTCGCGTAGCTATGGTGGCAAGGCTGGGAGGCCTTGCGCATTCCACTCCAGGGAGGATTTTATGTCAAAATTCCAATTGAATCGTCGTACGCTGATCAAGTCTGGTGCCGCAGTCGGTGCCGGCCTTGCGCTGCCGACGATCTTTACCAGTTCCGCTCGTGCGTATTTGAACGAGCCCAAGGGCGGCACTGTCACACTCGGCTTCAACGTTCCTCAGACCGGTCCTTATGCGGACGAAGGTCTTGACGAGCTTCGCGCCCAGGAACTGGCTGTCCAGCACCTCAACGGTGAAGGCGACGGCGGCATGCTCAACACCTTCTCGTCGAAGGCTCTGAAGGGCAACGGCATTCTGGGCAAGAAGGTCCAGTTCGTTTCCGGCGACACCCAGACCAAGTCTGACGCAGCTCGCGCATCGGCCAAGTCGATGATCGAAAAAGACGGCGCCATCATGATCAACGGTGGCTCGTCCTCGGGCGTGGCCGTGGCTGTTCAGGGTCTCTGCCAGGAAGCCGGCGTCATCTTCATGGCCGGTCTGACACACTCCAACGACACCACCGGCAAGGACCGCAAGGCGAACGGTTTCCGGCACTTCTTCAACGCCTACATGTCGGGTGCTGCACTCGCACCGGTGCTGGCGAAGGCCTACGGCACCGATCGCCGTGCCTATCACCTGACCGCCGACTACACCTGGGGCTGGACACAGCAGGAATCGATTGCGACCGCGACCGAAGCCATGGGCTGGGAAACCGTCAACAACGTGCTCACGCCGCTGGCTTCGACCGACTTCTCGTCCTACATCGCCCCGGTTCTCAACTCCGGCGCCGATGTGCTGATCCTGAACCACTACGGCGGCAACATGGTCAACTCGCTGACCAACGCTGTGCAGTTCGGCCTGCGCGACAAGATGGTCAACGGCAAACAGTTCGAAATCATCGTTCCGCTCTATTCCGAACTGATGGCGGCTGGTGCCGGTGCAAACGTGCGCGGCGTGTATGGCTCGATGAACTGGAACTGGCAGCTGCAGGACGAAGGCTCCAAGGCCTTCGTGAAGTCCTTCGGCGAAAAGTACGGCCGTCCGCCTTCAAACTCGGCCCACACCTGCTACGTCCAGACCCTGCTTTATGCAGACGCCTGTGAACGGGCCGGCACTTTCGATCCTTGCGGTGTTGTCGAAGCCCTTGAAGGCTTTGAATTCGACGGCATGGGCAATGGTCCGACACTGTACCGTGCCGATGACCACCAGTGCTTCAAGGATGTGCTGGTCATGAAGGGCGCCGACAATCCGACCAACGAGTACGACACGCTGGAAATCGTCGAAGTGACCCCGCGTGCACAGGTCGAATACGCTCCGGATCATCCGATGTTTGCCGGTGGCGAGCTCGGCAAGTGCAATTCGGGCGCCTAAGCCACACCACAAGTCTGCCGCGCCGCCTTCCGGTGGCGCGGCTTTCTACTTGAATTGGGACTAGAGCCGGCGTGCGCCCTGCACGCGGTTTTATCGATGCGGGCTTCACTATGGACGCAATCATTCTCCAGGTTCTGAACGGTCTCGACAAAGGCAGCGCCTATGCCCTGATCGCGCTCGGACTGACACTCATTTTCGGCACACTGGGCGTGGTCAACTTCGCCCACGGCGCCTTGTTCATGCTCGGCTCCTTCTGTGCCGTCACGCTTCAGAAAATCCTGTCGCTTTCCTTCACGGTTGAAGATCCGAGCCAGAAGGACTTTCTGGGCAATCCCCTGAAGGTCGACACGCCCTACATCGTCAGCTGGTTTGGCGATGCGACCGGCAATGCCATTCTCAACTGGTCCGTCCCGCTGGCCATCCTGTTTGCCATACCCGTCATGCTTCTGGTCGGCTATGTGATGGAACGTGGCCTGATCAAGCATTTCTACAAACGCCCACATGCTGATCAGATCCTCGTCACTTTCGGCCTGGCCATCGTCATCCAGGAAATCGTCAAGTATTTCTACGGCGCCAACCCCATCCCGACACCCGCACCGGACGCCTTCCGCGGGTCGGTCGATTTCGGCGTGCTCATCGGCTTCGCCCAGAACGAGATTATCTATCCCTACTGGCGGCTGGTGTACTTCCTGTTCTCGGCACTCATCATCAGCGCGGTCTTCGCCTTCCTCCGCTTCACAACCTTCGGCATGGTGGTCCGGGCCGGTATGGCCGACCGCGAGACCGTCGGTCTGCTCGGCATCAACATCGACAAGCGCTTCACCATCATGTTCGGCATCGCCGCCGCTGTGGCAGGCCTCGCCGGGGTCATGTACGCGCCGATCAATTCGCCCAACTACCACATGGGCATGGACTTCCTCGTGCTGTCCTTCGTCGTGGTTGTTGTCGGCGGCATGGGCTCCCTGCCCGGCGCTGTCCTGGCCGGCTTCCTGCTCGGCATTCTCGAGAGCTTTGCCTCGATGAATGAAGTCAAGTCGCTGATCCCCGGGATCGACCAAATCATCATCTATCTTGTTGCAATCATCATCCTTTTGACCCGCCCACGCGGTCTTATGGGTCGCAAAGGCGTGATGGAGGAATAATCCATGCTGGGTCTGAGTAAGAAAGACACTACCTTTCTCCTAATCGTCATGTTCCTGACATTGGCGACGCCGATTCTGCTGCAGCCCTTTCCCGAGGCCTCGGCACTGGCGCAGTTCAATGCCGGATATCCGGACCTGATGCAGCGGTTTGCCATCTTCGGCATCTTCGCGATTGGCTTCAACATCCTCTTCGGCCTGACCGGCTACCTTTCCTTTGGTCACGCAGCCTTCCTCGGCGTCGGCTCCTACTCTGTCGTCTGGATGTACAAGCTTCTGAGCTACAACGTCCTGCCGGGTCTCATTCTGGCGGTGATCGTGTCGGGACTGTTCGCGCTGCTGATCGGCTACATCTCTCTTCGCCGGTCGGGCATCTACTTCTCGATTCTGACGCTGGCCTTTGCACAGATGTCGTTCAACCTGGCCTATTCGGTGCTTACTCCGCTGACCAATGGCGAGACCGGCCTGCAGGTCTACACCGATGACCCGCAGGTGCTGATGGACGCAGCAAGCCCTACCTCCCCGCATTTCTTCGGCATTGTCATGAACGACGTGTCGAAACTCGAAGTCGGCGGCTGGCAGTTCACCTTCTCCAACGGCTACTATTTCTGCGCCATCATCGCCATCGTGGTGTTCTACCTGTCCATGCGGATCTTCCGCTCGCCCTTCGGCATCATGCTGCGTGCGATCAAGACCAACCAGACCCGCATGAACTACACCGGCCTCAACCCGCGGCCCTACACGCTCGCAGCCTTCGTCATTTCAGGCATGTATGCCGGTCTCGCCGGTGGATTGCTTGCCGCGATGGATCCGCTTGCAGGCGCCGAGCGCATGCAGTGGACGGCATCGGGTGAAGTGGTGCTGATGACCATTCTCGGTGGCGCAGGCACCCTGATGGGACCGGTCCTGGGTGCAGGCTTCATCAAGTATTTCGAGAACATCTTCTCGAAGATCAACGACAACATCCTGCATGCCTGGTTCTCGGCCCTTCCCGACGGGTTGGAAGATGCAATCGTCTTCCTTCTGCATCCCTTCATCGGCAAGGGCTGGCACCTGACCCTGGGCCTGCTGTTCATGCTGGTCGTCATATTCCTGCCCGGAGGCCTGATTGAAGGCGGAACCCGGATCTGGAATGCCGCCAGCGGCAAGAACCGGAAAAAGAAGCAGGACCATGCCGACCACCACCCGAAGCCATCGGCCCACGTAAACTGATCTGCGGAGATATCGGATATGGGAATTCTTGAAGTCTCTAACGTCAACAAGCGGTTCGGCGGCCTGCAGGCACTCGGCGATGTCAATCTCGACATTGCCGCTGGCACGGTCCATGCCATCATCGGACCGAACGGGGCTGGCAAGTCGACCTTGCTCAACGTTCTGGTCGGCAAGCTGATCCCCGACACCGGGACAGTGATGTTCAACGGCACCTCGGTGCTTGGCCGCAAACCCTACGAGATCAACCAGCTGGGCATTTCCCGGGTCTTCCAGACGCCGGAAATCTTCAGCGATCTCACGGTGTTCGAAAACATGCTGATCCCCTGCTTTGCCAAGCGGGATGGCGCTTTCCGGCTGCACGCACTTGAATCGATCGCTGCGGAAAAGCAGTTGATCGAGAAGGCCGAGCATATGCTGAGCGAGGTCAACATGGCCGACAAGCGGCACATGATTGCAAGCTCGCTGTCACGCGGCGACAAGCGGCGTCTGGAAATGGCGATGTGCCTTGTCCAGGAGCCCAAGCTGCTGCTGCTCGACGAACCGACAGCCGGCATGGCGCGTGCCGACACCAACAACACCATCGACCTGCTCAACGAGATCCATGAGAAGCGCGACATCACCATGGTGATCATCGAGCACGACATGCATGTGGTCTTTTCGCTGGCCAAGCGCATCACCGTGCTGGCACAGGGCACACCGCTGGTCGAGGATACGCCTGAGAACATCAAGGGCCATCCGAAAGTCAAAGAAGCCTACCTGGGAGAGGCCGCAGCATGAGCCAGATCCAACCCGAAACCGGCGCTCAGCCGACAGATCAACCGGATTTTTCGAAGAACGCCAACCAGGCGGCAACCGCGCCGGCCTTTCTCTCCGTCCACGACATCCACGCCTATTACGGAGAGAGCTACATCGTTCAGGGCGTCAGCTTCAACGTCCATGAGGGCGAGATCCTGGCGTTGCTCGGCCGCAACGGCGCGGGCAAGACCTCGACGCTGCGTGCCATCGCGCAGATCGGCTCGCCTGCCATGACCCATGGCGAAGTCTGGCTCGATCACCAGCCGCTGCACCTGATGGCATCGCACGAAGCATCCCGCGCCGGGCTGTCGCTGGTCCCCGAAGACCGCCGCATCATCGCCGGCCTGACGGTCGAGGAAAACATCGAACTGGCCCAGATCGCACCGCCCATCGGCTGGTCGATTGAGCGGATCTATGAGCTGTTCCCGCGTCTGGGCGAACGCCGCAAACAGGAGGGCATAACCCTTTCCGGTGGCGAACAGCAGATGCTGGCAATTGGCCGGGCTCTCGCCCGCGACATCAAGGTACTGCTTCTTGATGAGCCTTACGAAGGCCTCGCACCTGTCATCGTCGACGAGATCGAAAAGACGCTCAACATCATCAAGCAGCAGGGCATCACCACGATCCTCGTCGAACAGAATGCCGTCCGCGCGCTCAAGCTCGCCGATCGCGCAGTCATACTTGAATCCGGAGAAGTCGTTTTCGATGGAACAGCCAAGGAAGTGCTCGAAAATGAGCAACTGCGCCATGATTACCTGGCCATCTAGGCACACACGCGATCAGGTTTGACTACCAACTTTCCGGCAGGGTTTGCGCCTGCCGGAAAGTCTTATGCTTTTCAAAGCAGCTTGCCGATTTCCTCAGCCGTCAGAACCTTGCCGACAGAGACCAGCTTTTCGTCGATGACGAGGCCCGGGGTGGACATCACGCCGTATCCGGCAATCTCGGCGAAATCCGTGACCTTGACAATTTCTGCCTGCTTGCCAGCGGCTTTCGCCGCTGCCTTGGCATTTTCGCCCAGTGCCACACATTTCTTGCAGCCCGAACCGAGGATCTTGATGATCATGGAAGCATTCCTTTCATACGAACCAGTCGGAGATGGTGTTGAAGGTCAGTCCGATACCGAGGATTCCGACGGTCACCACGGTTAGGAAAAGCACCAGGAGCGGCATCTTGACCACGCGCTTGAGCATGATGATGGAAGGCAGCGACAGCGCCGTGACGGCCATCATGAAGGCCAGGACCGTGCCGAGCCCGACGCCCTTGCCGACGAGCGCCTCGGCGATCGGCAGCGTACCGAAGATATCCGCATACATCGGTATCCCGACCAGCGTCGCCACCGGCACAGACCACCAGTTGTCCTGCCCCAGAAGCATGGTGATGATCTCGCCCGGCACCCAGTTGTGGATGGCCGCACCGATGCCGACACCGATCAGGACATAGGGCCACACGCGCTGAACGATCTCGGCCACCTGTTCACGGGCAAAGCCCAGCCGCTCGCTCCGGGTCATGTCCTGGTCTCCATCCTGGACAGGAACACCGTGCACGAACTCTGCCACCTGATCTTCCATCCCTGCCCTGCCGATCAGCGTGCCGCCGACAACAGCCACCACAAGGCCGACGACCACATAAGCCAGTGCGATCGGCCAGCTGAAGATGGATGCCAGCAGGATGACCGAAGCGAGGTCCACAAGCGGCGATGAAATCAGGAACGAGAAGGTGATCGCCAGCGGCAGCCCGGCAGCGGTGAAACCAATGAAGATCGGGATCGACGAGCACGAACAGAACGGCGTAATCGTGCCCAGAAGCGCTGCAAGCGTGTTCGCCCATATTCCGGACCGACCGCCGAGGATGCGCCGGGTGCGCTCGGGCGGAAAGAAGCTCTGGACATAGGAAATGGCGAAGATCAGCACCGAAAGCAGGATGAAGATCTTGATCACGTCATAGACAAAAAACTGCACCGACCCGCCAAGCCTGGAGGCAGGATCGAGCCCCACGGCAGACACACCGGCAGTGACCAGGTCCGACAGCCATTGCATGCGCAGAAGCTGGTCGTTCAACCAGACGAAGATGTTCATGCGTCAGTTCCTTGATCAGGATCGCATCGGGAAGCCGCGGCAAAACCCACGGCATCACGAATCTCGGCCCATTTGCGCATGAGTGGGCGCAATAGCCATTGATACTGATCAAACGAAGCAGGATTGTCTGGACGCAGAGAGTTGGTCGATCTCTGCGCGCATGGTCTCCACAGGAGCAAACCCTACAGGTTGATCATCCCGATGCTGGTGCCGCCGCAGACATAAAGCGTCTGCCCGGTCACGAAGCTGCTGGCGGGATCGCAGAAAAACAGAAATGCATTGCTGACATCATCGACGGATCCAAGCCGGCCAACCGGGATCTTGGCGGCCAGCTCGGATTCGCGCTCGCTGCCTTTCGGGATGATGCCCCAGAAATTGTCGGTCTGGACCGGTCCCGGCGCAACAACATTGACGGTGATGCCGTGCGGCGCCAGTTCCAGCGCCCATGTCCTCGCCATGCCGATCATGCCGGCCTTGGTGGCGGAATAGGCCGTCCGGGTCGGCACGCCCAGTGCCGCGCGGGAGCCATTGAACATCACCCGGCCGAATTTCCTGGCCTTCATCGCCGGCAGGAAGCTCTGCAGCAATGTCAGCGCCGACCCCAGGTGGAGTTGCGCCAGCCCGGTAATGTCCTCGGGCTTTGCCTCTTCCACGAGGTTCGGCCAGATCAGGCCGGCATTGTGGACGAAATGCGTCACCTCGTGCGCGGCCGCAATCTGCCGCGCTGCCTGGCTGACCGCATCCGCATCAAGCAGGTCGCACGAAACACTGATCATCCGCTCATGCGCCTGCTCGGGCGCATTGCGCGACAGGTTGATCACCGTGTAACCGCGTTCGATCAGCTTGCCTGCCAGATCCGCGCCAATCCCCTTGGAAGCGCCGGTGATGACGGCTGTGTACTCGCTCATGCTTTCTCTCCCGAACCTGTCTTGCCCGGCACGAGTGCCAGCACCCTCAGCGGGCTGCCGGTCCCGCCCTTGATCTTCAGCGGCGGCGCAATCAGCATCGCACCGGTTGGCGGCAGGCGGTCGAGGTTGGAAAGGCACTGCAACCCGTATTTGCCTGCGCCGTGGAGAAGGTAATGCGCCGGATAGGGGGGCGTGTAATGAGCCCCCTGCCCCGCATCGGTGCCGACTGTCTCTGTGCCGAAGCCGCGGATATCGCGGGCAAGCAGCAACTCGATCGCGGCCGGCGTCGGTCCCGGCGAATGCGGGCCGTCATCGGCCATGTTGAGATATTCGGCACCGCGCCGTTTCGACCAGTCGGTCCGCATCAGCACCCAGGCACCAGCTGGAATTGTGCCATGCTCGGCCTCCCATGCCTCGATGATCTCGGGCGTCAGCTCGAAATCATCATTGGCCGAAGCACCTTTGGAACAGTCGATCACCACCACAGGCCCGACAAAGACCGAGGGATCGATTTCGTCGACAGCGCCATTGGCGACATCACGACCCGAGACCCAATGGATCGGCGCATCGAAATGTGTGCCGGTGTGCTCATTCATCGAAATGTTGTGCCATTTCCACGCCGGGCCGCGGCCATCATAGGCAGAGACTTCTTCCATCCGGAACCGGGCGCACTGGCCGAATTCCGGCGGCAGCACGATCACCGGAAAGTCCGGATCCAGCGTATGGGTGAGGTCGACAACCTCGACAGATCCGTCCCCCAGTGCAGCGGCGAGAGTGTTGAGTGGAGATGTCATTGGCCGCCTCCGGCGAGTTCACGTTCCAGCACTTTTGGATCGCGCCGCCAGCGCTCTTCGAGATCCTTGGCGACATCGCCGCAGAACACATCCTCAAGCCCTTCGCACAGGCCTTCGACAACGGATTTGGCAAGCGCTTTCGGCGGCACCTTTGGCGGTGGCAGCGGCTGATGCCATTCATCATCTGTCGGACCGGTGAAGACATTGATCATCCTCAGGCCCGAGGCCCGGAATTCGGCCCTGAGTGTCTGGCTGATCGACAGCGCGGCAGCCTGGCTGGCGGAAAACGCGCCATATTGCGGATCCGCCGACAAGGCATGCACGGAGACGATATTGACGAAAGCCACCGCGGAATTGATCCCGTCGGCCGTGCGCGACGTCATCCCCGGACCAAAAGCCTGCGCCAGCCGCATCAGCCCAAGCGCGTTGACCTCGAATTCTTCCCGCGCAAACACCGTGTCTGCACCGAGCACGCCGCCCGGACGCACGTAGCGCGCTGTGTTGATCAGGATATCGGTCTTGCCGCCGATCTCGGCTGCAAGTTTCTTGAGCGAGGATGGATCGGAGACATCGAGCGGCATCACCGAAACACCTTCCAGCGCGGCAATTGCCGCATGATCGGAGCCACGCCGCCAGCTTTCGGATTCGCCGACAAAGATCTGCGAAACGCCGGCCTTGAGAAGCGCCTCGATCAACGGTCGCGTTGCCGGAGAGCGGATATCGGTAATCAGCACCCGCCGGTGCTTCGGATGCGCCGTCAGGCTGCGCAGTTGCGGATCGTCCTCCATGTCGGGACTCCTTTCCTTGGGCAAGGCAATCATCACGCCCTGCCCGGCTTTGTCGAGCTTGAGATCCATGCGAACCGGGTCACCCCGGCCCACATCGCCATGCAGATGGCACAACACCGTCGGCCCGGCATCAAGACGCACCAGGCCGGACCGCCACGGCAGCCGTTCACGGTAAAACGGATCGGGTGACGCATGAATCCGGGTCTCGGCGATCACAGTTCCGCCCCGGGGCGTATCACGCCAGGCCAGATCAACCGAAAGGCAGGAGCAGCACGCATCGCGTGGCGGATACTGCACCGTCCCGCACGCGTCGCAATGCTGCAGGCAAAACGCCCCGCGCGCTGCTGCAGCCGTCAGTCCAAGGGCGGCGCGCGAACGCATTTGCGGCGGCAGGGTCGGCACACGCTGTCGCAGTTGCGGGTTTTTCTTTGCCGGCGGCAGAAGCTTGTCGGTCACTGGCCTGCCCCCGTAATGATTGTCGCAGAGGTGCACAGGCCGCGGTCGTAATTGATCATTCCGAAGCCGGAGACCATGGCAGTCCGGGCCTTGGCGACCTGGGTGGGGCCCGCCTTTCCGGTTACCTGACGGATCGCTTCGACAAGTCCGAGGTAACCGCCGGCGGCTCCGGCCTGCCCGACGGAGAGCTGGCCACCCGAGGTGTTGTGCGGAAAATCCCCGCCAATCGTCAGATCGTGCTCGCGCACAAACTGCGCCCCCTCGCCCTTGGCGCAAAAGCCCAGGTCCTCGAACTGCATCATCGAGATCAACGGGTAATCATCATAGGTCTGTAAAAGATCGATGGCCTCAGGTCCGCAACCTGCCATCTCGTAAAGCTCGTCGATATCCATCACCCAGCCGCCACGCAGCTGCACCGGGTCTTCGGGAAAGGCGTTGTGCCGTTCGATCGTTCCGGCAATCCGGGCATAGGCCAGGCCGCGGCGCTCTGCCTCGTCCTCGCGCATCACCAGGAACCCTTCCGCTCCGGCACACGGCATGACGCAGTCAAACAGCCCGAACGGCTCGGAAATCGGCCGTGCTGACAGGTACTGCTCGAGCGTCAGCGGCTTTTTCATGATGGCGTCCGGATAGTGAAGCGCATTGGCGCGCTGGGCCACCGCGATGCGGCCGAAATCCTCCCGCGTCACGCCATATTCAGCCATGTAGGCGTCGGCGATCAGCGCAAAACTGGCATTCGGCCCACCAGAGCCATAGGGGTAGGACGCATCCATCGCAAAGCGCGAAAACGACGACAGAAGCTGGCGGAAACTGTCGATCCGGTTGGCGTCGCCAGCAATGCAGGCAACCACGTCAGCGTCGCCGGCCTGTACCGCCCGCGCAGCCCGCCTCAGCGCCACCACTCCGCTGGCGCCCCCCATCGGAATGCTGTCGAGCCATCGCGGGCTCAGTCCAAGATGCTGGGTCAGCCCCACAGGCGAGTCCGGAAACAGGGTGAAACTGGAAACCGAAAACCCGTCCAGCTCGCGCGGCGCAAGACCTGCCACCTCGAGCGTCTGCTTCAGGGCACGTGCGATCCACCAGTGAGCTGTTTCCTGGCTGTAACGGACATAGGGCACGGAGACAGGCGCCGTCAGCACCACCCCGTCGTAATTCTGCCGCCTCACGCTGCTGTCCGCTTCTTCATTGCGCGAGTGTCCACGGTTGCCGGGTCTTGCACAAGCCGCTCTGCCAGGTCCTTGAGTTCGCGGCGCTGGATTTTCTGTGTCGATGTCAGCGGCAAGGCGTCGACAAAGGCCACATAACCCGGCGCCTTGTAATAGGCGAGCTGCCCCAGGCACCAGCCGACAATCTCCAGGGCCAATGCCTCGCCCGGCTCTCCATCGACCTTCAGGCAGGCAAACACCTCGTCGCCGCGCACCGGATCGGCAACCGCGGCGACGGCCGCAGCCGTGACCGCGGGATGCCGCATCAGTGCCGATTCCACCTCGACCGCAGCAATGTTCTCGCCGGACCGCCGGATCACGTTCTTTTTCCGGTCGACGAAGAACATCGAGCCGTCTGCTTCCCGCCGGACAATGTCACCGGTGTGAAACCAGCCATCCTCCCAGGCTTCATCGGTAGCTTCCGCATTCTTGAAATAGCCTGCGAAGAAACCGCGGCGGGGATCATCGCCCTGCCGCCGGACCAGCAATTCGCCGGGACCGCTCTGGCTGACAGACCCGTCTGAATCGACAATCCGCACATCGAGCTCCGGCCCGGGTTTGCCAAGGCAACTCTCGCCCACCCGGCGCGGCAGCTGGTTGGCGCAGATCACGGCACCAGCACCGGTTTCCGTCATCGCCCAGGCCTCGACCAGCGGGAAACCGAAGCGTTCCTCGAAGCTTGCATGCAGTTTCGGATCGACGCCCGCGCCAAACCCGAACCGCACCGAATGATTGCGATCTGCCGTACTCTCTGGCGCACCCATCAGCATCGACGGCATGACGCCGAGATAATGCAGGCACGTCGCCCCGCTTTCACTCACGCTGCGCCACCAGCTCGACGGGTGAAACCGGTCGAGCACGGTCAGGCATCCGCCGACAGCGACCATCGCCATGAACGAATAGGCCATGGCGTTCATGTGGAAGATCGGCAGCGGCGTGATCATCCGCTCGCCATTGGTTGTAAGCGCACACAGGCCGCCGGCATCGGCATACCAGCGCCCGGCTTCGAGAAAATAGGTGTTGGTGAGAATGCAGCCCTTGGGGCTGCCGGTGGTGCCGGAGGTATAAAGCAGCGCCGCTTCCATCTCCTCGCCATCCAATGCCTGTCCGGTCTCGTCGGCTCGCAGCGCAACCGGTCCTGCCGTTCCGGGATGGGGCACGGCATCGCCCGGCGCGATCACGGGAACGGAAAGTCCTGCTTCCCTGGCGGCGGCGGCGAGGTCGTCGCACCGTGGCGCAAGCCCGACAATCAGCGACGGCTCGGAATGACCGGCCATGTAGGTCAGTTCGGAATGCCGCAGATCCGGATTGACCGGAACCACCGAGGCACCGATCCGGTTCAGCGCCAGCAGCCAGACAAAGAACTGCGGCCGGTTTTCCAGCAGGATCATCACCCGGAAACCCGGCCCGTAGCCTTTTTGTTGCAAGGCAGCGGCCAGTTGCGTGACCTGATCATGAACTTGCCGGTAGCTCATCTCGCCCGGCTCGATGCCATAAATCTCCGCCGTCTCCGCCATGACATTGAACACCGGCCGTTCCGGATAAAGCTCGGCGGAAGCGGCAAAGGCCTGCCAGATGGTTTCGCTCCCCGGCTCGATCATGGCAGCAGCTGGATGTTGCGGAAGGCCGCGTCGCAATTGAGAATGTCGACACGCTTGTTGGCAATCCGGAGCTTTCCGTCGACCAGCGCAAGTTCATGCCGCGCCGTCAATGCCAGCAGGAACTGCTCGTCCAGCCGGGTCTCGACATAATGCATGAAGGTCTTGGTCACGAAGGTACCGGCGGCCTGATCCATTTCGTCAACAAACGGACGCTGGATGACGTGATGACACCGGCTCTTGGGCTTTTGCGAGAATGTCCGCGCACCGTTGAGGCGCTCGACCCGCAGTTTCAGCATGAACAGGTCTTCATACATCAGCGAGGTAACATTGAGCGGATCTGTCTGGTTGTAATCAAGCGGCATCCAGTAGTGACCGTCCTTGAGCCAGAGGGCGAGCCATTCATCATAGCGCCCCTCGTCAAGCATCCGCACCTCTTCATAGATAAAGTCGATCAGCTGGTCCTTGGAAACACTCATTCTGCGGCCTCCCGCTCATCATCCATGTCGCAGGTCATGAACTTGACCCAGGCATTGAACTGGTTGCGCATCTGCCGTTCGGTGGTACCGTTCTCGACCTTTTCCTGGGTGAAGTCCTCACCCTCCTCGTAAAGCCGCTGGATATTGACCCACTCCAGCCCGTCGGACTGCAGCCCCTCCTGCGCGCGCTCATACATTTCCAGATCGTCATGCCCGACGATTGATGTCGGCGCATTGATCATCCGGTTGTACATCGCAGTGCGCGCCGTCAGCTGCTCCGGCCCGTCGACCAGCCGGTAGATATAGCTTTCCACCAGCGTCTTGTCGGCCGCCAGGGGAATGAACACCCGCAGCTGCTGGATCGGCCCTTTGATCATGATATTGGGGAAATACACCGTGTTGTGGCGGTTCTCGTTGAGGATCGCCTTGGCTTTCTCCTCGCCGTAAGCCTCGACCAACTTGTCCATGTATCCGGGAATTTCCGAGTAGTTGGAGTGGATCGAGTGATGCACACCGGTATGGCCATGGCCGTTGGGCCAGGTCCGGATGCCCATGTTCTCGAAGAATTCATAGGGCGACATGAACGGGGCAATGATTTCCATCGCGGCAGGCAACGGCGTGCCTTCCGGCATGTCGAGTTCTTCCCACAGCTTGACCGCGGTTCCAGCCGAACTTTCATGCGCCACCATCGGATGGCAGGTGTCGGTCTGGTTCTCGACCAGCATTTTCCAGTTGCAGTGATGCATGTACCTGAGCGGCGGCCCGGCAACCTCGAGCTTGCCTGCCGGCGAACGGTCGACCATGTTGTCGATCGAGGAAAGAGACTCCCCGAAATACTCCTCGAAGGAGATTCCGGTCTCGGCCAGCCGGCAGAAGATGAAGCCGCGATAGTTTTTCACATCGCCAACGGCCCGCATGCCCTTGCTGTTGTCGCTGTTCTGGAAACCGGTGTTTTCGTAGCCCTTTTTCAGCGGGATCGCCAGCAGACAACCATCGGTCTTGAAGGACCAGGCATGATAGGGGCAACGGAAGAACTTGCCGGTGTTGCCGGCCCGGTCGATGACGATCTTGGTTCCCTTGTGCGGGCAGCGATTGTGCAGCACATGCACCTCGCCGTCGCTGTGGCGAACCTGGATCACCGGCTGATCGCCAACCTGGGTTGAGAAATAGTCGCCCTTGTTCGGCGTCTGGCTTTCATGACCGACAAACACCCACGCATTGGCGAACAGGTGCTTCATCTCGAGCCGGTAGATTTCCTGATCGATGTAGACATCGCGATGAACTTCATTGCCGCGAAACAGTGCCCTGATCGCATCCGGGTTCTGTGCATATCGCCCCATTGATACCTCCCTAAAGATCGAGCACGAGACGGGCGGATTTCGCCCGGCTCACGCATATCTGCATTACCTTGCCTTCGGCCTTCTCACTGTCACTGAGCACCACATCCCGATGATCAGGCACACCATCGATGACATCCGTCCTGCAGATCCCGCAGTCGCCACGCAGGCAGTCATGCATGAGATCGACACCGCCTGCCTCGAGCACTTCGATGATGGTCTTGCCGGGCGGCACTTCAAACACTTCCCCGGTCGCGTGAATTTCAACCTCGAATGCCGCATCCCCGGACTGTTCGGCAGCGGAAGTGAACAGTTCGAAATGGATCCGTTCCGGTCCGACACCGGCGGATTCCATTGCCGATTTCACTGCCTCGATCATGCCCTTCGGTCCGCAGACATAGACATGTTCGTCCGCGCTTACGCTGGCAGCAAGGCTGGTGATGTTCAGCATCGTTTCCGGCTGGTCGTCGAAATGCAACGTCAGCTGATCGCCGAAGACACGCGCAAGATCATCGCGGTAGGCCATCGCCGCACCGGTCCGTCCGGCATAGTGAAAGCGGAACGGTGTTGCCTCGTGCTTGAGAGCGGTCGCCATGCTGATCATCGGCGTAATGCCGATGCCGCCCGCGATCAGCAGAGCCGGCTTGCCCGCAACCAGCGGAAAATCATTGCCGGGCGGCAAGCTCGCAACCGTATCGCCGGCCGCCAGTCCATGCATATGCCGGGATCCGCCGGTGCTTTGCGCCTCGAGCTGAACCGCGAAACGGTAGGTGCCGGGACCGGCATCTGTTGAAAAAGGCTCGAAATCGATCAGGGAATACGACCGCTCTCCGGCCGGCAACTGGAATTTGACATGAGCCCCCGGCGTGTAGCCTGCAAGCACGCCACCATCGGCGCGGACAAACTCGAATTCCCGAACAGTTTCTGTCAGCATGCGGGCAGAAACGACTTTCAATTTGACCGGCTCAACCAATTCCCTGTTCTCCCTTTGTCAAGAAACATGAATTTTCATATAATTCTTGTCAAGAGGTTTTTGTTGAAGATACATGTGGGGGATGCGATGAAAGCTCCCCCTGAAAGTGCGGAATCCGGATGAGCAACACAACCGACGACCCCAAGGCCCCTTTTGTCCCCAACTACCTGCTCTATCTGCTGGCCGCAGCCAGCGAGGCGGCGAGCGCACGCTTTCACAGTCACGTGCGCACCCGCGGCTTGCGCGTGCCCGAATGGCGCGTCATGGCCTGCCTGATGGACACCGACGGCTCGATGGTCACCGAACTGGCCCGTTACGCCATGATCGAGCAGTCGCGACTGACAAAGATAATCATACAGATGGATGCCCGCGGCCTCGTCACCCGCAGGAGCGATCCGAAGGACGGCCGCCGCGTCCGGGTGTTCCTCACACCCCAGGGCCGGCTGCTCGCCGATGAGCTGGTTGCGGACGCAAAAGCCCACGAGATGGAATTGCTCCGATCATTCCACGGCGGCGACGGCACCGAAATCAAGGACACGTTGCGGGCACTGATCCAGCACCTCGAATCCGACCAGCCCGGACGGATCGGCACTACTGATTCGCCGGGCAGAAACCCTGAAATCGCAGATTCGTGAAAAAGATGGATAGATGACATTGCATGTTTTTATATGATATTGCATGTTTCTGGCTGCGAGGTCAGGAGAGGAGTTTCTGGCCATCACTCACCGGGAGGAAGTGCATGAACAAGTTTGGGACCCTATTGGCAAGCACAGTGCTGGCGGTTGGTTTTTCCGCGTCAGCCATGGCTGCAGACATCAACCTGACCATTTCAAGCTGGCTGCCGCCATCGCATCCGATCAACGTCGACATGCTCGAAGGCCTCGTTGACATGATGGAAGAAGCCACCGACGGCAAGGTCAGCGGCGAGATCAAGCTGGGCCTGGCTCCTCCGCCGGCGCAGATGGACCTCATTCTCGACGGCGCGGCCGACATGACGATCATTTTCAACGGCTATCAGCCGGGCCGGTTCGTTGCCACGAAGCTGATCGAGCTTCCGGGCTACGAAGGCAATGCCGAGGCCGCATCCGTTGCTTACTGGCGCGTCTATGAAAAGTACCTGGCCCAGCTGAACGAATTCAAGGGAACCAAGGTGGTTGCCCTGACCACACACGGCCCCGGCCAGATCCACTCCAACAAGCCGGTCAACAAGCTGTCTGACCTGCAAGGCCTCAAGACCCGTCTCGGCGGCGGCGTTTCCGCCGACGTCGGAGCTGAACTCGGCCTCATCGGCATTCAGGTCCCTGCCCCCAAGGTCTATGAAACCTTGTCCTCGGGCGCGGCTGATGCCGTGGCCATGAACATGGGTGAACGCCTGAGCTTCAAGCTCAACGAGGTCGCCAAGAATGTGTATGAAATGCCCGGCGGTTTCTACCGCGGTTCGTTTGCGGTCCTCATGAGCGAAGACAAGTTCAACTCGATGCCTGACGACGTCAAGGCCGCGCTCGAGGCAACAGTCTTCGGCGAACCAGCATCGAAGATGATGGGCATCGCCTGGGACGCAAGCGATGTCCGGGCACGCGAGGCCACCATGGCCGCGGGCGACAACAAGATCGTCACCGCCAGCGCCGAAGACCAGGCTGAATTCGCGGAAATGGCTGCGCGCGTGCGCACCAAGGTCCTGGCCGAAATTTCGGCTCTCGGGATCGATGCAGACGCCGCCCACGAAATGGTGGCGTCGACAATGGCATCCTACGGCAAGTAACATCATTGCGGGGGCGCGCTGTCGTGCCCCCGCAAATCTGCCATCAGGGAGCCAATCATGAAACCCATCGCCAGAGCGCTGAACCGGTTGACGGAGTTGCCGATGCTCCTCGCCGCGGCAACATTGTTTGCCCTGATGGTGCTGACATTTGCCGACGTCATCATGCGCTCCACCTTCTCCGCCCCGATTGAAGCGGCCACCGAGCTCACACGCATCGCCATGGCGGTGATCGTCTTTTCCGCGCTCCCGGTCATCTCCGGCAGAGCCGAGCATATCGTCGTCGATCTGCTTGACCCGCTCTTTCGCAAAGCCGGTATCGAACGCATTCTCGATGGCCTGGTCACCCTGGTCTGCGGCATCCTGCTCGTCTGGCCCGCCATGCGTTCCTTCGACCTGGCCAACCGCGCCCGAAGTTACGGTGACTTGACCGAATACCTCTCGATCCCTGTCTTCTACATCACATGGTTCATCGCATTCATGACGCTTGTGACTGCAATTACAATGGCGCTTCGCGGAACCATCATTCTGTTCAGGCCGAGCTTGCTGCGAGGCACCAATGATTGAATCCCTTATCGGTTTTGCCGCAGTGCTGGTTCTGGTGCTGCTGCGCATGCCCATTGCCTTTGCCATGGCCATCGTCGGCATGATCGGCATGACCTACGAAACCAACTTCATGGCGGCGATTTCGCTGGTCTCGAGGCTGATCATCGATACCAGCCAGGACTACGGCCTGTCGGTCGTGCCGCTGTTCATCCTGATGGGCCTGTTCGTCAACAAGGGCGGCATCAGCCGCGAACTCTACCAGGTCTCCAACGCGTTTCTCGGCCATTTCCGTGGCGGTCTGGCGATGGCCACGATCGTCGCTTGCGGTGGTTTTGCCGCCATTTGCGGATCATCGCTGGCCACAGCCGCCACCATGTCCAAGGTAGTAATGCCGGAAATGCGCAAGCTCGGCTATTCGGATGAGCTGTCCTCGGCGTCCATTGCCGCCGGCGGCACGCTGGGAATTCTCATTCCGCCCTCCGTCATTCTGGTGATCTACGGTCTTCTGACTGAAACCTCCATCGGCAAGCTGTTCATCGCCGGCATCATTCCCGGCATTCTCGGTATCCTGTTTTACCTGGTCGCAGTTCAGATCTCGGTCTACCGCAATCCTGCCGCCGGCCCCGCAGGACGCCGTTTCAGCTTCGTCGAGAAGATGCAGGCGCTCAGTGGCGTCTGGTCGGTGCTTTTGCTGTTCTTCCTCGTCATCGGCGGACTCTACGGCGCGCTGGATTTCTGGCCGATCCACCTCACCTTCTCCCCCACCGAAGCCGCAGGCATGGGCGCTATGGGCGCCTTCCTGATCGCCCTGTTCCGCGGCACGCTGACGGTCAGGGAAACCATCACCGTTCTCAAGGAAACAGCGGCAACAACCGCCCAGCTGTTCAGCGTTCTGATCGGCGCCTGGATTTTCTCCAACTTCGTCAATTACGCAGGCCTGCCCGAAGGCCTCAAGGAGATGATCACCAGCGCGGATCTGTCACCCTGGCTGGTGATGACGGTTATCCTGCTCATCTACGTGGCGCTTGGCTGCGTCTTCGAGAGCCTGTCGATGCTGCTGCTGACCGTGCCGATCTTCTTCCCGATCGTTGTCGGGCTCGGATTCGATCCTGTCTGGTTCGGCATCGTCGTCGTGGTGGTCACCGAGATCAGCCTGATCACCCCGCCAGTCGGGCTCAACGTCTTCATTCTCAAGAGCGTTGTCGGCGACATCTCTGTCGGCACCATCTTCAGGGGCGTCACCCCGTTCTGGATGATGGACATCGTCCGGCTGCTGATCCTGGTGCTGTTCCCCTGGCTGGTGCTGTTCCTGCCCTCGCAGATGTAGCCTCCGCCCCGGCGGTTTCGATCCGCGCCTTCGCCAGTACCATCTCGTCAGGCGGCCAGCATCGTGCTGCCTGACGCGCAGCCATGCCAACGAACATTCCCCTTCCCTTACGGCATCACACGGCAAATGCGGACGGACTTGTGCGCCGGTCATGCTGCCTCCGGACGTTAGCCATCCTGCCCTGACTTGACCTTGCGCCGGCACCGGCCTATTTTTTGAGTATTCGCTCAAAAAATAGGTGCCCAATGAACCGCCCCGTTTCCCATCGTGATATTTCGGTACCCGAGAACTGGAACCGGCGCGGCCTTCCGGGCTGGACCTACCACAGCCAGGCCTTTCTCGAACTCGAGAAGCAGGAACTCTTCCGCAAGCACTGGCAGATCGCCTGCCATGTCTCGGATCTGCCCGAGTCCGGCAATTACATCGCCTTCGACATGTGCGGCGAGCGGGCGCTGGTGCTGCGCGGAGCCGATGGCGAGGTCCGCGCCTTCCACAACATGTGCCGGCACCGCGGCGCCCGCGTCGTCGCGGATGAACACGGTTCCTGCAAGGGCGCGCTGGTCTGCCCGTTCCACGGCTGGGTCTACAATCTCGACGGCACCCTGCGCGGCGCGGCACGGCCGAAATCCTTCCCCGATCTCGACAAGGTCGAGTTTGGCTTGCAATCACTGGAAGCCGAAATCTGGAACGGCTTTGTCTTCGTCCGGTTCGAGAAAGGCCCGCAGGGTTCTGTCGCCGACATGTTCTCGCCCTTCGCCGGGGAAATCGCCCACTTCGATCTCGACAGCGTGGTGCCCTGCAGCGAAACCTGGACAATGGTTTCCAGGGTCAACTGGAAATCCGTCCGCGACGTCGACAATGAAGGCTACCACGTCGCCCTCGCCCATCCTGCCCTGCAGGACCTCTATGGCCGCTCCTATTTCGACGAGCCCTTCGTCAATGGCGTTTCCAGGTCCTACGCCGAATGCAACGAGAACGGCCGTCGCTGGAGTGTCCGCAACTACCTCAAGGCCATGCAGCCGCGACCCGGCATGCCCGATTACCTCAAGCGCGCCTGGGTCTATTACGGCATGTTCCCCAACGCCGTTATCGCCGTGACACCGGAGTTGGTGCAGTTCTACCAGGAGTTCCCGCTCTCCACCGGCGAGACGCTGCTGCGCGGCGGCATTTACCGGTACCGCGAAGAGACCCGGGAACAGAGGCTGGCGCGCAAGCTGGCCATCCGGATTGATTATGAAACCATGGGCGAGGATGTCCGGCTGACCGAGTGGTCAAACGAGGCGATGAATTCAAGCGCCTTCAAGGGTTTCTATCTCTCCGACCTCGAATATGGCGTACGCAGCCATCACGACCACCTCCGTGCAATCCTGCCGGTCAGCACGATCGAGGCGCGCCCGCACGAAGACAATGTCGCGCGCCTCAATCAGGAGATGACGGCCAAGGCCTGAACCATCCGGTTTCTCCGCAAACAAAAACACCCGCCGGCAGATTTCCGGGCGGGTGTTTGCATTATTGATCTCCGTGGCAAGACAGGTCTCAGCCCTGCCAGATCCCTTCCTGACGCAGATCGCGCATGGTCCGCGATATGCCCTCGTGCAGGATCCCCGCCATGCTGTCGATCTGATCGCGGGTAATCACCAGCGGCGGTGACATCACGCACATATGCACCAGCGGACGGACCAGCAATCCCAGTTCCTGGCAATGCTTGTCGATCCGGTTGCCGACTTCGGTGTCGAGCCGGATCGGGTTGTGGCTTTCCCGGTCGGCAACGCATTCGATGCACGCCATCAACCCCATGCCGCGAACTTCACCGACCAGCTCGAGTTTTTCCAGTGCTTTCATTTTCTCATGAAAGTAGGGGGTGATCCCGCGCGTATATTCGAGCAGGTCCTCTTCGAGGATGTCGAGGTTTTTCAGCGCCACGGCACAACCGATCGGATGGCTGGAATAGGTCAGCCCGTGCGCATACATCGCTTCCGGATGATTGGACGTGCGCAGGTTGGCAAGCAACCGGTCCGACACCACCATGCCACCGAGCGGGAAGTAACCCGACGTCACTCCCTTGGCGAAGGTGATGATGTCCGGCACCACGTCAAAACAGGCTTCCGATGCAAACACATGCCCGAGCCGGCCAAAACCGGTCACCACTTCGTCGACGATGAACAGGATATCGTTTTCGGTACAGATATCGCGAATGGCCTGGAAATAGCCATCCGGCGGAACGATCACACCGCCCGACGCCATGATCGGTTCGCCAATGAACGCCGCGATATTCTCGGGCCCGTGCTCGCGCACCGCCTCTGCGAACTCGGCCACCAGTTGATCGCCAAATTCCTCGAGGCTCATCTCCCGGGGACGGCGGAAAGGATCGGGGCACGACAGCCGGATCATCATATCGTCGGCGAAATCCATCCAGTTCCGCGAGCGCTGGCTGCCGTTCAGGCTGGCCGAGAGATAGGTGCTGCCATGGTATCCGCCTTCGCGGCAGATGATCTTCTTCTTTGCCTCTAGCCCGCGGACATTGTTGTAGAACTGCGCAAAACGCAGCGCACTTTCCACCGCAGTCGATCCCCCGGTGGTAAAGAACACATGATCGAGATCGCCCGGTGCATGACCGGCGATGCGCCGGGCCAGTTCCGCCGACGGCTCGTTGGTTGTGTACCATGGAGAATTGTAGGACAGCTCCATCGCCTGTTCCTTGAGAACATCGGCCAGCGCCTCGTTGCGGTGGCCAACATTCGTGCACCACATTCCGGCCGGACCGTCGATCAGCTTGCGGCCCTTCTCGTCGTGCACATAGACCCCCTCGCCCACTCCCAGCATGCCGCGCGATTCCGCCCCGATCGACCCCGCCGACGGCCAGGGCTGGATCAGGTGATCGACTGCATCCTGCGTGGCATTTTCATAAAGATTGGGGTGCTTTTCGGACATGATGCGGACTTCCCGGAAGGTATGCGCGGCGACGGATCGCGACAGAGATTCTGTGCCATCTGGATTGCTTATTGAATGGCTGTTCATTCAATTTGACAGAAAAACGGCTTGCATTCAACTTTCTTTTGGCCTCAAATCGGGGTGACTTGTTCCGGGCCACACCCGAAAGGACAGGCCCCCGAAAAGCCGGCAGGAAACCTGCTGGCCAATCAGTCACGGCGAGGAACTGCATTTGGATCCGTCTGCCTCCACACTGCCCGTTGAGCGGACTGCCGGCGAGGTGCCGGTCATGCGGTTCCTGCGCTCTGAGACCGGCAAGGGCTGGCTGACGATTTCCCCGCCGCTGCTTTACGCCATGCTTTTGCTGATCGGACCGGTCATCGTGATCGTTGCCAACAGCTTCTGGTCTCAGGATTACCTGACCATCGACCGCACGTTCACGCTTGAGAATTACAAGGCGGCACTGACCGAACCGATCTACCGCGACCTGTTGATGCGCTCGCTGTTCGTCTCGGTCACGGTCGCCTTCGTCACTGTCATCCTCGCCTACCCGGTCGCATGGTTCGTCTCGTTTTACGGAGGCCGCTACAAGGGGCTTTGGCTGTTCATCATCACCGTTCCGTTCTGGTCCGGCTACCTTCTGCGCATTCTGTCGTGGAAGGTGATCCTGGGCTACAAGGGCGTGCTCAACACCGGTCTGCTCTACCTCGGCGTTATCTCGGAACCGCTGAGTTCGCTGATCTACAACGTCAATGCCGTCATCATCACGCTTGCCCACAGCTGGGCGGCATTCGCGATCCTGCCGCTTTTCGTCTCGCTGGAAAAGCTCGACCGCTCTCTTCTCGAAGCCGCCGCAGACCTGGGCGACGGCCCCGTGCGCCGATTTTTCCGGATCACACTTCCGCTGACCATGCCCGGCATCATAGCCGCCCTGATGATTGTCATGATCCCGACGGTTGGAGATTACGTCACCCCAAAGCTAGTGGGCGGCAAGGACGGCGTGATGATCGCCAATGCCATTCAGGTTCAGTTCGGCAAGGCCTCGAACTGGCCGCTGGGTGCAGCACTGGCCGTCAGCACCATGGTGATCGTCTCGATGGTCGCGGGCGCCATTGTCGTGCTGTTTGCCGGGCTGAAGAGGCTGCTCAAATGAGGTTCCTTCCCACGTCCCGGCGGCTGCTTTCCAGTTACGTGATCATCTATGTGGCGATCCTGTATTTTCCGGTCCTGCTGCTGCCGGTTTTCTCCTTCAATGATTCCGCCACCCCGAAGCTGCCCCTGGTCGGCTTCACCTTCAAATGGTATGAGAGCCTGGCCAGCAACACAGCCATGCATGGCGCGGCCTGGAACTCTCTCATCGTCGGCGTCAGCGCGGCCTTTCTCTCCACGGCACTCGGCATTTGCGCCGCCCGCGCCATCACCCGGCATCGCTTCCGCGGCAAGGCCGCCGCCGGCAGCCTGATCATGGCGCCGCTGATCCTGCCCGAGATCATCATCGCCATTTCCCTGCTCGTCGTCCTTCTGGGTCTGGGCATGCAACTCTCGTTGATCACCGTCATCCTCGGCCACCTGCTGATCTGCGTTCCCTATTCGGTGACGGTTCTGATCTCCGGTTTCGAAGGATTCGATCCCAGCATGGAGGAAGCTTCGCGCGACCTCGGTGAAACCGCCTTCGGGACGCTCAGACGCGTCACGCTCCCCATGTTGATGCCATCCATCGTCTCCAGCCTGCTGGTCACCTTCACCATCTCGCTCGACGAATTCATTCTCGCCTTCTTCCTCAGCGGTGCCGAGCCGACATTGCCGGTCTACATCTGGGGTCAACTGCGCTTTGCCGCCAAGCTTCCCAATGTTCTCGCACTCGGCTCCATCCTGATTGCCGCATCACTGGTTTTGCTCACGGCAGCTGAAATGTTCCGCCGCAGGGCCGAACGGAAAATGGCGGTCCGCCCATGAGCATTGCAGCCGATGCCGAACAGCAACCCGACCAGATGGGCCGATTGACCATGACACCCTCACCGATGATCGAAATCAGGAATGTCGACAAGAGCTTCGGCCTGTTCCGCGCCCTCGACACACTCAACGCTTCGATCAGGGAAGGCGAGTTTTTCTCGCTTCTTGGGCCTTCGGGATGTGGCAAGACCACGCTGCTCAGGATGATTGGCGGCTTCGACACCCCATCCTCGGGCGAGATCCTGATCGGCGGCAAGTCCATGGCCGGCATCCCGCCTAATCTCAGACCCACGAACATGGTGTTTCAAAGCTATGCCATCTTCCCCCATCTCAATGTCTCTGAGAACGTGGCCTACGGCCTCAAGCGGTTGCGGCTGGGACGCGAGGAAGAGGAAAGCCGTGTCAGGCAGGCACTGGAACAGGTCGAGCTCTCCGGGCTCGGTCCGCGCATGGGCAACCAGCTCTCCGGCGGCCAGCGCCAGCGCGTCGCTCTCGCCCGCGCATTGGTGATGCGCCCCAAGGTCCTGCTGCTCGATGAGCCGCTGTCGGCACTCGACAAGAAGTTGCGCGAGCAGATGCAGGTCGAGCTCCGGCACCTGCAGCGTCAGATCGGCATCACCTTCATCCTGGTCACGCATGACCAGTATGAAGCACTGAGCATGTCGGACCGGATTGCCGTGATGTTCGAGGGCCGCATCGCCCAAATCGCCGAACCCAAGGAAATCTACCAGAATCCCGCCACCCGGCAGGTTGCCGATTTCCTCGGCGGCATGAATTTTCTCACATCCTCGCACCTGTCTGTCAGCGGCAAGGATTTCAAGGCAACCCTTCCCGGTATCGGCGAGACTACCGGCCATCTCTCCGGCAAGGCGATTTCCGATCCGGCCAAGGCAATCATCGGCATCAGGCCCGAGCGTTTGCGCATCGTCTGGGAGGGCGAAACGGCAGACCCGATGATCAGCGGCAAGGTGGTCGACCGCAATTACTTTGGTGAAGTCACTTCGCTGGAAGTCGCCATCGAGGGGCAGAGCCAGTACCTGTCGGTTGTCGAAACCAACGACTTCGGCGCCGACGACATTCCGATCGGTTCGGACATTCGCATCACCTATGACCCGGACGCGTTTGTCATCATGCAGGGCTGACCGACACGGGGATCTCCCTGTCAGGCAGCCGCCCTGCGGGCCTGCTCAAGTGGAAAAGGCGCCGGACATCCCGGCGCCTTCATTGGCTTCAATCTGATTGGCAAGTGCAATCAGTACCCGGCCTTGATCTTCTCGAATTCGGCGATCATTTTCTGCTTCAGCTCCACCGGAACCGGTGACTGGAACAGCGTCTTGTCGGCAAAGGCCGCAACGTCGCCATACCCGGCACCTTCCAGTGTTTCCGCATCGATCGCGCCCATGCCCTTGGCATTTGAGTGGCCATACCCCCATTCGGAAACAATGTAGGACGACACCGCCGGATCAAGCGTGGCATTGATATAATCATAGGCCTTGTCTTCGCTGCCTTCGCCATCCTCAAGCAACACATAACCGCACACCCAGGTGGACAGGCCTTCATCCGTGTCCTTCTTGATCGCCACAGGCACGTCGTCTGCCATCAGCGTGGTCGCGGTTTCATTCCAGGCCCATGCCAGATCAACCTCCTCACCGGCCATCGCCTGGCTCAGTTCGGTGTTGTCGGTCCAGTACAGGCGCACGTTCTTGTGCACGTCGCGAATGAAGGCTGACGCCTCTTCGAACTGCGCATCCGTCATCCTGGCCCAATCGGTCAGGCCGATGGCAAGTGAGGCCAGCGCATAGGCATCGTCAACATTGTCGCCGATGGACACGCGGTCCTTGAACTTGGGGTCCGCAAAGGCCGACAGCGATGTGATATCAGCCTCGTCCACCTTGTCGGTGCGGTAGGTCAGTGCGGTGTTGCCCCATTCAAACGGCACCAGCCAGGCCTTGCCGTCTTCTGTGGTCATCAGATCCTTCATCGCATGGAAGCCGGGCAGAATATTGTCCCACTCTGAAATGCGGGACGTATCGAGCGGCTTTAGCAGGCCGGCATCACGCCACTTGACCACGCTTTGCGAGCACGGGTGCGCGACATCTGCCTTGAATCCCGTTCTCAGCTTCTGAAACGCTTCCTCTTCATCCCCGAAGAAGGCGAAAGTCGGCGAATCCCCGTGCTTCTCGACATAGGCCGGATGAAATGCCGGGTCTTCATAGCCTGACCAGTCAAACACTGTCAGCTCACTGTCACCCGCCGTTGCGGCCATCGGCGCAACACTGAGCGACAAGGCAATGGAGAAACTGGAAATCATGCCTCTGGACGTTTTCTTATGCATTTTAGTCTCCTTCATTGATCTTCTGGCTGAAGTCTCAACGGCGTACCGTCACCTGAAAAGTGCTTTGGAAAAATCGTGCCCAGTGTATCGAGAGCGACCTTGAGCGCAGTCTCGCGCTTGTAATCCTTGCCGAACAACATCATCCGCAGCCACAGGCCTTCCTGCATCGCGTAGATCGCATCGGCCGTGCTTTGCGCATCGAAGGCATAGCCGCCCTCATCCTTGGCTTGCCGGCACATCTGGGCCAGTGTGGTGCGGTACTTGTCGTCCCGCTCCCATGCCAGCTTCTGATAGGTCGGCCGTGACTTGGCTTCCGTGATCAGCGCAAACCAGGCAGCAAGCTTGCGGTGCGTGCAGATCTTGCGGTCGAGATCGGCCGTCACCATCGCCAGCAATTGCGAAGCCGTGTCGCTCTTCGCCTTGCCCACCATCGCCAGCCAGTTGGACGTGTACTCATCCTGCAGGTACCTGATGGTTTCACTCAGCAGGTTGTCCTTGCTGGTAAAATGGAAATTGACGATCCCCCGCGACAACCCCGCGCCATCGGCCACGTCGGCAAGCGTCGTTGCCGCATAGCCGCGCTTGGCCAGTGAATCGATCGTCGCATTGATCAACTGCTCCCGCCGCAATGCCTTGGGTTCGCGTCTCCGCGCCGCTTCCGTTGCGGGCGCTGCGGTCTCGTTCTTACGTCCTTCGCTCAGGGTCTCGATCCTTCTTCATGGCATTGAGTGTGCATCTGGCCTGGTACCGAACAGATGGGTCGGACAGTGTTCGCCGCTGTCGAGCACCGTCTGCATGGCGCTCCAGGTCCTGATGTTCTTGTCGACATAATCGGCGCCGACTGCCTCGGCGACCGGGCCATACAATGGGCCCTTGAGCCGCTCGAGTTCAACCCGTGCCACCTCGCGATACCATTCATTGCGGTTGAGTGTCCGGACATCGGTGAAGCCGGCCTTTTCCATGGCCGCCTCATAGCGCCGGGCAGACGCCATTCCGAAACTCAACCCCTCGGCAGCGAGATATGCCCGCATCGCATCGGATGGTTCGCCATCATGCGATGTCATCCAGTCGCTGGCGGCAAACCGGCCACCGGGCCTGAGCACACGGTAAATGTCTTCAAACAACGCTTCCTTGTCAGCCACATGAATGAGCGCGTCCTTGGAGAACACCACGTCAAAGCTCTCGTCGGCGAAGGGAAGCGGCCCCGGCGCATCGCGCACGAACCGGGCCCGGTCCGCAAGCCCCTGCTCTGCCGCCCGCTTCATCGCCAGGTCGACAACCGGCTGCTCGACATCAAAGCCGACAATGCCCGCTGGCTGATAGTGTCGCGCCAGAAACAGCGTGATGCCACCCGACCCGCAACCGATGTCGAGCACCTGCCTGCCCGCAAGATCCATATCGGCGACGACCCGGCGCACTTCATCAGGACCGCCCGGCGACAGGAAGCCCTCGCCCCACAACGCCTCGAGAAACCGGATCGCCGTATCGTCATATTCCGGCACATCGCCCTCCGGGAGATTTCCGGCAAGGGGCTTTGGTGCAGAAGCGGGAAAGCCATCCATCATGATGGGTCGTGTTCCTCGTTCAAACGGTTTTGCGAATTATTGGCGCAAAGCACCACCAATGCAACAAATTTGTTGAACGTTCATTCAATAGCGATCTTCCGCCAAACACCTGCCAACTCTGCGGATCCGGCTGTCGTTGAAATTTCGCACCCTCGTCACTCCAGTCGGAACAACGCGGACAGCAATCTGGACAGAGAGTGTTCAGCAAGCCCGGCTAGCGCTGCTGTGTTCAGAAACGGTGCGCATGGTCCGGGATAAGAAGGCGCAGATGCGCGAATGCCGCTTCGAGCGCTTCCTCGCGCGTGAGCGGATGGCCCTGCATATGCATCTGCAGCCACAACCCGTCGGTAAAGGCGTCGATGGACTGGGTCAGCAGTTCCGGGTCCGGCCCGCCCGACACCGCCACCAGATCGCGGCAACTCGAAAGCATCGCATCGTTTCGCTCGATCTCTGCTTCCACGCAAATCTTGTTGTAGAGCGGCTGTGCTCCAGCTTCGCCCCAGAACGAGAACCACAGCGCAAGCTTGGTCTGGCTGCAGATCTCGGGGCTGAAATCGACCCGGATCAGTTGCAGGATCCGGTCCAGCGGATCAGGTGTGGCAATCGCTTCACGCCAGGCTTCCCGGTACTCCTGCAGCATCCGCGACAGGGTTTCGGTCAGCAGCCGTTCCTTGTTCTTGAAATGAAACACCAGCACACCCTGCGACACACCGGCCGCAGCGGATACACTGGCGAATGTCGTACCGCTGATGCCCTGCCGAGCCACCACTTCAACCACAGCCTCGATCACCCGCGCCTGTGTGCGAATGCTGGTCGGAGACACCCTTTGTGTATCAGCCCCTTGCGTCATGCCGAATCTCTAACGCACAGGAAAGAAAGATGACAGAACAAATTTTTTGACTGAACGCTCAGTTTATTCTAGCCTTGTTTTTTCTCATTCCCGGGGCGGCTGATGAAATATGACGCGATCATCGTAGGGGCCGGACACAACGGCCTGACCGCCGCCTGCTTCATGGCCCGGGCCGGACTGAAAACACTGATCGTCGAAAAGGAAGATCACGTCGGCGGCGCCGCTGTCAGCCTGTCGCTGACGCCGGGTTGGACCTATTCCAACTGCTCCTATGTCTGCTCGCTGCTGCGTCCCGAAATCATCCGCGCGTTGGAACTGCCCAAACACGGTCTGCAAGTGATCCCCTATGAGGGCGGCGGCGTGTTCAACTCCAAGGGCGAATATTTTGCCTACATGTCCGACCATGACGCGCTGCGCCGCGAGTTGATCCGCCATTCGCCGCGCGATGCCGATGGCTATGAACGCTATTCCCGCGCGGTGATGCGCCAGTGCAAGTTCATCAAGCCGCTGCTGTTGCGCACCGCACCTGACCCGGCGTCGCTCAAACCGCGCGACATCTCGGAGCTGCTCTACATCCTCAAGCGCTTTCACAATCTCGGCGCCCGCGAGATGGCCGAGACTGTCCGCTTCTGGACCATGTCGATCGCCGAGTATCTCGACCAGTATTTTGAAACCCCGATGATCAAGGCTTACATTGCCGGTTCCGGCATCATTGGCACCGGCCTCGGCCCCTACTCTCCCGGCACGGCTTACGTGCTGCTGCATCATTACATGGGCGAAGTCGACGGCGCCATCGGCGCATGGGGGTTTGCCCGTGGCGGCATGGGTTCGATCACCCAGGCCATGGCCAGATCATTCGAAGCCTCGGGCGGCGAAATCCGCACTGGCTCCGAACTTGACCACTTCACCGTCCGCGACGGCAAGGTGCGCGGCGTGGTGCTCGAAAATGGTGACGAGCTTGAGGCTGAAACAGTGGTCTCCGGCATGGATGTGCGCCGCACCTTCATCGACCACACCGCGGAAAAAGAGCTGCCGCAGGATTTCGTCAAGGGCGTCAAGCGCTACCGCTTCCGTGGCTCATCGGGAAAACTCAATGTCGCGCTCGACGGCATGCCCACCTTCACCGGCGCGCCGAAAGACGCCGCGTTCCTTCGGGGCGACCTGCATTTCCTCGATGACATGGCCGAGATCGAACGCGCCTATGACGACTGGAAGGACGGCCGCTGGTCGGCCAGCCCCTATGTCGACTTCCTGATCCCGACCCAGATCGACCCTACCATGGCCCCGCCCGGCAAACACTACGCCACGATCTTCGTGCAATACGCGCCCTATGAGCTGGCAAACGGCGAATGGGACGACACCAACCGCGAGGCTTTCGCCGAAACCGTGATCTCCAAGATCGAGCGCCACAGCCCCGATTTCCGCAAGCTGATCGTGCACAAGGAGATCCGGACGCCGAAAGACATCGAGGATCAGGTCGGTCTCACCGAGGGCAACATCTTCCAGGGCGAGCTCACCTTCGACCAGCTTCTGTTCAACCGCCCGGTGCCCGGCTACGCCCAGTACCGCTCGCCGATCAAGGGGCTCTACATGTGCGGATCCTCCACCCATCCCGGCGGCGGCGTCATGGGCGCGCCCGGCGCCAATGCCGCGCGCGAAGTGCTGAGCGACCTTGGCCACAAGATCGACATGGGATTGTCGGCATGACCGCGCACTACGACGCGATCATCATCGGTGCAGGCCACAATGGCCTTGTTGCCGCAGCCATGCTCGCCCGCAAGGGGCGCAAGGTGCTGGTGCTGGAAGCCCGCGATCATCTCGGCGGCATGCTCGGTGATGCCGGTTTTCGCGTTGCCCCCCTGCCCTACGCGCTTAGGCCGGAAATCATCAAGACACTGGGACTGCCTGCACAGCTGATGGGCACATCAAGACCCGTCGAGACCATATCGCTAAATCCGGATGGCTCGCCGGTCACCCTTCTTGGAGGAAAAGTCACCGGCGTCGAAACCGACATGGCCCAAGCCTATGCCACCCTTTACGCTCGGCTTGGGCGCCAGGCCAAGGCGCTTGGCGTGATGATGCTTCAACCACCGCCGGGATTGGGCAAGGCCAGTTTTGGTGAAATGACCGCGCTCGCCCGCATGGCGTTGAAGATGCGCCTGCTCGGCAAGACGGAGATGCGCGACCTGTTGCGCATCATTCTCTCCAACGTCTGGGATCTGCTCAACGACGAGATCGGCGACGGACCGCTGGCCGGGGCTCTGGCAATGGACTCCACCCTCGGCGGTGCCATGGGCCCACGCTCGCCCGGCACGGTTCTGACGCTGCTCTACCGCATGGCCTCGCAGTCTCCCCACGGCCACGGCCTGCGGCTGATGCCTGAAGGCGGTCCGGAGGCTTTGGTCGAGGCCTTGCGCAATTGCGTCACCGCTGCCGGCGGCGAAATCCGCACAGGCGCACCGGTGGAAAAAATACTGGTCGATCAGGACAAGGCAGCAGGCGTACGGCTCCAATCCGGCGAGGAAATTACTGCCCCGCTGGCGCTGTCCAATGCCTCACCCAAAACCACCCTGATGACGCTTCTCGGTGTCGAGCATCTTGATGGCGAATTCGTCCGCCGCTGCCGCAACATGGCATCCAAAGGTATGGTCAGCCGTCTGGATTTCGACATTGCACAAGCACCGATACCCGGGAGTGGCACCGCTCTCAAAAATGGCCAACGGCTGGTGATCGCCCCCACCATGCAGGCAATCGAGACCGCCTTCAACGCCGCCAAATATGGAGACCTGCCGCAACGGCCGGTGCTGGAAGCTACTTATGACTTGGCCGCCAATCGGCTCTGCGTCAGCGCCCAGTTCACACCTTATGATCTCAATGGCGGCTGGACCGGCGACGCCAAGGCAAAACTGACGACTTCGGTTCTTGCCGTCCTCGAAGAGGCACTGCCGGGGCTCTCGTCCGCGGTCACCGCCAGCCGGGTGATGTCGCCCGTCGACATCGAAACCGGCTACGGTGCTTCCGGCGGGCATTGGCATCATGGCGAATTGCGCGTCGATCAGTTGCTGATACTGCGGCCCTTCGACGGCGCTGCCCAATACCGTATGCCGGTGAAGGGGCTTTATCTCTGCGGCGCAGGCGCCCACCCGGGAGGCGACATTTCCGGGGCACCGGGCTTCAATGCGGCCCGTGCTGCGCTGCGCGACGGGGGAAACTGAGATGGCTGCGAAAGCAAAACCGGTTCCACAGGTGGCCCTCGGGCTTGAACCCGGCCCCTTCCATGATCGTCTGGTCGCGCACAACCGTCAGCAGTCCTGGGTCAACTGGATGGGCTACGCCTCCCCTTCGGTGCTCGACAATGTCGAGTTCGAGTATTTCGCCATCCGCAATCAGTCGACGTTGTTCGACATTTCGCCGATGTGCAAATACGCCATCAACGGCCCGGACGCCGAAGCTGTGGTCAACCGGCTGGTCACCCGCGACATCCGCAAGCTCAAGCCCGGTCGCGTCGCCTATTGCATCTGGTGTGATGAGGATGGCCAGGTCGTCGATGACGGTACCGTGTTCCGGTTCTCCGAAACAGAATTCCGGCTCTGCTGTCAGGAACCGCAACTGTCGTGGCTGGAAGACATCGCCTGGGGGTTCGATGTTTCCATCAGCGATGTCACCCGCGACATCGCCGGCCTGGCTTTGCAGGGCCCGACCAGCTGCGCGCTGCTCAAGGATTTAGGCCTCGCCGGCATAGAAACGCTCAAGCCCTTCGGCATCGCCGAGTTTGCAATCGGCGGCGCGCCGGTCACCATCTCGCGCACCGGCTTTACCGGCGATCTCGGCTACGAGCTCTGGATGGCGCCTGCCGATGCGCTCACCGTATGGGACGCATTGATGGATGCGGGCAAGCTTCGCGGCCTGCGGATCATCGGCTACGAGGCGCTGGACATGGCCCGCATCGAAGCGGGTTTCCTATTGCCGAAGGTTGATTTCCTCTCGGCGCAAACGGTGCTGAGATCCGACCGCGCCAGCACCCCTTACGAGCTCGGCCTTGAGTGGCTGGTGGCGCTCGAAAAACCGTATTTCAACGGCCGCCGTGCCCTCGTGGAATTATCGAAGCAAACGCCGCGGCGCAAACTCATCGCAATCGAGATTGAGCGCGACAAACCGGCTCACAATGCACTGGTCTATCACAAGAAGACCCGCGAAGTGGGCCAGGTCACTTCAGCCCTGTGGTCACCAACCTGCAAGCGCAACATTGCCTATGCATGGCTCGATGCCCCCTATGGCCAATCGGTCACGGGCGATCTCTGGGTAGAAATCTATCTGCAGAAGGAAATTAGATGGCAGCGCCGGATGGCCAGATGCCATCTGGTCAAGAAGCCATTTTTCGTGCATCCGCGGCGAACCGCGACGCCGCCGGCGGACGACTAGGCAAGGTCAATCCCCCATGCAGCCAATTGAAACCGAAACCGAAGAAGACAAGCAACAACTCGCACTGTTGACCCTGCCGCTCGGTGAGCCCGGGTCGGGCATGAGCCGCTATGGCGCGGCGATGTATTTCTACCAGCGTGGAAAGCTCGACGCCGATAGGCTCGAGGCCTACCGCATCTGCTGCAATCTCGATGACGAGGATCCTGAAGCGGTCATCCGGTCCCGCTCGGCCAACAAAACCGGTTGACTCCCCCTGTCTTCAACGAATACCAAAATCTTCAATATTTTCTGGTTTGTTGGAGATACCGGTGTTCGGTTTCAAGCACGACGATGCGGCAACGGTCGTCCAGTTCATCGCCGAACAGGTGCGCCGGGATATTTCCTTCGGCGTACTGCCTCCCGATTCACGGCTCAAGATCGAGGACCTGCGCCAGCGCTACGGCGGCAGCGCCCACTCCTTCCGCGAAGCGCTGACCCTGCTTGCCAATGAAGGCATTGTCGAAGCCAACACCCAGCGCGGCTTTCGTGTCGCCTCGGCCTCGCAGGCCGATCTCGAGGATGTCACCCGGCTGCGCGCAGAGATCGAAGGCCTTGGTCTCAAATGGTCGATGAAACATGGCGCCGTGCGCTGGGAGGGTGAACTGATCGCCGCCCGTCACGCGGTTGATCGTGCCGACCAGATGGTCATGGGCGACATCGACGCGCTGGCGCTCGAGTGGGACGAGGCCAATCGCGAATTTCACGCGGTGCTGGTTTCACGCTGCAATTCACCACGGTTGATCGAATTCCAGTCCCGGCTGTTTTTTGAAAGCCGCCGGTTCCGTTTTGCAGTGCTCAAGGAACGCGGCATCGTCCCGGAGGAATTGACGATGACGCGCAACCGGCTGGTCGATGCGGTCCTTGCCCGCAACGAACAGCGGGCGATCGAAGCACTCGAAAGGCTCATTCTCGAGCCATTCGGCAATCTGGGTATCTAGTCTCGCGTGTGGGAGGAGTGTCACACCGGCACGCACAAACAAGACAATCGACACGAAAGCATCCAAGGGAGGATCACATGATCAAGACGACACGCAGAACAGCACTTTCAATGTTTGCCGCCACCGCAATCGGGCTGGTGAGCGCAGCCGGAATGTCCACCGCCGCACAGGCCGCCGACGCGGTCAAGATCGGCATTTTGGCCTTCACCTCGCATTCGCCAAGCATGATTGCCGAAGCCAAGGGCTATTTCGGCGAGCAGGACCTGACGGTCGAATTCGTCAAGTTTCAGGCCGCCCAGCCGATGGCCATCGCAATTGCATCCGGTGACATCGATTTCGGCATGACCGCCATTTCCGGCGGCCTCATCAGCCTTGCCGAAAAGGGTGCGGTCCGCATCATCGGCGGCGCGCTTCAGGAAACGCCCGAGATCTCCGGCCAGAAGGTCCTCGCCTCCAAGGCCGCCTATGATTCAGGCGTCACCAGCCCCGACAAGCTTGCCGGTCACACCTTCGGCGTCACCACCGCAGGTTCGTCATTCCACTACATGGCCCACAAGATCGCCGACAAGGCCGGCTTCGACCGTTCGGAAATCAAGATCACCCCGATGCAGAAAGTGCCCGCCGTGATCGCCGCGCTGAAATCGGGCCAGATCGACGCCTGGTCGATCGTTCCCAACATCGCCGGTGCGCTCACAAAGGGCCCGGAAGTGGTCGAAATCGGCAACGTCTCCGACTACGTCGACAATTACCAGGTCACCACGGTCTTCACCTCGACCAGGAACGTCACGGAAAACCGCGAGCTGGTTACACGCTTCCTCGCTGGCCTTTCCAAAGGCATTGATGACTACAACGCCGCCTTTGTCGACAAGACCATGAGCGCCGATGAAGTTGCCGAGATCACCGACATCGTGCACAAATATGTCTATTCCGATCAGCCGATCGAAAAGGCGGGACCGCGCATTGCCGCTGGCGCGATGCGCATCAATGCCGGCGCCAAGCTCAATATCTCCAGCGTCGAAGACCAGCTCATGTGGTTCCAGTCGGAGAAGCTTGCGCCAGAAGGCGTGACCATGGCCGATCTCGTCGACACCAGCTTCGTCGAGACCTATTGAACATCTGAATAAAACCAGCCACGACAGCACCCCGCAACGGCATGCGCTGCGGGGTGCGCTTCACCACCCGAACCCAGGATGCCGAGACAATGGAACTGATCCTTGATCAAGTCAGCCATTCCTATGGCGATATTGAAGTCTTGAGCGACATATCGCTGTCGGTCGGCTCGGGCGAGATCGTCTGCATCGTCGGCCCGTCCGGATGCGGCAAGTCGACCCTGTTGCGCATCCTCGGCGGACTCGAAAAACCCGATGCCGGTGCCGCGCTGATTGCCGGAGACCCGCCAGCCGACAGTTTCAATCCGCTGACTTATGTGTTCCAGGATTTTGCCCTGCTGCCCTGGCGCACCGTCGAGGGCAATATCAGCCTGGTGCTTGAGGATCATTCGGTGCGCAAGGACAAGGCCCGCGCCATCATCGCCGACGTGCTGGCCCGCACCAAGCTCAGCGAATTTGCCAATGCCTGGCCGAGGCAATTGTCAGGCGGTATGAAGCAGCGCGTTGCCATCGCCCGGGCGCTGTCGGTCAACCCGGCCGTCATGCTGATGGACGAACCGCTCTCCGCGCTCGACAGCCAGACCCGTGAACTGCTTATGGACGATCTTATCGAGCTTTGGGGACAGGTCGGCTTTTCCGCCTGCTACATCACCCATAACCTCGCCGAAGCCGTGCGGCTCGGCCATCGCATCGTCATGCTGTCACGACGCCCCGGAAAAATACGCGAGATCGTCGACATCGACATTCCGCTGGCCGAACGGATCAACTATCCGGCTGAAACCGCCACCATCCAGCGCAGGCTGTGGGAGGCCATGCGCGACGAGGCCCGTGCCGCCGACCGGGAGCTGTCCGATGTCGCTTGATGCCACCAACGAAGCGCGCAACCAGCCACGGCGCAACGCCAGCGACCTGCAGCAAAGCAGCAAGATCAAGCCTGTGCCGTTCCGCGGCGCCGGTTTCGTTCACACCCAGCACCGCTTCATTGCACCGCTGCTGTTCGTCGCACTGATAATCCTGTGGGAAATCGGCTCGCAAACCGGCTTCATTTCCAACATCGCCCTGCCCGCCCCCTCGGAAGCCGCCGGTGCTCTGTCCGATCTGTTCGAGACCGGAATGATCTGGAAGCATCTCTCGGCAAGCCTCTACCGGCTGGTTGTCGGCTGGACCCTCGGCAGTCTGATCGGTGTCTTTGTCGGCCTCGCCATCGCATTGTTCTCGCTGGTGCGTGCCGGTATCTCGCCGTTCATCACCGCGCTGTTTCCGATCCCCAAGATCGCACTTCTGCCGCTGTTCATCATCTGGTTCGGCATCGGTGAAGGCTCCAAGGTCGCCACCATCCTGTTTGGCACCTTCTTTCCCACCGTCATCGCCACCTATGGCGGCGTCGACAATGTCGACCGCAACCTGATCCGCATGGGCCAGTCCTTCGGCCTGTCGTGGATGTCGATCGTCCGCAAGATCATCATTCCGGGCGCCCTGCCCGCGATCCTGTCCGGCTTCCGCATCTCCGCCTCCATTGCCATCATCCTGCTTGTCGCCGCTGAAATGATCGGAGCCGAGTTCGGCATCGGTGCCTACATCCTCATGGCCGGTGCGCTGTTTGCCACAGATCAGTTGATCGCAGGCGTGGCCATGCTTTCGGTTCTTGGCCTGACAGTCGGCTGGCTGATCAGCCGGGCCGAACGCATGCTGCTAAGCTGGCGCGCCTGAACTGATTGCACAAAAAAGGCCGGACGCAGCCAAGCGCCCGGCCCCTTCATAGATATTTCCAGATTACGACTTCAGCTTGGTCCAGACCTTTTCGCGCAGGTCCTTGGAGGCCGGCGAACAGGCCTTGTAGGCGCGCAGGCGGTCGTTGTATTCCGCCGGTGTGTTGACCGCGGGGTCAGCCTTGAGATCGTCTTTCAGGAACTCGCCGGAACCGGCAACCGCGTTGGAATAGCCCGTGTAGTTCGACGCGGTCGCAGCCACCTCAGGCGACATCATCCAGTTCACGAAAACCTTGGCCGCTTCCATGTTCGGCGCATCCTTCGGCACCGCGATCACATCGGTCCAGAAGGTGGTGCCTTCCTTCGGATAGACATAGACAACCTCAGGCTTCTTGGCCTTCACCCGGTGCGCCGCGCCATTCCACTGCATGTGCACGGGAACTTCGCCGGCAATCATCCGGTCGATTGTGCCGTCATTGGAATAAAGCTTCACATCCGGCTTCTGCGCCATCAGCACATCGAGGATCACCTGAGCTTCGGCCGGGTCTTCGGTGCATTTGTCGATGCCCTTGTAATAAGCTGCCGCGTTCCAGACGTCAGACATTTCGTTGAGCATGGCGATCTTGCCTTTCAGCTCTTCGGCCGGCTCGAAGATCGCTTTCCAGCTCTCTTCCATCTTGCCGCCGGGGACCATTGCCGGATCGTAGGTAAATCCGGTCGTGCCCCACATGTAGGGTGCTGAATAATCGCGGTTTTCATCGCCTGCCATGGTCGTGAACGCCGGAAGCAGGTTCTTGAAATTCTCCATCTTGGAGACGTCGATCTTGGCCAGCATGCCCTTTGAAACCATCACTCCGAGAGTGGTGCTGCCGGGAAAGATCACATCATATCCGCTGCCGCCTGCCTGCAGCTTGGCCAGCAGGTCCTCTTCCGAAGCATAGTTGTCAACCGTCACCTTGGTGCCGGTTTCCTTCTCGAACCGCTCGAGCAGCTCCGGTGCGAAATAGTTCGACCAGTTGTAAAGATGCAGTTCGCCGGCCGCCATCGCGCTGCCGCTCAAAGCGGTGAGCGCAATTGCCGACGCCATCAGCAATTTGGCCGTATGCCTTGCTACCCTGTTGTTCTTGATCATGAGTTGCTCCAATTGTTTGTGGGCTTTGCGTCTCAACCGGGCCCTGATTTCCGGTTTTGGTCCCGCCCCAGGAACAGGGACAGGGAGACAAGAGAGAGTGACAAGAGCAGCATCAGCGAGGAGATCGCGTTGACCTCCGGGGTAACGCCGGTTCTTACCAATCCAAAGATGTAGATGGGCAATGTGGTCGAGCCCGCACCGCCGAGGAAAAACGTGGTGACAAAATCATCCAGCGAGATGATGAATGCCAGCACCAGTCCCGAAAGGATTCCCGGGATCAGTTGCGGCAGCGTCACCCGCCAGAATGCCTGGATCGGGTTGGCATACAGATCAGCCGCCGCCTCCCCGATCTTCGGGTCCATGCCTTCGAGCCGCGCCCGGATCGGCAGGTAGGCAAAGGGAATGCAGAAGACGATATGCCCGATGATCACCGTGCCGAGACCGAATGTGAAGCCAAGGCTGGCAAAAAACATCAGCGTGGCCACGGCAGGCACGATTTCGGGGACGGTGATCGGCAGGGCAAACACGGCGTTGATGCCGGTCTTGCCGAGGAACCGGTCATTGCTCGCCATCCTGAGCGCCGCCAGCGTGGCCAGCGTCGTCGCACTCACCGAGGCGATTGATGCGATGATCAGCGAGTTGGTGGCAGCCCCGACAATGTCGCGGTTGGCAAGCGCCATCTTGTACCAGTCGAGCGAGAATCCGGTCCAGACGGTCACCGTCCGGTTTTCATTGAACGACAGCGCAATCAGGATCAGGATCGGCAGATAGACATAGGCGAAGAAAGCTGCCGTGGCGGTAAACAGCCCCGGCCAATGCCGGGCGTCGCCGGGAAAGGAGCGGCGGCGGAATGGATTGAGCTTCATTCCGATCCCTCCAGCGTACCGCGGTACCGCCGTGCATAGGCCCCCAGCGAAAACAGGACCAGCGCCAGCAGGAACAGCCCCAAAGCCGCGCCGAACGGCCAGTTGCGCGCAGCACCGAACTGGAACCCGATCAGATTGCCGATCATCAGAGTCTTGCCGCCGCCAAGCAGTTCCGGCGTGATGTAGGCACCAAGTGCAGGAACGAACACCAGCACGCAGCCGGCGACGATACCCGGCAAGGCGAGCGGCAGGATAACCCGGCGGATGGTCTGCCAGCGGTTGGCGTAGAGATCGAACGACGCTTCGACCAGCCGGAAATCCATTTTCTCAAGACTCGAGTAGATCGGTAGCACCATGAACGGCAAAAACGAGTAGGTGAGCCCGACAGCGACCGCGAAGGCATTGTGCAGCAGCGGCAGCGGCTCGGAAATGATGCCCAACCACATCAGCGTGGAATTGATGGTGCCGTGATCGCGCAAAAGCAGGATCCAGGCGTAATTGCGCACCAGCAGATTGGTCCAGAACGGCAGCGTCACCATGAACACCAGAACCGCTTTCCATTTGCGGTCCCGGGTGGCCATGAACATCGCCACCGGCAACCCCACGGCCAGCGAAATCACCATGGTCAGGAACGACAGCCAGACCGAGCGCAGGATGATGAACATGTAATTGAAGTTCAGCGCCAGGGTGCCATCAAGTTCGCGCTCGAAAAACAGCCTGACATAGGCCTCGGCACTGAACTGGTCCCACAGCACACCGCCGGTATAGTCCCTGCCCCTGAACGAGATATAAGCCATCAGACCCAGCGGCACGATCATGAAGATTGTGATCGCCAGCAGCGCCGGCCCGATCAGAAGCACGCGAAACAACGTGTTTTTACCGGCCCGGGTCATGACGGGTCATCGGCCAGAACGGAAACCGAGGACGCATCAACCGACCAGCCGATCTCGTCACCCTTGGCAAACGACCGACTTTGCGCCGTGTTGTTCTGCAGCCGGGCGCGCATCTCCACCCCATCGGCAAGCTTGAAATGAACAATCGTGTCGGTTCCGTGATAGACGACATTCGACACCACACCCGGCAATGCGCCCGGCGTTGGCGTTACGATCCTGATGCGCTCGGGACGGACCGCGATCATCGCAGCCGCGCCCATTCCCAATCCGGACCTGTCGTCGGAGCGCAAGCCTCCGACACCGGCAATCATGTACTCGCCCTCACCCGCGGCCTTGGCCGGAAGCAGGTTGATCTCGCCGATGAACCCGGCAACGAAACGATGTTTTGGCTTGTCGTAGATCTCGCGCGGTGAACCGATCTGCAGGATTTCGCCACCATTCATCACCGCGATCCGGTCCGACATGGTCAAGGCCTCGTCCTGGTCGTGGGTGACGAACACGAAGGTAATGCCGGTGTCGGTCTGCAGCCGTTTGAGTTCCAGCTGCATCTCCTTGCGCAGCTGCAGGTCAAGCGCCGACAGCGGCTCGTCGAGCAACAGAACCTTTGGCTGCGGCGCCAGTGCCCGCGCCAGCGCCACACGCTGCTGCTGGCCGCCGGAGATCTGCGTGATCCTGCGGTCGGCCATGGCCTCGAGCCGCACCAGCCGCAACATCTCCGCCGTCACCGATTTGATCTGCTCCTTGGGCCGGCCCAGCATTTCCAGACCGAACGAGATATTCTCCGACACGGTCATATGCGGAAACAGTGCATAGTTCTGGAATACCGTATTGACCGGGCGCTGATAGGGCGGCTTTGACGACAGGTCTATTCCATCGAGCAGAACCGCGCCGGACGATGGTTGTTCAAAGCCGGCGATCAGCCTCAGCAACGTCGTCTTCCCGCAGCCCGACGGTCCCAGCAAGGTGAAAAACTCGTTTTTCTGGATATCCACCGACACATCGTCGAGTGCTCGAAATGCATTGGCGCCAGTGCCAAACACTTTACTCAGGGAGCGAACTGCAACCGCACAATTGTCATCTGCAGGCGACGGCTCTCCGTCAGATTGTGTCGAGGTTTTCAAAGGCACTCCTGTTTGAAAAATTCAACGACCGGAAAGTCGCATTCAGGTTGCGCCCCAGAGGATTTGAAACGCCGGGAACCACAGCCATCCGCGGCTGAAACCCCATTTAATATTGAATGATCGTTCAGCAATTAGATGATGATGTCAAGTTGATGCGACCGGTTTCGGCGTCGCTGAAGCTCGCCGGAATGTCTCAAATGCGACAAGAACTGGCTTGGTTGCGAGAGCGGGATCGAGTTGATCACGAATGATTTGGGTAGGGTGAGGCTCACCGCACAGAACCGGGAAAACAAATTTTGACGATCCGGTTTCAGCTTTAATATGAACAAGTTAAGTTCTATTCAGCGGCCCTGCCTGCTACAACTGAACAAGCGATCCTTTGCGCGCACTGGCGCCCCACCTCCACCAGTGTTCTGCAACTGTGCGTCCCGTTTGATCCTTGTCATGGACCGACAAGACAGGATTGGGCAATTCATCGGTGGAAATCCAATTAAGGAGCTGTTTCGAAATGGTCGACATGTCTGGAGCCGAACCTGACCGGCTGGAAAACTTCCCCGTCACTTTCTTTGCCGTCATGATGGGGTTGCTGGGGCTGGCGCTGGCCATGGCCGCAGCAGAGAAGGCCGCAGGATCGGCAGGCAACGTCTCGCAATTCATCCTGGGAACTTCCGTCGCCGTGTTTGCGGTCCTGGCCTTCTTCTACGGATTGAAGCTGGTGCGGCACCCCGGCGCCGTCCTCGCCGAATGGAACCATCCGGTCCGCATTGCCTTCTTCCCGACAATCTCGATCTCGCTGCTGCTGCTGGGAACTGCAATGGCCCCGCAGATACCGGCTGCCGCTTACGTTATCTGGAGCATCGGCGTCGCGGCCCAGGGGCTTCTGTCACTCAGTGTCATCGCCAACTGGATCGGTCACCGCTCCTTCCAGCCGCTGCACCTGTCGCCGGCCTGGTTCATCCCGGCGGTTGGCAATGTGCTGGTGCCTCTCGCCGGCGTCGATTTCGGCGTGATCGAATTGTCCTGGCTGTTCTTCTCCGCCGGCCTGCTGTTCTGGATTGTCCTGCTGACACTGGTGATGAACCGCCTGATCTTTCACGAACCGCTGCCTGCGCGGCTGATGCCGACACTGGTGATCCTGATCGCCCCGCCGGCAGTGGCCTTTGTTGCATGGGTAAGGTTGACGGGTGATGTCGACGCCTTCGCCCGCGTCCTTCTGAACACCGGCTATGTCTTTGCCCTGATCGTGCTGACCCAGGCACCGCGGTTCTTCCGCCTGCCCTTCGCATTGTCCTGGTGGGCGCTGACCTTCCCCGTGGCCGCACTTTCCGTTGCCTCCTTCGTCTTCGCCCACGAAACCGGTTCCTACGGCCACAGGATGATCGGCTTTGGACTTGTGATCGTTCTGTCCTTCGCCGTTGCAACACTTGTGGTGCGCACCGCGCAGGCAATCCGCGGCAAGCAGATCTGCCTGCCGGAATAAGGCCGGCATCAGGCAGCCTTTCCAAAGAAAGGGCGCCCGGATAGCAAAATCCGGGCACCCTTTGATCAATCCGTCATGGAGATGAAAACCGCTACTCCGCAGCCTCGCCCGGCGCGTCCGGCAGGTCCTGCTTGCCACCAAGTCCGACGCGCGCTTTCACACGCAGCCACCAGGCCGTGACCTTGCTGTCTTTCGAGCGGGTGACAATCATCAACAGCGACGGCGTTACCACCAGCGTCAGTATGGTCGAGAACGCGAGCCCGAACACGATGGCGCTCGACAGCGAGATCCACCACTGCGTTGAAGGCGCGCCATAGGTCGTCTCATGCGCCATGATCTCGAGGTTGAAACCGAAGGCAATCGGCAAAACACCCAGGATCGCGGTGACTGCGGTCAGCACCACAGGCCGTGCGCGTTCGCGGCAGGTCTCGAGAATGGCGTCGAGCTTGTCGCTGCCCTCCCGCCTGAGATGATCGTAGGTGTCGATCAGCACGATGTTGTTGTTCACCACCACACCGGCCAGCGCAATAACCCCGATACCGGTCATGACGATGCCAAACGGCTGTCCGGTGATCAGAAGTCCGAGGAAAACACCGATGGTCGACATGACCACGGCCGACAACACCAGTCCGACAGACAGGAAGTTGTTGAACTGCGCCAGCAGCACGACAAAGATAAGGAACACCGCAGCCGCCGCCGCCTTGCTCAGGAACTCGCCGGCCGCTTTCTGTTCTTCATCCTCGCCCGCCAGTTTCCAGCGGATCCCCATCGAATTGAGATCCGCCTTCTCCAGTTCGGCGACAATGCCCTGCCGCAGAGGGTCGGCCTGGATGCCTTCGCTGATTCCGGCGGAAACGGTGATGGTCCGAACCCCGTCAATCCGGGTCAGCGTGCCGACGCTGGCCGCAGGTTCGCGGGTGACGAAGTTGGATATCGGCACCGAACCCTGGCTGGTCTCGATCCTCAGATCGTCCAGCGTCGAAAGCGTCCGCCGGTCTTCGGGCAGTCTCAGCCTGATATCGACGGCGTCATCGGCGCCCGCCGGACGATAGTCGGTCAGCTTCAGCCCGGTTGTCACAAGCTGCACCACCGTACCGACGGAAGCCGGTCCGATGCCGTAACGCGCGGCCACCGAGCGGTCGACCTTGATTTCCCAGTCGACACCTGGCGGCGGCAGGCCATCGGAGATGTCGATCACTCCCGGCGTCTGCTTGAGTTGCGCCGCCACCTGCCTCGCCACATCGGCAAGCCCCGCCGGATCGACGGCGGACAACTGGATCTGGATCGCCTTGCCGGTCGGCGGGCCACCCTGGGGCACCTGGACTTCGATATCGACGCCCGGGAATCCGGTCAGCTCGCGGCGGAAATCATCAAGGATTTCACCCGCCGGCTTGCGCTCGCGCCAGTCGACGAATTCGTACTGGATCACGCCCACCACGTCTTCGGCAACATCGTTGCCGCCGCCGCTGACCTTGCCGACACGGGTGTAGACACTGGTCAGGCCAGGCCAACCGATGACCCGGTTTTCGACCATGCGGACAGCCGCGTCCTTTTCATCGAGCGAGAGGTTGCCGCGTGCATGCACATACAGCAGTCCGTAATCGGGTTCGACACTGGGGAAGAACTCGACGCCATTGCCGTATTTGCCATAAGCGACAGGCACTACGATCAGCGCCGCCAGTGTGCAGAACACCACGATGAACGGATGCCGGACGGCACGCGCCACAAACCGCATGTAAAGCCCGTCGCGCTTGGGGCCGTCCTCGACAGTTGGCTTGGCGAACATCGCGCCCAGCGTCGGTGTGAACACCAATGCGTAAAGCAGCGAAGCCGACAGCGTCGCGATCAACGTGATCGGCATGTATTTCATGAACTCGCCGACCATGCCCGGCCAGAACAACAGCGGCGAAAACGCCGCGACACGGGTCAGCGTCGCCGCCACCACCGGCCCGGCCATGCGCTTGGCCGCCAGCGAAAACGCCTCTTTCCGGTCCATGCCCTCACTCATCCGGCGCTCGGCGAATTCGGTGACAATGATGGCGTCGTCGACCAGCATGCCGACGGCAAGGATAAGGCTGAACAGCACCACGATATTGACCGTCAGCCCGGCCAGCGAAAGCGCCAGGATGCCCATCAGGAACGACGCCGGAATGGCAAAGCCGATCAGCAGTGACGCCCTGCCCGACAGCGCATACAGGATCACGATGAACACCAGGATGACTGCCGTCAGCACCGAGTTCTGCAGATCGCTCAGCAATTGCCGGATCGAGGTCGACTTGTCCTGGCTGAAACCGATGACCGCGCCTTCCGGCAACAGCGTCTTGAACTCGTTTGCCACCACCTTGACCGCATCGACGGTCTCGATCAGGTTCGCGCCGGTGCGCTTGGAAACCTCGATGGCGATGGCCGGTTTGCCGTTGAGCCGCGTGATCGTCTCGGCATCCTTGAAGGTCGAGCGGATGGTGGCAAGGTCACGTGCCCGCACCACCGCATTCGAACCGGCGATGATCGGCAGGTTTGCGACATCCTCGGCGGTTTCGATCAGCAGCGGCACCTTGACCGCATAGTGCCCCTCCACGCCTTCCAGCGCACCGGCGGCAACCACCGAATTGGAGGCGTTGACCCCGGCGATCAGCTGATCGAGCTGCATACCGTAGGACGACAGCTTGACCGGGTCGATGATCACCTCGACCAGATCATCGCGCGCGCCCTGCAGCGAAGCATCGAGCACGCCGCTGACTTCCTCGATCCGGTCACGAAGTTCGCGCGCCGCACGGGTCAAGGCGCGTTCGGGCACATCACCCGCCAGCGTCACCACCAGCACCGGAAACTCGGAGATATTGACCTCGTTGACCGTCGGCTCGTCTGCGCCCTGCGGCAGGTCGGGCTTGGCGTCCGATACCTTGTTGCGCACGTCATCCAGCGCCTTGGAAAGGTCGGCCCCGGCCATGAACTCGATGATCACGTTGCCGCCGCCCTGATAGGCGGTCGAGCGCATTTCCTTGATGCCGGTAATATTTTTCAGCTTGGTTTCCATCGGACGGAGCAGCAGACGCTCCGAATCCTCCGGTGAAATTCCGGAATATGCCATGCTGACATAGATGATCGGAATCTGGATATCCGGCTCGGCTTCCTTCGGAATCGAGATATAGGACATCGTTCCCGCAACGATCAGGAACAAAAGAACCGCCAGTGTCAGCCGCGCATTGCGGATCGCGACATCGACAAAATTCATTGCGACTTCTCCGCAGCCTTGACGGTCGCGCCGGTGATCAGGCTGGTGTCGGCGGGCACCGCATTGACGGTTTCCCCGTCGCTGACCAGATCCTGGCCGGCCACGATGATCTTGGCGTTCTGCGGAACACCGCTGAGCACGAGACCTGCAGGTGAATCGTCAATCAGGTCGATCGGCACAAACCCGACCGTGTTGTCTTCATTGAGAATGCGCAGGCCAAGATTGCCGGCCGCATCCAGCGTCACCACAGAGCGCGGCAGCTTGACGGCGGTTACCGCCTCGGACTTGATCATGATTTCGGCGGTCATGCCCGCCGGGATCTCGTTGTCCGGGTTGGCAATCGCGACCTCGATCGGAAATGTCCGTGTGCCCGCTGTGGCCTCGAGGCTGACATGCCGCACCGTGCCGGAAACGACGTCGCCGCTGATCAGCCGCACATCTGCTTCGCTTCCAACGCTGACATAGGCGATCTCCCGCTCGCTGACTTCGCCCAGCGCCACCACCGGATCGAGCTGCAAAAGCACCGCCGCCGCTTCGCCCGAAGGCAGCCAGCTGCCCTCCTCGACCATCACCTGGTCGATGACACCCGAAAACGGCGCCACCACGGTCAGCCGGTCCAGGTCGGCCTGCGCAGCTTCGAGTTGCGAACGCGCCGACGCCAGCGCCGAACGGGCGCTGTCGCTCTGCGTCGTCGGCGAAATCCCGTTCTTGACCAGGCGTTCGATGTTCTCGGCTTCCTTGCGGCGCTGGTCCAGCAGCGCTTTGGCCGTATCCACCATCGCCTGTTTTTCGGCGCCATCCAGCACCAGAACCACATCGCCGGCCTGAACCGTGTCGCCCTTTTTCACCTTCAGCTCACCGAGGATCCCGGCACTGCGGGTTGCAAGCGTCGTGCGCTTGTCCGGCGTTGTCACTCCGGAGATACGGATGATGCGGTTGTGCTGGACGAAGGCAGGTTCGATCACCGCCACCGTGCGCAATACCTTTTCCGCAGGCGCAGCCGTCTTCGCGGCATCGGCCTCTTCGCCCGGCGTTTCATTTGCCGCGCTGCCAATTGACGAGAACTCGCCGGTAAGCACCCATGCGGCGGATACAGCCAGCACGACGAATGCTGCAATGGTGTGAAACCTTGGCTTGGCCATAGAAAACCTGCTCTCAAAATTGTTTTGCGCAAGGGCGCAGCTGAAGCTGCACCGGTTGACAACGCGCATGCGGACGGCAAATCGATTGAAATCGGATACCAGTGTTTCGGGCTATATAGTGGCAGCAGCGAGACCAAAAAAGCTCAACAGCCCAGAAATGGCGGCTTTCACGCTAAAGCCGTCATACAGTGACTTCACTGCAACAGATAGCGCATTTTCGATATTAGCAACCTGTCGAGCCCGGTAATAATTCCGGTTTTGCTGCGGCCAGGCCTAGGGCTGCCGCATGGTTTCGATCAGCTCGACATCGAATTCGCGGCAGATCTTGCGCACCCTGTCATCCGGACATTGATCGGTGACGAAGGTGTCAACCTGCTCGAGATGACCGATCCGCACCGGCGCGGTACGCTCGAACTTGGTCGAGTCGGCAACAAGGATCACCTGCCTTGCATTGGCGATAATGGCCTGCGCCACCTTGACCTCGCGGAAGTCATAATCGAGCAGCGCGCCATCCGGATCGATCGCCGAGGTGCCGATCACCGCGTAATCCACCTTGAATTGCCGGATGAAATCCACCGCCGCCTCGCCGACAATACCGCCGTCAGAGGCACGCACAACGCCACCGGCGATCACCACCTCGAACTGGGTATAGGGACGCATCCTGTTGGCAACATTGATGTTGTTGGTAATGATCATCAGCCGCCCGTGCCGCAGCAAGGCCTGGCTCACCGCCTCTGTGGTCGTGCCGATATTGATGAAGAGTGATGCATTGTCCGGGATCAGTGCAGCTGCGGCGATGCCGATTGCCTGCTTTTCCGCAGCCGCAATCTTGCCGCGTTGCGCATATTCCATGTTCTGGGTGCTCGAGGGGATGACCGCGCCGCCATGGATGCGTGTGAGCAATTGCCGCTCGCACAGATCGTTGAGATCCTTGCGGATGGTCTGCGGCGTCACTTCGAAACGGCTGGCCAGATCGTCAACCAGAACCCTGCCCTCGGTCTTGGCGAGTTCAACAATTTCCGAATGGCGCGGCGCGAGGTACATAAGCATGATTTTCCGACGTTCGCTGGTTTCGGGTCCATTTTAAAACGAAAGAAACGAAAATCACAATGCGTTCCTTGTTTCAGCTTGATAACCCGGGTGATTGTGCCGGACGCCATCGCCAGCAACGTATAACAGCCCCCCGCTCAGCTTTGCGCCGTGCGCCGCCTCAGGATGTCGGCAAAAAACAGCGCCGCATCATGCGGACGGTCGATATCGCGGGTGATCAGGCCCACGGCGCCCATGGTCGAGCCGGTATCGATCGGCAACGCAACGAACTCGCCGGATCCGAGTTCAGCGGCGACCACACCGCGTGAAATGATCCATATGGCGTCCGTTGAGCGCAGGAAGGCGCGGCCGAAACTGTCCGACACGGTCTCCACCGCCTGGGCCGGCGGCGCCATGCCTTGCTCCAGCATGACCCGCTCGACAAAGGGATGGATGATCGATCCCGCAGGCGGGACCAGAACCGGATGACGCGAGAGAATATCCGCCGCCACCTGCCGCTGTCCCGCCAGCGGATGGGTGTTGGAGACAACGAACACCACCCGGTCCCGGTAAAGCTGTTCGAAACGAAGGCTTGCCATGTTCTCGGGCGCAGGCATCCGCCCCATAACCAGGTCGAGGTCGCCCTTGCGCAGCTGGTCGAGCAGCACCCGGTTTTCGCCAGTCGTTACCATCAACGGGCTTTTCAGCCCCGACGCCAGGAAATCGGCCACCGCGCCGGGCATGATGGTGGCAGACACGGTCGGCAATGCGCCGATGCGCAGCGGGGGGCCAGCCGCGGTCGCAACATTGGCAAGCGCCGCTATTCCGCCGCGCACCGCGGCAAGCCCGGAACCGGCATGCGAGAGAAAGACCTCTCCCTGGTGCGACAACCGGATGCCCCTGCCATCCCGTTCGATCAGCGGCGCGCCGACGATCTGCTCCAGTTCGCGGATGGTTCGCGTCACCGCCGGCTGCGTCAGCGACAGGGTGATCGCCGCCCTCCCGACGCTCTTTTGGCGAGCGACTTCGACGAAAGCTTCCAGATGCCGAATTTTGATGCGTCGCGAAATATCCATATCGAATTCGCTATTATTAAAGCAATAAAAAATCATTATTCATTTCCATTCCAATATGTAAAGTAGATCATGGTTTTGGCTTGGAGGATCTGATGGCGGAAACAATGTCCAAGGGTGAGCGCACGCGCCGCGAGGTACTGGGCGACGCCCATGTCGACAGGTCGATCGCGGCAATGACCCTCTTTGATGCACCGTTTCAGGACCTGATCACTGCAAGCGCGTGGGAAGGCCTGTGGTCGCGTCCCAACTGGAGCAAGCGCGACCGCTCGATCGTGACAATCGCGCTGCTGGCAGCGCTTGGCCACGAGGACGAAGTCGCCATGCATGTCCGCGCCACGGCCAACACCGGCGCCACCGAAGAAGACATTTGCGAAGCACTGATGCATGTGGCGATCTATGCCGGCGTACCGGCGGCCAACACCGCCTTTCGCATCGCCAAGCGGACACTGGCTGAGATGAAATCCACATCGGGAGGATCCAAGGCATGAGAAACAGCAGGCCACGAGCAGCGAACTATTTCCCCCGGGACAGGGCATGGCATCCGCAACCCTACGCGCCGGGTTACAAGTCGTCGGTCCTGCGCGCGCCCCAGAGACCTCTGATAGCCTTCGCAAACACCCTTTCCGAGACCACGGGCCCTGTCTTTGGCCACGACATGATCGGGCCGCTCGACAACGACCTGACCCTCAACTTCGCCCAGCCCGGCATGAGCGCCATCGGCGAGCGCATCGTTGTCCAGGGACGGGTGCTTGATGAACGGGGGCAGCCTGTCCCCAACGTTCTGCTCGAATTCTGGCAGGCCAACGCCGGCGGCCGCTACCGGCACAAGAAGGACAGCTATCTGGCGCCGCTCGACCCCAATTTCGGCGGTTGCGGACGGACAGTCTCCGGCGATGACGGCACCTATGCTTTCCGCACCGTGCGCCCCGGCCCCTACCCCTGGCCGAATGGCCCGAATGACTGGCGTCCGGCGCACATCCACATTTCCGTCTTCGGCCAGGCCTTTGCCCAGCGCCTGATCACCCAGATGTATTTCGAGGGAGACCCGTTGATCCCGCGTTGCCCGATTGTCCGGACCATCAATGATCCGGCTGCCATCGACATGCTGGTCGCCCGCCTCGACATGGACGCATCGGCGCCGATGGACTCGCTGACCTATCGTTTCGATATCATCCTGCGCGGCTGCCGCTCGACCCTGTTCGAAAACCGTCTGGAGGGCAACTGACATGACCAATCTTCCCCTGACACCGCTCTACCCCTTCAAGGAATCGCCGTCACAAACCGCAGGCCCTTACGTCCATATCGGCCTGACGCCGAATTTCTGCGGCATCGAAGGCGTCTATGATCAGGACCTCGGCATCGCCATGGTCAATGACGACACAAGGGGCGAGCGCATCACTGTTGAAGGCCGGGTCATCGACGGCGCAGGCACACCGCTCAAGGACATGCTGGTCGAGATCTGGCAGGCTGATACCGATGGTCTGTACAACTCTCCGGCCGAGCAGCGCGGAACCGCAGACCCTGCCTTCACCGGTTGGGGGCGTTGCGCCGCGGATGCACAAACCGGGCATTTCCGCTTCGAGACAATCAAGCCCGGCCGCGTTCCGTTTACCGACGGACGCCTGCAGGCCCCGCACATCAACATCTGGATCGTCGCCCGCGGCATAAACCTGGGCCTCAACACCCGGATCTATTTCGAGGACGAGGCTGAAGCCAACGCTGCCGACCCGGTGCTTGAACGCTTCGAGCATCAGGACCGGGTGGCAACACTGCTCGCCAAGGGCGGCAATGGCAAGTACAGCCATGACATCCACCTGCAAGGTCCGCAGGAAACCGTATTTTTCGATATCTGAGAGAGAAGCTGGTCATGGCACAATTCATGACGCTACCCGAAGCGGTGGCGCAAAACCTCAACTCCGGTGACACGGCTGCGTTCGAGGGGTTTACCCACCTCATTCCGCATGCCAGCGCACACGAAGCGCTTCGCCAGGGCATCAAGGATCTTACCCTGGTGCGCATGACCCCTGACGTCGTCTACGACCAGATGATCGGCATGGGCGCGGTGCGCAAGCTGATCTTCTCCTATGCCGGCAATCCTGGTGTCGGGCTTCTCAGGCGGCTGCGGGACTCGGTCGAAAACGGCTGGCCGCACCGCATCGAGATCGAGGAACACTCCCACGCTGCCATGGCCAATGCCTATGAAGCCGGAGCCGCAGGCCTGCCGTTTGCCACCTTCCGCGGCTACAAGGGTGCGGAACTGGCCAGGGTCAACCCGAACATCAAGTCCGTCACCTGCCCGTTCACCGGCGAGGAACTGGCAGCGGTTCCGGCAATCCGTCCGGACGCGACCTTCATCCATGCGCAAAAGGCCGACCGCAAGGGCAACGTGCTGATCGAAGGCATTGTCGGCGTGCAGAAGGAAGCCGTGCTCGCTGCCAAGCGCTCGGTGATTACCGTCGAGGAGATCGTCGACGATCTGTCCGCTCATCCCAACGCCTGCGTCCTGCCCGGCTGGGCCGTCACTGCCATCTGCGTGGTGCCGGGCGGTGCTCACCCGTCCTATGCCCATGGCTACTATCCCCGCGACAACGCCAGCTACATCGCCTGGGACAAGATTGCCGCGGACCGCGACACCTTCCTGGCCTGGATGAAGAACAATGTTCTTGATGCCAGGCCGGAGGATTTTGCCGACCGGATCAAACATCTTAGGAGCGCGGCATGAGCGACACTGATTTCACCCCCAATGAAATGATGACCATCGCGGCATCCCGTGCCCTGAAGAACACCGACGTCTGCTTCGTCGGCATCGGCGCACCGTCCGCCGCCTGCAACATCGCCCGCCTCACCCATGCCCCCGATGTGACCCTGATCTATGAAAGCGGCACCATCGGAACCGCCCCGCAGGTACTCCCCCTGTCGATCGGCGACGGCGAACTCTGCGACACTGCGGTCACAACCGTTTCGGTGCCGGAGATGTTCCGTTACTGGCTTCAGGGCGGGCGCGTAACCGTCGGCTTCCTCGGCGCTGCCCAGATCGACCGCTTCGGCAACATCAACACCACCGTGATCGGCGATTACGACCACCCGAAGACCCGCTTGCCCGGCGGCGGCGGCGCTCCGGAAATTGCGTCTTCCTGCGGCGAGATCTTCATCACGCTCAAGCAGTCAAAACGCGCCATGGTCGACAAGATCGATTTCTTCACCAGCTTCGGACACGGCGACGGCGGCGACCATCGTCAGCGTCTGGGAATTACCACCAAGGGTCCGACGCTGATGGTCACGGACCTTGCGGTCTGGAAGCCTGATCCGGTAACACGTGAGTTCACCGTGGTCTCGTTGCACCCCGGCGTAACGCGCGAAATGGTTCAGGCGGAATGCGGCTGGACCGTGCGGTTCGCTGACAAGCTCGAGGAGACTCCGGCCCCGACCGGGATCGAGCTGTCGACACTGCGCGATCTCAATGCCCGTACCAAAGCCGCCCATTCGGGCGGAAAAACTGGAGAAGCCGCCTGATGGCCGAAGCATTCATTTGTGATTATGTCCGCACCCCGATTGGCCGTTTCGGCGGCGCCCTGTCCGGCGTTCGCGCCGATGATCTGGGCGCGATCCCGATGCGGGCCCTCAGGGAGCGCAATCCGAACGTCGACTGGGAAACGGTCGACGAGGTCTATTACGGCTGCGCCAACCAGGCAGGCGAAGACAACCGCAACGTCGCCCGCATGGCCACGCTGCTCGCAGGCCTGCCGGTCTCGGTTCCCGGCACCACGCTCAACCGCCTTTGCGGCTCGGGCATGGATGCCGTGCTTGCAGCCTCCCGCATCATCCGCTCCGGTGAAGCCGAGCTGGTGATTGCCGGCGGCGTGGAAAGCATGTCCCGCGCCCCCTTCGTCATGCCCAAGGCCGACACCGCCTTCTCGCGCAACGCCGAAATCTACGACACCACCATCGGCTGGCGGTTTGTCAATCCGCTGCTCAAGTCCCAGTACGGCGTCGATTCCATGCCGGAAACCGGCGAAAACGTCGCCGAGGATTACAACATCAGCCGCGCCGATCAGGATGCTTTTGCCCTGCGCAGCCAGGCCCGCGCCGGCAAGGCACAAGCCTCGGGCCGTTTCGCCAGGGAAATCGTTGCTGTGGAAATTCCGCAGCGCAAGGGCGATCCGGTTGTCGTCGATAGCGACGAACATCCCCGTCCGCAGACGACGCTCGAGCAGCTGGCGAAGCTCAAAGCCCCGTTCCGCGCCGGTGGCAGCGTGACCGCGGGCAACGCATCAGGCGTCAATGATGGTGCTGCGTCGCTGATCATTGCCAGCGAGGCTGCCGCCAAAAAGCATGGCCTCACCCCCATCGCCCGCATTCTCGGCGGCGCCACCGCCGGTGTCGAGCCGCGGATCATGGGCATCGGCCCTGCACCGGCAACCCAGAAACTGTGCGCCCGTCTTGGCCTCAAGCCATCCGATTTCGGTGTCATCGAACTCAATGAAGCCTTTGCCAGCCAGGGCATTGCCGTCCTGCGCCAGCTCGGGCTTCAGGAAGATGCCGATCACATCAACCCCAATGGCGGCGCCATTGCGCTGGGCCACCCGCTCGGCATGTCCGGCGCCCGGATCACCGGCACGGCGGCGCTGGAACTGGCAGTCCGCAACGAAAAGCTGGCGCTGGCCACCATGTGCATTGGCGTTGGCCAGGGCATCGCCATCGCTCTCGAACGGGTCTGAGATGACAACTGGCGAACAGAGATGGGCAGCGGGGCTCTACAGGGATTACCAGATCGCCGGGCTCTTCTGTGACGACACCCTGTTCGCCAGCTTCTCATGTTTCGAGCAGGCCCTCATCAACGGCCTTGCCAAGACGGGGTTGGTCGCACCGGCAGATGCGGCGGATCTCGCCCGGCAGATCGCCGCTTTCAAGCCCGATGGCGCGGCAATCGCTGAGGCCAGTATGCGCGACGGCGTACCTGTGCCGGAATATGTCCGTCAGTTGCGAGCGCATGTCACCGGTCCGGCAAAACCGATGCTGCATCATGGCGCCACCAGCCAGGACCTGATCGACACGGCCACCATCCAGGCGTTGGCTTCGGTCAATGCCATTCTCTCGGATCGGCTGGAAACACTGCTGGCCCTGCTGTCCGGGCTTTCGGCGCGCGATGGTGAGAACCAGCTTCAGGCAATCACCCGGATGCAACCCGCTGTCGGATTTCATGCTTCCGACCGGATTGCCGCATGGCGTCACACTGTGCAAGCCTTGCGCGACCGTCTGCCCGCACTCAAGGAACAGACAAAGATCCTTCAGTTCGGCGGTGCGGTCGGCGATCTTCAGGCGCTGGGCGAAAACGCGGACATCGTAGCCCGCTCCATCGCGCAGGAACTGGGCCTGCGCTGGCCCGGCCACAGCTGGCATTCCGCACGCGGCCCCGTGCTCGCCCAGGCCAACTGGATGTCGGAGCTCACCGGGACACTCGGCAAGATCGGCCAGGATGTGGCGCTGATGGCATTGCGCGGCAATGAGGATATCCGCATGTCGGGCGGCGGCTCGTCATCTGCCATGCCGCACAAGCAAAATCCGGTGACCGCCGAACGCCTGATCACACTGGCGCGCTTCAACGCCACGCTTGTCTCCGGCATGCATCAGGCGCAGGTCCACGAACTCGAACGCTCGGGCGCTGCCTGGATGCTGGAATGGATGATCCTGCCGCAAATGTGCGAGACCGCCGGCACCAGCCTGTCAGCCGCCAACGCGCTCATCCAGTCGATTGAAAGCATGGGAAAATCCGCATGAAGACGCTGTCCACTCAAATCTGCATCATCGGCGCAGGTCCGTCCGGCCTGCTGCTCGGCCAGCTGTTGCACGACGCCGGGATCGAGACCCTGATTCTTGAGCGGTCCAGCCTTGATCATGTGCTCTCGCGGGTGCGCGCCGGGGTGCTTGAGCAAGGCACCGTACATTTGCTGGAGACGGCCGGCGCCGGCGCGCGCATGCACGCCGAAGGCCTGCCGCACGACGGCTTTTCCATTACATGCGAAAACGACACGCATCGCATCGACCTCGCCAAATTGACCGGCGGCAAGAACGTCATGGTCTACGGCCAGACCGAGGTGACCCGGGATCTCGTCGATCGTCGCAGGGAAACCGGCGGCGTCAGCAAATACGAGGTCGAAGACGTCGAGCTGCATGATTTTGACAGCGACACGCCATACGTCACCTGCCGCATCGAGGGCGAGGATGTCCGGATCAATTGCCGCTTCATTGCCGGCTGCGACGGCTTTCACGGCGCAAGCCGCCGCTCGGTTCCCGAAGGGGCCATTCGGACCTTCGAAAAGGTCTACCCGTTCGGCTGGCTCGGCATCCTCGCCGATGTTCCCCCCGTCAGCCACGAACTGATCTACGCCAGCCATTCGCGCGGTTTCGCGCTGTGTTCGATGCGCTCGAATACCCGCAGCCGCTATTACATCCAGTGCAACGCCGGGGACAGCATCGAGGCCTGGTCGGACGACCAGTTCTGGGCCGAATTGCGCCGCCGGTTGCCACCGGAAACGGCCGAGGCCATGGTCACCGGGCCGTCTTTCGAGAAATCGATCGCGCCTTTGCGCTCGTTCGTCGCCGAGCCGATGCGCTTCGGCAGCCTGTTTCTCGTTGGCGACGCTGCACACATCGTGCCGCCGACGGGTGCCAAGGGCCTCAATCTCGCGGCCTCCGATGTGCATTACTTGTTCGAAGGGCTGCGCGGCCATTTCCTCGAACGCGACACCGCCCTGCTCGATGCCTATTCGTCTCGGGCGCTGACAAGGGTCTGGAGAGCGGTTCGGTTCTCCTGGTGGATGACCACAATGTTGCACCGTTTCCCCGAGCAGGCGCCGTTCGAAGCCCGCATTCTGGAAACCGAACTCGCCTATACGCTCGACTCCGAAGCGATGAAAACCGCCCTGGCCGAAAACTATATCGGCCTGCCTTACTGACGCCGGTTTTCACACGTCTGTTCAGCTTGCATTCAGCAGACTCTGGCAATGATGCCCGCATTATTGTCGCTCAAGCCGCAGGTTGACCACATGACGACCAACTCCCGCTTCCGCCCCGCAGCAGCATTCCTGGCCGCCGCATTGATGACTGCCGCACCGATCTCGGCGTCGCCGGTTCTTGCCGACCAGTATCGCGGACAGCACACGGTTCTGGTAACCGTCGATGGCGAGTTGATGCGCAACATCCCCGAAGCCGGTTCGGTTCGCATCATCCTCGACAACCAGGGCCGCAGGTTGCTGGTCGACAACTGGAACCAGGTGATCGGCTTCGAGATCCCTGCCTGGCAGTACTACGAACAAAATGGCGGCGAACCCCGCGGCGCCGGACGCAGGATTGAGCGCCGCATCGACCCGTCAGGCTTCCCCGAACCGCCGGCACCACGGGAACAGGTCTCCCGGGACACATTTCCCGATACGCCGCGCGCCCGCATAGAGCGCCGCGATCTCAATCCGACGACCGGAACCGTGCCGACCCGGCCGAAAATCATCGAGGTGCCTGACCTCGAAGAGCCCGTTCAACCGCGCGCCGAAACCCCGGCACAGACCGAAAAGAAAGCCCCGGCGGTTGCCAAGACCTCGTCCCTTTCCAAGGCCCAGGTGTCCGCACTTCAGGTCTATCTCGACCGCAACGGCATTTCACCCGGCGTTATTGATGGCCGCATGGGCTCCAACGTGGCCAAGGCGCTTGATGCCTGGTTTGAAGCCACCGGCGAGCGGCTCGACCCCGCCGACACGGATCTGATCGTCAGCCGGCTGGCGGCAGAAGGCGGATTGGCCTTCACCACCTATACCATCACTGCAGAAGACGCCGCCGGCCCCTTTATCGCGTCGGTTCCCGCCGATTACGCCGAGAAAGCGCTATTGGAACGTCTGGCCTACACATCGACGTCAGAGATGCTCGCCGAACGTTTCCACATGGATGAAGCCTATCTCAAGGCGCTCAATCCCGGCGTTGATTTCACCCTGCCCGGAGTACAGATCAAGGTGGTGGCAACCGGAGAGAAGAAGACCGGTTCGGTCACCAGCATCGTCGCCGACAAGGCCCGCAAGCAGGTTCGCGCCTATGATGCGGCAGGCAAGCTGATCGCCGCCTACCCCGCCACCATCGGTTCGAGCGACACCCCCTCGCCCTCCGGTGAAGTCACCATCGAACGGGTGGCGCACAATCCCGGCTACACCTATAATCCGAAGATCAATTTCAAGCAGGGCGACAACGACAGGATCCTGCAGGTTCCACCTGGACCAAACGGCCCGGTCGGCACGATCTGGATCGCCCTGTCCAAACCGACCTACGGCATCCACGGGACACCGGAACCCTCGACCATCGGCAAGACCCAGAGCCACGGCTGTGTGCGCCTGACCAACTGGGATGCGGAAGAACTCGCCGGCATGGTGACGCCCGGCGTTACCGTCAGCTTTATCGAGTAAGGCTCAGTATCCACAAGAACCGAATATTCGCACCCTCTTGAATGCAAGAAAAATCACGCCGGTGCAGCAAATATCGGAATCTATATCTCAGGAAACCCGCCATGCCCCGCGACAGAAAGACTTCTGTCAGTCACGGCCACGTCAGGCATGGCAGGAGTTTCAGCTGACATTGGTCACGAACACAGGCAACACGACCACCTGAATGCGCTTTGCCGCTGCGACAGAAAATATGCGCATTCACTTGAATGCATTAAAAACCAAAGACCTCAAGCGCTCGCCGGAATCAGAATGGCAAGAAACGGGCAATTTGGGATATTGCAACCTCAAGCCGATCGAAGCGCCATTCAGCGGTGCTGATCCACAAGGATCGGATTGCCGTCCGGATCCGTGATCATGAAGCTCGCAGGTCCGGTGCCGCCCTCGTCAGCCTCCGCCTTGAACTCCACACCGTTGGCTTTCAACTGCTTCTGCAATTCCCGGACATCGGTAAATTCCTCGAGCGGCTCGGCCTTCTCCCGCCAGCCCGGATTGAAGGTCAGCATGTTCTTCTCAAACATGCCTTCAAACAGGCCGATCACGCAGCCGCCATTGTGCAGGATCAGCCAGCCCTGCGCCGCATCCCCGCCAAAGGCCTGAAATCCGAGTTTTTCGTAAAACGCTCTCGATACCGCCAGATTCTTGACGGCAAGACTGAGTGAGAATGCACCAAGCTCCATTGCATTGTTCCTTCTCGAGATCTGCAATCGGTATTTGCTTGGACAAATTGTAGACGCATGACGGGCTTCAGGAAACAGGATTGATCGATCCGGTTCACACGGCTGCCAACGCGGTTCTCAAAGCGGGCGAGCTATTCCGGCAGCGTCTCGAGCCATGACCTGATCAGCCCGGCGACCAGATCCGGCTTCTGGTGGCAAATCCAGTGATCGGCGCCGGCCACATGCTCGACCGTCAGATCGGCCGCATACTCGCCCAGCCCCTCAATGCATTCTGGCAGCAGGGCGGTGTCGTCATCGCCCCAGATCAACAGATGCGGGCACTGCACCTGAAGCCTGGCTTTCTGAAACACCGGAACATCATTTAGCGGCTCACCCGGCAGGGCCACCTGCAGCGGCGAGGCACGGTACCAGTTGATCATCGCCTGCAGCCGGCCGGGGCGGGACCATTCGGCCTTGTACTGGCGGAGCCGTTCCCCTGTCAGCCAGCCCAGATCCATGTTCGCGGAAAACAGTTTCATCAGCCCTTCGAAATCACCCGCGGAGAGCTTGTCTTCGGAGCCTTCGGCGCGAAGGAAGCGTATGTATTGAGAGGCGCTGGTCTGCGCGCCGCCGGCTGCCAGCTCACGCTGAAACGGCACAGGGTGCACACCGTTGATGATGATGAGCCGCGACACCATGTCCGGACGGAACATCGCCAGCCCGTAGGCAACCGCCGCACCCCAGTCATGCCCGACAACCGTGACCTTTTGGCCCATCGCGCCGACCAGTGCCGCCATGTCCCCGACCAGTTCGCGCATCTCGTAGGCTTCAACCTCGAGCGGAGCCCAGCTCTGGCCGAACCCGCGTTGATCGGGCGCAATGCACTGATAGTCTCCCGCAAGCCGCTCCGCGACCTCGCTCCATGCCGCGCTGTACTCGGGAAATCCGTGCAGAAACAGCAGCACCGGCGCATCCGCCTTGCCCCACTCGAGATAGTGAAAGGGGTGCCCATTCAAATCGACGAAACGGGGGCATGCAACCGACATCACTTCTCCTGACCGTTGCTCGGGGCAAGCACAAGCTACAGACATGCAGACAGTCTGCAAAGACCGCCTGTCTTACCGCACGCGATCCCGGACTGCCGCCCTAGCTCAGCGTCCGCCGCACCGCGTCGCGCCAGCCTTTCAGCTTGGCGTTGCGGGTCTTGTCGTCCATCTCCGGCTTGAACTGCTTGTCGAGCTTCCAGGCCTTGGCGAAGGCCTTCTGCTTGGGCCAGACGCCCGCCCTCTGGCCCGCGAGCCAGGCCGCACCCAGCGCCGTGGTCTCGAGGATCACCGGCCGGTCGACCGGTGCGTCGAGAATGTCGGCCAGCCGCTGCATGGTCCAGTCCGATGCCACCATGCCGCCGTCAACCCGCAGCACGGTATCGGCCTCCGACCTCTTCCAGTCCTTGTGCATCGCATCGAGCAGGTCGCGCGTCTGGTAGCAGACCGCCTCCAGCGCCGCGCGGGCAAATTCCGCCGGGCCCGTATTGCGTGTCATGCCATAGATAGCCCCACGCGCCTCTGCATCCCAGTGCGGTGCGCCCAGCCCTGTGAATGCAGGCACCAGGTAAACCTCCTGGTTGGGGTCGGCTTCAGCCGCCAGATCGCCGCTGTGCTCGGCCTTCTTGATCACCTTGATGCCGTCGCGCAACCACTGCACCGCAGCTCCCGCAATGAAGATCGAGCCTTCCAGCGCATAGGTGACCTTGCCGTCGAGCCGGTAGGCGACGGTGGTCAACAGCCGGTTCTTCGACCGCACCATGTCCTCACCGGTGTTGAGCAGCGCGAAACATCCGGTTCCATAGGTCGATTTCAGCATGCCCGGCTCGAAACAGGCCTGACCGATGGTTGCCGCCTGCTGGTCTCCCGCCACGCCGAGGATCGGAATTTCGGCCCCGAACAGCGACTTGTCGGCAACGCCGAAATCCGCAGCACAATCCTTCACTTCCGGCAGCATCCTGGCCGGGATCCGCAATATCTTCAGCAGCTCCTCGTCCCACTCCTGAGTGCCGATATTGAACATCAGCGTGCGCGACGCATTGGTCGCGTCGGTGACGAAAGACTTGCCGCCGGTCAGTCGCCAGATCAGGAATGTGTCGATGGTGCCGAAACACAGTTCGCCACGCGCTGCCCGCGCCCGCGTCCCCTTCACGTTGGCCAGCATCCACGACAGTTTCGTGCCGGAGAAATACGGATCAAGCAGCAGCCCGGTCTTGCGGGTAAAGGTCTTTTCCAGATCCTGCCGCTTGAGCTTTTCGCAGTAAGACGCAGTCCGGCGGTCCTGCCAGACGATCGCGTTGTGGATCGGCTTTCCGGTTTCGCGGTCCCACACCACCACGGTCTCGCGCTGGTTGGTGATGCCGATCGCTGAGATGTCAGTGGCCTCGACGTCGGCCTTTTTCAAAGCCTGCCGGACCGACCAGACAACCGTTTTCCAGATTTCCTCCGGATCGTGTTCAACCCAGCCCGATTGCGGATAGATCTGCGTGAATTCCTTCTGACCCACGCCGGCGATGCGCATGTCACCGTCAAACACAATGGCGCGGCTCGATGTCGTGCCCTGATCGATCGCGAGAATATATCCGCTCATGACGTCCTCCCATATTGGCCGCATTTGACCCGGATTCGCCCGTTGCGCAAACCCTTGCCGCTGGCGGTGCAGAACCTATGCCGCGCGTTTTTGAGCCATATAGTCCTCGAGCGCGGCCACCTGCTCCTTGTCGAGACGAATTCCCCGCTTCGTCCGCCGCCAGATCACGTCCGACGCTTCCATCGCCCATTCATGCGCAATCAGGTAATCCACTTCCAGCGCATAAAGACCATAGCCGAAATGCTGCCCGAGATCCTCGCGTGTTTTGGCATCGCCAAGCAGCACCCACGCCTTCGTGCCATATTGGCGGACATACCGTCGGCCCTGCTGCGGATCCAGCAGCGGATAGTCTGCCAGCAATTTCGCAACCAGGGCATCAAACCCGTCAGCAGGGAAATCACCGCCCGGCAATGCCGCCCGGTGCGTCCAGGGCGCGGCCTTCCTGCCAATCCGGGCCTCGATCAGCTCCAGCATCGATTCCGCAAGCCTGCGGTAGGTGGTTATCTTGCCGCCGAAAATGTTGAGCAGCGGCGCCCCCTCAACCGGATCCGGCTTGAGCACATAGTCGCGCGTGGCCTCCTGCGCCGCCGACGCGCCGTCATCATAAAGCGGCCGTACACCGGAATAGCTCCAGACGATGGAGGAACGCTCGACCGGCTTGGCGAAATACTCGCTTGCCGCGGCACACAGGTAATCGATTTCGGCATCGGTGATCGCAACGTCTTTCGGATCGCCGGTGTAATCCTGATCCGTGGTGCCGATCAGGGTAAAATCCTCCTCGTAAGGCAGCGCGAAGATGATCCGCCCGTCGCCGTTCTGGAAGATGTAGGCCCGGTCATGATCATGCAGTTTCGGCACCACGATGTGGCTGCCCTGCACCAGCCGCACATTGTGCGCGTCCTTGCGCCCGACGACGCCGGACAGGATACGGTCCACCCACGGTCCGCCCGCGTTGACGATCAGCCGGGCCTTGATCGTTTCCTGTGTGCCGGTTGTCCGGTCGGCAATCGTCACCTCCCAGATCCCGTCCTTGCGCTGCGCCGAAATCACTTCGGTGCGGGTCCGGATCACTGCACCCCGGTCCGCCGCATCCCGCGCATTCAGAACCACAAGGCGCGCATCATTGACCCAGCAGTCGGAATACTCGAAGCCTTTCGAGAACAGCGGCTTGAGCGGCTTGCCCACCGGCGACGTCTTCAGATCCACTGTCTTGGTGCCCGGCAACAGCTTGCGCGTGCCGATATGGTCGTAGAGGAACAGGCCGAGCCTGAGCAGCCATGCCGGCCGCATGTCGGTGTGATGCGGCAGCACGAACCTGAGCGGCCAGATGATATGCGGCGCATTGGCCAGGAGCACTTCACGTTCGCTCAGCGCTTCCCGCACCAGCCGGAACTCGTAATATTCGAGATAGCGGAAGCCGCCATGGATGAGCTTTGAGGACCATGAGGAGGTTCCCGAAGCCAGATCGTTCATTTCAGCCAGGAACACCGAATAGCCGCGCCCGATGGCGTCGCGGGCGATACCACATCCGTTGATACCCCCGCCAATGACGAAAACGTCGTAGAGCTTTTCATCCGTCATTGGCATCCCCTGTCGCGCGCATCTTGTCTGAATTTTCTAATTCGAAACAATAGCGAATGTCAAAAGAAAACAAACGAAAGTGAAACAACGCGCCACAGGCCAAATTTGGGATACTTCAGAACATCGCTTCCGCGATGAACAGCCAGATGCCGGTCGATGCCGCGGCCATCGCCGTGCCAATGGTCATCGAGGTCGAGGCAAGCCGTTGCCCCGTTCCCAGCCGATTGGCGATCAGCCAGGAGTTGACCCCGGCCGGCAGGGACGCCGCCGCGATCGCAACCTTGGCCTGCAGTTCCGGCAGACCAAGCAGCAACGCCATGCCGAGCGCCACCGCAGGCATCAAAAACAGCTTCAGAGACACCAGCGCCAACGCCTGGCTCACCTGTCCGCGGATGCCATAACCGCGCAGCGAGACCCCCATGGCAAACAGTGCCAGCGGCCCCGCGACACCGGCCAGCGTGGCAATCACCCGGTCCGCGACACCGGGAATATCGAGGCCGGAAAGCCGGACCGCCAGTCCACAGAGAATACCGATGATCAGCGGATTGGAGACAAGCTGGCGCAAGAAACCGGACACGAGCGCAACAGCCGTTTTCGGCGCGCCCCCGGCACCGTCCCGCTTCAGCGCCCATTCGAACAGAATAATCGAGGCCCCCATCATGATCGGCAGGTGGATCGACACGATCTGCGACAAGAGCGCCAGACCGGGCTCGCCATAGATGCCCGAGATGAACGGAATGCCCAGAAGCACCAGGTTGGAAAACCCCGCCGTCACCCCGGCGACAACGCCAGACCGCGCATCACGCCCGAAGCCCGACCGGATGATCCCGTGCGCCGAACTCCAGGTCACGAAAACCGACGCAAAATAGGTCGCCCACAACGCCCACGGCGCACCATGATCGAAACTCGCCGTGGCAATCGTGCGAAACAGCAAGAGCGGCACGGCGATGGTGAACACGAAATCCGAAAGCCCGTCCCCCGTAGTGGGCTTGAGCACCCGGAACGCTGCCGTCCCGTAACCGATGGCAATCAGCGTGAAGACGACAAGAATGGTTTCAGCAAAGGGAGGCAAGATGGCGGACTCACTTGAAGATCGGGACCGCATAGGTGTTAACCTCCACGGCGCGGGACTGCAAAACCTTTCACCAAAGCTTGAAGCGGCCTTGCGTTGCCGCTAGGGCTTTTTCACCACCGACACAGGACAAATCCCGCCATGCCTGCTTTTTCCCGTTTCACCGCTCTTGCCCAATCCCTGCCGCCCACCGTGCCGTTTGTCGGACCGGAAACCCAGGAGCGTGCGCGTGGCGCAGCCTTCGTTGCCCGGATCGGCGCCAACGAGAACGGCTTCGGCCCGGCGCCCTCGGTGATCGAGGCGATTGCCCGCGAAGCGCCGCTGAGCTGGCGATACGCCGATCCGGAGAACCATGATCTGCGCATGGCGCTTGGCGCGCATCTTGAACTCGCGCCCGAACGGGTGGTCGTGGGCGAAGGTATTGACGGGCTGTTGGGCCTGATCGTCCGATTGATCGTCGAACCGGGCACCGCGGTCGTTACCTCGCTTGGCGCGTACCCGACCTTCAATTTCCATGTCGCGGGCTTTGGCGGCAGGCTGGTAACCGTGCCTTACCGTGATGACCATGAGGATCTCGACGCGTTGCTCGACGCGGTACGCCGCGAGAACGCGTCCCTGGTCTACCTCTCCAACCCCGACAACCCGATGGGCACCTGGCATTCGGCTGACGCGGTGACCGAATTCGCCCGGGCCCTGCCCGAAACCACTATGCTGGTGCTCGACGAGGCCTATGGCGAAACCGCACCCGCCGCAGCCCTCCCCCCTGTCACCGATCTGGCGGACATGCCCAACGTGCTCCGCTTCCGCACCTTTTCGAAAGCTTACGGACTGGCCGGCCAGCGCGTTGGCTATGTTTTTGGTGTGGAGCAAACAGTGTCGATGTTTCACCGGGTGCGAAACCATTTCGGCGTCAACCGTCTCGGCCAGGCGGCAGCACTTGCCGCACTGAAGGACCGGCACTGGCTGGCCCATATCCTTGCCGAGGTTGAGAAATCGCGCGAGCGGCTCGCGGCAATCGCGCAAGCCCACGGTTTTACCCCGATCCCCTCGGCCACCAATTTCGTCACCATCGATTGCGGTCGCGATGCGGGTTACGCCAAGGCCATTCTCGACGGCCTGGTCAGCCGCGGTGTCTTCATCCGCATGCCCGGCGTAGCCCCGCTCAATCGCTGCATTCGCATCTCGACCGGACCAGACGCGGAAATCAGCCTGTTCGAGACCGCGCTGGCGGAAGTCGTTGCAGAACTCGACTGAGCCCGCAGGCAGCAAGCAAAACAAAAGGCCGCGAACGACCGGTTATGGTCAATCGCGGCCTATATGAAAGCCTCTCCGTCTTGTCCGGAGTTATGGCCCCCGCCTCGTTCCCCTCGAGGTAAGGTCTTCGGGATTGCGGCATCTGGCAATCCAAACGGACGCCCTGCCCCGCAATGGCCTTTTCGGCCCAATGCCGGGGTCAAAACCCCGATCAATGCCCCGATCAATGCATGGTCATCCATTCGCGTGCTGCACGCAGCGCCGCTGCAAGTTCGGCCTTGCTCATGCTTTCGGCCAGTTCGGCGCGCAGTGTAGCGGCCCGGTCCGAGCCCTTGATGGCTGCAATGTTGAGCCACTTGTGCGCGGCGATGTAATCGACTTCGCATTCGCGTCCGGTCGCATACATCAGACCCATTTCGCAGAAAACGTCGGCCTTGGCTTCGCCGCCGATGATTGCCTGATCCTGATCGTGAATTTCGTAACGTGCCATTGTTTCAGTCCCTGTAATTACGTTTGTTTCGTTGTCCCTGTCAGCTCCTGAGAAGCCGTCTCAATGATGCTTGCGTCCGGTTTGGCCCGGCGCTGTCTTGTTGGATTGGAGTGTGCCGTTATCGACTAAAAAGCGAGTTAAATTGCATGCTTAACTGGAAACGAACAAAGTCCAAACGCTTGGTAAATTTGCGATTTTGTTAAACATCGAAGCCGTTGCGTTCCGGTCAGAGTGACCGGATTCGGCGTTTTGCGCCGCGGCAAAAAAGTTACGGACGGCTAACCAAACATGCATCGCATTTTCTGCAAATCCGAACGATGCATGAAATGAACGAGCAGAATCCGCCCCCAGAACAACCGCTTTGGAAGCCGCTCTGCCGCCTCGAAATGCCAGTTTACGTTTACGTAAATGCGAGCTAAGTAAGAAATGCGCTGGAGGAAGCGCGTTTATCCTTGGGAGGAACACAATGATCCGCAATTTGATTGCAGCTGGCGCGCTTGTCGCCGCCATGACTGCTCCGGCGCTTGCAGATGCCATCGAAGGCAACTGGAAAACACAGAGTGGCGAAACCGCGGCGATCTCGTCGTGCGGCGGCTCTTACTGCGTACAGTTGAAAACCGGCAAGCATGCCGGCAAACGCATCGGCAAGCTGAAAGCCGATGGCAGTGGCTATTCCGGCAAGATCACCGATCCGGCAAACGACAAGACCTATTCCGGCTCGGCCACCATTTCCGGCAAGAACATGAAGATGAAAGGCTGCGTGCTGGGCATTTTGTGCCGGTCGCAAAACTGGACCAAGATGTAATCCGCGTATCTGCCACGCAGACATTGAAGAGACCCGCGCAGGCATCCCCGCGCGGGTCTTTCTCTATCCGGGTCTTTCTGCGGCAATGCGCCTATTGGGCTTTCTGGCCGAACAGCACTTTCTGCGCATCCTTGTCGTCCGCCAGGTTCCTGCGGTACTCGATGCCGATGCTGCATCCCTTCTCCACTGCCGGCCTTGCCATCAGCGTGTCGAACCAGCGCTTGAGATTGGGAAAATCCGCAAGCTCCTGGCCCTGGTTCTTGTAAGGCCTGACCCAGCCAATGGCCGCCATGTCGGCAATCGAATAGTCCCCGGCCAGGAACGCCCGGTCGGCAAGCCGCCTGTCCATCACACCGTAAAGCCGGTTGACCTCGTTGGTGTAGCGCTCGATCGCATAGGGAACCTGTTCGGGTGCATACTGGCGGAAATGGTGCGCCTGCCCGGCCATCGGCCCCAGCCCGCCCATCTGCCAGAACAGCCATTGCTCAACTTCGGTGCGCGCCCGCTCGTCCGACGGATAGAACCTGGCGAACTTGCGACCGAGATATTGCAGGATGGCGCCAGATTCAAATACCGAAATCGGCTCTCCACCCGGACCTTCGGGATCGATGATCGCCGGCATCCGGTTGTTGGGAGCAATCGCCAGGAAGGCAGGCTCGAACTGCTCGCCCTTGCCGATATTGATATATTTCACCTCGTAGGGAACACCCAGTTCCTCAAGCATGATCGTGATTTTCCAGCCATTGGGTGTCGGCCAGTAGTATAGTTCGATTGGTTTGGTCTGGCTGGTCATCGTCATTCCCTCGCTTGCCTGCCTGCTTGCGGCCCGGTCGCCCGCACCGCCAACACTCTAGCATTCTCAAACCGCACATCTACGGCATCGTTCCAATTTGGCCATTGGAATACGGCAAGCGGAATTCGCTGCAAGGACCGCTGTGAACGTGGTCTGACAGGCGCGGCGCGTCTCGACAGGTACGCCCCCATAGGCAGCTTTGAGAAATTTGCGGCAGGGCCAGCGCAGAACCGGCTTAAGAATTCACCTGGATCTGGCTTTCGCAGGCCTCGTCATTGATGACGAAGCAATTTCGTCCCCTGCGCTTGGCCAGGTAAAGCGCCTCATCGGCTTGAGAAAGGACAGCTTCCCGTGTGGTCGTCACATGCTTTGGCTTCAGCGCCACACCCACACTGATGGTGACGATATCCATGCCGTCATTGCGGCCCGGATGGGGAATTTGCAGCGCCTGAATGGCCGTGACCACGCTGCTCGCCAGCCGGCGGGCCTGCATTTCCTCGGCGTCCCTGACCGCGAGGGTAAATTCCTCACCGCCAAAGCGGGCACAAAACAGGTCCGGTTGCGAGAATGCCTTGCTGAAAGCATCGGCGATCACCCTGAGGCACTCGTCACCCGCGGGATGCCCCAGCGTGTCGTTGAACAGTTTGAAATGATCGATGTCGATCATCATCACAACTGCCGAACGGCTATCGACAACCCACTCGTCAAGTTGCTCGTCCAGAAACCTCCGGTTCGGCAACCCGGTGAGCGCGTCGGTTTTCGACAGCACCTGGAATTGCTTCTCCGAGGTTTCCGCAGCTTCTGCCCGCAGGACAGCCTCAAGCGAGACACAGTAATCCAGGCATCTCCGGCGTTCGAAGAGATAGTTTGAATAAAGGCACAAAATGGCGACGGTCGTGAACTGGAAACTGAAGGCCGTCTTCAGGTTCGGCTCAATCACGGAACTCGTCACAATGGCCACGACCGAGAAAACAAGCGAAACCAGCGTATAGAAAAACGCGTGCTTGAATCGAAGCGCGATCAGTACATTCCCGAAGATGATGCAAATCAGCACATCAATATTCATATACGAGATGTACGCGTACTGAGAATCGTAAACCATGTAAATCGGGAGGATTGTAGCGAGAACAACCCCACCGAACACGAGCATTTCGCGCGTCTTGTAATCCAAGACAGAGACATACTTATGGAAATAGACAGCGAACGGAACGATGACGAAAAGCAAGACCGGCAGCACAATGAGGTAACTGTCGGGATACAGAATGATTTTCGATATTCCATGCAGGATATAGAGAAGAATGCCAAAATTGACCGCATCACGCAATTGCGCGACCCGTTCCATGCCGTGCTCAGCCTCATACCGCTCTTCGGTGTAGCGATCGAACCTGAGCAGCCGATCAAGTGTCGGCCGGTGAAGTTGGTCGCCTGTGCTGCTCTCAGAATGCCGTCGCATTTCCCGCGCCTTTAAATTAGCATGGCCGAATATGAATGGCGCGACTTTAAAATGTCATAAAACCTGACATCACGGCCGCCTATTTGGCCGTTACAATGACCAATTGGTAAAGAATTCGCGCCGCTTTCATCCGGAAAATGCGCCATTCCCGCCTCGCCGGCGACATGCCAGCCATCCTTCCCCGTGCTGCGGTTAATCTCTTTGAACGCCAGATGAACGCCCACCTCAGGTGCCGTTCAGCCGGCAAATGCGAATGTTGATCCCACAAGAAGGGAACAAGACGCATGAGCACCATTGCACGACGCTTCATCATCATCTGCCTGGTCTTTCTGATCTTTGCGCTGCTGATGGCTGCCGCCGTCGCCAATAACGAGCGTCGCCGGCATGGCTGGCACAACGGCGTCATCGACGCCTGCGTTTTTCACCCCGACCTGAACTGCACCGCTTCGCGCTGAGACCGGCTTCAAAGGATTGATTTCATGAGTATCCGTATCCAACATTCCATCACCACCCTGCTGCGCATGACCGCTCTCGTCAGCTTTCTGGTGGGCCCGGTCGGCGCCTTTGCCTACGCCCAGACCGGCGACAAGGGTCCAGGCCTGTCAGGGGCCGGATATGTTCTCTATGTCAGCCTGAAGCGGAACAGCAACTAAGCTCGGCGCGGGGCCGGATCAGGCGGACAGCACAGGCTGTGGCGATACCCACCCATCCGGCTAAAAGTCCTTTCGGCACTGATCGTCTTTTCCTTGCAATATTTTCTCGTATATAACGATGCATGAACCAGCGAATCTCTTCACACACCACCAACGGCTTCATTTCACCCGATCCGGTCGAACCGCAGGAATATTCCGATGCGGCAAGTGCGGTTGCGGCTCTTGAAGCCATTTATGATCGCAACACTCGCTTTTTGTGCGAGGCCTTCCAGGGCCTTGCCACCGAGAAACCTGCAGGCCGCTATCGCGCCTTCTATCCGCAGATCAGCCTCGAGACGACATCCTTCGGCAAGGTCGATTCACGGCTGTCTTACGGCCACGTTGTCTCGCCGGGCCGCTACGCTGCAACCATCACCCGGCCAGCGCTGTTCCGCAGCTATCTGACCACGCAGTTCGAATTGCTGCTGCGCAATCATGGCGGCTCGCTGACGATCTCGGAATCCGAAACGCCGATCCCGCTGCATTTTGCCTTTGGCGAAGGCGCTTACGTCGAGGCGGCAGTGGCTGAAAAGCTCGACATGCCGTTGCGCGACCTGTTCGACACGCCGGACCTTGCCACCACCGACGATGAAATCGTCAACGGGCTCTATGAACCCGGTCCCGGGGAATTGCTGCCGCTGGCGCCGTTCAAGGCCCAGCGCATCGACTATTCGCTGGCGCGCCTGTCGCACTACACCGCGACGGCGCCGGACCATTTCCAGAATTTCGTGCTGTTTACCAACTACCAGTTCTACATCGACGAATTCTGCGAACATGCCCGCTCACTGATGGCCGAAGGCGATCATGATTACGAGTTCTTCGTCGAGCCCGGCAATCTGATCACGCCGGCTGGAGAGGGCAGCCCCACCGAAGGGGTTGCCCCGCCGCGGCTGCCGCAGATGCCCGCCTATCATCTCAAGCGCAAGAACCATGGCGGCATAACCATGGTCAATATCGGCGTCGGCCCGTCCAACGCCAAGACCATCACCGACCACATCGCCGTTCTTCGCCCGCATGCCTGGCTGATGCTGGGACACTGCGCAGGCCTGCGCAACAGCCAGAACCTCGGCGACTACGTGCTCGCCCACGCCTATGTGCGCGAGGACCATGTGCTTGATGACGACCTGCCTGCCTGGGTGCCGATCCCGGCGCTGGCCGAGGTGCAGGTCGCCGTCCAGGAGGCTGTCGCCGAAGTCACCGGGCTCGATGGCTACGATCTCAAGCGCATCATGCGCACCGGCACCGTCGCCACCATCGACAACCGCAACTGGGAACTGCGCGATCAGCGCGGCCCGGTGCAGCGGCTGTCGCAGTCACGCGCGATTGCACTGGACATGGAATCGGCCACCATCGCGGCCAACGGCTTCCGCTTCCGCGTGCCCTACGGCACCCTGCTCTGCGTCTCCGACAAGCCGCTGCACGGCGAACTCAAGCTGCCCGGCATGGCGTCAGCCTTCTACAAGACGCAAGTCAACCAGCACCTTCAGATCGGGCTGCTGGCGATGCAGAAACTCGCCGCCATGCCACCCGAACGGCTGCATTCACGCAAGCTCAGAAGCTTCTTCGAAACCGCGTTTCAGTAGCGCACGCAAAAAAGAGGCGGGATGATCAAATCCCGCCTTTTTGCTGTTTTGTCAGGATGGCGGCGCGGCTTGCTGAATACACGCCCCGCGCCAAATCCCCTTACATGTTGGTATACACCGGTCCCTCGCCGCCCTGGGGCGGAACCCAGTTGATGTTCTGGTTCGGATCCTTGATGTCGCAGGTCTTGCAGTGCACGCAGTTCTGCGCGTTGATCACGAAGGTTGGTTCACCGTCGGTTTCCACCCATTCATAGACGCCCGCGGGGCAATAGCGGTTGGATGGGCCGCCATAGACTTCGAGTTCCGAGCTCTTCTGCAGCGCAGGATCCTTGAGCTGGAGGTGTACCGGCTGGTCTTCCTCATGGTTGGTGTTGGACAAGAACACCGAGGACAACCGGTCGAAGGTCAGCACACCATCCGGCTTCGGGTAGTCGATCTTGTTGTGCTGTGAAGCCGGTTCAAGGGCTGCGTAGTCAGGCTTGCCGTGGCTCATCGTGCCAAAGGGCGAGATACCGAACAGCGTATTGAGCCACATGTCGAGGCCGCCCAGGGCCACGCCGCCGATGGTTCCAAGCTTCGACCACAGTGGCTTGACGTTGCGCACCTTTTTTAGGTCCTTGCCGATTTCCGATGTGCGCCATTCCGCGTCATAGCCATCCAGCGTATCCTGGGCACGGCCGGCGGCGATGGCTTCGGCGGCATGTTCCGCCGCCATCATTCCCGACAGCACTGCATTGTGAGATCCCTTGATGCGGGCGACGTTGACGAAACCGGCCGAGCAACCGATCAGCGCGCCGCCCGGGAAAACGAGCTTGGGCACTGACTGCCAGCCGCCTTCCGAAATGGCGCGCGCACCGTAACCGAGCCGCTTGGCGCCCTCGAACACAGGAGCAATCGCCGAATGGGTCTTGAAACGCTGGAATTCTTCAAACGGTGAGAGCCAGGGGTTCTTGTAATTGAGGTGAACGACAAAGCCGACCGCCACCTGGTTGTCCTCGAGGTGGTAGAGGAACGAGCCGCCGCCGGTTTTCAGATCCAGCGGCCAGCCGAACGAATGCTGCACCAGCCCCGGCTTGTGGTGCTCAGGCTTGACCTGCCAGAGCTCCTTCAGGCCGATACCGTATTTCTGCGGCTCACGATCCTCGTCCAGCTTGAATTTCGAAATCAGCTGCTTGGCCAGCGAGCCGCGCACACCTTCGCCGATGAGCACATATTTGCCCAGAAGCGCCATGCCGCGGGCATAGTTCGGGCCGGGCTCGCCGTTGCGCTCCACGCCCATGTCGCCAGTCGCCACACCGATCACGGCGCCGTTTTCGTCGGTCAGGACTTCAGTGGCAGCGAACCCCGGATAGATTTCCACGCCCAGCGCCTCGGCGCGATCGCCAAGCCACTTGGTCACATTGGACAGCGAGACGATGTAGTTGCCGTGATTGTTCATCAGCGGCGGCATCAGGAAGTTGGGCAGCCTGATCGATCCGGCCGGCCCAAGCACGAGGAAATGGTCCGACTTGACCGGTGTCTTGAACGGATGGTCAGGATCGTCGCGCCAATCGGGAATGAGCTTGTCGATGCCGATCGGGTCAACCACCGCACCGGAGAGAATGTGCGCGCCGACTTCGCCGCCCTTTTCCAGCACGACAACCGTCAGCTCGGGATTGACCTGCTTGAGCCGGATCGCGGCCGAAAGGCCAGCGGGCCCCGCCCCCACGATCACAACATCGAATTCCATGCTCTCGCGCTCGGGAAGCTCATTCACATCAGTCATCGGACGTCCTCACCTCTTTGATCCGGCGACGCCCTGGCGAGGCAGACGCACAAATACAATTCAACATCAGGACCGGTGTTTCGAGCTGGAAGCTCGGGCAGATCCGCCCGCTCTCCGGACACACCGGCTGGCCTCGCGGCCGTTACATCCTGTTTGGCAAATGACGCGCATGAAGTCGAGCCGGGATGCGACAGGATTTGCATTGTTTCCTAGCAAATACTGACGTGCACGTAAACGTCAACAATCTGTGTCCACTGTTTCGGTTTCAACGGGCACGCCTCGCGAAGGGCGCGACCCAAGCAATGTGGAAAAGCTCAGCCGACCACCTGCTGCACCAAGAAACCCAGGGCGGCATTCAAATCGGGGTCGGTCACAGAATTTCCCGACTGGCCTTCAGGCGGTACGGGCAAACATCGGCTGCATGTTCAGGATCAGCACAGCACCGGCAATGGCCTGATCCGGCCCGGTCAGCGGTGTCATCCGGCAATTGATCTCGAACAACCGCCCGTGCGCATCGGCAGCTTCATAGGTGTAGGAAATGCGGGCCCCGCCAAAGCACTGGTCGATCCGCGGCTTCGCCCGGGTCAGGAAACGTTTCTGGTCGATCATGTCGAGCAGGTGCTTGCCGATGAAATCGGAGGGACGCTTGTTGTGAAACTCGGCATTGCGCTGGTTACAGTAGATATAGCGATAATCGAGATCGAACGCTGCAACGCGCTCTTCCAGCGAATCCAGAACGAGTTCCTGCAGCGACGGATCATAGCCTTTGAACAACGGGGGCAATTCCCTTTTCGCCGCCACCGGCTTCGGTCCGTCTTTGGGCTCCAGGTAGCGGACAAACAATGTCGACATCATCGCCGTGTAGCGCCTTACACTGCTGTCATCCTCGCAGTTCTTCATCGCAAGCCGATTGAAGAAGGCGATCTGCGCCATGATCTCGTTGTAATCGGAGGCTTCAAATTCAAAGATGCGGCGTGTTAGCGGCTGAAGCTGCGCGTCAACGCGATTGATCTCGTCTTCATCACCACGACGAACGGCAAGGAGCAATTCATTGCCCAGCTTGTCAAACTTCTGGATCAGAGCGGATAGCATCAAGCCCTCAATGGTCTTCCCCGGCTACTTTAGTAACTCCTGTATAGTAGCAATTTCGCCCCTACGGCAAGACAACACAACCCCGGATTTTTTGCCCGCAACGGGCCAATAAACGGCGCAAATACTCGCCTGAAGGCAAATATTGCGGAAACACAGAATGTCCACAACGAATATATTTACGAGATAGAATGCTAACACACTCTATTTGCTCGTTTATCACCCATTTTTTGGTCTTCTCAACGACGGCAGGACACCATGTTCCGTGCCGCTGGAACGGGCATCAAACCAGCAACCGCGCCGACTGTTCTAGGACGAAAGAAAATGCATTTTTTTGGCAAATCGCCCATTATCGGCTCGAAGCCAGCAAGATTCTTCGACAAAACATCGATCAGGCCGGTGGAAGCACATGCCTCCCCGAGACCGGACTTGCCCGGCAAACAGTATGAAGACAGCAACAAGGAGATGTGCGCGAGACTACTGCGACGCTCTTTCAGCCAGCCTGTTCATGTCGGGGATATCAACCTGCCGGTTGTTCTGGATCACGATGACCCCGTCCTTGCGCAGTTTCGTCAACTGCCGGCTCACGGTTTCGATCGTCAGCCCGAGGAAGTCGGCAATGTCGGAGCGCGTCAGCGGCAGTTCGAAACTGACCGAATCTGAATCCAGTTCCGGATCAACATGGGTGGCAATCAGATACAGGAAACTTGCGACCTTCTCTGAAGCAGTCTTGCGCCCCAGCGTCAGCATCCAGTCACGCGCCTCGTCGAGTTCCTTGAGCGTCTGCTCCAGCAATTTGTGCTCGAGCTCGGGCGTTTCCCGTATCATGCGTTCGATCATGGTCCTGGGAAAACTGCAGACATTCACTTCGGTCGCGGCATCTGCCGTGATCCCGCTGTCCGAACGGAACGGCCGCCCGAGGAAATCCGGTGCAAATTGCAGCCCGACAATCTGCTGCCGGCCATCGGCCATCATCTTCGTCAGTTTCACCACCCCGGAGATGATGTTGGCGTAGCTGTCTGCCTGCTCGGTTTCGCCGATCAGTTCTATCCCGGAATCGACCCGTTTGCGGGTCGCGTGCTTGTTGAGATTGACAAGCTGATCTGTCGACAACGCCCCGCACACGCCTCTGTGCCGCGCCTCGCAGGCCCGGCAAAGCGCAGGAATGTCGGAATTGTGGATGTCTTTGCGCTTCGCGTCCATCAGGTCCTCTTTGGCGCTCAGACCACTTACCCTTCGCGCTCTGCAACACCGCGGCACAGGCCAGTCAGGCACCATTGGGTTCGCGCTCAAACAACAGCGCGGTTTGATCAAAGTCAAGGCGGCAAAGCTGCCAGCAGGCAATGTATGGCGTGATACGAGAGAGACAGCAATATGCAAAAAGACTTCATCCTCAAGCACGGCGGCCCGGCACCACGCTACACCAGCTACCCGACCGCACCGCATTTCCATACCGGTATAGATGGCGATGTTTACGCCCGCTGGCTGCGCCAGCTGACGCCCGGCCAGACGCTGTCTCTCTACATCCACATTCCATGGTGCGACCGCCTTTGCTGGTTCTGTGGCTGCAACACCAAGCAGACCCTCAAATACGAACCGCTGAAAACCTATCTGACAGCCCTCGAAAACGAGATGGAAACGATTTCCGGCCTGGTTGATCCGGGCTGCAGGGTCACGGCACTTCACCTGGGCGGCGGCTCACCTACGATGTTGCATCCCGAAGACATGGTTGCGCTGAACAATATGCTGCGCAGCCGCTTCAATTTCGATCCGGACGCCGAGATCAGCGTCGAGATGGATCCCAACGACCTGACCGCCGAAAAATATGATGCCCTGGCAGAAATCGGACTGACCCGAGCATCTATCGGGGTCCAGGACTTCGACGAACAGGTGCAGAAGGCGATCAATCGCGAACAGACATTCGAGCAGACCCGCGAAGTCGTCGAGCAGGTGCGCGCCCGCGGTGTGAAATCCGTCAATTGCGATGTGCTCTACGGCCTGCCGCATCAGACCCGCAACTCCGTCGACCGCACCATCAAGCAGGTCCTGACGCTTGAGCCGGACCGAATCGCACTTTTCGGCTACGCCCATGTTCCATGGATGAAAACCCATCAGAAAATGATCGATGAATCGGTGTTGCCGGACCTGACCGAGCGATTCGCCCAGATGAACCGCGCCGCCTCCTCGCTCACATCGGCGGGATACACCGCGATCGGCATCGATCATTTCGCCCTGCCTGGCGACAGCCTTGCGATTGCGGCGGCCTCCGGCACCATGCGCCGCAATTTCCAGGGCTATACCAGCGACACAGCCGGCGCCCTGATTGGCATGGGCGCATCTTCAATCGGCCAGCTGCCCCAGGGTTACATCCAGAATCAGCCATCCACAGGCGAATACCAACGGCAGGCCAATCTTGGCCAATTGCCGGTGGTGCGGGGTTTCGAACTGTCGACGGAAGACCGTATCCGCGCCCGCATCATCGAGCTTCTGATGTGTGATTTCGCTTTCTCTTTCGCCACGATCCGGCATGAATTCGGCGGCGAAGCCGAGAACATTCTTGATGAAGCCGAATATCTGGCGGGATGCGATACCGACGGCATGATCGGATTTTCCGGCGGTCTTTTCCAGATTACGCCGAAGGGACAGCCATTTGTCCGCTCGATTGCCTCTGCATTTGACGGCTACTTCGGGACCGGCACCGCACGCCATTCACTTGCAGTCTGACCCCGGCGTTCACATTTGAGGCTTCGAACCGGCTTTGCCGCCAACAGCCGGGCAAAGAAGCCATTGGCTTTTGCGCCGGATTTTTCTATAGCTTCGGCCAAGCTACCACCGAACAAGGAAATGAGCGTGACCGCAACATTTGACAAGGTCGCCGACATCATCGCTGAGACAAGCGAGATTGACCGCGATTCCATCACTCCCGAAAGCCACACAATCGACGATCTGGGCATCGACAGCCTCGACTTCCTCGACATCGTTTTTGCGGTCGACAAGGAATTCGGCATCAAGATTCCGCTCGAGCAGTGGACCCAGGAAGTCAACGACGGCAAGGCTTCGACAGAAGAATACTTCGTGCTTGGCAATCTTTGCGCCAAAATCGACGAGCTGAGGGCCGCAAAGGGCTGACGCCCGGCGCGGCGGGGCAAGTCATGCAACTTGAGTATTTCCAGATGATCGACCGGATCGAGGCACTTGACCTCGAGGCCGCGACGCTCACCGCGAGTTCGACAGTCCCCGAAACCAGCCCCGTATTTGAAGGCCATTTTCCCGGCATGCCGCTCGTGCCTGGCGTATTGCTGATCGAAACCATGGCTCAGGCCAGCGGCTTCGTGATTCTCGCCAAGACCGATTTTGCGGCCATGCCCTTCCTGATGGCCGTGGATGGCGCCAAGATGCGCGATTTCGTCAAGCCGGGAACCCCGTTGGAGATCACGGCCGTTCTTGAGCACGAAGGCTCGGGCTACGCGGTCACCAAGGCTAGAATAACAAGCGGCGGCAAGAAGGTGGCTGACAGCCAGCTCAAGTTCAGAACCGTTGCTTTCGATCAGGTGCCGCTTGCCGATATCGTTCGAAAGCGGGCCGGCGAAGTGGGGCTTTTGACCGCAATGGCGAATGCTGCAGGAGAACGCCAATGACAGATACACGCCATCAGGTTGTCATCACCGGCGTAGGTCTGGTGACCTCGCTCGGGGTCGGACGTGAGGCTCATCGCGACCTGTTGATGGCGGGCACCGTGCCTGACAAGGTGACCGACAGCGAGCGCTTCGCCCCCTACACGGTCTACCCGCTTCCCGAGATCGACTGGGCGGCACAAATCCCGCGCCGCGGCGATCAGCGCCAGATGGAAAACTGGCAGCGTCTTGGTGTTTATTCAGCCGGTCTGGCGCTTGATGACGCAGGCTTGAAGGACGATCTCGAGGCCTGCGCATCCATGGACATGATCGTTGCAGCCGGCGGCGGCGAGCGCGACATCGCGGTTGATACCCTGATTGTCGAGGAAAGCCGCAAGCGCAACGACCGCGAACAGCTGCTCAACGAAAAACTGACCACCGAACTGCGCCCGACCCTGTTTCTGGCGCAATTGTCCAACCTGCTGGCAGGCAACATTTCCATCGTTCACAAGGTGACCGGCTCCTCGCGCACCCTGATGGGCGAGGAAGGCGCAGGCATTTCGGCGGTGGAAACCGGCTACGCCCGCATCGCCGCCGGACAATCGACCCACTGCCTTGTTGGTGGCGCATTCGTGTCCGAACGGCTCGACATGCTGATGGTGATGGAAGCCATCCAGGGGCTCGGCAAGGACCGGCAGGCTCCGTTCTGGAATGCCGACGGCACTGCAAATGGCATGAACCTGGGCACCTCCGGCGCGTTTCTGGTCCTCGAATCCCTTGAGCATGCCCAGGCACGTGGCGCGCACATTTACGCCCGCCTCGACGCTGTATTGGGAGATCGCGGCCCACGTGACGATGACCGCATGGAAAAACGCCTCGCACGTCTCGCCGATGAGACCGGCGCTTCACCTGGCGGCGAGGATACCGTGGTGTTCTCGGGAGCCGCGGGCTACCCCGAACTCAGCGCCCGGGAGCGTGCCTTTCTGCAGTCAAGATTCCCGGCCACACCTTTGCGCACCGTCGGCGCCCTGTTCGGCCATTCCGTCGAAGCGCACTTCCCCACGGCCGTCGCGCTCGCCTGTCTGGCTCTGGATGAAGACGCACCGATCAGCCCGTTTGTGGCCGGTGAAGACGCCATTGCAACAACTGCTGCCAACTCGGCGGTCGTGACCACCATTGGTCATGTCCGCGGTGAAGGCATCGCCCGACTGACGAGGATGTCATGAGCAAAGCCGCGTACAAGGACCACCTCGGCCGTCCGCTGGTCGCAGTCACCGGCATGGGCGTCGTCTCCTCCCTGGGCCAGGGAGTGGAAGACAACTGGCAGGCACTGACCGCCGGCAAGTCGGGCATTCATCCGATAACACGGTTTCCGTCGGAAGGCCTGTCGACCCGGATTTGCGGCACTGTCGATTTCATCGACGTGCCCGTGGCCAACACCGTCGAGCGGTCTTTCGCATTTGCCCGCGAAACCACCATCGAGGCGCTGGCGCAGGCCGGCATTTCGGGTGATTTCGACGGCCCCCTGTTTCTTGCCGCTCCGCCGATCGAGCCTGAGTGGAGTGCCCGGTTCGACCTGGGAGACCGGGTTACCCCCGAACAGATGACCGGAAATGCCTACGAGCAGTTCCTCGCCGTGCTGCGCGACAAGGCCGATCCGGCCTATCACGAAGCCATCCTGTTCGGCTCCATTTCCGAACGCCTTGCGGACAGGTTCGGAACACGCGGACTGCCGGTCACGCTTTCGACCGCCTGCGCATCGGGTGCCACCGCCATTCAGCTTGGCGTCGAGGCAATCCGCCAGGGACGCACCCAGCGCGCCCTGAGCGTTGCTACCGATGGCTCCGTCAGCGCCGAAGCCCTGATCCGGTTCTCGTTGCTTTCCGCCTTGTCCACAAACAACGACCGGCCCGAAAAGGCCTCCCGCCCCTTCACCAAGGATCGCGACGGCTTCGTTATCGCCGAGGGAGCTGCCACGCTGGTGCTGGAATCGCTCGAGGCTGCGGTCGCCCGCGGCGCGAAGGTTCTCGGCATCATCAGCGGCTGCGGCGAGAAAGCAGACGATTTCCATCGCACGCGCTCCTCACCCGGCGGCGCCCCGGCAATTGCCACCATCCACGCCGCTCTTGAGGACGCAGGACTTTCCGCCGATGAAATCGGCTACGTCAACGCCCACGGCACCTCGACGCCGGAAAATGACAAGATGGAATATCTGGCGCTGTCCACTGTATTCGGCGAACGGATGGCCGATGTGCCAGTCTCGTCCAACAAGTCGATGATCGGCCACACGCTGACTGCTGCGGGTGCGGTTGAGGCCGTGTTCTCGCTGCTGACCATCTCGACCGGCATCCTTCCGCCCACCATCAATTACGACACTCCGGACCCCACCATTCCGCTCGATGTGGTGCCCAACGTCAAGCGCGATGCCAGCGTCACCAGCGTTCTGTCCAATTCATTTGGATTTGGCGGACAAAACGCATGCCTTGTCATGTCGGCTGAACCCGCTTAAGTCATCTCCCGCTAAGGCAACGGCAATGGCCGGAGCCACACGGATCATGCATCTGCAAAAAACGTGAGCGCAACAGCATCGCGCTCATCTCGGATGCTCGACATACAGGGCATCCTGTAAGAGACACTGGCGGCAGCTCGGCTTCGCCAAGCGGAGAAGGACAATATTCATGCGGGCATTGCAACTGATCGAAGATCGCAAGCTTGAGACGGTGGATCTGCCTCCTCCCCCACCGCCTGGCATCGGCGAGGCGACGATTTCGATCAAGGCTGTCGCGCTCAACCACATCGATGTCTGGGGATGGCGCGGCATGGCCTTTGCCAAGCGCAAGATGCCACTGGTCATCGGCGCCGAGGCATCGGGCATGGTCGACGCCATCGGGCATGGCGTATCCGGTCTTGTGCCGGGACAGCTCGTGTCGATCTATGGCGCCCGCACCTGCGGCCTCTGCCGCCCCTGCCGCGAAGGCCGCGACAATCTGTGCGAACATGTCAGCGGCGTTCATGGCTTTCATCTTGATGGCTTTGCCCAGGAAAAGGTCAACCTGCCGGCGCGGCTTCTGGTGCCCGCACCTCCCGGCGTGACCCCAATCGGCGCAGCGGTGGCCCCGGTCACCTTCGGCACCGTCGAGCACATGCTGTTCGACAATGCAAAGCTTGAACCGGGCGAAACCATCCTGATCCACGCCGGCGGGTCCGGCATCGGTTCCGCCGCCATCCAGCTTGCCAAGAAAATCGGCTGTACCGTCATCACCACCGTCGGCTCCGACGCCAAGATCGAGCCGGCCAGGGCACTGGGCGCCGACCACGTGATCAACTATCGCGAGGATCGCTTCGAAGGCGTGGTGCGCAAGCTCACCAAGAAACGCGGCGTTGATGTGGTGTTCGAGCATGTTGGCGCCGATACCTGGGCCGGATCCATGCTGTCGCTCAAGCGCGGCGGGCGGCTGGTCACCTGCGGCTCGACCTCGGGTGTATCGACACAGATGAACCTGATGATGCTGTTCCAGCAGCAGCTCAAGCTGCTGGGCTCGTTCGGCTGCCGGATGGAGAACATGGCCGACGCCATGCAGAAGATGGCAGCGGGTCTCGTCCAGCCCGTCATCGATACCGAGGTCGGTTTCGAGGACATCGATACAGCCCTGGCCCGCATGGAAGGCCGGGATGTCTTCGGAAAGATCATCCTACGGATGGATTGAGGCCAACGCACGATATGTCGAACACCTTACGCATGGCGCTCACACGCATTGTCATTGCGCTCAGGCGCGCCAGGGACTGGATGATCGCAAACGCCATCTTCAGCCTGTTGCGGCTGATTTCGCTGTTTCCGCCCGACGCGGCGATCAATTTCGTCGACGCGATGGCCCGCCGCATCGGTCCCCTGACCTCGCGCCACAAGCTGGCAATGACCAATCTCGCGAGGGCCTTTCCGGAAATGTCGGAAGCCGAACGCGAAAAGATTGCCCTCGACATGTGGGGCAACATGTCCCGGCTAGCTGCGGAATACGTGTTTCTCGACCAGCTGTTTGATTATGATCCCGAGGCAAGCGAGCACGGGCGCATTGAGGTCGGCGGTGACGAAATCTTTCACAAGCTACGTGACGAGAACAAGCCATTCATCGTCTTTACGGCTCATACCGGAAATTTCGAATTGCTCCCCATCGCCGCGGCAACATTCAATCTCGAGGTGATGGCGCTGTTCCGTCCGCCCAACAATCCCTATATCGCAGAAAAGGTTCTATCTGCCCGGCGCACCAAGATGGGTCACCTGGTGCCTTCGCGGGCAGGTGCGGCGTTCGCCCTGGCACGGCGGCTTGAAGCCGGCGGGGGCGTTGGTGTGCTGGTCGATCAGAAATTCCACAAGGGAGCAAAAACCAGTTTTTTCGGACTGGAAGTCCACACTAATCCGCTGCTGGCCAAGCTGGTGCGTCAGTATGATTGCGAGGTTTATCCCGCTCGCTCAATCCGCCTGCCCGGCGGCAGGCACCGGTTGGAAGTCGAACCGGCGCTCGATATACCCCGTCGTCCTGACGGCAGCGTCGATATCGAGGCAACGGCACAGAAGCTCAATGACAAGGTCGAAAGCTGGGTGCGCGAATATCCGGGTCAATGGCAATGGTTCCATGACCGCTGGAACATCAAGCATCAGCTCAAGAAATAGCAGAAACGGCCCGGCAACGCCGGGCCGGATGCATCATCAGGATCTCAATGCTTGATCACGATGCGGGTGTTCTTGTTGCCGGTCTTCTGGACCAGCGAGAAGAACTTGGCGGCGTGTTCCGGCGCCAGGCGGACGCAACCATGTGAAGCCGGGCGGCCAAGGCGCTTGGTGTCGTAGGTTGCATGAACCGCATAACCGCGGTGGTAGAACACCGCATACGGCATCGGCGCATTGTTGTACTTGCGCGAACGGTGATGCCGCGACAGCCACTGGGCCGAATAACTTCCGGTCGGCGTGGAATATCCCTTGCGGCCGGTTGAAACAGGCCATTTGTACTTCACCTTGCCATTGTGGCTAACCACCATCGTCTGGCTCGAGATATCGACTTTGGCGATAAGTTTTGCGGCAAACGCCGAAGCCGAAGACAAAGGCACAAGTGAGAGGGCGAGAAGCCCAGCCAAAAACAGATTTCGCATGATTGTTTCCCCAGTTACCCTGCAGCTGAATGTATTAGCCGGCCAATAGTTTAGGCACAGGATCTTGCAAGTTAAAGTTAAAACACATCATAAAATTCTCAATTCAAATCCAAGTGATTGAATTCAAACGTTTAAAACGCGACAAGGAACGCCAGAACGGTGGTCAATGCAAGGCAATCGCAGGCACGCCGGAAGATCATCAGCGCGTCTACAATGTCTCCGGCTCCGGCCTGTTTCCTGCCGGAACCGTTGAGGCTGGCCTCCATCACCAGCTCACCGCCATACTGCCGCGGACCGGCAAGCGCCAATCCCAGCGCCCCCGCCATTGCCGCCTCGGGCCACCCGGCATTGGGCGAGCGGTGCAGGCCGGAATCCGTGAGCGCCAGGCCGGCGGCGCGGCGCATTGCGGGCCGTCCTTTGACCATGCCCGCTGCCGCTGCAATCAGCAACGCCGCCAACCGCGCTGCAGGCCAATTGGCCACATCATCCAGTTTTGCCGCCGCGCGCCCGAAATCGCGATGCCGCTCATTGAGATGTCCGATCATCGAGTCCGCGGTATTGAGCATTTTGTAAGCCAGCAGGCCGGGCAGGCCCAGAACCAGATACCAAAGGGCCGGCGCGACAATCCCGTCGGAAAAATTCTCGGCCAGGCTCTCTATCGCCGCGCGCGAGATGCCCGCCTGATCAAGCGCCTCCGGATCGCGCCCGACTATCATCGAGACGGCCTTGCGCCCGCCGGTCAATCCGTTTTCGCGAAGTCCGTCTGCCACCGCCGCGACATGATCGGCAAGGCTTTTTTGCGCCAGGAACACGGCAACCACCAGCACTTCAAGCATCGTGCCGGCGACACCGAGGCTGTCAAACAGACGGCCAAGGGCCCAACCGCAAACAGCGGCTGCCAGCAACAATCCGGCAATCGAGAGCAGTCCTTTGCGGCGGCGTGCGGATCCGGGGTCGGAACTCCGGTTGAAACGCCGGTCAGCCCAGCCGATGGCATGGCCGAAAACCACCACCGGATGGCTGATCCGCCGCCACAGCCAGTCCGGATCCCCGATCACGCGGTCCGCAATCAGGGCGATCAGCAGAACCGCAGCATGATCCATTACGAAGTCAGCGGCCCCGCAAGCCGCAATGTTTCGCGAAGCCGGACCGCGGACAACTCGTCGGGAACCAGGCCGATGCGGATCCGAGACGGGCTGTGATCAAAGGCCCGCACCAGCACCTTGTGACTGGCAAGAAATTCGCGAACCGCGGCGCCGTCTCCGACGTCGCAATAGAAGAACAGCGCTGTTTCACCGACAATCCGCACCCTTGCCATGCTGAGCGCCGAACGCGTCATCGCATGCGCCTTGTCGAGCTTGGTGCGAAGCTCGTTGACCAGGTCAAGCCGGGAAAAGGCATGCGAGGCAATCGCCAGCGCCGGCCCGGATACCGCCCAGGGCCCAAGCCGCTCGCGCAGGATTTTTGCCAGCTCCGCTTCAGCGAAGACAAATCCCAGCCGCAGCCCGGCGAGACCGAAGAACTTGCCGAACGAACGCATCACCACCAGGTTGGGCTCCATGCCGGCAGCCCCAACCATCGCCAGGTCCTGCCGCATATCTGCGAAAGCCTCGTCCACGACAACCAGCCGGTGACGTTGCGCCCGGGCAAAACCGAAGATGTCGTCGCGGGGCGTTTCACGCCCATCCGGATTGTTCGGATTTGCCAGGATCGCCACGCTTGCCCGCGTCACCGTCGCGCCATGCAGCGCATCGATCGGATCGATCGCCATATCCATGCGCTGGTACGCCCGCTCGTATTCGCCGTATGTCGGCGACACGATCGCAACCTCGGAGGCATTCGGCGTCAGGAAAGGCAGCAACTGGATCGCGGCCTGTGTGCCCGGCACCGCGATTGGCACCACCGAGGCGCCATAGTGCTGCATCGCCAGTTCGCAAACCCGCTGCACTTCACTCTGCTCGGGAAGACGCCGCCAAACGTCCGCTGGAATTTCGGGAAGCGGCAGACTGAAGGGACTGATCCCGGTTGACAGGTCAAGCCATTCGGAAGCCGTGCCGCCATGGCGGGCCATAGCCTCGGACAACGCCCCTCCATGGGCGATCGGTGCAGCGGTCTGTTCGTTCATTTTCTAATCTATCCGGTCGATCACATGCATGAATGATCCAGCAACATTGCCGCGGCGAAGACCGGCGGAACCAAGATCGGCGCCCAGCGCATCACGCGATGAGAACAACCTTCCGTCCGCCTCGCCCTCCGAGATCACCGAGGCATAATGGAACTCGTGTGCGGAGAGCTCCATGTTCCAGAAGAAACCAGGTGTCGGCGTGAGCCGCCGGTATCCCAGGTGCCGCTTCGGGCTGGCAAAGCTAGTCACCAGCGGCAAAGCGCCGAGCATCTCGTGACGCGTGCCATCGGCGTCGATCAGCCCCTCACCCAGTGCCATGTAGCCGCCGCACTCGCCATAGACCGGAATGCCGCGGTCAATCGCTGCCTGCATGCCTGCCTTGAACCCGCTTGCCGCAGCCAGGCTGCCTGCGTGAAGTTCGGGATATCCGCCAGGCAGCACCACCGCATCGCAGTCGGCGGCAGGTGCCTCGTCGGCAAGCGGCGAGAAGAACGACAATTCCGCCCCGCGCCGCCGCCAGCCAAGCAGCATGTGTTCGTAAATGAACGCAAAGGCGACATCCTGCGCCACGGCGATCTTCTGGCCGGGGGGCGGAAGCCGGAGAATGTTGGCAGGCGCCGGCTTGGCGGGCGCACGTTGCGCAAGCTTGATCAGCTGGTCGAGATCAATCCGGCTTTCCATGACGTCGGCGGCATCGTCGATCAATTCGGCGAGCTTTTCGTTCTCTCCGGCCTGCACCAGTCCGAGATGGCGTTCCGGCAGCACCAGTTTTTCGTTTTGTGGCAACGAGCCGAGCACTTCGACGCGAACGTTCTCCAGCGCCTGGCGCAACATCCCGTCATGCCGCGGACTGGCGACATGGTTGAGAATGACCCCGGGCACCAGCACATCGGGATGAAAATTGGCAAATCCGCGCGCCAGCGCCGCCACCGAGTGCGACATGCCGGAGCAATCGATCACCAGAACGACCGGCAGCCCCAGCAAGCCTGCCAGGTCACCGGCCGAGCCCGAACCATCCGCGGCGCCGTCAAACAGCCCCATCATCGCCTCGATCATCAGCATCCGGCCGCCCTGCGACTGCAGCGAGGCATTGGCAAGCAGAAGGTCGCTGCGCATCGCCCACGGATCATAGTTGAGGCAGGCCTCACCGCTTGCGGCGGCATGAAATGCCGGATCGATATAGTCCGGCCCCGCCTTGCCCGGCGCCAGCGCCACGCCACGGCGCTTGAGCGCTCTCAGAAGTCCAAGTGTTACGGTCGTTTTGCCGGAGCCCGATCGGGGTGCAGCAATCATAAGGCCTGTCATGCACTGTCTTTCTGCGTACTAGCGCGATTTCCCAAAGGATCGGTGGTCAACACCCTGCCCGCGGCCGCCCCCATCCAGTCAAGTGCCGGGCGAAGCCGCACCACCTGACCGACAACCACGATGGCCGGCGGCTGCAATCCCGATGCGGCCACATCGTCAGCGGCGCGGGAAAGCGTGGTCTCGAGCACATTCTGCGCTTCCATCGAAGCGTCGGTGACAAAAGCCACCGGCTCGTCAGCATCCCGTCCGGCCGCGATCAGCCGCGAGGTAATCGTCGAGATATGTTTCATCGCCATGTACATGACGATCACCTGGCTGCCGCGCGCCACACCATCCCAGTCGATCCGGTCGGGCACAACGCCTGACGAATCGTGCCCGGTCAGGAAGGTCACCGTGTGGTTGGTGTCACGGTGCGTTACCGGAATACCGGCATAGGCCAGTCCGCCGATCCCGGCGGTGATACCGGGCACCACCCGGAACGGAACGTGGTGTTCGACCAGCGTCAGCGCTTCCTCACCGCCACGGCCGAAGACAAACGGATCGCCGCCCTTGAGCCGCAACACCCGGTTGCCCTCCCGCGCCAGTTCGACCAGCCGCAGCGAAATGTCGCGCTGCCTGGCCGATGGCTTGCCACCGCGTTTTCCGGCATATTCAAGCGCAGCGCCGGTGCGTGCCAGCTTGAGGCAGTCGGCATTGACCAGCGCGTCATGAACAATCACATCGGCCTGTGCGAGCGCATTGGCTGCATGCAGCGTAAGCAGGCCGGGATCACCCGGACCGGCGCCCACCAGCCACACTTCGCCGGGTTTCATCTGCGGCAGATTTTGTTGCCAGTCGCTCATGCTTTTCCGTTCACGCTCGTGCGGTAACTGCTGCAAATCACCATGGGTTACACCCGTATCAATCGCACTCTATAACGGCAACAGGCAAGACACGACCGGGAACTGCGACATGGACGCTGGCGAAAACGAAATCCGGCTGGAAAAACCCGCCACCGCACTGCGCCGCGGCTGGACAACCGGCGCCTGTGCCACCGCTGGAACCAAGGCCGCACTGACCGCATTGCTGACCGGCGACTTCCCCGATCCGGTGGAAATCACCCTGCCCAAGGGCGAGACCCCGAGCTTCGCGCTCGCCCGCGAAACCATCACCGACAACCACGCCATGGCAGGCATCATCAAGGACGCCGGCGACGACCCGGACGTCACCCACGGTGCGCTTGTCATGGCAAGTGTACACCGCCTGCCCCAAGGCACCGGCATCGTCTTCAAGGCGGGCATTGGCGTCGGCACGGTCACCAAGAACGGGCTGCCGATCCCGGTGGGGGAAGCCGCCATCAATCCGGTGCCGCGCCGGATGATGACCGAGGTCGTCACAGCCCTGTGTGCGAAGCACGGCATTGCGCCAGACATCGAGATCGAAATCGCTATCGAGAATGGCGCCGAACTGGCCCTGCAAACCTGGAACCCGCGGCTCGGCATCATCGGCGGACTGTCCGTACTCGGCACCACCGGCATCGTTCATCCCTATTCCTGCGCCGCCTGGATCCACTCGATCCATCGCGGCATTGATGTCGCTCGCGCCGAAGGCTTCCCGCATGTGCTCGGCGCCACCGGCTCGAGCTCGGAAAAGACCGCGCAGGCATTTCATGGCCTGTCCGATCTCGCCTGTCTCGACATGGGGGATTTCGCCGGCGGCTTGCTCAAGTATCTCCGCGTCCACCCGGTGCCGCGCCTGACCATCGCTGGCGGCTTTGCCAAGATGTGCAAGCTCGCCCAGGGGGCTCTGGATCTGCATTCGGGCCGCAGCCAGGTCGACATGGAATGGCTGGCAGCCCGTGCAGCGGAACTGGGGGCTGATGCGGCGTTGCAGAAGCGGATTCAACTTGCCAACACCGCGATGGAAGCCCTTGAATTGACTCGCGATCAGGGCATCAACCTCCCAACCGTCATCGCGGCCCGGGCCCGCGCTGCCGCACTCGAAACATTGCGTGGCGCACCCGTTGCCGTAGACCTGATGGTCACCGACCGTGCCGGAGCATTGCTCGCCCATGCCGAATGACCCGCAGCCAACGGAAACCATCCTGATCCTCGGCGGCACAAGGGAAGCCGCGGACCTGGCGAAGGAACTGGTCGCGGCAAAGCCCGAAGCCCGCATCATCACCTCGCTTGCCGGCCGCACCAGGGAGCCCGCGCCGCTTGACGGCGAAGTCCGCACCGGCGGCTTCGGCGGCATTGAAGGGCTGGCCCGCTATCTTCGCGAGGCAGGCGTGACACGCCTGATTGACGCCACCCATCCCTTCGCCCGCCAGATCAGTGCCAACGCCGTCGAGGCCGCAGCGATTGCAGATGTGCCGCTCGACATCCGCACCCGCACCCCATGGGCAAAACAGACCGGTGACACCTGGATAGAAGTTGAAACACTGGAACAGGCCCGCGATGCCATCCCGCCCCGCGCCCGGGTGCTGCTGGCGCTCGGCTCTCAGCACATCGGCCTGTTCGCCACCCGCGACGACGTGCATTTCGTCGTCCGCATGATCGACGCGCCGGAGCGGCCGCTTGAACTAGCCGATCACGCGCTGATCCTGGGACGTCCGGGCGATACCGCAGCGGTAGAAACAATGCTGCTGATCGCCCACTCCATCACCCACATCGTCTGCCGCAATTCCGGCGGCAAGTCCGCCTACGCCAAGATCGAAGCTGCGCGGGATCTGGGCCTGCCGGTGGTCATGGTCGGGCGGTGAGATTGAGGCGCGCATGACATGCCTCGCGCTCCGTCATGCCGGACCCCGATCCGGCATCCAGCAAGCCCAAGTCCTTGGGCTGATAGAGTCTCTTGACCCGGCAGACGCCGGGTCGCTGGATCCCGGCTCAAGGCCGGGATGACGGAGACTTAAAGTCCGGGATTACGGGATTTAAATTGTGGCCCAAGCAGCAGTTGAGATTCCGCCGAATGGTAAGTGCTACGCCACCTTCGCCTTTTTCTTTTTCCCGACATTCCGAAGCACATGCGAGTACTCGGCATTGTAGAGATCGCTGTCGCGGAAGTTGACGTCGCCGAACACCTTGCCGACCATGATCAGCGCCGTGCGGGTGATCTTGTGCTTGCGCACCTCTTCCTTCATGCCTTCAAGCGTGGTGCGGATGAACAGCTCGTCCGGCCAGGTGGCGCGGTAGGCAATCACCACCGGACAGTCGGCGCCGTAGAACGGTTCCAGCGACCGGCGCACATAATCGAGATTGCGGATAGACAGATGGATCGCCAGCGTCGCCCGTGACTGGCCGAGGATCTCCAGCTGCTCGAATTCAGGCATCGACGACGCCTTCATGCCGGTGCGGGTGATGATCACCGTCTGGGCGATCTCGGGCAGCGTCAGCTCGGTGGCGAGCCGTGCGGCAACCCCGGCGAATGCCGGCACGCCAGGCACCACTTCGTAATCGATCCCCAGCGCATCGAGCCGCCGCATCTGCTCGGCCACCGCGCCATAGATCGCCGGATCGCCCGAATGCACCCGCGCCACATCCTGCCCTGCCTCATGGGCGGTTTTCATGTCGGCAATGATCTCGTCGAGATGCATCGGCGCGGTGTCCTTGACCAGCGCATCCTTCGGCGCGGCGTGGACAATTTCTTCCGGCACCAGCGAGCCCGCATAGAGGCACACCGGGCAGCGTTCGATCAGCTTGAGACCGCGCACGGTGATGAGGTCGGGTGCGCCGGGACCGGCGCCGATGAAATAGACGGTCATGCCGCGTCTCCTGAAACATTGGATGTCATGGCTGTGCCTTCCTTGCGCGCGTAACCGCGCGGAGTATAGACCCAAGCCTTGCCGTCACCGGTGGCCACGGTTGTGGAATTGGACGAGCCGACCACCACCACCGTCAGCATGTCGACATCATCGACATTGAGCGAGCCCAGCGGCACGATGCGGATCAGCTCGCCCTCGCGGCCCAGATTGGTGGCAAGGATTACTGGCGTGGACGCCGGGCGATGCTCGAGCAGCTTGTCGCGCGCCCAGGCCAGTTGCGTCCGGCGCTTCTTCGACACCGGATTGTAGAACGCGATGACGAAGTCGCCCTCGCCCGCAGCCGTCACCCGGCGCTTGATGTCCTCCCAGGGCGTCAGCAGGTCCGACAGCGAGATGGTGCAGAAATCATGCCCCAGCGGCGCACCGGCGCGCGCGGCGGCTGCCTGCAGCGCCGAGATACCCGGTGACACCGCAATCTCTATCCGCCGAGCTTCTGCGGTCAATCCCTCCGGCCCGTCCGACTTGTCGAGCAGTTCGAACACCAGCGTCGCCATCGCATAGATCCCGGCGTCGCCGGAACAGACCAGCGCCACCGACTTGCCTTCGCCTGCCAGTTCCATGGCGTGGCGCACCCGCGCCTCTTCCTTGCCAAGGTCGAAGTCGTGCCGCGTCTTGCCCTTGGTCAGCGGCCCGAGCAGATCGAGATAAAGTGAATAGCCGACCAGATCGGTCGATGCCGCCACCATCTGCGAAACCTCCGGCGAGCGCCAGCCATCAGACCCCGGCCCGATGCCAACCACCATCAGCTTGCCCCGCGCCCTGCCCGGCAGGTTGGCTTGCGTGAAAGGCCCCGTCGCCCGGCCGATGGCACAGGTGGCGCGCTTGCTCTTACGCTTCTCCGCGATCAGCTCACCCGACGGCCCAACAGCAGCCAATGCAGCGCCTTCGGACACGCCATGGCACCCGACTTCGGTAAAGACGATATCAGACGGATGTTTCAGCCGCGGCGTTTCAGCTTCCAGCGTTGCCGCATCGAAGAACCGCGCCGGGCAACCGAAATGGCTCGCCACATGGTGCACCGCTGCCTCATCGGCCTTCACGTCAATCGACGCGACCTGCCCGACTGACGCAGGTGCGAGACCAGCTTCGGTGAGGCTTTCCAGCGCCAGCGAAAGCGCTTCCTCACCACTTGCACCACGTTCGCAGCCGATGCCAATCACGAGCGTCTTGGGAAGATACAGCAACCCGTTTGCAGGCGGCGTGACGGCCTTGTCAGAGACAGCCACAACAACCTCGCCATCCGCTGAGAAATCCAGACCACTCTCCGTCAGCCATCGGGCTTCACCTTCAAGCCGAACGGAACGGCCAGCCACCAGGTCAGCCATCACCTGCTTGGCGTTTTCAGGATTGGCGAGCACCCAGCCTTCCGGCGGTGCATCCAGCGCGATGCCGAATTTCACATCGCCTGCCGTGGTGATGGCGGCAACGCCCTCAACCAGATCCGCAATCTTGCGCGCCAGGTCATTGGCTCCGTGATGCCCGCCCAGAAGCGGCACCACAGCCGAGCCGTCTTCCGCAACCGCAATTACCGCAGGCTCAGTCGTCTTGTCCGTGAGGTGTGGAGCCAGCAGGCGGATCACCGCGCCGGCAGCCATCACCGCGATGATCGGCCGTCCATCCCGGAACAGGTTTTCCAGATGACTGCCCACCTCTGTAAAGGTTACGTCAACTGTTTGGGTGATACGTCGCGCCAGTCCATGCACCTCGCCACCGGTAGCCGCGGCAATGCGCTGCGCCATCGGTAAGGCTGCATCGGAAAGAATGATGATGGCGGGAGATGCAGTCATGTTTTGCCCCCGGGCAAGGCGTGGACCCAGTCCTCGCCGCCCTTGTAAATCAGGATCATCGAAAAATACGGAGCCGTGTCCTCGGGGACTTCGGCAAGCGGCATCAGCCGTTCGGAATCAAGCGAAACGCGTTCTGCATAGATTGCATGAGGCAGCAGATTCAACTTTTCAATCAGCGCTCTCAAGCGATTGAAATGTCTACCTATCTTAATGACCGCTAATGCATCTGCGGCGTTGATTCTATTTGTGAGCTCTTCATCGCTAAGTGGACCCGGCACAACGCTGAGCACATCGTTGCGCGCAGCCAGCGGACGCCCCGCGGCACTCGCCGCAGCCATCATCGAGGACACGCCCGGAACCACTTCGGTGTCGTAATCCGAAGCCAGCCGCTCATAGAGATACATGAACGAGCCATAGAAAAACGGATCGCCCTCGCACAGCACCGCAACGTCACGGCCCGCATCGAGATGCGCTGAAATTTCGGCGGATGCCTTGTCGTAAACTTCGCGTGCAGGAAACCGTTCGGTCCGCATCGGCATCACGATCGGGATCTCCACCTGCCCGCCGGGCAAGTGCGGCGCGGCAATCGAGCGGGCAAAACTCGGCCCCGTATCCGGCGCCGGCCAGGCGATCACCGGAACGCCCTGCAGGATCTTGTGTGCCTTCAACGTGATCAGGTCCGGATCACCCGGACCAAGCCCGAGGCCATACAGTTTGCCGCTCATGCGTCCAGTCCCTTTGTCACCGACCAGAGCGTCACCGGCATCATCGGCTTCCATCCAAGATAGCGGCCAACCGGTTCGGCGCGGCTCACCTGCATGCGGATCAGCTCACCGCCATGCACCGCCTGCAGCGCAAACAAACGCGCCTCGCCCTCCACCGTCACCGCATTGGCAACCATCCGCCCGGACGGCTTGAGTGCGTCCCATGCTACTTCAAACACACCGTCATGCGAGATGCCGCCGCCGATGAAAACAGCATCCGGCATCGCAAGATCAGCAAGCGCATCCGGCGCGGTGCCGGCAATGATATCCAGCCCCGGCGCGCCCAGTGTTAGCGCGTTGTGCGCCATCATGGTCCGGCGCGCTTCACTGGCTTCAATGGCGATGGCCTTGGCTCCGCGCGCCGAACGAATCCATTCGATCCCGATCGAGCCACAGCCCGCGCCGACATCCCACATCAGCCCGCCCGGAACCGGGCCAAGCCGGGCCAGCGTCACCGCCCTGACCTCGCGTTTGGTCAGCTGCCCGTCATGCTCGAAAGCCTCGTCCGGAAGTCCAGGAACGGACGGCAGCAGAACTGCTCCAGGCTGTGCCTCGCAGGCAATTGCCAGCGTGTTGAAATCAGCGAAGTCCGGCTTGTCGGCAGCAATCCGGTCGGCACGCAATATCTTGATGCGCTCGTCCGGCCCGCCGATATGTTCAAGCACATGCATCTCGGACCGGCCAAAGCCGCGCGCGCTCAAGATCTGCGCTGCCTCAACCACCGTACGCCCGCTCGATGTCAGTGCAAGGATCCGGTTGCCCGGCTGCACATGCGAGGCCAGACCATGCACCGAACGGCCATGCAGCGAAATCATCGCCACGTCCTGCAGCGCCCATCCAAGCCGCGAGGCAGCAAGCGAAAACGCCGACGGCGACGGGATCACCCGCATCTCTGCCTTGTCGAGGTCGCGCATCAGGGTGGCGCCAACACCGTAAAACATCGGATCACCGGTGGCGAGAATGGTCACCGGCGTTCCACGCCGCGCCAGCACAAAGGCAATCGTTTCCTTGATACCGAAGGTCCAGGGGATGGTTTCCCGCGTCCCGCAATCGATCCGCGCCAGCACCCGTTCCGGTGCGATGATCGTCTGAGCCGCATCAAACAGCGTGCGCGCTAGCGGCGTCAGGCTGTCGAGCCCGTTGTCGCCGATACCGATGATGGTCAGCCACGGAGCCTTGGCTCCCACTTCGCTAGCCATGACCTTCAAGCCCTCCGGCAATCGCGTTGACGGCTGAACTGGCAAGCGCACTGCCGCCACGACGGCCTCTGACCGCGAGAAATTCGACACCGCGCGGATCGGCAATCAGCGCATCCTTGCTCTCCACAGCACCGACAAACCCCACCGGCACGCCGATGATGGCCGCAGGCTTTGGCGCCCCCGCATCAATCAGTTCGAGCAGCCGGAACAGCGCTGTTGGCGCGTTGCCGATGGCAATCACCGCACCGCCCATCCGCTCGGCCCACAGATCAACCTGCGCCGCTGAGCGCGTGGTCGCATCACGCGCCGCGATCCCGCGCACTTGCGGATCGTTGAGCAGGCAAACCACCTCGTTGCCCGCAGGCATCAGCCGGGTGATGACGCCGTGCCGCACCATCTCCACATCGCACAGCACAGGCGCACCGGCCTGCAACGCGGCCCTCGCGGACGCGGCAAAGCCGTCTGACACGACGATATCGCCAGCCAGATCCACCATGCCGCAGGCATGGATCATCCGAACCACGATGTCCTGGGAGGCCGCATCAAAACGCGCAAGCTCAGCTTCCGCGCGAATGATGGCAAAGGATCGCCGGTAGATTTCCGCCGGGTCACGGATGGGGGCGGAAGTGGTCAAGGCTCAGACCTTCTTCTTGTCCATCGAGCGTGGCCCATGCGGGTGATCGGCATGCGGATAGGGGTGATGGTGATGATCGTGGGCGTGGTCATCGCCATGCTTGTGGTCATGGGAGTGGCCATGATCGTGACTGTGCCCGTCATGGTGATGGTGATCATGCCCGTGCGCATGGTCATGATCGTGGGAATGATCATGCACCGGCTCCAGCGGTGCCGGGCTCGCGTGGCTGTGCACCGGCGTCCACGGCAACCCGTGTTCCTTGCAGAATTCTTCCTCGCGGCAGGAGGCATCGCAATCGCCCTTGCAGGGACAATCTTCCAGACCGCCGCCAATGCCCTCGACATGGTGGTGATGGCTTTCTTGCGGCAGTCCGACTTCAGCCTCGAAGCCGAGCACCTGCTCGCGGTACTTGCACATCTGGCAGTTCATCAGCGCCTGCCCGTCGACGATCTCCTGCACCCGGTCCTGGAACGTGTCGAGCACCAGCGGATGGTCGTTGAGATAGGACGCCTTGACGAACTGGATATCGGGATGGTTCGCCGCCACTTCGTCGGTCTGCGAGTAGATCCGCTTGACCAGAACACCGGTGAACAAGAAGTAGGGAAACACGATGATGCGCTTGTAGCCAAGCTTGGCCGCATGGCTCAGCCCCGGGCCAACCAACGGGAATGTGACGCCCGAATAGCAGGTCTCGGCCCAGCCGAAGCCAAACCCTTCCCACAGCATCCGCATCACCTTCGACGCGTTGGAATTGGCATCCGGATCAGACGAACCGCGGCCAACCACCATCAGCAACGTGTCGTGCAACGCCACTTCGCCGAGTTCCTTGTTGGCCTTGTCGAGCGATTGCTGAATCCGCTCGCCCGCGGCCCTGATCATTTTCAGATCGATGCCCAGTTCGCGCCCGTAATTGATCACCATTCCGGGGTTCTGAGCCTGGTAGGTGTTGAGCACGGAAGGAATGTCGTTCTTCGCGTGGCCTGCGGCAAACAGCATGCCCGGCACCGCCAGAACCCTGGTAATGCCCTTGGCACGAAGCCGGTCGAGCCCTTCGGAGATCACCGGGTTGCAGAATTCCAGGTAGCCATATTCCACCGGCACATCCGGATAGCGGGCCTTCAGCCCTTCGGCCACGGTGGCGAATTCCCTCGCGGCATTCTGGTTGCGGCTGCCATGGCCACACACCATGATGCCGGTCTTGGCCGGAATTCCGGAATTGCTCATCGATCAGGCCTCCGCAGCTTCGGGCTGCTTGTCAGCATCGGCTTCGTCAGACGTGTCCTGGTCGACGCTCTTGCTCTTGTTACCGCGCTTGATCGCCCAGGCCGTGATCGCACCGGCCGCAGCCGCAGCCGCCCAGCCAACCCAATGGGAGTGCCCTGCCAGGTCACCAACATGGCCACCATGGGCAAGTGCTGAATATGCACTTGAAACGGACAGGATCATGGAAAGAACAAGCGTGCGCATCGGGGCCTCCGGACAACGTGACAACAACAGCACGATACGCCGGATGAAAAGACGCTCCCCTGGGGCAGCCTCTCGTCTTACCGAACTGGACAGCTCCGGACTTGGCTCTTGGATTAAGTCAGCCGCACCGGAATATCTCGCAGCCTGTCATCAGGCGCCGTCGCACATGAGCCGAGTCATAGGCGTTCGGTATTTACAGGTCAAACTCCGATTGCGCCAACCGCGGGTTGATCTGCGCCAGAGCTCAATGATCCCCGGAAATCTGTTTCAGGCAAACCCCAGCCGCCGGGCGGTGGCCTCAAGCAGACGCCGTTCGCGCTCGTCAACCTCGCCGTCAGCCTTGGCGACGATAGCCATGTGGTCGAGGATCTGGCGTTTGCGTGTTTCGTCGAGTCCGGCCAGCATGGCAGCCGCCTGCGCGTCCGTCGTCTCGTAGCCGAAATCATTGAGGTATTTGAGAACATCGGTGAGTTCGTCACCGTTGAGGCCCAGCAAGCGGGTGCAGATGGCGGCGAATGCATCCGCCTCGGCTGGCTCGACCGCCTTGTTTGCAAACGACATCCTGACCAGCAGCAACAACTCGGCAGTCAGCATGGGGTCGTGCGCCACTTTGCTCAGCGACGACGTCAGGTCAAGAAAAGACCGGACCCGTTCGCCAAGACTTGGGCTTTTATCTGCCGTATCATTCATCGCCTATTCCTGTTCCTTAACTGCGGCCAGCCCGGGCTCCAGCCCGAGCAGGTGCGCTATCCTGCGGATCAACTTGTCGTCGCGCTCATCCCTGACCGCGTTTGCATCGGCAATCCGCACCATGGCCTCAAGAAGGGTGGTTCGCGCGCCCGTGTCAAGCTGGCCAAGCAGCGTGAAGGCTTCAGCCTCGCAGGAACGGGCCTTCGGCGAATCGAGAAGCCCATGCAGCTCCGGCATATCCCTCGGGCTGATGCCGAAATGCTGTTCGCAGATGCGCTCGAAAGCGGTGAGCTGCGAGGGCTGAACGATTCCGTCGGCAAGCACCATCCGGAACAGCAACAGGATCTCGGCCATCGCCACCGGGTTCTCCGACAACTGGCCTAGCGCACCGGGCAAAGGCGGTTTGCGCTCAACCATCTGCGCAATGGCAGCAAAAAGTCCCTTCATCACGAAAGCCCCCTCAGGCCGAGATGATTCCCCGCTTGCCAAAAACTAGCGAGCGACAGCCGATTGTCCAGAGCATCGCCGCGTGCCATAGGTCTCGGCTCTTGCTCCCCGTCCTGCAGGCTGCTCCATGGAAGACCTGACGATAACCCTCACCTTGCTGCTTCTCGCCGCCGCCTTCATGGCGGGATTTGTCGATTCCATTGCCGGCGGCGGCGGCTTGATTGTCCTGCCGGCACTTCTGCTGGCGGGCTTCACGCCGGTCGAGGCGCTTGGCACCAACAAGCTGCAGGGGCTGTTCGGATCTGGTTCCGCAACGGTCGCCTATGCCCGCAAGGGCCACGTCGACCTCAAGGCCCAGGTCCCATCGGCTGTTCTGGCTGCCGTGGGGGCAGCACTGGGGGCCATGCTTGCAACCATCGTCCCGGGTGACATTTTCCGCGCCATCCTGCCGTTCCTGCTGGTCGCGATTGCGCTCTATTTCGCCCTCAAGCCGGATATGGGCGAGATCGACCGCGCCCGCCGGCTTTCGCCCTTCCTGTTCGGGCTGCTGATCGTTCCACTGGTCGGCTTTTACGATGGCATCTTCGGCCCCGGCGCCGGCTCGTTCTACATGCTGGCATTCGTTGCGCTTGCCGGCTACGGCCTGCTCAAGGCCACAGCCCACACCAAACTGCTGAACTTTGCCTCCAACCTCGGTGGCTTTGCCGTGTTCGCCTTTGTCGGCGTCATTTCCTGGAAGATCGGATTAATGATGGGCGCGGCGCAGTTTCTTGGCGCGCAGGTCGGCTCCCGCATGGCGATGAAAAACGGCGCGAAAATCATCAAGCCCTTGCTGGTGATCACCTGTGTGGCGCTTGCCGTCAAACTGGCCAGCGACCCGGCAAACCCGGTCCGCGTCTGGTTCGGGGTCTGAAAGACCTAGAACACCGCCAGGAAAATCGCGCCCGTGCCGATCAGCGCCACACCGACCCAGTTCATCGCCGAGAGATGCTCGCCCAGAAACAGCACACCGAAAATCGCCACCAGCACAATCGACAACTTGTCGAGCGGCGCCACGCGGGCGGCATCGCCCATTTTCAGAGCCCGGAAATAGGCAAGCCAGGACGCACCCGTGGCAAGGCCCGACAGGCCGAGAAACACCCAGGTTTTGAGTGAAATGGTTTGCGGCGCCCGCCACTTGCCCATTGCGGTCAGCATGGCGGCGAGCACCAGCATGATCACGCAGGTGCGGATGAAGGTGGCGAGATCACTGTCGATATCGCTGATGCCGATCTTGGCAAAGATCGCGGTGAGTGCGGCGAACACCGCCGCCACCAGGGCCCAGAACTGCCAGCTTGCCGTCAGGCTCATCACCCTTGCTCCTGTTTAGAACTCCACGCCAACCTGCGCCTTCACACCGGACCGGAACGGATGCTTGATCATTTCCATCTCGGTCACCAGATCGGCAAATTCGATCAGTTCTTCCTTGGCGTTGCGGCCGGTGATGATCACGTGCTTCATTTCCGGTTTTTGCTTCAGCGTCTCGATCACCTCGTTCACATCAAGATAGTCGTAGCGCAGCACGATATTGAGTTCGTCGCACAGCACCATGTCGATCTCGGGATCCATGATCATTTCACGCGCCTTGTCCCAGGCCTCGCGGGCAGCGGCAATATCGCGGCTGCGATCCTGGGTCTCCCAGGTAAAGCCCTCGCCCATGGTCGCCATCGTCACCTGGTCTGGAAACGCCTCCAGGACCTTGCGTTCGCCGGTCGACCACTTGCCCTTGACGAACTGCACCACGCCGACCTTCATGCCGTTGCCGATGGCACGGAAGATCATGCCGAACGCGGCCGTCGACTTGCCCTTGCCCTTGCCGGTATGGACGATCACCAGACCTTTCTCGATGGTCTTGGTGGCAATGATCTTGTCGCGCGCCGCCTTCTTCTTTTTCATCTTCTCGGTATGGCGTTCGTTGAGCTCCTGCTCGCTCATGCCGTCGGTGATTTTTCCACGCTCGCTCATGTCATTCCGCCTTCCTGCTGATCCTCATTGGCCCGGCCGGGCCGTGTCATGATCCTGCGGCACCGTCGGCCGGTACCGCTTCAAATGTCTTGGCAAACCATATCCGTTGCGGGGCGCCTGCTATGGCCGGCAGGCGGCCGCATTCGGTGTAGCCCAGACCTTTATAAAACCGCGGCGCCTGGAATTCGAATGTATCAAGATATACACCGACAAGCCCTTCCTGGCGGGCAAAATCTTCCGCCCGCGCCAGAAGCGAACGTCCGATGCCCTTGCCCCGCTGTCCCTCTGCAATCCCGAGCAGCTTGATAAACAGCCATTGCTGCACCTTGTGCGCCACCAGGCCGCCGGCAAGCTCGCCGTCAGCGTCAGTTGCCTTGAGGTGAAACGGCTCCGGATCGAACGGCTTTCCGAGTGCCTCAGCCACCGAATCGATCATGAACTCGACCGTGTCGGCAAAATCCTCGTCACCACCTTCGATCACGGTCATTTCGATTGTCATGCGCAGTCCCCGTTGTTCGGCATCATGTCGGTGACGGCAAGGCAATCCCTGAAGCCGGAGCGGGCATCCGAACTTTCCGCCTCCCGCTCAACCATGTCCGGTGTCTCCCCCGGACACTTCGGCAAGCGCAAACTTGGCCGAATTGCTCTTCGGCGTCCACAAGCCACGCTCGATGGCCTCTTCGAATTTTGCCGCCATCTCCTTGAGGGCATCGGGATTCTTCTCGCGCAGAAACGCCAGCGTCTCCTCATCCATCAGATAGGCCTGGTAGACCGCATCAAAATGCGCGTCCCGCACAGCACCGGTGGTTGCGGCGAAGGCGAACAGGTAATCCACCGTCGCCGCCATCTCGAAGGCGCCCTTGTAGCCGTGCCGCTTGACGCCCTCGATCCATTTCGGATTGACCGCCCGTCCGCGCACCACACGTGCGATCTCCTCTTCCAGCGAGCGGATCACCGGACGCTCGGGCCGCGAATGATCATTGTGGTAGATCGCCGGCCGCGTGCCGCGCGCCGCTTCCACAGCCGCGGTCATGCCGCCTTCGAACTGGTAGTAATCATCGGAATCGAGCAGATCATGCTCGCGGTTGTCCTGGTTCTGCACCACCGCCTCGACGGTCGACAGCCGCTGCTCGAACAGTTCATGCGCCGCCTGCCCTTCTTCGCCCGCACCATAGGCATAGCCACCCCAGACGACGAAGGCCTCGGCCAGGTCTCCGCGGTCAGCCCAGCCACCCTCATCCATCAGCGCCTGCAGGCCGGCGCCATAGGCTCCGGGCTTGGATCCGAAGACCCGGAACGAAGACTGCCGCAAAGCCTCGGCCTCAGTCGCGCCCGCCTCGATCAGCAACCCACTCTCCTGCCGCGCCCGTGCCGCCAGCGGATTGTCAGCCTCGTCCTCTTCCAGTGCCGCAATCGCCCGCACCGCCCGGTCAAACAGCGCGATCTGGTCCGGAAACGCGTCACGGAAGAAACCGGAAATCCGCAAGGTCACGTCGACACGTGGCCGCTTCATCATCGCCATCGGAATGATCTCGTAGCCGGTCACCCGTCGGGAGGCCGGATCCCAGACCGGCTTCGCCCCGATCAGCGCCAGCGCCTGGGCGATGTCATCGCCGCCGGTGCGCATGTTCGAGGTGCCCCATGCCGTCAGCGCCATCGAGGTCGGCCATTCGCCGTGGTCCTGCACGTGCCGCATGACCAGAAGTTCCGCCGATTTCTGCCCCAGCTCCCATGCCGCCGGCGTCGGCACCGCGCGGCTGTCAACCGAGTAGAAATTCCGCCCGGTCGGCAACACATCCGGGCGTCCCCGCGTCGGTGCGCCCGAAGGTCCGGGAGCCACGAAACGTCCATCGAGCGCGGTCATGAGACCGTTGATCTCGGCCTCGCCGCAGGCCTCGACCGAAGGCCGGATCATGGTCCGGATATTCTCCATCACCGCACTCGTGTCAGCCCAGTCACCCGGCACCGGGGTACGCCCGGACACCAGTTCGATCGCCAGCAGTTCGATCCGCTCGACCGTGTCGCCATTGGTGCGCCAAAGATCCTCCGAAACCGACTGCAAAACGTCAGGCTTGGGCCCCGTCCACGGTTCACCCATGGCGCAATCGAGTGGATCGAAACCAGAAAACCCCATGTCCCGCGCCATAGCCCGGTGCAGGCTGTCTTCGCCGGGCGTCACACCGCGCTTGATCCGCGCCAGCGCCACCGTGAGGTCCGTCAGCAATCCGCCCTCGGGCGAAAGTCCAAAGATATGAAGCCCGTCGCGGATCTGCATTTCCTTGAGATCACACAGCCAGGCATCGAGCTTTTCCAGCGCCAGATCATCATCATCGCCCGGCACAATCCCGGCATCGGCATCCAGCCCGATGTCGCGCACCAGGTCGAGGATCTGGCCCTTGAGCAGTTTCAGCCGCCGCGGGTCATGCCCCGAGGCTTCGTAATATTCATCAACGAGCGCTTCGAGGTCCTTGAGCGGGCCGTAGCTTTCGGCCCGGGTCAGCGGCGGCGTCAGATGGTCGATGATCACGGCCGATGTGCGGCGCTTGGCCTGTGTCCCCTCACCCGGATCGTTGACGATGAACGGATAGACATGCGGCATCGCACCGAGCACCGCTTCGGGATAACACGCCCGCGACAAGGCCAGCGCCTTGCCCGGCAGCCATTCCAGATTGCCATGCTTGCCCATGTGCACGACCGCATGAACATCAAACTCGGTGCGCAGCCAGGCATAGAAGGCGAAATAGCCATGCGGCGGCACCAGGTCCGGTGCATGATAGCTGGCTTTCGGATCGATATTGTAACCGCGCGCGGGCTGAATGCCGACGGCGACATTGCCGAAACGCAAAAGACCCAGATGGAAAGCCCCGTCGCGATAGAACGGATCGGCTTCAGGTCCACCCCAGCGCTCGTTCACTGCCGCCTGGATTGCCGGATCGAGCGCTTCGAAAAACGCCTGGTAGTCCTGAAGCGATAGCGGCACCCCGCCGCTGCGATCGTCGCGGATCGCATTGGTCGGCCCGGCCTTCAGCGCTGAAATCAGCGCATCGCCATCAGCGGGAAGTTCGCCAGTCTGGTATCCCGCCCCAGCCATCGCCTTCAACACTTCGACGGTGCCTGCGGGCGTATCAAGCCCCACCCCGTTGGCCAGGCGCCCATCCCGGTTGGGATAATTGGCCAGCACGATCGCCACCCGGCGCTCCGGCGCTGGCGTCCGCCGCAACCGCGCCCAGCGTGATGCCAACTCTGCAACAAACTGCACCCGGTCCGGCTCCGGCGCATGGGTGACGATATTGGCCTCAACCGTCTCGTCAAACCGCGCCGCCGATTTGAACGACACCGCGCGGGCGAGCACCCGGCCATCCACTTCCGGCAGTGCCACATGCATCGCCAGATCACGCGAGGTCAGACCCTGCTGTGACGCGGCCCAGGCCTCGCGGCCACCGCCTGCAAACACCGCCTGCAACACCGGCGCACCGGTTGACTCAAGCACCGTTCCTTTGGTCTGTGCGCCCGGCGAGGAGACTGCAAAGCCGGTGGCATTGATCACCACGTCAGGCGCAGCATCGGCGAAAATCGCCTGCAATGTGCCCACCGAAACCGGGTCTTTGAGACTGGAGACGAACACCGGCAACGCATTGACACCCTCGGCTTTCAATCCGTCGCACAAGGCTGCAACCGGCGCGGTCTGGCCGCTCTGCACCAGCGCCCGGTAAAAACACACCGCCACCACCGGTGCGCCCTCAATCCAGTCCTTGCTCACATCGGCAAGTGCGGGATTGCTCACATGCGGGTGCCACAGCCCGGCCTTGAGCAGCGGTGCAGCCGGTGCAGGCAACTCGCCGCCTTCAATCAGCGCTTCGGCATACTGGATAAGCCCGCGGGCATTCTCCGCACCACCTTCTATCAGGTAAGTCCAAAGCTGGTCGCGGGATGCCGGATCCAGCGTCGATAGCGGCTCCAGCCCCGGATCAGGCCGGTCATCGCCCGGCAACGCTGCAATCTGGAAGCCATTGGCAAACGAGGCTGCGTGCAGGCTTTCCAGCGCATAGGCAAAATAGCTGGCCCCGCCGAGCGCGCGGACGATCACCAGTTTCGCCTTCGGCGCCATCTTCGCCACGAATGTGTCGACCGACATCGGATGCTTGAGGTCGCTGAGACTCGCCAGCCGCCAGGTCAGCCGGCCTGTCGTCTGCCGCGCGGCTGCTATGCTGGCAAGCTCAGTATCGGCGGCACTGAGAAACAGGATATCGCCCGGGCTTTGGCCCAGATCGACGGCTTCATCGCCATCGCTCAACGTCCCTTTTTGTGCGACCAGCAAATGCATCGCGACACCGTCTCCTCGATCGGATCAACCAGCCAGCGCGGAAAGGCTTGCGCGGATTGCCGCCTCGTCCAGATCATGCAGACCGATCACCACAAGTCGGGTTTCCCGTGCCTCGCCGCTGCCCCATGGACGGTCGAAATGCGTTTCGATGCGGCTGCCGACCGCCTGAACAACCATGCGCATCGGCTTGCCGGCCATATCGGCAAATCCCTTCAGACGCAGGATGTCGTGGCTGACGATCAATGACTTGAGACCTTCGGTGAAGCCCGCAACATCGCTCACCGGACCAAGCGAAACCACGATGCTTTCGAACTCGTCGTGATCATGCTCATGGCCATCGGCATGATGCATTTCATGATGCGACTTGCGGTTGGCAATGTCGTCCTCGCTGCCGACACCCAGCCCCAACAGCACTTCCGGCGCCACCTCGCCCTGCCGCGCCTCGACGAAAATCGGCTTGCGGGTGAGATGCCCGGCGATCCCGGCGCGAACGCCTTCCAGATCCGATGCGCTGATCAGGTCTGTCTTGTTGAGAATGATCAGGTCGGCGGCAGTCAGCTGATCCTCGAACAACTCCTCGAGCGGGCTTTCATGATCAAGCCCTTCGTCAGCCAGCCGCTGTGCGTCGAGCTTGTCATGGTCATGCGCAAAGCGCCCGGCGGCAACAGCGGCGCTGTCGACCACGGTGACCACGCCATCGACGGTGACTTGCGTCTTGATGCCGGGCCAGTTGAAGGCGGCGACCAGCGGCTGCGGCAAGGCCAGACCAGAGGTTTCAATGACGATATGGTCCGGCCGGTCGGTACGCGCCAGCAGCTTTTCCATGGTCGGGATGAAATCATCGGCCACGGTGCAGCAGATGCAGCCATTGTTGAGCTCGACGATGTCATCCTCGCTGCACACCTCGTCACCGCAGCCCTTGAGGACGTCGCCGTCGACGCCAAGATCGCCGAATTCGTTGATGATCAGCGCAATCCGCTTGCCCTTGGCGTTGGACAGCATGTGCCGGATCAGCGTGGTTTTGCCCGCGCCGAGAAAGCCGGTGATGACGGTGGCGGGAATCTTGGAAGCAATCATGGGTTACCCCTTCATCTTGAGTGGCAGGCCGGCGGCGACGAAATGAACTTCGTCGGCAAGGCCCGCAATTAACTGGTGAAGCCGGCCGGCATGATCACGGAACGCCCGTGCCATGGCGTTGTCAGGCACGATGCCGAGACCGACTTCATTGGAAACAAAGACCACCGGCCCCTTCAGGCCCGGAATCGCGGCGGCAATTTCATCAAAAGCGGTGCCGAGGTCGTGCTCGCCGAGCATCAGATTGGTCACCCACAGTGTCAGGCAATCAACCAGCATCGGACGGTCGGTCCGGGCATGGGTTTTGAGCGCCGGGACCAGGTCCACCGGGGCCTCGATGGTTTCCCATCCCTGCCCGCGCCGGTGCTGATGCGAAGCAATCCGGTCCCGCATCTCCTCGTCCCAGGCCTGGCCGGTCGCCAGATAGAGCCTTGTGTCCGAGGCACGTTCGACAAGCCCTTCGGCGAAGGCGGACTTGCCCGAGCGCGCGCCGCCCAGCACCAGCGTCACCGGTGGCAGGCCTGGCGTCACGCCGTTTGCTCCTCTGGAACACGCGACAGGAAAAAACCAAGCAATCCGCCAAGCAGCAGCCAGAAGAACAGCGTGGTCGCCAGCGATGCGGCGGCATAGGCCGACGCGATATAGGCAGGCACTTCGCTCGAAAGATCTTCAGGCACCGGCGAGCCCCACACATGCGGGGCGATGATGATGGCGACACCGACGGCCTTGACCAGCCATTCCGGCCGCATCGCGAGGCACCAGATCCCGGCAGCCGACATCGCCACGGTGATCATCCACCAGCTCTGCCTGTCGCCAAGATCGGCATAGGGGAACCCCGGAACCGCAGGCGGCAAGCTCATCGACGGCGCAAGCTGGACGCAAAACCACGCCGCGGCCCCGAAAAGCAGGCCGCGGGTGATCGCCTCGCGTCCTGCGGGAAATTCCACACCCATCAGCAGCGCCACGGCGGCAAGCATCAGCGCGAAACCTGCTCCTGCAACCAGATTGGCAAGAACCGTGTCCCAGAACCGGCCGAAGCCGAGCATGGAGTCTTCCTCGGCATGCTGATGCCCGGGCTCGGCCTCCGCACCGGCATCGCCATGATCGTGAGCAACCTCGCCATTTTCATAGGCCTCGGCCTGCATGATCAGCGGAATGGTTTTGACGTATTGGGCGGGCGTCATCACCATACCGGCAATGAGCCCGGCGGCGAGAGCCGCCAGGAGCAACCTGACAATCATGAGATCAATCCCTTAGTGGCAGGGAAAGCCGTAGGAATGCCTTGTGTCGTGCGCTGCGTCGTGCAGCGTCTGCGAATTGGCAAGACCAACTCCGAACACCAGGATCGAGCCGATGACCAGTGCCATCAGGCCGGCAACAGTGCGTGCGCCGATGCGATCGGTGAGGGAAAGCGTTTGGGTTTTGGCAGACATGACAACCTCCGTGAGTGACTTCGGAAGAAAGTTTCTTCCGAAGGTCCGGCTCTCAACCGGTGCGAATGGCAGGTCTCCTGGCTCGCGGGTCACGTCGACGTTGCCGTCGATCATCAGCAAATGCCGGCCTTCCCAACGCTGATCGCGGTCATGAAAACGGGACGATTCGTAGACAAAGAGGCGTCCGCGCCGATTGATCATGCCGCCACGTCAGTGGCTTGTCCGGCCCGGAGCTTCAGGATAACGGAAAAACACCATTGTCTTTCCGTCACTCTGGCCTCCCGTGCCCGGTGACATTCGCCTAGCCGCTCTACAGTCGCGGGGTCGGCTGCGATAAAGATGCCCTGGTTGGGTCCATCCCGTCGCATTCCCTTTTGATCCGGAAAACCAACTTGGGTTTCTGGAACCATTCGAACCTCAAGTGATAGGGCTGACGCCGCAGACTGTCAATCGAGACTGCGCCATCGCACGGCCTGTCAACGACCAATCAGTGCCGATGTGCTCATCAGCCTGTCGAACCCCACCAGACGGTCAAGCTCGGCAGCGACTTCATCGAGGGCTGCGTCAACATCGGCGCGGAAATTGGTCTCCCCGCCACGAATGCCAAACTCCGCCAGCAACTTCGCACGGTAGGCGTCCGAATCGAACAGACCGTGCAGGTAGGTTCCCGACACCTTGCCGTCGGGCGAAATCGCGCCATCAGGCCGCCCGTCGAGAAGCGTCATCGGTCGGGCGCTGTCCGGCCCGCGGCTGACACCGAGATGAATTTCGTACCCCGACAACGCCACGTCATGCTCCGCCGAACGCGCCTTGATGTTGCGGACAGTTTTTTCCGGCGCCATCTCTGTTTCGATGTCGAGCAGCCCGAGCCCCTCGGCTGCCTCGCCTTCCCCTTCGAGCCCCAGCGGATCGCTGACTATCCGCCCCAGCATCTGGTAGCCACCGCAAATTCCGATAATCCTGCCGCCGCGCCGGTAATGCGCCTGCATATCCCTGTCCCAGCCCTGCCGCCGGAAATCGGCGAGATCGGAAATCGTCGATTTCGAGCCCGGCAGGATCACAAGGCCTGCATCCTCGGGCAACCGCTCGCCGGGGCGCACGAACACGAGATCCACATCCGGCTCGGCCTTGAACGGATCGAAATCATCGAAATTGGCGATCCGCGACAACACCGGAACCGCGATCTTGAGCGCCCGCGCCGGCCCCTGCACCAGACGCTCCAAAGCCACGGAATCTTCCGCCGGCAATCGCGCCGCGGCCTTGAGCCACGGAATGACACCGAGGCACGGCCATCCGGTAAAACCGTCAATCGCCGAGATGCCGTCATCAAACAGGCTGACATCGCCGCGAAACTTGTTGATCAGGTAGCCCGCGATCATTGCGCGGTCCGCGACGGGCAGGATGGTATGCGTGCCGACGATCGAGGCGATGACCCCGCCGCGGTCGATGTCGCCGACCAGCACCACCGGCACCCCGGTCGCTGTCGCAAATCCCATATTGGCAATATCGCCTGATCTCAGGTTGATTTCCGCCGGAGATCCCGCCCCTTCGACCAGCACCAGGTCAGCGCCATCCGCGACACGGGCAAAACTGTCCATCACCGCCGCCATCAGTTGCGGCTTGAGTTTCTGGTAGTCGCGGCCGCGCGCATGACCGGTAACTTTTCCCTGAACCACGACCTGGGATCCGGTTTCGGACTGTGGCTTGAGCAGCACCGGGTTCATGTGCACGCTTGCCGACACCCGGCAGGCCAGCGCCTGCAGCCATTGTGCCCGCCCGATCTCGCCGCCGTCATCGGCGACAGCGGCATTGTTGGACATGTTTTGCGGCTTGAACGGGCGAACCTTCAGGCCATGATTTGCCGCCAGCCGGCAAAAGCCCGCAACCAGCACGGTCTTGCCGACATCCGAACCCGTTCCCTGAAACATCAATGCCCGTGTCATCGGCCGTCGATAGCACCGCCAACGGCAGATCAAAAGGCCTTTTCAAGCCGCCACGTTAACCATTGCTTCACCGTGATTTCAAAAGAACGGCAAATTCTTTTTGCGACATCTGAATTGCGACATCCCGCGACGGATTCAATGCAGCTCAACCCACCCGATGAGCATAGAGCAGCGTTAGATGGTGCTTGCCATTTGAAAATCGTCGTCAACACAAAACGGAAGGACATCGCCATGCTGTATGTATTCAATTCTGCCAATCGCGTTCAGATCGCATGGAACAACGTGCTTCCGGCCCAGAAGGCAAACCAGAAGCCCCGCTCCAGCGTGCTTAACAGCTTCATCCGCACGCTTTCCGCGGGCTGAATCGCGTCAAAAGCGCCCACCCGGAAGCTCCGGGAGCAATGAATTCCAAGAAGGCCGGATGAGCGATCATCCGGTCTTTTTTTGTCCGGCTGGTCCACAAATGCGAAGGCCGCCTGGATCTTTCGATCCCGACGGCCTGCCAAAATACACTGACGACCTCACAAAAACGCGCGAGGTTCGCGACATCCCGGTACGCAATACCTGATCCGGGATGGTCGGCGGTTGTCCCCCGCCGTGCAAACAGGTGTAACCCGGACATCGTTACCGGAGAGTTATTGAAACCCTAAGCATTCATGAATCTTGCAATTTATTTCGACGGCCCGAAAATTTATGATGCAATGCACCACCGGTGGCCATCCTGATTTACGAATTCTCGAAGCTACGGTTGATTTCTTGGCGTAAGTCCTTACCCTGAAAGGCGGCATTTCAATTGGGCAACCGCCTTCGACAGAGTTCCGTGGGTTCCACTTGCGCCGTTTGATGTCGCCTTTGCGTCGTAACTGACGTGTGAAATGGTTTTCAATGACCATGAGGCGATTTGCCTTCAATTCCATCGGTGTCCGGTAATCAGCAGTGACCGGGTTTTGCCGAAAAATGGAACAACCACTGCATCAATAAGACTGGGAGGTCTTACATATGAAGAAGCTTCTCGCTTCCACCGTTCTCGCCGTTGGCCTTATGGGCTTCGCCGGCGCCGCATCTGCTGCATCACATAGCGAATGTGGCCGCGTGACCATCGCCAACATGAACTGGGCTTCGGCTGAAGTTCTGGCGAACATCGACGAAATCATCCTTTCCGAAGGCTATGGCTGCGAAGCCGAGCTTGTGGCCGGTGACACCACCCCGACCCTCACCTCAATGGTTGAAAAGCAGGAGCCGGACGTCGCTCCTGAAGCCTGGATCAACTCGCTTCGCACCCTGCTCGACTCCGCTGTTGCCGAAGGCAAGCTTCACTACGCATCCGAATCGCTCAGCGATGGCGGCGTCGAAGGCTGGTGGATTCCCAAGTACACCGCCGAAGCCCATCCTGAAATCAAGACCATTGATGACGCGCTGGCACATCCCGAGCTGTTCCCTGCCCCCGGCATGGAAAACGAAGGCAAGGGCGGCGTCTACAACTGTCCTGAAGGCTGGGGCTGCCGCATCATCACCACCAACCTCTTCAAGGCCTACGGCGCTGAAGAAAAAGGCTGGGTGACGGTTGAAACCGGTTCGGCTGCTGGCCTCGACGGCTCCATCGCCAAGGCATACGAGAGAGAAAACCCGTGGCTCGGCTACTACTGGGCACCGACGGCAATTCTCGGCAAGTACGAAATGGTCAAGCTTGACCATGGCGTCGAGCACGACAAGGAAGAGTGGGACCGTTGCACATCGATCACCGATTGCCCGGACCCCAAGAAGAACGCCTGGTCCAAGTCTGAAGTCTACACGGTTGTCACCGACGACTTCAAGAAGCGTGCCGGCCCTGCCTACGACTACCTGGCAAACCGCAGCTGGCCCAACTCCACTGTGAACGCCCTGCTTGCATGGATGGCCGACAACCAGGCAACCGGTGAAGCCGGTGCTCGTCACTTCCTGAAGGAAAACGAGGACATCTGGACCAAGTGGGTCTCGCCGGAAGCGGCTGAAAAAGTCAAGAAAGCAGTGATGTAATCCATCGCTGATGATGTGGCGGGCCTAGGTCCGCCACATTTTTATCCAGACAGGCGCGGTCGGGGAACACAAAGCCGCAATGGTCTGGAGCTGGGACCGGGGGCACGCGCCAAAAGGTGCATTCATCTGGCCACAGGCAGCGATGAATCGTTGGTCGCCTGACGATCAGCCAATAGAATTATCCGTATTTGGAGCGTCAATATGGACTGGCTCATAGAATTTCCCGCCATGGATACCGACAGGTTGACGGCCTTGAAAAAGACCATCGACCTCGGCTTCCGCAACTTCACCCGCGCCAATGGCGAAATGTTTGAAACCGCACTCTATCCGGTGCAATGGTTCATGTACCGTGTCGAGCAATTGCTCACCAGCTCGCCCTGGCCACTCGTGATACTCGGTTTTGCATTGATCGCATGGCTGGCAAGCCGCAGCTGGAAGATAACCGCCGGGGTGATCGTTACCCTGCTGCTGATCGGTTACTTCGACATGTGGGAAGACACCATGAAGACCATCGCCATGACAGTCGTGGCGACGATCCTGGCCATTATTGTTGGCATACCGATAGGCATCCTGATGGGCCGCTCGGACCGGGTCCAGGCGGTGCTCAATCCGGTTCTCGACGTGATGCAGACCATGCCGAGTTTCGTCTATCTCATTCCCGTGGTCATGCTGCTGGGCATTGGCCGCGTCCCAGGCCTGATCGCGGTGATGGTCTACGCCATCCCGCCGATCATCCGCCTGACCAACCTCGGTATCCGGCTGGTTGACAAGGATGTGCTCGAAGCCGCCGATGCCTTCGGTTCGTCCAACTGGCAGCGGCTCAAGAACGTGCAGATGCCGCTGGCGCTGCCGACCATCATGGCCGGCGTCAACCAGACCATCATGATGGCACTCGCCATGGTCGTCGTCGCATCGATGATCGGTGTTCAGGGGCTGGGTCTTCCGGTGCTGAAAGCCATCGCAAACCAGTACTTCACGCTGGGTATCTTCAACGGCCTCGCCATTGTCGGCATCGCCATCATCTTTGACCGCACCAGCCAGGCCTATGGCAAGCGGCTGCAGAAGCACCTGGAGGTGGTACATGGCTGAGCAAGAAACCGGTATCGGGATCAGCGTCCGCAATCTTTACAAGATTTTCGGCGCCAACCCGGAAGCCTATATCGACGCCGTCAAGGCTGGCATGACCAAGGCCGAGCTCAACGACAAGCACAACCACGTGCTCGGGCTCAAGGACATCAACATCGACATGCCCGGCGGCGGCATCCAGGTGGTCATGGGCCTGTCCGGCTCGGGCAAGTCTACCCTGATCCGCCACATCAACCGGCTGATCGATCCGACTGCGGGCGAAGTCATCGTCGGCGACGAGGATGTCGTCCAGATGAACGAGAACGAGCTTCGCGAGTTCCGTCGTCACAAGACCGCAATGGTGTTTCAGAAGTTTGCGCTTCTGCCGCACCGGACCGTTCTCGAGAACGCGGTCTACGGGCTCGAGATCCAGGGTCTTCCCCGCCAGGAGCAGGAAAAGCAGGCACGACGCTGGATTACCCGCGTCGGGCTCGAAGGCTTTGAGGACAATTACCCCAACCAGCTTTCAGGCGGCATGCAGCAGCGCGTGGGCCTTGCCCGGGCGTTGACCAATGATGCCCCGATCCTGCTGATGGACGAGGCCTTCTCCGCACTCGATCCGCTGATCCGCATGGACATGCAGACCGTTCTGCTCGATCTGCAGAAGGAAATCCGGAAGACCGTGGTCTTCATCACCCACGATCTCGACGAGGCACTGCGCCTGGGTGACCGCATCGCCATTCTGCGTGATGGCGAAGTGGTCCAGCAGGGGACCAAGCAGGAAATCGTGCTGCATCCTGCCGATGAGTACATCTCCAGCTTCGTGCGCGAGGTCAACCGCGGACGGGTGATTTCGGTCGACATGGTGCTGAGCCCCTTGTCAGGCGAGCCGCAGGGCATGCCGGTCAAGACCGGCACAGTGCTTGAAGTCGCGGCCAAGAAGATGACCGACAGCAACACCTCTGTTGCCCACGTGACGGACGCTTCCGGCAAGCCGATTGGCGCGCTGGACATCCATGACGTGATTTCAGCCATGGTGACGCCGGTCGATCACGAAACGGCGGCCTGATCCGCAAGACGCCTCCGATCCGGCCAGACCGGATCAGCCGGCCTTCAAGACCCGCAGGTGGCCCGCCCGCCTGCGGGTTTTTTCATGCGTGGCAACAGCTTTGCTTGCAATGATATAAGGATATCTTTATACGACAATCAATTAAACAGGAGAATTTCATGCCCGCTTCCAATCCGCTTGCCGATCTGCTTGCCGAAAAAGGCGTTCTGCTCGCCGACGGCGCAACCGGGACCAACCTGTTCGCCATGGGGCTGGAATCGGGCGAAGCACCGGAAATGTGGCTGGAAACGGCCCCCGAGAAAATCACCAAGCTGCACCAGGACTTTGTCGATGCCGGGTCCGACATCATCCTGACCAACAGTTTCGGCGGCACCCGCAACCGGCTCAAGCTGCACCAGGCCGATGACCGGGTATTCGCGCTCAACAAGAAGGCGGCCGAAATCGCCCGCGCCGTTGCCGACAAGGCGCCGCGCAAGGTCATCGTCGCAGGCTCCGTCGGTCCCACCGGCGACCTGCTGGTGCCGCTCGGCGCCATGACCTATGACGATGCGGTCAACTCCTTCGTCGAACAGATCGAGGGCCTCAAGGCCGGTGGCGTCGATATCGCCTGGATCGAAACCATGTCCGCCCGCGACGAAATCCGCGCAGCCGCTGAAGCAGCCGTGCGCTGTGGCCTGCCCTATGTCTACACCGGCTCGTTCGATACCGCCGGCAAGACCATGATGGGCGTGCACCCGCGTGACATCCACTCGATCGCCAGCGACATCGGCGACGGCCCGGCTGCGGTTGGCGCCAATTGCGGCGTCGGCGCATCCGATATCCTGTCTTCCCTGCTCGACATGACATCGGCAGATCCGGAGGCCATCGTTGTCGTCAAGGGCAATTGCGGCATCCCCGAGTTCAAGGGTACGGAAATCCACTACTCGGGCACACCGCCGCTGATGGCCGATTACGCAAGGCTGGCCATCGATGCCGGTGCGCGCATCATCGGCGGCTGCTGCGGCACTTCCTGCGATCATTTGCGCGCCATGCGCGAGGCTGTCGACAGCCACATCAAGGCGCAGCGCCCGACAGTGGAAACCATTATCGATCGCATCGGCCCGATGCGCAACACGGTCGCCACCGACAACGCCGCTCCCAAGCGTGAACGCCGCGGCCGCCGCAGCTGAAGCAAACTGCTGTTGAACACACTCAAGATGCCGGCACATCAGTGCCGGCCTCTCTGTTTTGCTGCCGGAGGTGTCAGGGCTGACCAGTCCAGTCCTGCCCGTCCTGATCCTGCAGGGCTTCAATGTCGCCGCGGGCCTTCTTCAGAATCTCCAGCGCCTGCTGCGCCTTTTCGGCAGACAATCCGCCGCTTCGGACCTGACGGAACAGCGCTTTGCGCAAGGCGCGGAACTCGGCCCCCAGCGAGACACCCTGGATTTCTTCCGATGCCTCGTCGATCTGCGCATTGATCCTGTCAAGATCGACGCGATTTTCCCCGAGATAGGCCAACCCCTCTTCGGTGATCGAGAACAGCTTCTTGGCGCCCTGCATCTGGGAGGACACCAGATCGGCCTCCTCCAGCATCTGCAGCATTGGGTAGATTGCGCCCGGGCTCGGGCTGTAGGCCCCCTGGAAGCGGGCTTCCAGCGCCTTGATGATGTCATAGCCATGGCGCGGTTGCTCCGCGATCAGGCCCAAAACCACCAGCCGCAGCGCACCGGAGTCAAACATGCGTTTGCCGCCGCCGCCGAACGGACCGCCACGGTGACGCCCGAAGGGGCCGCCCCGCCCGTGGCCACCGCCGCCTCCCCGGCCTTCGGGGCCGGCACAATGGCGGTTTTCGTGACGGCATTTGTGTCTGTGCATTCCAAACATGATCGATGTCCTTCCTGAATTACGATAGCATTTCATACCGTATTATCTGCGTAAAGATATATCTTTTGCAAGAGCTATCGTTATGAAACGATCCAAAATTTGCGACAAGGCATTGTTTTAATGGAATATTTTTTTCGGCTGAAGGAGCATCCTCACCATTACGGATGAGGATTGCGCCGCTCGCGGTTCAGCAGAAAGCCGTCATGTGGAAGCGAATTTGCCCGGCGCTGTAGCGATAGCTGCGCCCGACCGGACAGGCATCGCGCGCCAGGCAACCTGAACGCATGCATCCGTCCCGTCCGGCTTCGCCCTTCAGATAGGACCGGCAATCCGGGACAGCAAAACCCGCCGGTGTAAACGCCTCGACCGGGCAGGCCGACAGGCAGGGCTTGTCGCTGCAGGTGTCGCAGGGATGCGGTGCCAGGCTCGTCCCTGGCGACGGTTCGCCGGTTACCAATCTTGCCATCGCTGCTTTCTCGAACAGGATCGCTCCGCGATAGCCATGCCATAAGCCGTAATCCGGATGAATGAGCATCCCCAGCGGCGAAGGTTTCAGCCCTTCGGCGGCCATCGCCCATTGCTGGAACGGCTGCCAGGGCCGATCTGATGGAAACACCGCTTCTCCGCCCGCAGTTTCCGCAATCGGGGTGATCACTGATTTTGACCAGGTGTCGAGCGGATCATCAATCCCGCGATGCGTTATCCGCCAGGCCTCGAAGACCGGCCAGAACGCCCCTCCGGCATGACCGACCAGGCAGATCGCCGATGCCGTTCCTGTACCAGATGGCATCGCAACATCTGGCCCGCCCGGAAAAACCCAGCCCCTCAGGCAAAGCCCGTGACCAGCCAGCGTGGCATCAAGCACGTCAATGCCGGCGGCAGCGGTCATCGCTCCCGGTCGCCCGTGCCGCCGTCACGGAACGCAGAGCGCCAGACCTCCTTGTGAATGAGGCCTGCCACCTTGTCCTGCCCGCCTGTCTCCCTGGCTTTATCGGGCTGTGTTCAAGTGAAGGCGTCCGGCATCGAGTCTTTCCGCTCGGCGATATAGGCAAGCAGCGCCTCGTCGATTGCCGGGTCCAGTTCCGGTGCGACATAGCCGTCGAGCCACGAGCGGCACAGGTTGCGCGCCCGCTCCTCGATCCGCTTTTCGCCTTCCGCCAGCCATTGCTCGTAGGAATTGTTGTCGGCCAGCGAAGAGCGGAAAAACGCCTGCTGGAAATTGGCCTGGGTATGGGCGCAACCGAGATAGTGATTGCCCGGCCCCACTTCGGCAATGGCATCCAGCGCCTGACCGGTTTCCGACAGATCAATGCCCTCGGCAAAACGCTGCTGCATGCCAAGCTGATCGACGTCGATCATGAATTTCTCGTAAGAGCTGACCAGCCCGCCTTCGAGCCATCCGGCCGAATGCAGCGCGAAATTGGTGCCCGCCAGCAGCGTCATGTTCAGCGTCGATGCACTTTCATGCGCGGCTTGCGCATCAGGCACCTTCGAGCCGCAAAGCGATCCGCCGGTGCGGAACGGCAGTTTCAGACGCCGCGCCAGCTGCGCAGCACCGTAGGAGACCAGCGCCGGCTCCGGCGTTCCGAATGTCGGCGCACCCGACTGCATCGAGATCGACGCGGCAAACGTGCCGAACAGCACCGGCGCGCCTGGCCGGATCAGCTGGGTGAAGGCAGCGCCCGCGAGCACTTCGGCCAGGATCTGGGTCAGCGTGCCGATCACCGTCACCGGGCTCATGGCGCCGGCGAGAATGAACGGCGAAACCACGCAGGCCTGGTTGTTGCGGGCATAGACCTTGAGAGCGCCAAGCATGGTTTCGTCAAACACCATCGGCGAGTTGGCGTTGATCAGGTTGAGCGTGACACAGTTCTGGTCAACGAACTCCGCGCCGAACAGGATCTTGCACATCTCGATGGTGTCTTCGGCCCGTTCCGGCGCAGTCACCGAGCCCATGAACGGCTTGTCGCTGTATTTCATGTGGCTGTAGACCATGTCGAAATGGCGCTTGTTCACCGGCACGTCGACCGGCTCGCAGACAGTTCCACCCGAATGGTGCAGCGATGGCGCCATGTAGGCAAGCTTCACGAAATTGCGGAAATCCTCGATCGTCGCATAGCGGCGTTCGCCATCGAGATCGCGGACAAACGGCGGTCCGTAAACCGGTGCAAATACGGTCGCGTTGCCACCGATCTGCACGGAGCGGGCAGGATTGCGGGCATGCTGGGTAAACACTTCCGGTGCGGTCTTCAGCAGTTCGCGGCAAAGTCCCCTGGGAAACCGGACCCGCTCGCCCCTCACATCGGCGCCGGCTTCGCGCCACAGCGCCAGTGCTTCCGCATCATCGCGAAACTCGATCCCGATTTCCTCGAGGATCTTGTCCGCGTTGCGTTCGATCAGGCTCAGTCCTTCCTCGTCGAGCACCTCGTAGTTGCCGAGCTTGCGCAGGATAAACGGCATCGACTGGCCCGGCCCGCCGCCCGAGCGTTGCGCCCGCCGCGCCGCAGCGCCTCTGCCGCGCCGCCCAGCACTCGCCTCAGGTGCTGCATCTTGAACCATATCAGTGGAAGGAAGCGTATCTGGATGAGCCATTGAATGCCTGCTTGTTTTGGAATGGCGCACCATCACGCCAGTGATCCCATGCTAGCCAAAACCAACTCCCGCACATTCCTCAAAGCGCCAAGCCTTGGCGCAGCAGGAATATTGCGGAAACAGCCCCTCGTCGCATTTTCCGATATGCGCGTCGTTTTCAAGGAACTTTTTGCAAACAATCGCCTATATCGCTATGCACGATGGGTCTGGTGCGTTGAACCACCTGACAGGTGCATTCAAGGGAGAAGCCGATGTCTGACGAAGAAATCATCCTGTCCGAACTCTCTGATGATGAACTTGTCCAGCAGATGCATGACGATCTGTATGACGGTCTCAAGGAAGAGATTGAGGAAGGCACCAACATCCTTCTCGGTCGCGGCTGGACCCCCTACGACGTGCTCACCGAAGCACTGGTCGAAGGCATGCGAATCGTCGGCGAGGATTTCCGCGACGGCATCCTGTTCGTTCCCGAAGTGCTGATGAGCGCCAACGCCATGAAGGCCGGGATGTTCATCCTGCGTCCGCTGCTGGTCGAAACCGGCGCCCCCAAGCTCGGCAAGATGGTCATCGGCACCGTCAAGGGCGACATTCACGACATCGGCAAGAATCTCGTCGGCATGATGATGGAAGGTGCGGGCTTTGACGTCATCGACCTGGGCATCAACAACCCGGTCGAAAAATATATCGAGGCCATCGAGCGCGAGCAGCCCGACATTCTCGGCATGTCAGCCCTGCTGACCACCACCATGCCCTACATGAAGGTCGTCATCGACACCATGAAGGAAAAGGGCATCCGCGACGACTTCATCGTTCTCGTCGGTGGCGCACCACTCAACGAGGAATTCGGCAAGGCCGTCGGCGCCGATGCCTATTGCCGCGACGCGGCGGTTGCGGTCGAGACCGCCAAGGAACTGATCAAACGCCGCCACAACCGGCTCGCCGGCGCCTGATCGGCGCAAGCCTGATTACAGCAGCGGGCTGACCTTGCCTTGTTCAGGCCGGTCGGCCTGCGGCAGCGCCGCTAATGACACTGACCGGTGCTTTACGTCCCGACCGGCGCTTCGTATCCTGTTTGTGCGGGAGCTCGCGACCGGTCAGGATCAGCGGCAGGCGCACTCTTCAAAGACGTCAACTCGCCGAATTCCGCAGGGCTGCTGCGGCGCGAAATTTGGATCAGGTGAAAGGCGACATCATGACGGAGCGGCCCACAACGGCCAGCCAGACCGGAACTCCGGACAATCATACCGGCAAGAAAGTGCGGGTGATCGCCTGCGGGATGATTGGTCGCGAGGTCTTGGCCGTCAACAAGCAGCTTGGTCATGACCATGTCGACCTCAAGTGCATTGACGCCAATTTCCATCATTATCCCGACCGCATTGCTCCTGCCGTCGACCGGGCCATTCGCAAGGCGCGTGATGAAGGCTTCGAGCACATCTTCATTGGCTATGCCGATTGCGGCACCGGCGGTGAACTCGACAAGGTCTGCGCCGCCCACGGTGTCGAACGGATCGAGGGGCCGCACTGTTTCTCGTTCTATATCGGCAATCAGGCATTTGAAGCTGCCGGCGACGATATGATGACGACCTTTTTCATCACCGATTTTCTCGCCCGGCATTTCGAAACCTTTTTGATTCGCCCGCTTGGGCTCGACCGGTTCCCCGAACTTCGCGACACCTATTTCGGCCACTACGAGCGCGCGCTCTATCTCGCCCAGACCGATGACCCCGAACTTGAAGAAAAGGCCCGCGCGGCGGCTGAACGGCTGGGCTTGCCCTACGAGCGGCGGTTTACCGGTTATGGCGACCTGGAGCAGGCGCTGGCGCCGCTTTGAGCTGCAAGCCATTTCCGGCAGCTGCGACGATACAAAGCATTAACGCTGAATTATTTTTCCTCTCCGGAAATGATGTGATTATTGCCACAATTTTTAAGCAATCCATGCTTAGATGGTAGGCAGTCGTCATTCAGGGTATCCGCAGTGAACCACCATTCCGCCACAGTAACCGTTCCCGCCATCGCCGCCGGCTCACGCAAGCATCCAGAGAAGCTCTCCGAGCTGCTGGAGCGTCTGGCGCGGGACGCCGGTGAACGCGTCAGCATGCGCGAGATCGCCAATGCGCTGGATGACCGGTCTTTTGGTGCGTTTCTGCTGGTGTTCGCGGTTCCCAACCTGATCCCGCTTCCGCCTGGCGCAACCATGGTTCTTGGCCTGCCGATGGTGTTTGTCGCCTGGCAGATGGTGATCGGCTATCAGAAGGTCTGGCTGCCGCGGGCGCTTGCCAACTATACGATTGACCGGGTCACCTTCCAGCGCATGGTGACCAAGGTTTCGCCCTGGCTTCGCAGTGCCGAAAACTGGGTGCGCCCGCGCAACTGGCCTCTGGGTGGCGCGATCCGCGAACGGCTGTTCGGCGTTTTCGCCCTGATTCTGGCCATCACCTGCGTCTTGCCGATTCCCTTCGGCAACTGGCTGCCTGCCTTTGCCGTTGCCATTCTCGGCGTCGCCCATACCGAACGCGACGGCAATTGCCTGGCTCTGGGTGTTCTGGCCGGCTTGATTTCGGTCGCCATCGCAGCTTTTGTCGTCACGGCCACCGGCGCATTGCTTCTGCATCTGTTCTGAAAAGACTTTTCGGCGCCCCTCTTCCCTGACCTCCGACAGGCTGTAGCCGGATCTTAACCTCGCCCTGGCTATCCTTGCGTTTTCATCTTGATGGATTAGGCATGGCCAGACAAAGCACGATCCTCGTAATCACCGCAGGCGGTGCCTACGCCTGGGTAATCATCAATGCCCTCGCCTCCCGGTTTGAAAACCTTGAGGTGGTGCTCGAACAACCGGAATCAAAGAGCCTTTTCCTCAGGCGCCGGGCCCGCAAGGTGGGCTGGGTCCAGACTGCCGGCCAGTTCGGCACGATGGTCATTTCCCGGTTTGGCAAGCGCCTGGCCCAAAAACGGACGATGGAAATCATCGCTGCGAGCGGTGCACAGACAGAATTGTCGCCTGAGGTTCCGGTAACACGCGTCTCTTCCGCCAACGCCGGCGACTGTCTCGATCTGATATCTGCCCGCAAGCCGGACGTCGTCGTCCTCGTTGGATGCAGGATGCTGTCAAAGGCAACGCTGGCCGCAATTCCCTGTCCGGTGATCAATTATCACTCGGGCATCAACCCGAAATACCGGGGACTGGCCGGCGGCTGGTGGGCCCGCGCGACCGGCGATCATGAAAACTACGGCACCACCGTGCACCTGGTCGATGCCGGTGTCGATACCGGCGACACGCTCTATCAGGCCTTCCTCACCCCGCACCCGCACGAAAGCCTTCTTACAGATTCATTGGCGATGGCTGCTGGATCCCGCGAGATCGTGGTCCGCGCCGTGGAAGACGCGCTGGAGAAACGGCTGCAACCGAAGTCAAGCGATCTGCCTTCCGTGCAACGCTTTCATCCCCCGATCTGGACCTATCTCGGCACCGGTCTATTCAAACGCATCTGGTAGTTTTCAACAGCCTGGTTTGACCCCGGGCATGTTCCCAAATACCTCCGGCATCTTGCAGGTCGTTTTTGACGCGCCGCGCGTCGTCGTCAGCGAAGCGGCCAGAAATCCCCATGCGCATTGTAACTTCCAAGGAGAACCGAAATGGCCAACCGCATCGTCGTCTACTGGCGTGACATTCCTGCCCAGGTGATCATCAAGAAGGGTCGCACCACCGCCAAGCGGGAACTGTCGCTCCGGTTCACCGAAGCGATCGATATGTGCGCCATGCGCACGGGTGCCGCCGAAACCGATGACTACCTGGCCGAATGGCGCCGGGCAGACCCGGTTGAAGTCTCCGACGATCTGGAAGCCGAGGCCGACAAGGCAACGGCGGAGCTTGAAGCAGCCTATGACAAGGAGCGCCTGGTTGCCCTCGTCAAGGGCGGAGGCAGGGAGAGCCATGGCTGACCAACCGACGAAACCGACACAGGCAAGCCTCAACAAGAAGTCGGCCCAAGCCACGTCCTACAAACCGTCGGGCGTGTCCGCCACCGGCCGCAAGGCCCGCAGCTTTGCCGTCAGACTGTGGTCGGTACGTCACTCCCGGACGCTGGAATGGTTCTACGGCCATTTCGCGGACTTGTTTCTCAAGCTTCATCCGCTCTGGAAAGCGGTCGGTTACGAGCGGGCCGAAGGGCCGATCAAGTTCATCGAGAAACACACCAAGGGCTTCCTGTTCGACTGCCGCATGTGCGGCCAGTGCGTGCTGTCATCGACCGGCATGTCATGCCCGATGAATTGCCCCAAGCAATTGCGCAACGGACCCTGCGGCGGGGTCCGCGCCAACGGCCATTGCGAGGTCGAGCCCGACATGCCCTGCGTCTGGGTTCAGGCATGGTCCGGCGCCAACCGGATGAACGGCCGCGACAACATTTTCGATGTTCAGAAGCCGGTTGACCAGTCGCTGCGCGAGACCTCGTCCTGGTTGCGCGTCACAGCCCTCGCCGCCGCCGAACGTGAAGCCGCAGAAACCCCGGGAACGCCACAATGAGCCAACAGGATTCCAATCCGCTTGATCCCAGCGCCCTGCTCGAGCCCCAGCCCGGCCATTCGTCCCTTGGGAGACTGGAGCGGATCCTGCGCCGTGGCGAGTTCGCCGTCACCGCCGAACTCAACCCGCCCGACAGCGCCGACCCGCATGACGTCTACGAGCGCGCCGCCATCTTCGACGGCTGGGTCGACGGCATCAACGCTGTCGATGCATCCGGCGCCAATGCGCACATGTCCTCGGTCGGCATCTGCGCGCTGCTGACCCGCATGGGCTACGCACCCATCATGCAGATCTCCTGCCGCGACAAGAACCGCATCGCCATCCAGGGCGATGTACTCGGCGCCTCTGCCATGGGCGTGCAGAACATCCTCTGCCTGACCGGCGACGGCGTGCAGGCAGGCGATCAGCCCGGCGCAAAGCCGGTCTTCGATCTCGACTGCATGTCGCTTCTCGAAACCATCCGCATCATGCGCGACAACTCCAAATTCCTCTCGGGCCGCAAGCTGACCAGCGCTCCGACGGTTTTTCTCGGCGCTGCCATCAACCCCTTTGCCCCGCCGCATGACTTCCGCCCGCACCGCCTGGCCAAGAAGATCGCCGCCGGCGCCCAGTTCGTTCAGAGCCAGTATTGTTACGACGTGCCGATGTTCAAAAACTATATGAGCCAAGTGCGCGACATGGGACTCGACAAGGAGTGCTTCATCATGTGCGGCGTCGGCCCGCTGGCCTCGGCGCGCACGGCCAGATGGATGCGCTCGAACGTTCCCGGCGTCCATATCCCTGACGACATCATCAAGCGGCTGGAAGGCGCGGAAGACCAGAAGAAGGAAGGCAAGCAGCTCTGCATCGACATCATCAACGAGGTCAAGGAGATCGAAGGCGTCTCCGGCATCCATGTCATGGCCTACCGCCAGGAAGAGTTCGTCGCCGAGATCGTGCACGATTCCGGGGTCCTCAAGGGCCGCAGGCCCTGGCGCAAGGAACCAAATCCCGTGGACCAGATGGTGGCTGATCGCATGGAGGAAATCCTCGAAGAGCCGAAACATTTGCTGCATGAAATGGCAGGAGCGGCAGGTGACGCCGACTCTCAGGAATGAGCCCGGAGACTTGCACTCACCGTCGAACCGTTATAACGATATAAACAAATCTTTATGTCTACACCGCAAGGATCGAACATGACCCGCACTATCGTCGCCTCCGCCACCCGAGAAGTGATCATCGGCTTTGATCAGCCTTTCTGCGTGATCGGCGAACGCATCAATCCGACCGGACGCAAGAAGCTCGCCGCCGAGATGATCGAAGGAAACTTCGAGACCGTTATCAAGGATGCACTCGAGCAGGTCGCCGCGGGCGCAACCATGCTCGACGTCAATGCCGGCGTCACCTCGGTCAATCCGAACGAGACCGAGCCGGGCCTTCTGGTGCAGACCATGGAAATCGTCCAGGGCCTGGTCGATGTTCCGCTGTCAATCGACAGTTCGGTGACCGCGGCCATCGAAGCTGCCCTGAAGGTCGCCACGGGCCGCCCGCTGGTCAATTCGGTCACCGGCGAGGAAGAAAAGCTTGAGGCAATCCTGCCGCTGATCAAGAAATACGACGTGCCGGTGGTGGCGATCTCCAACGACGAGACCGGCATTTCCATGGATCCCGATGTGCGCTTCGCCGTTGCCAAGAAGATTGTCGAGCGCGCCATGGATTTCGGCATCAAGCCCTGTGACATCGTCGTCGACCCGCTGGTCATGCCGATCGGCGCCCTCGGTGATGCCGGCCGCCAGGTCTTCGCGCTGCTGCACCGGCTGCGTAACGAGCTCAAGGTCAACACCACTTGCGGCCTGTCCAACGTCTCTTTCGGCCTGCCGCATCGCCACGGCATCAACGCGGGCTTCATTCCCATGGTGATCGGCGCAGGCATGACCTCGGCCATCATGAACCCCTGCCGTCCGCAGGAAATGGAAGCGGTCCGCGCTGCCAACGTGCTCAATGGCACCGATCCCAACTGCACCAACTGGATCAAGACATACAAGGACTACCAGCCGCATGTGGCTGGTTCCGCCCCTGCCCCGCAGGCGGCTTCATCCGGTGAAGGCGGCCGCCGTCGTGGCGGACGCGCCGCCCGTTCAGGTGGTGGAGCATAAACCAGCCATGACCGACCACCTCGTCCTGTTCATGCCGTCGGGAAAGCGGGGCCGCTTTCCCACCGACACGCCCGTACTCGATGCCGCCCGGCAGTTGGGCGTGCATGTCGAAAGCGTCTGTGGCGGTCGCGGCATTTGCGGACGCTGCCAGGTCGACGTGCAGGAAGGCGTGTTTGCCAAACATGGCATCACCTCTTCCAACGAGCACATCTCGCCCTTTGGCGGCAACGAGGTGCGTTACGCCGAAAAGCGTGACCTGAAAGAAGGCCGCAGGTTGTCCTGCTCGGCCAGGATTCTCGGCGACCTCGTCATCGACATCCCGCAGGATACCGTGGTCAATGCGCAGGTGGTGCGCAAGGATTCCGATGGCCGCCTGATCGAACGCAACCCGGCGATCCAGATGTGTTACGTCGAAGTCGAAGAGCCCGACATGCACAAGCCGCTCGGCGATCTCGACCGGCTGCTGCAGGCGGTCGAGGCCGACTGGGGCTTCAAGAACCTCGCAATCGACACCTACCTGCTCGGCCAGGTTCAGAAGATCCTGCGCGCGGGAGACTGGAAGGTAACCGCCGCCATCCATGAACCCGTCCACGGCGGACCGGCGACACTGGTCGCGCTCTATCCGGGGCTGAAGAACGAAGCCTACGGCATTGCCTGCGACATCGGTTCGACCACCATCGCCATGCATCTCTCGTCGCTCCTGTCCGGACGCACCCTCGCTTCTTCGGGCACATCCAATCCGCAGATCCGCTTCGGCGAAGACCTGATGAGCCGGGTCTCCTACGTGATGATGAACCCCGAGGGCCGCGAGGGCATGACCAATGCCGTGCGCGAGGCGCTCAATGGCCTGATCGACAATGTCTGCAAGCAGGGCGAGATCGAACGCACCGACATTCTCGACGCTGTTTTCGTCGGCAACCCGATCATGCATCACCTGTTCCTGGGCATCGACCCGACCGAGCTTGGCGGCGCGCCCTTCGCGCTCGCGGTTTCCGGCGCGGTCAACATCAAGTCCTCCGAGATCGACCTTCCGCTCAACCCCGGTGCAAGGGTCTACATGCTGCCCTGCATCGCAGGCCATGTCGGCGCAGACGCGGCCGCGGCGACCCTGACCGAAGGTCCGCACCGTCAGGACGAGATGATGCTGCTGGTCGATGTCGGCACCAACGCCGAGATCGTGCTCGGCAACCGGGAACGCACCGTGGCCGCCTCCTCGCCCACCGGCCCGGCATTCGAGGGTGCTGAAATCTCCTGTGGCCAGCGCGCCGCCCCCGGCGCCATCGAGCGCATCCGCATAGATCCCGTCACACTCGAACCGCGCTACCGCGTGATCGGCATCGAGCCCTGGTCCGATGAACCCGGATTTGAAGAAGCCGCGAAGAAAGTCGGCGTCACCGGCGTCTGCGGCTCCGGCATCATCGAGATCATCGCCGAGATGTATCTCGCCGGCATCATCACCGAAGACGGCGTCATCAACGGCGACCTCGCGGCGACCAACCCGCGCATCGTCGGCAATGGCCGTACCTTCTCCTATCTGCTGCGCGATGGCGAACAGCGCCTGATGGTGAGCCAGACCGATGTCCGCGCCATCCAGCTGGCCAAGGCCGCGCTCTACGCCGGCGTCAAGCTGCTGATGGACAAGCAGGGCATCGATCACGTTGACCGTATCGGCCTCGCCGGCGCCTTCGGCTCCTTCATCGACCCCAAATACGCGCTGGTTCTCGGCCTTGTGCCCGATTGCGATCTGGAAAAGGTCAAGGCGGTCGGCAACGCAGCTGGCACCGGAGCCCGCATGGCGCTCTTGAACCGCGATCACCGCCGCGAGATCGAGCAGACGGTCACCCGCATCGAGAAGATCGAAACCGCGCTGGAGTCGAAATTCCAGGAGCATTTCGTCAACGCCATGGCGTTCCCCAACAAGGTCGATGCCTTCCCGCGGCTCGCCGAAGTGGTCAAATTGCCCGAACGCTCGATGGACACCGACGCGGCCGCCGGCATCGAGCCCGGTGTCGCACGCCGCCGCGGCGGGCGACGCAACCGCGGCTGAAATTCGGCTTTACCCGAATCGGGCTTGCGGCTACGGCATAGGCGTGACCTCCCTGATCCGTTCACCGCTGTTTCTGGTAATCACCCTGTGGGCCGCCGGCCTTGGGGCTGCGGCGCAATTTGCCAAGATCGTGGTGATCTTTCCCGAACTGCAGGCCCATTATGGTGAGACCGGCGCAATCTCCGGGTACCTCGTCTCGCTTATTTCCGTCATGGGCATGCTGTTTGGTCTGGTCGCCGGTGTCATGGCCATCCAGATCGGCGTCCGGCGCCTGCTGCTCTCGGGGCTTTATCTCGGCGCAGCTGTTTCGGCCTGGCAGACAACCTTGCCGGGTTTCGAGTGGATGCTGGCAAGCCGCCTGCTTGAAGGCATGTCCCACCTGGCAATCGTTGTCTCTGCCCCGACCCTGATCGCCCAGTTCACCACCCAGCGGCATCAGGCCAAGGCGCTCACCCTGTGGGGCACCTATTTCGGCGTCGCCTTTGCCGGCATCGCCTTGTCTGCGCCGTTGATCCTTGAAATCGCCGGGCTTGGCGGCCTGTCCGCCCTTCATGCGGCCTATATGGCCATCTTCGCGCTTCTCCTGACCGTGGTTCTGCCGGCCGAGGATCGCCGCGCAGTGCCGCCCTGGCCGTCGTTCCGCGATATCCTGCGCCGTCACGTCACCGCCTACACATCACCCTTCATCACCGCACCGGCACTGGGATGGCTGTTTTACACGCTGACATTTGTCTCGATGCTGACCATCCTGCCGACCATGGTGGATCCCGCCCAGCGCGCCTTCGTCGCCGCTGCCATGCCGCTGGCAAGCATCGTGGCGTCGATGACCATAGGCAACGTGCTGCTTGGACGCTTCACTGCCGTATCCGTCATCATCATCGGATTTGCACTCGCCATCGGCCTCGTTCTGGTCTTTCTGCTCACAGGCCCCGACGCGTGGCTTTTCATTGCCATTTTCGCGGCACTGGGGCTGGTTCAGGGCGCAAGCTTTGCCGCTGTGCCACAGCTCAACGCATCGCTGCCTGACCGGGCACTGGCCAATGGCGCCATTGCCCAGACCGGAAACCTTGGCAACGCGCTCGGCACCCCGGCAATGCTGGCGGTTGCCGCCACAGGCGCGGCCACCGGTCTGCCGGCGCTGCTGATCGGCTGTTATGCCATTGCGATTGCTGTCCACCTGGCTCTGGCCCGCAGCCGGGCCAAGGCACCGGCTACGCCTGTTTCAGGTAACTGAGGCTGTCTGGCCTCATTCCGGCCAGATGTACTTGCCACGCGCCCAGCCAAGCTCGGCATCATCGGTCATCACCTGGCACCAGACATAGGCTTTCTTCATCTGGGCGTATTTCCAGGCGGCGCTGCCGTAGCCATCGATCCGGAACGAGACATTGGTGACAATGTTCTTGCAGCGCCCGGTCATGCTGATGGTCTCATTCAGCCCGTAGGCATCTATGATCCTGGATTGAGCCGACGGCCACTTGCGGATGTTGAGCGCGTCGTCCGGCGCGATTGCCGTGATCGTGCCCGCGGTAAAGGCCGATGAAAGCGCCGGAGCAGCCGTCATGGCGACAGTCGCTGCAGCAAGCGCAAGGATAATGCGGATGGATGATTTCATGAGCTTGTCTCCCCTTCGGCGCGGGGTTGAGTGCGCCGGCATGAGCAAACTACAAAGGCGCACCTAACCCTGACCTGAATATCCCGTTCAGCCGGAATTCATCAAAAGCCCCTCACCGCATACGCAGTGCCTAAACGTCGAACTCTCCGGTCTGTCCGAACCGTTCGAAGCAGGAGCGGAAGTGGTCGCTGAGCGCGCAAACCTGGGGCGACGGATCTGCCGCCACCTTGAGCAGCAGCTGGTACTGGCCCGGTGCCGGCAATCCGCATTCCTCTTCCAGGATCTGCACATCCGGCCCGACGAAACTCCGGCCCATCGGCGCGATGGCGAGGTCCGCCAGGATTGCCGCCCGCTGACCGGCCATGTGTGACGTCATGAACGCCACCCGGTAGGCCCGCCCTATTCTCTCCAGCGCAGACAGCGCACTTTCGCGCCACACGCAGCCCTCGTCCCACATCGAGACAGGCAGCGGGTCCATCAGGCACGCCTGACCGCCCTTAGCACCGGCCCAGACGATGTCATCGGTCATCATCACTTCGCCCGGCTCCGGTGTGTGGTTTTTCATGCAGCTGACCAGGGCGATATCGATATGCCCCGAGGCAAACCGCTTGAGCAGGCTGGAGGACTGGTCGATCACCACGTCTACGACCACCGAAGGGTGCGACTTGGCGAACATCTTGAGCACGCCCGGCAGCACGGCCTCTCCATAATCAGACGGAGATCCGATCCGCACCACGCCCGACACCTCGGAGGTGACAAAGCGGGAGATGGCTTCCCGGTTCAGCGCGATCAGCCGCCGCGCATAGCCAAGCAGCACCTCCCCGTCGCGGGTGAGCGAGACATTCCGCGCGTCGCGCAGAAACACTGACACCCCCAACTGCTCTTCGAGCCGCTTGATCTGCATCGAGACCGCCGACGGCGTCCGGTAGATCCGCGCTGCCGCAGCCGTGAAACTGCCGGTCTCGGCGATGGCGACAAAGCTGCGCAGGACATCCGGATCCAGCATCAACAGAGGGTGATTGAGTGGTGCGTTCATATCATTCAATTCCGTTGATCGTTCCGGTCAATTCATTTCGTTTGATTGAACAATGCATCGGGGGGATGCTGTTGTCAATCCAGCCAGGCTGGTCAACACCGACACAGGAGACACCATTATGTTCGGTATTTCTCAGGTTATGCGCCATGCCCGCCGGTGGCATGCCAACCACAAGCGTGCTGCCATGGAACGGACCATCCTGGACCTTCCGATCGAACTGCAGAAGGACATCGGCTGGCAGGCTCCCCGGGACCAGCCAACACAGAACAGGAAGCACAACGACATCCATGCCCGACCGATCCTGTGACGCCTGTCAGCCCATGTCGCAAGCCGAAAAAATTCCGCAATCATCCCCGTGACAAACCGGGATTTTTATGGCCTGATCACGACATGGGCCTCTGCGAGGCGCGCACAGGATTTTGGGCATGGCCTCACAGAACAAACCGAAGCGGTCGATTGTCTTTTTCATGGTTCCGGACTTCTCGATGATCGCCTTTTCGATGGCCATCGAACCCCTCCGGCTGGCCAACCGGATGCTGGGCTATGAATGCTACCAGTGGCGCCTGACTTCGCATGATGGCGAGGCTGTGCCGGCATCCAACCAGGTCGTCGTCAACGTCAACACGTCGCTCGCCGACGAGCGGCGCAGCCTGTCGGGTGAAAACCGGCCGACCATGGTGTTTGTCTGTTCCGGCACCAATGTCGAACGGTTCCAGAACAAGTCGGTTCTGGCCTGGTTGCGCGAGGAGCACAATCGCGGCGTTGCCGTCGGAGGCTTGTGCACAGGTGCCCATATCCTGGCGCAGGCGGGCCTGCTGTCGGGACGCCGTTGCGCCATCCACTGGGAAAACCTGCCCGGTTTCGCCGAAGCCTTCCCCAAGGCCAATGTCTTTGCCGACCTTTACGAGATCGACGGCTCCATCCACACCTGCGCCGGAGGGACCGCGGCTCTCGACATGATGCTGAGCCTGATCGGCCAGGATCATGACGACACGCTGGTCAACCGGATCTGTGAAATGGCGCTCACGGACCGTGTCCGCAACGCCCATGACCGCCAGCGCCTGCCGTTGCGCGCCCGTCTCGGTGTGCAGAACGCCAAGGTGCTGTCGATCATCGAGTTGATGGAAGCAAACCTCTCCGAACCACTGTCGCTGATCGAGATCGCCGACGATGCCGGCCTGTCGCGGCGGCAGATCGAACGCCTGTTCCGCCAGGAAATGGGCCGTTCACCGGCGCGCTATTATCTGGAAATCCGTCTTGACCGGGCGCGGCACCTGCTCATCCAGTCACCGATGCCGGTGGTCGAAGTGGCCGTAGCCTGCGGCTTCGTTTCCGCTTCGCACTTCTCGAAATGCTACCGCGAACTCTACAACCGCTCACCGCAGCAGGAACGCGCCGAGCGCAAGCAGTACCTGACGGCCGCCTGAGAATCGGCGGCCGCGGCCACGCGGCCGAAGCACCAATGGATCAGGCGGACACCGCGACGTCCGAGTAAGGTGCCGCAGCCCGTTTAAGAGCTTCCATCTTCCTCAGAATCCCGATGTTCTGCGCGATACGGCACTGAAACTCTTCCTGGACAAACGGGCGGTAGAGAAAATCGCTGGCTCCGGCCTTCAGAAAGCTTGCCGAAAGTTCCGGGTCTGCCGAGTTGGAAATGCCGATGATGCGCAACATGTCGTCGGTATAGTCCCGCCGCAGTTTGCGGGTCAGCTGATAGCCGTCCATGTCGCCCATGTGATAATCGGTCAGCACCAGCTGGATGTCGGGGTTTTCCGCAATCATCTCCAGCGCCTGCTGCCCCGAAGCAGCTTCGACAACCTCGAATTTCTGCGCACGCAGCATGGCCGACAGGATGCTGCGCTGGGTCTTGGTGTCATCCACCACCAGTATCCGGTAGTTGCGGTTGGAAATGATCCGCTGAACCGCCGTGACGATTTCATCAAACGCCCGGTCCGTATCCTTGATCACGTAGTCGAGCACATTCTTCTTCAGAATGCTGGCGCGCGTGTTGAAATCGAACTTGCCCGTAAAGACGATCGTCGGCAAATCGATTTCCAACGCGTAGTCAAGCGCCTCGCAATGCGGCGAATCCGGCAGGTTGAGATCCGTGACAGCCACGAAAAAACCGTGCCCGGCATCGCTGGCAGCCTGTTTCATTTCCGCCAGCGAGCTGCAGGTAACGACATCGACCCCGAGATCGGTCTCGAACCTGAATTTGAGCGCCGAAGTAAACATCCGTGAATCTTCGACCAGCAGGACACGAAGGCGTTCCCCGGTCAGAGACGGATAGGCTTGCATTTCGAGTTCGTTTGAAGCTCTCGGCATCAGCTACTCCATTGCTACGCAGGCCGATCGCACGGGTGCCGGATCGGGTGCAGGTCGGGTTATGCGACTTTCGCCGCCGCCATGTTTCCCTTCAACCGTCGTGCGGATTTGATCTGGTCAAGCGTATCCAGGTTCTGGTTCACACGGCAGTAGAATTCCTCGTCGACGTAAGGCCGCAACATGAAATCATTGCCGCCGGCCTTCAGGAAGCGCGCCGACAGGAACCGGTTGTCTGACGACGAGACACCGATAATGCGCAACTCGTGGCTGCCGCGAACCGATCGCAGGCGCCGGGTCAACTCGAAACCATCGATATCGGGCATGTTGTAGTCGGTGATCACAAGGCCGATATCCGGCGTCACCTTCAGCAGGCTCAAGGCCTCGGCTCCGCTTTCGGCGGCAGTGACCTTGAAATTGAAACGCTCAAGCCGGCTGCGCAGAAGCGCACGCGCCGTCGGGCTGTCATCGACGATGAGCACATGGTGGCGGTGGTTGGTCAGGAACCGGCACACCGATTCCTCGAGCATGTCGATCGCCAGGATGCTGTCCTTGATGACGTAGTCGACAATGTCACGAGCGAGAATGCCTTCCCGGGTTTCCTCATGGAAGGTTCCGGTGAAAACGATGATCGGGATCGACAGTCCGGCAAGGTAGGCCAGCGCCTCGCCGTTTTCTGCACCGGGCAGATTGATATTCGAAATCGCCAGCGTGATCGGCCGGTCATTGTAGTCATATGCCAGCTGAAGCTCTTCGAAAGAGCGGCAGATCTCGATGTCGATATCAAAGCTTTCTTTCAGCTTCTGACCAATCATCGAGGTGAAGACATTCGAATCCTCAGCCACGATGATGCGGTGGTCACCAAGTGATCCACCTGAATATTGCATACCTGAAAGCCCGATAAACATTTATGCCCCCTGTTTTATAGGTCAGGCTAATCATGCCGGGATTGAATTTCGGTTAACACAACCGGTCGAAATCAGCACTCGCATGAGCTGAGACGGTCCGGAATCGGCACACATTTGCAGCCCGGAAACTCGGGCCCGGGACACGCACCAGATCCGGTTCAAACCGGTTGCCGCCCACTGCCATCGCCCGCTCCAACGGAGCAGGCGCCTTTTCAGGCGGCATGCAGGAAATCAGCTCCTGGGCTTGAGGTTCTCGGGGTCGTAAAGCGGCCTGTAGCCGACTGCCGCCACTTCAACCGGATAGGTCTCGCTGAAATACTCGACGTTGAGCTTGCGCCCTACCTGGCAGTAATCCCATGGCAGATAGGCAAGTGCGATGTTCTTTCCGATGGTGGGACCGTAGGCGATCGACGTCGTATAGGAGCGGCGGCCGAGTTCGTCGACAAGGGTCTCGCCGGTTTCCGGATCCATCACCGGCAGAATGCCGACCGGATAGCGGGCTACGCCCCTGGCGTCGGTATTGTCGGTCATCACCAGCGTGCACAGCATGGCCGGCTGATGCTCCCGCGCCTTGTATTCAAGGTGCCTGGCCTTGCCGCGGAAATCGGCCTCCTTGACCTTCGGGCGCGCCAGATCGGCTTCGATCAGATTGTACTGGGTCAACAGATCGGCATTCTGCAGCCGCAGGCTCTTTTCCATGCGGCGGGAGTTTGCATAGGTCTCCACCCCGACCGGCGTGACACCGGTCGACCGGAGCGCATCCCAGACGGCAAGACCGTCCTCGTACTTCATGTGCAACTCCCACCCCTGCTCGCCGACATAGGAGAGCCGGAAGGCCGACACCGTCTTGCCGGCGATCTCGATCGGCTTGATCGCAGCAAAGGCGAAGTTTTCAACATCAAGACCCGTTGGGTCGGCAACGACCTTTTTCAGCGTGTCACGGGCATTCGGGCCCCAGATGCCGATTGTGGTGTAGGCCTCGGTGACATCGGTGATGGTGACGTCATAGCCTTTGTCCTCGGCCATGCGCCGCATGTAGTGGAAATCGCGCGGGCCGGCGTCCGCTCCATTGATCAGGCGGCAGCGGTCAGCCATGCGGATGACCGTGAAATCGGCCCGTACCATGCCCTCATCGTCGAGGAAGTGGGTGTAGATGCCCTTGCCGATATTGTTGTCGCCGCCGATCCTGGCAGCACACAGCCACTCCATCAGCGCAACATGATCCGGCCCCTCGATGTCGACCATGTGGAAGTGCGACAGGTTGATGATGCCGCAATCCTCGGAAAGCTGCAGATGCTCGGCATTGGACACGCGCCAGAAATGCCGGTTGTCCCATTCGTTCTCGCGGACCGGAACACGCTCGCCGAACTTCTCGAGCAGATGTTCGTTCGCCGCATAGCCATGCGCCCGCTCCCAGCCGCCCAGTTCCATGAAATGGCCGCCAAGCTCGACTTCGCGTTCATAAAATGGCGAGCGCTTGACGCCGCGGCTCGATGCATAGGGCTCGCGCGGATGGATGGCCGGAAAATAGATCTTCTGCGCCGCTTCGTAGCAGCGGTTCTCGATGAATTCCTCGGTCATCTGGTGCGGATAGAAGCGCGCGTAATCAATCGAGTTGTGATCGATCTCGGTGCGTCCGTCGGTCATCCAGTCGGCGATCAGCTTGCCATAGCCGGGTCCGTCCTTGACCCAGATGGCGACGCAGTACCAGAGCCCGCGCACCTTCTGGCTTTCGCCACAGGATGGCCCGCCGGCGGCAGACACCTGAAGCAGGCCATTGAAGGAGTGGTTTTCATTGTAGCCGAGCTCGCCAAGGATCGGCGTCAGCTCCATCGCGCGCTCCAGCGGCTCGATGATCTGCTCCATGTCGAGATCGCGCTGCGAGGGAGACAGCCGCGCTTCGTTCTTCTCCAGAATGTCGCGCGGATGGCACAGGCGCGGCTTGTCTGTCTCGTAGTAACCCCACTCGATCTGCCCGCCCTCGGCGGTTTTCGGATCGCCGGTATCGCGCATATAGGCCGAATTGCCCTGGTCTCGCATCAGTGGCCAGCCGATATCCTTGCCGGTGCCTTCAAACTCGGTGTAGGGGCCGAAAAAAGTCAGCGGATGATCGACCGGCATCACCGGCAGGTCCTCGCCCACCATCTCCGCGATCAGGCGTCCCCAGATGCCGGCACAAACGACGACATGATCGGCCATGATGGTACCGCGATGGGTGACGACGCCCTTGATCCGGCCGCCCTCGACAATCAACGATTGCGCCGGCGTATTGGCGAAAACCTTCAGCTTGCCGCTCTGCTCGCCCGCATCGACGAGCTTGCCGGCAACCGTCTGCGAGCGTGGAATGACCAGGCCGGCATCCGGATCCCACAAGGCGCCGGCAACCATTTCTTCTTCGACCAACGGGAATTTTGCCTTCACCTCGGCGGGACCGATAAAGCTGGCCCGGGTACCAAAGGCCTTGCCGGAAGAAATCTTGCGCTTGATTTCCTCCATCCATGCATCGTCACCGGCGCGCACGATTTCCAGCCCGCCGATGCGGGCGTAATGGCCCATCTTCTCGAAGAAATCGATCGAGTACTGCGTCGTCCAGACAGACAGATAATCATGGCTGGTCGTGTAGCAAAAGTCGGATGCATGCGCCGTCGAGCCGATATCGGTGGGCACGCCGGACTTGTCGATGCCGACAATGTCGTCCCATCCGCGCTCGATAAGGTGATGTGCGATGGAGGCACCAACGATGCCGCCCACGCCAATGATGACTACCTTCGCCTTTTCCGGAAACCCTGCCATTGTCTTCTACCCTGATTGCGCCTGACGCAGAATTTATGATCTGCCACATCGAAACTAGAGCCTGTCTACGACATTATCGCCATACAAGGACGACCAGTGACCTGTGGACCAGCGATCTCGGAAGCCGGCAATTGCAAGAGCGCAACGCCCCAAGGCAACCGGCCGGAATCGCATGGTCGTTGCGGTGCCAAGCGTAACATCTTGAAAGAATTGCCTGACATGCAAATCCGGCACATCGAAAAATCGTCGACCGCCTTCCTGGAAATGACCGGAAACCGGGACATGGCCAAAACCAAAGAGCATTGCCGGGCGCTGGTCGCGGCACCATGCCTGCGCCGGTGCGGGATGTGAAAAATACGTGAAACGGCGCCCCTCGCCTTCGGCTAGCGCACGGACTGCGGTATGTTTGTTCCAGATACGGAACGGGGACCAGCAGAATGCGCTATGTCAACCGAAATGCCGTGCCAGCGCCGAAAACGCTTGCAAGTTCACCTTTCAACAAGATGCGGGAAAGTTATCTCGCCTATCTCAGGCTGGACGAGAAACAACGCTCACAGACAACACCACCCGACAGGCACCTGCCCTACGACGACGATCTCGACAGGGCCCTTTCCGAGCTGTTTTCGGATCAGTGCGCCTTTTGCGAATCCCGAACGAAACTCACGGCCTACCGCTTTCGCCCGACCAGCGATGCGTTGCCGGTGGGCAAGGACCAGTTCGCGTTCATGGCCTATGGCTGGCTGGCCGACGCCTGGCAGAACCTCTATCCGGTTTGCAGGGAATGCAGACCGAAGCAACTCAACTTCTTCCCGGTCGCCACGCGTCGCAGCAGCGTACCCAGCGCACCGGAATACAAGGCCTATGCCGACAAGAATGATGGCCTTTGGCACCTTCCGGTGTCGGAAAAGAACCTTCTGCTCGATCCCTGCAACGACCGCGATATCGCCCGCCATCTCATCCTTGCCGACAACGGGTTCCTGACCGAGCTTTCCGCCCGCGGCGAAGCGACGATCGCGCATTTCAATCTCAACCGGCTCAGCCTGGTCAACAGGCGCGGCATTGCAAGAGAACGCCTGGCCCGCGACGTTTCCTTGTTGTCCAGCCGGCCGGACTCCTATTTTGCATCCAAGGCATGGGTTTCGGAGACAGAATTCCCCGGCCTCATGGCAAGTTACATCAAGTCGACCAGGTCGAAGTCCAGCGGACAGCCTGCAATCTCGGCGCCGGTCAAGGGCTTGCGAAAGCCCGCAAAGGCAAGCGGTCCGAAGAAGGACGCTCTCTCGCGATGGCAGTTGGCGACGGTCAAGATCAGGTCCTTCAAGTCTCTCGAGCAGGTTGAGTTCGAGATGCCCGCGCGCAATGACGAGCAGGGCAAAAGCCTCACCCCTGCACTCATGATCCTCGGGGAGAACGCCACCGGCAAAAGTTCGATCCTTGAAGCCATCACGTTGACCCTGGCGTCGAAAGATGCCCGCCAGGCCCTCGGCATCAAGCCCGAAAACCTGCTCCTCAACCCGACATTCATGGGTGATCAGAAAAAGCGGCGCCGCAGTTCGGCAAGCGTGCACATCGGCTTTACCGACGGCAATGGCAAATCGCTTGAGGTTGGCCTCAAGCTCACGTCCAGGGGCTTCACCGTCGATGGCAAGTTCCCGCCCGGCATTCCGGTTTTCGCCTACGGTGCCTATCGCCACTATCTCAACGACTTTCTCGAATGGGAACCGCACCGCAATATCGTCAGCCTGTTCAAGAGCGACAGCCTTCTGTCCAATCCGGAAAAATGGCTCCTGGAGATCAGCCAGACCAAATTCAACATGGTGGTCAGGTCACTGCGTCACGTTTTTGGAATCGGCGAAGACTTCAATGTGATCGAGCGCGACCAGAAGGCCAAGCGATGCATGGTCGTGGTCGAGTGGGCCAATGGCAAACTGTCCAAGACACCTTTGTCCAGCGTGTCTTCCGGTTTCAGAACCATCCTGGCGCTGACATGCGACATGATGCGCTGGCTTCTCGACGAGAAGCTCGATTGGGATTTTCAGACCCTCAATGATGCACACGGCATCGTCATGATCGATGAGGTGGAGGCGCATCTGCATCCCCGCTGGAAAGTCCGCATCATGGAGGGATTGCGCAAGGCGCTTCCCAAGATGACCTTCATCGTCACGACCCACGATCCGCTTTGCGTCAGGGGCATGCTCGACGAAGAAGTCATGGTGCTGCAACGCCTTCCGGGGCCCGCGCTGGACTCGAACCTGCCGGTGGCGATCGAGACCCTGACGAAACTCCCCAATGTGTCGCAACTGACCATCGAGCAATTGCTGACCTCCGACCTCTTCAGCCTGTTCGACACGGATGATCCGGTCAGCGGAAAGGCCATGGCGGAACTGGCCGACAGCCTCGTCAAGTCGCGCAGCGAACCGATCGACGAAAACTCCCCGGCAGCCCGGATGCTGCAGAAATTCCGTCGCGAGATCGAGGAGGCGCTTCCCATTGGCAACACCGAGGTGTCGCGCATCGTCCACGAGGCGGTAAGTTCCTATATCATCAAGCGCGGCAACATGAATGCCACGGCCCGCGTCGGGCTGCGTGAGGACACCAAGAAAACCATTCTTGAAGCCTTGGAGCGGCCATATGCGTAGGGTTGACCGGGCAACGGCTCCACCACCGGGCGATCTCGTCGAGCCGGGATCAAAAGGCCTCATCGAGCTGGAAAAGAGCCGCGCGCACATCGCCGATCCGGAAAAAAGCAAGAAGGCTTACCCGTTCAAGGCCTACAAGGCCGATGGAGTGAAGGCAGCGCTGCATGGCCTGTTTCACGGCAAGTGCGCCTATTGTGAAAGCTACTACCAGGCCCAGGCGCCCGTTGATGTTGAACATTTCCGGCCCAAGGGCGCAGTCGAGGGAGAGGACGACCACCCCGGTTACTGGTGGCTGGCGATGGCATGGGACAACCTTCTGCCCAGTTGCATCGACTGCAACCGGCGCCGCCGGCAGAAAACGCCCTCCCCCAAGATCAGCTTGTCCGAATTGAACGAAGCCGCCACCGAGACCATGAACACCGGCAAGAAGGATGCCTTTCCGGTCGCCGGTACCAGGGCCATCGGGGAAACCGACAATATTGGCGGCGAGGATGCCTATCTCATCGATCCATGCCGCGAAGATCCCGCTGACTTTCTCGAGTTCTACATCAATCACGCAAGACCCATCGGCCTTGTGCTGCCCAAGACCCGCAAAGGCGGGTCGGGGAGCGTGCCGGACACCGGCAACACGGACCAGATCATCAGCAATGCCCGGGCCAGAAAGAATGCCGTTCGAGGCGCGGTTTCCATCCAGGTTTACGGCCTCAACCGCTGGGGTCTTGTGCAGGAGCGCACACGGATACTGCAGCGCCTGGAGTTTTTGCGGCAACTGGTTCTCAAGATTGATCAAACATCGAGCCGGCTGGCTGAGCTTGAGGACGAACGTGCGACCGGGGCATGCAAGGCGCTCGACGACCTTGTCGAACTGATCATCGCCGAAATGGCCGCGATGGCAGAGCCCGAGCAGCCCTACAGCGCGCTGGCGCAACAATGGATCACCGCATTCAAACAAGAACTCGCAACCTCGACCGCAACCATTTGAACTGGAGGAATGCCATGACATCGCCACAACGGAAATGTGACCTGGTGATGAAAGGCGGGATCACCAGCGGAGTGGTCTACCCCATGGCCGTGGTCGAACTCGCCAAGGAGTACCGGTTCCAGAACATCGGCGGCACCTCGGCGGGCGCGATTGCGGCAGTGGTGACGGCCGCTGCCGAATATGGCCGTGACAAGGGTGGTTTCGAGAAGATCGCCGAACTGCCAAATGAACTTTCGGCGGATCTGATCGGCAAGTTTCAACCGGTTCCCGAATTGCGGCCGCTGTTCAATCTCATGCTCGCGGCCATGTCGAAAAGCGTGGGCAAGATCGTTGCAGCTCTTCTGGAAAATTATCGCAGGAGAGCCCTGATATGGGCCCTCCCCGGAATCGTGATCGCAATTGCTCTGGGAATTGTCTCCCATTCGCTCGGCTTCACGCTGCTGGGCCTGTTGCTTGCCGTCCTGGGTGCATTTGCAGGCGCCGGCGCAGCCTTGCTGCGGCAGGTCACGGTGACCTTGCCCAAACATGATTACGGTATCTGCCCGGGCCTCACCCAAGCCGGCAGCAAAGGAGCGGCCCTCACCGATTGGCTAAGCGAGACCATCGACTCCGTGGCAGGTCTCGACGACAGCGAAGGTCCCTTGACCATTGCGCACCTCAAGGAAAAGGGGATCAACGTAAAGACCGTCACCACGGACATCACCACCCACCGGCCCTACATCCTGCCGATTGCAAACAACAACCATGCTTTCTCGGAAGCCGAATTCCGCAAACTGTTTCCCCGGAAGGTGGTCGACCACATGGTTTCGTGCTCCTCGAAGGTGAGCGCGAACTGGGGAAAGGATGCCGGCGATCTGCGCTATTTTCAATCGGATCAATTGCCTGTCGTTGTTCTGGCGCGCATGAGCCTTAGTTTTCCCGGACTGATTTCGGCTGTGCCACTGCACCGGATTGACTACACGCTGGTGAACGAGGCGGTCTATCCGGCGATCAAGCGCTGCCTGTTCTCCGACGGCGGCCTGTCGAGCAATTTTCCGGTTCACTTCTTTGATGAGTTCCTGCCGCAGACGCCGACATTCGGTGTGTCACTCTCCGAATATCACCCCATGCGCATCAGGAAAGAGGATGCCAACAAACCGAAAGCCGGACGGATCACCCTGCCAATCGAAGCGGCGAAAGGACGCTTGCTGCCAACCCACGATTTCAAGGGCCTGCTGGGCTTTGTCATGGCCATGTTCGATAGCGCCAAGGACTGGCAGGATTCGCTTCAGTCCATCTTGCCGGGCTATCGCGAGCGCATTGTGACCGTGAATCTGAAAGAATCCGAAGGCGGCCTGAATCTCCAGATGGAGAGCTCAACAATCAAGTTGCTTTCGGACTTTGGCCAGGATGCCGGCCAGGAAATCAATGACAAGTTCGATCTCGATGAACATCGCTGGAGACGATATCTGGTTGAAGTCCAGGCGATCGAGGAAATGCTGGAGCAGTTCGCAAATTCCTACTCGGACACAACGCCGCAACCGGGCAGCCTCGCCTACCCCGATCTTGCAGTGAACTACCAGCCGAAATCCTTCGGAGAACTGAAGCCCGCCCAACGCGAAGTGATCAAGGCAAAGGCCGAGAAGATTGCGGCTCTGGGCAAGGCATTGACGGCGGAAACGCCCATCAGCAAATACGCGAGCGTTCTGCCCAAGAGCCAGTCCAGACTGCGCAACATCGCAAACATGGACCAGTAAAAGCTCTCCGGCATGCTTGCTGTTCGCGGACCGGTTCTCTGTCCGCGCCCGGTTTCAGGAGGTGTTTCGACTTACTTGATGACAGCGGCGCCGTTGACGATCTCGATGGTTTCGCTGCCGGCAAGGGTTTCGCGGTCGCCAGAAGGCATGGTCACGAAACATCCAGCCGGACAGAAATTGACCGTGGCGCCGGCTTCGACCACCATTTCGATCTTGTCACCGGATTCAGTCACGATCAGTACTTGCGGCTGCGCATCCTTGTTGGTGATGCTTGCAGCGGCCGCGCCGCCAATCATTGCCAGGCTCATGGCGAGACCAAGAATGGTTGTTTTCATCGGTGTCCGGCGGAATTTCCGCCGCTCCCTGTTGGAACTCTGTAGAGCCGGTTTGGCCCGTTGTGACCGCTTTATTGCATTGCGAGAATGAATGCAGCCTGAATGGTTCATTTTCAGCGGTCACCCCCATCCGCATCGGAGCCTTCTTCCATCGAATCCGGCCTTTCCTTGGGAGTGGTCTTTTTCCGCGAGCGCTTGGGCGCGGGCGGGCTGCCTGCGCTGACCTCGCCGGTCACTGGCGTTCCCGATGATCCGCTGCTGCCGCTCGCAAGTTTCTCCGCAAGCACTGTCACGGCCTCTGCGTCATCGCCAAGCTTGATGTTGAGATCACGCTGCGGGAACGGAATTTCGATGCCCTCGGCTTTCAGCCGTTCGAAAATGCGCAAGCTCAGTTCCGTCCGCACGCCAACCCCTGTCAGCACATCGGCAACGTGACATTTCAGCACGAAATCCAGCGAGGAATCGCCGAATCCAGAGAAGTGAACCACCGGTTCGGGATTGCCCAGCACCATGTCATGGCCCTGGGCCACCTCGATCAGGATCTCGATAAGCCTGCGCGGATCGGCATCGTAACTCACCCCTATGGGCAGATCCATGCGGCCAAGCTTGTTGCGGTGGGTCCAGTTGCCGACCGGCGCATTGATCAGTTCGGAATTGGGAACAATGATCGACTGGCGGTTGAAGGTTTCAATCTCGGTGGCGCGCACGGAGATCTTCTTCACGAATCCCTCGGTCGAGCTCGTCGAAACCCAGTCGCCAACCTTGAACGGTCGCTCGACCAGAAGAATGAGGCCAGAGACGAAATTGCTGACGATGTTCTGGAGACCAAATCCGATACCGAGCGACAGCGCGCCTGCGACCAGCGCCAGGCTCGAAAGGTCTATGCCGGCGGCGGAAATACCGATCAGGCCCGCGATTGCCACCCCAAGGTAGCCAACCCCGGTCTTGATCGAGTTGCGGACGCCCGTATCCATCCGGCCACGCGCCATCACGCTGCCGTCAAGCCAGCCCTGGAACCAGCGTGTTACCAAAAGCCCCAAAAGAAACAGCAGGATACCGAACAGGATTCCGACGATGGAAATGGTGATGCCGCCAATGCGGATCTCGGTCATGAACTGGTAGAACCACAGCTCGATATCCTGGACCTGAAAGCCCCACAGCAGCAGGATCAGCGGCACTCCAACGAGCAGCACAGCCAGGCTGATCAGCAGTCCGGCACCCAGCCCGGTTTGATCGAGAGCCACATGCCCGAGCTTGAAACGGTCCTCGACACGTCTCCCGATTGCGGTTTGCGCAAAGGCGCCGGGTTCGGAAATCGCCCTGCCTGAGAGATAGCCGATATACATCGTCGTCAGGATCGCACCGGTGACCACGATCTGGGTCGCGGCGAAACGGGCAAACCCGACATAGCCGAGAGCAGTGGCGGCCATGAGGCCGATACCGGCCATCGAAAGCGTAATCGAAATAAAGCGTGGCCATGGCTGCCCCGGATCTGCGGGGTCACCGGAAACCGCGACCATGGGTTTGCCAAGCGCCATCGCGATCAGGATAAGCGCGATCAGGAACACCGATATCATGCCCTTGAAAACGGCCAGAACCACGGGAGATCCCAGCGACTGGCTGATCTGGTCCCCGACAAAGTCCAGACCGTTGACGATCACCATCGCCACCACGAGAAGATAGAGGATACGTGCACCGCCGTTGGAGACGTTGACCAGGCGCCAGGCAGACATGCTCGGCGAGAGCACGCCGCGCGCCAGCTTGCCGACAAAGAAGATCGCCACAAGCGTCATCAGCACGCTGGCGATAACCGGAGCGACATCGGCACGAAGGATCGAGAAACTCTGCCCCAGCACATAGACAATTCCCGCCAGCGCGGTCATCGCCACGGTCGGGATAACGGTTGACCAGAACGCCACCGACAACCGGCTCGTATAGGGCGGATCCTCGACCTCCGGATCGCGGTCGATCAGCCCGCCGAACAGCCGGTAGGCACCCGGCACGAACACCAGCGCCGCCAGCAGCGAGAAGAACACCCAGCCCAGCAGTGCCTGCGACTTGAAGGCCCAGACGAATTTCACCCACGACCCGTAGGTGCGAACCGCATCATCCGATTCATCATCCATTTCACTTACGGCCTGCGCAAACATCTCCGGACCGATCTCGGTCCTCTTGAACAGGGTCGTGGAAAAAAGTTCGCGCCGCGCTTCTGCAATCCGGTCACTGAGCTGGCTTGCCTTCACCGACACGGCCTCGGCGCGCCCGGTCAGGGCGTTGATCTGCGCCCGTTCTGCGGCCAGACGGGCGCGTTCGGCGACCACCGTATCGGGTTCGGCAGGTTCCCCCTCCGCCGGCGGCGCACCGAGCTGGTCGATCCGCGCCCTGATTTCCGTCAGCCTGGGCCGCAACGACACACCGATGTCGAGCATGCTGCGCGCCAGCGCCTCCACTTCCAGCTTGAGATCCACCAGCGAGCTGTCATTGCCGGTGTTTTCCTCAACCTGCGAGGTCAATCGCTTGATACTGGCTTCGGCAGCTGTCAGTTCCTCTTCAGCCGCGACAATCGCGGGAGACACAACCGGTTCCGCCGGTGCCGCCTGGCTCGGCGTTGCCACAGGCGCTGCGGATGTCTGTGAGGGCGCGGCCTGATTGCCGGTCGCCGGCGCTTCCGACTGCGTTACTTCCGCAGGTGCTGCGGTTTGCGCATTGGCAAACCCTGCCGGCAAAGCCAGCATGAGGCACGCTACGAATGCCGCAATCAACCAGTCAAATCGCATGAAAACCTGCCCATTTCCGCCATCACCTTATCATCCTTAGCAGGCTGCCGGTGCTTCGCAAACGCTATCGGCGTCAGCACTGCTTTTGCCAGATGCTTGCAGGAAACGGATGGTCTGTGGTGTCAGATCTCAGAATCCGGCACCGGGTTGGGCAAGATAGGCCTTCTCGTCCGGCGTCGACGACCGGCCGAGAATGGGATTGCGGTGCGGAAACCGGCCATAGCGCTTGATGATTTCATGGTGCTGGTTGGCGTAATCGAGATAGTTCTCGTTGCCGAGCGCCTCGAACAGCGCCACGCAGCGCTCCTGTTCGGAAATGTCCTCGGCATGCTCGAACGGCATGTAGAAAAACGCCCTGCGGCTCTCGTCGACATAGTTGTCTGCACCCACAGCAAGGGCGGCCTTGGCTTCCTTCAGCGCCAGGCCATCGGTGGCAAAAGCCAGCGGCGAGCCCCGGTAGATGTTGCGCGGGAACTGATCGAACACGATGACCAGCGCCAGCCGCGCTTCCGGCGTTGCCCGCCATTCGTCGCCAATCTCCCGCGACAGCGCCAGATGCAGCCCGGAAAACCGCTCGGTGATGCGCCGGTCGAGATCCTCGTTCTTGACGAACCAGTCCTTTGGGGTCAGTTCGCCAAACCAGAAATCGAGTACGCTTTCAGGTGTTTCGGTCATCAGGATGTCCTGCTTCTGGCTGTGTTTCCGTCGGTTGAATCTGGTGTTTTCTGACGCAGCTTCAACCAGGTCGCCACTGATTTCCACCCCGGTGCCTGCTGCCACGGCCACAAATCGCAGTTTTCAGGCAGCGTCCGCTTCGCTCTCAAGCATCACCAGGCTGACGCCGTCCGTCACCTGCGCGCCCACGGTCACCAGCACTTCGGCCACCACGCCGTCCCGCGGCGCCGACAGCGTCATTTCCATTTTCATGGCTTCCATGATCACCAGCGGTTCACCGGACTTGACGTCCTGCCCCTTGGCCACAAGCACCTGCTTGATGATGCCGGGCATGGCCGAGATCACCTGATCTCCACCGGCGGCAAGATCATCGGTCCGCTTGCCCTGCGGTTTGCCGAAGCGATAGGTCAGCCCTTCAAAGAATATCGCGACTTCGGAGCTGCTGCTGACCAGGCGGCAGCGTTGCATCACGCCACCGGCGCTGAAGCTCCAGTCATTCCCCGTCCGGCCAACCGCATCCAGCTGCAAACCGCCGGGCGCCAGCCTTTCACCGGAAATCCGCCAGCTGGCAGCGCCTTGTCGTTCCACCTGGAAGGTTTTTTCCGTTCCGTGGATCTCAAGCCGTACCGAGCGTTTCGGAGCACCCCAGATTTCAAACGGCCCGATCTCCGTCACCGACACGGCAGGTCCATTGCGTGACGGCACCATGCCGGATCCGGCGAGCACCGCCAACGCCAGGATTGCATCGGGCGCTGCAGCCCGCTCGGTCAGGCTGTCAATGTTGCGGTCAATCAGCCCGGTGTCGAGCCGCGCGGCGGCAAAATCCGCATCCCGGCACAACCGCGCCAGGAAAGCCGTGTTGGTCACCGTGCCGGCAATCTCGGTACGGCCCAGCGCACCTGCCAGCTTGCCCAGTGCCTCCGCCCGGGTCTTGCCGTGCGCGATCACCTTGGCAATCATCGGATCATAGAACGGCGTGATTTCGTCGCCCGCGCGAACACCGGCATCGATCCGGATGTCGCCGCCGGGAAACGCCAGATGCATCAACCGTCCGACCGCAGGCAGGAAGCCCTTTTCCGCGTCCTCGGCGTATACTCGCGCTTCCACCGCATGGCCGTTGATCGACAGTTGATCCTGCCTGAGCGGCAAGACCTCGCCGTCCGCCACGCGGATCTGCCATTCGACCAGGTCAAGCCCGGTGATCAGCTCGGTGACCGGATGTTCGACCTGCAGCCGCGTGTTCATTTCCATGAACCAGAACCGGTCCGCCTTGAGCCCTTCGCTGGCATCGACGATGAATTCCACCGTACCCGCGCCGGCATAATCGATCGCCTTGGCGGCCTGCACCGCAGCCTCGCCCATCGCCGCGCGCATGTCTTCGGGCATATCCGGTGCCGGCGCTTCCTCGATCACCTTCTGGTGCCGTCGCTGCGCCGAGCAGTCGCGCTCGAACAGATGCACCACATTGCCGTGCTTGTCGCCGAACACCTGGATCTCGATATGCCGTGGCGTGGCGACATATTTCTCCACCAGCACCCGGTCATCGCCGAACGAAGCCTTGGCCTCGCGCCGTGCTGAAGACAGCGCCGCGGGAAAATCCTCCTGCCGGTCAACCTTGCGCATGCCCTTGCCGCCGCCGCCGGCGCGCGCCTTGATCAGCACCGGAAAACCGATCTCGTTGGCCTTGCCTGCCAGCACCACCAGTTCCTGCGCCTCGCCGTGATAACCCGGCACCACCGGCACATTGGCCTTTTCCATCAGCGCTTTCGCTGCGTCCTTGAGCCCCATCGCCCGGATCGCCTTGGCCGACGGCCCGATGAAGATCAGCCCCGCCTTCTCGACGCGCTCGACGAATTCCGGGTTTTCCGACAGGAAACCGTAGCCGGGATGGATCGCGTCCGCGCCGGTGCGCTTGGCCGCTTCGAGGATGGCATCGACCTTGAGATAGCTCTCGCTCGCCTGCGCCGGGCCGATCAGAACCGCCTCGTCAGCCATCTCGACATGCAGCGCATGTGCGTCAGCTTCGGAATAGACAGCCACCGTGGCAATGCCCATTTTCCGCGCCGTGCGGATGATCCGGCAGGCAATCTCGCCCCGGTTGGCGATGAGGATTTTGGTGATCATGGTCTTTTCCATCACATCCTGAACACGCCGAATTTCGTGTCCTCCACCGGCGCATTGAGCGCCGTCGACAGGCTGAGCGCCAAAATCTCGCGTGATTTGAGCGGATTGATGATGCCGTCGTCCCACAGCCGCGCCGAGGCGTAGAGCGGGTGTGACTGGCGCTCGAACATCTCGATGGTCGGACGCTTGAACTCGGCCTCGTCTTCCGCCGACCAGGCACCGCCCTTGCGCTCGATGGCATCGCGCTTGACGGTCGCCAGCACACCGGCGGCCTGTTCGCCGCCCATCACCGAGATCCGGCTGTTCGGCCATGTCCACAGGAACCGTGGCGAATAGGCCCGGCCGCACATGCCGTAATTGCCCGCCCCGAACGAGCCGCCGACGATCATGGTGATCTTCGGCACCTGCGTCGTCGCCACTGCGGTGACCATCTTGGCGCCGTCCTTGGCGATACCGCCGGCCTCGTATTTCTGCCCGACCATGAAGCCGGTGATGTTCTGCAAGAACACCAGCGGGATCTTGCGCTGCGAGCACAGCTCGATGAAATGCGCGGCCTTCACCGCACTCTCGGAAAACAGCACGCCATTGTTGGCGACGATGCCGACCGGCATTCCCATCACATGGGCAAAACCGCAGACGATCGTGGTGCCGTAGCGCGCCTTGAACTCGTCAAACCGCGAGCCGTCGACAACACGCGCAATCACTTCACGGATGTCATAGGGCTGGCGCGTGTCGGCCGGAATGATGCCGGCGATCTCCGCCGGATCGTAAAGCGGATCTTCCGGTGTCAGAACATCCATGCCGGCAAGCCCTGCCCCGCCGCGATCATTGAGGTTGGCCACCGCCTGCCGCGCCAGTTCCAGCGCATGGGCGTCGTTGTCGGCCAGGTGATCAGCCACGCCCGAAAGCCGCGTGTGCACATCGCCACCGCCAAGATCCTCGGCGCTGACCACCTCGCCGGTCGCCGCCTTGACCAGCGGGGGGCCAGCCAGAAAGATCGTGCCCTGATCTCGCACGATGATGGTCTCGTCGCTCATCGCCGGCACATAGGCGCCGCCGGCCGTGCAGGATCCCATCACCACGGCGATTTGCGAGATCCCCCTGGCGCTCATGTTTGCCTGGTTGAAGAAGATCCGGCCGAAATGATCCCGGTCGGGAAACACCTCGTCCTGGTTGGGCAGGTTGGCGCCGCCCGAATCCACCAGATAGACACAAGGAAGATTGTTCTCGAGCGCAATTTCCTGGGCTCTGAGATGCTTCTTCACCGTCAGCGGATAATAGGTGCCGCCCTTCACCGTGGCGTCGTTGCACACCACCATCACGTCGCGGCCCTTGACCCGGCCAACGCCCGCGATCAACCCGGCGCTGGCGATGTCGCCGCCGTAAAGATCATGCGCGGCAAACCGGCCGACCTCGAGAAACGGCGAATCCGCATCAAGCAACGTCGCCACCCGCTCGCGCGGCAGCAGCTTGCCGCGACCGACATGGCGCTCGCGCGAGGCTTCCGGTCCACCCTGCCCGTGCAGCTCCGCAACCGCCGCCGTCTCGGCGATCTGCGCCTGCATCCGCGCGGCGTTGTCCTTGAAGGCTTGCGAGCCGGTGGAAATCTTGGACTGGATGATACTCACGCCGTCTCCGCCATCATTTCGCGCCCGATCAGCATGCGGCGCACTTCGGAGGTGCCTGCGCCGATCTCGTAGAGCTTGGCGTCGCGTAAGAGCCGGCCTGTCGGATAGTCGTTGATATAACCATTGCCGCCCAGCGTCTGGATGGATTCCAGCGCCAGTTGCGTCGCCTTCTCCGCCGCATAGAGAATGCAGCCGGCCGCGTCCTTGCGGGTGGTTTCGCCGCGGTCGGCAGCCTGCGCCACCGCGTAGACATAGGCCCGGCAGGCGTTCATCGTCGTGTACATGTCCGCCAGCTTGCCCTGCATCAGCTGGAAATTGCCGATCGGCTCGCCGAACTGCTTGCGCTCGTGGCAATAGGGCACCACCACATCCATCGCCGCCGCCATGATGCCGAGCGGACCACCGGCCAGCACCAGCCGCTCGTAGTCCAGCCCCGACATCAGGATCCTGACGCCCTGGCCTTCCTCGCCGAGCACATTTTCGAACGGCACTTCGCAATCCTCGAACACCAGTTCGCAGGTGTTGGAGCCACGCATGCCCAGCTTGTCGAGTTTCTGCGCGGTCGAGAAACCGGCCATGCCCTTTTCGATCAGGAAGGCGGTGATGCCGCGTGATTTGGCTTCCGGATCGGTCTTGGCATAGACCACCAGCGTGTTGGCGTCCGGCCCGTTGGTGATCCACATCTTGTTGCCGTTGAGCACATAGCGGTCGTTGCGTTTTTCGGCCCGCAGCTTCATCGACACCACGTCAGACCCGGAGCCCGGTTCGCTCATCGCCAGTGCGCCGACATTCTCGCCCGAGCACAGCTTGGGCAGGTATTTCTGCTTTTGCGCGTCCGTGCCCCAGCGGTTGATCTGGTTGACGCAAAGGTTGGAATGCGCGCCGTAGGACAGGCCAATCGAGGCCGAGGCGCGGCTGATCTCTTCCATCGCCACCACATGGGCGAGATAGCTCATGCCGGTGCCGCCAAAATCGGGATTGGCGGTCATGCCGAGCAGGCCGAGCGCCCCCATCTCCTGCCAAAGATGCATGGGAAACTGGTTCTCTTTGTCCGTCTGGTCGGCTACCGGCGCGATACGCTCGCTGGCAAAGCGGGAGACCATGTCCCTGAGCGCGTCGATATCTTCGCCCAGTCCGAAATTCATGCTTGCCGTGAACATTTCAGTCTTCCTTCTTCTGTCCCACCAGCCGCGCCACCAGACGAACATAGATCGCCTCGATTTCATCGAGCGACAAGCGCCCGTTGTCGCGGTACCAGGTGGTCATGCCGTTGAGCATGGCGATGATCGCCATGGTGGTGACCTGCGGGTCGATGATATCGAATGAACCGTCGCCTGCCCCACGCTCCAGAATGGCGCGCGGGAAGCTTTCATATTTGCGCCGCAGCGCTTCGATGGCGCTGAAATTCTCGCCCTCGAGACTGCGCAGCTCCATGTAGGAGATGAACACCTCACGCGACTTGGCCAAGTGGTAGCGGATGTGAAACCGGACAAAAAGCTCAAGCGCCTCAGGCGGGGCAAGCCCGGGCTGCTCCGCCTCTTCCCACGACTTCAGAAGCGTTTCCATGTGAACATGGAGCAGGTCGTTGAGCAAATCCTGCTTGGTCGGGAAATGATTGTAGATGGCCCCGGCCTGCACCCCGGTTTCCGCCGCGATCGCCCGCATCGAAACCGCGGCGTAGCCGGAACGCGCAAACAGCTCGAGCGCCGCATTGCGCAGCTTCTCTGCTGTTTCCGCCCCGTTTGATCCCGCCCGTCGCGCCATGGCTCACACAATTAAATGAACGTTCGTTTATTTTATCGTCTTCCGGATGTTTCCGCAAGCCCCCGATGACATCCTCTGCGAAAGCGGCCACCCCGCCGCCGCGGCCAGGGGTGGTCGTCCGCGCTCAGGCCAGCCAGCGCTTGCGCCGCTTGTAGTGCTTGACGTTCTTGAACGAGCGGCGGCCCTCGCCGCCGACGCCAAGATAGAATTCCTTGACGTCCTCGTTCTCGCGCAGGTCCTTGGCGACCCCGTCCATGACGATGCGTCCGGATTCGAGAATGTAGCCATAGGTCGCGTAGCGCAGCGCGATATTGGTGTTCTGCTCGGCCAGCAGAAAGGACACGCCCTGCTGGTCGTTGAGCTTCTTGATGATCTCGAAGATTTCTTCCTGCAGCTGCGGCGCCAGCCCCATCGACGGCTCGTCGAGCAGGATCATCTTCGGACGGCTCATCAGCGCCCGGCCGATCGCCGTCATCTGCTGCTCGCCGCCGGATGTGTAGCCAGCCTGGCTGGTCCGGCGTTCCCTCAGTCGCGGGAAATAGTCATAGACCATCTCGATGTCGCGCTTGATCGCCGCGTTTCCGTCACGCCGCGTGAATGCACCGGTGAGCAGGTTTTCCTCGACCGTCAGGTGCCCGAAGCAATGCCGGCCTTCCATCACCTGGATACAGCCGCGGCGCACAAGCTCATTGGCCGTTTGCGCCTCGACCCGCTGGCCTTCAAACTCGATCGATCCCTTCGTCACCTCGCCGCGCTCGGAGCGCAGCAGGTTGGAAATCGCCTTAAGTGTCGTGGATTTGCCGGCGCCGTTGGCACCAAGCAGGGCCACGATTCCGCCTTCCGGCACCACCAGCGACACACCCTTGAGCACAAGGATCACGTGATCATAGATCACTTCGATATTGTTCACGGCCAGGATATTGGGCTGTGCGGTCGCATCGGTTGATACGGAAGTGGACATCGTCATGGACCCTCTCCGGTCAGGAATTAGTGGCAGAGGCGGTTGCCCGCCGCGCGCGACAACCATGTCCCGCGCGGCGGTTGTTCGTCAGAGCATTACTGAGCGCAAGCTTCAGTCCGCTCAGGCCATGGCGCGTTGCTCGCGGCATATTCTTCTGCGGCCTTCTTCAGCAGTGGCTTGACCATCTCGACGTCCGGGGAGAACCACTCGCCGGACTTCTTCCAGTCCTTGCCGTCCCATTCGACCACATAGACCTTGTGGTGACCGGAATGGTCTTCGCAAGACAGCTTCATCGGCAGTGCGAAGCCTTCCATGCCCATTTCCTTGAGGCGTTCCTCGGTGATGTCGAGGTTTTCAAGACCGGCGCGCATGTCGACCGCATCAATCACGGTCTTGCCCGTCATTTCCTGCGCCTTGCGGATACCTTCGACAATCAGCATCGAGTTGTAGACACCGCGGTTGTAGAGGTTGTCGGCAAATTTCGCCGGATCGACTTCGCTCTTGCCCGCATCGACAACATACTTCTTGATATCCTGGATCGCGCCATAGTCGGATCCGACACCGTGGAAGTTGAGGGTGCGGTAACCCTTGGCAGCTTCGCCGCCAGCAGCCGCATCGTCATTGCCGCCGGACCACCACACACCGTAGAACTTGTCCATCGGATAGCGGATCTTGGTGGCTTCCTTCACGGCTGTCGGGCTCATTGCGCCCCAGCCCCACATGATCATGTAGTCGGGCCGGTCGCGGCGGATATTGAGCCACTGCGACGACTGGTTCTGCATTTCCTTGCCGGCAACCGGGTACTGCAACAGCTCGAAGCCCATGTCGCTGGACATCTGCTCAAGCAACGGAATGGCTTCGCGGCCATAACCGGCATCAAGGAAGATGTAACCGATCTTCTTGCCCTTGAGGTTTTCCGCACCGCCTTCACGACGGGCGATATCGGTGACGATCGCAGATGCGCCGTCCCAGTATGTGTCCGGCGGGTTGAACACCCACGGGAAGGTGTTGCCTTCGGCCGCAGCCGAAAGACCATAGGCCATTGACAGAACCGGGATCTTGTCGACCGAAGCCTTCGGGATCACCTGCAGCGTAATGCCGGTCGAATAGGGGCTGATGACCAGGGCGCCGTCACCCTTGACCTGCTCGTAGCATTCCACACCCTTCTGGGTGTCATAGCCTGTTTCGCATTCGGTAATCCGGATCTTGACACCGTTGATGCCACCGTCACGCTCGTTGAGCATGGTCAGGTAGTCGTGCATGCCATTGGCAATCGGGATGCCCGAGCCGGCATAGGGGCCGGTGCGGTAGCTGAACAGCGGCACATGCAGCTCGTCGGCGGCAAAGGCCGGCAGCGCTGCGCCCGCCATGGTGCCGGCCAAAACGGTTCCGGCAATCAGACATTTCAGTCGCATTGTATTCCTCCCATTAGGCGCGATTTCCGCGCCAGTCCGGGGACCCCATTCCTCCCGACATGTCTGGTCCGGACGGGTCCCATGCCCGGACAATGTCGTTTATGGAACCTCCCCGGACTGTCTCCTCAGACACGCCGGGAAGCACCAGTTGGTCAGCCGTAAGGGAACGGCCAGACGCGCAGTTTCTCCTTGCCGAGCGACCAGAGCCTTGCCAGCCCGTGCGGTTCGACAATGAGAAAAAAGATGATCAAAGCGCCCACGATCATGGTCGCGATGTGAAACACGGTCTCGGCGCCGATGCCGATGCCGATTGCGGGCAATCCGGCGCGCAACACGATCGGCAAGCCCCAGATGAAGGCAGCCCCGAAGAACGAGCCGACAAGACTTCCAAGCCCGCCCAGAATGACCATGAACAGGATCTGGAATGACAGGGTGATGGAAAACGCCGACGGCTCGGCAGCACCGAGATAGAAGAAGATGAACATCGCCCCTGCGACGCCGCACAGATAGGACGACACGGCAAAGGCCGAGAGCTTGGCCGTCAACGGCCGCACGCCCATCAGTTCGGCCGCGATGTCCATGTCGCGGATCATCATCCACTGCCGGCCGATGCGGCCGCGCACGATGTTCTTCACCGCAAGCGTCACCACCACGACGATGCCCAGAACGATGAAATACTGGGTCATCGGTGAAGCCGACGGGCCGGTCAGGATGATATCTCCGAAGCCGCGCCGCTCCGGCACTTCGATCGCGCCCGATGCGTTGTAGTTGTAGAGCCACGGAATACGGATGAAGCACCATTCGAGAAAGAACTGCGCCGCAAGCGTCGTCACAGCGAGGTACAACCCCTTGATCCTGAGCGAAGGCAGACCGAAGAGCACGCCGATGCCTGCGGAGAACAGCCCCGAAAGCAGCACCAGAATAATGATGTTGGTCTCTGGAAAGATCGACGTCAGCTTGTAGCAGCTATAGGCGCCCACACCCATGAAGGCGCCTGTACCCAGCGACAACTGCCCGGCATAACCGGTCAGGATGTTCAGACCGATCGCGGCCAGCGCCAGGATCAGGAATGGCGTCATGATGGCGTTGAGAAAGAAGTCGCTCGCCACAAACGGAATCACCAGCGCGATCAAGCCGATGATGGCCATTCCGATCCGGTCTTCCCTGATCGGAAAGATCGCCTGGTCGGCAATGTAACTGGTCTTGTACTGGCCAGATTCGCGGTACAGCATTACTCGTCTCCCCAGACATTCCCGCTCGACGGCAGCACGTGAGAGTGTGGGCCGGTCAGACGAAACCGATGCCCGGTCGGCGCTTCCATGATCACCGAATGATCAACCACGCTGACCTTGCGGCCACCGAGTTGTTCGATGCGGTGTATTTCGGCGGTAAGATCGTCGGTCTCGATGTCGAAATGGATGCGCGCCTCATCGTGAACCGCCTCGATCACCAGCGACACCCCCTTGTCCGCGGCCAGGATGGTGGCCCGGTGGCCGTCATCATCGACATGCGAGGGCTGTCCCAGCAGTTGCGACCAGAACCCGGCCGCCTGCTCGATATGATCGGTGTGACAGTCGACGACGATGGCTGAAAGTCTGCTCTTGTGCATCGCTTACACCCTTTCGATAATTCGTTCGCCAAACAGGCCCTGTGGCCTGAACAGCAGGAAGATCAGCGCGATCATGTAGGCAAGCCAGCTTTCGATACCGCCGCCCACCAGCGGGCCCCAGTAGATTTCACCTACCTTTTCACCGATACCGATGATCAGCCCGCCAACGATGGCGCCCGGGATCGACGTGAAGCCGCCAAGGATCAGCACCGGCAGGGCCTTGAAGGCGATGATCTCGAGCGCGAAGGACACGTCGGAGCGCGCGCCCCACATGATCCCCGTGGTCAGCGCCACGATACCGGCGGCAAACCAGACGATGGCCCAGATCTGGTTGAGCGAAATGCCCACCGACAAGGCCGCCTGGTGGTCGTCGGCCACCGCGCGCAGCGCCCGGCCGATCCGGGTCTTGTTGAAGAACAGCGCCAGCGCGCCCACCATGATCAGCGCAATCACCGCCGCCGCGATATCGATATGCTGCAGGATCAGCAGCCCGCCATCGCCGATCTCGAACGCTGTCGATCCGGTTGGAAGGCCCAGTTCCTCGGTAATCATCTGCTTGGGTTCGCCGCCAAAGACAAACTCGCCGAAGCCGACCAGGAAATAGGTCAGGCCGATGGTCGACATCAGCAGGATGATATCCGGCTGGTTGACCAGCGGCCGCATCACGAACCGCTCCACCGCCAGTGCAAGGATTCCCATCACGCCGATGGTCAGGATCAGCGCCAGGTAGGCCGGAACACCCTTCTCGTGCAGGCCGACCAGCGTCAGCCCGGCAAACACCACCATGATCCCCTGCGCGAAGTTGAACACGCCCGAAGCCTTGAAGATCAGCACGAAGCCAAGTGCGATCAGGGCGTAGAGAACACCCGCGACAAAGCCTTCCCACAGCACCTGCAGGAAGAAGTCGGGCAGCTCCACCATCTGCACGAACGGGTCGACAAGAATTGAATAGAGAAAGTCCATCAGTGCGACACTCCCAGATAGGCGTCGATGACGTCCTGGTTGTTCTTCACTTCCTCCGGCGGTCCGTCGCCGATCTTGCGCCCGTAATCAAGCACCACCACCCGGTCGGAAATATCCATCACCACGCCCATGTCATGCTCGATCAGCGCGATGGTCGTGCCCATCTGGTTGTTCACATCCAGAATGAACCGGCTCATGTCCTCTTTTTCCTCAAGGTTCATGCCCGCCATCGGCTCATCGAGCAGCAACAGGTCCGGCTCCATGGCCAGCGCCCGGCCCAGTTCGACCCGCTTCTGCAGACCGTAGGGCAGCTTGCCCACCGGGGTCTTGCGGATATGCTGGATCTCGAGGAAATCGATGATCTCCTCGACCTTGAGCCGGTGCTCGATTTCCTCGTTGCGCGCCGGCCCGACATTGAGCACCTGCCAGAAGAAGTTCTTGTGCATCTTCAGCGTCCGCCCCGACATGATGTTGTCGAGCGTCGACATGCCCTTGAACAGCGCCACGTTCTGGAACGTCCGGGCAATGCCCGAGGCGGCAGCTTCATAGGGCTGCATCCGCGACCGGGCCTGGCCGCGAAACGTGATCACGCCTTCCTGCGGATGATAAAAGCCGTTGATGACATTCAGCATCGAAGTCTTGCCGGCGCCGTTCGGGCCGATGATGGCGCGGATTTCGCCCTTGCGGATATCGAAGGAAATGTCGGAAATCGCCTTCACGCCGCCAAACGACAGCGACACGTTTTCCACCTTCAGCATCACGTCGCCGGGATCGAGACCGTCATCCTCGGCGTGAAGCTCGACATGTTGGACCCGTGCGTTCATTCGGCTGCCTCCGGCATTGCGTTCGACACCGGGTGCACTTCCGCGTCCGCCACCTTCACCGTGGCGCGGATCACACCCTTGCGGCCATCCTCGAATGTCATTTCGGTTTCAATGTACTGCTCTGCCGCCCCGTTATAGAGCGCTTCGATCAGCGGGCCGTAGCGTTCCGCCAGGAAGCTGCGCCGCACCTTCTGGGTCCGGGTCAGCTCTCCGTCGTCGGCATCGAGCTCCTTGTGCAGCACCAGGAAACGCTTGATCTGCGCGCCTGCCATCATCGGCTCGGCAGCAAGATCGCGGTTCACCTGGTTGATGTGATTGGTCATCATCTCGTAGACCTGAGGCAGCCCCGCCAGTTCCTGGTAGGACCCGTAGGAGATGTTGTTGCGTTCGGCCCAGTTGCCGACCGCCGTCAGGTCGATGTTGAGAAACACCGCGACAAAATCCCGTCCGTCACCGAAGGCCACAGCCTCCTTGATGTTGGGGAAAAACTTGAGCTTGTTCTCGATGTATTTCGGTGCATAGAGCGCACCGGTTGTCAGCTTGCCGACATCCTTGGCCCGGTCGATGATCTTGAGGTGCCCCTGGGCATCGAAGATGCCGGCGTCACCGGTCATCACCCAGCCATCCGGTGTCATCGCTTCCCTGGTCTTCTCCTCGTCGCCGTAATAGCCGGCGAACATGCCCGGAGACTTGAACTGGACCTCGCCGTTTTCAGCGATGCGGATCTCAACGTCCGGAGCCGCGGGTCCCACCGTGTCGGGGCGCACTTCGCCATCCTTCTGGGCGGTAACATAGAGGAAAGCTTCGGTCTGGCCGTAGAGTTGCTTGAGATTGATCCCCAGCGAACGGAAGAACGAGAACAGGTCCGGCCCGATCGCCTCACCGGCGGTATAGGCCGTGCGGATCCGGGTGAAGCCGAGCACGTTGCGCAGCGGCCCGTAGATCAGCTTGTCGCCGATCCAGTAGGAAATCCGGCCCGAAAGCGGCACCGGCCGGCCTTCCAGGATTTTCTCGCCATAGGCCTTGGCGACACTGAGATAGTGATCGAACAGCCATTTCTTCCACGAGCTGGCGTCTTCCATCCGGATCATCACGCTGGTCAGCAATCCCTCGAACACCCGTGGCGGAGCAAAGTAGAAGGTTGGCCCGATCTCGCGCAGGTTCTGCGCAACCGTGTCCGGGCTTTCCGGACAGCTCATGCACAACCCGACCGCATAGCCTTGTGCGTAATTGAGATAATGATCGCCGACCCAGGCCAGCGGCAGGTAGGCAAGCACCTCGTCCTGCTCTGTCATGTTATCGAACTTGGCGGTGTCTTCCGCAGCCTTCACCGACGCCGCGGCGGTCAGCATCACGCCCTTCGAACGGCCGGTGGTGCCGGACGTGTACAGGATCGCCGAAATCTCGCTGCCATCGGATGCCCAGATCCCGGCCTCCCAGTCGGAAATCGCCGAAGGATTGGCGGCTGCCAGTTCGCGGCCCTTCTCCTGCACATCGGCAAAGTCATGCAGGTGGTCCCGCTCGTAGTCGCGCAGGCCCCGCGGCTCGTCGAAGATGATGTCGGTCAACTGCGGAATGTCGGAACTGACCGACTGGATCTTGTCGACCTGCTCCTGATCCTGGACGACGGCGAACCGGACACCCGCGTGATGCAGCACATAGGCCATTTCTTCGGCAACGGAGTCCGCGTAGACAGGCACCGGGATGGCCTTGAGCGACTGCGCCGCGCAGAACGCCCAGTAAAGCCGCGGCCGGTTGGAACCGACAATCGCGATGCGGTCGCCCTCGACCAGCCCCATGGCCTTCAGGCCAAGTGCGAAATCGCGAATCTCGTCACGCTGCTCGGACCAGGTCCAAGTCTGCCATATACCGTAGTCCTTGATGCGCATCGCAGGTCGCGCTGAAAAACGCTTTGCGTTCAGCAGCAAATACTGCGGAAACGTAACCGGCTTGCCGCCGGCGGTCACGCCTGTGGCTTCCATTCCTCCACTCTCCTCCCTGTCCGGACGGCTTGCCGCCTTGTCCGGGCGCATGGCTCTCACCCCATGCAATTGGCCGTTCCCAGTGGCCACATTCGCACCGGACAAGGCCGGTGGTATTTGCTTGGGGACCGGCCGCCCTCCTCTGGCCGCCTGATCCCGAAGCGCTCATCAATTAAATGAACGCTCGTTTACCTTATTCGCCTTTGCCGCCGTTGCAAGTACTACTTTCGCCTGTATTCATGCTTTTGCCCTGATCGTTTCCAACCGGTCGACCAGGCTGGTCACGCCGAAACGGATAGGATCGGTGGCAGGCACGCCGTATTCCGCCTCCAGCCCCGCAAGCAGCGACTTGGCCTCGGCTTCTCCGAGTTTCTGCGTGTTGACCGCAATTCCCGTGCATGTGATGTCCGGATTGGTCAGCCGGCCGCAGGCAATGTTCATGTCGATCACTTCGCGGATGCTCGGCAGGGCGTGCTTGACACCGCGCATTGTCGTGCGGGTCGGCTCGTGGCAGACCACGAAGGCATCGGCTTGCGCCCCGTGCAGCAGCCCGAGCGACACCCCGGCGAAGCTCGGATGAAACAGAGACCCCTGCCCTTCAACCAGGTCCCAATGATCAGGCTCTGCCGCCGGCGCGATCCATTCCACCGCTCCGGAAATGAAATCCGCAGCCACGGCATCAATCGCCGCACCGCGGCCGGAAATGAAAACACCGGTCTGCCCGGTGGCGCGGAAATCCGCCTTCATTCCGCGTTCCCGCATTTCGCGTTCCAGGGCAAGCGCCGTGTACTTCTTGCCCACCGAACAGTCGGTGCCGACCGTAAGGCACCGCAGGCCGGGGCGTTTCGTCCCCTTGCCGGTATCAAACCGCTGGTCCGAAAACCGCACGTCATGCAGCTTTGCGCCGCTGCGTGCTGCCGCTTGTGCAATCTCGGGGATGGAGGCCAGCCGCGTGTGCAGCCCGGTCGCCACATTCAGACCGGCATCAAGCGCTGCGACAATCGAAGCGATCCAGTGCTGGGGAAGCACGCCGCCGGCATTGACCGCGCCGACCACCATGGTTTTCACGCCCTGCGCTGCCGCCTCCTCGATCGAAAGATCGGGAATATTCGCATCCGCCTGGCAACCTTCGAGGCGCAGCTGGCCGATGCACCACTCGGGACGCCAGTCGACGATTCCCAGGCCGGTCTTCGCCGCAAGCGCGTCAGGCACATCACCAAGAAAAATCAGATAGGGCGGATCGATGACCATCACATACTCCGGACGTTTGGATTGGTTTCAGGCCCCCACTGTCCTGCGCCAGTGTGTAACCGTCAAGATGGCAATTGCCTCTTCACAGGTTTAACCGCAGCCCGCACCGCTCACTGGGTGCGGGGAAGGATGAAGGCATCGTAGCAGGGAGTGAGCGTGATCCGCTCATGCCCTGTCAGAGCCGATGCATAATGCTCCAGCAGAACGTTCCTGGCATGGTGCACCGGACAGGTCGGCACCAGCACCAGATCGGTCCGGGCCACCGCATCGCGCGTTTTCGGATCGAGCTCGGGAACAGCCCTGTTCGGATCGGCGCCGATGGATACAAATTCGGCCCCCTTCCTTCTCAGAATATACGGAAACGGATTGGCGAAATCGAGACTGAAGACACTCTCGAACCGGCGCTTGCTTCTCAGTTCCAGCGACTTGACCGCCTCCGCTGCCTCCTGCATCTCTTGCAGCAGCAGATACTGGTAGTCCGGGTCCGAGAACAGCAGGAAAGACGGCAGGATGCCTTGCGCGGCAATGTCCTCGAAGGTCTCGCGGCGATCGATGTAGATCTGGCGGATGCGCTCTGCCCGCGTGACGAAAACATCCTTGGCCGACACCCGCCCGAGCGGACCCAGGTCAGGCGCATCAAGCTGAATGTATCCCGGCGCCACGGCGATAGCCCGCGCCGCCTTGTGCAGCACCGTGCTGACATTGGGCAGCACGGTAAAGCCGATCAGCACCACGATCACCGTTTTGTAGCGCCCATACTCCGTCTTCAGTTTGAGCAAGATCGCCAGCAGCGCCGGCCAGACAAGCAGGAAGGCTTGGCTACCTGTGTTCTGCGTCTCGTAGAACAGCCCGCAAACCAGCAACAGCCCGACCCAGAACCAGTCTGCATCGATCAGCCGGGCGATTGCGCTTCCGCTGGTCCGGGCCCTCGCACCGGCGTTGCCGCTAAGGGTTGCAATAAGCAAAACGATTGCCAGCAGGCCACCGGCCCCGAACACGTTGAAATGCAGCGACGCCGCGGTCAGGAACCGCGGCAGCAGTGCCCCGGTGTTCTGCGACGCCAGCACGATGATGTCCTGCACGTAAGGCACCACCATCCCCGTCGTCAGCTCCGCGATACCGGTGACACCGACACAGACCAGTGCCGTGGTGATCGCGGTCCCGAGCCGGATGCGCCCGAGCACCAGACCGAACAGCAGGACCGGGCCGGCGGCCAGGAACGCAGTGATCTTGCAGAAGGCCAGCGCCAGAACCAGCACACTCAGCAGCACCGTCTGTATCACCGGCCCGCGCACGAACAGCACGGTTGCGGCGACGAGATACATCAGCTGCGCCCCGTGCCTGTTGTAGATCCCGAACGCATCGGTCCCCGGATAGGGATAGAAATCCACCACATTGTAGGGCAGCGCTGTAAACAGCATCCACGGCACCAGCAGCCAGAAAGCGGCACGCCCGCCACTGCGCGAGGCAACATCCCACAGGATCAGCGCCATCACAGGCACCGTCACCGGCAGCCAGATCCACTGCGTCAGCAAGACCGGCTGCGCCTGCGGAAACAAGAAGTTGGAGAAAGCCGCCAGGAAATACTCAAGCGGGCCGACCGGCGCAAAGAAATCGACCGCCGGCCATTGGCCTTGTGCAATCCGGCCGATCGCATCGTAATAAACCAGAACATCCCAGTACATCGGCCCGATCGGCAGCACCAGCGGCAGCGTCTGCAGGATGACCAGCACAAGCGCGAAGGCGACCAGAACCGGATAGAGCCAGGTCAGCGCACGGCGTCCGCGCGTTTCGTCACCGTCGGTCAGATCCATGCTCATTCTGTGTCCCGCCCTGATTCTGTTTGCGGCGATACTCGACGCAATCACGCAGTAAGGTCAATCGCCGGACTGATGCAACCTTAGGGCAAGCTCCCGGACGCTAAGCCCCCGACCGCCCGAAAGCCGGCAACGGCAGGATCCGGTGCGGGGTTTAAAACCCTTCGCCCTCTTCCTGGATCACCTTCAGGCTGCCGTTCTCGATGCGGTGCACGATCATCCGCCGCTCGATCCTGCCATCCGGCCGGAACCGGAACAGTCCGGTGGCGGCGCGGAAGCCCTGGCTCGAAGTCAGGTTTTCGACCGTGATCGCATCCGGCCCGCCCGAGCGCACCAGCCCCGCGGCGATGGCAATCGAATCATAGCCGATCGCGGCATCGTAGCTCGGGCTGCGGCCATATTTGGCCTTGAACCTTTCGGCAATCACGTCAACGTCGGAGGTTGAAGGAATCGCCACCATCAGCCCCTGCGCCGATGGCCGCTTGTAGATGTCTTCGGGTATCAGCGAGGTAGCGATCGCCGTGGCAATGGACTGCCCGAACTCGCCCGCCGCCAGGATGTCGATCACTTCGCCAATCGCCCTGCCGCCGCCCAGCAGCACGATCGTGTTGGCCTTGGAGAAAACCACCTGTCCCTTGGCAAACGCGGCGCGCAGATTGATGCCGCTTGCCGGATAGGGCACGAAGCCGACGGTGTTGCCGCCCTTGAGCTTTATGCCTTCGCGCAGACGCAACAGGTTTTCCGCGGGAAAGCCTGCCTCGTGCACCACCACGATGTTCTTCTGCTTGGCCGCAACCGCGACGCCGACGCCCTCGAGCGCGCTGTCGATGGCATCGCCATAGAGCGGCCAGATATGCGTGCCCCCGGCGGAGTTGTTCGGCACCAGCGCCAGAATCGGTGGCCGCGGAAGGCTGGTGCCGGAAATGATCTGGGTGACTTCCTTGTTCGTCGCCGGCCCGATGATCAGCTTGGCTCCGGCAGCGGCTGCCGCCTTCACCTTGCTCACCGCCTGCCCGGAGGTCGAGCTCCCCGCCTGGAAATCGATCCTGAGCTGCCCGGCGCCAAGGTCGTCCAGCGCCAGCTTGGCGCCGTCGGCAATATCGGCGGCCTTCTTCCGCAGCGCCGCATCCGTCGGCAGCAGCATGGTGACCAGCACCTGCCCGTTGCCATAGGTCGAACTGCTCAACGCCGGAACATTCGATTTCGAAGCCTGCAAGCCGTCGCCCAGGCTTGAAGCCTGGCATCCGGCAAGACCGGCACAGGCCATCAGGGCCAGCGCGCGAACCGCCCCCTTCAGCCAGCCCCGTCCGGCATTTTCCGCCCTGTCAGACACATCGTTAGTCACAGCAACACCCCGAACACTCGTTTCCCCGAAACAACCTGTACCACAGCACTACAGCGCCACATCAATCATGACGTGACGCTGTAGCATTTTGAAATCCGCTGCGTAAGCCCGGCCCAGATCCGCTCCGGATCAGGGCCGGCTTATGCCGGATCAGATGGTCACGATCGTGTTCGTGTCATCATCAACCAGGATCTTGAGCGCATCGGTGCCCAGCGGTGTCGAGAATTCGGCAATTGCCACAAAAGCTCCACCGCCATCGGCGTCCACTCCCAGGATCGTCCTGGTCCCATTCAGCTGGACATATCCGGCGCCGTCGCTCGGGACGGTCTCGTCGCCAAGCAGGGCCGAGAGATCCACCACATCGCCTTCGGCGATATCGTAGTCGGCGATCAGATCCTGAATGCCGCCGCTCAGTGCGTCTGCATCGAAGACGAAGGTATCCGCCCCCTCTCCGCCAGTCAGGGTATCGTGACCGGCGCCACCATTGAGGATGTCGTCACCGAGCCCGCCAAACAGGCTGTCGTCGCCGGAGCCACCGAACATGAAGTCATCATTGTCCGAACCATTGATGACGAGTTCCGCCTGGGACGCTGAACCGTCGAAGGTGCCTTGCAACGGATCCATGTTGATGGTGGTCACGCCCCCGGTTGTCGGGTCGGTCGCATTCTCGACATCGGTTACCGATGCATTCTCGATCAGCACGCCGTCGATCAGCACATTCGGACCGTCGTTGTCCTTGCCGGGTTCTCCGATACGGAAGCCCGTGCTGGTGCCGTCGATGCTGCCACCGCGGAACTCGATCGCGCCGTTGAACGAGCCCGGGTTGCCACTGTAGGAACCATCATCGCGGATTTTCACGCCGATTGCTGCTCCGAAGTCGCCGGTCACCCCCGCACCGTTGGAATGGCCCGAGTTTGTGATGACCGTATCGACGAAGCTGACAGCCTCGTAGGTTTCGTACTTCAGGTTGATATCGATCGCCTGACCGAACTCGCCATGGTTATTGGCCGACGGATCCGAGACCCGGCCAAAGTTTCCGACACCGTCGAACGAATTGCCTGTCAGGACAGCATGCGACAGTTGCTCGAAGTACATTCCCTTTTCCGAAAGATCGGAGAAGGAATTGTTGTTCATCGTCACGCGCTCAAACGCACCGCTCTCGTTCGACGCGGCATAGATGTTCATGCCGTAAAGGCCGTTGGTGAAGGTGTTGCCGTTGATGGTGACATTGGTCACATCCGACCCCGTTCCCTTGCGGATACCGCCGACATTGTCGGTGAACACGTTGTTGATGATCGAAACGCCAGTGGAAGACCCAAGGGCAACGCCGACCGAGTAGCCGGTGACCGTGAAGCCGTCCAGCGTCACATTGCTTGCGTTGATTGCGATGCCGTTGCCAGCCGAATAGCCTGTAGGATGGTTGGCCTCGAGGAACTCGTCGAGCCCCGTTCCGGCCGGAACGTGCAGATCATCGAGAAGCGTTCCCTCGATCACGGCAGCACCAGGACCATCAGCTGACATCAGCGTCACCGCCTTGTCGATGACCAGGTTTTCATTGTAGGTGCCGGCCTTCACAAGAATGGTGTCGCCGTCCGATGCGTTTTCGATCGCTTCCTGGATCGACATGCCATCGGCCACGATGAAGGTTGAACCGCTGGCGAGCGGTGTGCCCAGATCAGCATCAACGGATACCGGATCGTGCGGACCGGTGATCACCGAGTCGGTGTTCGCACCGCCACCCTGAAGGGTGATTGCGAAGGCAACAGCATCCGCCTCGCTTCCGAAGAAGAAGGTGAAGTCCTCGCCACGGCCATCGCTGCCATCCCGGTGCGCTTCATTCTGGACGGCATAGACACCGCCAGGGAAGATCGCGCTGAAGTCGATGTTCTCGACCGAGGTGACACCTTCTTCATCAGCATAGACGCCGATTTCCTCACCATGGGTGTAGCTGCCCTTGAAGGCCACATCGCCGGTGCCAGGCTCGTAGTCGCGGCCTGCCGAATAGAGGCCGATTGAACCCCAGTTGTTTCCGGTCGTGGTGATGTCGGTCAATTCGATGCCGGTCGAGTCCGTCAGCGCGATACCGACGCCCGCGGTACCCACGCCGTCAGCCGTCACATTGGTCAGGCTTGAATCGTCGACACCGTTCAGATCGATCTCCGAACGCCCCGCACCCTGAACCGTTACATTTTCCAGCTGGAAGCCGGTGAGATTGTCCGCCTCAACGCCCGAACCCGGATCGACCTTGACGCCGTAATACGTGGTCGCCGAGGCGTCCAGCGTCAGGTCGCTGATGTGAACATCGTCACCCGTGACGTGAATGCCGTAGTTCGCGCTTGCAGTCTTGATCGTCACATCGCCTTCACCCGCACCGATGATCGTCAGCGAGTGTGCAATGTTCAGCTGTCCTGCAAGCGTGTACTCGCCGGCCGCAATCCGTACCGTGTCGCCACTTGCCGAAGCGGCAATCGCGGCCTCGATGGTGGCATAGCTGTCAACAACAACACCTCCACTGATCAACTGGACCGGATCGATGGCGACATCGCTGCCTGTTTCGAAGCCGGCATTCTCCACGCTTGCCGTGACCGTCGTTTCGGCTCCGGTGGTCTTGTGCGTGAAGGTAACGGTCCCATCCGGATTGTATGTCACCGTATAGTCATTGGTGTCGCCGGAGAGTTCGACCCGGTCGTTACCCGTGCCACCGTTGAAGGTGTCGTTGCCGGATCCAGCATAGAACACATCATCGCCATCGCCGCCGTTGAACACGACACGGTGGCCGCTGCTGATGCCCGACGCATCCACCACATCCGCATCCGCACCGCCATTGATGGTGATGGTCGACGGATCGAGGTCGGTTCCGGCAAAGTCACCGGAGATGACGAAGTTGTCGGTACCGCCAAGCCCGTTGATGTCGATATCGTCGATGTTGTCGAGTTCGGAGATGACAACCGAAGGATTGCCGCCTTCCGCTCTCGACACGACGATTTCCGTGTTCGGAGCAAGGGATTCAGCCGCTCCACCGAGACGGGCATTATAGTCCGCCACAGTCTCGACATAGAAGGTTTCATCCGCAGCCGAACCGTTCGCGACGAACGTGTCGGTGTTTGATGCCAGACCACCGGTCACCACGTCACGGCCATCGCCTGCATTCCAAATGATGGTGTCATCGCCGGAACCACCGGTGATGATGTCGTCACCAAGGCCACCGGAAAGGATGTCGTTGCCGGTGCTGCCGTCGATATTGTCGGCGCCGGCAGACCCGACGATGGTATCAGCACCGTGACCACCAAAGATCCGCTCGATGCCGGTCAGGGTCGTATTGGTGAAATCAAGATCGTCGTCACCAGTGCTGCCATGAATTTCAACGCCGGAGAACCCGTTGGCATTGATCTCCTCGACCGTATTGGCCCCGTTGAAGGTTCCTGCGATCCCGATATTGACGTTGTCTTCTACCGCCAGAACCTGGTCAGTGCCGTTGCCGCCATTGAAGATATCAACGCCACCTCCGGTTCCAACCAGGAAGGTGTCATCACCTTCCCCGCCAAACATGTCATCCGTGGCTCCCTTGCCGACGAAAATGTCATTTCCATCGGATCCGGTAAGGGTGTTGTGCCCGGCTTTGCCAAACACCAGGTAATTGTCGCCCGTCGGCACGCCGCCGGCATGAGACTCGACATCAAGATCGATGTGGTTGCTTGCTGCAGCACTTGCAGCAAGGACCGTATCGAACGGCAGGAACACCTCGCCGACGGCAATACCCTTCTCGATGGTCTCGAAGTCTTCGGCCGTGAAGTTGAAGCCACCGGCGTTCACGGTCGTTGTGCTGCCTGCAATCAAATCATCAATCGCTGTGATCAATGCATCGTTGGCCGCCTGATCAAGCGTCAGCGCGATCCGCAGGGTGTCGGCACCATTGCCGCCCCTATAGGTGTCCTGACCGCCCGTTGCCTTCGATACCGTGATGACGTCGTCTCCACCGGAGCCGTCGATATCAAGGATTTCAACATTGTCCAGTTCACTGACAACCGAATAGGTGGCTCCGCCATCCGTCGAGCGGGAGACAACATATTCCGTATCTGCGTTGAGCGCTTCGGCCGAGCTGCCAAGACGTGCCTGGTAGGCAGCCGCCGTCTCGACATGGATGAGCTCGGCGCCATCCGACCTGGCACCAATGAACGTGTCGGTGCCGGCGCCGCCATTGAAGACGACCTTGTGGTCGCTGCTCAGTTCGGTTGCATCAACCACATCCGCAGCCGCACCACCATCGATGGTGATGGTCGACGGGTCCAGATCGGTTCCGGCAAAATCACCCGAGATGATGATGTTGTCGGTGCCGCCCATGCCGTTGATGTCGATATCGTCGATATTGTCGAGCTCGGAGATGACAACCGAAGGATTGCCGCCTTCCGCTCTCGACACGACGATTTCCGTGTTCGGAGCAAG